>DATGHZ010000046.1:0-75834 GCA_035307565.1 bacterium | reverse complement strand
GTCCCGCTAGCAACGCGGGTTCTTAGCCTAAATTGTACCGGCCACTGGGCGCGAGGAGTGAAATTCCGTCCGGCGAGTGTTCCACCATGCGGGACGAGCGTTACGTTTCGCGCAATATTGAGGGTCCTTATCTCCTAACCCTAACCATCGTTGACCCTCCGGCGTCACCCTCTCTATACTAAAGAGCGACCACCGTCGGTCACTGCGAGTCTTCATCCCTCGGAGGTGCTGCATGGAGTTGAGCGGTAAGCGGGTCGCCGTACTCGCGGAGAACTACTACGAGAACCTCGAGTTGTGGTACCCGGTCCTGCGGCTGCGCGAGGCCGGGGCGGCCGTCACGATCGTCGGCCCCAAGGCCGGCGAAGCGTACAAGAGTAAGGAAGGGTACCCCGCGAAGGCCGACATCTCGATGGACGACGCGAAGGCGTCCGACTTTGACGCGGTCATCGTTCCGGGCGGCTACGCGCCGGACCACATGCGCCGGCATCAGCCGATGCTGCGGCTGGTGCGCGAGGCGTTCCAGCAGGGCAAGATCGTGGCGTCGATCTGCCATGCCGGATGGGTGCCGATCTCCGCGGGGATCGTGAAGGGCAAGACGATGACGTGCGTCAGCGCGATCAAGGACGATGTCATTAACGCGGGGGCGCACTACGTCGACCGCGAAGTCGTCGTCGACGGGAATTTGATCTCGTCGCGGACCCCGCCGGATCTGCCCGCGTTCTGCCGCGAAATCGTCAAGGCGCTGAGCGTGGCGAAGGTCGGCGCACCGGCGTGAAGCGAAACGGCTAACATCGGCCGGGCCGCCTGGGAGCCGCGGTGATCATCGAAGGGTTCCCTGTCGGCCCGGTCGCTGCGAATTGTTATATTTTCGGCGACGACGCCACCCGCGAAGTTTTCGTCATCGATCCGGGGGATGAAGCCGAGCGCATCCTCGCCGCGCTCCGCCGGCTCAACGCCCGGCCGGTCGCCGTCGTTAACACGCACGGCCATTTCGACCATGTACAGGCGGTGGACGCCGTCCGCCGCGCTGTGCATGTCCCCTTTTGGATCCACGAAGCCGAGCGGCCGGTCCTCGAACAGGGGCCGGCCCGTGCGAAGATGCTCTTTGGGATCGAACTGCCGCCGTCGCCGGTGCCGGACCGCTGGCTCAGTGAGGGCGATGTGCTGCCGATCGGTGCCCTCCGGTTGACGGTCCGGCATACGCCCGGACACAGCCCGGGTGGTGTGTGTCTTCTCGGCGACGCACTCGCGTTTACCGGCGACACGCTGTTTGCCGGCAGCGTCGGCCGGACGGATCTCCCCGGCGCGGACCAGGACGCGTTGTTCGCGTCGATCGCACGGGTGCTGCTGCCGCTGCCGGACGAGACCGTCTGTTATCCCGGCCACGGCCCGGAGACGACCATCGGCGAGGAGAAGCGTAGCAACCCGTTCGTGGAGCCGCTCGCCCGCCGGATGCAGCGGCCCTCCGGGCGGGGCTGACGAGACCGGCGCGGGACGGAAGGACCGCGCCGGACCATGGAGGAATACGCGCCGCGGTGAGTACGCGCACGGAAACCATTCAGACTCTGACCCCGGCGGAACTCCGCGCCAGGATCCGCCGCGGGGAGTGGCGTGGGCCGACGGCCGGACTAGCGCCGGGCCACGCCCAGGCCAACCTCGTCGTGCTTCCGCGGGAGGCCGCGTACGACTTTCTCGTGTTCTGTCAGCGGAACCCGAAGCCGTGTCCGCTCCTCGAGGTGACGGACCCCGGCAGCCCCGAACCGTCCGTGACGGCGCCCGGCGCCGATCTTCGCACCGATGTGCCGCGCTACCGGGTGCTGCGCCGCGGACGGCCGCCCGTCGAAGAGACCGACATTCGGTCGTACTGGCGCGACGACCTCGTGGCCTTTCTGCTCGGATGTTCGTTCACATTCGAGAACGCGATGCAGCGGGCCGGGATCCCGGTGCGGCACATCGAGTGCGGCCGCAACGTGCCGATGTACGTGACGTCGATCCCGTGTCGTTCCGCGGGGGCGCTGCACGGGCCCATGGTCGTCAGCATGCGGCCGCTGCCTGCCGCGGACATCCCGCGCACCGTGCTCATTACCGGCCGGTATACGCGCGCGCACGGGGCGCCCGTCCACATCGGCGATCCCGCGGCGATCGGCATCAAGGACCTCGGCCGTCCCGATTACGGCGAGCCGCCTGTCGTCAACCCCGGTGAAGTGCCGGTGTTCTGGGCCTGCGGGGTGACGCCGCAGGCGGTCGCGATCGCGGCGGGGGTGGAGTTTATGATCACCCACGCGCCGGGACACATGTTCGTCGCCGATCTCCTCGACGAGGATCTCGCCGCCGGTTGACCGCTCGGATCTAGCGTTCTTCCTCCGGAATCATCGACGAGCGGCCCACCGAGCGCGGGTCGCGCGACGGCCAGCGGCCCGACTCCGCGAGCGTCAAGAAATCCAGCACCGTCGCGTTGAACGCGGCCGGCTCCTCGAGATTCACGACGTGGCCGGTGTTCGGCACGACCCAGAGCCCCGCCGTCTTGACGTGCCGTTTGATGAACAGGCCCGGCTCGAGACACGGTTCGTCCTCATCGCCGGTGATCACGAGCGTCGGCACGGCGAGGCGCGCCAGCCGGTCGGCCAGTGAGTACACTGTGGGCCGCCGGCCTTGGACGCCGCGCAGCGTAAGCGTGCTGCCCGTCGTGGAATGCCGCGCCAGCGTGTCGGCCATGTCACGCCAACCCTGGGAGTCCTTGCGCTGAAACTGCACGCGCATCGGGCCCTCCGCGTACGCCGGCGCGACGGCCGGCATCCCGTCGCGCTGGACGCGTGCGCCGAGCGACTCCGCCTCCCGGCGGAAGCGCTCGGGATCGTCGGACCCGTAGCCGCACCCGGCGACGACGAGCGAGCGCGCAAGATCCGGATACCGCAGGCCAAAGTGCAGCGTCGCGTAGCCGCCCATTGAGAGGCCGCAGACGTGCGCCGGACCGCCCGCGACGTGCTGGACGATCCCCCGCAGATCGTCGACCGCGAGGTCCTGCGAGTACGCGTCGAGATTCTCCGGGACATCCGACGGCGGATACCCGCGGGCGTTGTAGGTGATGACCCGATAGCGCCGAGCAAAGAAGGCCACCTGCGGTTGCCAGCTGCGATGGTCGCCCGCGAACTCGTGCACCAGGACGAGCGGGGTTCCCTCGCCGGCCGTCTCGTAGTACAGCCGGACTCCGTTCACGGATGCGTGTGGCACCCCGCCGTCCTACCGGCCGGCGGCCCCGCCGGCGGCCGCGCTGCGCGCTGCGCCCGGCTGCGCGCGCACCTGCACGCCGAGGATGCGCTCCCAGACCTTCACGAGCGCGATAGTGTCCTCACCGTCCAGTCCGAGACCGCGCGCCATCGCGTAGGTCATAAGTGCGCCCGACGTCATCGGCTGCGCGTGGTGGACTTCTTCGGCAAGCTCGCGCGCCAGGCGCAGATCCTTGTGCCCGAGTTCGAGCCGGAACGACGGCGCGAAGTCGTTCTTCAAAATTCGTGCTCCGCGCGCGGGGATCGCGAACGTCGCGCCGGAGCCGGCGCCCAGCGCGTCGATCATGCGCGCCGGATCGAGCCCGAGGCGCACGCCGAGCGGCAGCACTTCCGCCAGCAGGGCCATGGACCCCTGGGACAGCATCTGGTTCAGGAGTTTGGTGACGTGCCCCGCGCCGGGTGGTCCCATGTGCACGATCGTGCGGCCCATCGCCTCGAACGCGGGCCGCACGCGGGCGACCGGTTCGGCGTCGCCCCCGGCGTAAATCGTGAGGGTGCCTTCCGTCGCGCCGCGCACGCCCCCCGTAATCGGCGCGTCGACCATCGCCAGGCCCCGCGCGGTGAGGCGCGCGGCGAGCGTACGTGTCGACGCCGGCCGGCTCGTCCCCATATCGACGAAGACCGCGCCCTCGCGCGCGGCTTCGAGGACGCCGTCGGCGCCCAGCACGACCTCTTCCACCTCTGTGGACGTGGGCAGGCAGGCGATGATAACCGTGGCGTTTCGGATCAGGTCGCCGCGCGAGGCGGCGATCCGGGCGCCGAGCGACTCGAGCGTACGGGCCGGTTCCGGCCGGCGGTGCACCACCGTTGTGACGGAGAATCCGCGGCGCAGCAGGTTGGCCGCCATGGGCTGTCCCATCGCGCCGATGCCGAGAAAGCCGATGCGTTCACTCATGCGGGGTGGTTCGGGCCGGTTCCGTGGCGCTCCTGGGGAGGGCTTGCGCGGAGCCGGGCCTAAGGAATCGACTATGCTGCGTGCGATGGAGTTCCACACCGGCCGCGGCCGAAGTGTCGTCGGCGCCGCACGGGTGGGCCGATGGCGCGGGTAACCGCCGCGCCGCCGTACGACTGGCGGCGCACGATCGCCGGCATCGATCAGAAGGGCAGTGAGATGGAACGGGCCCGCCTCAGGGGTATTCTCGGCCGGCCGCGCCCGGACACCAAAGTAATGCGCGCAATCGAGGCGCGCCAGAACGAGGACGGCGGGGTGCCGTACGGTCTCGTTCCGGGCCGTCCATCCACGGTCGACGCGACGGCGGCGACGCTCGACGCGCTGTGGGATCTCGGGCTGCGCGACAGCCCGTACGCCGAGCGCGCCGTGACCTACCTGCTCTCGACGCAGCGGCCCGACGGTGCGTGGGACGAGCCGCCGGGGCTCTTGCGGTACGGGCCGCCGCCGCGCCTCATGCCCGGGGACCCGCGCGTGCGGTGCCGCGCGACCGCGCTCGTGGCGTTCTGGCTCGCCCGCATGGGATATCGGGACGACGTCACCCGGCGCGCTGTCGCATATGTCGCCGCGCGTCAGGCGCCCGATGGACGGGTGCTCGGTTTTCTCGAAGCGACGTGGCTGCTGGCCGCGGCGTGCCGCCTCCTGGACGGCCAGGGATCTCCGGCCGCGGACCGCGCGATCGGGGCGCTTGCCGCGGTCGCGGAGGAGCGCTGGAGTCCCGCCTCATTGGCCGGCATGCTCGGCTGCCTCGGGGCCGCCGGGCTCCCGCGCTCGGTGGATCTCATCGGGCGAGGGGTTCACCGCCTCCGCGCGCTCGCACAGCCGGACGGGCTCTGGCTCTCCGAGGAGGGCGAAGCGTATCATATGGAGGCGACGCTCGCGGCGCTGCGGGCGCTCGCATTTCACGACGCCGTAGGGCCGGCGCGCGTCGATGCGGAGGATACGGCGGCATGAGCGCGCAGGTCATCAAGTCACTGCAGACGTTGTTCAGCGAAGCGCTCGAAGAGCGCCGCGGCATCGTAGTCTACTCCCGCCTCGAGCCGGTAGAGATGGACCGCATGGCCCGCCGCGTGGAGCGCGAGACGATGGAGAAACTGCGGAGCACGCTGCCGGAGGAGACGATCGATCAGCGCGTGCTCGACGTGCGGGAGCGCCTGACGCGCATGGAGGGCGACTTGGCGGAGCTCGGCGAGGCCGGCGATATCCGCGAAGCGAGCCGGCAGCTGCAAACTGACGAAATCATCTGGCAGGCGTTCGAAGATATCGCGTGGATGCTGGGCTTCAACGAAGCGCGGCGCGGGTAACGGAACAGCGCTCGGGTCGCGCGGCTGGCGGCGCGAGGTGCGCGGACTTAGCGGGAGGCGGGCTTAGCGGCGGCGGCCGCCGCGCTTGGCTTCGGTGTTGCGCTTCAGATCGAGGAGGCGCTCTTCGCTTTCTTTCATGAATTTCGTCAGTTTGTCTTCGAACGAGGCTTTGGACCGCACGCGGGCCTGACGCTCGGTGGGATCGAGGGCCTGCTTGACGGATAAGTCAAGCTTGCCCTTGTCGTTGTACCCGAGCACCTTGACTTTGACGCGCTCTTGTTCTTTGAGGTAGTCGCGGACGTCTTTGACGTAGGTGTCGGCGATTTCTGAGATGTGGACTAGACCGCTTTTGCCGTCCCCGAGTTCAACGAACGCGCCGTAGTGGGTGATCTTGACGACTATCCCTTCCAGAATGCTACCTGCCTCAAGACTCATTCCGGGCCGGCGCCCTCCTCCAGGATGGGAAAATGCGGAGCGATTATAGCCTAAGCTGTGGAGAGGTGTCAAGGAAAAACCCCGCAGTCCTCACGCGAGGCCGTGACCCGCTTTCGAGTGACGGCCGCGCCCCGGCGCTCGGGTGGGGCGGACGGCGGATTAGTGGTACGGCAGCAGACGCAGCAGCCGCCAGACGGCGTCGCGCACGCCGATGGCCCACGCGCCGATGCCGCGGCGCGGCCGCGCCGCGGCATCGGCGCCGCCCTCCGCCGCGGGATCCGTGCGCCGATCGGCCGGTTCAATCCGGGCCGGCGCGCGGCCGGCCGCCGCCCCCGGCGGGGAGATCGTTCCATCATACGGAACGACGAGCAACTCGATCTCTCCCGGCCGCACGAGCCCGAGCTGCCGGCGGGCGATCTCTTCAAGATAGCGGTCGTCGGTGCGGAGCCGCCCGATTTCCTCGCGGAGGCGGGCGTTGTCCCCGATGAGATCGCGGCGCCGCTGTTCGAGCCGCGCCTCTTCGCGCGCCAGCGCATAGGTCTTCGCGTATTGATGGCTCAACGCCACGAGCACCCCCGCGAGCAGGGCCGCCGCGCCGATCGTCGCGAGACGCCGGCGCCGCATGCGTGTCTCACCCGCCGCCGCGACGGGGCGCAGCGCCCGGCGCGCCGTCACCGGCCAGTTTCCATCCAGGCCACGCCGCTTCGCTCCAGCCGGCGGAACAGCAGGGCCCACGGCAGCGCCAGCATCACCGCAAGCACCACGACCAGGATGCCGCGGAGCCGCTGCCACAGATCGAACCGCCGGATCACCGCCGACCAGAACGGCGTCAGCGTGCCCGTGGACTGCAGTTGGAGCCAGGCGAGCGAGACCTGCCGCATGTAGCGCATCGTCTCGGGAAACGGCGGTACGCCGTGATATCGGAGCACCGGCACCGTTCCCGCGTTGTACGCGGCGACGGTCAACACCATGTTGCCGCCGAACCGGTCCGCGAGCCGGCGCAGATACGCCGCGCCCACGGCGAGATTGGCCTCCGGCCGCTCCGCGCACATGGGGACGCCGCGCCCGACGTCGAACGCCCGCGGCCGGCAGTCCGGCGTCCCGCCGACTTCCCGCCACGTCCCCGGCATGACCTGCATCAGACCGTAGGCTCCGCGGGCGGAGCGGGCGCGCGGATCGAAGGCGCTTTCGGCACTGATGATCGCGGCGAGCAGGGCCGGGTTCAGCCGTGCCGCGGAAGCGGTCTCGTTGATCAGCTGCGCATAGGGGATGGCCCGCACGAGGCGCGGGGTGCCTGCGTCATGGGCGAACCGGGCGGCGGCCGTTCGAACCTGGACCGTCGTCAGGTAGATGAGCCCGAGTGTGAGCAGGAGGGTCGCCGCGAACACGCCGGCGTAAATCCAAAGCCACCACGGCGCCCCTCCCATGCGGCGACCGTTGGCCATGCCGGTCCTCACGTTCTTGGCGCGGCGGGCAATTCCTGCGCTACGCCTGCCCGGCCCCTTCAGCGGCGAAATGCGGCGGCGCCGGGATAGCGCGCCGCCGGCCCGAGTGATTCCGCGATACGCAGCAGACGGTTGTACTTCGCGACCCGCTCGGACCGCGCCGGTGCGCCCGTCTTGATTTGCCCGGCGCCCACGGCGACCGCGAGATCGGCGATGGCCGTGTCTTCGGTTTCGCCGGAGCGGTGCGAGATGACCGCGGCCCAGCCCTGCCGCTGCGCGAGCCCCACCGCTTCGAGCGTTTCGGTGAGCGTGCCGATCTGGTTCAGCTTGATGAGGACCGCGTTGCCCGCGCCGCGGGCGATGCCGTCCCTGATCCGCGCGAGGTTCGTCACATACAGGTCGTCGCCGACGAGCTGCAGCCGCCCGCCGAGCCGCCGTGTCAGCGCGATCCAGCCGTCCCAGTCGTCCTCGGCGAGGCCGTCCTCGATCGACACGATCGGAAACCGATCGGCGAGCCGGGCGTAGTAATCGACGAGTGCCCCGGCGGTGAAGGTCTGGCCGCCGATCCGGTACTGCCCGTCGCCGGCGAAATTGCTCGCCGCCGGATCCAAGGCGAGCGCGGCGTCCCTGCCCGCGGTGTAGCCGGCGCCCCGGATCGCCTCGACCAGCAGCGTGAGCGCCTCCTCGTTCCCGCCGAGCCGCGGCGCAAAGCCCCCTTCGTCGCCGACGCCGGTGGCAAGGCCACGGTCGAGCAGCACCCGGTGCAGCGCATGGTACACTTCCGCGCCCATGCGCAGCGCCTCTGGAAACGTCGGCGCGCCGAGCGCCACGACCATGAACTCTTGGAATTCCAGCCCGTTGTCGGCGTGCTTGCCGCCGTTGAGCACGTTCATGAGCGGCACCGGCAGCGTGGCGGCGTCCCGCCCGCCGAGATAGCGGAAGAGCGACTGCCCGCGGTCCGCGGCCGCCGCCTGCGCCACCGCGAGGGACACGCCGAGTATCGCGTTGGCCCCAAGCCGGCCCTTGTTCGGAGTGCCGTCGGCGGCGATCAGGGCCTCATCGACGCCCCGCTGGTCGGACGGGTCTCGTCCCACGACCAGCGGCGCCAGCGTCTCACGGACATGCCGGACCGCGCTGAGCACGCCGAGGCCGCCGTACCGGCCGCGGTCCCGGTCGCGGAGTTCCACGGCTTCATGCACGCCGGTGCTGGCCCCCGACGGCACCGCCGCGGTGCCGCGGGCGCCGGACTCGAGCACGACGTCCACGTCGACCGTCGGGTTGCCGCGTGAATCGAGAATTTCACGCGCCGTCACGGCTGCGATGCGCGCCATTCGATCCTCCTCATCCCGCGGGCGGTTCGTCGGTGAGAATCTCGCAGTAGTCCGCGGCGGGACGGGCCCCGGCGGCCGCCGGTACCTCCCGCACCCGCGCGCGGATCCGCTGATCGCCGACTTCGACGCCGATGATGTCGCCCGTCCGCACCTGCGCGGCCGGCGCGGCACGCCGGCCGTTGACGGTCACGCGGCCGGCGTCGCAGAGCCGGTTCGCGAGCGCCCGCCGTTTGATGAGACGGCTGACCTGCAGGAACTTATCCAGCCGCACCGGCGTCGCGCCAGAGCGACGCCAAGTCGCCCGGTGCGCACTCCGCAAGCGACCGGCCGCGCGCGCGCGCGAGCGCTTCCAACCGTGCAAATCGCACGCGGAATCGCTCGCATGCGGCGCGGAGCGCGAGTTCGGCGTCGACGCCTGTCGTGCGCGCGGCGCCGGCCGCGGCGAAGAGGAAATCCCCGACCGCATCCTCCCGCGTGCCGGCGTCTTGGGACGCGGCGAGCCGGTCGAGTGCCCGCCGCACGGCGGCGAGACCGCCGTCCGCAGAGCCGCCGTTCGGGACCGTGAACCCGGCCCGCTCCGCACGCACCCGCATTTGTTGGGCCAGCATGAGAGCGGGGAGTGTCGGCGTCAGGCCCGCGAGGGCCCCCGTGCCGGTCTCGCCGGGCTCCGCCGCCGCGGGCCCTTCGGCCGCGGAGCCGCCACCCGTGGATGCGGCGGCGCGCGCCTCCGCCCGCTCCGCTCCCTTGATGGCCTCCCACCGCGTGACGACCGCATCGGGCGTCGCCGCCGTCGCGGTGCCGAAAACGTGAGGGTGGCGCCGGATGAGTTTGTCGACGAGTCCGGCGACGACGTCATCAATCGTAAAGGCGCCGGCCTCGGCGGCCATCTCTGCGTGAAACACGACCTGAAGCAGCAGGTCGCCGAGTTCTTCTTTGAGCCTCGCGGGGACCCCGGTTTCGATGGCGTCCAGCGTCTCATATGCTTCTTCGAGCAGATACGGCCGCAGCGACGCCGGCGTCTGCGCGCGGTCCCACGGACACCCGCCCGGTGCGCGCAGCCGCGCCATCGTGGCGACGAGGTCCGCGAAATCGGGCCGCAGCGTGCTCACCGGTCAGCGCACCGCGGCACGATGCGGCGCGCGGGTGAGGCGGCGGCCCGGCGGCCCTGCCTCCGGTCCATCCGCGCCTCCCGCCGCATCCTCTGCGGCGGGCGCCGCCTGCGGTTCCCGGCGGGCCTCCGCCGCCAGCCACTCCAACAGACGCTCGACGGTCCGCACGATCTCATCCGTCTCCATGCCCGCCGTCGGGATGAGGATGCCCTCCGCGGTCCACCGGAGGCGCCCGCGCGACTGCGCGATCCGCGCGTGCACGCGGGGGCCCGCGGAGGCCGGACTCGAGAGGCGTACCAGGACCCCGGCCTCGCCGCGGGCGATCGCCGTGACGCCCGCGCTGCGCGCCAGCGCCCTGAGGCGAATCACGTCGGCGAGGCGCTGCACCGGCTCCGGGAGTGGACCGTAGCGGTCGCGCAATTCCGCGATCGCGGCCGCGGCATCCTCCGGGGTGCGCGTTTCGGCGAGCCGCCGGTAGGCCGCCACGCGCTGGGCCGGCGCCTCGACGTACGACTCCGGCAGATACGCCCCGACGCCAAGGTCGACCGTCGGATCAGGGGCGTCGTCGACGATCTCCCCGCGCAGCTCGCGGATCGCTTCGTCGAGCAGGCGCATGTAGAGATCGAAGCCCACCGCGGCGAGGTGTCCGTGCTGCTCGGCGCCGAGGAGGTTGCCCGCGCCGCGGATTTCGAGGTCGCGCATCGCGAGGCGCAGGCCGGAGCCGAGTTCCACGAACTCCCGCATCGCGACGAGCCGCTGTTCCGCTTCCGGCGTGAGCCGGGCGTCGCGCGGATGCAGCAGGTAGGCGTACGCCTGCCGGTCGGCGCGCCCGACCCGCCCGCGCAGCTGATACAGCTGGGCGAGCCCGAGCAGGTGAGCGTTCTCCACGAAGATCGTATTGACGCGCGGGATGTCGAGGCCGATCTCCACAATCGTGGTACAGACGAGGACGTCGGCGCGGCCGCCGAGGAACTCCAGCATGATCCGCTCGAGCTGCGCCTCAGGCATCTGCCCGTGCGCGACGACCACGCGCGCCTCCGGCACCAGCCGGCGGATCCGTTCCGCCGCGCGGTCGATCGTCTCGACACGGTTGTGCACGACGTACACCTGGCCGTCGCGGGCGAGTTCGCGGCGGATGGCGCCGGCGATCAGCGCCGGGTCGTCCTCGTGGATGAATGTCCGGATGGGCTGCCGCGCTTCGGGCGGGGTCTCCATCACAGAGAGATCCCGCAGGCCCGCCAGCGACATGTGGAGCGTCCGCGGGATCGGCGTCGCCGTCAGCGTGAGCACGTCGACCTGCGTGCGCAGCTGCTTGAGGCGTTCTTTGTGCCGCACCCCGAACCGCTGCTCCTCGTCGACCACGACGAGCCCCAGCGCGCGGAATGTCAGGTTCTTGTTGAGCAGCGCGTGGGTGCCGATGACCACGTCAATTGTCCCGTCGCGCAGCCCTTCCAGGACCACCCGCCGCTCGGCCGGGGAGCGGAAGCGGCTCAGCAGTTCCACGCGGATCGGGAACGGCGCGAAGCGCTCCCGGAAGACCGTGTAGTGCTGCTGCGCGAGCAGCGTCGTCGGCACGAGCACGGCGACCTGCCGGCCGTCCGTCACGGCCTTGAAGGCCGCGCGCAGGGCGACCTCGGTCTTGCCGTACCCGACGTCGCCCGCGACGAGGCGGTCCATCGGCCGCCCCGCCTCCATGTCCCGTTTAACGTCGTCGATCGCCTTGCGCTGGTCCGGCGTTTCCTCGTAGACGAACGCCTCTTCCATTTCGCGCTGCCACGGTGTATCGGAGCCGAATGCGTGCCCGCGGGCCCGCTCGCGCGCGGCGTAGAGATCGAGCAGTTCCCGCGCCATCTCGCGCGTGCGCTCGCGGACCCGGCGCTTCTCCCGCTCCCACTCCGTGCCGCCGAGGCGGTGGATCTGCGGCGCGTCGCCGTCCACGCCGACGTAGCGCTGCACGAGCGCGATCTGATCGGTCGGGACGTACAGCGCGTCGCCCTGCGCGTATTCCAGGCGCAGGTAGTCGCGCGCCGCCCCGTCCACCGACAGGCGCTCCAGGCCTCGATAGACGCCGATGCCGTGGTGGACGTGGACGACGAGGTCCCCCGGGACCAGTTCCGTCCAGCTGGCGAGCCGCGCACCATCGCGGAACCAGCGCGGCCGGCCGCGGCGCCGGCGCCATCCCAGGATTTCGCTGTCGGTCACCACCACGAGCTCGCCGAGCGCGAAGCCCTGCGTGAGCGGCCGGTCCACGATCGCGACCACGCCCGGTTCGGGCGGAGCCGCGAGCGCGCCCGGCTCCGCGGCGGCGACGCCGTGCTCGCCGAGGAGTTCCCGAATCCGCTGGGCCTGGCGGCTGGCCACGACAATCCGCCGGCGGTCGGCGATCCAGCGGCGGGCCTGCTCCGCGAATCCCTCGACCTGGCCGGCAAACGATTCCACCGTGCCGAACTCCATCTGCACGGCGGCGTAGCCGGTGCCGTTGGGGGGAGTGCGCAGGGTTGAGATCGCGGCGGTGCGGCGGGTGCCGACCGCGGCGGCGATCCGGTCCCACGGAACGGCCGCCGCCGGCGTGCCCTCCGGAACCTGGCCGGTCGCCACGGCGTGGGCGCGCGCGGCCTCGGCCTGTTTCACCAGCGCCGCGGCCTGGCGGCCGACTTCGTCCGGCTCATCGAGTACGCACACGGCGTGCTCTGGTAGGAGCGCCGGGAGCAGGGTGCCCGCGCTCGCGCCCGGGCCGGCGAAGTCCGCGCGGGCCGGGAGAATCGTCGCGGCCTCGATCGCCGCGGTCGTACGCTGCGTCTCCGGGTCGAACAGGCGGACAGATTCGATCTCGTCGCCCGCCCACTCGGCGCGCACCGGATGATCCGACGTCGGCGGATAGACGTCGATGATGCCGCCGCGCACGCTCATCTCGCCGGGCACGTGAACCAGCTCGACGCGCTCGTACCCGGCCGTGCTGAGACGCGCCGTGACGTCCTCGAGGCGGAGGGGCGCTCCCTGGCGGAACTCCACGCGCACCTCCTCGAGCCAGCCCGCGTCGGGCAGGGGCACAACGAGGCCCGCGGCGGATGCGACGGCGACCACGGGCTCGGCCCGCCGGAGCGCCTCGAGGAGATTCTGGCGTGTCCGCTCGGCGTCGAGCGACAGCGGCTCGCCGGGGACCGGTGGATCCCAGAGCTCCAGGAGGTGGACGGCCGGCCGCGTCTGGGGCGTCGCTGTCATAACGCCCCCGGCCGCATCTCCCGGCGTCGCCGGGTGCGCGTCCGGAAGGAACATCGCGAGATCGTCGGCGAGGCGTTCGGCGTGATCGCGGTCCGGCGCAACGACGAGCCAGGCGGGGACCCGCGCGCCTGCGCGCACGATCAGGCCGGCGAGCAGGCATGCCTTTCCCGCGCCGACCGGGCCCGTGACCCAGGGGCGCCGGCCGGCATCCAAGGCCTCACCAATGACAGAAAACTCCCGGCGGCGCTGCACTACCGGGAGCACACCGGACAGCGACATCACCTAGCCTCCGCCCCGCCATTGTACGGGACGACGGGAAAACGCGTCAATCGAACTGTTTACGCGCGCGGTGGGACCGTCGGGGTCTCGGCGCCGGCGGGGCGCCGCCCGCGGTACCAGTTGGTGATCGGCAGGCGCCGGTCCCGGCCGAATGCTTTGGGCGTGATCTTGATGCCGGGCGGCGCTTGACGGCGTTTGTATTCGCTGGCGTCCACCATGCGAACGACGCGCGCCACGGTCACCGGATCGAAGCCCTGCGCCACGATTTCCTCGGCGGACCGGTCGTCTTCGACGTAGAGCCGCAGGATCGGGTCCAGCACCTCGTACGGCGGCAGCGTGTCCTGATCGGTTTGCTGCTCGCGCAGCTCGGCGGTCGGCGCCCGCTCCAGCACGCCCGCGGGAATCACCTCGCGGCCCGCGTTCGCGTTGCGCCAGCGGGCCAGGCGGTACACGAGCGTCTTGGGTACGTCCTTGATCACCGCAAAGCCGCCGGCCATGTCGCCGTACAGCGTCGCGTAGCCGACGCTCATCTCGCTCTTGTTGCCCGTCGCCAGCACGAGCCATCCGAACTTGTTCGAGAGCGCCATGAGGAGCGTGCCGCGAATCCGCGCCTGAATGTTTTCTTCGGCCTCGTCCCGCGGCCGGCCCGCAAAGGCGGAGGTGAGGAGCGTTTCGTAGGCGCCCGCCACCGGCTCGATCGGCAGCTCCATGGTCCCGATTCCCAGCGACCGCGCGAGCGCCGCGGCGTACCGGCGGCTTTCCTCCGAGGTGAAGCGCGACGGCATGGTCACACCGGTGAGGGCATCAGTCCCGAGCGCGTCCGCGGCGATGGCGGCGACCAGCGACGAATCCACGCCACCGCTCAGCCCGACCAGCACCCGGCGGAAACGGTTCTTGCGGACGTAGTCGCGGGTGCCGAGCACGAGGGCCCGGTACACTTCCTCGACGTCGCCCGGCGGCTCCGCGATCGAGGCCGCCGGCAGCGCCGGCCGCCCGTCTCCGGCAGGCGGCTCCGTCGAGAGCGTGTACACCGGCGCCCGCAGCCCTTCGCCGGCGATCGCGTCGGGCGTGCGGAGCGGATTGTAACGGCGCAGCGTGCGGATCGCCTCGACGTCGAGATCGGCGATCGTGAGGGCCTCCTCGAAGGCCGGCCCCCGGGCGGCGATGCCGCCGAGCGCATCGACGACGACGCCCAGGCCGTCGAAGAGCAACTCGTCCTGTCCGCCCACCATGTTGTTGTAGGCGATCGCGATCGCGTAGTCGCGCGCCCGTACCCGCAGCATCTCCTCGCGCACGCGCCACTTGCCCATGAAGTAGGGAGAGCCGTTGATGTTGACGGCCACCAGTGCCCCCGCCAGCGACTGCGCGAGGAGCGGGCCCCCGGGCGACCACATGTCCTCGCATACGGTCACCCCGACGGGCACGCCGCGCACGACGAAGACCGGCGCTTCCGTGCCCGGCTGGAAGTAGCGCTTCTCGTCGAAGACGCCGTAGTTCGGCAGGCGCATCTTGCGATACATGCCCGCAACGCGGCCGCCGGCAAGAACGGCCGCCGCGTTGTAGAGGTGCTCGCCGGAGTCGACGCAGCCAACCACGGCGACGCTGCGGCTCGTGTGCCGCGCGATCTCGTGCAGGCAGGCGAGGTTCTCCTGGAGGAAGTCGGCCTTGATCAGGAGGTCTTCCGGCGGATAGCCGGGGACGGCAAGTTCAGGAAACGACACCACGTCCGCGTCGAGGCGCTGCGCCTCGTCGAGGCGCTCCAGAATCTTGCGGGTGTTCCCTTCGAAGTCGCCGACGGTGGGGTTGATCTGCGCCATCGCGACCCGAAAGCGCGGCGTGGCCACGGCCTTATTATAGATGATTCGCGTCAGCCCGGATTGGCATTTTCACGATTCATTCACAGATCACGCTCCGCACGGCGGATTATGTTTCGCCCCGCTCCTCGTCTAGCGGCGCCCTTCCGCCGCGATCCGCAGGCCGGCCCCGATCAGGACCGCTCCGGTGACCCGATCGAGCGTGCGTGTGATGGCAGCGCGGCGCAACAGCCGGCCGGCGGACTGCGTTGCGACGATCAGCAGGCCGAGCCAGATCACGCTGAGCGCCACGTGGATCAGCACCAGCAGCGCGACGAACGGCGCCACCGCGACGCCCGCCGGGACAAACTGCGGCAGGAAGGTGATGAAGAACACGCCGACCTTCGGATTGGTCAAGTTGGAGAGCAGGCCCCGCCAGAACCACGCCCGGTCGCCGCGGGCGCCGGCCCTGCGCGGGGGTCCGGCAACGCCGTCTCCTACCGGGAGCGCCACGCCGCCGTCCCGCGGGCGGCGGAAAAAGATGTTGAGGCCCAGCCACACCAGCCACGCCGCCCCGATGGCGCGGAGCACCGTGAAGGCGGTGTGCGACGCCGCCAGCACCGCGCTGATGCCGAGCGCCGCGGCGAGCCCCCACACAAAGAGTCCGGAACATATGCCAATCGAAGTGTAGGCGCCGCGGCGCGGGCCCTCGACCGCCGCCGTGCGCAGGACCAGCGCGGTATCCGGGCCGGGCGTGACGATCAAAATGGAACTCGCGGCGATGAAGGCCAGAAGCGCGACGGTCACCGGCATGGTTTCTCGGGGTCAGGCTGAGGCGAGGCGCCTTCAGGCAAGAAGGCCCGGGCGGCGATCGCCCGGGCCTTTGTCACTCCCGCGCGCCGGCTGAGATCCCGACGTCGCGACTAGACGTCGTAGTATAGGAAGAACTCGTACGGGACCGGACGGATGTTGACTTCGTGCGCCTCCCGCGTGCGCTTGTACTCGATGAACGTCTCGAGCAGGTCCCGCGTGAAGACGTCTCCTTCGAGCAGAAACTCGTGGTCGCTCTCCAGGGCGTCGAGCGCCGCGGTCAGCGAGCCCGGCACGCTCTTGATCCGCGCGGCCTCCTCCGGCGGGAGATCGTACGTGTTCTTGTCGAGCGGCCCGAAGCCAGCCTTCACCGGATCGATCTTTCGCTTGATGCCGTCGAGGCCGGCGAGCAGCATCGCCGCGAAGGCGAGGTACGGATTGCAGGTCGCATCGGGGCAGCGGAACTCGACCCGCTTCGCCGACGCCCCGGCCGGGCCCGTGTGGTACATTGGGATCCGGATCGCAGCGCTGCGGTTGCGCTTGCTGAACGCGATGTTGACGGGCGCCTCGTAGTGGGGCACGAGCCGGCGGTACGAGTTCGTCGTGCAGGCGCACAGGCCCAAGAGCGCATCGACGTGCGTCAGGATGCCGCCGATGTAGTACAGCGCGTCGGGGCTCAATTCGGCGTAGCCGCCCTCACTGTAGAAGAGGTTCGCCCCGCCCTTCCAGATGCTCTGGTGCACGTGCATCCCCGTGCCGTTGTCGCCGAACAGCGGCTTGGGCATAAACGTCGCCGTCATGCCGTGGCGCCGCGCGACGTTCTTGACGATGTATTTGTAGGCCAGCAGGCTGTCGCCCATCCGCGTCAGTGTGCTGTATTTCATGTCGATCTCGCCCTGCCCGGCGCTGGCGACCTCGTGGTGCTGCATCTCGACCTCGATGCCCCACTTCTCCATTTCGAGCGCCATCTCGCTGCGGACGTCGAGCAGCGTGTCGGCGGGCGGAACGGGGAAGTAGCCCTCCTTCGTCCGGATGCGGTGGCCCAACCCCGGCTGACCGGAGTTCCAGATCCCTTCCGGTGAATCGATGCTGTAACCGCTGCGGTAGGGCTGGACGTCGTACTGGACGTTGCCGAAGACGAAGAACTCCGCCTCCGGGCCCCAGTAGCTCACGTCGCCGACGCCGGAGGCCTTTAGGTGCTCCTCGGCCTTCTGCGCCACATACCGCGGGTCGCGGCTGTACGGCTTGCCGCTGATCGGATCGTAGATGTTGCAGATCACGGACAGCGTCGGAATTTCCGAGAACGGGTCGGGCCGGGCGGTTGCCGGATCAGGCATGAGGAGCATGTCGCTCTCTTCGATCGCCTGGAAGCCGCGGATGCTGCTGCCGTCGAAGCCGATGCCGCGTTTGAACGTCTTCTCGTCCACCTGGCTCGCGGGGACCGTCGTGTGCTGCCACGTGCCCGGCACGTCGACGAACTTCAGATCCACCATCTTGACCCCGCGATCCTTGATGTACGCGACGACGTCCTGCGCCGTCATCTCCTTGCCTGCCATGCGCCACCTCCCGTGTCCCGCCCGGGACGATTCGGTGCCGGAAAAACAAAGACGCCCTCCGAGCGGCAGCTCAGAGGGCGTCACGGCCCACGGTACATCTCAGTACCGCTCAATATATACCACGGGGCCCCGGCTCCGTCAACGCGATTTCGATGCGATTTCTCGCGATGTAGCGGCGCCGCGCGGGTTATATCGAGGGCTACATCCCCTTGACGAGGCCGATCAGGTGGCCCTCCGGATCGGTAAACATGGTGATGCTCGGGCCGTTTGGAATGTCCATGGGGTCCGAAACTTTTCGGCCGCCAAGACTCTCGACCTTCTTCAACGCCGCGTTGAGGTCATCGACCGCGATATGGAACGTGACGTGACCGGGCGTTCCGCCCATCGCGGCGCCGACGCCGCCGTTGACGCCCGTTTACCCGCCAACACCTGCGGAGCTTAACCGAAGAGCCGCGGCTTGCCCAGCATGGCCCGGAGCGTGCTGATCTTACCGATGTGATACCAGCAGTGGCTGTTTGAAAACGCGTACATTTCGGCGAAGTTTTTCCACGCGCCGACCGGTCCCTCGTTCGGTGTGCTGAGATCCGCCTCCGCGACGGCGGCGAGCAAGGCACCGTGGCTGTCGTCTAGGGCTTTGGCGATCTCGCCGAAGGCGGGGTAGTCCGCGCGGCCGCCGGTGCCCGTCGCGAAAAGACGGGCGTAGGCGTCCGGCAGCCGCTTGCGCGCGGCGTCGGGTCCAAGGGCGAACGCGAAGTTGACGAATGCCACATGGCCCACCTGCCACACTATCGGGGAGACCGCCGGCGAGGGGATCCGCTGCGCCTCCTCCTCCGTGACGTCGTTCAACGTGTGCTTGAGAAACCCGTGACTCGATCCTAACTGCTGCTGGATCAGTGCGCGATCGTCCACGAAAGCCTCCTTAGACTAGGATTTGATCAAGCCGATCCGGTGGCCCTGCGGATCGGTGAACGCCGCGAACGTGACCATGTTCGGAATCTCCGTCGGCGGGACCACGGTGCTGCCGCCGAGCTCACCGGCCTTCCGAAGCGTGGCTTCGAGATCCGGCACCGCCACATAGAACGTGACGTGCGGCGCGCCCTGCGCCGGTCCGATGCCCCCGTTGATGCCCTTCCCGCCGGCCGTGACAACGCCGTAGCCCATGGGGTTGTCGGCGTCTATCTCCCATCTAAACAGCGCTGAGTAAAAAGCGTGCAACGCCTTCGGGTCCCGGGCGTTGATCTCGAAGTGGACCACCGGATAGCCCGCCCCGGCACGCGCTCTACCGGCGCGGGACGGGCGGGCGGCGCCGCCGCGCCTCTGGGCTTTCTTCGCGGGCCGCGACCCGCGCCGTACGGACCTCCGTCCGGAACGTTGCGCCACGGTCATCACTCCTTGGGGGCGGATTTGGTGCCGGCGTGCGGATCAATCGAGGCGTACAGTTCGACTGCGAGCTAGCCGTTACATCCTTTCCGGCGCGGCCCACGGATCGGGCCCCGGATCACCGCCGGCGGCCGCGAGCGCGAGGCGCGGCAGGTAGTGATCCCAGACTTCACCGTGGCCGTCCCGAACCGGCTCCGGCAGCCCGGTGTGCGTCAGCGTCAGCCGCGTTCCGACGCCGTCGGGGCTCAGGACGATCTCCACGAGCGAAGACCCGGGGGGAATTCCGCGGCTGTCCACCCAGCCCCACGTGAAAACGACCCTGCTGTTTCGCACGACCTCCACGTAGTCGCCGCTGATGATGTGGCCGGGGTTGATCGCCGTGCGGTACGCGCCGCCGAGCCGCGCGTCGCTGATCGCCTCGGTACCGGCCCACCGGACGAGTTTGGCGGCGTCGGTCAGGAACTCGAACACCGTGCCCGGGCTGGCGGCGATGCACACCTTGCGCCGGACCGCATCGGGGTCCGGCGGTGCCGTCAACGGGAGGCGAGCACCCGCGTGACGAGGCCCTCGTGCGACACGCGTAGTGCCGCCATCTTGGTCTCCTGCACGTGCAGCGCCCGCCGCTGCAGGTCGTCCGTCGTGCAGTAGCGCTCAAGAATCACGCGGCCGAAGCGAATATGCGTGCCTTCGTCGGGGATGACGTCCTCTTCAAGGTGCTTCGCCGTCATCGAGTCTACGCCGGGGCTGTGCTCTGACGGCCGGCTAACGCCTTCGGCTCCTCGTCCGGCGGCGCGCTGAGGCGGCCCGCGCGGAGGCGCGGCGCGGGGCGGAGGCCCGGCGCTTGGCGGCCGAGGTGCGCTTAGCGCGGCCGGGCGCGGGCCGTGAGCGGCTCGTCCGACGGGCGCCGGCCTTGCGCGCGTGCGCGGCCCGGGCGGCCCGCCCGGGCCGGGCGCGGCGCGCCGGTGCCCGGCCGGCGGACGCGGGCGCGGGCGGCGGAGTACCGCCCACGGGCACGAGCTCGTATCGCGCCGTCGGCGCCGGGACGCCCGCGCCTTTGACGGTGCCCGGCAGGATCCGGAAGACCGGCGAGAGGACCACGTCGATGCGTCCGCCGCCCGGGGCAAACAACGCCGGAATCTGCAGTGCACGCAGACCGACAAGCGTCATCGGTCCGGTGGGGGGCGCCGTGAGCCACCGCCGCACCATTTCGTACGCGGCGGTACCGGGGACGGCGACCGCGGTGACCCGGGTGCGGCCCGGCGCATCTCCAAACGCGAACAGGAAGGGGCGCCCCTCCACGAACTGGCTGCGGCCTCCGTAGAACCGGCCCGTCATGTAGACGTAGGCGGTCTCCTCGGCCGGGGCGTGCCGGAACGTCAGCACGGCGCCCGCGATCGCGAGCCGGGTCGCGGATTGAAAGTCCGGGAACGGCATCGGGTGCACAGCCTCGACCTGCGCCCACTCCTCGCCGCCCGGCGCGTCCACCGCGATCGGCGGGAACACGAGGCCCCGCTCGGTGGCGACGCTGCGCACGGGATGGAGCTCGATGATATGCGGAATGTCCGGATGGTCCGCCGACGCGTGGTCCGGCAGCACCCGCAGAAATCCCGAGACGGTCACGCGCTGCTGGGTTGTGATAATCTCGTCGAGCAGCTGCGCGTACGGGCTGTGGGCCGTGCCGCCCGCGTCGAGCGCGCCCGGACGGACCGAGTTCTGGATCACGGCCGCGACGAGGCCGTCGCGCTCGCCCGGCGAGGTGGCCAACCCGAACGCGATGCCGAGGCCGTAGATCCCCTCCGGGGTCCGGCTCGTGACGTAGCCTTCGACCGTCACTTCCGCGCCGGGGGTCAGGCGGAGGTAGCCGAGCGGTTCGAGGCCGGACGCCATGATGTCCGCCTCCGCGGAGCCGCCGGGCACGATGCGGATGCCGGAGAGGACGCGCAGCAGGTCCGCCGGCGTCCGGATGACGATCCGCGTGGCCGCCTGCGAGGGGACCGTGCGCCGCAACTCGTCGGAGACCAGGATCGCGCGCGCGATTTCGCGCATGGGCGTGCGGGTGTTGCGGCTCTGCCGCTGAATGCGCTGGAACGCCTCCTGCTCGTCGACGCCTTCGCGCGTCATGAGGATGCCCTTGGCCCGCTCGACGAGCTTGCGGGTTTCCAGCGTGTCCTTGAGATTGCCCACTTCCTGCTGCAGCGTGCGCAGTTCGGCGAACCGCGCCATCGCGATCTCGATGGCCGGCACGAGCTCCGCTTCGCGCACCGGCTTGACGAGGTATGCGAGCACGCCGGCTTCCTGCGCCCGCTGCACGAGGTCGCGCTCGCTCCACGCCGTGAGGAGGATGATCGGCTTCGGCGCCCGCGACATGATCGTGGCCGCCGCCGAGATGCCGTCGAGCCCCGGCATCTTGATGTCCATGAAGATGAGGTCGGGCGCGGTCTTCTGCGCCAGCGTCACGGCCTCTTCGCCGTCCGGCGCTTCGCCGACCACCTTGTACCCGTGCTCCTCCAGCATGGCCTTGAGGCCCATGCGGATCACGGGCTCGTCGTCGGCGATCAGGATCTTGAGCGCGTCCGGCATCGTCCTACGGCCCGGGGGCGGGGCGCGGCATCGTGATGACGACGCGGGCCCCGCCGGCGTTGGTGAACCAGATCCGGCCCTTCAGATCGTCCTGCACCAGCGTGCGGACGATCTCGAGCCCCAGGTCGCTCGAGCGGTCGAGGGCAAAGCCGTCGGGGAGGCCGACACCGTCGTCGCGGACCTCGACCCGCAGCGCCTCGGGGCCGAGCATCAGGACGATGATCACCTGGCCCTTCGGCCGGCCGGGAAAGGCGTGCTCCATCGCGTTCTGCAGCAGCTCGTTCACGACGAGGGCCAGCGAGGTGGCCTGCTGCGTCGGCAGATGCACGTCGTCGCCGCTCACCCGCGCGTCGAGCGTGAAGCCCGGCGGCGCCATCGTCTGCGTCACGGTGTGGACGACCCGGTCGAGCATCTCGCGGACGCTCACCGTGCCGAGGCCCTCCGCGGCGAGGATCTCGTGCACCGCGGCGATGCTCAGGATGCGGTTGATCGTTTCCGTGAGCACCTCGCGCCCGGAGACCTCGCGGCCGTTGCGTATCTGCAGCCGCAGCAGCATCGCGATCATCTGGAGGTTGTTCTTGACGCGGTGGTGCATCTCGCGCACCATCGCCGACTTGACGACGAGCCCGGCGTTCTCGATCGCGAGCGCGGTCTGGTTGGCGAGCGTCTGGAGCAGCGTGAGTTCGGCCGGCGTGAACGCGTGGGGGCGGGCGAGGTAGACCGTGACGACGCCGAGCGTGCGCTCGCGCACGCGCAGCGGGACCGCGAGCGCCGAGCGCGCCGCGGCCGGGCGGCCCAGCATCTCCGCGGGCCGGAACCGGGGGTCGGCCCCGGCGTCTTCGCTTGCGACCGGTTCCCCGGATGCGGCGGCGGTGCCCGGGAGGCCCTCGCCGAGCCCGAGGGCGTGCCGCGGCCGTGCGGGCTGCCCGCCGGATGACGGTCCGGGCGCCGCGGGCGCGTCCGCGGGATGCGCCGCGGCGAGGACCAGTTTGTCACGGTCGGTCAGCATGAGCGTGCACAGCGAGGCGTCGAAGACGCGCGAGGCCATCTCGACGAGCAGCCGGAAGATCTGCTCGAGGTAGAGCGGCGAGGTGAGCGTCTCGCTGACCTCCGCGAGCGTGCGCAGCTCGAGGATCTGGCGCCGCATGCTATCGTAGAGGCGCGCCTTTTCCAGCGCGCCGCCGGCGAGATCCGCGATGATGCTGAGCAATTCGACTTCGTCCTCGGCCCAGGCGTGGACGCCCGTCGTCTGCACGTTGACGGCGCCGAGGACGCGGCCGGCGACCGTGAGCGGCACGGCGAGCAGCGACTGAAACAGCGTTTCCCGCGTCTCCGGAAGGTACTTGAACCGGGGGTCCGCGGTCGCGTTGCTCGACGCCACGGCCTCGTTCTTCGCGGCCGCCCAGCCGGTCAGGCCCTCCCCGAACCGGAGCCGCGCCCGCCCGACGGCCTCCGCCGCGAGCCCGGTCGTGGCCTTGAGCACCAGAAATTCGCGCGCGTCGTCGAGCAGGTAGATTGAGCAGCTGTCGACGCGCATTACCTCGGCGGTCTTCCGGGTGATGAGCGCGAGCGTCGTATCGAGGTCGAGGGCGGCGCCGATCGCGCGGCTGATCTCCCGCAGCGCCGACAACTCTTCGGCCTTCCGGGCCAGGCGGGCCTCCGCCGCCGTCTGCGCCGCGAAGTCTCGCGCCGGCGTCGCCATGCGCCGCGCCGTCACCCCGTCTGCGCGGGGCGGTCCGGCCGCCGCTGCCCCCGGCCCGACGCGACCAGGGACGGGTCCCCCGCCGGAGCCGTGATGCTGCCGGCCTCCGGCGCGCCCTGTTCGGCCGCGGCCATGTCCGCCGCGCTGATCGAGCTGCGGCGGTTCATGGCGACCGCCCATGCCATGAGGGCCAGCGTCACGACGACGACCGTCCCGCGCGCCGCCCAGCCGATCGGCACGATCGCGACCGGCGCGATGAGGAGGCTCACGAGGTTCATGACCTTGATGAGCGGGTTGAGGGCGGGTCCGGCCGTGTCTTTCAACGGGTCGCCGACCGTGTCCCCGATCACGCCCGCCTTGTGGTACTCGGTGCCCTTGCCCCCAAGGAACCCGTCTTCGATTTTTTTCTTCGCGTTGTCCCAGGCGCCGCCGGTGTTGGCCATGAACACCGCCATCAACTGGCCGGTCAAGATGGCGCCGGCGAGAAACGCGCCGAGCGGCGCCGCGCCGAGGCCGATCCCGACCATGATCGGCGACGAGAGCGCCACCACCGCCGGCGCCAGCAGTTCGCGCTGGGCCGCGCGAGTGACGATATCGACGCAGCGCTGGTACTGCGGGCGGGCGCGGCCCTCCATGATGCCGGGAATCTCCCGGAACTGCCGCCGCACCTCTTCCACGACGTCGAAGGCCGAGCGGCCGACCGCCCGGATCAGAAACGCCGAGACGAGGATCGGCACGGCGCCGCCGATCAGCATGCCGATGAAGACGAGCGGCAGATTGACCTGGATACCGACGCCTTCGAGGACGGTCGACGCCGTCGCTCCGGCCTGGGTCAGCACGGTGCCGAACGTGGCCGCGACCGGCAGCAGATGCGCCTGATCCACGAACGACCGGAACAGCGCGGTGGCGGCGATGACCGCGGTCGCGATCGCGAAGCCCTTCGTCAGCGCTTTGGTCGTGTTGCCCGCCTGGTCGAGATGGGCGATGATCCGTCCCGCCGCCTCTCCGCCCGCCGCCGCGCCCGACATTTCGAAGATGCCGTTCGCGTTGTCGACGATCGGCCCGAATGTGTCCATCGCGAGGATGTACCCGGTCACGGTCAGCAGCCCCAGCCCGGCCAGCGCGATGCCGTAGCCGGCCAGCGCGATGTCGCCCTGGAAGATGGTAAACGAGGCGAGAATCGTGGCGGCGATCGCGAGGATCGCCCACACCGACGATTCGAGGCCGAATCCGAGGCCGGACAGCAGGAAGGTCGCCGGGCCGGTCTTGGTCGCGTACGCCATCTCGCTGACCGGCCGGTGGTTCGCACTCGTGTACTGGTCGGTGAGCCACTTGATCACGCCGGCGAGCACCAGCCCGGTCAGCGTCGCGAACGAGAACCGCCAGTCCGGCGCGCCGGTGCGCGGATCCTTGAGGTAGACGGCGTTGACGGCGAAGAACCCCACGATCGCGGCCGCGCCCGCGACCCAGAAGCCCCGCGTGATCGGCCGCATCGGGTCGGTTTCGCCTTCGTCCCGTGCCCGCACCGCCCACGTGCCGATGATCGAAGCGAACACGCCGACGGCCTGGACGAGCAGCGGAAAGAGGATGAGCTCGAGGGCGAACGCGGCGGCCGCGGCGCCGTAGGTCGCGCGGAAATGCGCGTCGAGCAGCGTGGACGCGCCGAGGATGATCGCCGCGACCAGCGTGACTTCGTACGATTCGAAGACGTCCGCGGCCATGCCGGCGCAGTCGCCGACGTTGTCTCCCACGTTGTCGGCGATCGTCGCGGGATTCCGCGGATCGTCCTCCGGGATCCCCGCTTCGACCTTGCCGACGAGGTCGGCGCCGACGTCGGCGGCCTTCGTGTAGATGCCGCCGCCGATCCGCATGAACGACGCGACGAGGGATCCGCCGAACCCGAAGCCGATCAGCACCCGCGTGGCGTCGCCGCGGAAGATGACGAAGATGATGGTCGCGCCGAGCAGGCCGAGCCCGACCGTGAACATCCCGGACACGGTGCCCGCCTGGAACGCAGTCTCGAGCGCTTCGCGGAAGCTGCGGGTCGCCGCGTGGGCGGTCCGCACGTTGCCGCGCACGGCGAGATACATGCCGACCGACCCGGCGCCGTAACTTGCGAGACACCCGCCGAGAAACGCGATCGCGATGCCGATCGCGAGCGCAGGGTTCGTGTAAATGGGGCGGTAGAGGACGTAGAGGGCGATTGTGATGAGGACGATAAACAGCGCCATCGTCCGGAACTGCCGCGTGAGGTAGGCCCGGGCGCCTTCCTGGATGGCCGCGGCAACGCTCTGCATCGACGCCGGGCCGGCGCTGCGCCGCAGCACGCGTACGCTCAGCCACCAGCCGTAGAGGAGGGCGGCGGCCGCGGCGGCAAGCACCAGCCAGAGGAGGAGCGATTCCAATCCGCCGAAAGGCGGCAGCGTAATGGCGGATTCGCTCATTCAGGCCTCCCAGAGTCGGCGTGCGCGGCGCGATTCATAATAGCAGGTGGCGCCGCGCCTCTTCAAGCAATTCCGGGTCAAAACGGCCGAAAACGCGCGATTTTGCGCGGTTTGCGGGGCGAGACGGCTGAATCAGGGCGCGGCGGCGTGTGCCTAGGGCTTGGCGGGCTCTCCTGAGGTAAGCCGCACTTGAGCGTGCGCGTCGAGATTGTGCGTCTTAAAAAATCCTTGGTTTACCTCGAGCGCGTAGCGGTACGGCTTGGCCGGGGCCCACACGTCCGTGGGCGGCGGGTCGGCGGGATTCGGGGCCACCCGCATGTCTATGATGCCGACCACCTGCCACCGGTCACCCAGGAAGGCGATCGAAAGAGGGATGAACGTGTTCTTCATCCAGAACGGATCGCGGGTCAAATCCTCGAACACAAAGAGCATGCCGGCGTCGGGGTCGAGCGAACGCCGGCACATGAGGCCGATTTCACGCATCCGCTCCGTATCGGCGACTTCGACCCGCACGTCCACGGTGGCGCCGTGTTCGGTGAAGCTGACGATCCCGTGCCGGTATTTGAAGGTTGGCGCCGGGCAGTCTTGCGCTCGGGCGGGACGGGGCGGGACGGCGGCCGCGGCCACGAGTGCGGCGAGCGCGACGGCGACTACCACGGTCTGGTGCCTCATGCCGGCAACAACGCCGCCTCGGGGGCGAAAGTTCCGAGCCGTCACGGGCCGTTTCGTCCGTTGAGGAGGTCCCGGCGGGCCTTCGTGCCCGGAACGCCCGGCAGCCATTCGAGGATGCTGGTGACGGCCTGGTTGTTCACGGCATCCTCGATGTCGAGGTGCGTGTAGTCCGGAAAGACGGTGACGTGCACGCGGCTGCGCGGCGTCGCCGTATGCTCGATGAAGAAGTCCGCCATGCCGGCCGACCGGAGCAATCCCCGCCCCGCGCCGAGGATCAGCATGGGCAGGTTGACGTACCGCATCTGCGTCAGGCTCACGTAGCGGCGCGAAAACGGATCGGTCGTGTCGAGATTCAGGGCCAGCCCGAGATCGAGCAGCAGGCGCCAGGGCATGTACCACTGCGTAAAATCGCCGTCGGGCCGGAGGATCGCCGCCTCCAGCGCGCGCAGGTCGACGAGGCCGCGCGGCGTGCTGCGGTCGTAGGGGATCCACCGGATTAGCATCTCGCCGGGCAGCGGGCGGCCCGTGGAGAGTTTGAGCAGGCCGTCGCGGGCAATGCCGGCCGGATCCTGGACGCGCTCGAAGACGCCGAGCGGGGCGCCGATCGACGCCCGGATGAACATGTTGGGCTCCATCCGGTCCGACAGCACCGCGCCCAGCAGCGCTTCGTTCGTGATCGGCAGACCGTTCCGCGGATAGAAGGGCAGCGGGCTCTCGTCGTTCGGGCGGAGATACGCGTAGAGCGCGACCGTATCGAAGAGAATACTGTCCTTCGTGCGCGCGATGGCCGGCGTGTCGGTGAAGGGACTGACGCGCCGCCGCGCGTCGGCGCTGAGCAGCGCGTCGAGGCCCGGCACTTTGCCGGCGAGCGGAAACGTTAGGCCGCCCAGGTACTGCGCCGCTCCGAACCGCACCGGCAGCCGCAGCGGGACGCCGTCGATCAACAGCAGGCCGTCGATATCCCGGGCTCCGGCCTCGGGTGACGGCGCGGGCGTGCCCCCGGCCCCCGGCGCGGGCGCCGGGCCGGGGGCACGCCCGAAGTCGTATCCTGCGTAGAGCGCCGCCAGCATGCCGCCGAGCGAATGTCCGCCGAGCACCACCCGGGCGCCCGGATGCAGGCGCCGCACTTCCCGCAGCACAACGCGCACATCGCGCAGGTGCAGATCGAGCCCCCAGTAAGCCGCCGACGGGACGGCCATGGGATCGAGCGACGTGAATTGATGGCCGCCGATCGCAAGGCCGCCGTAATAGTAGCCGAGGACGAAGTCTGGATTCCGGTAGTCCAGCGCCGCCGTAACACCGCGGCGGTCTTGGAGAATGCCCGCGCGCGGTTCCGCGACCCAGACCTCCAGCGCAGGCGCGCGGCTCACGAGCGACCGCGCAAGGATGTCGAGCGTGTTCGGCCCCGAGTTCAGCCCCGGGATCAAGACCAGTACGGTGTTGGGACGTCCGGCGTGCGCCGCCGCCGAATCCGACGTGTAGCGGTACGCGTCGACGCGGTTGAGAACGGCGGGGGTATGCGGTTCGTCCGCCCCGGGGAAGGACACCCGCTCGCGCCGGACGTTCTCGGGCGCCGGCGCGGCCGTCTGGGCGCGCGGCCGGGCGGGCGGGGCGGCCTGTGCGCCGGGGGTGAGCGCGACCAATAGAGCGGCGATCGCCGCGGCGTGCCAGCGGACGATTGTACGGGGGGGACGTGTCATCCGGTAATCTACACGTTACGAGGAGGGCAGGAAATGCCCTGCCCGGCCAGAACCATGGTTGCCCCGTGGTGCACTGCGATGTCGTCGTGGTCGGCGCCGGCCCGGGCGGCGCGGAAGCGGCTCGGGCCGCGGCGGCTCAGGGTCTTCGCACGCTGCTCTTGGAAGAGCACCGCACGGTCGGTCTGCCCACGCACTGTACCGGCAAGTTGTCGCGGCACGCGTTCCGCGAGTTCGATCTGCCGCCGTCGCTCGCCGTCAACACGCTCAGCGCGGCGGTGTTCCATTCGCCCAGTGGTTTCGCCGTGCGCGTCCGGCGTCCGTCGGCCGACTCGTATGTGGTGGACCGCGTTGTCTTCGACCGGTGGCTCGTCGCGCGCGCCGCCCGCGCCGGCGCCGAGGTCATGACCGGCGTGCGCATCACGCACGTCGCCCCCGAGGCCGGCGGCGGGCTGCGGGTCCGCGGTGAGTATGTGGGTGCGGCGGGCGCCGCGCCCTTTGAAGCCGCAACGAGGGTCGTGATCGACGCGGAGGGCGCCGCGCCTCGCCTGCCCGCGCTCGTCGGCCTGCGGCCGGCGCGCACGTACGCCCACGGGCTGCAGTACGAAATGCGCGGCCTCGGCGGTCTCGAGCCCGACACCCCCGAGATGTTCTTCGGCCGCGACATCGCCCCGGGGTTCTTCGCCTGGCTGCTGCCGCTGGGCGGCGGCCGCGCCCGCGTCGGCGTGGCCGTCGATCCGGCCGAAACCCCGCACGCGCCCGTGCGCTATCTTGAGCGGCTGCTCGCCGCGCACCCCGCGGTGCGGCGCCGCGCGGCGGGGGCCGCGATCGTCCGGAAGGTCGGCGGGCGGATTCCGATGCTGAGTGGACGGACGCCGGCGGCCCGCCACGGCATGCTCGTGGTCGGCGATGCGGCGGGCCAGGTCAAAGCGACCTCCGGCGGCGGCATCTACTTCGCGATGCTGGCCGGCCGCCTCGCCGGGCGCGCCGCCGCGCGCTACGCCGCCGGGGACCGGGGGGCGGCGCGCCTGTACGAGCACGGCTGGCGGCGCGCGTTCGGCCGCGAGGTCGCCTTCACCGCCCTCGGTCGCCGCGTGCTCAACCGCCTCGCGGACCGCGAGCTCGATGTGGTGATGCGCGTCATCCACGCCAGCCCGGCTGTGCGCGCGAGCGTCGAGGCCGACGGCGACACGCAGTACCAATCGAAGATCTTTGTCCCGCTGCTGCGCAGCCTCGCCGCCGCCTCCCTGCGCCGGCCGGCGCTGCTGCCGCTCGTCGGCCAGGCGCTCGTCCAGGGCATGCTCGTCCAAATGTAAACACGGCGCGGCAGCGCCGGCGCGATCCAGGTTCGTCGATTCCTCCGAAATGCGGCCCGGGCATGACAGGAGATGCGCGCCGGCGCGTGAAACCATCTGACATGCCGGTCATCGCCGACCTGCACCTCCACTCGAAATTCAGCCGCGCCACCAGCCGGGAGATGGACGTCGAGACGCTCACGGCGTGGTGCGGGCTCAAAGGGATCACGGTCGTCGGCACGGGCGATTTCACCCATCCGGTCTGGCTGCGTGAACTCAAGGCGAAACTGACGCCGACCGGGCGCGGCCTCTTCACCCACGGCGCCCAGCACTTCATGCTCACCGTGGAAGTCAGCAACATTTACCCGCAGGGCGGCCGCCTGCGGAAGATCCACAACATCATCCTCGCGCCGAGCTTCGAGGTCGTCGACCGGATCAACGCCGTCCTCGCGCGGTTCGGCAGCCTGATGGCGGATGGACGGCCGACGCTGTCGCTGCCGAGCGACAAGCTCGTCGAGTACGTGATGGAGATCTCCCCGGAGTGCATGCTGATTCCGGCGCATGTCTGGACGCCCTGGTTTTCGCTTTACGGCAGCAACTCCGGCTTCGACGCGCTCGCGGAATGTTTCGGCGACCAGGCGCATCACATTCGCGCCGTCGAAACCGGTTTGAGCAGCGACCCGCCCATGAACTGGCGTCTCAGCCAGCTCGACGGGGTGACGCTGGTCAGCAACTCGGACGCGCACTCGCCGCCCAAACTCGGCCGCGAGGCCAACGTGCTCAACTGCGAGCTGGATTACGCGGATATGCTGCGCGTGCTGCGGGGCGACGATCGCGCGCGGTTCCTCTTCACGATCGAATTCTTTCCGGAGGAAGGCAAGTATCATTTCGACGGACACCGTGCCTGCGGGCGGCGCCTGTCGCCGGCCGAAACGCGCGACGCGCAGGGCCGGTGTCCCGGCTGCGGCCGCCCCGTCACCGTGGGGGTGATGTCGCGCGTCGACGCGCTCGCCGACCGTCCCGAGGACCGCGGGGGCGAGGGTCGCGTACCCTTCCGCAATCTGATCCCGCTGGAGGAGATTATCGCCGCCGCCTTCGGCTCGCAGCCCGGCACGGGCGCGGTGCGCGAAGAATACCTGAAGCTCGTGCGCGCGCTCGGCGGCGAGTTCCACGTGCTGCTCGACGCGCCGCTCGAGGACTTGGCGCGCCACACACGGCCGCGCGTGGTCGAGGGCGTGCGGCGGATGCGCGAGGGGCGCGTTGTGATCCAGCCGGGCTACGACGGCGTGTTCGGCGAGATCCACGTCTTCGGAGGAGCGGCGGACGAGGAGCGCCGGACCGCGGCAGCCGCGCAGCCGGCCCAGACCACTCTCTTCTGACCGCCCGGCCGTCGTGCTGCATCCCGGGCGCGACGCCCGGTTGCGCGCGGGACATCTGTGGGTCTACCGCGCGGAGATCGCGCGCCTCGACGGGCATGCCGAGGACGGCGACGCGGTCTCGGTCCGGGACGCGGCCGGGCGCGTGCTCGGCACCGGTTTCCTCAACACCCGTTCCCTCATCACCGTCCGGCTCCTCACTACGGCGGACCGCGATCTCGGCGAGCCGTTCCTCCGCGAGCGCGTCGAGCGCGCGCTCGCGCTCCGCCGCGAGGCCGTCGCCGACACGACTGCGTACCGGCTGGTGTTTGGGGAGGGCGATCTGCTGCCGGGGCTCGTCGTCGACCGGTATGCGGAGACGCTCGTCGTCCAGACGCTCACCGCCGGGATGGACCGGCGCAAGGACCTGCTCGCGAGGATCCTCCATGATCTCACGGGCGCGGCGTGCGTCTACGCGCGCAACGATCCCGCGGTGCGCCGGCTCGAAGGCCTGCCGCGGGAGGCGGGCTGGCTCGTCCCTCCGCCGGGTCTTCCCGCGGGCTCGCCGCCCGAGGCGGTGCCGATTCAAGAGGCGGGGGCGTCGTTTCTTGTCGACATCGCCACGGGACAAAAGACCGGGTTCTTTCTCGACCAGCGGGAGAACCGGGTCGCCGCCGCCGGGCTGCTTCGGGGCGAGGTGCTCGACGTCTTCGCCTACACCGGAGCGTGGGCCGTGCACGCCGCGCGGCGCGGGGCCGAGGTTACTGCCGTCGAGATTTCGGAGTCCGCCGCGGCGATGATTGCCCGCCACGCGGAGCTCAACGGCGTCGGGGCGCGGTGCCGGGCCGTCACCGCCAACGCCTTCGACGAGCTGCGCCGTCTCGACCGCGCCCGTGCCCGGTTCGACGCCGTGGTGCTCGATCCGCCGGCTTTTGTGAAGACGCGCGCCGCGCTCGACGGCGGGCTGGCAGGGTACAAAGAAATCAACCTGCGGGCCCTCAAGATCGTCCGGCCCGGCGGATGGCTCATCACGTGTTCGTGCTCGTATCACGTGAGCGAGGCGGTGCTGGAAGCGACGGTCCTCGACGCGGCACGGGACGCCGGCCGCTGGGTGCGCCTGGTCGAGCGGCGCTCGCAGGCCCGCGACCATCCGGTGTCGCTCGGAGTGCCGGAGACGCGGTATCTGAAGTGCCTGGTGCTCGAGGTGGAATAGCGATTGGTTGCAGGGCCGTTCGGGAAATCCTATAATAATGATAGTGATGCTTCGCCGATATCGGTGGCTCGGTGGGAGGGGAACCTCGGGCGGGTTCTCCTCCTTGTCGTTTCACGGGCTTCACAGCACGGCATCCCACGCATGGTGAGGTGACCGATGGTGGTCGCAGGCCACCAAATCCGCATAACCGACAACCTGGATCTCCTGCTCGAAATCCTGCCGCCTGAAATCCGCCGGCAGATCGAGAAGCAGGCTGACCTCGACACACTCCTGGAGATCGTGCTCGACCTCGGCCGGGAGCCGGAGGCGCGGTTTCCGGAACGCGTCGTGCGACTCTCCGACAATTTCGTCACGCGCGAAGAACTGCACCACGTCGCGAGCCGGGTCGGCACGTTCGGCAAGGACAACCGGGCCGGCATCGAGCGGACGCTGCACCGGATCTCCGCGATCCGCAATCGCGGCGGCGAGGTGATCGGGCTCACGCTGCGCGTCGGCCGCGCGGTGTTCGGCACGGTCGACATCGTCCGCGACGTCATCGAAGCCGGGCAGAGCGTGCTGCTGGTCGGACGGCCCGGCGTGGGCAAGACGACCCTGCTGCGGGAGGCCGCGCGGGTGCTGTCGGACGAGGCGGACAAGCGCGTCGTCGTCGTGGACACGAGCAACGAGATCGCCGGCGACGGCGACATTCCGCACCCCGGCATCGGGCGTGCGCGCCGCATGCAGGTGCCGTATCCGGAACTCCAGCACGCGGTGATGATCGAGGCCGTCGAGAACCACATGCCCGAGGTCATCGTCATCGACGAGATTGGCACCGAGGCGGAGGCTCAGGCCGCCCGGACCATCGCGGAGCGCGGCGTGCAGCTCATCGCGACCGCGCACGGCAACACGCTCGACAACCTGCTGCAGAACCCGACGCTGTCGGACCTCGTCGGCGGGATTCAGGCGGTGACGTTGGGAGACGACGAAGCGCGCCGGCGCGGGACCCAGAAGACGGTGCTCGAGCGCAAGGCGCCGCCGACGTTCGATGTGGTCATCGAGATCCAGGACAAGGACCGCCTCGCCGTGCACCACGACGTCGCGCACGTCGTCGACCGGTTCCTGCGCGGCGCCATGCCCCACCCGGAGATCCGCACGCGGACCCCGGAGGGCGAAGTGCGCATCACCAGCGGCGACGTCGCGGCCGCCCCGGCCGCCGCGGCGGCATCCAACGGCCACACCGCGCCGTCGGCGCCGCTCCAAAAGGTGGTGCGGATCTATCCGTACGCGGTGAGCCGCAACCGGCTCGAGCGCGCCATCCGGGAGTTGCGCGTGCCGGCGATGATCGCCGACGCCCTTCACGACGCCGACGTGCTGCTGACCCTGAAGTCGCAGGAACGGCGTCAGCCGAAGCGGCTGCGCGAGGCCGGCGACCGCGGGCTGTCGACGCACATCATCAAGAGCAACACGCTCTCCCAGATCGAAGGGGTGCTGCGGGAAATCTTCGGCGTCCAAGACCGCATGAGCCCCGAAGAGCAGGCGATGCGGGCGGCGGAGGAGGCGATCTCGGAGGTGATGGCGGCGGCGCAGCCGGTGGAATTGGGCCCGCAGAACTCCTACCTCCGGCGCCTGCAGCACCAGCTCATTCAACGCTACGGCCTCGCGTCCGAGAGCAAGGGCACCGATCCGTTCCGGCGCGTGGTGATCTATCCCCAGTAGGCCCGGCCCGGCCGGCGCTACCGGCCGCGAGGCGGCGTCCCGCGGGCGGGGCGTCTTCATTACCCTGGAAGGACCGGACGGCGCCGGCAAGACGACGCAGGCGGCGCTTCTGGTCGAGCATCTTCGAGCGGCGGGCCACGATGTGCTGCCCCTGCGGGAGCCCGGCGGCACCGCGGTGGGCGAACACATCCGCGCCCTGCTGGTCGACCCCCGCCACGCCGAACTGGCCCCCCGCGCGGAGATGCTGCTGTTTGCGGCCTCGCGGGCGCAGCTCGTCGCGGAGGTGATCGCCCCCGCGCTCGACCGGGGCCGCCTCGTGGTGTGCGAGCGCTACGTCGACGCCTCGCTCGCCTATCAGGGGGCCGGGCGAGGGCTCGGCGTCGATGTCGTCCGGGCCGTCAACGAGGTGGCGACCGGCGGCCTCCGTCCGGATCTTACGCTGCTGCTCGACCTCGACCCGGAAACCGGGCTGCGGCGCGCCCGGTCGGCGGCCCGCGGCGGGGGCCCGGACGGCTGGGACGGGGGCGACCGGCTGGAACGGGAAACCCAGGCGTTCCACACGCTGGTCCGGGAGGGGTTTCTGGCCCTTGCCAGAATTGAGCCGCAGCGCATCCGCGTGATCGACGCGCGCCGGGCCGTGGCGGAGGTGCGCCGGGAGATCACGGAGACCGTCGAGGGCCTGCTTCAGGAACGGCGTCGGGCGGGAGGGCGTTCGTGAAGCTGATCCTGGCGATCGTCCAGGAAAAAGACCAGCGGCGGCTCATGGAGGGCCTGGTGGCCGCGGAGTTCCAGGCCACCATGCTCGCGAGCACCGGCGGATTCCTTCGCGAGGGCAACGCGACGATTCTGATCGGCGTCGAAGAAAATAAGATCGACGACGTGATGGCCGTGATCCAGAAATACTGCCACGTGCGCGAGCAACTCGTGAGCCCGCTGCCGCCCGTCGTCGAGCCCGTCGATTCGTACATCTCGTATCCCGTCAAAGTGCAGGTGGGCGGCGCGATCGTCTTTGTGCTCGACGTCGAGCGGATGGTGAAGGTCTAAGCGTCCCGCCGCGCCGCCCGAAGGAACGCTCAGGTTGACGACATGCCCTTCCGCGATCTGATCGGCCAGCGCGATGCGCGCGCCGTGCTGCAGGGCGCGCTGCGGAGCGGGTGCGTCTCGCACGCCTACCTTTTTGTGGGCCCGGAAGGCGTGGGCCGCCGCGCGGCCGCGCTCGCCTTTGCCCAGGCGCTGCTCTGCCGGCGGGGCGGCGATGACGCGTGCGGATCGTGCGACGCCTGCCGCAAGGTGGCCGCGGGCGCGCATCCGGACCTGCGCGTGATCGCGCCCGGCGGCCGCACGGAGTCCGGCGCCGAGCGGCGCGCCGTCGGCATCGAGCAGGTCCGGGACCTCAAGCGCGACGCCGCCTATCCGCCGTACGAGGCGCGGTGGAAGGTGTTCATCGTCGAAGACGCGGAAGCGATGCGCGCGGAAGCCGCGAACAGCCTGCTCAAAGTCCTCGAAGAGCCGCCCTCGCAGAGCGTGATCGTGCTGATCTCGGAATCCGCGGCCGCCTTGCTGCCGACGATCGTGTCCCGTTCGCAGATCGTGCGCTTCGCGTTCGTGCCGGCCGCGGATATCGCGGCGGCGCTCAGCGAGAGCGCCGGTGTGCCGCCCGATCACGCGCCGTTTCTGGCCGCGCTGTCCGGCGGGCGTCCGGGGGTCGCGCTGCGCGAAGCCGCGGAAGGCCAGGCCGCGCTCACCTTCCGGCAGGAAGTTGTGCGCACGCTCGGCGCGGTGGCCGCCGGCAGTCCCGTGCGGCGGCTCGAGGCCGCGGACGCGGTCTCGCGCCGGAAGGACGAGTTGGACCGCTGGCTGGACACCGCGCTCTTATGGCTCCGCGACGTCGCGGTGTGGCAGACAACCCCTGATCCCGCGCTGCTCGTCAACCTGGACCGGCGTGATCAGATCGCGGCATGGGCGGACCGCGCCCGGCCGGACGGCGTGCGGGCGGCGGCCGCGGCGATCGAAGCGGCCAAGACGAACCTCCGCGCCAACGTCAACCCCCGCCTCGTCGTCGAGCACCTCTTCGCCGGCATCAAGCTGGCGCCCGGCGGAGCGCTCCGGCCGCCGGGGGACGCGGGCCCGGCGCTCAGCGGACGAACAGCCGCACCGCGACGAGCAGCACCAGAACGGTCAGGACGATAAGCCACCACGGCAGGCTGCGGCGCGGCGCCGCGGCCGTGGGGTTCGCGCACACCTCGCAGTAATTCCCCGTCGAGAGGCGCACCAGGCATTCCGAGCACAGCGCTTTGCCGCAGCGGGAACAATACCCGAGCGCGGGCCGGTCCGGATGGTTGCGGCATCTCATCGGGCGAGGGACGCCGGCGGCGTCCGCGGCCGGGCCGTGCCGGCACGCGGTCTCAGCCGGCGCACGGCCGGCCGCGCGGGCGTGGAGGCGCCGCGCGCCGCGGGGGCCAGGGCCGCCGCGCGCAGGCGCTTCAGCGCCATCACGTTGCGCCGGTCGGGACCGTGGTGATTGAAGCCCGGCGTCTCGATGAGACCCGGCAGATCGCGCAGCGCGGGATGACCCAAGACGGCGCGAAAGCCGGCGCGTCCGATGTGGCCCTCGCCGATGTTTTCGTGGCGGTCGAGACGGGACCCGAGCGGACTCTTGGAATCGTTGAAGTGCAGCACCTTGAGCCACCGCAGGCCCACGCGGCGGTCGAACGCGTCCACCATCGCGGCGACGCCGCGCGGTGTGCGGATGTTCCAGCCCGCCGCGAAGAGGTGTGCCGTGTCGAGACACACGCCGAGGCGCGGACTACGCCCCGCGGCGTCCAAGATGTCGCGCAGTTCCTCGAACGTGCCGCCGATCGTCCCGCCGGCACTGCCCTCGAGCAAGACCATCGCCCGCGATGAGCCGGCGAGCACCGCCCGCAGCGCCCCGGCAACGCGGTCGCAGCACGGCTCCCACGCCGCGCCCTGCGTGCTGCCGAGATGCGTGATGGCGCCGAGGCCGTCGAGCGCGTCCATGCCGCGTACGGTGTGGGTGAGCGAGGCGACGGAGCGCCGGAACAACTCGGGATCGGGCGACGCCAGATTGACGAGGTACGCGGCATGTGCGACGAGCGGCTCGAGGCCCGTGCGGGCGCGCCGGCGCCGGAACTCCGCCACGTCGGCCGGATCGTAGGTCACCGGCCGCCACATGCGCGGGCTGCCGACAAAGATCTGCAGACACTCGCATCCGATCGCCAGAGCCCGCGGGATCGCCTCGTAGAGGCGGCCGGCAATCGAGACGTGGGCGCCGATCGGCATCCCGGGGGGCTTCGCGTCCGCCCCGCGCGCTCTCCTGTGGACGGCGGTCTGGCGGGCGCGGCGCCGTTACGCCGCCGCGACGGGTGCCGGAGGATCGTTCCCTCCGCCCCCGAACCTGCGGGCATGCCCGCGCTGGCAGTGGCTTCCACAAATTCGCCGCTCGTGCGCGTGGCCGCCGAGGCAGCGCTCGCGGCCGTCGCCGTCGTGTGGGGCGCGACGTTTCCGCTCGGTAAACTCGTGCTGCGGCACCTGGGACCGTTTCAGTACCTGGCGCTTCGCTTCGGTCTTGCCGCGATGCTCATGCTGCCGATGGCCTGGCGCGAGCGCCGCCGTCTCGGTCCGGCGGGCCTGCGCGCGGGCGTGCTCGCGGGCGTTGTCCTCTTCGCCGGCTACGCGCTGCAGACGCTGGGGCTCCGCGGGACGACGGCGAGCAATGCCGGCCTCATCACCGGGCTCAACGTGCTCTTCATCCCGCTCATCCTGCTGGCCTGGACGCGGCGGCTGCCCAACGCCGCGCTCGCGGCGGGCGTCGGCCTCGCGGTGCTCGGCCTCTGGCTCCTCCTCTATCAAGGCGGGCGCCTCGGCGCGGCCGACGCGTTGGTCCTGGGATGCGCCGCCGCGCTGGCCGTGCAGGCCATCGTCGTGGGGTCCGTGGCGCGGGCGGTCCCGGCCGCCGCGTTTACGTGCCTGCAATTGGCGGCCGTGTCCGTGCTGGCCGGGGCGGCGGCGCTGCTCTTCGAGGGCCGCCCGGCGGGGCTCCCGGCGCCGGCCGCCGGCGCCATCGTCTTCATGGCGGTCGCCGCCACGTTCGGCGCCTACGCCGCGCAGACGTGGGCGCAGCGCATCGTGTCGCCGACGCGGACGGGACTCTTGTTCGCGCTCGAACCGGTGGCCGCGGTGGCGTTCGGAGTAGCGTGGCTCGGCGAGTCCCTGGGGCCGCGGCAGGCCGCGGGGGCGGCGGCGATTCTCCTCGGCGTGGCGGTCAGCGAAGGAGGACGGGAACATGGCATCGCGTGAGCGGCGCGGCTTCACCACGACGGCGATCCACGGCGGGCGGATCGACGACGCTAACAAATCCGTGGCGCCGCCGATCTACCAGACGGCCACGTTCAAGTACGATACCGTCGATGACGGCGCGCGCCTCGCCGCGGAGAAGGGCCCGGGTTACATCTACACCCGCTGGGGCAATCCGACGACCAATCTGTTTGAGCAGAAGGTCGCGCTGCTCGAGGGCGCCGAGGCGGCGCTGGCCACCTCGTCCGGCATGGCGGCCATCGCGACCGCCGTGGTCGGGCTCCTCAAGGGCGGCGATCACGTCATCGCGCCCAAGGCGGTCTATCAGGCGGCGTATCAGCTGTTCACCGAGGTGCTGCCGCGGTTCGGCGTGGAGGCCACCATGCTCGACGACCCCGACGTCGCCGCGTACGAGCGCGCGCTGCGGCCGAACACGCGCCTGCTGTACATCGAGACGCCGAACAACCCTCTCCTCGGCGTCATCGACATCGCCGCCGTGGTGGCGCTCGCGCGCGCCCGCGGCGCCCGCACCGTCGCCGACAACACCTTCGCGACGCCGTACAACCAGCGGCCGCTCGCGCTCGGCGTTGATCTCGTCTGCCACAGCGCCACCAAGTACCTCGGCGGGCACCACGACGTCACGGCCGGCGTCATCGCCGGGTCCCGCGAGATGCTGCGGTCGAGCACCGAAACGCTGCGCATCTTCGGCGGCGTGCTCGACCCGTTCGCCGCGTATCTACTGATCCGCGGCGTCGCGACGCTCGGCCTGCGCATGGACCGGCACAACACCAACGCGCTCGCGCTGGCACGGCACCTCGGCGCGCACCCGAAGGTGGCCTGCGTGCACTATCCCGGGCTGCCTGAGCATCCCCGCCACGACATCGCGGTCCGCCAGATGCCGGGCGGCTTCGGCGGCATGATGAGCATCGAGGTCGCCGGCGACGTCGCCGCGGGCGCGCGGTGCGTCGAAGCGCTCCGCGTAGGGAAACTCGCCGTGAGCCTCGGCGGCGTGAGCACGCTCGTGACGCACCCGGCGTCGACCACGAGCGTGAATATGCCGCGGGAGGTGCGCCTCGGCGCCGGCATCGCCGACGGCCTCATCCGGATTTCGGTGGGCATCGAGGACCTCGCAGATCTGATCGACGATTTCGATCAGGCGCTCGAGAGCATCTAGCGTCGTCCCGGCGGTCGCGCGCGCGTCCCCGGGTCGCGGGCTTGACATTTATTCCTATATGGGAATATAATCGAGTCGTGGCCAGGGCCGCGACGACCGCCGATGTGTTCAACGCGATCGCCGAGCCTCGGCGGCGCGCGATCGTCGACGCGCTCCGGGACGGTAGAGGCCACGCGGTGGCGGAGGTTGTCGCACGGCTTCGGCTCCGGCAACCGTCGGTCTCGAAGCACCTCGGTGTCCTTCGCAAGGTTGGGCTCGTTTCGGTGAGCCGGTCCGGCCGGCAGCGCCTGTATCGCCTCAACGCGGAGGAGTTGAAGCCGGTGCACGATTGGGTGCGGACCTACACACCGCTCTGGAACCGGCAACTCGAGCGCATCAAGGAGCGGGCGGAGCGCAAGACGCACGAGCGGGTAACGGACCAACGCGAACGACCGGAACCCAAGGAGGGATCTTCGTGGTGACCAGCACGTCAGCGTTGACGGTTCAGACGTTCGAGATCGCGAAGGAAGAGAAGATCGCGGCGCCGATCGAGATCGTGTTCGAGACGCTGCTGGAGCACCTCGGCCCGGACTTCGCGCCCGCGGAAGGCGCTTCACTACACATGCGGCTCGAGCCGTGGCCCGGCGGGCGCTGGTACCGGGATCTCGGCAGCAACACGGGGCATTTGTGGGGACACGTCCAGGTCATCAAGCCGCCCACGCTCCTGGAAATCTGGGGGCCGCTCGCTATGTCGTATCCCGCGCTCTCCCACGTCCAATACCGGCTGACGGCGGACGGCGGCGGCACACGCCTGAGTTTCGTGCACCGTGCGATGGGATATGCGCCCGAGCAGCGCGAGGGCGCCGCGGAAGGCTGGGGACGCGTTCTCGCGAGCGTTCGTGAACAGGCGGAACGTCGAAACCGGTCGCGGGGTGAGACTCGCTGAGCGAAAGGCGGCGGTGTGGCTCTACACGCGGCGGCCCGGGGCGCCGCTCCACTCGCGAATGATTCGCGGAATCTCGTCCAGGCGCGCGACCGTAGCGGTCGGCCGCGCCTGCCCGGCGTACTTCGTATTGTCGGGGTGCGGCTCGATGTCGACGAGGATCGAGCGCATCCCGACCGCGTTGGCCCCCAGGATGTCGGCGCCCAGGGTGTCGCCGATCATGACCGCCGAGTCCGGCTCGAATTTCCACCGTTCCAGCACGTGCCGGAAGATCGCCGGATGCGGCTTCGTCCGCCCGTGGCCCGCCGATGTGACGATGGGGTCGAAGTAGCGCTCGATGCCGTGCCACCGCACGATGTCGAGGACGAGGCGGTGGCTGGTGGCATTGCTGATCATGGCGAGGCGGAGCCCCATGCCGGCAAGTGTCTCCAGCATTTCGGACGCGGACGGATAGAGCCGGCTCATCTGTAGTTCCGGCTCGAAAAAGACGGCCTCCGCCTCCGCGAGCACCGCGTCGCCCGCCCCGAGGCCCTCCGCGGCAAACGCCTCCGCGAAGGAGGCCGTCGCGGGGACTTCGACCTGCTCGGCCTCCGCGTGCTTCCAGCCGGCGAGGCGAATCTCGAGCAGGCGCGCGGCGAACGCGTTGGGGTCGCGGCAGCCCCAGTGCGAGCCGGCGTGGGCCGCGAGCGCGGCGCACTTCGCACGCTCGAGTTCGAGGCCGGTCCGGCGAATCAGCGTACTTCCGAGATCAAAGATCGCGCCGCGAATCATGCGCGTGTCGTACGGTGCCGGAGGGGAACCCTCCTTTGCTCCCGAATACGCGGGGCGCATCCCATGCCGGCGGTCCCCCCGCGCTCGTCCCGACGGCCACTTCGCGTTGCCGTTCTCTTCGGCGGTCCGTCCGCTGAGCGCGAGGTGTCGCTGTGGAGCGGGACCCGCGTACTCGGCGCGCTCGACCCCACAAAATACGAAGCGCTGCCGGTCGAAATCACGGTCGAGGGCAAGTGGCTGCCCCGGCCTGATCTCCTCGCGCTTCCCTCCGGGGGCGCCGCGCCGTCCCGCTCGACCGGCGCCGCATCGTCGTCCGCGGTGCCGGCGCTCGCCTCCGCTTCGCACCACATCGACGAGGTCGTGCGCGAAGGGGACGTGGACGTAGTCTTCATCGCGCTGCACGGCCCGTACGGTGAAGACGGCACGGTGCAGGGCCTCCTCGAGCTGCTCGGGATCGCCTACACGGGATCCGGCGTGCTCGCGAGCGCGCTTGCGATGGACAAGCTTCGCAGCCGGCAGGTGCTGCAGGCCAGCGCCATCCCCGTCCCGGCGTGGCTCGCGCTCGAGGGCGGCCGGTGGCCGGGGGCGCGCGCCGAGATCGCGGGGCGGATCGCGCGCGATCTCGGCTATCCGTGCGTCGTGAAACCCAACGCGCAGGGATCCAGCATCGGCGTCACCATCGTGCGCGACGAGCGCGGACTCGAGGCGGCCGTCGAGGCCGCGCTGGAATACGATGACGTCGCCCTGGTCGAGGAATACCTGCGCGGCACCGAGCTCACGTGCGGCGTCCTGGACGATGCCGACACCGGCGCGCCGGCCGCGCTGCCGGTGATCGAAATCGTGCCGAAGCGTGAGTTTTTCACGTTCGAGGCAAAGTATCAGGGCGCGTCTGAAGAGATCTGCCCGGCGCGGATTTCGGCGGCACAGGCCGCGAAGGCCCAGGAGCTCGCGCTTCGGACGCACCAGGTCCTCGGCTGCGACGGCTTCTCGCGGACTGATCTCTTCCTCACCGCCGGCGACCTGGTCGTCCTCGAGACGAACACCATTCCGGGTCTGACCGAGGGCAGCCTCATTCCGCTGGCCGCGCGCGCGGCCGGCATTCCGTATCCGGAGCTGCTGGACCGGATGATCGCCTCCGCGCTGCGGCGGCACCGCGTCCGCCGCCGCATCCGATCGGCCGGGAGCGCCCCGGGCCGCGGCGCCCCCGGCGGCGCGGGACGGTCCCGCCCCGGGGGCTGACCCGTGCCGCGTCTCGGCCGCAACGAGTACGTCCGCTCCCATGCGCTCGGCAACGACTATCTGGTCGTGGATCCGCGCACGTGGTCGATCCGCCTTACGCCGGAGCGCATCCGCGACATCTGCGACCGGCATCGGGGGATCGGGTCGGATGGAATCCTGGCACTCGAGCGCAGCCGCCGGGCCGACGCCGGGCTTCGCATCTTCAATCCGGACGGCAGCGAGGCCGAGAAGAGCGGCAACGGCCTTCGGATCTTCGCGAAATGTTTGTGGGACCATGGCTATCTCCGCCGGCGATCGTTCGCGATCGAGACGAAAGGCGGGATCGCCGGCGTGGCATTGGATGTCCGTGGCCGGGCGGTCCACTCGATCACGGCGGACATGGGCCGCGCGACGTTTCGGAGCCGCGACATCCCCGCCGGCGGGCCGGACCGGGAGATCCTCGGCGAGACGATCGACGCCGCGGGCGCGCGGTTCCGGATCACGGCGGTCTCTGTGGGAAACCCGCACTGCGTCGTGTTCGTCGACGATCCGGCGGCCGTCGACCTGCAGCGGCTCGGCCCGGCGCTGGAGCACCACCCGATGTTCCCGAACCGCACGAACGTCCAGTTCGTCCGCGTGGACTCCCGGCGCGAGGTCACGATCCGGATCTGGGAGCGCGGCGCCGGCGAGACGATGGCATCGGGCAGCAGCTCGAGCGCGGTGGCCGCGGCGTGCGTGCGCCACGGCCGGACGGACGCGCGCGTCGCGGTGCACAGCCCGGGCGGCGTGCTGCGCGTCGAGGTGGCGTCCGATTACTCCCTGCGGCTGACGGGGCCGGTGGAAGAAATCGCGCGGGGGCGGTTGAGCCCGGACCTGCTGGCCCGGCTGCGGCGGCGCCGCGCGGGGCGTTGACGCATTCCCGCCGCCGCGGCGGCGGGAGGAGGTGACCGGATGGCGCGCATTCTCTACACGATCCTCGACGGGCTCGGCGACCGGCCCAACCCGGCGCTCGGAGACCGGACCCCCCTCGAGGCGGCCGCGGTGCCGTTTCTCGGCGCGTTGACCCTCGACGGCCGCACCGGCCTCGTCCAGACGGTCGGCAAAGGGATCGCGCCTGAGTCCGACGTCGCCGTCATGGCGATGCTCGGCTACGATCCGTTCAAGTACCACACCGGCCGCGGCGTGTTCGAGGTCGTGGGTTCCGGCATGCGGTTTGCGGCCGGCGACCTCGCGTTGCGCGGCAACTTCGCGACGGGCGGCGAAGGCCGGACGATCGTCGACCGGAGGGCCGGGCGCAACCTCACGACCGAGGAAGCGCACGCGCTGGCCGAGGCGGTGAGCCGGGAGGTCCGCCTCACGGCCGTGCCCGCCGACGTCGAGGTGCGGGGCAGCGTGGCGCATCGCGCCGCCGTCGTGATGCGCCGGCGCGGCGGCCGGCTGTCCGCGAAGATCTCGAATACCGACCCGGCGTACGGGCGCGTCGAAGGGCTGGGGGTGGCGCGCGAACACGCCGGCAACGAGGTGGAGGTCTGTGAACCTCTCGACGGCAGCGAAGAGGCAGGCGCGGCCGCCGCCCTCGTCAACGAGTTCAGCGACAAGGCGCGGCAAATTCTCGACCGCCATCCGGTCAACGCCAAGCGGCGGGCCGAGGGCAAGCCGCCGGCCAACCTTCTCCTGGTGCGCGACGCCGGCGACCACACGCCGGAACTCCCGCCGATCGCGGAGCGGTTCGGCGTCCGGTTTGGGTGTTTCGTGGAAATGCCGGTGGAGCGCGGGATCGCGGAGCTCACCGGGATGCAGGTCATCCCCGTGCGCCCGAGCGGGGACGACAAGGAACGCGTGTACCGGGAGTGGGCGCAGACGGCGGCGCGCGAGTACAAGAACTTCGACGGGCTCTACATGCACCTCAAGGGGCCGGACGAGCCCGGCCATGACGGGCTGGCGGAGGCGAAGCGCGCGGTCATCGAACTGATCGACCGCGCGTTCTTCGGCACCCTCTTAGAGCTCGTCCCGCTCGACGACGTCGTGATCGCCGTCACGGCCGATCACGCGACGCCGTGCATCTTGGGCCGTCACTCGGACGACCCGGTGCCGCTCGTCGTCGCCGGCACGGGGATCGACGCCGACGGGACCCGGGTGTTCAACGAGAAGGCCTGCGCGCACGGCGCGCTCGGGATGCTCGCGGGCACCGACATGATGCCGCTCTTGGTGCGGCTGGCGCGGGCCGGCTGACCGGACGTCCGCGCACCGCGATCACATGCGCTCCGCGAGGACCACGCATTCCACGTGGTAGGTGTGCGGGAACAAGTCGAACGGCTGCGCGCGGCGCACCGCGTAGCCCGCGGCGGTGAGCTCGCGCAGGTCCGGGGCGAGCGTCGTCGGGTTGCACGACACGTAGATCACCCTCGCCGCGCCGGCGGCGGCGACTTTGCGCATCACGCGGGCGCCGGCGCCGCTGCGGGGTGGATCGAGGATTAGGACGTCGGGCCGTCCGGCCCGCGCCGCGATCTCGGGCAAGAGCCGCCGGACGTCGCCCGCGGCAAACTCCGCGTTCCCGAGCCCGTTGAGCGCGGCGTTCTCGCGGGCCGCGTCGACGGCCGCCGGCACGAGTTCGATCCCATACACGCGCGCCGCGCGGCGGGCCAGCGCCAGCGCGAAGGTGCCCACCCCGCAGTACAGGTCGACGACGATTTCCCCGCCGCGCAGACCGGCGTAGGCTTCCACCGCGCCGACCAGATACTCCGCTTGAGCGGTGTTGGTCTGAAAGAACGTTTCAAGGCCGATCCGAAATGTCAGTCCCGCCAGCACTTCATGGATGTAGGGTTGCCCGGCCACGATCGTGATGCCGGTGAACGGCGCGCCGTCTGAGGGGCCGGGGTTGACGGCGTGGACCACGCTCACGATCTCCGGGACCGCGGCGGTGAGGCGGTCCCCGAGCGCCCCGAGGCGCGGAACCGCCGGCGCCGCCGTGACGAGCGCGGCCATGACCTGGCCGGTGCCCTTGGCTTCGCGGATCACCGCCTGTCGCAGCATGCCGCTGTGGTTGCGCGGGTCGTAACTCGAAAGCCCCGAGGCGCGGGCGAACGCCTCGAACTCGGCCAGGATGATGTTGGCGCGCGGCGACTCGAGCAGGCACGTCTCGATGGGGACGATCTTGTCGAACGCGCCGCGGCGGTGCAGGCCGAGACCGTCCGGGTGAAACGAAAACTCCATCTTGTTCCGGTAGTACCACGGCGCCGCCATCCGGCGGATCGGCTCGATCTCGACGTCGCGCAGTCCGCCGAGGTGCGCGAGGCTCTCCCGCACGATGGCCTCTTTGGCCGAGGCCTGCGCGTCGTAGGTGAGGTGCTGCCAGACGCAGCCTCCGCAGGGCCCGAAGTGGGGGCACGCGGCGGCCGTCCGCAGGCGCGACGGCGACTCGACCGCGAGGAGATCCGCTTCGCCGTAGCCGGGCTTGACCCGCCATAACCGCGCCCGGACGCGGTCTCCCGGCGCGGTATCGGGGACGAAGACGACGAAGCCGTTATGCCGGCCAACGCCCCGGCCGCCGTAGGCCAGCCGGTCAATCGTGAGGGTTAGTTCGTCTCCGCGGCGCGGGCGCGCCGCCGCGACAGTCACCATCGCCGCGCCATCATAACATGTCAGCCGTCTGCGTCATGCTGGCCGGCGCCAGCGGTCGATGCCGCCATTGGCGACGCCTCTTTAGGCGACGCCTCTTTAGTGGAAGATAGTCGCACGTATGTACGCGTACCTCCGTGCCTCCGATCGCCTTCTCAGTGCAGTTTATCGCACCAAAAGCTATGCCGTCCTTAACCGCATCGTGGGCGTCCAGGTTCCGTGTAGATTGACTTGGATGCCTTGACAGGCCGGACGGTTTGGGGACATTATTGAGTCGTCTGATGGTCCGACCACTGGGCCACGAGCCGCGGTCCTCCAGGGGGCGATGATCATCACCACGGGTACGACGTTCGGTACGGTGTCGCGGATCCAGGCCGATCTCGGCCCAGTCCGGAAGACCAAAGTGTACGCCGAGGTCGCGGCCCAAATCCAGCGCCTCATCGCCGAAGGCCGGCTCAAGCCGGGCGATAAGCTGCCGGCCGAGCGCGAACTCGCGGAGATTTTCGGCGTCAGCCGCAGTTCCGTCCGCGACGCGATCCGGGTCCTCGAGATGCAGGGATTGGTCGAGCCGCGGCACGGCGACGGCACGCTCGTGCGCAAGATTCCCATCGACCGTTTGGTGCAGCCGTTCGCACACGCCCTCAGCGCGAATAAGGATCTCGCGGCCGACCTCTTCGATATGCGGAAAATGCTCGAGCCCCCGCTCGCCCGCGCGGCCGCGTTCCGTGCCACCGACGACGACGTGCAGGCGCTGGAGCAGATTGTCGACCACCAGGCGGGCCGGGTGGCGGCCGGACAGATCGCGATCGAAGACGACAACGCCTTCCATTACCGGATTGCCGCCGCCGCGAAGAATCAAGTGGTGCTCCGCACGATGGACATCCTGATGGATCTGCTCAGCGACAGCCGCGTGCGGTCACTGCAGGCGCCGGGCCGCGCGGAGAAGTCGCTGGACGGACACCGGCGCATTCTCGACGCGATCCGGCGGCGGGATCCCGAGGCCGCGGCGGTGCGGATGAGGCGGCACATCGAGGAGATCGAAGGTACGCTGTTCGCGCACGGCCACCGGGACGAGACGCCGGCCGGCGCGGAGTCCTGACGGAGCATCGCGGGAGCGGGCGCAGCCGGCCCGGGAAGGGGACGGAGCATGGGACGAACGGTTTCGGTCGAGGTGGTGTACCGGGGCATCTTCCAGACTAACCTCGCCAAGAACATCTGCCGCGGGATCGTGCTGGCGGCCCGGAAAGAAGGCAAGATCGGCATCGCCTTCGGCCGCTACGGCGATTCGCCGCAGCGAAACGGTATCCCGGCGAAGAACTTCGCCATTGTCGCCCCCGACGAGGAAGAACTGCAGTTGAGCATGGCGCAGTACGAGCCGGCCGAGACGGACGTCACCATCAACCTCGACGACATGCTCTGCAAAGGCGTTGAGTCCTGGGCCTGGTACGGCCTCCAGCCGATCAACGAGAAGGTCCGCGAGAACGGTGTGCTGCTCGTGACCTCGACGCTGCCCGCCGCGGAGGTCGTCAAGTTCTGCCACACCCGGAAGACGCCGTACGGCCTCGCAATTCTCCCGGCGCTCCCGAGCTTCTCAGGTCTGTGGGTGTACAAGGACGACCACACCGACGCGCGGGTGCTGGGCGCGCTGCCGAAGCTCTGCCCGGACCTGGTGAGCCTCGATGCGATGCTCGCGGCCGTCAAGGAAGAGTGGAAGGACGACCTGAAGGTCGCTTCGGCGCGGCGTGCGTACGAGTCGGTCGCGGCGCAGACCGTGCGGCCCGGCGAAGGCAACCCCGAAGTGCCCTACAAGTTCGACCTGCCGGGCTGGACCAAAATGCGCGAGGGCGTCACGGTGGACGCGATGACCCTCGGCGAGCCCATCAAGTTCGGCGACCAGATCGGAGGGTACCGGCCGGCGCGGAATCCGTACTTCAAGAAGTACACGACCCGCACGATGCGACCGGTCATCGACTTCGACAAGTGCATCAAGTGCACGCTGTGCTGGCTGCAGTGCCCCGATTCGTGCTTCGACGTCACGCCCGACCAGACATACGACCTCAACGCCGAGGCGTGCTGCGGCTGCGGGGTGTGCGAGGCGGTGTGCCCCGTGGACGCCTGCGTAACGATGGTGAACGAGCAGGCCTTCACGGACAATAAGAGCCAGTGGGAAGCGTACAAGACCGACAAGAAAGCCTACGCCAAGTGGGTTCAGGACAAGATCGGGAACCGTCCCGAGCGGTCTCACGGGTTCCGGTACAAGGGTCAGTATACGGAAGAGCTGGCCAAGACCGCCGGCGCGTCGGGAGGTGAGGAGTAAATATGGACGCAGAGAGCGCAACGGCCGTCCGCACCGCGGTCGCCGAGCAAGAGGCGCTGATCAGCGGAAGCGAGGCGGTGGCCGTCGCGTCCAAACTCGCCGACGTCGACGTGATTACGGCGTATCCGATCCGCCCGTACGACACCATGATGCAGTTCGTGGCCAAGCAGATCGCGAACGGCGACCAGGACGCCGAGTACATCGTCGCGGAGAGCGAGCACAGCCAGTTCGAGATCGCCAAGCACGCCAGCGCGGTCGGTGCGCGCACCCTGACGGGCTCGAGCGGCGTCGGATGGTGCTACGCGTTTGAAGCGATTGCCGTCACACCCGCGCTGCGCCTGCCGATGCTCGCGATGGTGGGCAACCGCGCGCTCGACGATCCCGGCGCGTTTGGGACCGAGCACAACGACGCGCTGGCCGCGCGCGACCTCGGCTGGATGCACGTGTGGGTCGACACAGCGCAGGAAGCGCTCGACACCACGCTGATTGCCTACCGGGTCGCGGAAGACCGGCGGGTGTTTCTGCCGTGCGCGATCAGCACGGACGGCGCCTTCCTCACGCACTCGCAGACGCTCGTCAAGATCCCGCCCAAACAGTGGGTCGACGAGTTTTTGCCGAAGTACGAGCGGAAGGAACTTCGCCTCCACCCCGACAACCCGATCACCATCGCCCCGCAGGTGAACGAGGACTGGCTCATGGAGATCCGCCGGCAGACCGACGAAGCGATGCGCAACGCACGCGGCGTGATCCGCGACGCGTATCAGGACTTCGCCCGGATTTTCCGCCGCGGGCCCGCCCTCGACGGCGCCAACCCGTTTTTCGAGGAGTACCGCACCGAGGACGCGGAGATCGTGCTCGTCGGCATGGGCACGCTGTCGATGCCGGTCAAGGTTGCCATCCGCAAAATGCGGGAGCAGGGACAGAAGGTCGGGTTCGTCCGCATCCGGTGGTTTCGGCCGTTCGACTACGAGGGGCTCGGTGCCGTCCTGTCGCGCTTCGCCGCGATCGGGGTTGCGGACCGCGACTTCTCGATGGGCTCACCCTACAACAGCGGCGTCGTCGCCAACGAGGTGCGCGCCGCGCTGTACAATCAGCCGAAGCACCCGCCGGTCGTGAGCTTCATCACGGGACTCGGCGGCCGCGAGGTCACGATCCCGGGCGTCCGGGAGATGTTCGAGCATACGCGCAAGGCGGCCGAGGCCGGGACCGCGCCCGGCGACACGCTGTGGATCGGCGTGCGGGCCTAGGGCCGGGGCGGCCCAAGGAGGCATTTTGATGGACAGTCCAGAGATCGCCACGATGCCACTGCCGGTGCTCGAGCCGATCAAGGGCGTCAAGCGCGCGCCGCTGGAGGAGTACTTCACCTCCGGGCACCGGACGTGCCAGGGGTGCGAATCGGCGCTCGTCATGAAATTGATGGTCAAGGCGTCCGGGCCCCGGACCGTGGTCCTCGGCAGCACCGGATGCATGTACGTCGCCAACACGACGTACTACAGCACGCCGTGGGTGGTGCCGTGGATGCACACGCAGCTCGGGTCCTCGGGCTCCGCCGCGGTGGGGACCGCGGCTGGTTACCGGGCCCTCATGCGCAAGGGCCGGATCAAGACCGAACCGATCAACATCATTTCGTTCTGCGGCGATGGCGGCGGCGCGGACATGGGCCTGTCGGCCATCTCCGCCGCGCTCCAGCACACGGAGTACAACCATCTGATCCTGATGTACGACAACGAGTCGTACGCCAACACCGACATCCAGGTCTCCGGGAGCAGCCCCTACGGCGTGCACACCACGTTTTCGCCGCCCGGCAAGGCGAAGCGTATTCTGCACAAACGCTGGAAGAAGAACATGGCCGCGATGCTGGCCGCGGGGCATCCGGAGTGCCGGTATGTCGGCACCGTGTGCGCGAGCTACGCGGTTGACTTCATGAACCGCATCCGCCGGGCGCTCAGCATCGGCGGACCGACCTACGTCCACTCGCTGGATCCGTGCCCCAAGGGCTGGGACTACGATCCGATGCTGTCGCACGAACTCGGCGAACTCGCCGTGTTGACCGGCGTGTGGCCGCTGTTCGAGGTCGAGAACCACGTCCTCAAGCTCTACGGTAAGAGCAAAGGAATCGTGGAGGGCCGCCAGAAGCGGCTGCCGGTGCGGGACTATCTGTTGAAGCAGGGCCGCTTCGCCCACTTCACGGAGGACGACATCGACTACTTTCAGGCGAAGATCGACGAGATGTGGACCAAGTGGCTGGTTCCCGGCGTGCTGCCGTTCAGCACGGAGGTGTTGAACGACCGGCCGCCCGTGTAGGCCGAAGGACCGCGGCAGCGCCGGGGCAGTATCACCTTCGGCGGCGGGAATTTTCGGGAAAGGCGCGAACTGCATAGCAGGATTGCGTGATCCGAAGTGATGCGCGGCGTCCGGCCGCGACACGAGGTGACCGCGAATGCCTGAGGGGCTTCTGCGATGGCCGGATGGAACACCGGGCGGGCCGTCGCGGGAGCCTTTTCTCGTCGGTGTTGCCGCTGACTAAACGCCCAGGGTCCAGGGGCATTATGAAGGTCCGGGGAGGGACGCCTTCATGAGTATGGCCGCAGCGACGCGTTCGCAGCAGTGGATGGAGAAGTACCGCTGGTGGATCCTCGTCGCGGCGATCATCGCCCAGATCCCGAATGCCAACTTACAGTACGCGTGGACGCTCTTTCCCACGCACATGGTCAAGGACGGCTTCGGCAAACTCAGCCGCGTGCAGGAAGTCTTCGCCCTGTTCGTGCTGCTGGAGACCTGGCTCGTGCCGGTCGAGGGCTGGCTCGTCGACCGGATCGGTCCCCGCACGCTCACGATGGTCGGCGGGGCGCTGATCGGCATCGCGTGGGTCATGAGCGCCCAGGTGAAGACGCTCGGCGGCCTGCTCTTCTGGTACGGCGTGGTCGGCGGGATCGGTGGCGGGATTATCTACGGCGCCACGATTGCGACCGCGCTGAAGTGGTTCCCGGACCGGCGCGGGCTGACGGCGGGCCTCGTGGCCGCCGGGTTCGGCGCCGGCGCCGCACTGTCCGTCGCGCCGATTGAAAACGTGATCAACCACGCCGGGTGGCGCGCGGCGTTTCTGCAATTCGGTATCCTGCAGGGCGTCGTCGTGATCCTCGCCGCCCTCTTCCTGCAGGCGCCCCCCGAGTCGTTCAAGGTCGCGGAAATCGTCAAGAAGGTCTCGCGCAACGTCCGCCAGGCGGCCGTCGACAGCACGCCGGGGCAAATGCTGCGCACGCCGCACTTCTGGGTCATGTACATCATGATGGTCCTGGTCGGTGGGGGCGGTCTCATGGCCACCGCGCAGCTGGGGCCGATCGCCAAGTCGGCGGGCGTCGACCAGGTCAAGCTCCTGTGGGGCCTGACCGCGCTCGTGCTCGCGCTGCAGATCGACCGCGTCCTGAACGGCATCACCCGGCCGATTTGGGGCTGGATCTCCGACCGGATCGGGCGCGAGAACGCGATGTTCATCGCCTTTGGACTGCAGGGTTTCGCGATTCTGTGGCTGCTGTCGCTGCTCAAGAATCCGGTCGGCTTCGTGGTCGCCTCGGGCGCCGCGTTCTTCTTCTGGGGCGAGATGTACTCGCTCTTCCCGGCGACCGTCGGTGATCTGTACGGCCGTAAGTACGCGGCGACGAACTACGGCCTCATGTACACGGCGAAGGGCGTCGCTTCGATTTGGGCCGGTCCGGTGGCCGCGATGATGTTCGAAGCGCAGAGGAGCTGGACCACCGTTTTCTACCTCGCGGCGGCGGCCAACTTCGTCGCCGCGGCGATGGCCTGGGGAATCTTGAAGCGCATGGCCACGCCGCAGCAGGGCCCGGCGCCGCGCATGGCCGCGGTGGCAACCGGCGGCGAGTAGGGTCTCCCGGCCGCCGAGCAGCGGCGGTACCAGCCGGGTTAGTTACACGCACGGTTCGTTGACGCTTCCGAATCGTCCGTGCTAGTATCACGGTGTCCCAGGAGCCTCCTCGTCCCCGGCGGGACGTGGAGGCCTCCTTATTGTGTGGAGGCCCCGTGATGTCGCGGCCAGCGGCTCGTCCTGACGACGAGCGCGAATTCGTCAAAGAGATCCCCTCGAAGGCCGAGCACTTCTCCGACTGGTACACCGCGGTCGTCCTCAAGGCGGAGCTGGCCGACTACTATCCGGTGCGCGGGTGCATCGTTGTCCGCCCCTACGGGTATACGATCTGGGAGCTCATACAGCAGGGACTCGACCGCCGCTTCAAGGCGACGGGCCACGTCAACGCCTACTTCCCGCTCTTCATCCCGCAGAGTTTTTTTGAGCGCGAGAAGGAGCACGTCGAGGGGTTCGCGCCGGAGGTCGCCTGGGTCACCCGCGGCGGGGGCGAGGAATTGAGCGAACCGCTCGCCGTCCGCCCCACGTCGGAGACGGCGATCGGCCACATGTACGCTCGCTGGATCCGGTCCTATCGCGACCTGCCGGTGCTGATCAACCAATGGTGTAACGTCGTCCGGTGGGAAAAGGCGACGCGGCCATTCCTTCGGACGATGGAGTTTCTCTGGCAGGAGGGCCATACCGCGCACCGCACCGCCGAGGAGGCGGAAGCGGAAGCGCGCCAGATGCTGGGCGTGTACCGCGACTTCGCGGAGACCGACGCGGCGATCCCGGTGCTGGCCGGCCGCAAGCCGGAGAGCGAGAAGTTCCCCGGCGCCGAGCGGTCGTACACCATCGAGGCGCTCATGCCGGACGGCCAGGCGTTGCAGTCCGGCACCTCGCACAACCTCGGCCAGAACTTCGCCCGTGCGTTCGACATCAAGTTTCTTGACAGCGACAACGTCGAGAAGCACGCTTACACGACCTCGTGGGGCGTGAGCTGGCGGCTGCTCGGCGGCATGCTCATGGTGCACGGCGACGACCGCGGGCTCGTGCTGCCGCCGGCCCTCGCACCGTTTCAGGTCGTCGTCGTGCCGATCCTGACGGGCCCGAAGCGGGACGACGTGCTTGCCGCGGCGCGGGAGGTGGCGCGCCGGGTCGGCGCCGTCGCGCGGACGCGGCTCGACGATCGCGTCGAGGTTACGCCGGGCTGGAAGTACAACGATTGGGAGATGCGCGGCGTGCCGCTGCGCCTCGAGATCGGGCCGCGCGACCTCGCCCAGCAGCAGGTGGTGCTGGCCCCGCGGGCGGGCGGCGGCAAGCAAGGCGTGCCGATGTCCGGCCTCGAGCAGTCGGTGCCCGAGGCGCTTGCGGCGGTCCGCCGCGCGCTGTTCGACCAGGCCAAGATGTACCTCGACGCGCACATCGTCGCGGCCCGCTCGCTCGCCGAGGTCGTGGAGGCCGTCGCCGGCCGACGCGGATTCGTGCGCGCGGTGTGGTGCGGCGCGGAGGCGTGCGAGCAGGCCATCCGCCGGCAGAGCGGAGCCTCGCCGCGCGTCATCACCGAGGAGGCCGCGGACGGCCCGTGCGTTGCCTGCGGCGCCCAGGCGCGTGAGGTTGTCTACTTTGCCCGTGCCTACTGAGCGGACGCTGCGGCGCCGGCCCACCGCGCGTTCGGTGGCGGTGATGTGGGCGGTGGCGGGAATCGCGGCGATCGGCGCGGGGCTGCTCTGGCTGCGCCCGCCGGCGCGCGTGAGTATGAGTGGCGGCTCCGCCGCCGTAATCGGCGCCCCCGGGACGGCCTTTCCGAGGACCGCCGTTCAGCCCCGGCGGCCGGCCGCGCATAACTTCACGCCGGTGCCGGCGCCGCCGTTTACCCTCACGGTGCTGTCGGCGGGCGCAGCCCACCGGCCGTCCGCCGCAACGCAGGCCGCCTCGCCGGCGCCGTCCGTGATTCCCCGAGCCGGCGCGCCCCTCGCGCTCGCGGCGCTGCGCGGGCATCCCGTCGTGATCAATTTCTGGGCGTCGTGGTGCGCGCCGTGCCGCGCGGAGATGCCGATGCTGGTCAAGGCCTCGCACGCCTATGCCGCGCGCGGGGTGGTGGTGCTCGGCCTCGACGTCGACGATACACCGCAGGATGCGCGGCGGTTTCTCGTCGATTACGGCGTCGACTATCCCATCGTGACCGTGCCGAACGACCGGCTGCCCCGGGCCTACGGCGTGATCGGCCTGCCGACGACGGTGTTCGTGGACGCCGCCGGGATGATCCGCGCCCGGCAAGTGGGACAGTTCGACGGCCCGGAGGGCGAGCGCACGCTCACGCGCGATCTCGATGCGCTCGTCTCGGGCGCCGCGCGCTGACGGCCATCGCGCGCCGCCCCGCAGCGCGGCGGCGAAGCGCAGGGAAGACCCGCCCCCCCGTCTAAAGTCGTATCCCGGCAATCCGCGCACGGCCTCCGTGTGCCCATCTGTTTGTCGTGATCGGGGGTGAACGATGTCTTCGCGCCCGCTGGCGGGGGCGCTGCTTCTCCTGTGCGCCGCCCTGACGGGGTGTACGGGGCGCCAAATCCAGGCGATGCGCGAGCGTCCACCCGCACAGCCGACGGGTCCCACGGCGTCGGTGTCGACGGCGCCGTTTACCGGGCCGGCGGTCGTGGCGAACAGCAACTACCCGAAGGACCCCAATGCCGCGCGGCCCGAGCCGCCCGCGCAATTTGCTCCGCTAAAGGATCCGCTCCAGCCGACGCCCGACAACCTGGCAAACGGCAAAGACCTCTTCAACGCCAACTGCGCGCCGTGCCACGGCGCGGACGGCGCGGGCGACGGCCCCGCGGCGGGCTCGCTCAACCCCAAGCCGGCCGATTTCATGACGCCGATCCACGCGAAGCTGCCGGACGGATACTGGTTCTGGCGCATCTCCGTGGGCGGCACCGTCGCGCCGTTTAAAGATGTCGGCTCCGCGATGCCACCGTGGGAAGGGGCCCTGAACCCGCAGCAGCGCTGGCTGGTCATTCTCTACGAGCACACGTTTTCGCAGCACAAATGACGGGCGCCGGACCGGTCACGCGTGAGCCGGCGCCCGACGCGGTCTCACGCGTCCGCGCCGCGCTCGCGGCCGGGGGCGTCGAAGCGGCCATCGTCGAGTTCGCCGAAAGCACCCGGACCGCCCACGACGCGGCGCGGGCGGTGGGGACGTCTCCGGCGCAGATCGTGAAGTCCCTGGTGTTTGTCGCCGACGGGCGGCCCATCCTCGTGCTGGCCTCGGGGGCGAACCGGGTCGACGTGGCCAAACTCGCCCGCCTCGCCGGGGCGGCGCGTGTCGAGAAGGCCGCCGCCGAGGCCACCCGCGCGGCGACGGGTTTCAGCATCGGCGGCGTGCCCCCGGTGGGACACCGCGCGGCGCTGCCGGTCTACGTCGACGAGACGCTCATGGCGTACGATCTCGTGTACGCGGCGGCGGGCACCCCGCTCGCGGTCTTTCCGATCGCTCCCGCCACGCTGGCGCGCATTACCTCGGGCGCCGTCGGCGACATCGCCGAACACTCGTAACCGCCGCCTCGCGCGGCGGCCCGCGGACCTTTGGTCAGGCCGCGCGCTCGATGCGCCGGAGGCCGGATGCGGGCACGAGGCCCGCGAGCGCCAGCGCGAGCCCCAACAGCCACACGACGGTGAAGTTTCGGGTCAGGTCGAGCACGTAGCCGAACAGCACGCCGGAGATCGTCGAGGCGACTTGGCCGACGGCGAGGTTGAGCGAGATCGCGACGCCGGCGCGCTCGATGCCGAAGAGTTCCGTCGTCAGCGCCGTGAGGATCGGCAGCGTGAGCGCCAGGCCGGTACCGGCAAGTACCGTGCTGACGACGATCCCGGCGGGGGCACGCACCCCCGCCAGTAGTGCGAATGATGCCACGAGCCCGGCGAACCCCGCGAGGATCACGGGCGCTCGTGCACCCACCCGGTCCGATAGCGCGCCGGCGACCGGCGACGCCGCGAGCAGCGCGACGTTGACGACGGCCACAAGCCCTCCCGCCGCGGTGCGGCCGAAGCCAAAGACGTTGGCCAGGTAGGTGGGCAGCCACGCGGTGATGCCGTAGGCGCTGAAGAGCGCGAGGAACACCGAGCCAGACAGGTAGCGGAACGCGCGCTGTCCCGCGATGCCGGCGATTTGGCGGAGGGGCGATTCCGCGGCTGCCGCCCGGCGCGGCGCGCCGGGCGGCAGCCACAACCCCGCCCCCGCGAGCACGATCACCGTCGCCGCGGCGGGGGCCAGAAAGACCATGGAGACTCCGGCCGACTCTGCCGCGAGCGGCATGAGAAACAGCGCCGCGACGGTGCCCGCCCCCACACCGGACTGCAACATGCCCATCACTGCGCCGCGGTTCGCCGCCGTCCCGAGCATGAGCTTCACGGTGGACGAATAGAGGCCCGCGGCGGCGATGCCCATGAGAAACCGAAGCACGAGCGCGGTACGATAGCTTGCCGTGAGCCCGAACAGCGTGGACGCGACCGCCATGGCGGCGAGGCCGGTTATCGTGACCCGCCGCGCCGGCAGGTTGTCGGCCGCGAGTCCGGCCGGGATCTGCGCGAGCACGTAGCCGAGGAGATAGGCGGACAGCAGACCGCCGACGCCGGCGTAGTCGACATGGTAGAGTCGCCGGAGATCGTTGAAGAACGGGACCACGTCGATCCGCTGCGCGTTGGCGACAAAGAAGACACCCCACGCCGCGACGGCCGCCACGCGCGGCGCCGGCGGGCGGCCGCCCGCGCCGTGCGCGGACGCCTCAGCGGGCGTAGGCGTCGTAAACGGCGCGGCCTACCTGGGCAATCGCGAGGCGTCCTTTGAGATCGTCCGCGAGGTCGCGGGTGAACACGCTGAGGATGCACGGGCCGGCCGGCGTGAAGAGGACGCCCGCGTCGTTGCTGATCCGCGTGAGGGATCCGGTCTTGTGCGCCAGGTCGACGCCGGGCGGGAGGAGCAGCGGGAGCCGATCGCGCACCTGCTGCCGGCGCATGATGTCGAGCATGGTCGCGCACGCCTCGCGCGGCAGGGGCCCGCCGTCCGTCCCCGCGCCCGCTCCGGCCGCGCCGTCCTCGAGTGTGGGGCGGACGATGAGTTCGAGGAGGCGGCCAATCTCGCGCGGCGTCGTCATGTTGGCGCGTTCGTCGTGATAGACACGCGCGTTATAGTCGAGCTCCCGCCGCTTCAGCCGGTCCGCCGCGAGCCGGCGGGTGTCCGGCGTGTCCGGCGCGCCCGCTAGCCCGACGAGATCGGTGAGCAGCGCGCGGCAGCCCATCGTCACGATTGTGCGCGTCAGGCCGCATGCCCGCAGCCGGGCGTTGACGGCGTCCGTGCCGACGAGGCCGAGCAGGATGTCGGTCGCGGTGTTGTCGCTCACGATGATCATCAGCGTCGCGAGATCCCGTGCGCTGAACCGCGTTCCGGGGGAGAGTTCCTTGAGCACGCCGGAGCCCGGCGTCTTCATCGTGTCGGTCAGCGTGATCCCGTCGTCGAGCGACCGCGCGCCCGCCGCGGCCTGCGACGTCAGTTCGGCGAGCAGCGGCACTTTGAACACGCTCGCCATCTGAAACGGCCGGTCCGCGTCGAGCGCGACCGTCTCGCCGCGCGCCAAGTGGTGAACGTACACGCCCATCGCGCCATCGAGCCCGGCCGCGATGCGCGCGATGCGGGCCTGCAGCCGGGCCGGGGGGCGCCGCCGCGTACTCGGACGAGTCTGTGTCGCCGCCATCGTGCCGGGGTCTTCGGCGCGCGCGGCTTGATCCCCCGGCGGCGCGCGTGCTATAGTGAGGGCCACAACTGAAGAGAGTACGCCACGGACCTTCGGGGCAGGGTGAGCCGGTGCGGTAGGGCAAGTGTGCGCCGGCAATTCCCGATCGGCGGTACAGCCCGCGAGCCGGTTGCGCGTTCACTCCGCGCGGTGTCTTCGATGCGGAGGGAGCGAGAAGACGGCCGGCACGATCTGGTGTGATTCCAGAGCCGACGGTATAGTCCGGATGGGAGAAGGCTGACTGGCCTGATCTGCACGGGTGTGGTGCGCCCCGGGGGCGATGACGTTCTCCTCGGGGTGTTGTTTTTGGCGGACCGGCCGCGGGACGGCGGTAACGACGAGATGTACATGCGCGAGGCGCTCGCGCTCGCGCTGCGCGGGACGGGCACGGCGAGTCCCAATCCGATGGTGGGCGCCGTCGTCGTCGCGGACGGACGCGTCGTCGGACGCGGCCACCATCCGAAGCCCGGCGAGCCCCACGCGGAAATCTTCGCGCTTCGCGAAGCCGGCCCCGGGGCGCGCGGCGCCATACTCTACACGACGCTGGAACCGTGCGCGCACACCGGGCGCACCGGCCCGTGCACGGAGGCGATCATCGCCGCAGGCATCCGGCGGACCGTCGCCGCGATGATCGATCCGGACCCCCGGGTGAGCGGCGCTGGGCTTGCGCGCCTTCGCGCGGCCGGCGTCGAGACCGCGGTCGGTGTCGGCGAAGCGGACGCCCGCCGCATCAACGAGGCCTACATCAAGCACCGGACCACGGGCCTGCCCTTCGTCATCGCAAAATGGGCGATGACCCTCGACGGGCGCATCGCCACCCGGACCGGCGACGCCCGCTGGATTTCCAACGAGACGTCCCGCGCGCACGCCCACCGCGTGCGCGCGGCGTGCGATGCCGTGCTGGTCGGCGTCGGCACGGTGCTGCGCGACGATCCCGCGCTGACGGCGCGCCCTCCGCTCGCGCCGGACCGGCCGCGCCGCGTCGTGCTCGACAGCCGGCTCCGGACGCCCCTCAGCGCACGGGTGCTCGCCCAAGACGGCGTGGCGGTCGTCGTCGCCACGACGCACGCCTCTCCGCCCGACGCGCGGCGCGCGTTCGCCGACCGCGGCGCGGACGTCCTGCTGTGCGACGGGGCGGACGGACGGGTCGATCTCGGCCGGCTGCTGCGCGAACTCGCCGCGCGCGGCGTGCTGAGCGTTCTGGTGGAGGGCGGCGCCGCCGTGCACGGGGCATTCCTCGACGCAGACGCCGTCGACAAGATCCTCGCCTACGTGGCCCCGATGGTCGTGGGCGCCGGTCCGGCGCCGGCCGCCGGCGCCGGCGTTCCCGTAATGGCCGATGCGCGGCGCCTCGGCCCCGTGTCGATGCGGCGGTTCGGCGAGGACGTACTGATCGAAGCCTACCTCGCGCCGCATCCCGGGCGGGCCGATGTCCCCGCGGCGCGGCTGGCGGACGCGGCGGCGCTCGGCGCACGCGGGCCGCTCGACGGGGCGTAGGGCGCGGCGATGTTTACAGGAATCGTCGAGGGCACGGCCCGGGTTCGCGAGATGCGGCGCGCGGTCCCCGGCCGGCCGGCCGGGACGGCGGGGGCACGGCTGGTGTTGGATACCGATTCCGTCCTTGACGGCGGCCCGCTGCGGACGGGCGAGAGCATCGCTGTCAACGGGGTGTGTCTTACCGCCGTCGCCGTCGAGCGCGGCGCGTTCGCGGCGGACCTCTCGCCCGAAACGCTCGCGCGTACCACGCTCGGCCGGCTCGCCCCCGGCGCCGCGGTCAACCTCGAACGGCCCGTGCCGGTCACCGGGCGGCTCGGCGGGCACATCGTTCAGGGACACGTCGACGGCGTCGGCCGGGTCGTGGCGCTCCGCGATGAGGCGGAAGGACGGTGGCTCGAGATTGCCGCGCCGCGCGATCTCGCCCGCTACGTCGTCGACAAAGGCTCGATCGCCGTGGACGGCGTGAGCCTGACCGTCGCCGGCATGACCGGCCGGGGATTCGGCGTGGCGCTGGTTCCGCATACGTGCGCCGTGAGCACCCTCGGATCGCTGGAACCCGGATCCGAAGTCAACCTCGAGGTCGATATCCTCGCAAAGTACGTGGAACGGTTGGCACCTGCGCCCGCCCTTCGGCATCGCGTGCCGGCCGGCAGGGCGGGCCGGCCCTCGCGTGGAGCGCGCGGCCGGCGGCGAAGGACGGTGAGGAAGTGATGGGAGAGGCGGAGCGGGCGGAACGCGGAGGGGAGGCGCCGCTCGCGGACGGCCCCCGCCGCGCGCGATCGATCGGCGTGTCGCGGGCGGCGAAGGTCGAAGCTGCGGTCGAGGCGATTCGCGACGGTGAATTCGTCATCGTCGTCGATGACGAAGACCGGGAGAACGAAGGCGATCTCGTCATGGCGGCGGAGTGCGCGACCGCCGCGAAGGTCAATTTCATGCTCACGCACGCCCGAGGGCTCGTGACCGTGCCGCTGTCCGCGGAACGCGTCGAGGCGCTCGACCTGCCCCTCATGGTGTCCAACAACACGTCGCACCAGGGGACCGCGTTCACGATCTCCGTCGGCGCGAAGCACAAGATCTCCACGGGGATCTCGGCCGCCGACCGCGCCGCGACGATCCAGGCTCTCGTCGATCCCGCAACCAGGCCGGAAGACTTGTCGCGGCCGGGCCACGTCTTTCCGCTGCGCGCGACCCCCGGCGGCGTGCTGCGCCGGGCCGGCCATACCGAGGCCGCGGTCGATCTGGCGGTCCTGGCCGGCCGGTGTCCCGCCGGTGTGCTGTGCGAAATCATGAACGACGACGGGACGATGGCCCGGCTGCCGCAACTGGAAGCCTTCGCCCGGCGGCACGGCATGGCCGTCATCTCGGTCCAGGACCTGATCCGGTACCGCATCCAGCGCGACCGTTTCGTCCGCCGGGAAGGACAGACGAGACTGCCGACGGCCTTCGGCGAGTTCACCGCCGTCGTGTACGTGAACACGCTCGACGGCGCGAGTCACCTCGCGCTCACCCGCGGCGACCTCTCGGGGAACGATCCCGTGCTGGTGCGCATGCACTCCGAGTGCCTCACGGGCGAAGTGTTCGGCTCGCTGCGCTGTGACTGCGGCGAGCAGCTCCGGGCCGCGCTCGCCGCGATCACGCGGGCGGAGCGGGGCGCGCTCATCTACATCCGGCAGGAAGGACGCGGGATCGGGCTGACCAACAAGATCCGCGCCTATGCGCTGCAGGACGCCGGACGCGACACGGTCGAGGCCAACGAACTCCTCGGCTTCGCGCCGGATCCGCGCAACTACGGGGTCGGCGCACAGATCCTCATCGATCTGGGACTGCGGCGCATCCGTCTGCTGACGAACAATCCGGCCAAGCGCGTCGGGCTCGAGGGCTACGGCATCGAGGTCGTCGAGCGCGTACCGATCGAAGTGCCGCCCAACCCGGAGAATTACCGCTACCTGGCGACGAAGCGTCACAAACTGGGCCACCTGCTGTCCATCGAGTAACGGCGTGACGCGCCACCGCGAAGACGAAGGCGGACCGACGCGTCCGGGGGCGGAGGCGGTTCGCGGGGCGCCGGACGGGCGCGGGGTCCGTGTCGCTGTCGCCGTCAGCCGGTTCAACGAGCGCATCACGCGGCGGCTCCTCGCCGGCGCGCACGAGGCCTTTGCGCGGTGCGGCGTGCCCGAATCCCAGGTCGACGTCGAGTGGACGCCCGGCGCGTGGGAGCTGCCCATCTTGGCGCAGAGCCTCGCGCGCACCGGCCGCTATGATGCGGTGGTGTGTCTCGGCTGCGTGATTCGCGGTGAGACGACCCACGACCGGATCATCGGGCTCGGCGCCATGACGGGCCTCGCCCGGGTGGCGCTCGACGAACGCGTGCCGGTGACGCTGGGCCTCTTGACCGTGCATACGATGACGCAGGCCGAGGACCGCAGCGGGGGCGCGCACGGCAACAAAGGCGAGGACGCCGCGCTCGCCGCGATCGAGATGGCCGTGGCGCTGCGCCGCATCCGCGGAGGGCCGGCATGACCCACGAGGAGGTGCTCTTCGAGCACGCCGCCGTGCACACCGACGCGGCGGCCGCCTCGCCGCCCGCCGGCGCCTTCGTCGCCCGCGGCGAGTGGATCGTCGCGGTGGGAGACCGGGCGGCGCTGCGGGACGCGTTCCCGCACGCGCGGCGCGTCGATCTCGGCGGCGTGACCGTGTTTCCCGCCTTCACCGACAGCCACATTCACCTCGCGGCCGTCGGGCTCGCCCTGCGCAGCGTCGACTTGAGCGGAGCGCGGTCGCTGCGGGACGCTGTCGCGACGGTCGCGGACGCCGCGCGCACCGCGCCGCCGGACGGATGGCTCCGGGGCCGCGGCTGGGACAAGAATCTGTGGCCCGAAGGCCGCTTCCCCGGGCGCGACGACCTCGACCCGGTGACGGGCGGCCGCCCCGCGGTCTTTCGCAGCAAGGACGGTCACGCGGCGTGGGTCAACTCCGCCGCGCTGGCGCGCGCCGGCATCGCCGCCGCCACGCCCGATCCGGAAGGCGGGGTCATCGTCCGCGACCCGGCGACCCGGGAACCCACCGGCCTGCTCACCGAACGGGCCATTCATGCCGTTACGGCGCTCGCCGAAACGGCGTCGCCCGAGGCCATCGAGCGGGCGATCGGCGACGCGACGCGGGCCGCGCACCGCGGGGGGATCGGCGCCGTGCACGTCGTCGAGGACGGTGAAGTCTTCGCCGCGCTGCAGCGCCTGCATGCCCGCGGCCGGCTCGGCCTGCGGGTGTGCATGGCCATCCCCGAAGAGTCGCTCGACGCCGCCATCCGCGTCGGACTACGGACGGGGTTCGGCGATTCGTGGCTTCGGGTCGGCGGCGTGAAGATCTTTGCGGACGGCGCGCTCGGATCGCAGACCGCGAGCATGCTGGATCCCTACGAGGGGCAGCCGGAGAACCGCGGCGTGATCGTGCGGACGCGAGATCAACTGCGCGGCTTGGCCTGCCGCGCGGCGTCCCATGGGATCGCCGTGACCGTGCACGCCATCGGCGACCGCGCGAACCGCTGGGTCCTGGATGCCATCGAGGCCGCCCGGCGCGAGACGCCGCCCGCGGCGCCGGCCGACGAACCGCCGCGCACGCTGCGTCACCGCATCGAGCACGTACAGGTCCTCCACCCGGACGACCTGCCTCGCCTTGCCCGGCTCGGAGTCACGGCGTCGATGCAGCCGATTCACTGTACGCAGGATCGGGACATCGTGGACCGGTACTGGGGCGAACGCGGCCGCTACGCGTACGCGTTTCGGTCGCTGCTGCGCCGCGGCACGCATCTGGCCTTTGGATCCGACGCGCCCGTTGAGACGCTCGATGTCCTGACCGGCATCTACGCGGCGGTCACTCGGAAGCGGCCGGAGGAGCCAGCGCGCCCCGCGTGGCGGCCCGAGGAAGCGCTGACGATCCACGAAGCGGTGCACGCGTACACCGAAGGCGCGGCGTACGCGGCGGGGGAGGAGCGCGCGAAGGGACGGCTCGCCTCGGGGTACGCGGCGGACTTCGTCGGCCTATCGGAGGATCTGTACGCGGTGCCGCCGGAGCGGATTCCGGACGTTCGAGTGCGCTTGACCGCGGTGGGGGGCGTCGTGCGCTACTTGGACTCTTCGGCCTCGTCTTGATCCGCGTCGGCCTCTAGATCGGCGTCGTCGTCAACCCACGCGTCGGGGGCGAGCGCCGGACCGGCGTCCTCGTCGTCGGTGTCCTTCTCGATGCGCGTCTCTTGCTGCGAGCCGCACTCCGGGCATTCGTACACGAGCACTTCACCGACGTCATCCGCCGTGATGAGTTCCATTTCTTCCTGACACTCGGGACACACGCGTGTCAGAGGGATCGCCGCCCGAGCGTCGTCGCGGTGGAATCGATCGCTCATGACACCGACATCTTCGTGGGACCGTCCGCACCTCCTGCTCGATCACCGCGTCCGCCGCGGGTCGGCCTCGCGCCGGAAACACGCCGGGCCCGGACGGCGTCCGGGCCCGGTGACGCGCGAACACGCGCGGACGCTCAGCGGTTCAAGATGCCGAATTGGTCCGCGCGCTTCGTGATGACGTCCCAGTCGAGGTTCTTGAAGAAGGTGTCGATATACGAGGCCTTCCCGGTGCCGTAGTCGATGAAGTAGGCGTGTTCGAAGCAGTCGAGCGCCACCAGCGGTGTGGCGTTCCAGATCGGATAGGTGTTCTGCTCGTCGCCGATGTAGTTGAGGCAGGCGCCGGTGTCCCAATCGTATGCCAGCCACGCCCAGCCGCGCGCCGCGACCGCGGTCGCCTTCAGTTCCGCCTGCCAGTTCTCGAAAGACCCGTACGCCTTTTCGAGCAGCTGGAGCATCTTGCCGGAAGGTTTGCCGCCGCGGCCCCCGAGATGCTCGAAGTACAGTTCGTGGTTCTTGACGCCGCCGACCGCGCGCGTCAGTTCGACTTTGAGTTCGCGCAGTTCCGAGTAGGTAGGATTGGCCTTCGTGAGGTCGACTTGGCCGCTGGCGAGCCGGTCCAGGATCTCGTTCGCTTTGCCCACATAGCCCTGGTACAGCTTGAAGTGCTCTTCCATCGTCTTCTTGCTGATGCCGGTCAACTCCATGTCAAACGAGCGGAATTTCTTGGCCTCGTACTTGGCCATGCGCTGTTCCCTCCTCTCGGAATGCCTGGCAGGTTGCCGGGCAAGACGCGTGTGAGCGTGAACGTGTACGCCGCGGGGCGTCTGTGGAGCGGATGCATCGATTATAGGCCGCGGGCCGCGGAACGGGCAAGTCCCTGCGTGGCAAGTCGAACGTCTGTGGGATGCTCAAAGACCGGGTGCGCGCCCCGCGACCCGGCGGCACGGCGCCGCCGGGTCGGGAAACTTAGCGTCCGGTCGGCGGCCCTTAGGCCGCGGCCTTCTGCGGCGCGCCCGCCGCCGCGCGCCGGCGCCCGGCGGCGGTGGTGAGGCTCGTGAGCACGCCCAGCGCGGCCAGTGCGGCGATGATCATCCAGATCGTCCGGGGCAGGAACGTGCCCCACGCCGCGTCGAGCGAGTACGCGCCGCGGCCCGCGATGCCGACCGCGACGGCGACGGTCAGCATGGTCAGAGCGTGTTCGTATCCGCCCTCCGCCGCCCAGAACTTGGGCCAGTGGAACCCGCCAATCGCCGTAAGCATCGCCGCGGCGATCGCGATCGACCCGAGCGGACTCAGGAACCCGAGCAGAAGGAACAGTCCGCCGACCGTCTCCGAGACGCTGCCGCTGACCGTCCAAAACATCGCCGGCGCGAATCCGCGCGACGCGACGAAGCCCGCCGCCTTGTGCGGTCCCGGACCCCCGAACCACCCGAAGAGCTTCTGGGTGCCGTGCCCGATCATGAGGAGCCCAAACACGACACGCAGGATCAACAGGCCGGTATCCATCGAAGCATCCCCTCGCTTTCACCGATCATGAGTTTTAGTCGCTGCCGCCACCGGCCGCCAAAGCCGGCGGCCGGTGGCGGCGTCGCTCGTACAGTGTATGTCGCTTCTCTTTCATAAGCGAGACTAACACCGCGACTTATGATTTGTCAAGTCGCTTATTTTATGTTAGGGTGTGGGCATGAAAAGCGCGACACGGGCCCGCGGCGCGCGGCGCGGGCCGCAGGGCGGCGCCGGGCCCGAGCAGATTTGCCCCCGCTTCCACAAGACGATCGAGCTCGTCGGCAGGCGGTGGACGGGTGCGATCGTGCAGCTGCTGCTGAGCGGTCCCCGCCGCTTTACGGCGCTGCGCGGGGCGGTACCGGGCCTCCACGACCGGCTGCTCTCGGAACGCTTGAAGGAATTGGAAGCCGAAGGTCTGGTCGCGCGGCGGGTCTACGCGGAGACGCCTGTGCGCATCGAGTACGCCCTCACCGACAAGGGCCGCGATCTCGACCGGGTGTTCGCGGAGCTTCACCGGTGGGCGGATCGTTGGATTCGAGTCCCCCTAAACGGGGCGCACGGTCCAGGGCGCTAAGCGGGCGGCGCCAGTTCACTCCAGGCGTTTCCGTCCCTCTCGCGGCCGGCCGCTGTCTCCCGCCGGTTCGGCCGCCGTTGATTCCACCGGTTTGTAGTCGGCTTTCCCGTACGTGCCGCGCCGCCCGCACATGGGGCACACGTGATAGTTGGCGGCAAAGGTGGCGCGCGCGAAGTTACGGGCGTCCATCCGGATCCCTGTATCAAACTCCCGGCCGCAGGCGAAGCATCGGACGGTCAGCGCAAGACGCGACACGGCGGTGCTCTCACTCGGCGGCCGGCATCGGACCTGCGGCGTGCCCCAGCGGCCCGCGCCCCGCGGCTTCCGCCAGGCGGACGATGTCGCCGCGCCGCCACAAGCGGCGGCGGTCCGTTCCCCAGACCGGCGGCGGTAGCGCCGCGTCCGACTGAGGCGTCAGCAGTTCGGCAGCCGGCCGGCCGAGGAGTTCCGCGGCCTCGACCACCGTGACCACATCATCGCCGTCGCGGGCGGCGCGGCACAGCGCTGCGAGAAACGAATCCGCCGGAGCCGGCCGGGACAGGAACAGCTCGACTGCGCTGCGGCCGCGCGCCTGTTTGACGGCGTTAGCGAACCGGTGCAGTTCTTCGGGGAAGCCGCGGAGGTGCCGGAGGACCACGGCGTCGAGATCGCGGGGCTGCGGGGACTCAGACACAGCCGGAGCAGCGTGGTGCCGAAGGGGAGACTCGAACTCCCACAGGCTTTCGCCCACTACGCCCTGAACGTAGCGCGTCTGCCAATTCCGCCACTTCGGCACGCGGCGTCTGATGCGAAATCAGCATATCGGAGTCCACTTGTCCGGTCAAGGCGCGCGATGCGCACCCGCCATCTCGTCCACCGTGTCCGGCAGCGCGGCGAGATCCGCGAGGACGCGCGTGGGCGCCGCGCCGCCGACCGGCGCACCGTGCCGGTTGACATAGACGGTCCGGTAGCCGAGCGCGCCCGCCGGCACCATGTCGTGATACAGGCTTGCGCCGACGTGGATCGTGCGTTGGGGTGCCGCGCCGCTCCGGAGTTGAAACGTCGTCCAGTGTCCGGGATCAGGTTTATAGCTTCGGCTGTCTTCGGCGGTCACGATGAGGTCCGGTGTGACACGGAGCCGCGGAATCGACGCGGCGATCAGATCGCGGTCTACGTTGGAGAGAATGGCGATGCGATAGCCGGCGTCGCGCAGCCGGTGGAGCACCGCGGGGACCTCAGGAAACGGCCGCCAGTCCGGCAGCGAATCCGCGAGGAGGCGCTCGCGCCCCGGCGGCAGCGAATGCCCCAGTTCGCGCATCAGTCGCGCACCCGCTTCGGCCAGCACGTCCCGATAACGCCGGTACGCTTCGTGCTCGACCTGGGCTTCAATCTCGATGTAGCGCACCGCGAGCGTCCGCCGCCGCGATGCGGCATCCGGGCCGAGGAACGGCGCGAGCGCATCGGCGACGCCTCGTTCCCAGTCGATCAGCGTCCCGTAACAATCGAAGGTCAGCCACTCCACAGGCCCCATGGGGCCTCCTCTCGTTGACGCGTTCCGGATGCAGGGTGACGCGGCCCGAATCCGCCGGCCCACACCCTTTCGCGGTGTAAGGGGGCGCGGCCTCGGGGCGCGCCCCAATGTTTGCCGCGCGAGAGCCGGAGGGTAAATCCGCGGTGACCATGACCACCGCCGGCGCGACTATTCCCCGTGTGCACTGGCCCGCCTTGATTCGCGCCCGGCGGGCCGCGCTTATCGGGTGGATTCTCCTCACAGCGGCAGGCTGGAGCGCCGCCGTCCTCGCGTTCTCCGTGGCTGTTCAGGAGCAGCGGCGCACCTCGCAGTACGCCGCACTCGCCGGCCTCACGCCGGTATCGGGATCCGGGGTGCAGGTGACGCTCAGTGATTCGAGCCGCGCGCTGCCCCCCGGAGCAAATCCGAGCGCCGCTCTCGTGCAAGACGGGGACCTGACCTTCCTCATCATGATGCTGTGGTACGGTGGGGCCCGCGCAGTGGCCATCAACGGCGAGCGGGTGACGGCCGTGACCACGATTACCTCCTCGGGCCCGACCATCCTCATCAACGGACGGCGCCTGGTGGGGCCGTTTGACGTCATCGCGGTGGGCGACCCGGGGGTGCTTCGCGGGGTCCTGGAAACGCAGGGCGGGTTCGCGGATCGTGCCCATGAAAGCGGTTTGGGCCTGCGCATCACCGCCCGCGAGGCCCTCACCGTTCCGGCCGGCCGCGAGGCCCCTCCGGGACTGTAAGCCTAGCATACGCGCCCCATACCGCCCGACCCGGGGCCGCGGGCGACCTCTCCCACAGCGCTGCCGCCAGCCGGAGTTTTTTCACCCGCGCCGAATAGGGGCCCTACCGCGTTAGGGGCTCACGGGACGCGGAAGGGGTGAGGTCGGCATGAAGCGATGGGGTCGGTTCGCGGCAGTGGCCATATGTTTGACAGTCGCATTCTCGCTGCTGTTCGGACTCAACGGCCAGGCGCAAAACGCGGGGTACCACCAGATTGCGCTGATCCAATTGCCCGGGATACCGCCGCAGAGCGGTTCGTTCAGTTATGACATCAGTTGGGTCGATCCGTCGACGCACCGCTACTATTTGGCGGACCGCAGCGGGAACGGGATCGACGTCGTCGACACCAAGACGAACAGGTTTCTCTACCGGATGGCGCAGGGCCAGTTCGTCGGCAATACGGGCAAGACCGACACCTCCGGGCCCGACGGCATCCTGGTGATCGCAGATCAGCAGATCGCCTGGGTCGGCGACGGTAAGAGCCGTGTGAAGGCGATCGACGTCCGAACCGGCCTGGTTCTGACGACCATTTCGACCGGCACGACGAACAACCGCGCCGACGAGCTCGCCTATGACCCGGTCGATCACCTGATCGCGGTCGCCAACAACGCGGACGATCCGCCCTTCGTGACCTTCATCTCGACGACAGACCGTCGCGCGGTGGGCAAGATCGTGTACACCGATGCTACGGACGGCGTCGAGCAGGCCGTCTATGAGCCGGTCAGCCGGATGTTCTACCTCAGCGTACCTGCGACCAAGGCGGAGCCGGGCGGGCGCATCGACCGGATCGACCCCAAGACGATGCAGATTGCGGCACGTTTTCCTGTCAGTAACTGCCATCCGGGCGGCCTGACGGTCGGTCCGAGGCAGCAGTTGCTGATCGGATGCAGCGAGATCTACGCGGAGGGGCACGCGCAGTCCATCGTTATCGACGCGCGGGACGGACATGTCGTGGCCGCCGTCCAGGAAGTCGGAGCATCGGACGAGGTCTGGTACAATTCCGGCGACAATCACTATTACCTCGCGGCCCGCAACATGACGGCGAACGGCATGAAGGGCGGGACGGTGACGCCGGTGCTCGGGATCGTCGACGCCTCGACAAACCGGTGGATCCAAAACCTTCCCACGGGAGCGGCGGCGCACTCGGTCGCGGTGGACCCGACCAACAACCACATCTTCGTGCCCGTGCCGAACGGGATCGCCGTGTTTTCACTATAGCCTATGGCTCGAGCCGGTGATCCGATCGGCCGGCCGCGAGGCGCCTGACGTAACCTGCCGCACCGCCGGGCGGTGCGGAGCACGGTGCGGGCCTGGTTGCTGCACTCCTCGCGCTCGCAAGACGAGGTAATTTACCGTGCCGAGCTCGAGGATGTGGCCCGCCTTGCCGGGGTCGAGGTGATCTACACGTTCAGCCGGGCACAACCGCCCGGCTGGACGGGGTCTCATCGCCGGATGGATGAAGAGCTGCTGTTGCGGGAAGTGGTGTGGCCGGCGTAGGACCGTCCCTTAGCTTTCATCTGTGGCCCGACGCTGCGGGACCGATGGTGCAGAAGAGGAGGGGCGAGAGAAGAGGAGGAGCTTAATGAATCGTGCTCACAGCGACGTGGACGAAGTGCGGCAGTATCTTCAGAAGCGGATCGACCGTTCCAACTCGCGGATCGCGCGCGCTCGGAAGGGCGTCGCAGGTCGCCCGCGGCGTGGCAAACGGCGGCCCCAATCTTCAGCCGGGGCCGAGCTGGCGGAGCGACGCGCGTATCGAGACGCTCTCCGGGCGCTTGCTTCCATTCCATCCGACGGTGACGCTTCCGCGGCGCTGCGGCTCGCGGCAGAAGAAATTGAACGCGTCAAGTCCGCGCTCGCGCGAATCTACGAAGTGACGCAGCACGCGAATCACAATATCGCCGGCGCAGGAGACTGGGCGATTGTCGAGGGTGAAGCCCAGACCGCGCTCAATATCGTTCACGAAGCCGAAAAGAATCGCTAAAGGAGCAGAGTCGAGCCGCCGCGAGGGGGAGGGGAATGCTATGCAAATTGCTCGCGAGGCGCTCGGTTTTGTTCCGTGGTCCCCCCTCGCGGTGGGGCGTTTGGCCGTATCCCGCGGGCCGATCGGCGAAGCGGCAAAACGCCATGGCGCGATGCCCGGACAGATCGCGTTGGCGTGGTTGTTACGGCGCTCTCCCCTGATGGCGCCGATTCCGGCACGTCGTCTGTGACCCATCTAGAGGAAAACATTGCCGCCGAAGGGCTAGTTCTGGGGGACGGCCGAGCTCGCAGCAATCGGCCGTGAGGCGTGACCCGTGACGCCGCGATTCGAATTCAACCTGTCGGGCAGATCAAACGTCCCTCCACGCCACCTGTATGACTGACGCACCACCGCGAACTCCCATTGTGTTGCACGCGAGTGCCGAGGCGACATTTCCAACGTTGACGTCGGCGCAGATGGCACGCGTTGCATCCCATGGCAAAGTCCGAAAGGTCGATGCCGGCGAGGTGCTTTTCAGCGCAGGAGACCAAGCCACGCAGTTCTTCGTCGTCACTGCAGGCCGCCTCGAGGCCGTTTGGGAGTCCGAGGCCGGCGAGGAATTCCTGGTCGACTTTCGACCCGGCCAGTTCAGCGGCGAAGTCACCACGCTGGCGGGTCGTCAAGCGTTGGTCACCATTCGCGCCGCCGGATCGGGAGAAGTTATCGAAGTCAGCCGCGACGAGTTGCTGTCTCTCGTACAGGCTGACAGCGAGTTGAGCGACTTGTTTGTCAGAGCGTTCATCCTCCGACGGCTCGACCTCCTGGCCCACGGCATCAGCGACGTCGTGCTCGTCGGCTCGATGCATTCGCCCGCAACGCTGCGCATCAAGGAATTCCTAACCCGAAACGATCATCCCTACGCTTACGTCGATCTCGATCGAGACACGGGCGTTCAGGATCTGCTCGATCGATTCCACGTGCGAGTCGACGACGTCCCGGTGGTGATCTGTCGTGGAACGGTCGTCCTGCGGAACCCGACGAACGACGAGATTGCCACGTGCCTTGGATTCAACGAAACCATCGACCAAACGCATACGCGCGACGTCGTCATCGTGGGGGCCGGGCCGGCGGGACTGGCGGCCGCCGTGTATGCCGCGTCCGAAGGCCTTGACGTCGTGATGGTCGAGGTGAACGCCCCAGGCGGCCAAGCGGGCTCGAGTTCGAAAATTGAGAATTATCTCGGCTTTCCGGCCGGCATCTCAGGGCAGGAACTCGCGGACCGCGCGTACCTCCAGGCCGAGAAATTCGGAGCGCAGATCATCATCGCCAAAGCGGCGACGCGTCTCGTCTGCAACCGCAGACCGTTTCGCATCGAGTTCGATGATGACTCGCATGTTGTCGCGCGGACGATCATCGTGGCGAGCGGCGCCGAGTATCGACGGCTTTCGGTCGCCGAGCCGCTGCGGTTTGAGGGCGCTGGAGTATACTATGGCGCGACCTTTGTCGAGGCGCAGTTGTGTGAGGGCGAAGACGTGATCGTCGTTGGCGGCGGCAACTCGGCGGGACAGGCTGCCGTCTATCTCGCCGAGTCGGCGCGCCGCGTCGACATGCTCGTGCGATCCGGTGGGTTGGCGCAGAGCATGTCGCGCTACCTGATCCGACGAATTGAGGAAAGCCAGAACATTTTCGTCCATCCGCACACCGAGATTCTGGCGCTCGAGGGTGAGACGCATCTGGCGCGTGTGCAGTGGCGGGACACGCAGACCGGACGGATCGAAGAGCACGACGTCCGGCACGTCTTTGCCATGCTCGGCGCCGTTCCCAATACGGGGTGGGTCATCGGTTGTCTCGCGCTTGACGCAAACGGTTTCATCAAGACTGGGGCGGATCTCTCCCGCGCTGACCTGACCGAGGTAGGCTGGCCGCTCACGCGGGCTCCGCATCTGCTCGAGGCGAGCATTCCCGGCGTCTTTGCGGTCGGGGACGTGCGCGCCGGGAACATCAAGCGGGTGGCGTCTGCGGTGGGCGAGGGCTCGATCGCGGTCTCGTTCGTGCATCAAGTGCTTGGCGAGTAACTTCCTGTTAGCGGATCGTGTTCTTATCCATTATCCTCGCGCACGTCTGAGCCGCCGCGCCATCTGCAGGCAATCTCCGCGGATTGAGAACGGCCGTTCTTGCGTCTCAGGCGACGGGGCGGATCTTGTCGATCTGCTTCGACGCCCTGGAATGGATTGCACCGCGTCCGACGGGGAGACGTGGAAACTGGGTCGGTCTTCGGCGTGAAACGGACATAAAGCTTCGAAGTGAGCCGCCTGTAGGTCGGAGAACAACGCCGCGGTCCTCAAGCACTTGGCGGATGCTCAGGTGCTCGCGAAGCTCTATGGCAACTTCGCGTAAGTCCGCCGCGACGCCGGGACCTGCTCCGAAGGACGTTATGATGCGGATTTAGGATGAAGGATAGAATCTCTAGGGGGCTTACAGAGTGCACCCTGGTGCCCTACCGGGGGCACCTCTTAGTCTCCGCGCCCAAAACGGGCGCGCAGTTAGATGAGTGAAATCGTCGTCAAGACGGCGGACGCCCTCGTGCAGCGCATCTAATCACTCGAACGTGCCCGGCCAAGGATTCATGAACCCAGAGCGTTTGAATCGCGCTGCCCCGTGGAAATGACCGATAACGAGCGCTGCAACTCTGCCACGGTGCGAACGATCTCCTGGCCGCTGGGCGATGACGTCATCAACTCGACATCGCCTTCGTACTGGTGCTCGAGCCGCCGTTCATCCCAGGGTTCGCTCGCTGTGAGTCCGTGAACGTAGAACGAATGCCCAATAACCGTCACCGCGAAGAAACGGACACGCGACATACGCCACGCGAAATCGGCGTCGTCAAAATGGCTACGCCGGCGAGAACGCTTCCTAAGCCGATTGCCGTCGAGGGCGTGAATGTTTCGTGTAGGAACAACGTCCCAAGAAGGACGGCTACGCCGGCACGCAAATAGCTGCCGCTTGCCGTGCCGAGTGGGCCGACCAGTGACAACAGTCGAAAGTACACGATATAGGCTGCGGAGGTCGAGAAGACACCGAGACATACCGCCGCCCCAAGAGACTGCGCGGACGGTGTAAGATTCCACGGGTGCTCGACGATCAGGCTCACCGGCACCATCGTTGCGGCGGCGCAGACGACCGTGCCGGTCGCGCTGACGAGCGGCGGCAGCGTTCCCAATCGGTGCCCGCCGACAGCCGCCAGGGCATAACATAGCGATGCAGCAAGAATCGCCAACTCGGCGAGTCCGTAGCGGCGCCAGTCAAGCAATACCGATGGACCGACGATGACGAGGACGCCGGCGATCCCGAGGAACACGCCGACCGCCTTACGGACGGTCAAGGGTTCATGACGAGTCCCGATCCATGCCAGGAGGGCCACAAAGACCGGCGGCGTCGCGTTGAGAATGCCGGCGAGGCCCCCTCCGATGAACTGCTCGCCCCAGCTGATCAAGGTGAAGGGGATCGTGATATTGAGACACGCTTGGACAAATAGGCGTCCCCACACTGAGAGACTGCGGGGTAAGCGGAGGTTCTGGCGGTACCAGAGCAGGACCAGTAAGCCGCTTCCGATGACCACTCGCATCGCTACAGTCGATGCGGGAGGAATAGTGCGCACAGCGATTCTTATCAGCGGGTAGGATGCTCCCCACAGGAACGACAGCAGCAGCAAAAGCAATGGTCCCGCCCCTGGAAGGTAGCTGATGACAGCCCGCGCCGGGGAGAGAGGGGCGTCCGTTTTCACCGTGGTTCATAGCGTAGTGCCTTCGTCGGACGAGGGCTGGCCGGATTCGGACTTCATCGTTAGGTGCCTTCCAGGACTCGTGCCGAGTGTGCTGAATGCACGAGACGTATGAGCGTAGCGGTATTGACGAGAAGCACCGAGCCCACCGTGGGGGCCGAGAGCAATTCGCTCAACGCCGACGTGTGCGACCGTGCCCGCGTCGCACGAGATCCTCGCTTCGATGGGCGCTTCTTCACCGGCGTACTCACCACACGAATCTACTGCCGCCCCGTGTGCCCGGTCCGACCGGCCCGCTCGGACCACGTGCGGTTCTTTCCAAGTGCCGCGGCGGCCGAACAGGCAGGCTTCAGACCCTGTCTGCGCTGCCGACCGGAACTCGCGCCCGGTACCCCGCGGCACCTCGACCCGAGTGGGACGGTTTCACGCGCGGTCGATTTGATTGAGTGCGGATTTCTGGATGAGCGACGCGTGGAGGATCTCGGGGCGGCAGTGGGCATAGGCGCTCGACATCTGAGCCGACTGTTTGACCGCTATCTTGGTGCTCCGCCCGCAGTGATTGCACGAACGCGCCGTGTCCAGGTCGCGAAGCTGCTGCTGAGCGAAACACGCCTGTCTATCACGGCGGTCGCGTTCGCCGCTGGCTTCGGCAGCGTTCGTCGCTTTAATGCGGTATTTGCGAGTACGTACGGTGCATCGCCGTCGCGCATCCGACACGTGCCACGTGTTCAGTTATCCCGCGCCCACGAGATCACGATCCGGATGGCATTCCGTACTCCCTTCGACTGGAGCCTTCTACTAACGCTCTTTAGAGCGGAGGCGATCCCAGGCGTAGAAGAGGTGACCGAAGACACGTATCGTCGCACCTTGCGGATTCGTGGGCAAACCGGCTGGCTGGAAGCGCGGCTGGCCAGCCGCGGCGATTATCTTGCCGTGTCGCTCGCACTGCCGGATCCATCCGGATTGCGCGACGTGCTCTCCCGCGTGCGACGCATGTTTGATGTGGACGCCGATCCATGGAAAATTAAGCGGCAACTCGAACATCAACCAGTCGCGGGGGCACTGGTCCGGAACCGGCCGGGCGTGCGGCTTCCAGGAACTTGGGACGGTTTTGAACTGGCCCTCCGGGCGCTCGTCGCGAGGCAGGTTGAACCGTCAAGGGTTCGTACAGTCCTCGAACATCTTGTGCGAAAGTATGGGAAACTGGCGCCAGCGTCGCGCTACGTCTTCCCCACGCCAGCGGTGCTCTCGAGGGTACCGACGAGCTCGTTCATTTCCGCCCGGCTCGCCTGTGGCATCAGACGGTTGGCCTATTCAGTGGGCCGGAAAGGGGTTCGGTTCGACCCAACGGTGACGTACGGGGACATCGTGAGTGGCCTATGTAGATGGGCGAAGTTCGAGCAAGCGGACGCTCACTGGATCGCCATGCGGGTCACTGGTGAACCGGACGCTGACTCGACTTCCGTCGTACAGGTGCTAACGAATGAGAAGATCGCCGAAACTTGGCGCCCGTGGCGATCATATGTCGCCGTCTTGATAGCGTGCACGCGGCTCACGAGAGGTGTGCAAGCGCACTCGGTGGCCGAAGTACGCCGTCTACGATGGCCCGATTCTGGGGGCCAGTGTAATAGTCGTAACGCTTAAACTGGATCGTCAAAGCAACTCGCCCTCTTGGGCCATCACGTCAAGGCGCATCAACTTCCGGCATCCTGAAGGCGGCCCAGTGCTCGCGCCTCGATCTGACGGATCCGCTCAGCGCTGAGACGGTAGCGCTCCGCGATGGCATCTAGCGTTTGAGGGCTTCCGTCGAATCCGAACCGCGCACGCACGACGGCTCGTTCTCGGGCCGGTAGACGTCTTAGTAGCCGGTGAACTGCGTCGCATACTTCCTGGCGTACCGCCTCCGTCTCAGGATCCAAGAGGCTCCGGCTCCGAGATTGACCGCACCGCCCTGCGCCGCCGCGGGATAGGCTTCGCTAGCCCATTAATGGGCATTTGACGGCGACAGGCCGCGAAGATCGTGACACGAGCTTTCCGTCGCCGGCAGCATCCTCGCCACCTGATATTCTCGTCTTGGCCGAGTAGGAAATAGTCGGCCCGCTATCTCGTGGTGAGAGCAGAACCTACGAAGCAGAGGCTAGGCTGAACGGACCGCATTGCCGTAACCGCGCCGGGCCAGCACAGACAAGGCGCCAGCGCCAGTCGAAGAATGAGCGCATGCGGCCGGCCTGCCACACGATGCGGTAGCGTCCGGCTTTCATCGCTCCACCTCCAGTGTGACCTTCTGGATGCCCCACT
>DATGHZ010000045.1:0-31072 GCA_035307565.1 bacterium | reverse complement strand
CCCGGACCAGACGGATGGCTTCCTCCCGAAACTGCTGCGGATACGGCGGTCGACTCCTGGTCCTGCTGCCCATCTGGTGGCCCCCCTTTGAGCCTCAACGGCTCAAATGATAAGGTCTCCACCAAACCGGGGCCAGTCCATCTGGAGCCTCCATGCTCGCCAAAATCCCCATGCTCGCCAACCCTTAGACCTTGGCGAACATGGCGAGCATGGCGAACATGAGGGACCAAAGAGCCAAACGATAGACTTGGTGGCTGAGGCCCCCCGGCGTTTCGGCGCGGACGTGGTGGAGGTCCGGCCGGCCCCGTGGAGGGACCGTGACCTTCGCTGACGCCCTCCAGGCGTTCCTGACACACGGAGACGCCGCTGGGCACACGGCCGCCACCCGTAGGACCTACGCCGGTGGTCTGGAGCGATTCCAGACCGCCACCGCCCTGCAAGACCTCGCTGACATAACGCCGGAAGTGATCGAACGCTACCTTGCCGACCTCCGCTCTCGCGTTCGTCCGGTGAGCGCGCACCAAACCTACCGGACGCTCCGGACGTTCGCCCGCTGGTGCACCCGGACTGGACGGCTCGCCACCGATCCGATGGCCGGCCTCATCATGCGTGCTCCAAAAACCCTCCCTCGTGTTCCCGATAATGCGGACGTGCGCCGGCTGCTCGCGACGTGCCTCGTGACGCCCGAGGGCCGCCGTAACCGAGCGATGATCGCCCTCCTGGCCGACGCTGGGTTACGGAAAGAGGAGTTGCGGCGTCTGCGAATCGGGGACCTCGACCTGACCGCGCGCACCATCCGTGTCTACGCCGGAAAGGGTCAGAAAGACGGCGTGACCTTCTTCGGCGAGACGACGGCCTCGCTGCTCCGCGCTTGGCTCGCCGCTCACCCCGGCCCGCAGCCGGTCGCGCCGGTGTGTTGCGCACGTGACGGCGCGATGCTCGGTCCGTCCACCATCACGCACATTCTCCACCGTCTTTCGCGGCGCGCCGGCCTCGCGCAGTGCATCGGCCCCCACGCCCTGCGTCACTACGCGGCCACCTCGCTACTCCGCCGCACGGGCGACCTCGAACTCGTCCGGCGCGTGCTGCGGCACGAGACCCTTGCCATGACGCTGCGCTACGCAGTGCTCACACAGACCGAGGTGGCAGCGAGGTTCCTGCAAGCCTCGCCCCTCGACAGCCTACATGGGCGCAACGGCATCGGGCGGCCAGCGAACGGCCGTGGCGTCCGCAACGTTGCTTCAGAACGCGCGCTCAGAGGGTTGCGCGATGCCTAAGATCTCGCCCACGACGCGGGCGCGCCTGCTCCTCCGTTCGCTCCTCCGCCGCGGCGCAGGATCCGCACTCGCCGTGATGGCCGAGGCAGAGCGCCGAGGCATCCCATCGTGGGCGCTCCGCAAGGCAAAACATCGAGTGCGTCCGAAGTACGAACGCATCATCAGAAGGCTTAACAGGGAATTCCCGATTTCGTTCGTCATCATCGCCCGCACAGGAGACCAAGAGGCCGGAGAGGGAGGGGAGAAATATGATGATTCAGGGTGGGAAGGGTGGGACGACCTACAGCTGGGTCATCGGTCCGATTACAAGAAAGATCTATTGCTACAAGTCTTCCAGGGCGGATCAGGTTGTATCTAAATTCTGGGAAGCCGACGGGGAAACGGCCTATCACGACGCCGACCTGGTGAATGCTACGAAAGAGATTAACGCTATCTTGAGCAAGGTCGAAAGGGGCAATGGCGATCCCGACCGCCAACTCTCCTTGGTTATTTTCAAGAATCGGCCGTTTCTGGTCTGGGCAAGCTATGAGATCGTAGGACCTGACGATGATGAGGCGACGATCGCAAAAGCGCTTAAGCTCAAGATCCGCGAGTCCCGTCAGCGTCGGTCGACAAGGCGAAGGTAGCTACGCAACACGTAGGAGAATGGCCTCTACCTGATATAGCGTCTCGCCATGCGGCAGCAGCGCAGGGCCAACACCGATGCTCCGTCGGCCGTCGTGCTCCTCGTCACCGCGTTGCGCCAGGAAATTTCTGAAAAATGGGGCGCGATCGGACCCGTTATGCCGTAGAGAGTCTGTTGCGGGTAGACCTGCGGGACAAGGGCATCCGCGCACAGATAGGGTGTCCCGACCTGGGACAGGTCACATTGGCCCGCATCAACGACTACCCGGTTACGGTGTTCTCGATGCCTTGTCGGTTCGGTGGCCGGCGGCCGTGGTTCCGTTGTGGATGGTGTCAGGCCCGTGTGGTGACGCTCTACTTTGCACCGTGGAGGTCCGCATGGCATTGTCGACGGTGCCTGGGACTGACGTACCAATCGCAGCGATGGAGCCGGAGCGTCTTGGGGACTGCGCAACTCGCGCTCGAGAAACTCTGCCGGCGGTTCGATCCGGGGTGGGAATATGGCGATGACTACCCCGAGAAACCCAAGCGGGTGCAGTGGAAGACATGGGAGCGGTTCTGCGCCGCGGTGGAGTGGTGGGACGCCTACTTGGGCGCGGATTTTGTCAGGATGGCGCAGAAACTGACAGCCAAGGGGCGCAGGTGAGCCTCCCGGCTACTCGCAGGTCTCCGTGGTCTTTACGCCCTGCCGGTTCGGCGGGCATAGGCCGTGGGCCCCATGACGTGGTCGTGCTTCCATGACGTGGTCGTGCTTCGGGCTATGCTCACCCTGCGGGAAAGGGCGCTTGCACAGAAATCCTCATCGTGATTCGCTTCCGCGATGAGCCCTTCAGAGTGAGCGGCGATACATCGCTGCGGATCATCCTCGACACGCCGCGGGGGCATGAGGGTGACGACAGGCGGTTCTCCCGTGGAGCGAGCGGGTAGTCTCGAGCGGAATGAGGTGGGGATTCAGAGAACCGTCGGCGCACGACCTCGGGTAAAGACAAGCAAGTTCTTAGGCATCCAGAACGGGATATGCACACCCCGCCCCTTCGCTTCCTCCACGAATCGCGTCAATAACGTGTGCGTTGAGGGGTCCGATTGGTAGCCGACGTTGGCGAGCAGGTCTCTCCAATACTCCGGGGGTTGTTCATTCATGTGATAGGTGCCACCCTGCCCCGGAGGGGCTGCGGTCATCACGATCCATCGCGGTTGGCACATCACCAAGTTCTTCACGAAAACCCGAGCATAGCGCGCTTCGATATGCTCCGCTACCTCCAGAGACAGTACTAAATCTACGCCATCTCCTATGAACCGTGGTGGCAGTTTCAATCGTTTCCGAAGATCGGTGAAAATCACACGATTCTCGGGGCAGAGAAGGAACGGACGGGCGGTGTGGCTTCCTTCAACCCCGAACGCGTCAACGCCAGACCGAAGAAATGCTGCGATCCAATGCCCCGCCGCACACCCCATGTCGACGATCCGTCGAATCTTGAGAGCCTCGACGAGTCGTGGCGCGAGGTCGTCGGCCATCGGTCGGCTATCGGAGATGTTCTCCTCGAAGAAGTCCTTCGCATAGGCAAAATCCAAGGAGTATCCGAGAAACGGTCGCGTGACCCTGTCGCGCGCGTACCAGAGAAATCGCAGTACGCCTCCCCGACGATAGGCTCGCTGGGCCCTTCGCAGAAACCTAGCCAGAGAATCCGCATTCACGCGAGCCGCCTCATGGACGCCTCCCTGTTGGTTAGGCAGGCATCAGGCGAGGACACATTCGACTGACCGCCGCGCCGGTCCCGCAGTGCGCGGTCGGCGTCTGTATGCGACAGGTAGCAGGCATCCGACAGTCAACCTCCTGGCCCCTCCTCCGAATTGGGGTTAGTGATTCAGGTTACGGTTCGCCAAAGGCAATCGTTTTTCGGGGCTTTGGTGCCACGAGGTAAGTCAGCCTCGCCCTGAACGGGAAGAAAACTGGCATAGGTGTCCCCGGCGCGAGACGTATTCGTTCATTCAGTCCTCGCTTAGTCCATATGCAACCGTTCAATTGCCCCGGCCCGTCGGTGTGCCCGCCTGAGGTCCGCACCCACAAGGGACGAATATCTCAGCGTGGTCGCGAGGCTTTCGTGACCCAGGAGCCGGCGCACCTCGTCCAGGCCGGCGCCTCCGCGCAGCCAGCTCGTCGCGGCAAAGTGCCGCAGGGCATGGGGATGCAGACGCCGGTTCGCCGGCAGCCCGGCCTTCGCGCTCAGCCGGTGGAGAATCTGGACGAGGTGGCGATCCTTGAGCGGCCGGCCCTCTCGGTCGCAGAACAGGAACGCGTCCGACGCTGGCGCCGGGTGACGCGCGAGCCACGCTTTGAGCGCGCGCGTGGTCGTCGGCCCAATGAACGCAACCCGATCCTTGCGGCCCTTCCCCGCCCGCACGAACAGTCCGCGATCCGCCCGCCGCCAGTCCTCAACCAAAAGGCGCAGGACCTCGTTCGCGCGCAGGCCGCTGTCGGCGAGCACAAGGAGCAGCGTTCGATTCCGCACACCCTCCAGCGTCTCTGAGCAGACCGTGAGCACGGCCCGCAACTCGTCCTCCGTGGGGACATCCGGCAGCGTCTTGGGCGTCCGCATCGTGAAACCGCGCAGCGGTGTGTCGGCGAGCGCGCCTGTCTCCACGCACCACCGGAAGAACGTCTTGAGCGTGCGATACGCTTGGTGTTGGTGCGAGGCGCTGCGATGCTGGAGTCCCACGAAAAATGTGCGCAGCGAGAGCGGCGTCACCTCGGAGGTGTCGGCCTGGAGACGCCCGAGCCACCATCCGTAAATCCGCATGGTCGCCGCGGTGCAGCCGCCGACACGCTTGGTAAGCAGGAACGCTTCCGCAGCGTCCACGAGGGGGTGAGCATTGGCTTTTTCGTCGGCTTCTGGAGCGGGTGGTGCCTCGCAAACCCTTGCTATTTCTGCATTGGCGCGCCCGGAGGGACTTGAACCCCCGACCCGCTGCTTAGAAGGCAGCTGCTCTATCCCCTGAGCTACGGGCGCGTTGCGATCATCATAGCGCGGACGGGACCGGCGAACAACTCGTCGCGGCCAAGGGACGCTCCGGACGCGTGGGACGACGGTGGGACGGCGCTAGGCGGTGCGGGCGGCGAACCAGTCGAGGGTCGTCTTGAGTCCCTCGCGCAGCGGCACCCGCGGCTCCCAGCCGAGCAGCGTGCGGGCCAGCGTGATGTCGGGACAGCGGCGCGTGGGGTCGTCTTCGGGACGGCGCCCGTAGACGATGGAGCTGTGGCTGCCCGTGACGTGAAGCACCAGCCGCGCGAGATCGATCACGCGGATCTCGTCGGGATTCCCGATGTTCACGGGATCATGCACGTCCGAGCGCATGTAGCGAACGACGCCGTCTACGAGATCGGTCACGTAGCAGAAACTGCGCGTCTGCGTGCCGTCGCCGTGGACCGTGAGCGGCTCTCCCCGAATCGCCTGGTTGAGCAGCGTCGGGATCACGCGGCCGTCATCCGGCCGCAGCCTCGGTCCGAAGCAGTTGAAGATGCGCACAATCCCGGTGTTCACGTCGTGGTACCGATGGTACGCCATGGTCATGGCCTCGGCGAAGCGCTTTGCCTCATCGTAGCAGCCACGGGGGCCGACCGGATTGACGTGGCCCCAGTACGTCTCGGGCTGCGGCGTCACGGCCGGATCTCCGTACACCTCGGATGTGGACGCGAGCACGAATCGCGCGCGCTTTGCCCGGGCGAGTCCCAAGGTGATCCAGCTGCCGAGCGCGCCGGCCTTCAACGTCTGGATCGGATGGGAGAGATAGTCGACCGGGCTCGCCGCGCTGGCGAAGTGCAGGACGCAGTCGACGGGCCCCGGGATCTCGATCGGTGTGGTGATGTCGTGCCGACGAAGCTCAAATCGCGGGTCGGTGATGTGCGCGACGTTTGCGGGGCGGCCGGTGATGAAATTGTCGAGACAGATGACCTCCGCCCCGTCGCCGAGGAGACGCTCGCACAAGTGGGATCCGATGAACCCGGCGCCGCCGGTGACGACAATCCTCATCCGCGCCATCATAGCACGCCATGATTTGAGGCGCGGGCCCGGGGCGGCGCGGGCACAGCGCGGCCGGGGCCGGCGAGACCTCCGGCCCCGGCCGCGACGGAGCAATAAACTCTACGTTGTCAGAGGCCCGAGCCCCGGCGCCGCCGGGCAAGCAGCGGCGCGATCTTGTCCACCCAATCGACGATGACGCCGGCGACGATCCACGCAAACACACCCATGACGCTACGCCGTCCGCCGTTCCGGCCTGCTGTGCCCCGCGTGCATGGCCGCCGCGGGACGTTTCTCGGTGCCCGCGCGGTACGAAGAACCGACGAAGCGGCGCACCGGGCTTCCGCACTGCGGGCACTGTGACGGAGGCTCCTGCTCGCGCCGCGAGTCCCACATCACGTCGTACGGCGTGTGGCACTTGGTGCACTCGTAATGCAGCACGTACAGCGGATGGCTTGTCATCATGGAGCGTACCCCATTGAGTGTGTCGATACGCGGTCTCGCGGATGTTCTACCCGCTCGCGGGTCTCTGTCTCACGAGTCCGTGGCCTTCGGGCCAGACGACGGACCCTCCGTGCTGTCGTCCATTTCGGCCTCCTCGACGTCCAGCGCGCTCGGTTCCAACTCCACCACGAGGGCGTTCCACGCCGCGAGGAGCTCATTCTCGTCCGGGAATGTCTCGGCGCTCACACGTCCATGGCGGTGATCGCGCGTGACGATCACGCCCGCGGCGTCTCGGATCGCCGTCAGGTCTTCGGGGTCGACGTCCTCGCGACCGACGGGCGCATCCCCGGCTTCGATCTCCTCCTCGACGCGCCGGGCGACGTCCGCGCCGTCCCGCATCAGGCCCGCCCACATGTCTTCGCTGAGATCGCTGGTCTCCTCGTCGGCGCCTTCTTCCGCCATGATGTACAGCACGTCCGTCAGCGGCGGAGCGATGGCACGGCTCGGGGCCATAGAACACCTCGCCTCCCAGGGTTGATAGCGTACACGCGTATTCTTCCCGTGACGGAACGCGGCAAACACGGTGGGGACGAGGGGACGAGCACGAAACTCGGGACGGACGGGCCGGCACACTGCCGGCGGCACGCGCCGCGGTGTGCGGGTGGGGCGGACCTGTTAACCCAGGCGGTGCATCCAGAACAACGACGTGACCACCGTTCCGAGGAACAGCACGGCGACGCCGACGGAGGCGAGGCCGCTCACCTCAACCGGCACATGCTTCCAGCCGATGACGCGGCCCAAGCGCGAATACACGCGGCTCAGTTCCGTCGCGGAGGACACGCGCCAGTAGGCGCCGCCGGTCACTTCCGCGATTTCCTTCAGCGTCTCTTCATCGAGACGGACGAAGATGCCCCGGCCGCCTAGCTCGAGGAACGTGCCCTCGGGCGACCCCAGCCCCACCGTGTACACCCGCACGTGCAACTGCCGCGCGACCGTCGCGGCATCCTCGGGCGGCGTGCCTCGGTTGCTCTGTCCGTCGCTCAACAGCACGACGGTCGCCGGCGGCAGGCGGTCGGCGTCCGGCGGCGGTGGCGGCGGAAGGCCCGGCAGCAAATTGGCCGGCGGACGCGGGCGGCCGGGGAGGGCGTAGACCGCCTCGAGCAGGCCGTCGCCGATCGCGGTCGCAAACTCGAGGTTCAGGCTGTTGATGGCCTGGATCACCCGGTCGTGATCGTCGGTGGGCGGCGCGATGAGGGTCGCGTAGCTGCTGAACGAGACGAGCCCCACCTTCGATCCGCGCGGCAGGTTCCGGACGAAGTCGACGGCCGCCTTCTTTGCCGCGTCGAGCCGGGTCGGCACGACATCGTGTGCCATCATGCTCCGGCTGACGTCCATGCTCAACATGATGGCCGCGCGATTGTCCGGCACCGGCACCGGCGCGACCGGGCGCGCGACGGTGAAAATGGCGGCGCACAGCGTCGCCAGATACATCACCGCGGCGACGTGGCGCCGCCAGCGCCCGCCCGCGGCCGCGGCGACCCGCGCGAGGTCGAGGGTCGGATACCGCACCCGCTCGCGCGCGGGCCGGCGGAGGATCCAGATGTAGCCCGCGACCAGCAACGGCACGAGGCCATACGCCCACAACACGCGCGGCCAGAGGAAGCTCACGGCAGCCGTCCCATCCACAGAAGTGAAAGCGCGCCGCCGCTCAGCATCAGCACACCGGCGCCCGCGACGAAGAGCGCTGAAACCTCGGTCTTGCGCTTCTCCCAGCCGATCGTGCGGCCGAGCTCACGGTAAATCTGCTTGAGATCGCCGGCGCTCGGTGACATGAAGAACTTGCCGTCGGTGATCGCGGCGACCTGCTGCAGCAGGGCCGGATCGAAGGGCACCAGGACCATCTGCCCCTGATAGTTGAAGACGCCGCCGCCGGGCGTGCCGAGCCCGATCGTGTAGATCTTGACCTTCAACTGTTTGGCCAGCGCGGCCATCCGAATGGGATCCGCGGTACCGGCGTTCTGCCCGCCGTCGGTCAGCAGGATGATCGCCGCCGGCGGCAGGTCCTTGCCTTCCGGCTGTCCCGGGGTCCCCAGCGGAGGCTGGCCCGGGGCCACAAATGGGCTCTGGCCGGAGGGGAACTGGCCAAACGGTGACGGCGTGGGCGGCGCCCCGGGCCCGGCCGGTGATCCACCGCCGGCGCCGGGGGCGGGCGCTCCGGGAACGCTCGAGGCCCGGCCCGGGATGGCACGCAGGGAGACCGCGATCCCGTCGCCGATCGCCGTGGCCTCCTGGGTCTTCAGCGTGACGAGGGCCTCGCGCACGGCGCTGCGATCGTCCGTCGGCGGGACATTGAGCGTGGCGTACGTGCTGAAGGTGACGAGCCCTACCCGTGGGCCCGGTGGAAAGACATCGAGGAACCCGGCCGCGGCCTGCTTCGCCGCATCGAGCCGCGTGGGCTGCAGGTCCGGCGCCGCCATGCTGCCGCTCGTGTCGATTGCGAGGATGACGGTGGCCCGATTGACCGGCAGCGGCACCGCCATCACCGGCCGCGCGGCCGCGCCGAGCAGCAGTCCAAGCGCGGCGAAGTAGAGCCCCATGCTGATGTGCCGGCGGATCGCCGGGAGGCGTACCGCGATCTGCGAAAACAGCGGCGCCTCCGCGAACCGCTGCGCGGTCGACCGCCGGATGTGCTTCACCGCGAACACGTACCAGGCGACCGACGCCGGCAGCAACAGGAGCGCCCAGAGCATTACCGGCCAGGTAAATTCCACCGCCGCCGCCTTCGAAGCGTAATGAACCGCAAGAGATCATCGACGAGCGCGGCCCCGGTCGACAGCGTCAGGAGATCGACGCGCGTGCGCTGGAGCGCCTCGGTCAGACGCTGATCGCGCTCCGCGACGAGCGCGCGGTGGGCCTGCCGCACGCGCCGGTCGGAGGTGTCGATCCACAGCTGCTGGCCGGTTTCGGGATCGTGCAGGTACACGCCGCCCACGTCCGGGAGCTCGCGTTCGCGCGGGTCTTCGATGCGCACGGCGATGATCTCATGCCGGCGTCCCAGTTCCGCGAGCGGCTGATCCCATCCCGCCGGGGCGTGGAAATCCGAAATGAGGAACACGAGCGACCGGCGCTTCGCCAGGCGGCCGAGCTGTCGCAGGACCGCCCCCAGGTCGGTCTGCCCCCCGCCCTGCACGGCCGGCACCGACGACAGGTCGCGCACGATCCGCAGCGCGTGCAGGCGGCCGGCGCGCGGCGGGATGAACGTGGCGCCGGTGCGCGTGGGAAAAACGAGCCCGCCGACCTTGTCGCCGTGCCGCGCGATGATGTACGCCGCGACGCCCGCGAACTCGACCGCGAGCTGCCGCTTGAACTGCCGGATTGTGCCGAACTGCATCGACGGCGACAGGTCCACGAGAAGCCACGCGGTGAGTTCCTTCTCCTCGCGGTACTGCCGGACGAACAGCTGGTTCATGCGGGCGGTGACGTTCCAATCGATCCGGCGGACCTCGTCGCCGGGCTGGTATTCGCGCACCTCGGCAAGATCGAGGCTCGGACCGTAGAACACGCCGCGGTAGTCGCCGAAGAGAAATCCGTCGAGGCGCCGGACCACCTTGAATTCGAGCCGCCGCAGAACGCGTTCCGGGGTCTCGACCCCCGACATGAAGGCCGCCGGAGCCGAGGGCTCCGCGGCGGAAGCGGCGGTCCCCGCCGCTTCTGGGGACCCGCCGGCCGCAAGACGGCCGGGTGTGCCCGGCGCGGGCCGGCCGGTGCGGCGGAGCGAGAGGCGCACGGGGACGATGCCCGAGCCTACTGCTCCCCGCCGGACGGCACGGGCGCGGACGCCTTCGTCTCCCCGTACGGGTCGCCGATGTGGACGCGCGGCACGGGGACCGCGTCCATGATCCGCTGGAGCAGTTGGTCGGGCGTCATATCCTGGGCGAGCGCTTCGTAGGAGAGCAGGACGCGGTGCCGCAGCACTTCGGGCGCGAGGTCCCGGACGTCCTCCGGCATCGCGTACTCGCGGCCGCGCAGCAGCGCCAGCGCTTTCGCGCCGATGATGAGGTTGAGGGAGCCGCGCGGGCTGCTGCCGTAGGCGACGTACCGCGCGAGATCACCGAGCCCGTACTCCTGCGGCCGCCGTGTCGCCGTCACGAGACTGACCGCGTACTCGTGGAGCCGCGGATCGACATAGACGGCGTCGGCCACCTTCTGCAGGCCGAACAGCTCTTGCGCGCCGATCACCCGGTTCACCGCGGGATTCTTCTCGGTAACCCGGTCGATGACGGTCATTTCCTCGTGGAAGGTTGGATACGAGATGATGACCTTGAACATGAACCGGTCGACCTGCGCTTCCGGCAGCGGATAGGTACCCTCGCTCTCGATGGGGTTTTGTGTGGCGAGCACCAGAAAGGGATCGGGCAGCGTAAACGTCTGCTTGCCGATCGTGACCTGGCGCTCCTGCATCGACTCGAGGAGGGCCGACTGGACTTTCGCCGGCGCGCGGTTGATCTCGTCCGCCAGCACCAGGTTGGCGAACACCGGGCCGATTTCCACCTCAAACGTGCCGGACTGCTGGTTGTAGATACGGGTCCCGACAAGATCGGCCGGCACGAGGTCCGGCGTGAACTGGATGCGCTTGAACTGGCAGTCCAGCACCTGCGCGGTCGTCTTGATCGCCAGCGTCTTCGCGAGCCCGGGGACGCCCTCGATCAGGATGTGCCCGCGGGAGAGCAGCGCGACCAGAATCCGTTCCAGCATGAGGTCCTGCCCGACGATCACCTTCTTGATCTCGTACAGCACGTTCCGCATCGTGCTGGCCGCCTGCGTGTACGTCTCTGCGGAGTAGCGAAGGACCCGCATGCGATCCTGCGATGGCTGGTCGGCCACCCTGATCACCTCATGAAAAAAATGGCGTACTCGCCTTAGTTAGGGAGGCGGCCGCAGGTCCCCTCCCTCCCCGCGGCTGTCCGCTCTTACTAACGTCCCCACCGCGCCGCGACGGTTCTCAACACGTTATACGTCGGAAGAAGCGCCGGCAGTCCGCCGGCCGTTCCCGGCCGGCCTGAGTCTCAGCGGCGCGCCGTTTCTCGGACCGCGGACGGCGATTCCGCGGCCGCGGGGCCTTGCGGCGGTTCGTCCTCGGTGCCGTCGTCGGGCTCGAGCACGTGCGCCGCGCCGTCGGGGATGGAGACCTCCACGACGTCCCCGGACGCGGGCGCGGATCCGCTCACCCACGCCTCAAGCTCAACTCCGCCCGCCGTCAGCAGCAGTGTGGCGCCGGCGCGCCGCGTGAGCACACGGTGGACCCGCGCCCGCACTGCCGGAGTCGGGCCTCCGTCGCCGGCCGCCGGGCCCACGTGAAGCTGTTCGGGCCGGACACAGAACGCAACGCGCTGCCCGATCCCGGGCCGAGGCGGCACACGCACCACGAACGGCCCTGCGCGTACGACGGCCGCCGCCCCGTCGCGCCCGACGACGTCCCCCGCCAGCACGTTGCCGGCGCCGACCAGCCGCGCCACGGCCGCCGTGCGCGGATGCCGCGCCACGTCCGCCGGTGCCCCGGTCTGCACCACCCGGCCGGCGACCAAGACCACAATCGTCTCGCCCAGCACATGCGCCTCGTCGAAGTCATGCGTCACCACGACCGCCGGGAGATCGCGGCTTTCGACGAGCGCCAGGAGGTCGCGGCGCAACTGTTCGCGCACCGGGGCATCGACGGCCGCGAACGGCTCGTCGAGCAGCAGCGCGCGCGGGTCGCTGGCGAGTGCCCGGGCCAGCGCGACCCGCTGCTGTTCGCCGGCGGACAAATCCGCGGGCCGGCGGTCGCCGTAGCCCGCCAGACCCACCGCCGCGAGCAGCGCGAGCGCCCGGGTCGCCTCCCGGCCCCGCCAGATCCGGCGCATCGGGTACGTCACGTTTTCGGCGACACTCAGGTGCGGGAAGAGCCCGTCGCCCTGCAGCACCGCGCCGACCCGGCGGCGCCACGGGGGGACGTTGACGCCCCGTGATGAGTCGAGCAACACCGTGTCCGCGATGGCGACATATCCGCGCGGCGGGACAAGAAATCCCGCCATGCACTGGAGCGTCATCGTCTTGCCCGCGCCGGAGGGACCGAAGAGCACCGTACGCCGGTGACCCGAGCGGAAGGCGACGTCGAGCGTAAACCCCCCAAGGCGGCATGCCGCCGCGACAGTGATCAGGGACGGGACCCGCCGCCGATACCGCCGGCGGCACGCACCGCCGCGAGCGCGGCCACGCCGAGCACGGCCAGCAGCGCCGCGACGGGCAGCGCCGCGCGGAGCCCTTCGGCGCCGAACTGGACGAACAGATAGACCGGCAAGGAGTACGGATGGTAGGCCAGCATCACGGTCGCGCCAAACTCGCCGAGCGCGCGCAGCCACACGAGCGGCAGGCCGGCGAGGATGCCCGGCCACGCAAGGGGCAGCGACACCCGGAAGAAGGTCTGAAGGGGCGGCACCCCGAGCGCGTAGGAGACGCGCTCGAGCGCGGGATCGATGCCGCGGAAGGCGACCTGCGCGGCGACGATGAGGAAGGGCGCCGCCACGAAGACCTGCGCAAGCACGATGCCGGGCCACGCGTCCGCCACCTGAATGCTGTGCGCGTCGAGCCACCCGCCGACGGGCCCGTGGGGCCCGAACACCGTCAACAACAGGAGTCCGCCCGCGAGCGGCGGGACGACGAGCGGCAGATACACCGCGGCCCCGACGAGCGACCGTCCGGGGAAGTCGCCGCGGGCGAGCACGTACGCGAGCGGGACACCGAAGAGCACGGCGGCGGCCGTAGATACCGTCGCGGTCGCGAGGGAGACGCCGACCGCCCCGGCCCGAACCGCGTCGCCCACCGCCGCGGCGGTGCCGGCCGGGTCGAGCGAGGCGAAGCCGACGACAAACGGCACGGCGAGGTAGAGCACGAGAACCGCGCCGAGCACCGCCAGCACCGTGGGAAGACGGCGCGAGGCGGCGCGCCCGGACGCACGCTCCACCCCGGGCGCGCTGCGGGAGCCGAGTCCCAGTCCCGCCCGCAGCATGTCCGTGTGAGAAGGACTGCCGATCGGCCCTGTCATTCCGAAGTAGTCCGGCGTACCATCGCGATGTCAGTATACTCAACCCGCGTTCCGGCTGCGCGGGCCGGCCTCCGGCGCCCGCCGCAGACCTGGGCCACAGGCGACAACTCCGAGCGCCAACGTGTCGGGGCGGCCGGCTGTTGCCGGCCGCCCCGATCGAACGCTCTTCCTTACGCCGCCGTCCCGGCGGTTACTGAACCGTGGTGTGGATCGACGTCGAGGGCGACCGCGCGCGGCCGGTGTTGTCCACCACGGCAGCGCTGATCGTCAGATCGACACCGCGTACGGGCGGTGCCTGAGCGAACGTGGCCGACCAGTCGCCGTTTGCATCCGCGGTCACCGTTTGGGTCCCCAGCGTGCCGCGGACGTTGAAGAACAGCACGCTGCCGGTGTAAACCGCCTGGACCTTCACAATCGATCCGGGCGGCGCGGTTCCCGTCACCGTAAACGGCGTCCCGACGCCGGCGAGCGGCGCCGGACTGCTGATGACGGGAGCTCCGCTCGCGGCCGGGGGCACGATGATCGAGGCATCGATGGTCACGGGTGCCGGAGCGGTGGCCGTGACCATCTGCCTGTCCGGCGCGGTCATCGTCACCACCACGTTGGTGTTGGCCACCTTGTCGCCAGGCCGAACGGTGTAGTAGCCGACGTACGTGCCGGGATGCGTAGGCGATTCGCTCATGAGCAGTCCGGTCCGCAATCTGGTGATCGTGTACGTGGCCGCCGCGTGGGTAGGGCCCGTGGCCGTGACCGTCAGCAGATCACCGAACCCGAGCGGGCGGCCCGCAGGCGTCGCGGTAACCGACGCGTTTACTCCGGGCGCGCCCGCGGGTACGGAGGCGCCCGACGGAACGCCCTGAGCCGGTGCCGCGACCGGTGCCGCCGGGGAGGCCGCCGTGGACGTGGCCCCAGGCGCCGGCGAGACCGCCGTCCCCTGGCTGGTGATTTGCACCGCCGACGCGGCGGCGTCCCAGGTAACCGCGGCGCCCAGCGCCTGGCTGACGAAGCGCAGCGGCACCATGGTCGAGCCGCCGATCAGCATGGGCGGCGCGTCGAGATACTGCGCCTGCCCGTTGACGAACGCCTGCGTCGCGCCGACGTGCAGGGAGACGGTCGTGGCGCCGCGCTGCGCGAGCAGGGTCTGCGCGAGCGCGTCCCAAGTCACCGTCGCGCCCAACCGCTCGAAGACCCCGCGCAGCGGGACGAGCACGCGTCCGCGCGCCATAACCGGCGGCTGGCTGAGCGCCACCGGACTGCCGTCGATGAACACTTTGACATACGGCGCGGGTGTCTGTGCCGCGACGATCGGCGCGAACGCGATGCTCAGCGCGGCCGTGAGCGCCGCGACGGCGAACACCCGCTGTACACGAGGGGTCGGTCGTACCGGCATTGATTCTTCGCCTCCTTGGCGCTGCCGATCTCTACCGCCTGCGGTGCAGATCTATCAGAACGGTCGCGACCGTTACTGCAGCGTCGTGCTGACGGTCGTCGACGGAGAGCGGGCCGCGCCGGTGTTGTCCACCAGCACCGCGGAAATCGTCACGCTGGCTCCGCGGAGCGGCGCTCCACGGTTGAATGTCGCCACCCAATATTGTCCGGGGGTACGTGGTTGCCACCACCCGCACGACTGTACCGGTGATCGTCGCCGGAACCAGCGGCGCCGGCGGATAGGCCTGCACGGGCGGATACGGCGTGGGCGGGTAGCTGACCGACGGTGGAACCGCGGCCGGCGGCGCTTCGGCCGCGCCTCCGCTCGCGATCAACACGCTGGAACTCGCGGCGTCCCATGCGACGCCGGCGCCCAGCGCCTGGCTGACGAAACGCAGCGGCACCATGGTCCGCCCGCCGACGAGCATCGGCGGCACATCGAGGAACTGCGCCTGCCCATCCACGAACGCCTGCGGCACGCCGATCCGGAGCGAGACGCTTGTGGCGCTGCGCTGCGCGAGCACGGTCTGCTGCGCTGCGGCCGCGGAAGCGAGGCCGGCTCAGCGCGACGACGAGGACGGTGCCGATGAGCACTTTAGGAGGTCGACGAGTTCGCATTGCCGACACCTCTCTCCCTTCCTTCCTATTGTTATTAGTGCGTCAGATCCATGTGGGCGAAACGCAGCGGGGAGGGCATCCGCCCTCCCCGCCGACGAGCGGCGAACTGAACCGATCCGACTACTGCTGGCCGACGATCCGCACCGCCTCCGCGCGGGTCAGCCACTGGCTGGTCTGCTGGAAGACGAGATACCGCAGGTAACCAGGCAGCGACATGAAGTTCGCCTCAGCCGAGAACGGCTTGAGGTTCGCCACGTTCGGGTACTGACCCGTCGTGGTGGCAGGCGTTGTGGTAGGAGCGGGCGTAGTCGTCTGCGCCATGGCAACGCCGGCGAACGCGGTGGACAGGATCATTACGCCGAGTGCAAGCATCGCGATCTTGCGCATATAAGCCTCCCTCTATTGTCATCGGTCAAGAACGGTCCGAACAAACACGTCCGAGCTCTTGAATCAATCTCTTGAATCAATGGAATGGCAGGTCTCGGCGTACTCCCCCTCTATGCTCCCGCTGCGCCGGCCTTTGTAGATCTCAGGGTAGAGCGTTCTCAATCGTCACTCGTTCGGTCACTGCCCCTGTCCGGCTCACCTCAAGAGCATGTGGCCGGTGGCCGCAAAGATCAGCAGACCGAGGAGCAGGAAAATCATGCCGGCTCCACCCCCTCTCGCGCCCCTCTCCTGTGACCACCATATATTTTCCCTGACGGAAACGGCGCCTAACACGCGGGGGACTTATCGGACGGTGGGTTCGGGCAGTGGGAGGGGAATGCGGCGGTCGTCGCGGACCGCCTGGTAACTTGCCACCACGAGTTCCGTCGCACGGTAGCCGTCGGCCGCGGTCACGGCCGGCGGGCGCCCGCCCAGCACCGCGTCGATGAAGAGCCGGTCTTCGGCGGCGTACCCCCACTTCTGCTCGAACGGCATCGCGGTGCAGTCAATCGCCTCCACCTGCACGCGCGGCCCGGCGCTGTACGCCGCCCGTTCGAGTTCTTCCGTGACTACGGAGGCGTGATCCCCGTACAGTTCCACGCGCTCGGAGGGAAACAGCCAGCCCGCGTGCGCCACACTCGTCACTGAGGCGATCACGCCGCTCTCGAACCGCAACAGCAGCGCAAAGGCGTCCTGTTCCGCGTAGAGATTCCGACGCGCCCACCCCTGCAGTTCCGCGACATCCCCGAACAGAAACCGCGCCATGTCGAAGAGATGGACGGGCGTCTCGTAGAGAAAGCCGCCCGTGACGGACACATCCGAGGTCCAGGGCGGCTGTCGCAGTTCCCCGCGGTTGTGCTTCATCTGTGCGGCGAGCGGCCGCAGGCGTCCGTCGTCGATGAGGCGCTTCGCGAACGCGTACACGTTGGCGAACCGGCGGTTGAACCCGATCTGGTAGACGCCGCGGGACTGTTCCGCCGCCTGCCGGATGCGCCACGCCGCCTCGAGGGACGTGGCCATCGGCTTCTCTGAAAACACGTGCGCACCATGGGCGAGCGCCGCCAACACGGGCTCGACGTGGTGGGTGTTCGGTGTAGCCACGTAGACCGCGTCGGCGCCGGCGTCGAGCAGCGCGGCGAGGTCGGGCAGTGCCGCGGTCTGCACCTCCGCGGCGAGCCGCGCCGCCGCGGCGGGCGCCGCGTCGGCGATGCCGGCAAGCGTCACACGGGGGTCGGCTTTGAGATTGAGCGCGTGGACGCGCCCGATAAAACCGGCGCCCAGAATTCCGACCTTAACCGGCATGTTCCCGTGCCTTCGCGTTGTGTGGCGGAACGCCTTGTCTGTCGACAAAATTCGACCGTTATCCGCGAATGTTGGAGCCTTGAGAGGAGCCTCGCCCCTTACCCCGGCCGCCCGGCGCGAGACGACGGGCAGGCACTCGCTCCGAATTTGGAGAACCGGAACGGAGCGGGTGATCGCTGGTCCCAAGAGGAGCGACCATGGCGCTCGTCAACTGCCCCGATTGTAACCACGACGTTTCAACGAAGGCGTTGTCCTGCCCCTACTGTGGATGCCCACGGCCGCCCGAGGGATGGACTGCGGGACAAACTACAAGAGCACCATTACGGCCTTCATTAACCGATAAGATGCTGGAAGCCGTTAAGATGATAGAAGACAGCGTAGAGGACGGCTTTTCGCGAACGACACGAAGTGTTCTTAGTGCGGCACGGACCGGTAAACGATCAGTCGTCGGTTGGATCGTGATAGGCATCATCGCCGCCGTTGTTCTAATTGTGATCGTCAGGTTGCCATCCATGTCTGATCACACCGGCGCGGTCCCCGCGACGTCGGAGCCGGTGAGGGCCCCCGGCGGATCGGGCGCGTCGTCGTCACCCGCGCAGCCGGCGTCGTCGGGAGCGGCCGGCTCAGCGTCGGCTGCACCAAGCACGGCCGCGGCACCTACCACGGGAGACTATCCCGACGCGGCGTTGCAAAACCTGGAGGCTGCGACGAAGCAAGCCTTTGCCACGTTCGTTCAAATGAGGTCGGAAGCGGCCGGGATCGTCAACGACAACAGGGCCTCAACCGCACCGCTATTGTCTCGCGCGAGGTCCGAATTTATCGCTTCCGCAGTGCAGCCATGGTACGACAACGAGTCCGACGTGCGCTATGAATGGAACCGTGCCATTGACGGTCTCACGGTGCCACGCTCTGATGGCGGCTACTATGAGGGACCGCGCGCGGATCGCGCAAAACTCTTATCGGACGTCGATGTCACCCTTTCTGTCGGCATCAACCTCTTGTACACTGCCGTGTCTAGCACGGTCGCCTTATGCAACACAGAAGGGAACGGTTTCGATTTCAAGGCCGCAGACTTACAAGAACAACTTGCCAGGGCGAAGTATGCGGGACGGGACACAAGAAAGATCAACGAGCAGACAGATGAAGTATTCAACGAACAGATGACTCGGCCGTCTCGACTTAGCCTCTGCCGTTGACCTCGGGGGATTACGCCGCGCGCTGAGCACTTTATCGGCCTTGACGGCCATTAGGTGGCCGTGCGGCCGCCGTCGACCGGAATGATGTGGCCCGTGACGTAGTCCGACGCCGCGGAGGCGAGGAATACGGCGACGCCCTTCAGTTCGCCCGGGCGCCCGATCCGGCCCCAAGGAATCTCGGCTTCGACCCGCGCCTGAGCGCGCTCGAGCAGTGCCTCCGTCATGCGGGTGCGGAAGAATCCCGGCGCGATGCCGTTCACGTGGACGTTGTGCGGCGCCCACTTGACGGCCAGGTCGCGGGTAAAGGCGACAACGCCGCCCTTCGCGGCGCTGTAGCCGATCGTGTCGAGGACGTCGGGCGGGCTGCCGATCAATCCCGCGATCGACGCGACGTTGATCACTTTCCCGCGCCGGCGGTCGATCATCGTTCGTCCGACCGCCTGCGTCACCAGGAACGTTCCGGTCAGGTTGGTGTCGAGGACCCGCTGCCACTTGTCGAGCGGCATCTCGAGGACCGGAGCACCCCACGTCGCGCCGGCGTTGTTGACGAGGATGTCGATCGGGCCCAAGCGCGCCGCGACCGTATCGACCATCGCGCGCACGGCCTCGGGACGGCCGATGTCGCTGGGGACCGACGTGCAGACAATCCCGGCCGCGCGCAGCGCCGCTTCGGCCTCGCGGAGCCACTCCTCCCGGCGCGCCGTCAGCGCGACCGCGGCACCCGCTTCGCCGAGGGCCTCGGCGATCTCGCGGCCGAGACCGCGCGATCCACCGGTGACGAGCGCGACGCGGCCGCTCAGGCTGAACAAGTCGCGGACGTGCACGGTCCTAGGTCACGTATGCGCCGGCATCCAACAGCCGTCCGGCGATCCGCCGCCGGAGCCGGATGGGGTCCGCCGCCGTGTCGTCGAGAAGGCGCCGCACGGCACCGAGCCGGGCGCGCAGTCCCCCGCCACGATCGCCGTCGCCTGCCGCCGCCAGGACCTCGCGGCTCGCTCCCTCCATGCGTGCGAGCCCCGTGTCCACGGCGGCGCGTGCCAGATCGGCCTTGGCCTCCGCGGGGCGTCCCCCGGCGGCGGCCCGAAGCGCCCGCAGCACGCCGCTCTCCATGGCGAAAACCTCGATGACGAGATCGGCGATCCGGGCGAACACTTCCTGCTGCTCGCCGAGCGTCTCCCCGTACGTCGTCAGGGCGTGCCCCGCAACCACGAGAGCCGCGTGTTTCGCGCGCTCCACCTGCGCGCGGAGGCCCCGCAGCCCATCGGATCCGGGCGCGTCCTCGAGCGCGCGACCGCCGGCGCCGTCCCCCGCGTCAATCTCTCCATCGAATCGGTCCGGGGAGCGCACCGCGGCCTGCAGCGCGGCTACCAGCGGCAGCCGTCCCCGCCGCGCGCGCCGCAGGAGCATGCCCGCAATGAGGAGCCGGTTGATTTCGTTCGTGCCTTCGTAGATGCGGCTGATGCGCGCGTCGCGGTAGGCCCGGGCGGCCGGATAGTCCTCGATGAATCCGTAGCCGCCGTAGATCTGGACCATCTCGTCGACGACGAGGCCGGCCGCCTCGGACCCGTACACCTTATCGATGGCGCATTCGACAGCGTACTCCTCGACGGCCGCAACGGCCGGCGCAGCACCGCCTCCGGTCTCCCGCGCGGCCTGGATCAATCCGCCCGTGCGATAAATCATGCTCTCGAGAACGTATACCCGCACGGCCATCTCGGCCAGCTTTTCCTGGACGAGCCCGAACGAGGCGATGGCGCGGCCGAACTGCTGGCGCTCCGACGCGTACGCCAGGGCTTGCCGCAGCGCGCGCTTGGCCGCGCCGATGCAGGCCGCGGCGAGCTTGAGGCGGCCCATGTTCAGGATGTTGAGCGCCACCCGGTGGCCTCCGCCGACCTCCCCCAGCACGTTCTCCACCGGTACCGGAGCCTGATCGAAGAAGAGGCTCGCGGTGGAAGAGCCTTTGATGCCCATCTTGTGCTCTTCCGGCCCGACGTCCAGGCCGCCGGTGCCGCGCTCGACGAGGAAGCCGGTGAAGCGCTCGCCGTCGACCTTCGCATAGGTCGTGAACAGGTCGGCGAATCCCGCGTTCGTGATGAATTGTTTCGTGCCGGTGAGCCGGTACGCGCGCCCGCCGGGGGCGAGGACCGCCCGCGTTTTCGCGGCAAGCGCGTCCGACCCCGCCGTCGGTTCGGTGAGCGCGTAGGCGCCGATGATCTCGCCCGCCGCGAGTCCGGGCAGATAGCGGCGCTTCTGGTCGTCCGTCCCGAAGTAGACGATCGGCAGGGTCCCGATGACGGCGTGCGCGCCGTAGGCGACGGCGAACGACCCGCGGCTCATGGTCTCGCCGACCAGTAGCGACGTGATGAAATCGAGCCCGGTCCCCCCGTAGGCCTCGGGAATATCGACGCCGAGAAACCCGAGCCCGCCGAGCCGCCGCAGCAGCCCGCGCATCAACGCGTAGTTGTGGGTTTCCAGCTCAGCCGTCCGAGGCTCGACTTCCGCCTCGAGAAACGCGCCGAGGGTGCGGGCGGCCAGCCGGTGCTCGGCCGAAAAATCTTCCGGCGTGAAGATGTCCTGCGGCGACGGCGCTCCAAGCAGGAACCCGCCGCCCTGGGCCGGCGGCGCCGACCCCTGATGCACCGGGTGCGTGACGTCCATCCCCGCCTCCCCCCCTACGGGCGTTCGAAGACGCCCGCGGCGCCCATGCCCCCGCCGATGCACATCGTCGCGACCCCGTACCGGCCCTCGCGCCGCGCCAGCTCGTAGAGCAGCGTGACGGTGACCCGAGCGCCGCTGCAGCCGAGCGGATGGCCAAGCGCGATCGCGCCGCCGTTCGGATTGAGGCGCGCATCGTCGAGTTCGAGCCGGCGCGCGACCGCGACGGCCTGCGCGGCGAACGCTTCGTTCAATTCGATCACGTCGACCTCATGGAGCCGCACCCCCGCCTGCCGCAGGGCCTTGGGAACCGCATCGACCGGCCCGACCCCCATGATGTCGGGCGGCACACCCGCGACGGCAAAGGACCGGAACACGCCGAGCGGCCGGACGCCCAGGCGCTCGGCCGCCTCACCGGCCATCACGACCACGGCCGCGGCGCCGTCGCTCGTCTGCGACGAGTTGCCGGCGGTCACGACCCCGCCGGCGGCAAATACGGGCGGGAGCGCGGCGAGTTTCTCGAGCGACGTGTCGGCCCGGACGCCCTCGTCCGCCGCGAAGGTGACGTCGCGCGGCGTGGGATCTCCGTCCCACCGCCGGACCGGGAGAGCCAGCACTTCGTCCCGGAAGCGGCCGGCTTCGATCGCCGCGGCGGCCCGCGCGTGGCTGCGCAGACTGAACTCATCCTGCGCTTCGCGCGAGATGTCGAATCGCCGCGCGACGTTCTCCGCCGTGAGGCCCATCGACAGGTACACGTCCGGCCATTCCTCGGCCAGACGTGGATTCGGCGCGTACTTGTTGCCCCGCATGGGGACCATGCTCATGCTCTCGACCCCGCCCGCTACCGCCACGTTCACCTGGCCGGTCATCACCTCGTAGGAGGCGAGGGCGATCGCCTGCAGTCCCGACGAGCAGAAGCGGTTGATCGTTTGGCCGCAGGTCGTGACCGGCAGCCCGGCGCGCAGCGCGGCCACGCGGGCCATGTTCAGACCCTGTTCGCCTTCGGGAAGGGCGCAGCCGAGGATAACGTCCTCGACGGCGGCGGGTTCGAGGCCCGGGACGCGGCGAACCGCCTCGCGGATCACCGCAGCGGCCAGTTCGTCGGGGCGGGTGTCTTTGAGGGCGCCGCGGGGCGCTTTGCCGATCGCCGTGCGCACCGCCGACACGATCACCGCATCACGCATGGCTGCAACACTCCTCCCGCGCCGGTCAGTTGCGCAGCGGCCTGCCGGTCTCGTGGAGATGGCGCATACGCGCGCGCGTCTTCTCTTCGCCCAACAGCGCGAGCAGCGCATCGCGCTCCAGGTCGAGTAGATAGTCTTCGGCGACCGCCGTTCCTTCCGGCACGGTTCCGCCGGCCATGACCTGTGCGAGTCTGCGGCCGACCGCCTCGTCGAACGCCGTGATATGGCCGCCGGTCCTGGCAATGTACAGCATCTCGTAGAGCGCCGCGCGCACCCGCTCGCCGCCCACGCGAATCGGCGCCGGTACCGGCGGCCGGTGGCCTGTCCCCGCGAGCGCAAGCGCGAGGGTCTTGGCGTCGTACACCAGGCGCCCGCCGTCCATAGTGATTCCGTCCGCGGGAGTCAAATAGCCGAGGCGCCGCGCCTCGAACGCCGATTGCGACGTCGTGGCCCGCGCGATCGCCTCGAACGCCGCCTGCGCGAAGGGCAGCAGATCCGCCGTCACGCCGGCTGGGATGTGCGCCTGCACCCGCCGGATCACCTCGACGGTGCCGCCGCCCGCCGGAATGAGCCCGGCCTCCGTTTCCGTGAAGCCCGCGTACGTCTCCGCGGCGGCTTGCGCGCGAGCGCCGGCGAGGCACAGCGCGGCGCCCCAGGCGACCGTCCGGCCGGCCGGCGCGATGACGACAGGCACGGCCGCCCCGCGAATGCGGCGGAGCACCGTCTGGCGGCGCCGCATCCACGCATCGAGCGTCTGCCACTGCGCTTCCTCGGCGAGCGCCAGCACTTCGCGCAGGTCGATTGACGCGCTGAAATCGCGCGCCCGCGTCCCGATCACGAGCGCGTCAAAGTCGCGCTCCAGCCGGTCGAGCGCGCGCTCGAGCAGCTCGACGGTTTGGGGGCCGAGCGCACCCGATTTCGGGTGCAGATCGACGTAGGCGACACCGTCACCGAGCTCCCTCAGCGACGCCTCCGGGTTTGTCTCGACCGCCTCGCGGACCGGCGGCGTCGCGCCGGCCGCCGCCGCGCCCGCCCCGACCCCGGCGACGGGCCGGTACGCCACCCGCGGGAAGTCGAAGAACTGCGGCCCCTCCTCCGTCTCGCGGTAGAACCGCCCGTCACCCCGCCGGATCACCAGGTCCACGACCGGCGGCACCGCCGTGTCCTCCCGCTCTAGACGCGCGGCGACCTCCCGGGGGCCAAGGGCGTCCCACAATTCGAACGGCCCCAGCTGCCACGAGAAGCCCCAGCGCATGGCGCGATCGACATTGACGACGTCGTCGCTGATTTCCGGCAGGACGCGGGCGGCGTAGGCCAGCGTCCGGCCCAGCAACTGCCAGACGAACGCGGAAGCGCGATCGTCGCGCCGGAGCAGCGTGCGGAGACGCTCGCCGATGTCGGCGATGGCCGAGACCGCGGCCACGGACGGCAGATCGGGCGGTTTCTGCGGCCGGTACTCAAGCGTCGCCAGATCCACCACCAACGTCTCGTTCCCCCGGCGCCAATAAAACCCCCGGCCGCTCTTGGCGCCGAGCCACCCGCGCTCGACCATCCGCCGCAGCGGCTCCGGCGGGTTGAACACTTCGCGATCCGGATCCTCCGAAAGATTCTCGTAGACATTCCGCCGGACGTGATAGGCGGTATCCAGGCCCACGAGATCGGCGAGCCGGAAGGTGCCGGTCCGCGGCCGGCCGATGAGCGGACCGGTCAGCGCGTCGACCTCTTCCACCGTGTAGCCGCCTTCCAACGCCAGGCGCACCGCAAGACAGGACGTAAACGCGCCGATGCGGTTCCCGATGAAGTTCGGCGTGTCTTTCGCGATCACAACGCCCTTGCCCAAGACCCGGCCGAGGAAATCGCACGCCGCCGCAACCGCCTCCGGCGCCGTGCCGGAGCCCGGGATCACTTCGACCAGGCGCATATAGCGCGGCGGGTTGAAAAAGTGCGTGCCGAGGAAGTGCCGCCGAAACTCCGGCGACCGGCCCTCGAGCATGGCGTCGATCGACAACCCGCTGGTGTTCGAACTGACGACGGTCGCGGGCCGCCAGTGCCGCTCGACCTCCGCCAGCAGCCTCCGCTTGGCGGCGAGGTCTTCGATCACCGCCTCAATGACCCAGTCGGATTCTCGCATGTGATGGAGGTCGTCTTCGGTGTTGCCCGGCGTAACGAGCGCGGCGAGTTCCGCGGCCATGAACGCGGGCGGTGCGGCGCGGAGGGCGCGGTCCTTGCCCGCGCGTGACAGGCGGTTGCGCACCTCCGGGTCGGCGGGCGCACGGCCGCGGCGCCGCTCCTCGTCGGTGAGGTCCGTGGGCACGACGTCGAGCAGCCACACCGGGATCCCGGCGTTGGCGAGGTGCGCGGCGATGGCGGCGCCCATGACGCCGGCGCCGACGACCGTGGCGCGCCGCAAAGGCGGCCGCCCGCGCATACAGCTAATGGACCCGCCGCGGCTGGTCCGCCCAATATTTCTCGCGTAGCTCTGCCTTGAGAATCTTGCCGGTCCCGCCCTTGGGCAGCGCGTCACGGAATTCGACCGACTTCGGCACCATGAAGCCCGCCAGCCGCTCCCGGCAGAAGTCGAGGAGCTCGGTCTCGGACACGATCGCTCCGGGCTTCAGCGCGACGAGCGCCTTCGGGACTTCGCCCCACTTCTCGTCCGGCACCGGAATGACCGCGCACTCGAACACCGCCGGATGGGCGTACAGCGCGTTTTCGATCTGCACGGACGAAATGTTTTCCCCGCCGCTGATGATGATGTCTTTCTTGCGATCGACGATGTTGACGGAACCTTCCGAATCGAGATTGGCCATGTCGCCGGTATGGAACCATCCGTCGCGGATGGCGGCCGCGGTCGACGCCGGGTCTTTGAAATAGCCTTCCATCACGACGTTGCTGCGGGTCACGATCTCGCCGACCGCGACGCCGTCGGCCGGCACGTCGCGGCCGTTGTCGTCGAGCACGCGGATCTCCACGCCGGCGATCGGGTGGCCCGTGCGGGCGCGGCGCTCGAGTTGGCGCTCCGGCGGCTCCCCGAGGAGGTGCGCCTTCGGTTTCGCCAGCGTCAGGACGGGGCTGGTCTCCGTGAGGCCGTACCCCACCATGAATTCGCACCCGAAGCGGTCCTGCGCCGCCTTGACGAGGGCCGGCGGCGGCGGCGCACCGCCGCACATCGCAAGGCGCAGACTGCTCAGATCGTAGCGGCCGGCATCCGGGTGATTGACCAGCGCGTTGAAAATCGCCGGGACCCCGCGGATGTCGGTGACGCGCTCGGCCTGAATAAGGCGGAAGATATCGACCGGGTCGATCTTGCGAAGCATCACATGCGTGCCGCCGACCGCGGTGATCGTGTGCGGCGCTCCCCACCCGTTGACGTGGAACATCGGGACGATGTGAAGCAGGACGGAGCGGTCGGTGTCCCCCATGCCGATGATCGCATACAGCGCATGCAGGTACAGCGCGCGGTGCGTCAGCGCCACGCCCTTCGGCTGGCCTGTCGTCCCGCTGGTGTAGAAGAGCTCGGCGATGCGGTCTTCGTCCACGTCGGGATCCGCGGCGAGCGGCGTCGCCTGTTTCAGCAACGTCTCATAGTCGGCCGCGCCGACCGGTGGGGCGCCGTCCGGCTCGAGGGCCACGAATTCCCGCACCGTTTCCAATCCTTCGTGCATCGCTTGCACGGTCGGCGCAAAGTCCCGATGAAAAAACAACGCGCGGCTCTCAGCGTGGTTCAAGACGTACCGGATATCGTTGGGATGAAGGCGGATGTTGATCGGGTTCAGGACCGCCCCAGCCTGCAGAACACCGTAGTACGCCTCCAGCAGGTGGTGCGTATTATATGTGAGGAATGATACGACCTCACCCGGCCGGATGCCGAGGGCTTGAATTGCCGCGGCCAGCCGCCGGGAGCGCTCGCCAAACTCCGTGTACGTGAAGCGGCGGCCGCCGTCGACCACGCCAACCTTCCTGCCGAAGAGCCGTTCGGCGCGCCTGCGAAACTCGAGCGGAGTCAGCGGGACATTCATGGCCCTGCCCTCCCGGTCGCCTGGCTCAGAATCCGGCGCCGTCTCGCGCCCACCCGGCCCGGCGTCTTCAGGCGCGTGTTCGGAAGAATATGGCGCCCGGCCTTCCTTGAGTTAGCACTACTTCGACCCAAATTTGGCCCACTCGACGCACGTCTGTGGCCAAATCCGCATAACCTACTATAGCGCGTGCAGTAACACATTACCTTTTGGGCATAAGGCTCGACGTGAGCGACGAGAAATTGGTGTTGACGTCTGGTGAAGCCATTCTGACGCCGGACGACGCGACTCTCGTGCCGGAGCCGCTCCCGATGGTGGAGCGCCTGGCCCTGGCGGCGGAGTACCGCGAGGACGACGGGACCGGCGAGCATACGCGCCGGGTGGGCCGCGCCTCGGCCCTGCTGGCCCGCGCAATCGGTCTCCCGCGGTCGGACGTGATGATGATCCGGCAGGCGGCGCCGCTGCACGACGTGGGCAAGATCGCGATTCCCGACAAGATTCTGCTGAAGCCCAACATCCTGACGCCGCAGGAATGGGGCATCATGAAGACTCACACCACGATTGGGGCCAAGATCGTTTCGGCGGCGAACTACCCCATACTCAGGACGGCCGAGGCTATCGCGCTGAGTCATCACGAGCGGTGGGACGGGGCAGGCTATCCTCACGGGCTAGGCGGCGAGTCCATCGCGCTGCCGGCGCGCATCGTCGCCGTGGCCGACGCGTTCGACGCGATGACGCACCCGCGGCCCTACCGTCCGGCGCGTCCCGCCGACGAAGCGCTGGCCGAGTTGGAACGGGGCGCCGGAACGCACTTCGATCCCCGGTGCGTGGAAGGCTTCTTCAGCCTGTTGGGCGATCCCGTCGCCCGATCCCTCCTGGGGCTACCTGATCCCGAGCGCTAGGCGAGTTCCCGCGGCGGGCCAGCAACATCCTCGCCTCCGCGGAGCCGGCCCGCAGCCGCTCAAATCCCATTTCTTGGTCAGCGTCTCTTCGTGAGGCGCTCGAGTTCCGTCACGACCCTCTCCAGTTCTTGCGCCATGCTCTGGTCCCGCGATTCGCGGAACGCGCCGACGAGAGACCGGTAGTACCAGAGTATGTCGTCCCTGTTGCCGTCAAATCGGCCCCACAGACCCTCGCCCCTGGTACGATAATCCGCCAGCATGGACCGGGCGTTATGAAGTTTGTCGGCGAGTGATACCCGGCGAACGTCCGGCGGCGCCTCGCCGAGATGCCGCAGGTACGTCTTCTTTCGCTCGAGCCACGGCGGCTTAGGATCCTGGAAAGTGTCGGTGCACCCTTCGACAATGGCGGCCACCCGGTCGCCGAAACGGCGCCGGATCTCCTCCAGTTGCGGCCTACCGCCCTGGTCCTCCGCCGCATCGTGCAACAGCGCGGCGATCGCCTCGTCTTCGTCTCCGCCGCTCTCCAGCACGAGGGCGGCGACGGCAAGCAGATGCGAAACATACGGGATGCCGCCGCCCTTCCGTTGTTGTGCCGCGTGAAGCCGCGCCGCGTACTCGAAGGCGTCGGAGAACCGGTCGGTAAGTTTTTGGCCGGGCAGTTCATCCATCCAGGGCCCCCGAAGAGCGTGGTCAGCCTGACGCGTTCCCCTGCCCCGCGTCCCTGAGGGAACGGTGTTCGGAAGTTCGACCAGGATGTCGGCGCCGCGGACCTCGACCGCATAGGTCGTGACCGATTGGACACCGGTGATCACCCGGCCTGTGGTGACGTCGAAGCGGTTGCCGTGCCAGGGGCACGTGACGACGTTTCCATCCAGGCGCCCGGCGCCCAACGGCCCGCCGCGGTGCGTGCACGTGTTGTCCAGCGCGTAGAAGGTCCCGCCGACGTTAAACAGCGCGATCGCCCGGCCGCCGATCTCGATCACCCGGCCCGTGCCCGGCGGCACCTCGTGGACGCCTGAGACCCTTGTCATGGCGACGCTGTTCGCCGGGGATTCTTCGTGGCCTCCGGCAGGCTCAGGGGGCCTCCCTCGTCGACGCCGAAATCGCCGTCACACCGTCACGCCGGCCACGACGGATCGGAGGTTGCGGACCAAACGGATGTTGAGGCAGATCGCCGTACGCGTGTGGCGGTGGCTCCCCGGTTGGCCGCGGGCGGCCCTGACGTGGTGGCTCAACGCGCACTTCATCGTCGGCACCGTCGCGATCATCGAAGGCGGAGACGGTCGCGTGCTGCTTGCCCGCCACACCTACCGGAGACACGCGCCGTGGGCGCTGCCCGGCGGCTGGGTGCGCCGCGGCGAGGATCCGAGCGATACGATAGTGCGCGAGATCGCCGAGGAGATCGGGCTTACGGTGGAAGTACTCGGCCCACTCGCCGTGCAGCGGGAAACTCCGCGGCACTTGACCATTGTGTACAGGGCCCGCATCACGGGAGGCACGCCGCGGTCAAGCGATGAGGTATCCGAGGCGCGCTTTGTGGCGCCGGGCACGTGGCCCGTTAGCCTACGCGACGATCATCGTGTGTTGATCAAGCAATTCACCGGCTATCGCGGGGCACGCTGAGATCTCTTGCGCACCCGTCCTTCGCCGCGGTTTCCGCCGTGCGATCACTTCATGAGGTCACCTGCCTGCTTCACCAACTTGTCCACGGCTTGGCTCGCGGCTTTACCGATCAGTTGGCTGTCGAAATTGTCGACCGAGACACTCGACCACCACGGCCCGACCCACGTTGACCCGCCCGTCTGGGTGATTTGGGCCTTGCCTTCGGGCGTTCCGACCACCTGTCCACGCGCGACGTCGAACACCTGGCCCTTGAGAGCCACGCTCGCCGTCTGCTGCACGACCGTCGCGACCAACACGTAGGCGCTGTGCGACTGCCAGTCGAATTGGTCGACCTCCCCCATCACGACGTACGCGGCCCCAAGCGCCTGGCCCACTTTTTGCGCTTCGGCGGTGTCCAACACACCCTGGGAGCCCGCATGCGCCTGGGTCAGCGCGTCCTGAACCTGAGGGACCGGAAGCACACGCAGTGCCTGGACGTCGCGGAGTTTACCGACGACGTGATCCGTCACGACGGCGCCGGTACCGGACCAGCCGTGCACCATATCCGCAAATGGTACGACGGCCACCACCTTGCGCGCATCCTGTGCGGCGCCCGGCCCGCTGAACGCCGCGAGCACACCGAGTGCGCATACGACCAGCGACCACCACATCCTCCGCATCCGGCGCCCTCCACCCTACGTCGTTGGCTCAGGGTTCTGGGTGCGGCGAGCGTCTCCTTGCGCCCACGGCAGCGGTCACGCCGGCTCGCGTAGCGCAAGTAATGGCGGTCGGAGAGGCACGATGGAGCATTAGAAGTGGACGACGAGATGCGCCTCCAAGACCTCGGCGGCGCGGGTTGTAGCCACGATATCCAGCGTCCACACGCCGTGTGCAAATTCCGCATCCGAGTAGAAATGGCCCGGGCCTTCCAGCAGCGCCGGCAACGCCATACGCATCCCGGCGCCGATCGCCGATACGACGGGCGCACGCGCCAAGTCTAAACCGTTACCTTGGGCATCGAAGAAGGTGCCGTGCACCTCGTTCGGCCCCGCCCGCCCGGGATCCAAATACATGTGGAGCGTCCGGCCGCGGGAGAGCGCGATCACGTAGATGGGCGGCTGGCCCGGCGTCCGAAGCACCTGCACTGCCGCGGGGTGCTGCGCGGTCGTGAGCCGCAGCGGCAGCCCCAGCAGGACTGCCGCTGCGATCGCGGCACCGGCACCGGCAATCGGCGTTCCTCGGTGGCTCACGTCGGTCCGGTCTCTTGGTAGACGCGCTACTTCGGCAGCACTTTGATGACGCCGACCGCCCCCGTGCTTGTATAAGCGAAGGAATGTGTGACGAACGGATACAGCACCGGCTGGTCGATCGTCAACTCGAACATCGCGCCGCCTCCCGGCGGAATCGCGTAGGTTTGCACGCCGCGCAGTGCGTTCGCGGGGTTGCCGTCGACATACACTTTGTTGAAGATCCAACGGATCACATGGAAGGCGGAGAACAGCGTCGGGCCCGCGTTCAAAACGTACAGTCGGATCCGATCACCCGCCCGCACCACCAGGGGATGCGTCTGCTACTGGTCCGCCACGCCGTTGAACACCACGTAATCCGGCTTCACGTCGAGGACCTTCTCGGCGTCGGGCAGGTACGTATTGTTCGGGCCGGGACGGACGTAGAACTCGCTTTCAACAAGCGCGAATTCTTTGGCCGGCGGAAGCGGCGTCTTGTTCACGAACGAAACGCGAACCGGATCGCCCTGCCGCACGTGGATCAGGGGTGCCGGCACGGAGCCGTTGAATGTCCAGAGCGGGACTTACACACCAGGCGCGATTTCCTGGACGGTGTCCTGCGCAACGATCCAGACATCCTTGACGTGCTGCGCTCCTGCGGGCGGCAATGCGGCGTTGTAGAAACCGTTCTCGGTGTTCTGGGCCGAGACCGGCGCCGCGCCCGGAAGCGCGAATAGGGCCGCGATCGCACCGATCGCCGCCAGCGGCACGGCGTGGCGGATAAGCCATTTTGCAACAGACGTCACCATTCGTCCCACTCCTTTTTCGAGTTTCTGATACTCGAATACCAAAGAGCCTGGGAGGGGCGCATCGGAGTGGGGCCCGATCCGATTCATTGTCACTTCGCGGAGATAGCCCGCCCGCGGTATGCCGGTCGCGCGGCGGCGGAAACGGCTTATCGACCTTCAGGCTGCAGTCGCAAAGCGACTCCAAGAAACTTCGTAATCGCCCGGCGTGCGGGGCGAGGCGCCATGCTGCTACGTCAAGGCCGCGCTCCCCGCAGTTCCCCCCCCCC
>DATGHZ010000044.1:0-2072 GCA_035307565.1 bacterium | reverse complement strand
GACGAGGAGAACGACGAAGGCGAGCGGAGGAGGCAGCGAGTCGATGGCGCCAGCGTGCCCCAGTGCAAGCCGCGCAGATTCGATTGGGCACCGTCAGATCAGGTCGAGTTCCCGATCTCTGTGACTCTGTCAAAGCCGCCCATCGGCCAGTGATCTGGCCTCGGAGTATTCGCACCGGACGGGGGGCGCGCCGAACGAATGTGCGTCGTTCATCGTCTTAGAGAATGAGCGGTCTCTCTCAATGAGAGCACTTGGCGTATCAAGCGAGCGCCGAAAGAAACGATGTAATCGGTTACCGGGTCAGTGCATTTGAAGGGCGGACGAAGCGACCGGGGTTCGTGCACGCAAGAGGGGTGTGAGGACGGCATGCGTGTCGAGGCCGCGTTGGCGAGTCGTGCGAAGGACGCTCGCGAGCACTTCCTGCGTGACGGCGCCGCGCGTGGTCCGATTGCCACCGCCGCAGACTTTCCGGGTAATCACGGCGCCGCGGATCGCCTGCTCGGCCCTCCAGTTCGTGGCGTCAATCGTCGAATCAAACAGAAACGAGAACAGAGCGTCCCATTCGCGATCGACATGCCGCATGAATCGCGCAATCTCGGGGACCGTCGTCCGCTGCTCCAGGAGGCCGCTGAGCCGGTTCGCCAGGCGCCCGCGCGCGATGGCGACGCCCTGCTCACTGATCGCGCCTGCCGTCTGGCGGTCTCGCACACTGAGCGTGGCTTGGAGCACCGCCTGCAGATGCCCCGGGAGCGGCGCCCGCGGGTAGTCGGTACGCAGTTCGCGGCACCGCTCGAGCAGGTGGCCCAAACAGCTTTGGTGAGCGGCCTCCGTGAACCGCCGATACGGCGCCCATCCATCGTGGACCAGCGTGCCCGCGAAACGCGCGCCCAACAGACTCGCCGCCTCCTCAAAGCCGCGGCCCGGCAAGATCGCATAGACGGTCGTGTCAGGCGTCGTGAACACCCACAGCCACCACAACGTGGCGTGCACGCGCCAGCCGGTTTCATCCGCGACGACCATCGGACTCCCGCGGACAGTCTGGACCAGCGCCGCATAGGTGGGCAGCGCCTTGGCCCCGGCGCGATGGAGGGCGCGGACAATCGCGCTCCGCGCCACCTGGAGCCCACAGCGCTCCGCAAAGAACGTCGCGATCTTCCCAAAGGAGAGGCCGAGTTGCTTGTTCAGCACCGCCGCCGTGGCGACCGCGTCGGGCCCGATCTGCACGGCCGCCGCGCCGACCGCGTCCGATGTTTGTAGGGGATGGCGCCCCTGCACGCGTTGGCCGCATCCCCGGCAGCGGCCGACATGAATCTCGAACCGCCGCACGTGGGGCCGGACCGGCGGCAAGTCTTCCTGATACTGGACGGTCACGTGCGTGTCGTCGACCCGGTCGCCGCACCTGGGACACGTGCGCGGCAGCGGCACCTCGTACCGTTCGTCGACCACCGGCGGGACCGCGCGGCGTCCTTGACGGCCATACGCCCGACCCGGTTTGCGACCGGGGCGTCGCGGATGGGGGACGGGGGCGCCCTTAGAGAACGGCGCCGCTTGGCGAAATCCGGCGCGCCGCGCGGCATCGAGTTCCTTCCGCAACCGTTCGTTCTCGCGTCGCAATCGCTCACGATCGCGCTCGACCCGCTCCAGTTCGGCGCGCAGTCGAGCTATTTCTTCCGCTTGTTGTTTGATGACGGCGGTGGAGGGTTCGGGCCCATCGGCCACGCGACCGTTATGCCAGAATTCCGATCTCAGTACAAGTCAAATCAGGCGCCGACCCGGTAACCAATTACAGGAAATCTAGGGCATTTGTGCCCGTGGCCGTGACTGTCCGTGTCTTCCCATCACTGGACACGACTGAGGTCTGGGTCACTGTGATTTTGCCGCCCGCCATCGTCGAGTTGCTCGGAAAGATTCGCGACGATACACTCCGGCCATGATGTCGCCGCGTCCCTTCGCGATCCACGTGCCCGACGACAGACTGGCTGACCTGCACGCGCGGCTCGAGCGCGTGCGCTGGCCGGACGCGGCTCTGGACGGCGGCTGGCAGTACGGCAGCGATCTCACCTACATGAAAG
>DATGHZ010000043.1:0-188369 GCA_035307565.1 bacterium | reverse complement strand
TAGCCGACGAGCGACAAACCGCATTCTCTCGTCTATCACCGAACACTCCCTCCAGGGCATCGTCCCTCCCCCTTTCAGGGAAGGAGTGTTACCCATGTGTCCGGTACAATCTGTTACCTATCTCTCAGGTCGCTCAATTCCGGTCCGACGCGGGTTTCAGACCCCTTCGGATCGTGTACGATTCATCGCCCAGTGGTCCTCTTGCAAACGCTTGCAAACGCGCCGGCGCGGCGCAGTGCCCGTTGCCCGTCGTGAAAATATCCATTCGTGTCCTACTTTCCGGGGGCAGGCGCGATGGGCGGATAGGAGATAAGAGCTCCCGAAAGGCCTGCAAAACGTCTCGTCTTATAGTCAGACGTTAATTCACTTGAATGTCTGTAGCCCCACTTATGCAGCCACGCAAAGCTTCGAGACTTGCAAACGACGGCCGCGTCTCCATAAAGTCTGGCCCCCATCGCTTCAGGCGTTGGTTTCTGCGGACACGGTCGTGGCCCGGTCGCGCGCCTAGCCAAGCCGGAAGGGCGGCATCGGCCTGAGTCGAAAGCTGCACGCGTCATGGACCAGCAGATCCGGTTCTGCACGGCCCGGGACGGCGTCCGTATCGCCTATGCTACGATTGGCGACGGCCCCCCGCTGGTGAAAGCGGCTAACTGGTTGACCCACCTCGAGTTCGACTGGCACAGTCCGGTCTGGCGGCACTGGATGGAGGCGCTGGCGGCAGGCCGGTGCCTTGTGCGGTACGATGAGCGCGGGTGCGGCCTCTCCGATTGGGATGTCAAAGATTTTTCTTTTGATGCCATGGTACGTGACTTGGAGGCCGTGGTCGACGCGCTCAACCTCGATCGGTTTCCTCTATTGGGCATCTCGCAAGGCGGCGCAGTCTCCGCGGCGTACGCGGTGCGTCATCCAGAGAAAGTGACCCATCTCATCATGTACGGTGCGTTCGCCCGCGGCCATGTCAAACGAGGACAAGTCACGCCTGAGGAACATGAGGCGCAGCTGTCCTTGATCAGACTCGGTTGGGGACGCGACAATCCGGCGTACCGTCAGATCTTCACCACACAATTCATACCCGACGCGAAACTCGAGCAAATGCAATGGTTCAACAACCTCATGCGGGCTTCCACGTCCGCCGAGAACGCCGCCAGGATTATGGAGGTATTCGGACAGATCGATGTCACCGACCTGCTCCCCAGGGTCACCGTCCCCACGATCGTTCTGCACTGCCGGGGCGACGCACGCGTTCCGTTCGAGGAAGGACGACAGATGGCCGCGTTGATCCCCGGGGCGCGCTTTATCCCGCTCGAAGGCAAGAATCACCTGCCGCAAGAGGGCGACCCGTGCTGGCAGCCACTGATCGTGAAAGTCCGGCGCTTTCTCGGCGCGGACGAATACGCTATCGAGGGACGCGCGGCAGTGACGGCAGCGAGCCCTGCACCCGCTGACCGGCTGCAATCTCTGCTGACCTCCCGCGAACGAGAAGTCGCGGCGCTCATCGCGCAGGGGCTCGCCAATCGCGAGATAGCCGAGCGGCTGGTGATCCGGGAGCGCACGGCTGAGGGGCACGTGCAAAGCATCCTGAACAAGCTCGGCTTCAACTCTCGCGTCCAGGTCGCGGCGTGGGCGGTCTCACGGGGGCTGGGCGCTCGTCCGGCGCATTGAAGAAGACGGTAGGATTGATCCTCGTCAGTACCTGTTCCTCGAAAATACCTACCTGCTCCGCGGAAGACACGTACTTCCCCCGGTGACATGCATCCGCGTCTGCCCTAATCTGAAGCCAGCGATCTAAAAGTGATGTGGGGTTGCAGGCCGTGACGAGGCAGGTTGAAGGGGGCTATCGTGCGAGCACCAGCCGATCCGGCGCACGCTCAGCGGTACCGCTTTGCCACCGGCCCGTTCTGTCTCGCTATATCATCGTTACTGCTGGTCATATTCCCGCTGGTCAGACCCTTCACTGATAGGACCGGTACGCCCACAGAGGTCGCCGCTACGTTTGCGTCGACGTCTTGGATTGCCGCGCATATCCTGGCAGGGCTCGGATTTGTCTTGCTCCCTATGGGGCTTCTTACGTTGTTCACGTTTCTGCGCGACACCTGCGTCGAGCGCCCGGCGGCCCAGGGATTGATCGTCAGTTGGATCGGCATCGGATTGATTCTGCCGACGGTTTTCGGAACCGAGCCGTTTGCGCTGCGGGCCATCGGTCAGGCCGCAATTCAGCAGAAGAACATGGACCTGCTTGCCCTTGTGATGTTGATCCGCATGGGACCGCAGGCCCGATTTCTCTTTCCGGGCCTACTCGTGCTCGCGATCGGCGCCGCACTGATCGCGGTGGCTGTATGGCGCTCCGGCGTCTTGCCCCGATGGAGCGGTGTGCTCTTCGCGCTCGGACTGGCCCTGTTCTTTCCGCTATTTCCCCGAGTGATTCGCATCGTTGACGGCTTGCTGATCGGGGCCGGGGGCATTTGGATCGCCTTGAGCATGCTGCGGCACCACGGGCCGAACGAAACAAGGTCATAACTGATGTACTACTAACTCAGAAGGGGGACTCAAACAGAGACCCTCAATTCATGCTGCGCCCGTCCCAATGTTCTTGGTCTGGAGGTGGCAACAGGCCTCCCATGATCCCGCCAGTTCAGTACGCGCGCAATGGTTCGGTACATATTGCTTATCAGATAGTCGGCGATGGCTCCATCGACGTCCTACTGATCCCTGGATGGACGTTGCATCTCACCGTCGAGTGGGAAGAACCAACGTTCGTGCGCTCATGGAACGATTGACCTCCTTCGCACGTTGCGTCCGGTTCGATAAGCGCGGCACTGGTCTCTCAGACCGACCGCCCGGCGTCCCCACACTTGAGGAGCGCATGGAAGACGCCCACGTCGTAAAGGATGCTGCTGACGTCGCACGGGCCGCCGTTCTAGGATGGTCCGACGGCGGATCGATGGCTGTTTTATTTGCTGCGACCTACCCGCAGCGGACCACGTCCCTTATCCTGTATGGCACGAGGGCTCGTTTCGTGCGTGCCCCCGACTACCCATGGGGTATCGCTCCTGACGCAATCTGGCGGCGGCCTGTTGGTACCGAAGGAGCCAAGACCGAAATGGGGGCGAATCCCTTTGGTAACCTCGCACCGACGGGGGGACGAGCGCTAAAATGCGCAGGTCATCGGTTCAAATCCGATCGCCGGCTCCACAGCCCTTATTTTCCAAGCGCTTCCGTGCCCTTGGATTTTGTGCAAAATCCCGTTAGGGTACCTTTGGGCACGCGCGAGCGCGGCGCGTAAGGTGAAGATCGCTGACTTCGACAAGGCCCGCGGGCATACCGAGGCCCGTGAATGCGATGACGTCGGCTGTCATGAAGGCCCACGTCCGAAGAAACCATTGTACATTTATTAATCCTGTCGGTCCGTTTGCGTGGGACGACGGAGGGGCGCGACGCGCATCACCAGAATCCCTCCGGCGGCGGTAATCAGCAGGCTGCCCGAGCGCGGCCGAGCCGTCCCTCCCATCTCGAGCAGTGCAAACGGAACGGCCACCAGCTTGGACGCGGGCGGCCGGCGCACCGCTGGTGGCGTAGGGTGCGGCATGTTTGCCCATCCCGGGGAAGAATGTAGAGTCTACTAGTTGAAGCGATAGTCCCTGTGCTTTCGACACGGACACCATTGATGGCCATCTCGCGTGACCGTTGAGGGGGGCAAAGACGTGCGCGTTAGGGCGGTTCGTGACGATCAGTTCCGTGGTGGCGGCGAGATGGGCCACCGCATCCGGTCGTTCGACTGGTCACAAACCGTTCTCGGTCCAATTGAGAGTTGGCCGGAATCGCTGAAAACCGCGGTGCGTATCTGTCTCGGTTCCCGCCATCCGACCGTGTTGTGGTGGGGCCGATCCGCACTTGTGCAATTCTACAACGACGCCTACATCTCGTTCCTCGGCACGACGAAACATCCCGCTTCGCTAGGCCAATCAGGGCGTGAGTGCTGGAGTGAAATCTGGCCGACCATCGGCCCGATGTTCGAAAGCGTTTTCGCGACAGGTGAACCGACGTGGTCGGAAGACCTGCTGCTCATCTTGAACCGCAACCTCCCGCAGGAAGAGGGATATTTCACATTTTCATATGGTCCTTTGTGGGAAGCGGACGGATCGGTGGCCGGCATCTTCTGCACCTGCTACGAAACGACGGGCCGCGTTATCGGCGAACGGCAACTCGCGCTGCTGAGCGCACTCGCCGCCGGCGCCACGGATGCGCACAGCGTCACCGATGCATGCGCGCAGAGCGCTCGCGCGCTGAGCGAGAATCCCCGCGATCTGCCGTTTGCGGCGATTTATCTTGTGGATCCCGCTTGGAAAACCGCGTCGCTGCGCGGGTCGTGCGGCATCGAACCCGGGCACGCGGCTGCGCCGGTGCGCATGTCGTTGGACAATCCCTCGCCCTGGCCCGTCGCGGCCGTTATCAGGACCCAATCGATGACCGTGGTGACCGGTCTAGAGCGCAGGTTTGCGGGGCTGCCCGCCGGACCGTGGCCGCAGCCGCCGGTGCAGGCGGCTGTGCTTCCCATCGCGCCCTCGGGACCCATCGGGCGCTCTGGTGCGCTCATCGTCGGCGTGAACCCGTTTCGTCCGTTGGATGAGAGCTACCGGCGTTTCCTCGCGCTAGTCGCCGGCCAGATCGCCGCGATTATCGCCAACGCCGAGGCCTACGAGGAGGAGCGGCGACGCGCCGAGGTGTTGGCCGAACTAGACCGCGCCAAGACGACATTTTTCAGCAACGTGAGTCACGAGTTCCGCACGCCGCTGACCTTGATGCTGGGACCGCTGGAGGAGGCGCTCGCGGCGCCGGCGGACGCGCTCGCGCGGCGGCGCGACGATCTCGCCCTCGTTCATCGGAACGGGCTGCGGCTGCTGCGGCTCGTCAATACGCTTCTCGACTTCTCGCGCATCGAGGCGGGGCGCATCCGGGCCTCCTACGAACCGGTCGACCTTGCCCGCTTCACCGCAGAACTGGCCAGCGAGTTTCGGGCAGCCATCGAGAAGGCCGGACTCCGCTTCACAGTCGACTGTGCGCCCGTAGCCGAGCCGGTCTGGGTCGACCGCGACATGTGGGAGAAGATCGTGCTCAATCTGATCTCGAACGCCTTCAAGTTCACGCTGGAGGGCGGAATCACGGTGCGCCTGCGCCAAACGAATGGGGCGGTGGAGCTGGCCGTCGAAGACTCCGGCACCGGCATTCCAGCGCATGAGTTGCCGCGTCTGTTCGAACGGTTCCACCGCGTCGAAGGCGCGCGCGGACGAACCCATGAAGGTACCGGTATCGGCTTGGCCCTCGTGCAGGAGTTGGTCAAACTCCACGGCGGTGCGGTACGCGCCGAGAGCCTGCTCGGCAGGGGCAGTACCTTCACCGTCGCGATTCCGCTTGGCTCCGCGCACCTGCCGGCGGATCGCCTCAAGGCGGGCCGGACAGTCGTGTCGACCGCCTTGGCGGCCCGGCCCTATGTCGCGGAGGCGCTCCGGTGGCTGCCCGACGCCGCGCCGGGCCTGCCCGCGGAGGAAGTGGACCGCGGGCTTCTATCCGACGAGCCGTCCGCCGAGGACATGGGTGAGCGTCCCACGATCGTGCTCGCCGACGACAACGCGGATATGCGGGACTACGTGCGCCGGTTGCTTGCGCCGCGCTACGAGGTGCGGACGGCCGCCGACGGGGCGGCGGCGCTGGCAGCGTTGCGCGAACGGCGGCCTGATCTGCTGCTGAGCGACGTGATGATGCCGCGGCTCGACGGGTTTGAGCTCGTGCGGGCGGTGCGCGCAAAACCCGCGCTGGCCGATCTTCCCATCGTCTTACTCTCCGCGCGCGCCGGCGAAGACGCGAGTATCGAGGGGCTCGAGGCCGGCGCCGACGACTATCTCATCAAGCCGTTCGGCGCGCGTGAGCTTCTCGCGCGCGTGGCGGCTAACTTGAAGACAGCCGAACTGCGGCGAACGTTCGAAGCACGTCTCGCCGCCGATCTGCAAGATATGACCCGCCTTCACGAAGTAGGCAATCGTTGCGTCCGCGAGGGGGACAACGTCGATGCGCGCCTGGGCGATATCCTCGACGCGGCCATCGCGATTATGCGCGCGGCGAAAGGCAACATTCAACTGCTCGACCCAGAGTCGAGCCTGCTCGAGATCGCGGCTCACCGAGGATTTGAGCAGCGGTTCCTCGGATTTTTTGCCCGCGTGGACGGCGGAGACGCGGCGGCGTGCGGCGCGGCCTTGCAGTCGGGCCAGCGCGTGATCGTGGAGGACGTGATGCGCAGCGACGTGTTCGCCGGACACCCCTCGTTCGGCGTCCTCGTCGGAGCCGGAGTCCGCGCGGTGCAGTCCACGCCGCTCGTGAGCAGTGCCGGCCGTGTGCTCGGGATCATCTCAACGCATTTCGATCGGCCGCATCGGCCCACCGAGCGTGAGTTGCGCCTGATGGATCTTCTAGCGCGGCAGGCGGCAGACTACCTTGAGCGTGCCGAAGCGCGGCGCGCGGCGGAGCGGGCGGCGGCGCGGGTCGCACGGCTCCAGGTCTTCACGGCCGCCGTGTCGGAGTCCGTGACACCTGAGGACGTGGCTGAGGTGATGCTCCGCTACGCCGTCGAGGACCTCGGCGCCGGGGCGGCCGCGCTCACCGTGATCGACGCGGACGATGGGTCGCCGAAGACGATCGGCCTGCGAGGGTATTCGGCAGAATTGGCCGCGCGATGGTGGCGCGAGCCCCTCACCATCAGCGCAGTGCGAGACGCCCTGCAGAGCGCCGAGGTCGTATGGTCGACCTCCTGGGCGATGTTCAAAGAGCGGTACCCGGGGGCGGAGCCGCCCCGCGATGCCGTAAGGCAGGGGGCCCGGGCCGCCGTCCCCCTGATGCTCCACGGGCGAGCCATTGGCGTCCTCTACATGAACTTCGGGGAAACGCGCCGGTTCGCTGCGGATGAACTTGGGTTCATGCTGACGTTGGGACGGCAAGGCGCGCAGGCTCTCGAGCGGGCCCGACTGTATGCCCGTGAGCACCAGGTCGCCGCCACGCTGCAGCGGGCGTTGCTCCCCGCGGCCCTGCCGCAGATTCCCGGCATCCAAATTGACGCGGTGTACCGGGCGGGGATGCCCGACTCCGACGTGGGCGGCGACTGGTACGATGCGCTGGCGCTGCCGGACGGCCGCCTGATGTTGACCGTGGGTGATGTGGTGGGACGTGGTCTGGCGGCCGCCGTCACGATGGGGCAAATGCGCCAAGCGGTGCGCGCGGCTGCGCTGGAAGGCCGTCCCCCGTCGGAGGTGCTGGCACTCGCGAGCCGTCTCCTTCGGGCGGCGGGCGGCGACCAGGACATGACGACCGCGATTCTGGGCGTGCTCGACCCTTTGGAGTCGACCTTCACGTATGCGACGGCGGGCCATCCTGCGCCGTTGCTGGTCGGAGACCGAGGCGCAGAGGTCCTCCCGTCCGGCGGGCTCCCGCTCGGCTTCCTGGGAGAGCACGCGGTGCCACAGTGGACTGTGGATCTGCCGTCGGGCGCGCTGCTGGTCTTATATACCGACGGGCTGACGGAGGCACACCGAGATCCAGACGCGGGTCTCGCAGCGCTCCGGGCGGCGACGGAAAGCGTACAGCATACCCTCGGTGAGCGGCCGGCACAAGCCATCGTAGAGACGATCGGTCTTGACACCACAGCCGACGACGTCGCGGTTGTCACAGTCCACCTCGACAGCACCTTCCTTGACCGTCTGGATGTAACGCTTAGCGCGGAACCAAATAGCCTCGCGGTAGTGCGCCAGACGGTGCGGCGCCTAGCTCGCGCCTGGCGCCTGGATGAGGTCTCGACGTTCGGGCTCACGGTCGCCGTGGGTGAGGCGGTGAACAACGCAATCGAGCATGCCTATGGCCTCACACCCGGCACCGTGACGGTCCGCGCCTGGCGCGAGGGCGATGTACTCCGGGGCGAGGTCGCGGACGCGGGGCGATGGCGTGCGCCGGTTGCGAGCAACCAGGGCGGACGGGGCTTCAATGTCATGCGCATGTTTGTCGATTTTCTTGACGTCGTACCCACGGAGAGCGGCACACGGGTCTCCTTCGCCATCACGCGATCGGATTCGAAGTACAGTACTAAGGACGTCGCAGCGCCGCCGATGCCGCCGGCGGAGTCACCTCGGGGTGGGTCATTGGAACTCGGCGTCCACGACTTTGCGGCCCGCGTCCGCGACGGCGTGCCGGTCGTGACGATCCCGGGAGACGTCGACCTCGCGAATCTCAGAGTGTTCACGAGCGCTCTTAACCGTGCCGCAGTCAGCTCGAACGGCCCGCTGATACTGACTTGGCCAGGGGCCGCGTACTTCGACAGCCACGGCATCCGCGCGCTCCTCCAATGCGCCAGCCGCCTGGCGACGACTCGGCGCGTGCTGTTCCTCGTGGTGCCCGGCGGCTCGCCGCTGCGCCGCTTGTTCGCGGCGGTCGGGCTCGATGTCGCTGCGCGGCTCTTCGACTCGACAGAGGAGGCCATCGCGGCAGCCGCCATCTGCCCGACACCGTCCGGATTTTCGACGGAAGCTGCTGAACAGGCTAGAGGCTGTTCCGGCGCTGACTAAAGAACGGCGCGGGGCGTAGGCTTCAGTCCTCAAGGCTGCGCGGCCAAGCGGTCAGAGTGGGTCCTGGTCGTGGGATTGCTGCTCGCGGGGACGTGTGGAGGCGGATCAGCGGTGGGTGCCATCTCAACCGGCCAATCCGTGCCTTGATTGAAGACGGCGGCTTCCGTCTTGAACGGCTCGAAGGCTTGAACTTGCTAGCGCCGATGAGTCTAGTTTCGGCCAAGCTTCTATGCGCATTCAGGTTCATCCGGTTGCCTTTGAGGCAGGCGCCACACGAATCGCACCAGAATCCTCTTGTGTCGAATCGTCACCGGCTTCAGCGGAGGATAGACGTGTCGCGTTTGGGAAACGACTTCTGGCGAGATCTCCACGCAACACCGAGCGAACAAGATCTTGCGCTGGCACAGACGATGCGGACGGTCAGGGCAATTCGGGGTAGCGAACGTCCGCGCGCCCCGGTTAACGAGGAGATCCGGGCGACCTTGTCACATCTCCGCGCCGCCATGGAGGGGCTCGTGCAGTGGATGGAGCAAAGAGGGCGGACGGATTCCGAAGCACTCCAGTTGATGGCCAGCTTGCGGAAAATGGGAGACGAGATTGTCCGTTGCCTGTCTGCGTGTCCCCTTGAGATGATACTCCAGGAGGAGCCCGCCGAGTCCGGGTTGCGCGAAGAAAAATAGAGAACCAGCCGCGCCGACCCGAACGAGTTCGCTCGTCCTGTCGCGTGCTCTCCGTCCAAGGGCAGTAACCAAAGTTAAGATCAAGCCCGACTCGCACCTCGTTTGAGGCCGCAGCAAGGGATCGCGGTCCCTTTGCCGGCTCCCCGATTATTACGCGCCGTTAACATTCGCGTTAACGTCCTCCTAACCACGGCCGACGCCCCCCGTCACATCATGGGAGGTGGGTAAATGAACGCCGGCATCGCCGGGCCAACCCAGACGGCGTTCACAACAGACGAGGAGGATGTTCGATGACACGACGTAATCACGCCCTCATCTCGGCCGGGACGTTCGCGATCGCGGTGGCCGCGATCGTGTGGCACGTCACCGCAGGGGCCGGCCCACTTCCGAAAACGCTGGCGGCGGCCGCGCCGGCCACACCCGTCCGCGCGTCGCAGGGGGCGCAGCAGTTCGTGATCGATCCCCAGGCGTCCGGGGCATCGTACCGTGTGGGCGAGACCTTCTTTCGAGACAACCAGTTCAAAGTCGCCGTCGGTGTCACGCACGGGATCCAGGGCATTGTCTACGTCGACAGCGCGCACCCCGATCAGAGCACCATCGGTCCGATCACGATCAATGTGAACCAGCTCACGTCGGACAGCGGGCACCGCGACCGCGAGATCCGGAGCGGGTGGCTGGAATCCGACAAATACCCCACCGCGGTCTTCACGGCGACATCGATTGAAGGACTGCCGAAGGCGGCGGCCGCCGGGCAGACGATCCACGTCCGGATCACCGGCAACCTCACGGTGCACAACGTGACGAAACCGGCGGTCTTCACCGGAACGCTGCGATACGGCGGCGACACGCTGACCGGCAACGTGGAATCGACCGTGTTGATGACAGATTTCGGCTTCGATCCGCCGAGCATCATGATGCTGAAGACGGAGAACAAGGTCACGCTCGACTTTCAGTTCACCGCGCATCCGAGTGCGGGGTAAGCGCGAGGCGGCGTCCGATCTGCTCCGCCGGACGCCAAGGAGGTGAGACAGATGAATGCACGCACGCGCACGCGCAACCGCGGGCTCAAGTGGGGCCTGACCGCCGCATCGCTCTTGACCACGCTCCTCGGATGGAAGAGCTTCGCCGCCACGGGCCCGCAGACGGGCCCGGCGGCCCCCGCGGTGCCTTCCGCGGAATCGCCGACGCCGGCGCCGTCTCCGATTCGATACGTCCGCATGGCGGTCGCGACCGCCCCCGACGGGCAAGTGTATCTTGTTCCCCTGGCCACGGACTCCGCGCCAGCCCCGGCGCCCATCGCGCGGACCCAGTCGTCGCGCTGACGGGTGTGCCGCCATGTGGAGCATCGCCGTTCCCGCGTCCGCGATGGTCCGGCGGCTCGCGTTCCGGGCGATGGGAAGCGAGATGGCACTCATAACCGTCACCGACCACCCGGACGCCGACGTAAGGTTGAACGCCGCCCGCGCGATGATTGACCGGCTCGAGGAACGCCTAAGCCGCTTCCGCGCGTCCAGCGAACTGAGCACATTGAACGCGCAGCCCGGCCGGCCGGTGCGGGTCAGCGAGGAGCTGTGGGACGTGCTGATCCACGCGATGGACGGTTCGCGGCGCACGAACGGCCTTTACGATCCGACGATTGTCGGCGCGCTGGAGCGGGCCGGCTACGACCGGCCGTTTGAAGCGGTTCGAGGTGGCGGCGACGCCGTGCCGCCTGGCGGTCCCCGCGTGTCGTGGCGCGATGTTGGGCTGGACTGCGGCGCGCGCCGCGTGACCCTGCCCGTGGGGGTGCGCCTCGACTTCGGAGGCATCGGGAAGGCCTGGACCGCCGACCGGGCGGCCGGCGCGCTGTCGGCCGCGGGGCCCTGTCTAGTCGACGCGGGCGGGGATATCGCGGTGCGCGGGGTGCCGGCGGGGTGGCGGGGTTGGCCGGTGGGGATTACCGATCCCCGCCAGCCCGCCGAGACGCTGACGGTCCTCGCCGTCACGGGCGGCGGCGTCGCGACCTCGGGCGTCGATGTCCGGCGTTGGCGCCGGGGCGGTCAGATGTGCCATCATATCATTGATCCGCGGACGGGAATGCCGGCTGCGACCGATCTCCTGTCGGTCACGGTTGTCGGGCCGGACGCGATGGAGGCCAATCTGTACGCGGTCACGACGATGATCCTGGGCTCGGAGGAGGGTCTGCGGTATCTGGCCGGGCAGCACGGCGTCGAGGCGTTGGCCGTCCGGCAGGACGGCGGCCTGCGCTGTACGCCGGGATTTCCGGCGCACGTGTGGTCCGAGCCGCGCACCGGAGGACGCATCGATGCATAATTGGTTGGCTCTCCTCGCGGCCTCTCTAAGCGGACCTGAACCGCAGGCATACTGGTACCTGAGCCGCGCCGCCGGCCTGACGGCGTACGGGTTGCTGTGGCTGGCGATCGTCCTCGGCCTCTCGCTCTCCAACCGCTTGGCGCGAGTGTGGCCGGGCGGGCCGACCGCCGCGGATCTTCATCAGTTCGCGAGCCTTCTTGCGCTCGTGTTTGCAACGCTCCACGGGTTGGTGCTCCTCGGAGACCGGTACATCGGCTACACGTTCGTGCAAATTCTCGTGCCGTTCGCCGGAAGCGGATACCGCCCGCTGTGGGTCGGAGCGGGGCAGGTCGGATTCTATCTGGCCGCAGTGGTCGCGTTCAGCGTATACGTGCGCGGCTCGATTGGGTACCGTGCATGGCGCGTGCTGCACTACTTGAGCTTCGTCGTGTACCTCCTGGCGACGGTGCACGCGCTCGGCGCGGGAACGGACAGCGCGAGCCCGCAGGCGTTTCTCATCTACTGGGCCGGGGCGGCGGTCGTGGGCCTGCTGACCGTCCGGCGCGTCCTCACCGGCGGGCCGCGGCCCGCCGGGGCCCATGGGTAGCGGCGGGCCCGGGGCGACGGTGCTCGTCATCGAGGACGACGAGAGCATCGCGGAACCGCTGATCTTCGGCCTGCGCGACGAAGGGTTCGAAGTGCATCATGCGTCGAGCGGCCGGGCCGGCCTCCAACTCACGCGGGCGACGCACCCCGACGTGGTGCTGCTCGATGTCATGCTGCCGGATGTCGATGGGTTCACCGTGTGCCGGACGCTGCGCAAGGAATCTTCGGTCCCGATTCTGATGCTCACGGCGCGCGGCCAGGAACTCGAGAAGGTGATGGGGCTCGAAGTCGGAGCGGACGACTACGTGGTGAAGCCGTTCAGCTTTCGCGAGCTCGTCTCCCGGGTGCGCGCGCTGCTGCGGCGCCGGGCACTAGACCGCGGTGAGGCTCCGCCGGCGGATCGCGTCAGCGCCGGCCCGATCGTCCTCGAGCGCACTGCCCGCCGCGTATGGCGGAGCGGCCGGTCGGTCGAGCTGCGGCCGCGCGAGTTCGACCTCCTGCGGGTCCTCGTCGAGCACGCCGGCCAGGCGCTGACGCGCGAGGATCTCTTGACGCAGGTGTGGGGCGCGGAATGGGTCGGCGATCCTCGGACGCTGGACGTGCACATTCACTGGCTGCGCGAGAAGCTGGACGATCCCGCGGAGCCCACCCTGATCGAGACGGTGCGCGGCCACGGATACCGGCTCGTGGACCGGCCCGGGCCAGCTGCGCATGGCCCGTAGCCTTCGCGCGCATCTGCTGGTCACGTTCCTGGCCGTGGCGGTTCTCGGACTGGGCGGCCTCACGGTGTGGACCGGCCAGCGGCTGCAGGCGATCCGCCTCGAGCAGGCCAAGCAGAACCTGGCGCTGCAGGCGGAACTTATCGCGGCGGCGGTCCGCGAGCCGCTCGAGCGCCTCCGCGGCGGGGAAGCGGAGGAGCACGTGACGTTGGCGGCGTTGACGCAGTCCTACGCGCACAGCATCGGCGGGCGCGTGACCGTTATCTCCCCGGAACTCCGCGTGCTCGCGAGCTCCGACGGCCGCCTCGGCGGCAGCCTGATCGATACCCCGGAAGTGCTGGCGGCGCGGGAGGGACACGAGCAGTTCGCGCTGCGCCGCGACGCGGTAGCGGGGGGCGATAGTCTGTTTGTTGCCGCGCCGGTCGGGCGAAACGACGGGCGGACTCCGCTCGCGTTCGTACAGCTCGCGATCCCGGCGACCGGCATCTATGCCGAGATTCGCCGGACCTGGCTCGGCCTGCTTCTGTCCGGCGGAGTGCTCTTGCTCGCGACGGTGGCGGCCAGCGCGGCGCTGGCGCGCCGGATCGCGGCGCCGATCCACAGCCTGACGGAGGTCACGGAGGCGATCGCGGCCGGCGAACTGGCGCAGCCCGTGACGCCCGCAGGACCGGAGGAAGTGCAGCGGCTGGGGCGGGCGTTCAACCGGATGGCCGGACGCGTGCGGGACACGCTCGCCCATCAGGAAGCGTTCGTCGCCCATGCCGCGCATGAACTCCGTTCGCCGCTCACCAGCCTGCGGCTGCGCCTGGAACTACTGCAGGCCTCCCAGCATCCGCACGACCAGATGACGCGACGATACCTCGCGGAGATGACCGAGCAGGTCGCCTCTATGCAGCGCCTCGTGGACCATCTGCTCGCGCTATCGGCGCTCGACGAGGACCGTCAGGTGTCGCGGGCTCCACTGGATCTCGCGCCGCTCCTCTACGAGCTTGCCGACGAGATGGGTCCGCTTGCCCGGGCCACCGGATTGGAACTCGCCGTCAACGTCCCCGCGCACCTGCCTGCCGTGCACGCGAACGCGGACCAGATGCGGATTGTCGTGCGGAATCTCCTCGACAATGCGGTCAAATACACGCCGGCGCCGGGGCGCATCACCCTCGCCGCCGAGCCGGACGGCAGCGGGGTCCTGCTGCGCGTGACGGACACGGGCGTCGGGATCCCGCGGGACCAGCTCCCGCTGGTCTTCGACCGATTCTATCGCGTGGAGGGCCGCGACGCCCCGCGGGTGGGCGGATCGGGCCTGGGTCTTGCGCTGGTGCAGGGTATCGTCAAAGCCCACGGTGGCGACATCCGGCTCGACAGCGAGCCCGGGCGCGGCACCACGTGTACCGTTCGCCTGCCGGGGGGGGCGAGCGCCGGTTCGAACAGCCGGAAGGGACCATCCTAGGAGGAGGGCATCCTCATGGCGGCACGCTTCAATTGGCCGGTTGAGTTGCATCCGATGCTGGTGCATTTCTCCATCGCGCTGCTGTGCTTCGCCTTCTTCCTGGACGTCGTGGCGTGGATACGCACCTCGCCATCCGTGCGCGCGGCGGCCCTGTATTCGTTGATCGCCGGCGCCGTCGCGACGGTGGTCTCCCTCCTCAGCGGGCTCATCACCCCGGAAGCCCGGGAACGCGAGGGGCGGGGCACGCTCGATGGGCTCATCACACACTCGTTCAGCCTGCAGCGGTTCTTCAGCGGGCGGCTCGTGGAAGTCCATAAGCACTGGGCCTACATCCTGCTCGCACTCGTCGTCGTCTGGCTGATTGTGCGTCTCGCGGCCGAAGGGCGGCCGGTGCGGTGGCAGCGTCTCGCGACCGGCATCGGGGCGCTGGCGCTCATCGCGCTGATCGTCACGGGCTATTACGGTGGCGACTTGGTCTACGGACGGCGTGGGCGCGACCGCGGGGATTTCGCGCCCATCGTGCGCACCGTCAAGGGCATGCGCACGCCGGTCCCCGCCGGCCGCTAGATCGGGCGGTGAGCTTGGTCAAGATTCAGGACTAGCGATGTCCCTGGTCGGCGCACTGCCGAAGAGCCGGCGCTAATTTCTACTGACCTGAGGAAGCGCCGAGATATCCAACGAGACGGCCCGCCGAATGATATTAATGATGCATTTGCGACCGCATGGACAGCTTACCGACACCTACACCATCTTTCGGGTCGAATCCCCACGCAGCAACAAGTTGATAGCCGGGGCCTGCGAATGGAGATCCACTACTGAGTCAAAGCTTACAGGCTCCTCGTCTAAACTTGACAGGAACTAGTGGGACAAATTGTCGTCAGACGCGACTGCAATCTGCTTCTGATGGTCGCGGTTGACTTCGCTATGGGCCGGCCCGCACCAGCCAATTAACGTCCCGATGATCGCAAATGCCAAGCCCTTCCAAAACGCTCGCATGATCCTTCGGGCCACCTCCAGGTCATAAAGGCCCCAGCGTTGGTGTCGGCGCGACCTCTTGCAGCAGCGGTTCCGCGCTCATCTTCGGGCTCTTCAGAGGTTCTCTACGTTCCAGGGTCCTAACTTTCCCGCGTGTACATTCTATCGAGGCGCAGGTCCATTCAATCGAACGAGCAAGTCCATTCAATCGAGGAGGAGGCACCGCTTCTCTTGCGCTCCAGACCCGGCGACATATCTATGCGGTCTCCCGTTGCTCTTCGTCCCGCTGATTTTGGCGCGATCACTGAACCGGCTCAGGCTGCCCGGTACGCAACGACCGCAGCAACGCTTCGAGGACGGCTAAATTGGCCACGGCGTCTTCGGGTGGATAGGGGACGGGCGCGCCTGTATGCAGCGCCTCGCAGAAGGCTTCCACCATCCGCTCCGACTGGTTCGTGCCGGGCACGGTAGTTTGGTGGTGCTCCGCGCCGCGGAAGCAATGGAACCCAGCATCGGCCGTGCCGGGCAGGAAGGCCTTCGGGACAAGCATGTGCCCCGCGCTGCCGACGATCTCGACCTCTTCCCGCCGTCCCATGCGCAGGCCGCAGTCAACAACCGCGGTGCGCCGGCGATCAAATCGCAGGAGGCCGGCCACGGTCTCGTCGACGCCGCTTTCCGCGCTCTCTCCCCATGCGAACACCTCCGTCGGTTCGCCGAGCAACAACCGTGCGACATTCACCCCGTAGCATCCGACATCATAGAGGGCCCCGCCGCCGAGTTCGGACTTGAAGCGAATGTTCGTCTCAGGCTCACGGACGGCGAACGTGAATGCCGCCCGCACGAGCCGCAGTTCGCCCAGTTCGCCCGCCGCGGCCAGTTGGGCCACCTGCACGGTCCGCGGGTGGAACCGGTACATGAACGCTTCCATGAGATGGACATCGTGGGCCCGGCAGGCTGCGATCATGTCCCGGCATTCCTTCGCGGAGAGGCCCAGCGGTTTTTCGCACAAGACGTGTTTTCCGGCCGCCGCACATCGAATGGTCCATTCCCGGTGGAGTGCGTTGGGGAGCGGAATGTACACCGCATCGATTTCAGGATCGCGGAGCAGCGCCTCATATGAGCCGTACGGTCGCACGTTCAGGCGTTTTGCTGCTTCGGCCGCGCGGCCGGGACTTCGGCTTGCGATCGCGAGGAGTTGCGCGTTGCGTGCGTTTTGGATGGCCGGGATGACGGTCCTCACTGCGATGTTCGCAACACCCAACACGCCCCATCGGATCGGACTCATTCCATCCTCCTGAAGAGAAGCACAGTGATGTCCGCAGGCGACCGGTGCCGGCGTGCATAACCTTCACCCAAACCTCGATGTATGCATCTTCGGTTCAAAGCCCAGCCGAGGAGGACCACCATGAAGACACTACTGGAACGGCTCAATCTCAGCGGCGTCAACCCGGGCGCGTGCACCGGCCCAAACGGCTGGCTCAACGATTCCCGCGGCACGCCGCTCGTGTCCTACAATCCGGCCACGGGCGAACCCATCGCCCAGGTGATCCAGCCAACGGCGGACACATACGACGCCGTGGTGCAGGCCGCCGGCGAGGCGTTTCGCACCTGGCGCGCGATGCCCGCCCCACAGCGCGGTCAAGTCATCCGCGACCTGGGCATCGCCCTGCGCGAGGCTAAGGAGCCGCTCGGCGAACTGGTGACGCTCGAGAACGGCAAGATCAAGGTCGAGGGCATGGGCGAGGTCCAGGAGATGATCGACATCTGTGACTTCGCCGCCGGCCTCTCGCGCCAGCTCTACGGCGTGACCACCCAGTCCGAGCGGCCTGGGCACCGAATGTACGAACAGTGGCTCCCGCTCGGTGTCATCGGCATCATCACCGCCTTCAATTTCCCGTGCGCTGTCTGGTCATGGAATGCCGCCATCGCCGCGGTGTGCGGCGACACGATGGTGTGGAAGCCCGCCTCCGCCGTTCCCCTGACGGCGCTTGCCGTTCAGCACATCTGCAACCGGGTCTCGGCCGACCACGGCGTGAGCGGTGTGTTCAATGTCGTCATCGGCAGCGGCGAAGAGATCGGCGAGCGTATGCTCAACGACGGCCGCCTTCCGTTGGTGTCGTTCACCGGTTCGGTGCGGATGGGCCGCCACGCCGCGGAGGTCGTAGCGCGGCGTCTGGGACGAACGATTTTGGAACTGGGCGGCAACAACGGGATTATCGTAACCGAGGATGCCGACCTCGATCTCGCGGTGCGGGCCATTGTCTTCGGTGCCGTGGGGACCGCGGGGCAACGGTGCACGTCCACGCGCCGGATCATCATGCACCGGAGCATCGCCCCCGCCCTCACACGCGGGTTGGTCACCGCATACGATCAGGTGACCATCGGCAATCCGCTCGACGACGGGATCCTGATGGGTCCGCTGGTAAACGAGGCGGCGGTCGACGCCATGATGGCGGCGCTGGCGACCGTCAAGGCGCAAGGCGGGGAAATCCTTTTCGGTGGGCAGCGGCTGCCGGAAAAGGGTGCCTGCTTCGCAGCGCCCACGCTCGTCCGGATGCCGCGGCAAACACCCATCGTGCTGGAAGAAACGTTCGCGCCGGTTCTCTATTTAATGGAGTACGAGACGCTCGACGAGGCGATTGCCTTGCACAACGAAGTGCCGCAGGGTCTGTCGAGTGCGATCTTCTCCACCAACCTCTTGACCGTCGAACGATTCCTCTCGACATCGGGCTCGGACTGCGGGATGGCCAACGTCAACGTCGGGACCAGCGGCGCGGAGATCGGCCTCGCTTTTGGTGGCGAGAAGCAAACCGGCGGCGGACGCGAGTCGGGGTCCGATGCCTGGAAGGCCTACATGCGGCGTCAATCCAACGTGATCAACTGGTCCCGAGCGCTGCCGCTGGCCCAAGGCATTAAGTTCGGCGAGTAGACGACGCGCATGCGTCCAACATTGGCCCTCGAATCAATATTCTGCAGGGTGATGCCGCTCCGAACAGGCCAATAACAGTTCAAGTCCGGCTTACGCAGTCCGGCCCCAACGCCGACCACACGCCGGCCTGACACCTCCCGTCACCGCGAGAGTCTAGAAGACCCCACCTCCGGGCATGAAGCGCGCGAGTTAACAAAGCTCTCCGGGGATTCGTTTATCCCGTGAGCGGAACGGCCTGGGAAGGGGAGAGACCCATGTCGAGAAATGCGCTTTGGCACGCAATAGCGTTCGTGGTCGCCCTCGCTCTACTGTCGTTCGCCGCCGCGACGGTCTCCGCCGCGGTCACGGTCTTGGCGCCCGCCGGAACCAAAGTCGCCCTCAAGTACATCGAGCCGTTGGATACTGCGACAATCAAGCCCGGCGAACGCATCCACTTTCGCATCGCCGCCGACGTGCTCGTGGACGGCCGCGTTGTGATCAAGAGAAGCACGCCGCTTGCCGGCACCGTCAACAAGGTCGGACACGAATCGGTCCTGAACTCAGGGTTTGCCAACATCAGCGAGCTCGCTGTGATGGCGGTGGACAAGAAGCATGTGCTGTTGAAGGATGTTCGCGTGAGTGCCAAGATCTTCGGCGGCAACAAACGGGTTCCGGCCGGCGCGCTTGTGACGACCGGCACGATGAAGGACATTACCATCTGGGTGCCCTAGGAAAAGACCAAGTTTCCACACAGCAGGACAGGCCCGGGCGCACGCCCGGGCCTGTTTCATTGGCCGGCCGAAAGCGGGCGCGGGCTCACGCGGGCGCGCCCGCGGCGGCCGCCGGCCTTGGCGCCAATCCCTCGAGGTCTATCTCGGGAGCGCGGCCCACGACGAGGTCGGCCACGACACGGCTCGACCCGCACGCCATCGTCCAGCCCATGTGGCCGTGCCCCGTGTTGAAGAATAGGTTTTCAAGGCGGGCGGCGCCGAGAATCGGCGGTCCCGCCGGCGTCATGGGGCGGAGGCACGCGCGATACTCTCCCCGGCTGAAGTCGGCTGCGTCGGGAAAGAGGTCGCGCGCCAGTTGGTGGATGTTGGCGAAGTTTCTCGGGCTCCAACTCCAGTCGTAGCCCGTGAACTCGGCCGTGGAGGTCAGCCGCAGACGGTCGCCCATCCGGGACCACGCGACCAGCCATTGCTCATCGACCGCGGGGACGGTCGGCGCCAAACCGCCGGGCCGCAGCGGGAACGTGGACGAGTACCCTTTGGCGGGATACACCGGCAGCCGCACGCCGACCGTACGTGCCACGATCGGGCTGTTCACCCCGAGCGCGAGCACGTAGACGTCGGCACTGAGCAACCCGCCGTCCGCCAGAACGCCGGACACGCGGCCCCCGGAGGCGCGCAACGCCCGCACCCGAATGCCGGTCCGGAAGGCCACGCCGAACTTGTCGCGGCACACGCGCGCCAGTTCTTCCGTAAACAGACGCGAATCGCCGCTCGAGTCGGACCGGTCCAGCAGTGCCCCGGCGATTTTGTGTTTGACCGGTTCGAAGACCGGATCGAGTCTGGCCACCGCGCCGGGATCGAGAACCTCCTGGCGCTGCCCGTGGTCGGCCATGAGGCGCATCTTCCGCAGGCCCGCTTCGAGCTCACGCGGATCGCGGTGCAGATACAGGGCCCCGCCGGCGACGGCGTGGTACGCGATGCCTTCGCGGCGCACGAGGTCCGCCATCACCTTCTGGCTGTACTGGCACAGCCGCAGTTTCACCAGGGTGTTGCGCCGCGCCCGTTCGGCCGTGCATTCGCGAAGGAAACGCAGTCCCCACACATAGAGGCGCGGATCCGGCCGCAGCCGCACACGGATCGCGGTCTGCTGTCCGATCAGAGACCGCGCGAGCATGAGCGGCGCGCGGGGCGACGCCCACGCAAAGGCGTGACCGGCGGCGATGATTCCCGCGTTGCTGCCGCTCGCTTCGCGGCCGACGCCGTCCTGTTGCTCCACGACCGTGACCTCGCAGCCTTCCTGGGCGAGGTAGTACGCGGTCGTGACGCCGATGACGCCGCCGCCGAGGACGAGGACCTTCATAACTCCTCCAATCGTGGCGTGGGACGGATTACCGTATCGTCCACAGTTCGCGAGGCGCGCGCGGTGTCAGCAGGTCGCATCCGTCGGCGGTGATCGCGACGTTCTCTTCGTGGACGATCATTTTTCCCGGCGCATACTCCATGCCGGGTTCGATCGTGAGGACCATCCCGGGCCGGAGCACGGTGCCGTCGCCGCGCATGTTCGACGGCGGTTCGGTAAGTTGGAGCCCAAGGCCGTGGCCCAGCCGGCCGACGTTGTTTCCGATCGAACCGGCCGCCGACACCACCGCGGCCATGCTGCGCCAGACATCTTCCGCGGTCGCGCCCGGCCGCGCGGCCTTGATTCCCGCCTCGGTGGCGTCCCACATCGCCTCGTGCGCCCGCTTCGCGGCGCTCGACCGAAGGTCTCCAACGGCATAGTTGCGATCGAAGTCGCAGAAATAGCCGTCGCACGTCGCCCCGGTGTCGACGAAGAGCAGATCGCCGTCCTCGAGCCGGCGGTCGCCCGGCGCGCCGATGATCTGCGACACTCCGCCGGGCCCGGATGCGGCCGCCACAAACGGAACCGCGTCGGCGCCCCGCTCGATGAGGTCCGCGCGCAGACGACGGCAGGCCTCACGTTCCGTGTCTCCGATCTCCACACGGCGTGGCAGCGCCTCGTACGCACTGCCGGCGATCCGGCAGATCCGGCGGATGCGTTCGATCTCCGCCCCGGTCTTGACCATGCGGATTTCCCACAGGCATGACGACCCGTCCGCAAGTTCGGCCGGGACGCGCGTCCGCAGCTCCAGGAATTGGGTCACCGGCATCCGCAGCGCCATCTCGCGGCCCAGTTCCGCCCCGACGCGGCCGAACCGGAGCGGCAGGCCGGCGAGCGCCGCCGCGAGGAGCGTCGTCCCGTCGTCTTCGGGGCAAGGGGCCGGCCACGTCCGGATGTCCGTGACCCATGTCGCGGCCATCACGGGGGCGCCGACTTCCGGGATCACCGCGATCGGATCACCCGCGAGGGGAACGATGACGAACCACGGGCGCGTTGGGCTCTCCCAGAACTGTGTGTCGAAACCCGTAAAGTACCGGATGTTCGCCGGCGTGGTGCACAAGAGCGCATCGCAATTGTGCCGCCGCATGACCGCCTGCGCGCGGGTGAGCCGCAGCTCGAATTCGGCCGCTTCGAAACCGCCGGCAGACCGGCGGCGCGGCGCGAGGTCCCGATCCTCGGCGGAGGCGCTCTCAGGCGGGAAAGACGTCCACCTGGAGCGGAGTGATGCGGTACCCGTTGCAGGCATTTTGATCCTGCGGGCAGGCCGTCATGGCGACCAGGCAGTCTGTGTCCGCCTGAAACTCGATGTAGTCGCCCGGCTTCGAGAGCGGAGCACGCACCTCGATCTGTCCGTTCTCCCCGACCTCGGTGTTCATGAAGACGTTGAAGGGATCCGGGATGAGGTGCTCGGGGATCCGATGCTCTTCGAGGACGCTGCTCAGGATGGCGAGGCAGCTCGGGTGTCCGGTGATGCCGAAGCGGATGGGATAGTCGTAGGGGCTGCAGGCCGACGATTGCAGATCGTGACGCCCGACGGTGTCGGAGACGATGGTGAGGAGCGGCCGGCACTTGGTGCTGTACAGTCGGTGCCCGGTCGAGAGCAGCCACGTGTTGTTGAGCTTCCGGGTGTTCCCCTGAGACAGACGCTCGGTAAGGTCGTCCGTCGAGAATACGACGAGATCGCTCACCTGCTGGCCTTCGAGATCGGTGATGCGAAACCGCTGGCCGCGCCGGACAGAGAACGCGAAGCCGCCGCGTGATGGGACCATCTGCCGTACAACTGCGCGTTCCTCGGCCACGCGCACCGCCTCCCCGGCTGGACTTGCTGTCGGCCGCCCACCGCGCGGACCGCCATCCCCATTTGCAGTCGTCGCGATCATCGTTCGCCCGGTCCTTCGCGTCGTCCTTTGGCCGTAGGTTTGCGGCGGCGCGCCACCGTAGCGGGCAGGGGCACGACGACGCCCGGCGGAATTGCAAGATCATGGAGCGCAACCCGGCCGGCGCAAGCCTGCCCATCGTCCTCATCCCCGGTTTGCTCTGTTCGCCGCGGCTCTACGCGGAACAACTTCCGGCGCTGTGGCGGTTCGGGCCCGTCACAATTGCCGACCACACGCGCGACGACAGTGTGGCAGGCATCGCGCGCCGCCTCCTTGCGGATGGGCCGCCGCGTTTCGCGCTCGTCGGTCTCTCGATGGGCGGGTACACCGCGTTCGAAGTCATGCGGACGGCGGCGGACCGGGTGGTCCGGCTGGCGTTGCTCGATACCTCCGCCCGCGCGGATACGCCGGAGCAAACTGAACGGCGCCGGGGCCAGATCGCCCTCGCGCAGCAGGGCGGCTTCGGCGAGGTCCTGGAGCCGCTGTTTCTCTCATGGGTGCATCGCGCCCGGCGAACCGACGAGGAACTGCGCCAGACCGTACGGCGGATGGCCGAGCAGGAGAGTGGTCCGGAAGTGTTCGTGCGGCAGCAGACGGCGATCATGACCCGCCCGGACTCCAGGCCGGACCTGCGTGCGATCCGCTGTCCGACACTGGTGCTGGTCGGAGACGGCGACGAAGCGACGCCGCCGGATCGGGCCGCCGAGATCGCGCAGGGCATCGCCGGCGCGCGCCTGGTCACCGTGCCCGAGTGCGGCCATCTCTCCACTCTCGAGCGACCCGAGGACGTGACCCGGGCGCTCGTCGAGTGGCTGCAGGCCTGAGCGGGCCGGCCTAAGGACTAGGGGTCATATTTCAGCCGCCGCCTCAACGTCTGTGTACAGTACGGCGTCGGGGTGGCGGCGCAGCACCGATGCCGGGCAGTCGGTTGAGACCGGACCGCGAAGCAATGTCCGGACGGCGGCCCGTTTGGAGAGACCCGGTACCACGCAGACGATGCGGCCGGCCCCCATGATCGCCGGCACGGTCAGCGTCATCGCCTCGGCCGGTACTGCCTCTACGGTCTCGAAACAACCGTCGTGCACCTGCTGCGCCCGCGAGCGTTCGTCGATCCTCACGACCCTGAGGAGGGCGGGATCGGTGAAATCGGCGTCTCCGGGTTCGTTGAACGCGATGTGGCCGTTCTCGCCGACGCCGATGCAGGCAAGATCGAGCGGCGCCTCCCCCAAGAGCCGGCTGTAGCGTTCGATCTCCGCGTCGACGTTGGCGGCGCTTCCGTCGATCAAGCACACCTTGCCGGGCCGCACGCGGTCGAAGAGTCGCTCGCGCAGGAACCGGCCGAACGTCTGCGGGGAGTGGGCCGGCAGTCTGAGGTACTCGTCCACGTGAAACGCCGTGATCCGGCCCCAGTCAATCCCGGGAGCCTCGGCGAGCGCGCTGAGAAGTTCGTTCTGTGAGGGTGCGGACGCGAACACGACGCGCGCGGCCCCACGGGCGCCGGCCGCGGTCCGGAGTGCAGCCGCGGCACGGGCGGCGGCCGCGTCGCCCATCTCCCTGCGCGTCGCGTAGACTTCGACGGCAAGCCGGTCCACCCGAAGGCATCGCACCGGCGTCATGGCGCCGCGGCCTCGCGGAGTTCTTCGAGCAGGTCGACGGCCGCGTCCACGATCACGCCCTCGGCGGCCGGCGCGACCCGGCTCCATGGCGACAGCCGCGTCTCGTAGCCTCCTTCCTCGAACGCCGATGCCGGCGGCACATAGCCGAGACAGCCGTTGGCGTATCCAATGACGACGGTATGGGGAAAAGGCGATCGATCCCGCAGTCGCAACCCCGACTCGGCGAAGAACTCGCCGGGCAGGGCAATCAGCGCGAGGTCGCCGGCGGCAAGCGCCTGGACTTCGGCCGTTTCCGACGGGCCCTGGCGATGTGCGGCCCATTCGAGCGCCGCCTCGGCGTAGAAGAGTTCGAGTCGCGCCTCCGCCAGAGCGTCGCCGGCGGCTCCCGAGGCCGCAAGCGCATCCACGCGGCGGCGGCACGTCGCGGCCTGGGATCGGGCCTCCGGCTCGGTCACCTGCCGGAGCGGGACGGTGACGGTGCGGCGGCGCGACGCCAGGCGTCCGTGGACAGGCCTAGTATTCTCTAGCGCCCGGATCGCCTCGATCGCGAGCCTCAGCCCGAGGGCTTCGGCCCGTTCGAACGTCCTGCCCGGCGTCGGGAGGCCGAGTGCCGTCCGGCCGGCCGAGTGGCCGGCGTTGATGTCGCCGCAGGCGCCGTTGGCGAAAGCGCTCCAGCCGCCCGTGACCCGTTCCACCGCGTCGACGGTGAACCCGGCGTAGTCGCGCGTGATCAGCAGATTGTCGGGTCCCAGCACGGTCGGATGGCAGGCGTAGTGCACGAGCGACGCCGGGCCGGCGGCGCCGCGGTCACAGCGCACCACGGTGACCGTGGGGTCGACGGGACCGTCGGGGCGTCTGCGATTGCCGCCGACGGACGCCTCCCGGCCGTGGCCCACCGCAATCGCAGCCAGCGCGAGATTCTCGCAGGCCTCCGCCGCGGCGCGCGCGGCAGCGCGCTCGAGTTGCTCGAGCCATATGGGATCCGGGGCGCTACTGAACAAGCCAAACGTTGCAGGAGCACCGTGGGTATGGGTTGCCGCCACCATGAGCGACTCGGGATGGATACCGGTCGTCTCGTCGATCCGGCGCCGCAGCCTCGCGACAAACGGCGCATCGAGTTCGCACAGATCGCACAGCATCAATCCGGCCCGCGCGTCGCCGTCGTCCAGCACGAGCGTCCGAACGGACAACTCGTCGTGAACGCCGCGCGCTCCGTGCGTGCGCGCGGCGAATCCCGCAAGGCCGGTGCCGGGCGGCGGGGTGATCCCGGCCGCCGCACATCCCAGTCGCATGCGTCGCCATTGTACACTGCTCGTGGATGAGCGCTCCGGACTTCGCGATCACCGGCAACGACATGTTCGGGCGGCCCGTTGCGGTCGCGATCTCGGACGGCCGCATCGCGAGCGTACGGTCCGCCGGCCCGTCGTCGGTGCCCCGGGATCTCTGGATCTTTCCCGGGCTGATTGACATTCAAGTCAACGGATTCGGGGGGCACGATCTCAACGCCGCACAGCCCACGCCCGACGCCGTCGCCGGCGTCACACGGGCGCTGTGGCGCCACGGCGTGACCCGGTTCTGTCCCACGATTTGTACGGCGGCCCACGAGCAGATGATGGCGGCGCTCCGCGCAACGGCGCGGGCCTGCGACGAAGAGGAGTGGGTCGGCCGGGCGGTCGCCGGCATCCATGTCGAGGGACCCTACATCTCTCCCGAGGACGGTCCTCGCGGCGCGCACCCCGCGGACCACGTGCGCGCGCCCGACTGGCGCGAATTCGAGGCGTTTCAGGAGGCGGCCGGCGGCCGGATCCGTGTCGTCACCCTCGCGCCTGAGCGGCCGGGTGCCCTCGAGTTCATCGAACGCCTCTCGCGGGCCGGCATCGTCCCCGCGATCGGCCACACCGCCGCCGCGCGGGAGGACATCCGGGCCGCGGTGCTGGCGGGCGCGCGGCTCTCCACGCATCTCGGAAACGGCGCGCACGCGACCCTGCCGCGGCATCCCAATTACATTTGGGCGCAGTTGGCGGAGGACGGGTTGTGGGCGAGCCTCATCGTGGACGGCCATCACCTGCCGCCGGACGTCGTCAAGGTCTTTACACGAGCCAAGGGCGCCGGCCGTTGTCTCTTGATCAGCGATGCGGTCTGGCTCGCGGACCAACCGCCGGGGCGGTACCACTTCCTCGGCAGCGGCGTGGACCTGACCCCCGACGGGAAAGTGCGGTTAGGCAGCAGCGGCTATCTCGCGGGCTCCGTCCTCGACCTCGCCGCGGCGGTGGCCAACATCGTGCGCTTTGCCGGACTCGGCGTTCCCGACGCCGTCGCCATGGCCGCCCGCCATCCCGCGAGGTTGCTCGGCCGTACGGATCTCGGCGCGCTCGTCCCCGGCAATCGCGCGGATGTTGTGCTGGTCCGATGGTCGCCCGGCGATGGCGCGCTCCGTGTCGTCCAGACCGTGGTCGACGGGACGATCGTCTACCGCGGGGGCGGGGACGTTACCGAAAGCCGGTGAACGCGATCCCCTCGGTGATGTGCCGCCGGAAGAACAGGAACACCGCGATGATGGGCGCGGCGCTGACCGTCGCGCCCGCGGTGATCGCGCCGTAGTCCACCGTGTAGCGCTGCTGGAAGAACGCGAGCCCCACCTCCATCGTGTACATGTCCTGCGAGCTCGCGATGATGAGCGGCCAGATGAAGCCCGTCCAGGCCTGAATGGCGGCGAAGATCGCGACGGCGGCCATCGCCGAGGTGGCGGCGGGGGCCGCGATCCGCAGGAAGATGCGCCACTCGGAGGCGCCGTCGATGCGCGCCGCGTCCAGGAGTTCGTCGGGGAGCGCGGTGCGGAAGTACTGGCGCATGATGAAGACGCCGAAGCTCATCACGAGATACGGTGCTGCGAGCCCGGGATACGTGTTGATCCAATGCCAGTCCCGCATGGTCAGGTACAGCGGGACCATGTACGTCTCGAGCGGCAGGATCGCCGTCGCGAGAAACAGCATAAAGATCGCCGTATCGCCGGGGAAGCGAAACTTCCCAAAGACGTACCCGGCCACCGTCGAAGTGGCGACGATCACGGCGGTCGAGACCGCGGCGACGACGAGGCTGTTCAGGAAGAACCGCGCGAACGGGGCGGTTGCGAACGCCCGCGCGTAGTTGACGAGCGTCGGCGCCCGCGGCAGGAGGTGCGGCGGAAACGCCAGAATCTCGGGCGCCGGTTTGAGCGACGTCGCCAGCATCCAGAGAAACGGAAAGACCATGACCGCCGCCCACACGATGAGCAGGGCGTGGGTCAGGCCGAGCTGGACGCGGGCGCGCGCGTCCGGCTCGGCCGGCGCGGGAAGGGGACGCGCGCTCATTCGGTCCGGCTGCGCAGCACGCGAAACTGCGCCAGCGTGAGCAGCAGGACGATGGCGAAGAAGACCGTCGCCTCGGCCGAGGCATAGCCCATCCGGTAGAACCGGAACGCGTTCTCGAAGATGTCGTAGATCAGCACCCGCACGACACTGCCCGGCGACCCCTGGATGTCCGCGGCCAGCACGTAGACTTGTGTGAAGACGTTGTAGGCGCCGATCGTGGAAATGACCGTGACCAGCAGCACGGTCGGCATGAGGAGCGGCAGCGTGAGGAACCGGAAGAACCGCCAGCCAGTCGCCCCGTCGATCAGGCCCGCTTCCATGTACTCGGCCGGGATCGCGCGCAGGCCGATGATGAACAAGACCATGTTGTAGCCGAGTGTCTTCCACACCGACATGATGATCACGGCCCAGAGCGTAATCCGCGGGTCGATCAACCAGCCCAGCGGCGGGATCCCCACGAGGCCCAGCACGTAGTTGAGGATGCCGTACCGCGCGTCGTAAATCCATTTCCACACCACCGCTTCCGGGACGGTCGGCGTGATGAACGGGAGGAAGTAGATGAGCTGGTAGGCGCCCTCGAAGCGCAGCCGGCGCGCGACGCCGGCGGCGGGACGTCCCGCGAGCGGCAGCGCGACCAGCAGCGCGAGCACCACGCTCGCGACGACGGTCGCGGCCGCGAACACCGTGGTGTTCGAGAGGGCCAGCCGGAAGTTGGAATCCTCCAGCAGCGTGCGGAAATTGTCGAGACCCACGAACGGCTTGACGCGCGAGATGAGGTCCCAGTTGAGAACCGACAGGCGCAGCGTCTGGACGATGGGACTGACGCGAAACAACACAAAGAACGCGGCCGGCACCAGGAGCATCACGTAGCAGAACAGGTATCGCCCGAACACAACGCGGCTGGTCCGCCGCCCCGCCGCGGCGCGCGCGCCTGAGACCGGATAGGATGGGGGGAGCGCCGCCGCGCGAGGCGCTCCCCCGGGGCCGACGCTGCGCGGCGCCGGTTCCTTACTCGCCGTAGAGCCCATCCCGTTTGAGAATGGTGTTGGTCTCCTCCGCGGCGGCGTGGAGCATCCGCGCCATCCCGGCCGGATTGCCGAGCAGGCTGCGGTCGCGATACGCGGCGACGAGGCGATCGGCCATCTTGGTTTCGATCTCGTCGAAGTCCTTGATCGCCGGCATGGACCAATACACGAAGTCCTTGTTGTGGAACAAGAACGCCCGGTACTGCGGGATCTTCACCAGCACCGGATCGTAGTTGACGTCCTGGCGCAGCGGAATCCATCCGACCTGCTCGAGCATCTGGCGCTCGTACTGGGGCTGCGTCAGGAACTTGATGAAGTCCCACGCCGCCGCGGCGTTCTTCGCCGACCGCGGCACGTAGAGGTTGACCGGGTTGAAGATCGTGCCCCAGCGCTTGTCGCGGGGGAGCGCCGCCGTCATGTACTTGAGGCCCGGCGCGTTCTTCGCGGCCTCGCCGACGACCCAGGACTCGCGCGCGAACATCGCCGCCTGGCCGAGTTCGAACGCTTCGGCGTCGTGCTTGATGTCGAAGCTGTCGACCTTGTTCATGTACAGGGCGTCGATGTACATCTTGAGCGTCGCACGCCCGGCGTCGTTGTCGTACCCGGCCTTGTACTTGCGCTGCGCGCTGCGGGTGAGGATCTCGCCGCCGCGCGGCCACATGAGGATGGCGAATTTCTCCGCGACGCCGCTCCCGGCGCCGACGAGGCGGAGGCTGATCCCGCTTCGCGTCACGCGGCCCTGCGCGTCGGTTTTCGTCAGTTTCTTCGCGTCCGTCATGAGCTCGTCCATCGTCCGCGGCGGTCCGGACAGACCCGCCTCCTTGAACACATCGGTGTTGTAGTAGAGCGCGCCGATCCCCGCAAACCACGGCACGCCGTAGACGTCCCCGCCGACCGCGGCGTGCTCCTGCGCGGCGCTGGCGAAGCTGGCGCTGCGGACGTAGCCCGCCATGTCCGCCGGCGCTTTCGCGATGAGGCCGGCCTCGACGTAGCGGTCCATCGTGGCGTCGTCCACTTCGAGGACATCCCCGGCCGTGTCGGACGGGATGGACGCCGCGAGCTTGCGTTCGTAATCCCGCAATTCCGTCGCGAGCACCGTCGTCTTGGCGTTGGGGTGGGCCCGATCATAGGCCTCGGCGGCCCGCTGGTAGACCGGCGCCAGCTCCGGAAACCCGCTCCAGACGGACAGGCTCATCGACGGCGCCGCGCCTCCGGGCCCCGCCGCGCTTCCCAGCCCCGCGATGGCCAGCACCAGAGCCATCCCCACCCACCGTGCCTGCCGCAGTTGCCTCCGCATCATCGCCCCCTCCTGTGGCTAGAGCAGCCTGCGAATCCTGGTCCCGTATTCCTCGAAGTACCGCCGGTTGAACTCGTCCCCGCCCGGCGAGTTGGCGCTCCGCCAGATCGGCGGCATCAGTCCGCGGGCGAGGAGCAGCGCCATTGCCTCGAGCAGCAGCGCGTTCAAGGCGAACGCGTTGTTGAGGGTCGAGATCGGCCCGACCGGTTCCTCGAGGCCGGGCAACCGCAGCACCCCGTCGCCGACGGGGACTTTGGTGTCGACGTAGACGTCCACGGCTTCGAAGAGATTTCGGCCGCTCGGGTGGCGGGCCGGATGATCGCGGGGAAGGCTGCGCGAATGTTCCACGGACGTCACGCCGATCGTGGCGAGACCCCGGGCCCGGCCTTCGGCGGCCGCGTCGATCGTCGCGGCGTTCACGCCGTAGGCGTTCACGATCATCAAGACCTCGCCGCGCCGCAGCGGATAGCCGTCGAGGACCGCCTTCGCGTAGCCCGGCGTCCGTTCGATCCGCGTGGAGCGCGCTGCGCCTGCGCCGAGCCAGAATCCGTGGTCGAGGATCGCGTCGATCGGCACGAGGCCGCCCGCCCGGTAGAAACACTCCTCGGCGGCGAGCATCGAGTGTCCGCCGGGACCGATCACGTGGACCAGGCCGCCGCCGGCGACGCAATCCGCGATGAGGCGCGCCGCGGCGGCGATGCGGTCGGCCTCTTCGCGGGCGATGCGGGCGTGGTGCTCCCGCACGCGCTCCAGAAACTGCTGGGTCACGGACAAAGGCTCCCGACACCTCCCCACGCGCCGGATGTGAGCGCCGCGCAAAGTTCGTTCGGGTCCACACGTCTACAAGACCTGCCGTTCACAGGTGAGGCACCCACGGACCCGTAGTCTTAGTGCAGGAAGATACGAGTCATCCCGCCATTGGCAAAGGGGGCAGACGTTGTGATCGAGGTCACCCAGATCGAGAGCCCGCAGCTATCCGGCAATCTCTATGGCGATCCGAGCCGCCAGGATCTCGTCGTCTATCTGCCGCCGGGCTATGCGTCCTCGCGGCGGCGGTACCCGGCGGCCTACCTCCTGCACGGCTTTGGGCGGCGCGCGACCAGCTGGATCGCCGGGCCTCTGGTCGAGCGAGGGAGCTTCCGGCCGTCGATCGACGACGTCATCAACGAGGCGATCGCGGCGCACGGCGCGGCCGAGATGATCGTCGTCATGCCGGACGGATGGAGCCGCTGGGGCTGCAGCCAGTGGGTCGATTCCCCGGTCAACGGGAACTTCGAACGGTACGTGACCGAGGACGTGGTCGCGTACATCGACCGCCGCTACCGCACGATTCCGGACCGGGAGAGCCGCGGCGTCTTCGGCATCTCGTCCGGAGGACTCGGCGCCTGGCATCTCGGGTCGCGCAATCCCGGCGTGTTCGGCGCGCTGCTGCTGTTGTCGGCGGATTCGTATTTCGATTTGACACACAAGCCGTGGCTGTACAGATTCTACAACGCCGTGTATCCGAACGCGCCGAACGGGCCGATCAACGGGAACCTCGACTCCTGGTTTTCGTACGGACTGGCGTCGTGTTACACGCCCAACGTCCACAAGCCGCCGTTCTTTCTCGACCTGCCGATCGAATTCCCGACCGGCGTGATCGTGCAGGACCTCTGGAACAAGTGGCTCAGCTACGATCCCATCGTCTCATGGCGCGATCGAACGGAACATCTGCGCCGCCTCCGGGGCATCCGGCTCGACGTCGGCTACCACGACGAGTTCGACCTTCAGTACGGCCACCGGATTCTGAGCCAAGGGATGGCCGCCTCCGGCATCGCGCACGAAGCCGTGGAGCACGACGGCACACACGGGAGCCGGTTGTTCGAGCGCATCCAGCTTTCCCTGGAGTGGTTCTCGCGAACCTTGCGCTGCGACGACTGACGTGCCCGCGACGCGCCGGCACCCGCGGGACGGGACGCCGCGCGTGTCACGCCGCGGGGCTGCTACGTCGGCACCTGTTCCCGCGCGCCGGGCCGGCGCACCGGTTGGCGGGCACGCGCGGCATCGACGCGCTGCAGGACCCAGCCGAGCGCCACGCACGCCGCGAGATAGGCCGCCGTGGCGAGCCACGCCGGCAGATGCGAATAGAATACATCGTAGCGGGCCACGAGCGGCCAGTGCACCAGGTAGACGCCGTACGAGTACACGCCGACGAGTTGTAAGAGCCGCACCTCAAACCGCTTCACGATCAGCAGCGCCAGGATCGCGACGGTTGTGAGAAGGCTGATGCTCTGGGTCTTGACGGCGGCCTCGCCGACTCCGGAATGAATCGCGAGATACGCGATGAGCGCCGAGAGCGCGGCCAGCACGGCGGCGTGCAGGGCGCGGCCCGGGACGCCGGCGGCGGCCGCGTTCCGCACCCATACGATGACGCGGTCAATCGCGCGGGGCGCGCCCGCGGTGGAGTCGATAAATTGCGCGGCCAGCACCCCGAGGGGAAACGCCGCGATGTGGAGCCGGTAGAGGCCGGCCGCCTGTATCCATGATGGAGCGGCCCACACCGCCGCCTCGCCCGCCGCGAGCAGCAGGAGGGCCGAGACCCAGAGGCGCCGCTTGAAGAACACCAGCGGGAACAGCGCGGAATATCCGACGGTCAGCGTAAAATACCAGAGCGGTGAATCGACGTCCCGCCACAAGTCGGCCGTCGGAAAGAATCCCGCCAGCGACTGGGCCACGTACCCCGGTGAGTAGACGCGGTGCAGGGCGGCGGCATCGAGCACAAACAGGGCGATCAGGACGATCCACAACGATACATAGAGAGACCGCAGGCGCCTGGTGTAGAACCGGCTCAGGGGCAGCGGTCTGGCGAGGGCGCTGAGGCTCAGCCCGTAGCCGGACACGAACAGAAAGAGATCGACTCCGACCCCCGACATGACGGAGAGCGGAAACAAAAACCGGTGGTCCGCCGAGGCGAAGTAGCCGATGTGCCCGAAGACGACGGCGAGGATGGCGAAGCCCTTGACCTCCTGTGTCGTAGACAGCGGGAAGACGCGCGTCAGCGCCGCGGGCCGGATCGACAGGACGAGTGCGAGCGCAAACAGAACGAGAAAGATCCACGTGGACTGGACAGGATCCGGCACGCGGATCATCTGTCAGCGCGGCCGCGCAGCGGCGCCGCGCGGGGACACCGGCCGCGCCAAAGGAGGACGAACGTCCTGACCGGCATCCAGCGGATCCGGCTCGAAGGGGTGCTCCCGCCGCCGGTCAGCCATTACTGCGACGCGGTGCGGGCGGGAGACATTCTGTACATTTCCGGGATCGTCGCGATGGACCGGAACGGCCGGGTCGTCGGGGCGGGCGACGCCGCCCGGCAGACGGAGCAAATCTTCGACCACGTGGCCAAGGTCCTGGCGCATGTCGGCGCCGATTTTTCCCGTGTGACGAGCGTGCTCATTCATCTCACGAATATGGACGACCGGCCCCGCATCAATCCCGTCCGCATGAAGTACTTCGGCGAGCACCGGCCGGCCAGTACGCTCGTCCAGGTCGGTTCACTCATCCATCCCGACCTGCTGGTTGAGGTGACCTGCACCGCGCACCTCGGGAAGTAGCGCGGCCTAACGGCGGCCGGACTGCCGGGTGCGGCGCTTCGGGGACGGTCCTGTGCGCGTCCCCGGGCGAGGCCCGCCGGCCGCCCGGCGCCGACGCCCGGGGGCTTTGGTGCGCGCCCCCTTGGCCGGCAGGGACCCGGCGTACTGGAGCGACTTGCGGATCCATCCGGCCAGCGCGGCGTCTTGCCCGAGCACGGCCGCAGGCACGGTGGCATACTCCCGCATCGGGCGTCCCGGCATCGGCTCAAAGAGTGATGCGCCCTGGAGGCGCAGGAACGCCGCGCGGTCATCTCCGGACAGCCGCAGAATCAGGAAATCCTGGTAGAGGCCCGTGAACAAGTTGCCGCCGGCGAACGCCGCGGGGTAGCCGAACATCTTGCGGCGCTCGATGTGCGGATCGTCCGGGACGATCGTGTCGAACTTCCGGACCAACGCCTCCGGCGACTTCCGCCATTTCATCGTCATCCGGCCACCTCCCGGAGGGCCTGCGCGTGCCGCTCCTTCTACTATAATGAAGCAATCCGAGGTCCAAAGGAGGTCGTCGAGATGGCCGCGGTTCGGCGCGCCGACGTGACGTGGAATGGGGACCTGCTCTCCGGCTCCGGCGTGGTGACGGCCGGTACGAGCGGTGTCTTCAAGGAATTGCCGGTAAGCTGGGTCTCGCGCACGGAAGCGCCCGGAGGACGGACAAGTCCCGAAGAGCTGCTCGCCGCGGCGCACGCCAGCTGCTTTGCGATGGCGCTCTCATTTGGCCTGGCGAACGCCAAGACGCCGCCCAGCACCCTCCAGGTCAGCGCCGCCGTGACGTTCGATCGCAGCGACGGCGGGTTCAAGGTGGTCTCGAGCGCGCTGACCGTGCGCGGACGGGTGCCGGGGCTCGACGAGAACGGGTTCCGCAAGGCGGCCGAAGCGGCAAAGGATGGCTGTCCCATTTCACAGGCGCTCAAAGGGAACGTCCAGTTGAGCGTGCAGGCGAGCCTCGAGAAGTAGCTCCGGTTCCGCCCTCGCCACCCCGTCGCGCGCCGGCTCACGGCACGAGCACGGCGGTGCCGTGGACGCGGCCGCGGCGCAGCGCCTCCAACGCCTCGTCCGCCGCATCGAGCGAAAAGGTCTGTGTCTCCGTGCGCACCGGCACCTTCGGCGCGAGCGCGAGAAACTCGGCGGCGTCCTGCCGGGTCAGATTGGCAACGGAGCGCACGACGCGCTCTTCCCACAGGATGTCGTACGGAAAGGCTGGGATGTCGCTCATGTGGATCCCGGCGCACACGACCGTCCCGCCCTTCGCGAGCGCGCGCAGCGCCGCCGGCACGAGCGCCCCGACGGGCGCGAAGATAATCGCGGCGTCGAGCGGTTCGGGCGGCGCCTCGAGCGACCCGCCGGCCCACTCCGCGCCGAGGTCTCGCGCGAACTGCTGGGTCGCGGTGTCGCCGGGGCTCGTGAACGCGAAGACCCGCCGGCCCTGCCACCGGGCTACTTGAATGATCATGTGCGCCGCCGAGCCGAACCCGTAGAGGCCGAGACGGCGCGCCTCGCCGGTCATGCGCAGCGCGCGGTACCCGATGAGGCCCCCGCACAGCAGCGGTGCCGCCTGCGGGTCCGGGTAGCCGGCGGGGATGGGAAAGCAGAACCGTTGATCCGCGACGGTGTACTCGGCGTAGCCGCCGGCGAGATCATACCCGGTGAAGCGGGCCCGGATGCAGAGATTCTCCCGGCCGCTCCGGCAGTACTCGCACTCGCCGCAGGTCCATCCGAGCCACGGCACGCCGGCGCGGTCGCCCGCCCGAAAGCGGTCCACGCCGCGCCCCACGCGCTCGACCGTGCCCACGATTTGATGGCCGAGGACCAACGGGAGTTTCGGTTTGGACAGCTCACCGTCGACCACGTGCAGGTCCGTCCGGCAGACGGCGCACGCCCGGACGCGCAGCAGCACCTGGCCGGCGGCCGGCTCTGGAACCGGTAGTTCGGCGGCGCGCAGTGCGGTCTTGGGCGCATCGAGCACCATCGCATGCATCGGACCGGTTCCATTCTATAGCGCCGCATCCATCGGTGCCGTGCGGCGACGCGGACTTCGGCGCGGCCGCGTCGTATTGGAAGCGCGTGCCCACTATTCACGTTGACGGCGATGCCCTCATCCGCGACCTGGACGCCCTGGCTCGGATCGGAGGCCTGCCGGGCGGCGGCGTATCGCGCGTCGCGTTCAGTGCGGCCGACATGGAGGGCCGTGTCTGGGTCGACGGGCAGATGCGCGCGCTCGGGATGCGCGTGGCCAGGGACGCCGCCGGCAATAGCATCGGCGTCTACGACGGGACCGCCGCGGGGGGCCCGCCCATTGCGCTCGGCTCTCACACCGATACCGTGCCGGAAGGCGGACGGTACGACGGCGCGCTCGGCGTGCTCGGGGCGCTCGCGTGCGTGCGCGCCTTGCGCGACGCCGGGCGCCGCCTGCGGCACGCCATTGAGGTCATCAACTTCACCGCGGAAGAGGCCACGATGGCGGGCGGCACGCTCGGCAGCCGCGCGATGGCGGGCCTCCTCGACGCCGCCGCGCTCGGTGCGCCCGCGTGGGATGGCCGGCCGGTCGCCGCGCATCTCGAAGCGGCCGGGCTGGACCCGGCGGCGATGCCCCGTGCCGCGCGTGCGGCCGGCAGCGTCGCGGCATTCCTGGAACTCCACGTTGAGCAGGGCGGGACGCTGGAAGCGGCCGGGCTACCCATCGGCGCGGTCGAGGGGATCGTCGGTATCCGGCGCTACGCGGTGACGTTCTGCGGGCGCGCCAATCACGCCGGCACGACGCCGATGGCGCTGCGGGAGGATGCGCTGGTCGCGGCCGCGCCGTTCGTGCTCGCGGTCCGCGACCTCGCGGCCGCGCGGGGGATCGTCGGGACGATCGGCAACCTGCGCGTTCATCCCGGCGCGCCGAACGTGATCCCGGGGCGCGTGGACGTGGACTTGGAGATCCGCGCCCTCGAAGAGGCGCTGCTCGACGCGGCCGAGCGGGACATCACCGCCGCGGCCGGGGCGCGCGCGACCGTGCGGCGCGTGTCCGGCAAGGCGCCGGTGAAGTTGGACGCCGGCCTCGTGCGGACGCTGGAGCAGGCGTGCCACGACCTCGATCTGCGATGCCGGCGCATGAGCAGCGGCGCCGGCCACGACACCATGTGCATCGCGTCGATCGCGCCGGCCGCGATGGTCTTCGTGCCGAGCCGCGGCGGGATCAGCCATTCGCCGGCCGAATTCACCGATCCTGAAAGTTGCATCGCGGGAGCGGACGTGCTGCTGACGGCGCTGCTCAAGGTGGACGCCGTTCCGTAGCATCGTTCCGGCCGCGGAGGAGGACTGAGATGCTGCAACTGGCCGCGCTGCCCCGGGTACGGCTTGCGGCGCTTCCCACACCGCTCGATGACGCCCCCCGGCTCGCCGGGGCGCTGGCCGGCGACGGCGAGGGCCCCCGAATCTTGGTCAAGCGCGACGATCTCACGGGATTCGCGCTCGGCGGCAACAAGGTCCGCAAGATCGAGTATCACCTGGGCGAGGCGCTCGCCCAGGGCTGCGACACGCTCGTGACGACCGGCGCCGTGCAATCGAATCACTGCCGGGTCACGGCCGCCGCCGCGCGGGTCGGCGGGATAGACTGCGTGCTCGTCCTGCGGCCCGTCGAGCCCGAAATACTCCAGGGCAACCTGCTGCTCGACCATCTGTTCGGCGCGCGTGTGCGGATTGCGCCCGCCATCGATCGAGCCGTGACAGCGGCGCTCATCGCCGAGGAGATGGACGCGCTACGCCGCCGGGGCCGCCGTCCCTACCTGGTGCCGAGCGGAGCGTCCACGCCGCTCGGTGCGGCGGCCTACCTGCAGGCGTTCGACGAGCTGCTCCATCAGACGACGGCGCGCGGTATCGTGGTCGACGCGGTCGTGTTCTGCACGGGGTCCGGGGGCACCCAGGCGGGCCTGGTGCTGGGCGCCGCGCTCTCCCAGAGCGGGATCGAGATCGTCGGCATCGCCGACGGCGCGAAGCGGGAAGACCTGGCGCCCATCGTGAGCGGTCTGGTGGGCGAGTTCGCGGAGCGGTTCAAAGTGGATGTGAGCGTCGCGGCCGCGGATGTCGTCGTACTCGACGAATACGGCGGCACGTACGGCCACCCGACGCCTGAGTGTGTCGCGGCCATCAAACTGGCCGCGTTGAGCGAAGGCCTGGTGCTCGATCCGGTCTACACGGGTAAGGCGATGGCGGGCCTCGCCGATCTGGTTCGCCGCCGCCGCTGGCGCAAAGATCAGACCGTCGTATTCTGGCACACGGGCGGCCACCCGGCACTCTTCGCCGGCGTCGAACACCTGGGCTTGACCGGCTAAACTCTAAAACTGCAGGAACAGGCTGAACAGGTACTTGCATGGAAGAAGTCCAGGGACCGAAACGAAAATTTCCGGTGAAGCACGCCTCTGACCGCGTCCGCGACGACTGTTGAGGGGGAGATCGATGCAGCCGCGCGATCGTCTGTTCGTATCGGTATTCCTTGCCTTGACCCTGCTTGCGATGCCGGCGCTCGTGTCGGGCGCCCCCGGCGGCAGCGCGCCGACATTCACGTACGCGCGCACCGGCGAGACGGAGACGCTCGACCCTGAGAAGACGACGGCCGTCGCGTCGGCGGAAGCCGATTTCCTCATCTATGATACGCTGGTCTCGCTGGACACGGACTATACCTACAAGCCGTCGCTGGCGGAGAAGTGGGTCATCTCGCCCGACGGGAAGACGTACACGTTCACGCTGCGTAGCGGGGTGCGCTGGCAGTCCGGGAAACCCTTCACGTCGGCGGACGTCAAGTACACACTCGACCGCTGGCGCACGCTAAAGGGGTCGCCCTCATCATTCGCGATTTCGGCGATCGACACGGTCGATGCCCCGAACCCGCAAACGGTTGTGCTGCACCTCAAGACGCCGCTGTCGGTGCTGCTTGACGGTCTGGCCGGTCCATTCTCCAGCATCCTGAATCCCGACGCGGTGCAGAAGGCCGACGCGGACTACGGGACCGGGGTTGGCAAGGTGGACGGCACCGGGCCTTTCATCCTGCGCGAGTGGGTGCGCAACGACCGCATGGTGCTCGCGCGGAACCCCGATTACCGGTGGGGCCCGCCCGTGTTCAAGAACCAGGGTCCGGCGCACCTCGGAACGGTCATCTTGAAAGTGATCACCCAGGACGCTCCGCGGCTGGCCGCGGTCCAGGTCGGCGAGGCCCAATACACGCCCTCGGTACCGCCTCAGGAAGTTGATCGGCTCGCCAAAGAAGGCACGCTGCAACTCATCCGGTACCAGGACCTCAACACGGAGTTCATCGGGTTCAAATTGGGACACAAGCCGCTCGACGATCTGAAGGTCCGGCAGGCCATCAACTACGGGATCAACAAGCGCGAAATCATCGCCGGCGCCTACTACGGGCTCGGCGAACCCGCGGACGAGGTGCTGGGCCGGTCGACGCCCGGCTACTGGAGCGGCGTGGAGAAGATCGCCTACGATTACGATCCGAGCAGGGCCAAGCGCATCCTCGATGAGGACGGCTGGAAGCAGCCGAGTCCGGGCGCCATTCGCGTGAAAGACGGCAAGCCGCTATCCTTGCTCTTCCTGTGGACGCCCGGGCCGGAGGCCAACTCCATCGTCCCGCTCGTTCAGGCGGAACTTCGGGGCCTCGGCATCGAGGTCAGGCCCAGGTCGCTCGAGCTGACGGCGTTCTTCGCGGCGCTCCGGGCCGGGGAGCACGACATCTTCCTCATCGGCGTGCAGTATACGACGGCCGACGTGCTGTACTTCTACTTCAAGAGCACGCAGCGCCCAGCGCCAAACCGCTTCGATTGGGCGGATCCCGAGACGGACAAATACCTGGACATCAGCCGCACGAGCACCAGCGAGACCGAACGGATGGCCGCCTATCAGAAAGTCCAGGAAATCATCGTCAACAACGCATTGTGGGTGCCGCTCGTGCATGCGAAGCGGGTTGTCGCCGCGTCGAAGAACCTTGTCGTGCCCAAGATCTACAACGCGAACCAGCTCTATAAGATGCTGGACCTCGAGCTGAAGTAGCGGCGGCGCGCCCAGCGCGGGCTCACGCGCAAACCCATGACCGCGTACCTCATGGGCCGCCTGCTTCAGGCGGTCCCCGTGTTGATCGGAGTGTCGGTGCTGGTCTTCTTGATCCTGCACCTGACGCCCGGCAATCCGGCGATAGTCATCGCGGGCCCCGACGCCCCGCCGGAGATTGTCCGCGACATCGAGCGGTCGCTGGGACTCGACCAGCCGCTCTACGTGCAGTACGCGAAATACGTGAGCCGCCTCGTGCGCGGCGACCTGGGCCGGTCGATCCAGGCGCACGATGCCGTGCTCGACCATTTGACCGCCACGTTCCCCGTCACGCTGGCGCTCGCGAGCGTGGGCGTCGTCTGGACCGTGCTCGTCAGCGTACCGATGGGCATCCTCGCCGCGTACCGGCGGAACTCAGCGCTGGACTTGACCACGATCTTCGCGGTGCTCGCGGGCAACGCCATGCCGGTCTTTGCGAGCGGCCTCATCCTGCTGTACATTTTTGCGATCCATCTTCGGTGGTTTCCGCTCACGGGGTACCGCTCGCTCGCCACGCTAGACGGCTGGCGCCACATCGCGCTGCCCGCGATTACCGTCGGAACCGGCGTCGTGCCGCTCCTGACCCGCCTGACCCGCTCGTCGATGCTTGAGGTGCTCAACCAGGATTACGTGCGCAGCGCGCGAGCCAAGGGCCTTCGCGAAGCCGCCGTCATCGTTCGGCATGGCTTCCGCAACGCGCTGCTTCCGGTCATCACGGTCATCGGTCTGCAGTTCGGACTGCTGCTCAGCGGCGCGTTCATTACCGAGAGTATTTTCTCGCTGCCCGGGATGGGCCGGCTCATCGTCACGGCGATTCAGGCCCGCGATTTTCCTGTCGTGCAGGGAGGCGTGCTGCTCTTCTCACTGACGTTCGTCGCCATCAGCATTCTCGTCGACATGGCCTACGCGGCCGCGGATCCGCGCATCCGGTACGGGTAGATGGCCACCGCGCGGGAAGACGACATCCTAATCGCGGCACCCGCACTCCAGGTCGTGCAGGACGGCGCTCGCCGCGCCGGATCATATCGGGCGACGCTCGCTCGCCGCCTCGGCAAGTCGTGGCAGATTCGCATCGGCGCGACGATTGTCAGCCTGCTGGTCCTCACCGCGGCGCTGGCCCCGCGCCTCGCCGTGACCGACCCGACCCTGCCGGACGTCATGCACCGATATCAGGGACCGTCGGGCGCGCACCCGTTCGGCACCGACAACCTGGGTCGGGATATCTTCAGCCAGGTCGTGTACGGGAGCCGCATCTCGCTCACGATCGGTCTGATCTCAGTCGGCGTCGCCGCGTCGGTTGGGGTCGCGCTCGGCGTGCTCGCCGGTTTCTACCGCCGCCTCGATGACCCGATCATGCGCGTCATCGACGTGCTGCTCGCGTTTCCGGGCCTGCTGCTGGCGATCGCTATCGTCGGCGCGCTCGGTCCCAGCCTGCAAAACGCTATGATCGCGGTCGGCATCAGCACGATCCCAGGTTTCGTGCGCATCGTTCGGAGCGCGGTGTTCCGCGTGCGGGCCAACGAATACCTGGACGCGGCGCGCGCGGTCGGCGTTCGGGACAGCAGAATCCTCCTCCGCTATATCCTTCCGAACATCTCATCCGAAATCATCGTCACGGCTACGCTCGGGATTGCCGGCGCGATTCTCGTGGCGGCGGCCCTCTCGTTCATCGGGCTGGGCGCGCAGCCGCCGACGCCCGAGTGGGGCGCGATGGCCAACCTGGCCAAAGATTACCTGGACATCGCCCCGCACCAGGCGTTCTTCCCGATCGCCGCGATCTTTGTGACGATCCTCGGCTTCAATTTCCTGGGCGACGGCTTGCGGGACGCGCTGGACCCGAGGTTGTATCGTTAGCAGCCCCAAGGAAAGGAGGGCGGCCGACCGGCCGCCCTCCTGGTTATGTAATTGTTGTTGTCAGACTGCGGCGGTTGTTAGCCGATCACCCGGACGTTGCTGGCCTGGGGACCCTTCTGTCCCTGCGTGGCCTCGTACTCGACCTTCTGGCCCTCGTTCAGCGTCTTGTAGCCGTCGGCCTGAATGGCGCTGAAGTGAACGAACAGGTCCTTGCCGCCCTCCTCCGGAGTGATGAAGCCATATCCCTTTTCACTGTTGAACCACTTGACCGTGCCAGTTGCCATCCTACCCCCACCCACCTTATAAATCGTGCTACCAACCGACTTATGCAGTCGTGCTGATGCACCCGGTATTATGACAGGTCCGGGCGCGATTCTCAAGAACCGCCCACTGACTCCACACGCCCGCGCACACGACGGCCGAACGAAACTACGCGGACGGCGACGTGCGCCGCCGCTCGGTGTAGGCGCGGCTGCGCGTCAGTATCGCGTGCCCGTCCTGCCGGTTGAACCGGAGTTGCGACCGGGGCCCTCGCGGTGTGATGACGCCGCCGGTCACGCCCCACGCACGTTTGACCATCCGATTCACCGCGCCCAGGATCGTCTCGGTCCCATACAGCAGCAGACCGTTGGACCGCGGCGCCCCGACGTCCGCCGGCGCCCAGTTGCCGTCGACGTAGCCATGAACGAATGGAGCGGCGAACTCGGCCGGGATATCGTCGAGCACGCCGGGCTCATCCCCGTGGAGATCGGACGGAATGCCCCACCGGAGCAGCGCTTTGCACAGGCCCTGGTCCCGCACATAGAGCTGCCATCCGAGCAGGCTGCTGCTGCAGTACTCGTTCCGGACCTGGGGCGTTGCGACGTCCTGCACGAACATGTTCATGTGCTCCTGCGAACGTGTCCCGAGCGTGATGATCAGCGCAAACGATGCCCCTTGCCCACAGATTCGCCCGGCGGCGGACAGAAACCCCAGCCAATACATCTGGACGTCCGGAGCCGGAAGCCCGGGGAGGGCGGGACGCTTATTGAGGAGATCGGCCGGGTCGGCGAGCCTGGTATCGGGGATGGGCGCGAGAGTTTGCTGGACGAGCTTGAGCGGATACTCGCAGGTGTCGGCAATCTGTGCCGGGGTCTTGCCCTTGCGGGCCGCGGCGAGAATCCGCCAGGTGCGTTCGCGCGCTTCGAGCGCGGCGGGGTTGGTGGGACGCTTTCGGAGGTCCACGCCGTCTACGTCTGGGGGCGCGAAGGCCCGCCCTGGTCGCCCTGCTGACCCGCGTCGGACCCGAAACCGGGCGCCGCGGCGGAATCGGGCTGCGTCTCTTGAGCGCCCCTGCCGGCGCGCTTCCGTGCGAGCTTCGCGTCGCGTTTCTCCTTCTGCTTGATTTCACGCGCCCGTTTTGCAGCGTTGTAATTTGGTCGTTTCAAACGTCACGCTCCCCTGGTTCGGCTCCTATAATTATACACTTCGTCGCCGGCGTGCGGCGTCCGCAGCCCAAACGGCGCCTCCACACGTTCTCCATGTCGCATCCACAGCGGATCCATGCCGCCGCGGGACACTGCAGGCGTAGACTACGAAGGGAGGGTGCAGCATGCGAATCGTCGTTGGCATCTTGGTGGCACTCGCGCTCGTGGCGGCGATCTCGGGAGCGTACCACGCCGGCGTCGTCCAGGGGGTCGCGCAGAGCGGGCATATGCCCGCGGCGCCCGGCGCGCCGTATCCCATGTACCCCTACGGGTACTACGGCTACGGATGGCACGGTCCGTTCGGCTTTGGCTTCTTTGGGTTCCTATGGCCGCTCTTGTGGATCGTGCTGCTGGTGTTTCTGTTCCGGGGACTGTTCTTCCGCGGCCGGCGGTACTGGGGCGGCGGCCCGTGGAGCGGAGGGGCGCCCCGCTGGCTCGAAGAATGGCACCGCCGCGAGCACGAGTCCAAGGGGCAGGCCGGCACGGCGTAAGCCTCCGGCGCGGGCGGGGTGCTGGGACTGCGCCGTAGGCCCGGGTGAGCGGGCTACGCCGTAGGCTCAGTGCCCGCCCGTATGCTCACGCCGAACGCGTCGATGCGAACCGTTCTCGTCGTCGACGACGAGCCCCGGATCGTCAAGATTGCGCGAGATTACCTCGAGCGCGGAGGTTTCCGCGTCATCACCGCGGCCGACGGCCCGTCGGTGCTCCCCGCGGTGCGAACTGAGAAGCCGGACCTTCTCGTGCTCGATCTGGCTCTGCCGGGTCAGGACGGTCTCGACGTCATGAGGAGCCTCCGCCGCGAATCCGACGTGCCGGTGATCATGCTGACGGCCCGGGCGGATGAGGCGGACCGCCTGATCGGGTTGGAGCTGGGCGCCGACGACTACATCGTCAAGCCGTTCAGTCCCAAGGAACTGGTCGCGCGCGTGCGCGCGGTACTCCGGCGATGGGACGGCGCCCGCACCGGGGCCGCTCCGATCCGCGCGGGCGATCTCGTGCTCGACGTCGCGAAAATGGAAGTGCGCCTCGGGGCGCGGCCGCTCGCGCTGACTCCGACCGAGTTTCAACTCCTCGCGCACCTGGCCCGGCAGCCGGGCCGCGTCTTTACCCGCGGCCAATTGCTCGAGGCGGTCCGCGGCATGGCCATCGAGTCATACGAGCGGGCGATCGACTCCCACGTCAAGAACATCCGCCGGAAGATCGAGCCGGACCCGCACCATCCGCGCTACATCCTGACGGTCGCCGGCATCGGGTACAAGTTCGCGGACGTATGAGCGCGCCGCGTTGTCGGGTACCACACGAAGGCGCCGGGAGCGGTCCGCCGTGGGGGCGCGGATCATGGGGGCCGCCGCCGTGGTGGCCGGAAGGCGAGCCGTGGCCGCCGCGGGGTCGCGCGGCAACCGAAGCCTGGCGCCGCATGCGCGGGCGCTTCCTGCGCCGCGCCGTCCTGTTCTTTGCGGCAGTCGTGGTCTTCACGTCGGTCGTCTCGGCGATCGTTCGCTGGAGCATGCGTGGTCTGCTGCCCGCAGGCGGCGCGGGCCCGCACGCCCTGGGCGCCGGATGGGCGCTGATCGCGCATCCTGTCCTGACCGCGCTGATCGTGGTGGGGCTCGTGATGCTCTTGGCCGGGCCGCGGACCTACCGCCGCATGGCAGGTCCGGTCGAGGATGTCATGGCGGCGCTCGGCCGGGCCGCGGACGGCGATTTCTCCGCCCGCGTGCCCGAACGCGGTTCGCCGGAAGGCCGCACGCTCGCGCGGGCGTTCAACGCCATGGCCGAGCGTCTGCAGCGCGAAGACGAGCGGCGCCGCGCGCTCTTGACGGACATCTCGCATGAACTCCGCACCCCGCTCACGGTGCTGCAGGGGACGCTCGAAGGGATGCTCGACGGCGTGTACCCGCGCGACACCGAGTACCTGGCGCTCGGCCTCGAAGAGACGCAGACGCTCGGGCGGCTCGTGGAAGATCTCCGCACGCTCGCGACGGCCGAAAGCGCCGCGCTGCGCTTGACCAAGGCGCCGCTCGATCTCGCCGTCGTCGCCCAAGACGCGCTGGCCGCGTTTCGTGGCCAAGCCGCCTCTGCCGGCGTCACGCTCGCGTTCGCGCCGGAGGCGACGCCGGCGCCGGTCGTGGAGGCGGACGCGGAGCGGCTGCGGCAGGTGCTGCACAACTTGATCGGTAACGCGCTGCGGTACACGCCGCGCGGCGGTACCGTGCGCGTCCGCACCTACGGCATCGACGCGGGTCATGCAGGTCTGTCCGTCGAGGACACCGGAGCCGGCATTGCCGCGGACGATCTGCCCCACGTCTTCGACCGCTTCTACAAGTCGAAAGACTCGCGCGGCAGCGGTCTCGGGCTCGCCATTGCCAAGAGTCTTGTGCAGGCCCACGGCGGCGAGATCTCCGCGGCGAGCGAACCCGGACGGGGCACGTCGATTCGCATCGTGCTGCCGCGGGGCGACGCCGTCTGAGCGCGGCGCCGGCGCACCGGGCCGAGGTTCCGACCGGCTCAGGCGAGAAGAACACCGCTCCATGCCCGCGCACTCCCGGGACGGCCGGTCCGCCCTCGAGGCCGACGTCATCATTGCCGGCGGCGGCAACGCCGCCCTCTGCGCGGCCATCGAAGCCGCCGCGGCGGGCGTGCGGGTTCTGGTCCTCGAGCGCGCGCCGGAGCACCTGCGCGGCGGCAACAGCCGCCACACCCGGAACATCCGGTATCTCCATGACGAACGCACGGCGTATGTTACCGGCCCGTACCGCCGCGACGAATTTCTCGACGATCTGCTGCGCGTCGGGGGCGGTCAGGCCAATCGCCCCCACGCGGAGATGGCGATCGAGCAGTCCCGCGGGGTGCCGGAGTGGATGGCGCGGCAGGGCGTGCGTTGGCAGCAGGCGCTTCGGGGCACCCTGCATCTCTCGCGAACCAACCTGTTTTTCCTCGGCGGGGGCAAGGCGCTCGTCAACACGTATTACGACCGCGCGCTGCGGCTCGGCGTCCGGGTATGCTACGATGCCGCGGCGACGGGCGTCGAGGACCGGGGCGAGAGGTGCCTGGTGCTCGCCGAGATCGCCGGGGAACGGCGGACGATTCCGTGCCGGGCGCTGGTCGTGGCGGCCGGCGGGTTCGAGGCCAACATCGACTGGCTCGCGCGGTACTGGGGAGACGCGGCCCGGCGGTTCCTGATTCGCGGCACGCCCTACAATGACGGGACGATGCTCGCCGCGCTCCTCGCGCGGGGGGCCCGGCCGGTCGGCGATCCCAAAGGCTTTCACGCGCTGGCGATCGACGCGCGGTCTCCGCGCTTCGACGGCGGCATCGTCACACGCGTCGATTCCCTGCCCTTCGGCATCGTCGTGAACCGCGACGGCCGCCGCTTCTACGACGAGGGTGAAGACATCTGGCCGAAGAGGTACGCTATTTGGGGGCGCCTCGTCGCCGAACAGCCGGAGCAGATCGCCTACTCGGTCTTCGACGCAAAGTCGTGGGGGCGTTTCATTCCGCCGGCCTACCCGCCCTACCGCGGAGACACGATCGGGGCGCTGGCGGCTCACCTCGATCTCGACCGCGCCCAGTTCGCCGCCACCGTCGACGCCTTCAACCGGGGCGCGCCCGCGGGCGCGCGGATCGACATGAGCCGCCTAGACGGCTCGGCGACGTCGGGTGTGGCGCCGCCGAAGACCAATTGGGCGTCCCGCCTGGATGCGCCCCCGTTTTACGCGTTTCCGGTACGGCCCGGCATCACGTTTACCTATCTCGGCGTGGAGGTGGACGTGGAGACCCGCGTGATCACCGCCTCCGGGGCACCGATGCCGCACGTCTACGCGGCGGGCGAATGCATGTCCGGCAACATCTTGCTGAGCGGGTATCTCGGCGGCTTCGGCCTCACGATCGGCACGGTGTTCGGGCGCATCGCCGGCCGCGCGGCCGCCGCGCACGCGATGGGCCGGGACGCCGGCGCGGGTACGGCGGCGGTGGCGAACCGTGTACGAGCCTGAGTTTCTTCGCGACGCGCAGCGGCAGCTCACCGTCTGCAACGCCTGCCGGTACTGCGAGGGGTATTGCGCCGTGTTCCCCGCCCTCGAACTGCGCGCCGAGGTCGGCGCGGGCGACCTGACCTATCTCGCCAACCTCTGCCACGACTGCCGCGACTGCTACACGGCCTGCATGTTTACGCCGCCGCACGAGTTTGCGATCAACATCCCCAAGGTGCTCGCGGCCGCGCGCGTGCGAACCTATGAGCACTACGGCCGCCCGCGGGACGCGGGGCTGTTCCGCCGCAGCGTGGCCGCGACGGCGGCGATCTCGCTCGGCGGCATCGCCGCGGTGTGGCTCGCGATCGCAGCGTTCGTCGGGCCGGGTGTGCTCACCACGGCGCACCGCGGGCCGGGCGCGTTCTACGCCGTCGCCCCCTGGCTCGCCATCATCGTCCCCGCGCTCGCGCTCGCGCTGTACGGCGTGGGTGTGGCGCTGGCGGGCGGGTGGGAGTTTGCGCGCGACATCCGCGGCGCGCCGCCCTCCGGGGGGCCGCGCCCGGATGCCTCGCCGCTGCGCGCGCCGCTCCCTGGGGGGGACCTTCGGCCCGCGCCGGTGGCCTGGCGCGCCACGCTGGACGCGCTCACGCTCCGGTTTCTCAAAGGCGGCGGGGCCGGCTGCTACTACCCGCGCAAACGCGGGTCATCCGCGCGGCGCATCCTCCATCACCTGGTCGCGGGAGGCTTCCTCGCCGCGCTCATCTCGACGACGGTCGCCGCGATCGAACAGGACATCCTCGGCCGCATGCCGCCGTTCCCGGTCCTCAGCCTGCCGGTGGCGTTCGGGACCGCCGGCGGCGTGCTCTTGATCATCGGGACGACCGGACTCGTGGTCTTGAAGATCCGCAGCGATGCCGCCCCGGCGTCCCCGGCGATGACCGCGATGGACTACGCGTTTCTTGTGCTCCTCGATCTCGTCGCGATCACGGGGATGCTGCTGCTGGTACTGCGCGACACGCGCTTCATGCCGGCCGTGCTCGTCGTCCACCTCGGCCTGCTGGTGGGCCTGTTCGTCACCGCCCCCTACGGCAAGTTCGTGCACTTCGTCTACCGGTATCTCGCGCTCGTCCGGCGCGCGGGAGAGGAACACCTGGAGGCGGGATAGGCGGAATTCTTTGCCGGGTCGAACACTTTTAAGAACGTCCCCGACATTCTTGCCGCGAGGTGGTTCGCGTGAAGCTGGGTGATGAATGGGTTACCTTTGATTCGGGCGGCGCCGGCGTGCGAGCGTACCAGGCATGGCCGGACCACGGTACGGAAACTCTTCCCGCGATTGTCGTCATCATGGAGGTTTGGGGCGTCGACGGACACATTCAGGATCTGGTCCGCCGGTGCGCCACGAGCGGGTACTTCGCGTGTGCCCCGGAGCTGTACTCGCACGGCCGCCTGCCGGAGCCGCAGACGCAGGAACGCATCGGCGCGGTCAAGGCGTTCTTCGAGACCGTACCGCCGTCGGTCTGGCAGAACCCCGCCGAGCGCGATGCCGCGCTCGCGAAGCTGCCGGAGCCGCGGCGCAGCGCCCTCCAGGAGACGATGGCCGCGCTCACGCCGCCGAACCGGCCGTGGGACCGCTATGCCGGCGATCTCGTGGCCGCCGTGCGGCACGTCCGCGGTCACCCCCGCGTGCAGGGCGGCCGCGTGGGATCGACCGGCTACTGCATGGGCGGGGCCCTGTCCGGGCGGCTCGCGTGCGCCGAACCGTCGCTCGCCTGCGCGGTGATCTATTATGGCGCCGCGCCGCCGGCGGAACAGATCCAGAACATCCGTTGCCCGGTGCTCGGCTTCTACGGCGGCGACGATCCGCGGATCACGGACGGCGTGCCGGCGTTCGCCGAGGCGATGACGCGGGCGGGAAAATCGTTCGAGCACCACGTGTACGCCGGCGCGCCGCACGCGTTCTTCAACGACGAGCGGCGCTCGTACCGTCTGGGTCCGTCGCGCGATGCCTGGGCGCGCACCCTCGCCTTCTTCGCCCAGCATCTCGGTGCCGCCTGATGCGGATCGAGATCGTCTCCGACGTCGTCTGCCCGTGGTGCTTCGTTGGCAAGCGGCGCCTCGAACAGGCCCTCGCCTTGGTCGGCCGCGATCCCGAGGCCGGCCGTGCCCCAAGCCCGCGGGTGGTGTGGAAGCCGTTCGAACTCAACCCCGGACTGCCGCGCGAAGGCATCGACCGCGCGGCCTACCGCCGCGCCAAGTTCGGCAGTCTCGAGTACTCCCGGATGCTCGACGCGCGGCTTCTCGCCGTCGGCGAAAGCGTCGGGATCGCGTTCGCGTTCGACAAGATTCAGCGGACTCCGAATACCTTCGACGCGCACCGCCTGCTGTGGCTCGCCGGCGGCGTTGCGCATCCCGCAAGGCCGTCCTCGCCAGCGGACTCCCTCGGCCGGCAGGACGCGCTTGCGGAAGCCTTGTTCCGCGCCTATTTTCTCGAGGGGCGGAACATCGGCGACCATGCCGTCCTGGCGGATCTCGCAGACGCCGCCGGCATCCCGCGCGAGCGCGCCGCCTCGCTTCTTGCCGGCCGTGACGGTGAGCGGGAAGTCCGCCTGGAAGAGGACTGGGCGTGGCGGTCGGGCGTTCAAGGCGTGCCTCACTTCGTGATCGAGGACGCCGCCCCGATCTCAGGCGCGCAGAGTCCCGAGGTCCTGGCGGCCGCGATTCGGGAAGGCCTGCGGCGCAGCGCATCGCGTGATGCCGCGGCGGGGGAGTCCGGCCGCCCCACCGGCGAGTCGGCCGGCGCGGCTCCGGCCGCGACCGAAGGATAGCACGCCTGCCGGACCACGACGCCGCCGGCGCGGCGGTGCGAGGTCGAGTCCTTGCGCTGGAACCGTTCGTTGCGCCGGCCGCTCCCCAACCGGCGCTGCATGAACTCTTCTGGGCGTTCCTCCTGATCGGATGCACGGCGTTCGGCGGTGCCATGTTTTGGGCGCAGCGCGTGCTCGTGCGCCGCCGCCGCTGGCTGCGTCCGGAAGAGTTCGCCGACCTCCTCGGGCTCTGTCAGTTCCTGCCCGGCCCCAACGTCATCAATCTCGCGACGGTCCTGGGCGAAGGGTACCGCGGGCTTCCGGGCGTGGCCGCGGCGCTCATGGGATTGCTTATCGTGCCCATGCTCATCGTCACGGCGATCGCGGCGCTCTACGCCCGATTCGGCGGCCTGGGGCTCGTCCACGGCGTCTTCGCGGGAATCGCCTCCTCGGCGGCGGGGCTCGCCCTCGCGCTCGCCGCACACGTGGGGCGGCCTGTCCTCAGACGGCGCCCCGGCGCGTCGCTGCCGGTCATCACCGCGGCGTTCGCGGCGGTCGCCCTGTTGCGCTGGCCCGTCGCCTGGACACTCTTTGCGCTGGCGCCCGTGAGCATCGCGCTGATGTGGCGGCGCCGGCCGTGACGGCGGACGCGGTGGCGGCGCTCGCGCGATTGTTCGCAAGCGTCTCGCTGCTCGCGTTCGGCGGCACGCAGACGGTGTTGCCGGAAATTCACCGCGAGGCAGTCGTGCTTTCGCGGTGGATCACGGACCGGCAGTTCGCCGATCTATACGCGCTCAGCCAAGCCGAGCCGGGTCCCAACTCGTTCATCGCGACACTGATCGGATACCAGGCCGGGGGCGTCGCCGGCGCATTCGTCTCGACGATGGCGATCTGTTTGCCGCCGGCCGTCCTGGCGTATTTCGTCGCGAGGGTTTGGGGCCGGATCCGCGCGACGGCGTGGCGCGCGGCGATTCAGGCCGGGCTCACGCCGGTCATGGTCGGGCTGATGGCGGCGAGCGCCTACATTCTGATCCGCGCCGCCGACCACAGCGCCGCGGCCTTTGCCCTGACCGCCGCCACCGCGGCCCTCGCTTACACGACCAACATCAACCCGTTGTGGGCCTTCGCCGTCGCGGGTGCGCTGGGCGCGCTCGGAATATTTTGAGACGTTACGGCGCCCTCGTGCCGGTCGTCAGCGCGCCGGCCCGCTCCAGCAGGTCGAGCGCCGCGCGGCCCTCCGCCGTCTCATCGCGCAGAATGATCTCGGCCACCGCCTCGCCGGTCAAGGGACCGAGCAGAACACCGTTCCGGTAGTGTGCCGTCGCGGCGATAAGTCCGCGGCACTCCGGCACCGGGCCGACGATGGGCACGAGGGCCGGCGAGGCCGGCCGCAGTCCCACCCGTGCGTCCGAGAACGCCAGTGATCCCGCGCCCGGCATGAGACGGTCCGCTCCGCGGATCAGCCCCGCGATCCCGCCGAGTGTGGCGCGCGTGTCGAAGCCCGCGTCCTCGATCGTCGCGCCGATGTAGACGCGGCCGCCCGCCCTCGGCACGAGCGAGGCCGCCGTTCCGTAGACGACGTGCCGCGGCCATCCCCCCGGAGCCTCGGCGAGGACCGACTGGCCCTTCATGGGACGCACGAGGAGCGGGCAGGGCAGCCCGCTCGAAAGCGGGCCCGACCACGCGCCCGCGGCCAGCACGACATGCGCGGCGGACAGCGTACCATTCGCCAGGCGTACGCCGGTGACCGTGTCGCCGTGTCGTTCGATGGCGAGCACGGCGACGTGCTCGCGCACGTCGGCGCCGCGAAGGGCAGCCGCCCGGGCGAGCGCCGCGGCCATGAGATCCCCCCGCACCTGCGCGGCCGCCGGCAGCCACAACGCGCCCGCCAGGTCGGGCGCGAGCCCCGGTTCGAGCCGGCGCGCGTCCTCGATCTCCAGCCAGGAGACCTCCACCCTGGCCGCGCGCATCCACTCGCCCTTGGCCCGATGCTCCTCGCGCTCGGCCGGCCCGTCGGCGACGCGGAGGGCTCCGGTGCGCCGGTATTCAGTGTCCATGCCGGATTCGTCGGCGAGGCGCTGCACCGCGTCGCCGTACGTGTTCGAGGCCGCAAGACAAAGGTCGAACCATCCGTCGCGGGTGGCCGATGACATGGTCGGCCAGACCATACCCGCGGCCGCCTTCGGCGCGCCCTCGCCGATTCGGCCCCGCTCCAGCACGGTTACGGCGGCGCCGCGGCGCGCGAGCGCCGCGGCGATAGAGCAGCCGATCATGCCGCCGCCGATGACGATGCAATCCGGGGATCCCGCCATCGTCGTTCTCATTTTGTGCCGGCCGCCGAACGGCCCTGCCGCGGCCGGTGCGAGGAAACGCAACAGGACAACGCGGCGTTCCTTCCGTAGAGGCTGATACCGATGTGCGCGGAGCGCCCATGCACTTCGAATTGACCGACGATCAGCGCCAAATCGTCGACGCCGTGCGGGCCCTGTGCCGGCAGTTCCCCGACGCGTACTGGCGCGAACTCGACCGCACCAGCGGGTATCCCGACGCCTTCGTCAAGGCGCTGTCCCACGGCGGCTGGCTCGCCGCGCTGATTCCGGAGGCCTATGGCGGCGCGGGCCTCGGCATCATCGAAGCCTCGCTCATCCTGGAAGAGGTCAACCGCTCCGGCGGCAACTCGGGCGCCTGCCACGCGCAGATGTACATTATGGGGACGCTCCTGCGCCACGGCAGCGAGGCCCAGAAACGGCGCTGGCTGCCGCCCATCGCCTCCGGGGACCTGCGCCTCCAGGCGTTCGGCGTGACGGAACCCGCGGCGGGGTCCGAGACGACGCGAATCCAAACGACCGCGGTGCGCCGCGGCGACCGGTACGTCGTCAACGGACAGAAAGTCTTCATCTCGCGGGCCGAACACTCCGACCTCATGCTGCTCCTCGCGCGCACGACCCCCTACGACGAGCTCACCGACAAGACGCGCGGCCTGTCGGTCTTCATGGTGGATCTCAAGGAAGCCGTCGAGCGCGGGACGGTCCAGATCAAGCCGATCCGCCTGATGCTCAACCATCACTCGACCGAATTGTTCATCAACGATCTCGAGGTATCGCCGGAAAACCTCATCGGCGAGGAGGGGCTCGGTTTCCGCTACATCATCGACGGCTGGAACGCCGAGCGCGTGCTGATCGCGGCCGAGTCGATCGGCGACGGCCGCTGGTTCATCGAGCGCGCTGCGCGGTACGCAAGCGAGCGGGTCGTCTTCGGGCGGCCGCTCGGCGCCAACCAGGGCGTCCAGTTCCCGCTCGCCCGGGCGTACGCGCACCTCGAGGCGGCGAGCCTCGTGCGGTTCCAGGCCGCCTGGCTGTTCGATCAGGGGCGGCGGTGCGGCGCCGAGGCCAACACGGCCAAACTGCTCGCCGCTGACGCGGCCTGGGAGGCGGCCAACGCCTGCCTCGACACGCACGGCGGCTTCGGCTTCGCGTCCGACTACGATATTGAGCGCAAGTTCCGGGAGACGCGCCTCTACGCCGTGGCGCCGGTGGCCAACAATCTGGTGCTGGCGTATCTCGGACAGCACGTCCTCGGGCTGCCGAAGTCCTACTAGGCGCGCGGGCGGCGCGGGGCGGCATGCGCACGCCGGCACGGCACATGATGGAGGACGTATGACCCATATCATCGGCGAGGGGCGCTTTTACGAAGACTTCGAAGTCGGCCAGGTCTACGAGCATCCGTACGGACGCACGATCACGGACACCGACAACGTCTGGTTCACCAACCTCACCTTGAACACGAATCCGGTCCACTTCGACTACGCTTACGCCGCCAGGACCGAGTTCGGCAAGCCCCTCGTCAACAGCGCGTTTACGCTCGCGCTCGTGACCGGGCAGTCGGTGATCGACATCAGCGAGAACGCGTTCGCAAACCTCGGCTGGGACAAGGTCACGCTGCCGGCGCCGGTCTTCGTCGGCGACACGCTCTACGCCGAGACCGAGGTGGTCGAGAAGCGTGAGTCGCGGTCGCGCCCGAACGTCGGCGTCTTGAAATTCAAGACACGGGGCTACAAGCAGGACGGGACGGTCGTGATCGAGTTCGAGCGCACCATCCTAATCTATAAGCGCGGACAGTCGCCACGGCGCGAACGGCCGCGCCCCAAAGCGCCGCGATGACGCCCGCTGGTCCGGCGTCCGCCGCTGTCCTCGCGGGTATTCGCGTCCTCGATCTGACCCGCAACATCGCGGGGCCGTACTGCGCGATGATCCTCGGGGATCTGGGCGCCGAGGTCGTCAAGGTCGAGCGGCCCGGGCCCGGCGACGACGTGCGCGACTGGCGCCCGCCGGCGTGGAACGGCATCAGCACCACCTTCCTCGCGTTCAACCGCAACAAGAAGAGCGTCGCGGTCGATCTCGACCGGGACGAGGGCCGTGAGGTGATCCTGCGCCTCGCGCGCCGCAGCGATGTGCTGCTGGAGAGCTTCCGGCGCGGCAGCCTCGCCCGCCGCGGCCTCGACTATGCGCGCGTCACCGCCGAAAACCCGCGCCTCGTGTACTGCACGATCACCGGCTTCGGCACGGTCGGCCCGCACCGGGACCGGCCGGGCTACGATCCGGTGCTGCAGGCCTACTCGGGCATCATGAGCCTGACGGGCGAGCCGGGCGGGCGGCCGCTGCGGACGGGCCCGTCGATCGTCGACAACGGCACCGGGATGTGGGCGGCGCTGGGCGTCGTCTGCGCGCTGCTCGCGCGGGAGCGGACGGGCCGCGGCGCGCACATCGAGACGAGCCTGCTCGACACCGGCGTGACATGGATCGGCTACCATCTCCTGGGCTACCTCGCGACCGGCCGGGTGCCCCAGCCCGTCGGTACGACCGCCACGATGATTGCGCCGTACGAGGGCTTCGCGACGCGCGACGGCTATCTGCAACTCGCCGCCGGCAACAACCGGATCTGGGTGCGGCTGTGCGAGGTGCTCGACCTGGCGGATCTGCCGGCGGACCCGCGCTTCCGCACGAACTCGGACCGCGTGGCGCACCGCGACGAACTGCACGAGATTTTGGAGGCGCGGTTTCGCACCGAGAGCGCGGCGCACTGGGAAGACGTGCTCCTCGCGGCGGGCGTCCCATGCAGCCGCGTCCGCACCCTCGCCGACGTCGCGGCGGATCCGCAAGTCGCCGCGCTCGGACTGCTGGTACCGGTGCCGCACCCCGAGATCCCCGGCTTCCGTATGGTGGACTTGCCGATCGCGATCGACGGCCGGCGCGCCGCGGCGCAGGTGGCGCCGCCGGCGGTGGGCCAGCATACGGACGAGGTGCTGCGCGAGCTCGGCTATGCCACGGCCGACATTGCCGCGCTGCGCGATTCCGGCGCAGTCGGCTGACGTTGCCGAGATGATCCTGGAACCGGACCATCCTGTCCATCCGTAAAAGGATTCAAAAACGCATGATGGAGCATCTGTACCCTGCGCGTGGCGTGGATGCGCGCATGAGATTCACAAGGAGGTCGTCGATGAAGGGAATTCGGTCCATCGCTGTCTGGTTGCTCGCGGGGTTGGTGTGCATCGGGTTGGCCGGAGCGCTCGTCCCGGGAGCCGGGCCGTCCTATGCCGCCGGCACCGGGCCGCTCGTGGTCGGCGTGCTGTCTCCGTTCACCGGCGCGGATGCCGTTCTCGGCGCCGCGCACTTCGCGGCCTGCTTGCCCGCCGCGCGGCAGATCAACGCCGCGGGCGGCATCGCCGGCCGCCAGGTGGTGTGCAAGCAGTTCGACACGCGCGGCGAGCCCGCGGACGCCGTCCCGGCGGCCCGGCAGATGATCGCCAGCACCCCGAATCTGTTCATGACGATCGGGGTCTCATCGGATGAGGCCTCCAGCGTCATGCCGATCCTCGACGAGAACCACGTGCCGACGTTCAGCCAGACGGGGCAGTCGGAGTTTAACCAGAGCAAGTACACCTACTTCTACCGCCTGGTGCCGGCCGACGAATACGACGCATACGCGATGGTCGGCATCGCAGTCTATCTCAAGCACTATAAGCGGATCGCGCTCGTCTTCGGCAACGACATCGGGTCGCAGACGTTCGTCGGTCCCGCGATTCAAGCGATCAAGAAGGTCGGGGCGCAAATGGTCATCAACCAGGCGATCGCTCTCAACCAGTCGTCGTATCGAACCGAAGTGACCAAATTGCTCGCGGCCAAGCCCGATGTGATCCTGACCGAGGCGCTCGGGCCGGCGGACGCCATCTACCTGTCCGAGGTCAAGCAGCTGAACGCCGGCATGATCCCGGTGATCGGCTCGTCGGCGACGATCGATCCGGTATGGTTCAAGGCGGTCTCTCAGGCGATCGGCGTTCCCGATCTGCTCAAGTATTTCCTCGCCAACGACACGCCGTCGACGTTCAGCGGCCCCGGGTACGACGCGTTCAAGACAAACCTCCTGGCGTCGGCGTCCCAGTACCCGGCTGCGCCCAAGTACGCCAAGCGCGGCTCCACAATTCACCTGTACGACGGCATCGTCATGACGGCGCTCGCCGCGACGGCCGCCAAGAGCGCCGATCGGACCGTATTCCAACCGTGGATCGTCAAGATCGGCGACGGCGCGCCGGGCGCGGAGGTCGTGGCCACCTACGCTCAGGGTGTGCAGGCCCTCAAGCAGGGCCGCACTATCCGGTACAACGGCGCCGGCGGCCCGACGCATTTCGACAAATGGCACAATTCCAACAACGGCTTCGTTGTGGTTCGCTACAATGAGAAAGGCGACGAGATCCAGGTGGGCACGCTTACGAACGCGCAGATCACCCAGCTGAGCACGCCCTGATGCACCGCGCGGACGCCGCCGTTCGCGGTGAGGGGCCCGTCCGGGATCGCCGGGCCGGTCCCGCGCCCGGTGCGCCAGGAGCTCCGGCGGCCCGGGCAGCGGCTCCTCACCGATGAGCATCTACGGGGCCGCCTTCGGCTTCGGCCTCGTAAGCGCGGCGGTGATCGCAATCGCCGCGGTGGGTTTCACCATGCAGTTTGGCATCGCGAACCTGATCAACCTTGCGTACGGTGAGGTCATGATCTCGTCCGCGTACGCCGCCTGGGCGCTCAACCAGGCGGGCGTCAATATCTGGGCGGGTGTGGTGGCCGCCGCGGCGTTCGGGGCGGCCCTGTCGTTCGTGTTGAACCGGCTGTTCTACACGCCGTTTCAACGCCGCGGCGCGGTCTTGATCGGGCTGGTCATCGTCGCCCTGGCCGCCGGACTGATGGTCAGCAACATCCTGCTGGCCATCGTGGGGCCCGACAGCGTCTCGTACACGATGGCGGATGCCGTCGTCCTTCGCGCCGGCGGACTGATCCTGACGTGGGTCCAGTTGGTGATTATTCTCATCTCCGCGGCCGCGATGGCCGCGGTGCACGCGCTCCTCACTTTCACGCGGCTCGGCAAAGCGATGCGGGCCACCGCGGCGAACGCCACCCTGGCCCGCAACTGCGGCATTCCGACCGGACGGGTCGTGGACGCCGTGTGGGTGATCACCGGCGCACTGAGCGGGATCGCCGGCACGGTGGCGGCGATCAACTCCGCATCCTTCCGTGTGGCCGACGGAGCGACGTATCTGATCGTGATCCTCGCGGCGGCTGTGCTGGGCGGGGCGGGACAGCCCTACGGCGCCATGCTCGGGGCGCTGCTGATCGGGGAGATGACAGAATTGAGCGCGGCCGCGCTCTCCCCGCAGTACAAAGAGGTCGTCGCCTTCGCCGTGCTGGTCGTGGTCATGATTCTGCGCCCGCAGGGACTGCTGTCGAAGATCGGGGCGCTCGGGTCCGCCGGCTGATGACGGCCGGCCAAATCTATTACGCCACCACGCTGCTCGTGTACGCGGGCGTGGATGTCATGGCGTGCATCGGCCTCAATCTGCAGTTCGGCGTCTCGGGCCTCGTGAACTTCGGGTTCATCATCTTCCAGGCCGCGGGGGCGTACACGGCCGCGGTGATGTCGATGCCGCCCGCGGCCGGCACGTTTCAGCAGTACGTCGGCGGCTGGCAGCTCCCGTTTCCGCTGCCGTGGCTGGGCGGGGCCCTCGCGGGGGGGCTGCTGGCCATCCCGATCGGCCTCATCGTGCTGCGCAGGTTGCGCGCCGACTATCAGGCGATCGCGCTGCTCGTCATCTCGATCATCGCCAACACCGTCATCACCAACGCCCGGTCGTTCCTCAACGGCGCCGCCGGCCTGGCACTCGTGCCCCCGCCGCTCAGCGGGGTGGTCGACACCAAGACGGTCGGGTATCAGTGGCTGTACGTGGGGCTGACGATGCTGGGCTGTGCCGGCGCGTTCGTCGCCGCCGGGCGGATCGTCCACTCGCCCTACGGCCGGACGCTGCGGGCGATGCGCGAACGTGAGCTCGCGGCGGCCTCGCTCGGCAAGAACCTCGTCCTCCTCAAGATGGCGATGTTCGTGGTGGGGGGCCTCATCGCCGGCCTGAGCGGCGCGGTCCTCGTCGGCTACATCGGCGTGTGGGCGCCGAATACCTGGCTGTATCCGGAGACGATTGTGCTCTTCGCCGCGCTGATCGTCGGCGGCCGCGGCAACAATCTCGGCGCGCTGCTCGGCGCGCTCCTCGTTCCGGTGGCGTTCGAGGAAGCCACGCGGTTCATCCCGCAGTTCGGTCCGCCGGGGTTCATTCCGGCGATGCAGCGTGTCGCGATCGGCCTGCTGATCGTCGGGTTCCTGTGGTTCCGCCCCAGCGGGACGCTGCCGGAACGGCGCCGCGTCTTTCCGAAGGCTCAATCCGGCGGGATGCGGGACGGCGACGCGGCGGAGGGATTCCGCGGATCGCCGGCGTTCGACGGGCGGCCCGCACGGGCGGCCTCCCTTGCGCCCGGGCCGTCTCTCATGCCCGAAGGTCCGCCCCCGGCGGCAGCCTCAGTGCCGCGGCTGCGCGCCGAGAACATCGCGCGCCACTTTGAAGGCCTCCGGGCCGTGGACGGTGTGTCCCTGGAATTGTATCCTGGCCGGCTCACCGGGCTCATCGGCCCGAACGGGGCGGGCAAGTCCACGTTGCTCGCAGTTCTTGCCGGCACCCTGCCGGCGTCGGCCGGCCGGATCGTGCTTGACGGCGACGACGTGACGCACCTGCCGGCCTTTCGCAGGGCGCAGCGGGGCCTGGTGCGTACGTTCCAGCTCTCGTCCGAATTCTCGCAGCTCACCGTCCTGGAAAACCTGCTCGTTGCGGTCCCCGGCCACCCCGGCGACACGCTCGTCGGCGCGCTGCGCGGCAGGCGGTCCTGGTGGCCCGTCGAGGCGCGGCTCGTTAACCAGGCACGCGCGCTGCTCGATCGTTTCGGGATGAGCGCCGCGGAGTCGCAGTACGCGGGGGACCTCAGCGGTGGGCAGCGGCGCCTGGTCGAAATCATGCGGGCGCTCATGCTGCGGCCGCGGGTGCTCCTGCTCGACGAGCCGATGGCGGGAGTCCACCCGTCGGTCGTCGATGAGATCGCCTCCGTGCTCGAGGGACTCCGCGACGACGGGCTGGCCATCCTGATGGTCGAACATGAACTTTCAATGGTCGATCGCCTCTGCGACCCGGTGATCGTCATGGCCCAGGGCCGCGTCATCGGACAGGGCTCTATGACGGTGCTCCGGCAGCAGCGCGAAGTCGTCGAGGCGTACATTGCCGGGTGAGCCCTCCCGCCCGGCCCCGTCTATGGCCGCCGAGGGTGTGACCGCGGGCTACGGTCCCGTCCCGGTAATCCGCGATGTGAGCCTGCGGGTCGCGCCCGGGGAGATCGTCGCCGTGATCGGGCCGAACGGCGCGGGAAAGAGCACCCTGCTCAAGGCCATGGTCGGCATCCTGCGTGTCGTCAGCGGCAGCGTGCGGTTGGGCGCGGACGACGTCACCAACCGCGCGCCGGAGGTCCTCGCGCAACTCGGTGTCGGCTACGTCCCCCAGGTCCGGGATATCTTTGAGCCGCTGACCGTGCACGAAAACCTCGAGATGGGCGGCTATCTGCTCCCGCGGACCGACGTCCCGGGGCGGATCGACACGGTCTGCGCAGTCTTTCCGCAGCTCGGCGGCATGCTGCGGCGGCGCGCCGACAAGCTGAGCGGCGGCGAGCGCAAGATGCTGGCGATCGCGCGGGTACTGATGCTGGATCCCCGCGTCCTCATCCTCGACGAGCCGACCGCAAACCTCTCGCCGCAACTGGCCGACGCGCTGCTGCGGGAGCGGGTGCGGGGGCTGGCCGACAGCGGCAAAGCTGTGGTGTTGGTTGAGCAGCGGGCCAGGGCCGCGATGCAGATCGCCGATTGGACCGTGGTGCTGGTGTCCGGCGCGGTCCGCCTGGAAGGGCGGCCGGATGAGCTGCTGGGCCGGCCGGACTTCGAAGCGGCGTTCCTCGGGGGAGGCGGCCCGCCGTCTCGAGGCGCGGCGCCTCCGGCCCGACCCGCGACTCGGTGACCGGCGGAATGCCGGCGCGCAGCCCGGCGGTTACATCCGGTCGCTGCCCTTGAAGTACCGCCTCGCGTACGCGATGATTTCTCTGTCGGTCGGGTGATCGAGGGTCTCAATACCGGCGATCTTTGCCCGCAGCCTCGGATCGTGACGGTCCAGGTAATCGGCAAATTCCTGCTTCGCCGAAGCCGGTCCGACGACGAGCACCGTATCGGCGCTGTCCAGCGATCGCGCAACGTCCGTGAAGAACCTCGCAGCATCCTCAGGGTGCTCCTTTGGATCTCCGCGGCCTTTGGGATGTCTGTGGAAGCGGTGCGTGGGCGACACGATCGTCGCCTCGTCGACCGGCTCCGGCTGTACGTGGCCGGGCGTCTCCGGCTGCACGTGAAAGACGCGGGCTTCCCTGTGATCGATCCAGACGGCGGCGTGCGTACGCATGGCGCCCCCCTTTGTTAGCAGTGCGGATTAGGCCCCGCGTGCGACGGTGGTTCGATGATCGTCATTGCTTCGATCTCCGCTGTTCGCGCACGGCCTGCCAGCAATACCAGGCGGCGACGGTTCGATACGGCCGGAACCGTTCGCCCTGCGCGTAAAGCGCCTTGGGCGTGAGGAGGTTCCGCAAGCCGTAGGCGAGCGAGTACCCCTGCCGGACTCCGTAATCGTCCACCGGCCAGACATCGAGCCTGCGCAACTGAAAGATGAGGAACATCTCGGCCGTCCATCGTCCGATGCCGCGGACGATCGACAGGCGGGTGATGATGTCGTCGTCCGGGAGCGCCCCGATGCGGCGCAGCGGGACGGTGCCGTCCGCCACCTTCGCCGCGAGGTCCCTGATGGAGGCGACCTTGGCCCTTGAGAGACCCGCGGCCCGGAGCTTCCTCGGCGGCAGCTCCAGAACGGCGTCCGGGGAGAGACGGCCGTCGAATAATGCGACGAACCGTTGATGGATCGCCCGCGCCGCGGCCCCCGCCAGTTGCTGATAGAGGATGCTCTCCGCAAGCGCCGCGAAGTGGCCGCCGGAACGCCTGGGCAGGCGGAAGGGGCCAAGACGCCGCATCAACCGCGCCATGACGCGGTCGCGGCGGGCCACCTCGGCTGCCGCGGAGGAAAAGGCATCGCCGCTCATTCGCGAAGCTGCGAGCGCTGCTTTCGCAGGCGTGTCCGTCATCCCGATAAAGGAGAGCCATTATGCTCAACGACGCGGCACCCGCCGGACAATCCCTTCACCCGCTGGTTGAAAGGGCGCTGGCGTCCAAAGTCCCTGTTGCCGACCTGATCGGCTTTCGGATTGCACAGATCGGTCAGGGCCGCGCGGTTGCAACGCTGAGCGCCGGTCCGCAGCACGCCAATCCCATGGGGACGCTTCACGGCGGCGTCCTCTGCGATGTGGCCGACGCGGCCATGGGTATCGCTTTTGCGACTACCCTGGCGCCCGAAGAATCATTCACGACGACGGCGTTGAGCATCGACTTCTTCCGCCCGGTGTGGGAAGCGCGCGTACGCGCCGAGGCGCGCGTCGTCAACCGTGGCAAGACCGTCGGCTATGTCGAGTGCGAGCTGGTCGATCAGCACGGCAAAGCCGTGGCCAAAGCGCGGTCCACCTGCTTCGTCTTGCGCGGCGAAGCCGCGAAAGGCCGTTGAGCGTTCGCCCCGGGGCAGCGTCGAGTTAGCCAAGGTACAGTGCCTCCAGTCCGACGAGGCGCTCCGTGATCAGCACGACCATCACCGCCATCGCGATGCTGATTGTCCCGGCGACGGCCAGCGTCGGATCGAACGAAAACCGCAGGTAATCAAACAGCTCGATCGGCAGCGGCACCGTCCCGATGCCGTGGAGCAGCAGCGAGACGTTGAACTCGTCGTAGCTCGTCACGAACGCGAAGATCGCGCCCGAGATGACCGCCCCCTTGATCAGCGGCAGCGTCACCCGGCGGAAGGTCGCGACCGGCCCGGCGCCGAGGTTGCGCGCCGCTTCTTCCAGGCCGCGGTCGAAGCGGACCAGCACGGCGCTCACAATCAGCACGACGTAGGGGATGCAGATGAGCGTGTGCCCGGCGACCAGCTGCCAGAGCCCGCCGGACTTGCCCAGGCCGATCGCGTAAAAGTAGATCAGCAGCGCGATGCCGGTCAGGATGCCGGGCACGGCGATCGGCGCGATCATCAAGAGGCGCATCACCGTCCGGAACCGTCCGGAGAAGCGCACCAGCCAGAGGCTGGCGGTCGTTCCGATCACCGTCGCGATCGCGGTGACGATCGCCGCCAGCTCGACGCTGAACCGGAACGACCGGACCATCGTGCGGCTGTGGCCGAAGGCCGCGAACCAGCGGAGGGAGAGTCCCTCCGGCGGAAAGCGCAGATATGTCCCCGAGTTCAGCGCCGCGATGACGACGATGACGACCGGCGCGAGCAGAAACACGTACAACAGCGCCGCCGCGAGCATAAGCCATATCCGTTCGCCGCGCCGGACCATCGCTACGCCGCCGGATGCGCCGCGCGGCCCAGGATGCGCAGGTAGGCCCACAGCACGGCGATCGTGATCGCGAAGAAGAGAATCGCAAACGCGCTGCCGCCCGGCCAGTTGAAGAGTTCGGTGATCGTGCGGATCACGAGGATCGGCACCGTCAGCACCTTGAAGCCCCCGAGGAGCGACGGGATCACGTAGGAGCTGATGGTCAGCACGAACACGAGGATCGTCCCCGCGACCACTCCGGGCAGGCTCAGCGGGAACGTCACCCGCCAAAATGTGCGCCAGAACCCCGCGCCGAGCGAGCGCGCGGCGAGTTCGACCTCCGGATCGATGCCGCGGATCGGCCCGGCGATCGCGAGGACCATGAACGGGATGAAGACGTGCACGAGGCCGATCATCACGCCGAGGTCGTTGTACATGAGCGGCAGCGGCCGCAGGCCGAGCGCCTGCAGCCCCTCGTTGATGAGCCCGGTGTCCTGCAGCAGAATCATCCAGCCGTAGGTCCGGATCAAGACCCCGACGAGCAGCGGTGAGATTACGAGCGCCATGAGCAAACCCTTGCGGGCCCGCGGCGCGCGGGCCAGATGGTAGGCGAGCGGGTAGGCGACGGCGAGCGCGATGGCCGTCGTGAGGACGCCGATTTGCAGCGTATGGAAGATGACGCCCCACGTAAACGCGTCGTCGGCGATGCGCGCGTAGTTGTGCAGCGTGAAGATGCGCAGGTAGGCGGCGGTGGGGCTCGGTGTCATCGTGCTGATGACGAGCATGTTGAGGTAGGGCAGGACGAAGAAGCCGAAGAGGAGCAGGACGGCCGGCGCGACCAGCAGGTGGCGCGCCGCGCTCCGCGCCGGCGCTCTGCCGGCGGCCGCGTCCGCGCGCGCGAGGACGGCCACGCTAGCCGGCGCCCGCCGGGCCAGGCTGCGGGCCGCGCGGCCCGGACGCTTCGCCCACGCCGGCCGGTCCGTCGCCGGGTGGAACTGCCCACGCGGCGCCCTCGGGGAACGCGAGTGCCACCCGCTCGCCGGTTCGGTGGGAGGCCGCGGCCCGGCCCTGCACTCTCAAGATCAGGCCGTCGCCCACGTCGACACGGAAGTCCGTGACGGCGCCGAGAAACGTGCGCTCGACCACCACGCCGCGCAGCCGGTTGATTCCATCGCCGCCCCCCGGCGGCCCCGCTCCGCCGCCGTCCAGGTCGATGTGTTCGGGCCGGACGCTCAGCATCGCCGGCCTCCCGGGAGTGAGTTCGGGAACCCCGCGGCCGCGCACCTGACCGGCCGGCGTCTCAACGACGAGCGCGTCGCCGGCGCGCGACGCGACCCGGCCGGGCAGCAGGTTCGTGAGCCCGATAAACGCCGCGACGGCGGCCGAGCGGGGATGGTGGTAGATCTCCTCGGGCGGGTCGAACTGCCGGAGCACCCCGTCCATCAGGACCGCCACGCGGTCGGCCAGTACCAGGGCCTCGGCCTGGTCGTGCGTGACGTAGAGCGTCGTAATGCCGAACTCCCGCTGCAGCGACCGGATGTAGAATCGCATCTCTTCGCGGAGTTTCGCGTCGAGGTTGGCGAGTGGCTCGTCGAGGAGGAGCACGCTCGGGTTGATCACGAGCGCCCGCGCGAGCGCCGTCCGCTGCTGCTGGCCGCCGGAGAGCTGCCGCGGGAAGCGCGCGTCCAGGCCGGCCAGTCCGACGCGCTCCAGAATCGCCGACACGCGGCGTCCAATCTCCGCGCGGGGCGCCTGGCGCATCTCGAGGCCGAAGGCGACGTTCTGCGCCACCGTGAGGTGCGGGAACAGCGCGTAGTGCTGGAACACCATGCCGCAGTTCCGCCGTTCCGGCGGCGTCTCCGTGACGTCGCGGTCCCCGAGGAGGATCCGGCCGGCCGTCGGCGTCTCGAAGCCGGCGACCATCCGCAGCGTCGTCGTCTTGCCGCAGCCGGACGGACCCAGCAGGGCCACGAGTTCGCCCGACGCCGCGTCGAGCGTGAGGTCGGAGACGGCGCGCACGTCGCCGAACCGTTTCGTGAGGTTGCGCAGGCGGATCTCAGCCATGGGATGGGCCGAGGGAGGGCCGCGTCGAGTCATCCGACATCGGCTGCGCGACCTCGCGGACGCTCTCTTACGATTCCCGTGAGGCGGCTAACGCCGCGACCGCATCACGACGCGGCCCTCCCGGTCCTGCGACCGCTTCCGTGGGGCGGACTAGCAGCTATGCACCTGCCGGTTCCAGGCGTCCGTCATCTGCTCGCGGGCGCCGGACGTGTTGAGCCACACGTAATCCCACCGCGGGATCCGGCTGAGCTGTTCCTGCGTGACGGGGATGAGGGACGCGACGCTCTCCGGGATCTTGACGTGGCTGTTGGCCGGCGTCCAGTAGAATTTTTCGGCCCACTGCTGCTGGATCGGCGGGCTGAGCCAGTAGTTGATGAACGCGTAGCCGAGGTCCTTGACTTTGCTGCCGACGGTGACGTTCATGTCCTGCTCGAACATCCCGCAGTACCCCTCCTTCGGCAGCACCCACGCGACCGGCAGCTGCTTGGCCTTCATGAGCGCCCAGTCCGGCGAGTCGATGAGGCCGACGTTGACCTCGCCCTGCGTCATCATGTTCAACTCGGTGCCGCCGAAGTCGACCTGCCGGGCCGCGCACATGTTCTTGGCGATCCAGTCGATCGCGGGCTTCCAGTTGTGCCAGTCCTTCGTGAGAATCTGCGCGAGTTTCATCACATGCTGCGGCTCGCCGGAGTTGCCGATCTGGAAGAAGCACGACTTGTTGCCGTACTTGCCGAGATCGAGCCATGACGACGGCGGATTCTTCACCTGGTCCGTGCGGTACGCGATGCCGAGCGGCCCGACCAGGCCGAGCACGCCGACGTCCTTGGGCTGGCGCAGCTGCGTCGGCACGAAGGCCAGGTTGGGCACCTTGTCGGCCGGCAGCGGGCCAAAGAAGCCCTCGAGCCGCAGCTGGGCGAGGTAGGTCTCGTTGGTGACGAAGACGTCGTACGGCGGATTCGCCGTTCCGGCCGCGCGCATCTTCGCGAACCAGTCTTTCGCGAGCCCGATCGCCAGTTCGACTTTCGCGCCGGTGAGCGCCTCAAACGCGGGGATGTGTTCGTCTTCCATGAACTGCTGCCACGTGCCGCCGTAACTCGTCACGACGAGCGTTTGTCCTTTGAAGGACGGCGCCGCGGCGGCCATCCCGGCTTCGCCGAAGGCGCCAATGACCGCGGTGGCGGCGGCTGCGCCGACGCCGAGTTTGCCCAGTCCTCGGAACAGCTCCCGCCGGGTGACAGCCCCGTCCAACCAGTCGGACACCATGGCGCGGACGACCGGGTCGCGCAGTAACCTGCCGGTGCTCATCGCGGCCTCCCTGATGTGACGTCACTCGGTGGGTACGCTGCGGGCAACGCGATGGGTTCCACCCGCTCGGGAGGCGCTCCTCCACCAACCGCGGCCGGCTCGACACGCAGGCCGCGGCAGCTCCGACGGCGCAGGTCTCTTCTGATCCGCGGCGGTAGTCATTACACATCCAGCCGTGCGGAGGTGGGAACGGTGGGACCGCTCGACCGTAGTCTGTTTCAGCGCGTCGACCACATCGGCGTCATCGTGCCCGATCTGGCTGATCAGCGGCGGTGGCTCGGCGAGATCTTCGGATTGCCGGTGACACGCGAACTCGACCTGCCCGACCGGAAGATAAAGGCGGCCTTCTTCGGCGTCGGCGGCGTGGACGTCGAGATGATCGAACCCCAGGATCCGGAAGGGCGCCGTAAGCAGCTTGCCGAGGGCGGCCGGGCGCGCATCGACCACATCGCGGTCGAAGTGGACGACATTCAAGCCGTGTTGAAAAAGCTCACCCCCCTCGGGGTCCGGACGAGGGATCCGGAACCCCGCAAGGTCGGCGACCGGCTGAATGTCTGGACGCTGCCAGAGACGACGGGCGGCGTTTGTTACCAGCTCATTCAGCGGCTCTAGGCCGGACACATGGACGAACTCGGCGCGCTCAAGGACCGTGTGTGCAAGGAAATCGACGCCGCCCGCGCGGACTTCGTCGCGCTTAGCCGGCGCATCCATGAAAACCCGGAACTCGGACTCGAGGAGCGGCAGGCCGCGGACTGGCTCGGCGGGCTGCTCCGAGACGCCGGGTTCGCCGTCGAGCGGCCGGTCGCCGGGCTGCCGACGGCGTTTCGTGCCGACGTGCGCGGCGAGCGCGCCCGTCCCCGCGTCGCGCTGCTCGCCGAGTACGACGCGCTGGCCGGGCTCGGCCACGCATGCGGCCACAATCTCATCTGCATAGCGAGCGTCGGCGCCGCGGTGGCCCTGCGCCGGGCGGTCCCCACGCTGCCGGGCGCGCTGACCGTGCTGGGAACGCCCGCCGAGGAAACGAGCGGCGGCAAGGTCGTCATGGTCGACCAGGGCGTGTTCGAAGGCATCGACGCGGCGATGATGTTTCACCCCTCGCGCAACAACTGGTGGACGCGCGGGGCGCTCGCGGCGCAATCCCTCGCCGTGAAGTTCCACGGCAAGCCGGCGCACGCGGCCGCGATGCCCGAGAAGGGCATCAACGCGCTCAACGCGCTTCTGCTCACGTATCACGCGATCGATTCGCTCCGGCAGCACGTGCCGAGCGACGTGCGGATCCACGGCATTATCGTGAAGGGCGGCGACGCCCCGAACGTCGTGCCGGCCTACGCGGAGGGTGACTTTCTTGTCCGGGCCGCCGCCCGCGCGACGATGGCTGATGTGATGGCGAAAGTGAAACGGTGTGCCGAAGGGGCCGCGGCGCAGACCGGCGCGCGGGTCGAGTTCGAACAGGGTCTCGTCTACGCGGAACGCTACAACAACCGGGTGCTGGCGGACCTGTTTGCCGGCAACATGGCCCACCTCGGCATCGAAGGCGAGCGGCCGCCGAGCGAGGGCGGCGTCGGATCGTCCGACATCGGCAACGTCAGCATGGTCTGCCCGACGATTCACCCCTATCTCAAAATCGCCGACGACGTGTCCGGGCACACCGTGGAGTTCCGGGAGGCCGCGGGCTCGCCGCGCGGGTACGAGGCCATGCTCGCCGCGGCGAAGGGTCTCGCCATGACGGCGCTCGACGTGTTCTACCGGCCCGAGACGGTCACGGCGATGTGGGACGAATTCAAAGCGAGCGTGCCGGGCGCCTGAGCGGGCGGGGCGGGAGGCGGCGATGCGGTACCGGTGGCCGGAGGGATACCACTGCGCGGTCGCGCTGACGTTCGACGTCGACGCGGAATCCGCGCTGATCTTCCGGGAACCCGAGCGCGCCGCCCGCTCGCTCGCCGCCAACGAGGAGCGGCGGTTCGGCGTCCGTGCGGGCGTGCCGCGAATCCTGCGTCTCCTGGAGCGCTACGGCTTGCACGGGACGTTCTACGTGCCGGGCTGGACGGTCGTCCATCACACCGCGGCCATCCGGCCCATCCGCGATGCGGGCCACGAACTCGCCGCCCACGGAAACGTGCACGAGTCGCTCGACACGCTGAGCGACGGCGAGGAGGCGCAGGTCCTCGAAGCGCAACTCGACATCTGGAAGTCGTACCTCGACCTCCGGCCGACTGGCTACCGGTCGCCGTCGTGGGAGCTCAACGCCGGCACGCCGGCCCTGCTCAAGGCGCGCGGCTTTGTCTACGACAGCTCGCTGATGGGCGACGATATCCCGTACCACCTGACCACGCCGTCCGGCCCGCTCGTCGAGGTGCCGGTGCAGTGGCTCCTCGACGACGCGCCGATGTACCGGTATGTGTACGGGGCGAGCAATCAGATCGCGGATCCGGACCGCGTGATCCGGATGTGGGCGCAGGAGTTCGACGGGATGCGGCAGGAGAACGGCTGCTTCGTTCTTACCATGCATCCCTGGATTTCCGGCCGCGCGGGGCGGCTGCTCGGCCTCGAGCGGCTGATCCAGCACATGCGAAGCACGCCCGGCGTTTGGTTTGCGACCGTGGCCGAAATCGCGGCGTGGGCGGGCGAGCAGGAGACGCGGGTGGTCGATGCGGCCAAGGGGACGACGCGGCCCTAATTACAACCCCCGGCGCCACGCCGCCGGCCTCATTCTTCCACGGCTCATCCCCACTGATGCGCTCCTCGGCCGCCGAGTGCTCGCGCAGGTTGTGGCCGGCCCGTTCCAGCGGCGTCCAGTTTGGCGCTATCGCCTGGAGCAGCGCCGCCCGTGAGCGTTCATCCGGAGCATGCGCGGCTCGTCGGCGAAGTGCGGGGGTGGTGCACTACGCCGGAACCGCGGATCGGCCATCGCGTGGAGCGGCGTCGATTTGGGTACTATTACCGAATTGTCGAAGACCGCACCAATCGCGTGACGGTGGAGAACCTGTCACCATCGGACGTGCCCGGGTTTCTGGAGGACGTCCGAGGCTATTTCGGCGGACAGCCCGTCCAGATTTACGTTGACGATATTGAGGCCGACCGGGCACTCGATCGTTTCTTGATCGCAGCAGGATGCGTCCGGGGCCCTGCCATGGTCTACCTCGCCCACGTCGGCGAGGTCCCGACGGCGCCCGTGGTACAGGGCATGAGGACCGACCCCGTTACTGAAACGAATCTGCGTGAATTCATCGCGACGAGGCTGCGCGGGTTTCGCGACAGTGAGGCGGAGCCACCGGCCGGCGAAGTGGACGAGGAAGCGGCTCGCCGTCTTGCCGCCATGGCCGCGGGATCGCTTTTCTGCATCGCTCGGCTGGACAGCACCACGGCGGCGGTTTTGGGCTGGCGTGACGGCAAGGACCGTTTCGGTTTCCAGCTGGCCACGCGCACGCCGTTCCGCGGACGTGGCATCGCAACGGCGCTGCTTTGCCGAGTGCTCACCGACGCGTATCGCGGCGGCTGTGCGTCGGTGATTATCAACACCGACCCCGCCGGCCTTGCGATTCGTCTGTACCGCCGCCTGGGGTTCGTGGACGAGGTCTACTGGCGGCGGCGCTATGTGCTCGAAGGATAGGGGCGCGCTCTGTAGTGGGCCAACGATGCAGCCGGTAGGCATCGTGGTGACTACCTCGGCTTCGGGGCCGACTCAAAAAAACGCTGCTGTCGGGCCCGGGAATGGCCTTCGCCGGCCTTGACGCGTTCGAGCGTGCTGAACAGGGCCGGACCCACGGGGCGGGTGCCGCGCTCGTAAATGGCTTCCGCGGCCTTCGGCTGATAGATCTCGTGATAGAAGCCGACGCTCCCCTCGTGCTCCATGAGCCACCGCCACCACCGCGAGTGCGGCTGCTGTCTCGCCCAGCGATCGAGCGCGTCATACGACTGCCAGTACTGCATCAGCAGCGGCCCTTCGGGACTCATGAGCGGCCGATTCAGCAGCAGCCCGGCGGTGCGCGCCGCCTCGAGGGCGTGCACCATTTCGCGGTCGATCCCGGATTCCTGGTAGAGCTTGCGGCCTTCGTCGTTCAGGAACTGCACCCCGAATAGGGCGACGCAGAGGGTCGGATGCTCCCATAGCGCCGCCACGAACGCGGTGTCCTCCGGCGGCCGGCCCGCACTCGTCATCTCCGCCATAACCGCCTCCGCTCAGCGGATCTCGACGACCAGCTCGATTTCAACCGCGATGTTGAACGGCAGCGAGCCCATCCCGACGGCCGAGCGGGCGTGCCGGCCGCGGTCGCCGAAGATCGAGACGAGCAGATCCGATGCGCCGTTAATCACCTGCGGCTGCTCTGTGAACTCCGGCGTGCCGTTCACCATCCCGAGAAGTTTCACGACGCGGCGGACGCGGTCGAGATCACCGATCGCCGCCTTGAGCGTCGCAAGGCAGTTCAGCATCACGAGCCGCGCGGCCTCATAGCCCTGCGCCGTGGTGAACTCGCGGCCCAGTTTGCCTCTGTAGGTGAGTTGTCCGTCTTTCACCGGACCGTGCCCCGAGACGAACACGAGGTTGCCCGCGACGACGGCCCCCACGTAGTTCGCGACCGCGGCGGGCGCGGGCGGGAGCGTCAGACCCAACCCGGCGATGGCGCGCTCCACCTGTCCTGCAGAGCCCCCCCGCGCCGCGTTCCGCCCGCGCCGGGGTGCCGGTCCGGCGCCGCGCGCCGCGGCCCTCCCCGCCGCCGCTTCTTTCCGTGCGGTTCTTCGGACTCGTGCCATAACGGCCTCCGCGTCTGACGTCGGCCGGGCGCCGCCGCCGCCGGCTACGGCATCTCGAGCGCCAGATGGCTTGCGATGTACGGCGCGATCTCGGCCGCCTGTTCCTCGGCGAACATGTGCGAGCCTCCCGGGATAACGATCAACTTCGACCGCGGGAGCAGGCTCGCGAGGTACTCGCCGACCGCGACCGGGCTGATCGGGTCGCTGTCGCCCCAGATCAAGAGTGCCGGCGCCTGAATCGTTCGGATCCGGTCGGAGAGGTCGGTACGGTACTCCAACAACGACGCGGAAGCCGCGGCGCCTCGATACTCCTCCCGATACGAGACGCGCCATTCTTCCGCGTCGAACCGCGACAGGTCGACGCCGCCCGATGTCGCCGTGAGCACGAGATGGTGGACCATCGCCGGCCGGTCCAGTGCGGCGCGGATCGCCAGGGCGCCGCCCATCGACTGCGCGACGAGATCGACGGGCCGGTCCATCCGGGCCGTCACCAGCGCCACGAGATCGTCGAAGTTCACGACGCGGGGGTCCGGAGGGACTGTCCCGTGACCGGGCCATTCCAGGAACACCCGCTCGTACCGCGGGGGCAGCAGGTCGGCGACCGGCCGCCAGAACGTCCGCTCCCCCGCGCGCCCGGAAGGAACAGGACCCGGGGCGGCATGTCAGTGGGCGAGGTACCCTCCGTCGACCGGCAGCACGACGCCGGTGATCGCCGAGGACGCCGGCGAGGCGAGAAACAGGACCGCGCGCGCCACTTCATCGACGTCGACGACCCGTCCGAGGGGAATCCGGCCGATCACTTGTCCGCGGGCCGCGGGATCGTTCAGCACCTCGGCGGTCATGCCGGTTTCGACGAACGTCGGGGCGACGGCGTTGACCCGTACGCCGCGCGGCGCCCACTCCATCGCCAGCTGTTTCGTGAGGGTCGCGACCGCGCCTTTGCTCGCGCAGTACGTCGCGCGGTTCGGCAGCGCGACGAAGCTCATCGTGGACGCGAGGTTGACGATGGACCCGCGGCCGGCCGGCAGCATGATGCGCGCGGCGGCCTGGGCGCAGAAGAACACCGCCTTGAGATTGATGTCCAGCACCTCGTCCCACTCCGTCTCCGTCACATCCAGGGCCGCGGTCCGATGGTTGATCCCGGCGTTGTTGACGAGGATATCCAGGCGGCCGTACGCCGCCACGGCGCGGTCGACGATCCGCCGCCCGGCCTGGCCGTCGCGGACGTCGACCCGCACCGCGACGCACCGCCGGCCGAGCCCTTCAATGGCGTTCTGCGCCGCGTCAAGCGCTTCCGGATTCCGTCCGGCGATGACGAGGTCGGCGCCGGCCCGCGCCAGCCGCTCGGCGATGCCGCGGCCGATGCCGCGCCCGCCGCCCGTTACGATCGCCACGCTGCCGTCAAGACGAATCTCGTCCATCGCCGCCTCCCCTGAATCGGCCCGTGCCCCGACACATCGGCGCGGTCCGCCGCGGGCGCCGGCGGACTGTCCGCCGTCTACCGGTAGAGCCGCGGGTCGAGCGCGTCCCGCAGCCCGTCGCCGCGAGAGTTGAAGCTCAGGATCGTGATGAAGATGGCCGCGATCGGGAAAAACGCCTGGTGCGGCGCGATTGAGGACTCCCCCTCCGTTGATGTGAAAAAAGGCCGGATAGAAGCGCCGCTCAGGTTCGGCGGCCCGCCGGAGGCTCCCTCTCGCGGCCTGCGTGGGGCTCGCGCGGCAGGCGGCCGGCCCGCGAATCCCGAACCAAGCGGCCGTGACCCCCTCGCCGACCTCGGTGTTGCGCGTTGCCGTGCTCGGGGCGGGCCGCTGGGCCGCCGGCGCCCACCTCCCGGGCTGGCAGCGTGACCCTCGCTGCCGCGTCGTCGCCATCTGCGACGTGGAGCGGGACCGGGCGGAGGCCTGCGCCCGGCAGTTCGACATTCCCGCGGTGACCACGGACTGGCAGGCCGCCGTGTCGCGGGAGGACGTCGACGTGGTCGACGTTGTGACGCCGTCCCATACGCACCATGAGCTGGCGCGGGCGGCGCTTGAAGCCGGCAAGCACGTGCTGTGCGAAAAGCCGGTCGCGTACGATTTTCGAGACACACGGCGCGCCGAAGAGTTGGGCCGGCGACGGGGGCTCAAGACCAAACTCGGGTTCACGTTCCGGTACAGCCCGGGCGTGCAGTACGCCCGGGCGCTGATCGACGAGGGCTTCGTCGGGACGCCGTTCATCTTCAATGGCTACGAGCAGAACTCGCAGTGGCTCGATCCCGCGGTGCCGCTGCGGCAGGTCGATCCCGCCTGGGATCCGGCGGTCCTTCACGTCTCGTCGCTCGAGGGCTACGGCGCGCCGATCATCGACATCGGGCAGTGGTGGGTCGGCGCGGGCTACGCCCGCGTCGTCGGCACTATGCGGAACTTCGTTCCCGAGCGGATGGTCCGCGCCACCGGCCGGATGATGCGGATGAACATCGACGACGGCGACCTGTTCATCGCCGAGTACGGCAACGGCGCGATCGGCTCGATCCAGACGGGTTACGTGACGATCGGCAACTATCCCGGTGTGGAAGCCAGGATTTTCGGCAGCAAGGGCGCGATCATCTGCCGCCTGGTGGAGGAGAACGGCATCGCCGAGACCGTGCGGATCGCCACCCCGGATCAGGTCGAGTTTCGCGAGATCGAGATCCCGGCGCGGTTCTACCCCGCCGGCGGTCATGCCCGCGAGGTCTGGCGGACGCTCTTCTACGCGAACCTCATCCGGAATTTCATCGACGAGATCGCATCCGGCGGGGAGGCCAACCAGGGCAACTTCGCCGACGGCGCGAGCGTCCAGGAAGTGATCAACGCGGTCGAGCTGTCGGTGCGGGAGCGCCGCTGGATCGACCTCCCTCTGCCTCGCTGACGCTCCGCGACGCGCTGGACGCGTTTTTCGAGGCGTACTACCGCCGGCGCCCCGTGAACGCCACGTTCGTCGGCGTTCACGACTGGGACGATCGCCTTCCCGATTACTCCGACGCCGGCCTCGCCGATACACAGAGCGAGATGGCCGCCCTGCTGCGGCGCCTGCGAGCCGCCCGTGCCGCGGCCGCAAACGGCGCCGTATCCCCCGTCGAGGCGCTCGACGGTGATCTGGCCGAGGGCTTCCTCGAGATCGACCTCTGGGAAATGGAGTCCGCCCACGGGCCGCGGGGTAATCCGTGCGCATTTACGGGCGAAGCGGTTTTCGGCGTCATCGCCCTGCTGCTGCGCCCGTTTGCGCCGCTCGCCGAGCGCGTCGATCGCGCGATCGCGCGAATGGCGGCCATTCCCGCATTTCTCGCCGAGGCCCGGCGGCTCACACGCGTGCCGGCAGCCTGGGTGGAGCGGGCACAGCGCGAGTGCGCCGGCGCGCGGGCCCTGTTCGAGCGGGGCGTGGAACTCTTTCTCGCGGAGGAGGACGCGGCCCGGCACGGCGTTGATCCCGAGCGCCTGCGTGGGGCGGCACGTCAGGCGGCGGCCGCGTTCGCGCAGTTCGCGGACCACCTCGAACACGAACTGCGGCCGCAGGGGACCGACGCGTACGCGTACGCGTGCGGCGAGGCGGCGCTCGAGTTGTTGATGCGGCGCGGCCACGGCGTGACCGTAGGTGTCGCGGACGCGCGACGGCTCGCGGAGGAACGCGCCGAAGCGTCCGAGGCGGCGCTGCGCGCGCGCGCGGCGGACGCGGGGTTCGGCGGCGACTGGCGCGCCGCGCTCGCGGCCCTTGCCGAACGGCATCCGACGGTGGATCGCTACTACGCGCGCTACGCGGAGATTTGGGACGCCGCCCGCGCCGCGGCGGTGGACCACCGGCTCGTGACCTGGCCGGACTATCCCATCCGGTTCGTTCCCCGGCCGCGGTGGTCGCGCGAAGCGGCGCCGGACCTCTACTTTCTCGCCTACCGCGCGCCCGCGGCCTACGACCGGGTGCCGGCCGTCGATTACCTCGTGACCCCGGTCGATCCCGAGATGCCGGCGGATGAGCAAGCGTGGCGGCTCCGCACCGCCAACGACGTCGCGATCACACTCAATCACGTCATCCATCATGCCGGCCTGGGCCATCACGTGCAGAACTGGTTTGCGTACCGCGCCGAATCGCGCATCGGACGGATCGCGGCCGTCGACTGCGCTTCCCGGATCGCGATGATGTGCGGGGGTACCATGGCCGAAGGGTGGGCGTGCTACGCGGTCGACCTGATGGAGGAGATCGGCTTCCTCTCGCCGCTCGAGCGGTGCGCGCAGGCCCACACTCGGCTGCGGATCGCCCTGCGCGCGGTCGCCGACGTCGCGCTGCACACCGGGCAGTGGACGCTCCGCCAGACCGCCGAGGCATACGAGACGCGCGGCGGCATGGACGCGCGGGCCGCGCGCGCGGAGGCGGGCAAGAACGCGATGTTCCCCGCGACGGCGATGATGTACATGCTTGGGGTCGACGCGATTCATGCCCTGCGGCGGCGGGACGCCGCGCGCCGGGGGGCCGGCTTCGACCTGCGCGCGTTCCACGATCGCCTGCTGGCGTGCGGCTCTGTGCCGGTCGCGCGGATGGCGTCGCTGCTGGGAGAGGAGGGCACCCGAACGCCGTGAAAGTCTGCGGTCACCGCCGCGGGAGGTCTGCGGCTCAGCGCACGGGCGACAAGGGGGAGATCCGGATGGCACAAGACCGGCAGGGCAGTCCGGCTTCGCGGTCAGGCGGCGCGCCGCAGGCAGAAGGCGGGAGCGGGGGGCGGGCAGATGTGTCCCGGCTCAGCCGCCGGCGGCTGCTGGCCGCCGCGGCGTTAGGAGCGGGCGCGGCGGTGGTGGCGCGCGCAGGCGTTCCGCTGCCCGGGGTGTGCGGCCTCGGCGTGGCGGAGGCGGCCGCGGCCGGCGGCACGCTCACGGTCGGCGGACTCGATCTCGACGACACGCTCGATCCGCAGGTCACCAACTTCGATTCCACGATCCGGATCCTCTTGAACGTGTGCGAGCCGCTGGTCTGGGAACCGGCGCCGGGCCGGTTCGTCCCCGCCCTCGCGGAATCGTGGTCCATCTCGCCAGACGCCAAAGTGTATACGTTCAAGCTCCGGCACGGCGTGCGGTTTCACGACGGCACGCCGTTCAACGCGGACGCGGTGAAGTTCACGATGGACCGGGTCGTCGCGCCGGAGACCAAGGCCGGCCAGTCGCACGATCAATTGGGTCCGTACGACCACACCGAGGTCGTTGACGATGCCACGGTGCGGATCGTCATGAAGGAAGGCTACGCGCCGCTGCTGACCAACCTGAACGGCTACCTCGGCATCGTGTCGCCGTCCGCGGCCAAGAAGATGGGACTCGCCGACTTCGCCCGGCACCCGGTCGGCACCGGGCCGTTCATGTTCAAAGAGTGGGTGGCCAAAGACCACGTCACGCTCGTCCGCAATCCGGACTACGCGTGGCCGTCGGCCCTGTTCAAGCACAAGGGGCCGGCGTATCTCGACCAGCTCGTGTTCAAGATCATTCCGGACGCCTCGGTGCGGACCGGGACGCTCAAGAGCGGCGAGACGCAGTACATCAACGACGCCGATCCGTTGGAGATCGCGGCGCTGCGCGCCGACAAGCGGTTCACCGTCATCGAGCGGGCGCAGCCCGGCTCCGGCTGGGTGCTGCTGCTCAACGTGACCGGGTCCCCGCAGATCCGGGACATCGCGGTGCGCCGCGCGATCGAGTGGGGCGTGGACCGCGAGGGCGTCAACAAGACCGTCTTCAACGGTCTGATGAAACCGGCGTGGAGCCCGCTCATGCGGCCGACGCTCGGCTACGATCCGGCGACGGAGAAGATGTACCGGTACGATCCCGCGCGGGCGAAGCAGGCGCTGGACGAGGCGGGGTGGCGGCCCGGCGCCGACGGCATCCGCGAGAAGGGCGGCCAGAAGCTGAGTCTCAACTTCCTCATCATCGGGCGGACGCGGGACAAGGCGATGGCCGAATCGGTCCAGGCCAGCCTGCGCGACGTCGGCATCGACATTCAGATCAACGCGCTCGAGCGCGCCGCCTTCCGCAGCCTCGTGAGCCAGAACAAATACGACATCAACTTCATGTGGTTTTCGTACGGCGACCCCGACGTGCTCCGGACGCTGTTCCACTCGTCCAATGTCAACGCGTTCAACCGCGCGCGCTACCAGGTGCCGCAGGTCGACCGGATGCTTGAGGACGCCGCCGCGACGATCGATCGGGCGAAGCGGGTCGCGTTGTACCGGCAGATTCAGCAGCGTGTGCTGAGCGACGCGGTCGTGGTGCCGCTGGTGGATACCATCACCTACAACGCCAAGCGGGCCGAGGTCTCCGCCGACTCGATCGACGCGCTGGCCTCGTACGTCTGGATGTACGACGTGCAGGTGCGGCGCTAGGGGCCGGGGTCTCCAAGCACCGGCCGGCGGCCCCGCGGTATAGCGCGCAGCCCGGCGACGTGGTGGGGCCGGCGGCATGTTGAGGTACATCGGGGAGCGGGCGCTTCACACCGTCCCGGTGCTCGTCGGGATCTCGATCATCACGTTCCTGATGCTGCACCTCGTCCCTGGCGATCCGGTGCTCCTGTTCGCCGGCGACAAACCGATGACCGAGGAGCAGGCGGCCGCGATCCGCCATCAGCTCGGCCTCGACCGCCCGCTTCTCGTGCAGTACGAGGATTACGCCGGCCACCTGCTGCGCGGCGATCTCGGCCGGGCGCTCCGCAGCCAGCGCCCGGTCCGCGACAGCATTCTTGAAGTCCTCCCCGCGACCGTGCAGCTCACACTCGCCGCGCTGGCGCTGGCGACCGCGCTGGGCCTGGCCCTGGGCATCGCGGCGGCGCTGGCGCACCGCACATGGCTCGACACCGCGGCCATGGGCGTCGCGATTCTCGGCGTCTCGATGCCGGTGTTCTACTCGAGCCTGCTCCTGCTGCTGTTCTTCTCGTTCACCCTCGGCTGGCTGCCCGCGACCGGCGAGGGCGGCCTCGATCACCTGATACTCCCGGCAACGGCGCTCGCCTTGGTGTCGTCCGCCGTGCTGGCACGCTTGGTCCGGTCGGGCATGCTCGGGGTGCTGCGCCAGGACTACATCGTGACGGCACGCGCGAAGGGTCTGTCCCGCGCCCTGGTCGTCCGGCGGCACGCGCTCCGCAACGCCCTGATCCCGGTGATCACCATGCTCGGCCTGCAGCTGGGCGCGCTGCTCGGCGGCGCCGTCGTGACGGAGACCATCTTCTCGCGGCCGGGGTTGGGCCGGCTTGCGGTCGATGCGATCCTGAACCGAGATTTTCCGCTCGTGCAGGGCACCGTGCTGGTCGCCGCAGTCGTGTACGTGCTGGTCAACCTCCTCGTCGACATCGCCTATGCCGCCGTCGATCCCCGTATCCACTACGGCTAGCGCGGCTGCGCCCGCGGCGGCTCCCGGCCGCCCGGGCCGCACGCCGACCCCGGCCGGCATCGCCCTGCGCCGCCTCGTCCGGCACCCGAGCGTCGTGGTCGGCGGTACGCTCTTTGCGATCGTGATCCTGGCGGCGGTGCTCGCGCCGTGGATCAGTCCCTACGCGCCGATCAGAGCCAACCAGCGCGCGCCGCTCGAGCCGCCGGGCGCGGCGCATCTCATGGGCACCGACCGCTTCGGACGCGACGTCTTCTCGCGCGTCCTCTGGGGCGGACGGCTGTCGCTGACGGTGGGCGTGGTCTCGGTCGGCGTGGCGACAGCGTGCGGGGTGACGCTCGGCCTCGTGGCCGGATACGCGGGACACGGCACGGAGGCTGTGATCATGCGAACGATCGAGCTGTTGCAGGCGTTCCCCGGCATCCTGCTGGCGCTCGCCGTGATCGCGACGCTTGGCAGCAGCCTGCCCAACCTCATGATCGCCGTAGGGATTTCCGCGATCCCGGAATACGTCCGCATCACGCGCGGCGCGGTGCTGGACGTCAAGCAGCGGGAGTTCGTGCTGGCGGCGCGGGTCGTCGGGTGCCGGGACCGCGCGATCCTGCTGCGGCACATCCTGCCGAACGTGACGGCGCCGCTCGTGGTCATCGCCACGCTCGGCATCGCGGGCGCGATCATCACCGGGTCTGCGCTGAGCTTCCTCGGCCTCGGCATCCGGCCCCCGACGCCGGAGTGGGGGAATATGCTCGCGGAAGGCCGCGAGTTTCTCGCCCGCGCCTGGTGGGTCGCGTTCTTCCCCGGGCTGGCGATCATGGCGGCGGTGCTCGCCGTCAATCTGCTCGGCGACGGGCTGCGCGACGTGCTGGATCCGAGGTTTCGCGGCTAGACCGCGGGGTACATATGATAAATGACCCAGGGAGGGGGGCCGTAATGGCCCCCTTTCCGCGTTCATACAGACATCTGACGCAAGGAGGTATTTGCGCTATGCGTCACACACGGTATCTCTTCGCCGGCGCCGCGTTCGTGTTCGCCCTGGCGCTGGCCGCCGGCACAGTACCGGCCGGCGCGCAGGTTGCGGCGCCGTACGTGCACGTGTTCGTGGACGGCCAGCCGGTGGGCTTCGACGTCCCGCCGCAGATCGACAACGGCCGAGTGCTCGTTCCCATGCGCGGCGTCTTTGAGCGCCTCGGCGCGACGGTCGTGTGGAACGACCAGACCCAGACCGTCCTGGCGCAGCGCGGCGCGACCAGCGTGTCGCTGGTGATCGGCAGCCCGCAGGCGGTGGTGAACGGTCAGGCCATCCCCATTGACGTGCCCCCGATGGTCGTCGACGGGCGGACCATGGTGCCGCTGCGGTTCGTGAGCCAGACGCTCGGTTCCACGGTGAACTGGGACGCGTCGTCCTCGACCGTGACCATCGCGAGCGGCGGAACCGCGGGTCTCCCGCCGTCGCAGTCGTACGGCGGTCCTGCAGTGCTTCCTCCGTCGCAGACCTATGGACCCAACACCTATGGACCTAACGCCATGCACGTGGTCGGCCTGATCATCGCCGTCCGCCTCCCGGTTGATCCCGGGTCGCACGGCATGATCGTCGTGCGCCACGACGGCACGGTGTCCCAGTATTACGTGGGGCACTCGACCGTGATCACGCGCGTCAACTCCGCGAACGGCTACGGCGGCTCGGTTGCCATCGGTGCGCTGCGGACCGGCGACACCGTGGACCTGATCGTGAGCCCGGATAACGTGGCCCGGAGAATCCGCGCGACGTACTCGTACTAAGTACCGGCCCCAATCGAACGGCTAGGTCTCGAGGCCGCCGGGCTGTTGCCCGGCGGCCTCGTCGCGTGCCTTCGCTTCGCCGCGGCGCCTCATGTTATGATCCGCGCAGGAGAGTGATGATGCGCAACGGCTTGGTCCCGGGCACTGCGGCGGAGGTCGTCCTCACCGTGACCGACGCGATGACGGTGCGCTTCGACGAACTCGGCCCGACCCACCCGGTCTACGCGACCTGGATGATGATCAAGCACATGGAGGAGGCCGGCCGCAAGGTGATCCTGCCGTTTCTCGACGACGGCGAGGACGCCGTCGGCTACGCGGTCGACGTTGTCCACGTCGCGCCGACGCCGGTGGGGGGCCGCGTCCGGGCCCGCGCGGTTCTCGAGCGCGTCGAGGGCCGCCGGATCCACTGCCGGGTTGAAGCCCACAATGAGCGGGAAAAGATCGGCGAAGGGCGGACCGTGCAGGTCGTGGTGCCGCGCGGGCGGCTCGAGGCGCGGTTTCGCGACAGCGTGGCGCGGCCGGCGGCATCGCCCCGCGCCGGCGAAGGGGGAAGCCATGTCGATTGAGCGGGTGCATGCCTACATCGACGAACACCGCGACGACGAACTCGCGGCGCTGGTACGCCTCGTCCGCCAGCCGAGCATCAGCGCGCAAAACGCCGGCGTCCGCGAGTGCGCGCAACTCCTCGCCGGAATCCTGGCGGAGTACCGCATTCCCGCGCGCGTTATCGACACGCCGACGCAGCCGGTCGTCTACGGAGACCTGGCGCGTGACCCGAAGGCGTTCACGCTGATTTGTTACGGCCACTACGATGTGCAGCCGCCGGAGCCGCTCGACCTCTGGCAGTCCCCGCCGTTCGACCCCCAAGTCCGGGGCGGACGGATCTACGGACGCGGCGTCGGCGACAACAAGGGCCAACTGCTCGCGCACGTGCTGGCGGCCCGGGCGTGGCTCGCGGCGGCGGACAGGCTGCCCATCAACGTCAAGTTCGTCTTCGAGGGTGAGGAAGAGTCCGGCTCGCGCAGCCTGGGCGTTTTTGCGGCCGAGCACCGCGAGATGCTGGCGGCCGACCTCGTGTACATCTCGGACGGCGGCCTGCACCCGTCGGGACGCCCCGTCATCTCGCTCGGCAACCGCGGCATGCTCGGGCTGACGCTCATCGCGGAGGGCGCGGACCGGGACAACCACTCGGGCAACAAAGGCGGCGTCGCGCCGAATCCCGTGTGGATGCTCGTGCACGCGCTGGCGACGATGGTCGACCGGACGGGCCGCGTTCTCGTCGACGGCTTCTACGACGCCGTGCGGCCCGTCGGGTCGGTCGAGCAGCGCATCCTCGCATCGCTCGATTTCGATCCCAAGGCCTTCGCGGCGACGATGGGTCTGCCCACGCTGGACATCGACGGCCCGACGTACTGGCGGCGGATCATGCTCGAGCCGTACGTCAATATTCAAGGGTTCGCGAGCGGCTACGTGGGACCGGGATCGAAGACGATCATCCCGGCGCGGGCGGAATGCCGCATCGACGTGCGTCTCGTGGTGGATCAACGAATCGACGACATCTACGAGAAGGTGCGGCGCCACGTCGCGAAGGTGGATCCGCGGATCCGCGTGGAGGCCCGGGAGTCACGTACGATGGAGGCGACCCGCACGGCGCCGGACCATCCGGCCGTCGCGGTGATCGCCGGCGCGATCAAAGCGTATCGTGGCGTGGAGCCGGCCATCAACCTTTCCGGCGGCGGCAGTCTGCCGAACGCCGTCTGGCCGGACGTGCTCGGGATCGCCCACATCGGCGTTCCCTACGCCAACGCCGACGAGAACAACCACAGTCCCAACGAGAATCTCAGTTTGGAACGATTCTACGATGGCATCCACGTAAGCGCGCAGGTGTTTCAGACCCTGGCCGACGCGCACGCGCAGGGGCGGCTCCGCCGGAGTTAGCTGCGCAGGAAGTGTACCGGGCATCACCGGGCCCGGCGACACCATGGGCCGCGGTGACTACGCGCAGCCGGGTGGAATCCGCCGGTGCCAGTCCGTCACGTCCTGGTACGCGCGCCCCAGCGCGATCAACGTCGATTCGTCGAACGGCCGGCCGACCAGCTGAACGGCGATCGGTAAGCCGGTCGTGCTGAACCCGCACGGCACGCCCAACCCCGGCAGGCCCGCGAGATTGCCGGCCGGGGTGAGCGCCGCGTTGCCGGCGACGATCGTGATGCCGCCCGGGCCGCGGCGCGTCCGGCCGACGGGCCGCCACTCCGCGTCGATCGGTTCGTCGATCCGGTGCGCCGGGCGCGGACGGGCGGGCGCGAGAAGGACGTCGACGCGCCGGAAGAGCGCCGCGAATTCGTCCTGCAAGAGCCGCCGGATCCGCATGGCGCTGATGTAGTCGACCGCGCTGATCCGCATGCCCGCGCGAAGCCCGATCGCCTGCCGCCGGTCGGCCAGCAGTCTGTCGCGGCCGCTGCGCACGAGGTCCTGGAACGACGCCGAGCCTTCCACGCGGATCACCGTCCGGGCCACCGAGTCGATCGGCAAGGGCGGCAGCACCGCCCGGACCAGCCGCACGCCGAGTCCTTTGATCGTCTCCAGCGCCTGCCGCAGCGTCGCGCGCACGGAGGGGTCGGCGCTCTCGAAATCTTCGATCGCATAACCCACGCGCAGCGACCGGAGCGGGCGCCGTCCTCGGTCCACCCGGAAGGTCCGGCCGGCCGACCCGGGATCGCGCAGATCGGGACCGGCCATCACTTCGAGCACGAGGCCGCAGTCCTCCGCGGTCCGGCACATCGGCCCGAGCTTGTCCATCGTCCACGACAGGGCCATCGCGCCGTAGCGGCTGACGAGGCCGTACGTGGGGCGGAGGCCCGTTACACCGCAGTTCGACGAGGGCGACAGAATCGAGCCGGACGTCTCGGACCCGATGCCGTACGGGACGAGCCCGGCTGCGACGGCGACGCCGGTCCCGCTCGAGGAACCGCCCGACCAGTGCCGCGGGTTCCAGGGGTTGCGGGCGGGTCCCTGGAGCGAGGCAGCCGGCCAGCGGTACCCGCCTCCGCCGGCGAGTTCGATCATCGCCAGTTTGGCCACCAGCACCGCGCCCGCGGCGTTGAGGCGCTCGATCACGGCGCCGTCGAACGGCAGTACCTGCCGGGCCCACGGCGGCGCACCGTACGTCGTCGGGCCGCCGCGCGCCGCGAGCAAATCCTTCGCGCCGTACGGGATGCCGGTGAGCGCGGTCCCGCGGCCGCGCGAGAGCCGTGTGTCGGCCGCACGCGCTTCCCGCATCGCGCGGTCCGCGAGGAGGGTCGCGAAGGCGTTGAGGGGACGGCCGAGCGCTTCCAGCCGGTCGAGGGCCAGCCGGGTCAGCTCCAGCGAGGAGAACGTCTTGCGGCGCAGGCCGCGGCGCAGTTCGCCGATCGTCGCGAACAGAGGGTTGTCCACCGGACGCCTCGTTGCCGCCGCGGTGACGCGGCTAGGGTTTGAAGACGAAGGACGGCTCGACTGCCATCGGCATCTTCACCGCCCGCAGCGCGGCCGTCGACTTGGCCTGAAACGTGAGCACTTCGGCGAGACTTCCCGACGGCGGGAGCGGTGCGCCGCCTTTCGAACGACCCCGCGCGCCCGCGCCGGTGCTTCCGCCGGTTCTCGCGGCTCTGGCCCCGCCCGCTCCGGCGGCGCCTCTTCTCCGAACTTGCCGTCGTCGTTTCATATCCGTTCTCTTACCACGCGCGGCGCGCCGGGTCCTTGAACGCGGTGCCGCGCGGCCGCGGGCGTGAGCGGAGGGCCGCCGCCGCGGGGACGAGAAGAGGGCTCAGGCGGCATCCCGAAGCGCCGCGAACTCGCCGGCGCGCCCGGCACTCTGTTCGGAGGTGTGGTCATGCCTCGTTCCCGTCCAACCCTGACACCCGACGAAGCGCGCGCGCTCCACCACGAGGCGCTCGTCATCGACAGCCAGCAGCCGCCCGCCACGACGGGATTCTTGTTCACCGACCGCATGAGCGCGGCGCTCGAGGACTTCCACGGCCGCCGGATGGCGCGCGACGAGGCGCACCCGCTGCTGGTCGACCTGGCCGCCCAGGAATTGCTGAGCTCGTCCGCGGCGCGCGAGCAATACCTCGAATTCTGGCACGCCTCCGGTGTGACCGTCGCCTGCGGCACGTACTCGGGCTCCCACCGCATCGGCGATGCGTACGACATCGCCAACCGGCGCCTCGCGCAGACGCACGCCATCGTCCAGGCCCTCGACAGCGAACTCATCCTCTGCCGCGAGGCCGCCGATTTCGAGCGCGCCCACGCCGCCCGCAAACACGGCCTCGTCCTGGACTTTCAAAACACGACCCCGTACGCGGACTCGCTAGACCGGATCAACCACTTCCACAACCTCGGCGTGCGAATGGTCCAGCTGACGTACAATCTCCGCAACCTGGTGGGCGACGGCTGCACGGAGACGAATCAGGGCGGTCTGTCGCACTACGGCCGCGAGGTGGTCCGGCGGCTCAACGATCTCCGCACGCTGGTGGACGTCAGCCACTGCAGCGAGCAGGTCGGATGGGACGCGCTCAAGGTGTCCGCGGCGCCCGTCATCGTCTCGCATTCCGCCAGCAAGGCCGTCTGCTACCACGATCGCGGCAAGACCGACGAGCTCGCGCGGGCGGTCGCGGACCGCGGCGGCTATTTCGGCGTCGTCGTCATCCCCGGATTCATCTCGGACAAGAAGGAGCCGACGCTCGACGACTTTGCCGCGCACGTCGAGCACCTCGTCGACGTCTGCGGCATCGACCACGTAGGGATCGGCACCGACAAGGCCGGACCCGGCCCGGGGACGGAATCGATGATCGCCTACCCGGCGGACATGCCCAAGCGCCGCGCCAATGTCTTCGGCTGGGACGGCTTCCGCGACGTGGAGCACCGGCTGACGCCGGACTACCACCTGAACGGCTTCGAGGATTTTCGCGACTGGCCCAACCTCACGGTCACCCTCGCGCAACATGGATTCAACGAGGCGGATTTGCGGAAGCTGCTCGGGCTGAACTTCCTGCGGATCTTCCGGGATGTCGTCGGATGAACCCGTACGGATGACTTTCGAGCAGGAGCCCGATCCACACGCGGCGCGTCGCGAACGCCGGCGCCGGCGCGAGCGCGAGGGCATGCGGGTGCACGGCCGGGGCGTGCGCCGGCTCGCGGAACTGAGCGCGCGGCCGGGTCACGTCCCCTCCGCGGCCCGCGGCACGCGTCCGGGCCGTCCGAACCCGCCGCGGCGACCCACGAAACGGCGTCCCGCCAAACGGCGGCGCGCCCGCTGAGCGTGGGATGACTCTCCAGTGAACCCGCTGCTCGCGGGCCGGGCCGCGTTCGTGACGGGGGCCGGGTCTGGAATCGGCCGCGCGATTGCAATCCGGTTCGCCGAGGAGGGGGCGGACGTGGCCGCCGTCGACCTCAATGAACAGGCGGCGGCGGAAACCGCGGACGCGGTGCGCGCGCTGGGCCGCCGCGCGGAGGCCCTCCGGGCGGACGTGGCCGACGCCGCGGATGTCGAGGCCGCGGCACAGCACGCCCAGGCGGCGTTCGGGCGACTCGATGTCCTGGTCAACAACGCCGGGGTCACGCGCGACGCGACCATCCGGAAGATGACGGACGAGGACTGGGACCGCGTCATCGCCGTGCATCTTCGAGGCACGTTTTTGTGCACCCGGGCGGTGGTGCCGCGCATCCGGGATGGCGGCCGCGGCGGCGCGGTCGTCAACATGTCGTCCATCTCCGCCAAAATCGGCAATTTCGGGCAGGCCAACTACGCCGCGGCGAAGGCGGGGATCGTGGCCCTGACCAAGGTGACGGCGCGCGAGTACGCGCGCTACGGCATCCGCGCGAACGCGATCCAGCCGGGCCTGATCGACACCCCGATGGCGCGGGCCATCGGCGACGATTTGCTCAAGGAGCGCGTGGCCGACACTCCGCTCGGCCGGATCGGGGCGCCGGAGGAAGTGGCCAACGTCGCCTTGTTTCTCGCGAGCGATCTCGCGAGTTACGTGACGGGGGCTGTGATCGAAGTGACGGGCGGACGGCACCTCTAGGCACTGGCCGGTGCGCGGACCGCGACGGCGTGCCGGTGTACGGGAGGCGGCAACGATGGAGACGCGTGACGGATCGGGGCCGGCGGCGGCCGTTGAGCGCCTCCGGCAGGCGATCAACTAGGTGACGATCCGCGGAAACATGCGGGCGGCAACGGCCACGAGCAGCGTGACGCTCGCAACGAGGACCGCCAGGTCCGTGCCGATACCGTAGACGCTCGTTCCGGCCCGCACCATCAGCGCGCGCAGCGCGTCCACCTCGTACGTCAGCGGGTTGAAGGACGAGACCACCCGCAGCCAGCCGGGCATCAGGCTGATCGGGTAGATCGCGTTGCTGGCAAAGAACAGCGGCATCGTCAGTAACTGGCCCGTGCCCATCACGCGCTCGCGCGTCTTGACGATGCAGGCGATGATCAGCGACAGCGTGGCAAACAGCGCGGCCCCGAGGACGATGACGGCCAGCACGCCCAGCACATGGAGCGGATGCGGATCCAGCCGGATGCCGACGAGCACCGCGAGGATATAGACGATCACCGCCTGCGACAGCGCGCGGGCGCCGGCCGACAGCGCCTTCCCGACGACGAGCGCGGTCCGCGACGCCGGGGTCACCAGCAGTTTGTGCAGCACGCCGACGTCGCGCTCCCAGATCGTCGCGACGCCGTAGAAGATGGCGATGAACAGGGCGCTCTGCGCGAGCACGCCGGGCGCCATGAAGTCCAGGTAGGCCAGCCCGCCGGTCGGCACGCCGCGGACCCGCGCCATCACCTGCCCAAAGACCAAGAGCCAAAGCATCGGCTGCGCCGCGCGGCTGAACAGCTCCACGGGATCGCGCCGCAGCTTTAGAAGTTCGGCCCACGCCACCGCCACGGCGTGCCGGACGAACGCCGGAAGGACGGGCGGGTCAGGAGAGACGGCGGGCCGTACGGCGGGTGCGAAGGACCTCACGGTAACTGCCTCCTGCGACGATTTGGCTCCCGGTGAATTCGGCAAACACGTCGTCGAGCGTTGCGGCCGGCCCGAGCTGCGCCTTCAAGTCGGCCGGCGTGCCGGTCGCGACGATCTTGCCGAGATGCATGACGCCGACCCGATCGCAGTGCGCGTCGGCCTCGGCCATGTCGTGGGTCGTGATGAGCATGGTCATGCCGTACCGGCCCCGTAGATCGTTGATGTCTTCCCAGATCGCGCGGTGGGCGACGGGGTCGAGGCCGACGGTCGGTTCATCCATGAAGAGGACCGACGGACGGTGGAGGAGCGCCTGCGCGATTTCCAGGCGCCGGATCATGCCGCCGGAGAAGCGGCGAACCAGGGTGTGCGCGGCGTCGGCGAGGCCCACCACGGCGAGCGCCTCCGTGATGCGCGCGGCCTGCTCCTTCCGCGGGATGCTGTGGAGTTGCGCGGAGAGCCACAGGTTTTCGTACCCCGTGAGCGACCCATCCGCGGAGACCACCTGGGGCACATATCCGATCCGGCGCCGGACCCGGGACGGCTGCCGGCTCACCTCCGCGCCGGCCACCCAGGCGGTTCCCGCCGTCGGGGGCAGCAGGGTCGTGAGGATCTTGATCATGGTGCTCTTCCCGGCGCCGTTGGGGCCGATCAGTCCGAATATTTCGCCGGCCCGCACCTCGATCGAGACGCGGTCGACCGCCGTCACGTCGGCGAAGCGCTTGGTGAGCCCATCCGTGCGGACGACGGGGGCGGGCACGGCGGTCACGGCGTGCGCCCGTTGCCGGCGCGGAGGAATAGCTCGCGCAGGCCTTCCATACCGGTGCGCGCCGCGAGCAGCACCGGCACGGGCGCGTCCGCGATCGCGTAGGCGATCTCGCGGCGGGCGGCGGCGCGCGCGGCCCCCAGCCGCGCGACGCCCCGCGGCGTCAGGTTGAGGCGCACCTGCCGGCGATTCGCCGCGTCCGTCGCGCGCGACACCCAGCCCCGGCGGACGAGCCGGTCGACCAGCGCCGACGATGTCGCGGGCGTGATGCCGAGGTGCTCCGCCACCGCGCGCAGCGCGCATCCCCGGTGGACGTCGATGAACACGAGCGACCGGAACTGGGGCATCGTGAGATCCGGCATCTCACGCCGCATGCGCGCGCGCACGCGCCGCATGACGACGGGCGCGACGTCGACGAGGCGCGCGGCGCATTCTGACGCCAGCGCGCGGCGACGGTCGGCGGCGCGTCCGGAACGGTCCGAGGCGGTGGCGGCCGGCATCATCATGAGTATATCACATTGTTCGTGTGACGAACAATTCGCGTGACGAGGTAATCTCGGCGCCGGCCCCGCGTGGCCGGTCCGCGGAGCGGCCGCGCCCGCGGGCTGGGCTAGGAGGCGCGCCGCGCGGACAGGTTCCGGCCGGGCGCCGTCACCGCGAGGATCGCGGCGAGCAGCGCCATCAACGCCGGCATCTCCCACCCGCCCTGGGTCCAGTAGAATCCGCGGTGAATGTTGACCTTCGCGATGGCGATGACCATTTCGATGACGATCAGGATGGCGGCGACGCGGACGAGGACGCCGAGCACGAGGCAGATGCCGCCGCCGAACTCCACGGCCGTGACAATCCAGGCCCAGACCACGCCCGGGTTGAACCCCATGTGCGCGAGCCCGCCGGCAAAGGCCGGTCCCCCGCCTCCCGCGACCAATTTCTGCCAGCCGTGCACGATGAACAGCGCGCCGACGATCACGCGCAACGCCACCAGCCCCCACCGGTCGTAGCTCATCCCCCGCCTCCTCCGATCGCACCACCGGGCTGGCTTCATTATAAAGACCTGCGGGGATGAACGGGCCGAACGGCGGAGGTGCCACCGGCCGCGGCGGCGCGTCCCGGGGTGCCGAAGCGCGGCGGCGGGCGCCGCCTACAGCCGGTCGGGCAGTTCCGCCGGCTGCGCCGTCACGGTCCGCACCTCGGCGCCGCGAATGAACCGTATCTCGATGGGCGTCCCGGGGGTGTGCCCCCCGAGGACCAGGAGGAAGTCGTCAAGCGTGCGGATGGCGCGGTCGCCGGCGTGGACGATCACGTCTCCGGGCCGCAGTCCCGCCTGCTCCGCCGCGGTTCCCGGATGGACTTCCGTGATCCGGACGGCTGAGAGGGCCTCCAGCCGATGGTGGACCGCGACCCGGCGGTCCAGCGTGATGGTCTGCGCCGCGACCCCGAGATAGGCCCGCCGCACACGGCCTTCACGCATCAACTGCGCTGCGACCCACGCCGCGGTGTTGACCGGAATCGCGAAGCACAGGCCTTGGGAGCCGGCGATGACGGCCGTGTTGATGCCGATCAGCGCGCCGCGCGAGTCCACGAGCGGACCGCCGGAATTGCCGGGGTTGAGCGGCGCGTCGGTCTGGATGACGTTGTCGATCAGCCGGCCGTTCTCGGCGCGCAGCGTCCGGCCAAGCGCACTGATCACGCCGGCCGTCACGGTTGCCTGAAAGCCGAGCGGATTGCCGAGCGCCACGACGAGCTGCCCCACCCGCAGCCGGCCCGAGTCCCCGAATTCGGCTGACGTGAGGCTGCCGTCCGGCACGCGGAGCACCGCGAGATCCGAGTGCGGGTCGTTGCCGACCACCTGCGCCGGCAGCGTCCGTCCGTCGGCGAAGCGCGCCTCGATCTGCTCCGCGCCCCGCGCGACGTGGCTGTTGGTCAAAATGAAACCGTCCGGCGCGATCACAACGCCGCTTCCGGCTCCGCGCATCGCCGGCAGCCCGCGGCGCTTCAGGCGTTCCGGCGCCTCGCGGGATGTCACCAGACTGACGACGGTCGGACCGACCCGCTCGACAACCCCGACGACGGTCCGCGAGTACGCGTCCAGCGCCTCGAGATCGGCGGCCGCGCTGGCCGTGATCCGGTCCGCGGCCCGCTCGGCGGCGGCCGCGGCCGGGTGTTCGTTCTGCGTCACGTTAAGAGCCATGGATCCCACCTCTGTGCCGGAAAACGCCGGACGGCCCGCTCTGATTCCGGCGAGCCGCCCGACCACGAGATGGCTTCGCATGAGCACGCCCGGCTGGGCCGACGTCAGACCGCGCCGATCACCGCCTCCACGGCCTCCAGGACGTTCCGCGATTCGACGAGGGCCAGCCCCTGTGCCAGGTCGGCCGCGAGGCCCCGGTCCTCGGTCAGGCGGCCGACCCGCGCGCGTACCGCACCGTACGCGGCCGCCGTCCCGCGTCCGAGGTGGCCGCTGCCGAAGTCCAGGGCCTGGCAGGCGACGACGAGCTCGATGCCGATGACCTGCTGCGCGTGACGGGCGATCTGCCACGCCTTGCGTGCCGCCACCGCCCCCATGCTGACGTGGTCTTCCTGGTTGCCGGACGTCGGAATCGAGTCGACGCTGGCCGGATGGCTCAGCACCTTGTTTTCCGACACCAGCGCCGCCGCGGTGTACTGCGCGAGCATGTAGCCCGAGTGGAGGCCGCCGGGGGGCGCCAAAAATGCGGGCAGTCCGGACAGGTGCGGGTTGACGAGCCGCTCGATGCGCCGTTCGCTGATGTTGGCCAGCACGGCCAGCGCGCACGCCGCGTAGTCCAGCGGCAGCGCAAGGGGCTGGCCGTGGAAGTTGCCGCCCGAGATGACGTCTCCCGAGTCGGGAAAGAGCAGCGGGTTGTCGGTGGCACTGTTGATCTCGACGGCGAGCACATCGCGCAGGTGCGCGAGCCCCTGGCGCACGGCGCCGTGCACCTGCGGCATGCAGCGGAGCGAGTAGGCATCCTGCACCCGATCGTATGCGCCGCGCGAGACCCTCGCACTGCCGTCGAGGAGGCGGCGGAGATGCGCGGCGCTCGTGGACTGCCCGGCGTGGGGACGCGCGGCATGAAGGGCGGCCGCGAACGCGCCGTCCGTGCCGCCGAGGGCCTCCAGGGTGAGCGCGCCCGCCACGTCGGCGACCGCCGCCAACCGCTCGCCGTCCAGGACAACGCGGGCGCCGATCGCGCTCATGAGCTGCGTCCCGTTGATGAGCGCGATGCCTTCCTTAGCCTCGAGGACGATGGGCGCGAGCCCCCGGCGCCGCAGCGCCTCCCGGCCGGGGAGGCGCGAGCCGTCGACGAATGCCTCGCCCTCGCCGGTGAGGACGACCGCGAGGTGCGCGAGCGGCGCAAGGTCCCCGCTGGCGCCGAGCGAGCCTTGTTCGGGGATGACGGGATGCACGCGCGCGTTGAGAAGCGCCAGCAGCAGCTCGACCAGTTCGGTCCGCACCCCGGAGTACCCCGCGGCGAGCGCGTTCGCGCGCAGCAGCAGCATTGCGCGGACGACGTCTTCGGGCAGAGGCGCGCCGACGCCGGCCGCATGCGAGCGGACGATGTTCTGCTGCAGCGCTCGAAGCTCGCCCGGCGGGATCGTCGTGGTGCACAGGTCGCCCACGCCGGTCGAAACGCCGTAGACGACCCGGCGGTCTCGCAGGATGCCCTGAACCATCGCGCGCGCCCGCTCGATCCGCTCCCGCGCGGCGCCGGCGAGCGTGACGCGGGCGCCCCGCACTCCGGCTTCCACGTCCTCCAGGCGCAGCGTGCGGCCGTCGATTTCCACGGCCGGGAGGTGCGCCGGATCAGAGGACATCGTCTCGGGGATTGGGGCGGCCTTCGGCGAAGCGCGACGGCCGCAGCGGGGTGGCGTCGAGCGCGCTCGCTCGGCCGTCGAGAATAATCTCGGCCAGCAGATGGCCCAACGCCGGCGAGTGCATCACGCCGTGGCCGGACGATCCGTTGATGAGGTACAGCCCCTCGATTCCCGGTGCCGCGCCGAGAATCGCGTGGCGGTCCGGCGACATTTCATACAGCCCGGCCCAACAGCGCGCCCGATCGATTTGGGCTTCCCGTAGGATCGGGAAGTATGTGTAGGCCAGCGGCAGCAATTCTTCGAGCCACTGCTGGTCAAAGGTCGTATCGAACGGATTCGGCGGCCCGCCCGGGGGCGGGTCGGTCGGCCAGAGGAGCAGCACACGGCCGTCCCGCACGCGCATGTGCACCCCATCCCAGTGGCAGATCGTCATCGGGGTGTCGTCGGAGAGCTTGGGAAAGGGGTGCGTGATCCCGGTGTTGCGCTTGAGCGGCCGGACGGGCACGTCGGCGCCGGCCCGTGCGGCGAAGACGCCGGCCCACGGTCCCGCGGCGTTCACCACGCATCGCGTGGCGATCTCGCGGTCCGCGGCTCGTACGCCGGTGATCCGGCGCCGCCCGCCCTCGTCGCGCACCATGCATTCCACCCAGCCGGCCTCGTATTCCACCCGCACCCCGGCGCGCTGCGCCGTTTCGAGATACCCGCGCAGGATTTCAAGCGGCCGGATGAAGCCGTCCATCGGCCCGAAGGTCCCCCCGACGACCTCGTCCGTGTGGGCCCAGGGCACCATCCGGCGGATTTCGTCGGGACCGACCTCGCGGGCGGCGTCGACGCCGGCCTCGCGTTGGACTTCGAGCACGCCCCGCAGCGCGCGGAGGTTGGTCTCGTCGCGCACGATGAAGAGGTACCCGCACGGTCGGTAGCCCGGATCGACGCCGGTTTCATCGCGGAAGCGGAGGAGTTTCTCGCGGGACAGCGCCGAGAGCCTGACGTGTATGGCGCTGCCGAACTGGAGCCGGAAGCCCCCCGTCGCGCGGGACGTGCTGCCGTCGCCGGGACGGCCGTACCGTTCGAGGACGAGCACGTTGCGGCAGCCGCGCGTGGCGAGGTGATGGGCGACGCTCGCGCCCATCACACCGGCGCCGACGATGACGACGTCGGCGGAATCGGTTGCGGCGGGGCCTACCGTGTGACCGGTTTCCCGAGGAGGCTGCGCAGCGTCATGATCTTGCCGATGTGGTAGCCGCGGTGATAGCTGGAGTATATGAGCATCTCGCCGACCGTCTTGTAGGACGGGGCGTCGACCGGCGCCTGATAGTCGACGCCCGCGGCGCGGTCGATCAGCGCCCGGTGGGTCGCGTCAAAGACGTTCCAGACTTCCGCCAGCGGCGGATAATCCTGTTCGCCGCCGCTCCCCTGCTTGAAGAGTTCGGCGTAGCGCGCCGGCACCGGGGAGTCGCCGCCCGCGCGGCGCACGTAGTTGCCGTCGACCACCGCGAGGTGCCCCACCTGCCAGACGATCGGGGTCAATTTCCCGGCCAGCAGCCGCCGGCCGTCGGCCTCGGAGACGCCGTCGACCGCCTCGCGCGCGCGGCCGTGTGAGACCCCGAGCATGTACGTGACGTACGTCTTCGCGTCCATGATCCCCGTCCTTTGCCGCCCGCGCGGAGTCGCACCCCGCTTCAGTCCGCCGGGGGAGAGAGTGTGATGGGGAACTTCGCACGGGCCGCCGCGCGGCCCTGCGGGCACCGCGGCCGCGCCGGCGCGGCAGTCCGCCGCGCGCGCTACCCCCTACTGCACCGCGGCCCGCGCCGCGACGTCCCAGGTCCCTTCCACGCGGCCGCCGCGCACGCACACGAGCCGCCGCGCGAGGTTCACGGTCGGACAGACGTGGGCGGGGATGATCTCGACCAGATCACCCACGCGCAGGCGCCGCGCCTCCTCCGTCAACTGCACGCGCCCGTGTTCCTCCCACAGGCGGTCGATCTGGCAGTCCGGGTAGCCGCGGAGCACGCCGTGACTGTCGCCCCGGCTGCTGAACGGGCCGCGTTCGGCGGTGAGCGCCTTGCTGCCGGCGTCGAGCACGGCGACGTCCCGCGACGGGCGGCTGATGACGCGGGCGGCGACGACGAGCGCGCATTCCTCCGGCGTCGCCGATCCCCAGCGCACCTGCATCGCGTCGTTGAAGACGTATGTGCCGGGCCGGATCTCGGTCACCCCGCGCACGCGCGCCGCGGGGCGTCCGGTGGGCGTCGAGCCGACGCTGACGTCCTCGATCGCGAAGCCGGCCTCGCGCAGGCGGTCCGCCTCGCGGACCATGATCTCGCCTTCCTCGCGGCCGGCGGCGTCGAGATCGACGTTCGAACGGTGGCCGCGGTACGTGAAGATCCCGGCCAGGCGCAGGCCGCGCGTGCGCGCCACGGCGCGGGCGAGGGCAAGCAGCGGTTCACCGGGGGCGACTCCGCACCGGCCCAGTCCCGTGTCGACTTCGAGCATGACGTCGAACGTGACGCCGTTGGACGCCGCCGCGTCCCCGAGCGGGCTGGCGACCTCCATGCTGTCGACGCCGACGCGGAGGCGGATCTCGCGGGCCAGCGCGAGCAGGCGCGGGAGTTTGGGCCCGCCCACGACTTCGTAGGCGAGGAAGATGTCGCCCACGCCGGCGCGCGCCATCACTTCGGCCTCGCCGATCTTGGCCAGGGTGAGCCCGCACGCCCCGGCGGCAAGCTGCCGGCGCGCGATCTCCACGCACTTGTGGGTCTTGCCGTGGGGACGGAGTTTGACCCCCATCTCGCGGGCGTGAGCCGCCCAGCGGGCGATGTTGGCGTCGAGCCGGTCCAAATCGACGACGAGCGACGGCGTGTCCAGGGTCTCGATGCCGAGCATGGGAGCGGCGGTTGCGGACATCCCGGGTGTTCCCCCCCCTTATGGTGCGGCGTCGGATGGCGCCGCGCCGGCTGAAGCTACGATTCGACGGCTAACCGGTGCGGGCTGCTGCGCCGAGAGTGCGCTCGAGGACGGCGATGACGTCGTGGTCGAGGCCGGCGTCGCTCCGCATCAGCATCAGCGCCGTCTGCGGGGTCAGCGCCGGGCGGTACGGACGCCAGAGGATGAGGGCGTCGTACACTTCCGCCACGGCGAGCATGCGGGCTTCCGGACCGATCTCATTGCCCGACAGTCCCCAGGGATACCCCATGCCGTTGAGCCGCTCGTGGTGCAGCGACGCGAGACGGGCGAACCCCGCGAACGGCGGGATCTTCGACAGGATCTCGTAGGTCTGTAGTGGGTGGCGCTTGATCTCCGTGAACTCGTCCGGGGTCAGCGCATCGGTTGAATCGAGCGCGCGGTTGGCGACGCCGAGTTCGCCGATGTCGTGGAGCAGACCGGCGCGGAGCAGCCGCCGCTCCCCCGCCGCGTCCCCGCCCGAGGCCGCGACGACCGCCGAGGCGAGGGCGCCCACACGGGAGGAGTGTCCCGCGGTCCACGGCCGCTTGGAGTCCACGATGTCGGCGAAGGCGCGGGCGACATCGTCGAGCCCGGCGTCGTCCACCATCCGGATGTGGTCCTGTGGCTCGGCGGCGGCGAGCCGGCCGGCCGCCGCCGAGCCACGCAGGCCGGCCCACCACAAGTGGTTGCCTTCCCACGCGGCCACGCGGTCAGACAGTTCCGGATCGAACCACTTGCCCCGCCGCTCGCGGACCATTTCCAGGGCGGCCTCCGGATCCTCCGCGGTCGCGAATACGTCGACCGTACGCGCGAGGCCGACGATCCGGGCGAGCGGCGGAATCGCGTCCCCTGCCAAACCTTCGGGCTGCCCGCGGCCGTCCCAGTGCTCGTCCGCGTTGCGGATGGCCTGCGCGGTCGCCGGGGGCAATCCGAGCCGGGCGGCCACCGCCGCGCCGCGTTCCGCGCGCCCGGCGATGAAGGCCCGCGAGAGGCGGCCCGCCGCGCCCGCGGCACGGACGAGCGCGCGGGTCCGGGACCACGGCGGCCGTCCCTCGCCCGCGTGCCGCAGCCCGTAGCGCGCCGCGGCGATCGCGCGGGTCCAGTCAACGGTCGCGAAGCCGGCTTTGAGGGCCCGGTCGTCCCCGTCGAGGAGCGCCGTGACCTCCGCGGCGGTCCCCGGCCCCCCCGCGTTGACCAAAAGGAGCGCGTAATAGAGCGCGGACTGTGAGGCCGCATCGAGCCCGATCTCCTCGGCGAGGCGCATGCCGATGAGGCCGGTGCGGACGGCGTGGCCGAGCGGCTGACCCTCCGCGAGATCGAGCGCGGACGACAGCGCACACAGGACTTCGGAGAGGCGGATGGTCTGCGCCTGCACGGCCACGACGGGGGTCCCGGCGCTTAGCGGTGGACCGGGTGCGGCTCCGCCTCGGCCGGACGCCCGTCGGATGGAGCGCCCGCGAAGTAGCGGCGCACGATCGGTTCCAGTTCCTCCCACTCGATGGCGGTCTGGCGTCCGCCGTCGAATTCCCGGATCATCCAATCGTGCACGGCGACGAGGCCCGGATTGTCCTTCGCGGGCTCGACGCCGAGGTGCTGCTTGATCACGAAAATCAGCCCCGCCATGCCGGAGTCCTTGGTGAGCGAGACTTCGAGCGGGCGTCCCAGCAGCGCCGGCACGTTGAACGGCGCGTACATCCACCAGAACTTGTTGAGGCCGTCGGCGTGGATGCCGGCCCGCGTGCGGTGCGCGTCGCGTCCGAACAGCGGGTACTTCGGCGGCAGCGGCTCGCCCATCTCGGCATACAATTCCGCGAGCTCGTTGAGCACCGTGAAGTCTGGCCGCGTCTCGGGGAAGTAGCCCATTCCGATCAGGTGCAGAAGGATCTGCTCGAGCGGGGCGTTGCCGGTCCGTTCCCCCTTGCCGAGGCACGTCCCGTTGATCACGCCGCACCCTTCCCGGATCGCGGCGAGGCAGTTCGCGACGACAAGGCCTGTGTCGTTGTGCGGATGGAATTCGAGGTCGGCCGGCGTCAGGCCGAGCCGCGTGCGCAGCGTGCGGAACATGACCGGCACGCTGCGCGGCAGCGCGACGTCGTCGTAGGGAAGGCCGAGGCCCATCGTATCGCAGATGCGGAACTTCGGCCGCAGCGCCGGGCCGTACGGCCGCGCGGCCTCGAGGCACGCTTCGACGAAGGCCAGCAGGTAGTCCATGTCCGCCCGGGAGGAGTCTTCGAGGTGCAGCCGCGGCCGGATGCCCGCCTCGAGCGTCATCGCGACCGCTTCCAGGTACGTGTGTGCGGCCTGCGCCCGCCCGCCGGGTTTGAACTTGTGGAACGTATGGTAGTCCGACGCGGACGCCAGCATGCCGGTCTCGCGCACGCCGAGCGTGCGGATCAGTTCGGCGTCCTTGCGGGCGGCGCGGATCCACGTCGTCGGCTCGATCGGTGCGCCGCTCCGGTACCGCTCCAGCGCGCCCTGCAGCGCCTGACGGTCGGACGGACGGTAGACGAAGAACTCGGACTGGCGGATCGCACCCGACTGCCCGGTGAACCGGCAGTGCAGATCGTAGATGCGGAGGTTCTGCACCGCCGTGAGGGGGAGACCGCCTTGCTGGCCGTCCCGGTGGGTCGTCTCCGTGGTCCAGGCCGCCTCGGGAAGCGCCGCCGGCCGGTGGGTCCAGACGTAGCGCGGGAACTCGTCGCGGGGGAAACTGTCGAGAAAGTAATCGGGAGCCGCGGGGTCTGGAATTGTGGCCACGGACGCCTCCTCAGCAAACTTCCTTCCGCATTCTATGATACCATGCCCGCCCGCCGGGCCGTCAGTCGGCCGCCGCGGCCGGCGCTTCGAGCGACTCACGCTCGCGGTCGCGGATCAGCAGCACGATCGGCAGACACACAATGAACACGACGCCGACGAGCGCGAAGACGTAGTCGAACGCGACGACGGCGGCCTGCTGGCTGATCCACAGCTGCAGGACCGCGAGTGCCTGCCGGTGCGCGGTCAGGGCGTCGCTGCCGCGCGCCTGCAACCCGGCCTGGACCGTCGTCCACCACTGCATGAACGTCGGATTGGACAGCGAGGCGTACCGCACCAAATTCGCGCTCGCCGTCGTCGTCTTGTGGTCGAGTATCGTGATGACGATTGCGGTGCCGAGGCTGCCCCCCAGCTGCCGCACCAGGTTGTACAGTCCGGCGGCGCTCTGCATCAGGGGGCGCGGAATCGTTGACAGCGTGGCGGTCGCCAGCGGCACGAACATGAACGAGAAGCCGACGCCCTGGATGATCTGCGGCAGCAGGATGCCGAGGTGGCTCGTGTTGAGCGTGAAGCGCGCCATCATGAGTCCCGCCGCGCCGCTCACCACCAGGCCGAACGGTACCATCAGGTAGACGCCGAGCCGGTTGTACAGCGCGCCGGCGATCGGCATCATCAGCACCATCATGAGGGAGCGCGGCATGAGCGTGAGCCCCGCCTCGGTCGCCGTGTAGCCGAGCAGCGTCTGGAGAAACAGCGGCAGAAGGATCAAACTGCCGAACAGCGCGAGGCCCAAGACGCCGATGATGGCCGTGCCTGCGGCGAAGGTCAGGTCGCCCAGAATCCGCAAGTTGACGACGGGCGCGGGCGTGCGCAATTCCCAGACGATGAACGCCAGCAGCGTGAAGACGGCGATGACGGCAAGCGCGGCGACGAAGGGGCTGCCGAACCAGCCGTCGCGTTCGCCCTCCTCCAGCAGGATCTGCAGCGAGGCGAGCCCCACCGCCAGCAGGCCGATGCCGACGCCGTCGAATTTGGCGAAGCCGTGGGCGCGCATGTACGGCGGATCGACGATGAACCGCGCGGCCATCGCCAGCGCGATCGCGCCGACCGGCAGATTGACGAAGAAAATCCACGGCCACGACCAGTTGTCGGTCAGCCAGCCGCCGAGCGTCGGCCCGATCGCCGGGCCGAGCAGGACGATCATCCCGAAGAACCCCATCGCCTGGCCCTGCTCTTCCGGGGGAAACGACTCGCGCATAATGGCCTGGGCCACCGGCTGCAGCGCCCCGCCGCCGAGGCCCTGGAGGACGCGGAAGAAGATGAGTTGGCCGAGCGTCCGCGACATGCCGCAGAACGCGGAGGCGACCGTAAACAGCGCCACCGAGTACATGTAGAACCGCCGGCGGCCGAGCACCGAGGCGAACCACGCGGTGAGCGGCATGACGATGACGACGGTGATCAGGTAGGAGGTGCTGACCCAGGTCACCTGCTGGATCGTCACGCCGTAGGTGGCCTCAATGTGCGCGAGGGCGACGTTGACGACGCTCGTGTCGATCGCACCCATGAGGGACCCGAAGAGCACGGAGACCGCGACGAGCCACTTTCCGGCGCCGCGTGGACGGCCTGCGGCCGCCGCGGCGGAGGCGGACGAAAGAGTGCCGACGGCCATGCGGACGCGCTGTCCCCCGGGGCGCTTAGCGCCGTCCCCGCGTATCGATCGCGGCTTCGGCGGACAGACCGACCTGGAGGGGTTGGCGGCTCAGATCGGCCGGATCGAGCGTGATGCGCACCGGCACCAGCTGCACCACCTTGACGAAGTTCCCGGTCGCATTATCCGGCGGGAGCAGCGCGGTCGTCGACCCCGTCGCGGCGCCGATGCTCTCCACGCGTCCGCGGTATGTACGCCCGCGGTAGGCATCGATGCGCACCCGAACCGGCTGGCCGGGACGGATGCCGCCGACCTGGGTCTCCTTGATGTTGGCCACGACCCAGACGCCCGGCAGCGTCAGCGACAGAAGCGGCTGGTTCGGCATGACGACCTGCCCGACCTCAACCGTCCGGTTGGTCACCCAGCCGTCCGCCGGAGCGCGGATGACCGCGCGATCGAGGTTGAGCTGCGCGGCGCGCACCGTTTCGGCGGCCTGCGCTGCTTGTGCTTCCGCCACGGACAGTTCCTGGGCCCGCTGCTGCACGACGGTCCCGCCCGCGGCCGCCTGCGCCACCTGCGCCTGCGCGTTGGCCAGCTGGCCCTGGTTCACTTCGATCGCGCTGCGGGCGATCACGACCTGCTGCCGGGCGGCCTGGGCCGCCTGCACGTCGGCCCGCGCCTGTGCCAGCGCGTCCTGGGCGGCCTGATACTGGGCCTGCGCGGTCTGCGCCGCCGAGGCGTCCACGTCCAACTGCTGCGGGGCGATCGCGCCCTGTGCCAGGAGTTGACGGTCGCGGCCGAGCGTACGCGCGGCGGTATCCGCCGCCGTCCTGGCCGCGGTGACGGCGGCCGCCGCGGTGGTCACCCTGGCGCGGGCCTGGGTCAGCTGTGCGGCGGTCGTGCGATCCTGAAGGTCGAGCTGTGCCTGCGCCTGCGGCACCGTGGGCTGGGTCGCCTGCACGTGGGCCTGCGCGGCATGGAGCCCGGCCGTAAACTGCTGCTGCTGGGCACCGAGCGCGGCCTGCAGCGCGCGCACCTGGGCCTGAGCGGCGGCGAGCGTCGCCTGCGCTTGCGCGAGCGCGACCCGGTAGTCCTGCGGGTCGAGTTCCACGAGCGGCGTTCCCGCGGTCACGTGCTGGTTTTCCTGAACATCGACGCGGATGACCGTGCCCGTTTCTTTGGAGGAGACGGGCGCGATGTCGCCCACCGTCTGCGCGTTGTCGGTTTTGACGAGGCCGATGTTGGCGCGCCAGTACACCACGAGCGCAATCAGCGCGATGACGCCGAGCGCCGCGGCGGCGAGCAGCGCGACGCGCCGGACATTGACGCGCGGCCGGGTTGCCGTCTCGACCACCGTCCGCGCCACGCGGACGCCTTCTCCGTCACGGCTTGGCGCGGAACGGGGAGCCGGCGCCTCCACCGGCGCCCCGCGCTCATCGGGGGCGGTGCGCGGCGGCTCGAGCCCGGTTCTTCCGGCGGCGTCGTTCATCGGGTCGGCTCCGGGCCGTCGCGGCCTTCGAGGATTTGCGCCCGGCGCTCGTGCAGCCGTTCCAGCCGCTCCGCGTACTCACGGCGCAGCTGCATCAAACGTCCCGCCCGCTCGTCGATGGTGGCGATCTGCGACTGCAGGAGCTCCTCGGCCTGATCGACGATGCCGAGTTTGGTGCCGGCGTCCGTGGCCTGCGCATACGCCTGCCGTAGTTCGGCGCGCGCCGCATCCACGTGCAGACTCTGCTTGATCTCGGCGAGGGAGAAACCCAAGAGCGTTTGCAATTCTTTGATTCGGAGCAGCGTCGCGACGTCGGCCTCCGTAAACAGACGGAAACCACCAGCGGTCCTCGATGCCGCCGTGAGGAGGCCGACCTCTTCGTAGTATCGGATGGCGCGGGGCGTGAGGCCGGTGCGCTTGCCCACCTCGTCCATGCGATGTAACGCTTGAGGCCCCGCCGAAGGAGCCGTGGCATCCGCGACTTCGCTCCCCGTCGCCGCGGCCTTGAAGAGCGCAGAACGTGTTTCCTCTGCCGCCATGCGCGTCAGAAGCCTCCAGTAGTCCTTCAATAGTATGGGTTGGCGGATTCATTATATCATACTCTTCCGTAAACGTCATAGATGCCGAGGCTATTCCGGATGTTGCCTAGATGCCGAGCGGCACGGGTTGCTGGAGAATCACGGCATGGCCCCGACTGCACTGGTGCCAGGTACAGCGACTTGTTCCGGTCGTACCTGACAAGTAGTATTAATCTTGATGGGCCGTCATTCGGATGGCCGTACCGATCACGAGGCGCTCCAGGCGACGCTCGGCCAGCGGATTCGGGATGCGCGTCGGGCGCTCGGCCTGACTCAAGAGGCGCTCGGCCGCCCGGATTTCACGAAAGGCTTCATCAGCCTCCTCGAGCACGATCGCGCGAAACCGTCTGTTGCCTCCCTCGGGCGCCTCGCCGCGCGGCTCCGGCGTCCTGTCTCCTATTTTCTTGACGGTGACGAGTCGCTGGTCTCGGCGCGATTGCTTGACGCGCTACGCGGCCGGGGACGCGCCGAACTGGCGCGCCGGTCTTTCGAGCCGGCGCTCCGCACCTTCGAGGAACTGCGAAAGGCCGCATCGGACGTGTGCGATCCTGCGGCGGAGTTGCACGCCGTGCTCGGAGCGGGTGAAGCGCTCTTCGGGCTCGGCCGGATCGATGAGGCTTGGGCCGATCTCCAGCGGGCGCACGAACGGGCACGGCAGGCCGGCAACGCGATCGTCGTCTGCCGCGCCGCCCATCGACTTGGCGAGATCGAACTACGCGGCGGGCGCTACGCGCAGGCGGTGACCTCGAGCCGGTCCGCGCTCGACGCCGCGCGCGGGCTCGGCGCCGCGGAGATCCCGCTGCGGGGGGAGATTCACCTGGTGCTCGGCACCGCGCTGTTCCGATTGGGCCGGCTCGACGAGGCGGCCCAATCGTATCGCGAAGCCCGAACCGCCTTCGACGAGGCGGCGCAACCTCATCGCGCGGGTGAAGCGCTGTACGGACTTGGCGACGCGCTCAGCAAAGAGGGTGACCACGCGGGTGCGCTGCTCCAGTTCGAGCGCGCGCGCAGCCTCTTCGAACAACACGAAGCCGCCCGCTCCCTGTCACAGGCGCACGATCACAACGGTGCGCTCCTGATGCGGATGGGACGTCCGGCGGAGGCCGCCGAGCACTTTACCGCGAGCCTTGCCCTCAATGAGCGGCTGCGCGACATCCCGGGGGAGTGCCGCGTCCTCACCGAGTTTGCGCGCTGCCTCCACGCGTGCGGCGATCCGGCTGGGGCGAAAACGCTCGCGGAACGGGCGGCGGCGCGCAGCCGCGAGGCCGGATTGCTCGAGGAAGAAGCGCGCGCCCACGCCGTCCTCGGCACACTCGCCGCGGCGGCCGGTGATCTTCGTGAAGCGCAGCGCGCCCTCGCCTCGGCGGCCCGGTACTGCGAAGACAGCGGCATGACGCTGGAACTCGTGCCGATCTATCAGGAACTGGCGCGTGTCGCAGGTCTGGCCGGCCGCTACAAGGACGCAAGCGGCTATCACGAGCGGGCGTTCCGGCTGTTGCAGACCATGCGCCCGGTCGACATCGCGGCCGCGGTGCAACCGGCAGAACCGTCCACGGCCGGCAATACGCCGGCGCAAGAGTCGCCACCGGCCGGAGACGCTTGAGCGGCGCGCCGTTCGAGCGCCGCGAACACGCGTTCGCCTCGAAAATTTGCGCGCGATAGGCGTCGGGTATACAATGCTCGGTGCCCGTTCGCGGCTGCGCGCGCGGCCGGTGTACGGGCATTCGAGTCATTATTCCGGAGGCCACCGTGCGACCCGTCTGGCGAGGCTATGTAAGCTTCGGCCTGGTGACGATCCCCGTGAAGTTGTACACCGCCACGGAGGAGAAGGACGTGCGGTTCCGGCTCCTTCACAAGACCTGTGGAACCCCGATCAAGAACCAGCGGTACTGCCCGCACGACGATGTCGTGATCGAGTGGACCGACGTCGTGCGCGGCTATGAAGTGAGCAAGGGGCGGTTCGTCACGGTCAGTGACGAGGAACTCGACAAGATCCCCATCGACACGAGCGGCAACGTCAACATCGCCGGGTTCGTCGAACTCGCGGAGATCGACCCGATTTATTACGAGCGGTCGTACTACGTCGTGCCGGACGAGGGCGGCGCGAAGGCGTTTGCGCTGCTCCAGGAGGCACTGCGCGAGGCCGGCCGCGTCGCGGTCGGCAAGGTCGTCCTACGCGAAAAGGAGCACGTCGTCTCCCTGCGGCCGTACGAGGCCGCGATGGTGATGTCGACACTCTATTACGCCGACGAAGTGCGCGGCGTGTCGGGGCTCGACGAGGTGCCCGTCGACGTCAAGGTGCACCCGAACGAGCGCAAGATGGCCGGCCAGCTCATCGAGAGCCTTGCGATCGAGTTTCATCCGGAGGAGTACAAAGACGAATATCGTCAGGCGGTGGTCGCGCTCCTCGACGCGAAGGGCAAGGGCGAGGCGCTCCCCGAGGTCAAGGCCAAGGCACCCGGCAAGGTCGTCGACCTCATGGAAGCGCTGCGCCGCAGCGTGGAGATGGCGCAGCAGCGGCCCCCGGCCGCACGTCCGTCACGGGCCGCCGGCGGTCAGCGCCGGGCCGCCGCGGGCGGCATGCACGAGCGGCCCCGCTAAGTCAGGCGGTCGAACACCCGCCTCTCGGAACCGGCGCCACGCGCGAGGGCGTCAGAAGCCCAGCGCTTTGTGCGCCTGATCAACGAACTGGTTCGTAAACGCCTGGCTGGGATTGATCCGCGCCGCGTTCGCGACCACCGTCCGGTCGAACTGCGACAGCACTTTGGCGATCGTCTCCGCACCGGCCAGCGGCACCCGGCCGTCCGGGGAGAACATTTCGAGATTGCCCGCGAGCGACGTGACGTAGAGCGTCTTGTCTGACTGATAGAACTGCGGCGGCATGCGGTCGGCGATCTCCGCGGCGGTGTGGGTCTTGATCCAGCGGAGCGCGCGCACCGACGCCATGGCCAGCGCCTGCACCGTCCGCGGGTTGCGCTCGATAAAGGCGGGCGTCGCGTACAGCCCACCCGCCGGATACGGACCGCCGAAGACGCGGAGCGTGCCGCGGGTGGTCCGGGTGTCGGCGAGGATCGTCGCGTCACCGCTCGTCGTCAAAATGGTAATCGTCGGATCCACGTTCACGAGCGCGTCCACAGCGCCCCGGCGCGCGGCCGCGACCGCGGTGGCGGCGGTGCCGATGCCGATGTATGATTCCTGGTCGACCGGGATCCCGCTCTTCGAGAGGAGATACTCCGCGAAGAACTGCGTGCTGCTCCCCGCGGCGGTGACGCCGATCTTCGCGCCCCGCAGATCGCCGACCGTCTTGAGCCCGTGCGACTGCCCGGCCTTCGTCACCGCCAGCACGAGGCCGGGGTAGCGGTCGTACAGCACGAACATGCGGATCGCCTTGCCCTGCGCCTGCATCTCGATCGTGTGGTCGATGAATCCACAGACGACGTCGGCGCTGCCGCCGAGCAGGGCCTCGAGCGCCTTCGCGCCGCCGGCGAGATCGACGATGTCGACCTCCACGCCGGCATCCTTGAAGTAGCCGAGTTGCGCCGCCAGCGTCAGCGGGAGATAGATGTACAGCGGCTGGCCCCCGACCGCGAGCGTGAGCTTGGGCTTCTCGACCTGCGCCACGCCCGCCCCGGGCACCGCGAGGGCAACCGCGACCGCCACGACGAACGCGGCGACGAACGTCTTCCGCATGTGGGGACACCTCCGGCGTGCTACTACGGTCGGCGGCGGGACCGCTCCTGCCGCGCTTACGCGCGACCGGCCGCCTCGGGTTTCCAGGCCAGTAGCCGCTGCTCGATGCCCGTCACGATCAGGTCGATGACCAGCGTGAAGGCCGCGAGCACGGTCATCCCGGCGAACACGCCCGTTGTGTCGAACGTGCCCTCCGACTGCGCGATCACGTAGCCGAGGCCTCGTCCCGCCCCAAGGTACTCGCCGACGACCGCACCCACAAGCGCCAGGCCGACGCTTGTGTGCAGGCTGCTGAGAATCCACACGAGCGCCGACGGTAGAAGCACGTGCCGCAGGAGATCGCGCTCGCTTGCGCCGAGCATGCGGGCGTTGTTCAGGAGGTCGGCGTCGACTTCGCGGATCCCCTGATACGTGTTGAAGAAGACGATGAAGAAGACGAGGGTGACGCCGAAGGCGACCTTCGACAGCACGCCGAGCCCGAACCAGAGCGTGAAGATCGGGGCGAGGACCACGCGCGGCAGCGCGTTGGCCATCTTGAGGTACGGATCGAAGACCCCGGACAGCAGCGGGCTGCGGGCGAACCAGAAGCCGAACACGACGCCGAGCGCGGCGCCGGTGAGGAACGCGAGCACGGTCTCCAGCGCCGTCGTCCCCAGATGCCGGTAGATGAACCCCGTGGCGAACCACTCGCCGATGCGCCGGGCGATCGCCGACGGCTGGCTGAAGAAGAACGGATCCACCCAGCGACGCTGGGTCGTGGCCTGCCACGCCGCGAGCGCGACGGCGAGCACCCCGATCTGATACGGAAGCAGGCGCACGCGGCTCACGGCGCGGACGCCGTCCCGCCCGAGGCGACCTGACCCAGTACCCCGGCCCCGGAGGCCGCGTACGCGCGAAGTACTTCGCCGCGCAGTTGCCGCCATACAGCGCGGTAGATGTCCTGGAAGGCGGGCTCCAGGCGCACTTCCGTCACGTCGCGTGGCCGCGGAAGCGGCACCGGGTGCGTGCCGATGATTCGCGCGCCCGGTCCCGCGGACAGCACCAGCACGCGGTCCGCGAGCGCGATCGCTTCTTCCAGGTCATGCGTCACGAACAGCACCGTCTTGCGGTCGTCCTGCCAGATGCGCAGGAGATCGTTCTCCATCAGCGCGCGCGTCTGTACGTCGAGCGCGGAGAACGGCTCGTCCATCAGCAGGATCTCGGGTCCGACGATGAGGCTCTGCGCGAGGGCGACCCGCTTGCGCATGCCGCCCGAGAGCTGGTGCGGGTAGCGGTTTTCGAAGCCGGCGAGCCCCACGCGCGCAAGCCACCGGCGCGCCAGCGCGTCCGCCTCCGCCCTCGGCCGGCGGTGGAGCAGCGGGCCGAGGACGACGTTGTCGAGCGCCGTCTTCCACGGGAGGAGGACGTCCTGCTGGAACAGGTAGGCCGCGCGCCGGTTGATGCCGTCCACACGCCGGCCGAACGACGAGACGGTGCCCGCGGTGGAACGGAGGAGCCCCGCGGCGAGGTTCAGCAGCGTGGACTTGCCGGCCCCCGTCGGACCGACGATCGCGACGAACTCGCCCGGCGCGACGGTGAACGAGACCCCATCGACCGCGACGTACGAGCCGCCGCGGGCCAGCGCGAAGCGGTGCGCTACGTCGGCAAACTCGATCGCGCTCACCCGCCGCGTATACGCGCCGCCCGAAATCAAATCCTCCGGCGCTGCGCCCGAGGGGAAATCACATCGATGGAGACAAGGGCGGCGGGATGTGTATCAATGCCCCGTAGTCGTAGTAATCAAAGAACGTGGTCCGCTCAGCGCCGTAACTCTCCATCAGCACATGGCGCCGTGGCAGACCAGTTTTCGCACCGATGGCAAGGCTGTGCTCCACAGTACTGGGCGGGGAGCCCGAGGCAAGTATGTAGATATGGAGGTCAGGCCGAGAAACAGGCCGAACGGTGAGAGCGAGCGACCCGTTCGTCGAGCAACGAGTTCTGCCGATCAATGACCCTGTGGCGCAAGGTGCCGCTCCAGCCAGGAGGATCGCCGTGACGTTGCGCGGATGGCAGGCCGCCTGCCGGGAGTGCGAGTGGAGCATGCACGCGGTTCATCGCGAGCACGCCGAGGCAGCCAAACAGACCCATGAGCAGACTACCGGACACAGAAGTGTGACCGTCTATCCGATCACCGCAGGCGATCCAACGGGAAACCGTTCCGCGGGTACCGATTCGCCCTCGTCAGTTTGAACGGCATCAAGCCCCCCACAATCCTCTCTGGATGAGCAAGCGCTCCGGTTCGCATTCACCAGTCCACCGGGGCTCGCGTTGTGGCTGACGCCTTTACTCGGACGCCGAACACGACGTCGCGTGGCTGCTGGGCCAACTGGCCAAGCGCGACGCGCGCATCGCGGAATTGCAGGCAAGGCTGGCCCGGAACGCGTGGGCGTTCTCGCTTCCGTGAGACGCTCGGGTGCTAACTCCGTCCCCCTGGGAGACGCCTTCGGGGACGGCCCGGCCGGGATGGCCGCCATGCACCCGGCGTTGCCATCGAACTGGGCGCGCCCCCCACGATGTGAACGACGCGTGCACGCGACGCGCGCTGCGCCCCGGCGGCTATTCGTACCGAAGCGCGACGATGGGATCAAGCGCCGCCGCGCGCCGCGCCGGATAGAACCCGAACACCACACCCACCAGCAGCGACGAGACGAAGCCGAGCACGATCGACATCGGCGAGATGAGCGTCGGCCAGTGGGCCATCACCGACACCCCCTGCGCCGTCGCGACCCCCATCACGACCCCGATCACGCCACCGAGGCAGGCCAGCGTCAGGGCCTCGACCAGGAACTGCATGAGAATGTCGTGGCCGCGCGCGCCGACCGCCATGCGCAGGCCGATTTCGCGCGTCCGTTCGGTCACGGACACTAGCATGATGTTCATGATGCCGATGCCGCCGACGACGAGCGAGACGACCGCGATGCCCGCGAGCAGCAGCGCCTGGGTCGCCGATGTGGCGATCCGCACCTGCTGGATGTCGGCGATGTTCCGGACCGAGAAGTCGTCCGGCTGGCTCGGCGTCAGGCGGTGCCGAATGCGGAGGAGCCGCTCGGTCTCGTCGATCACCCCCGGCACATCTTCGGGGGTGCTCGCCGACACGAGAATTTGTCCGACGTAGGCCTGTCCGGTCAGCCGGTCGAGCAGCGTCGTGATCGGCACCATCACAAAGTCATCCTGGTCGCGGCCGAAGCCGGACTGGCCCTTGGACGTCATCACGCCGACCGCGCGGAACGGCACGTCCTTGATGACGACGATCGCGCCGATCGGCGAGCCGGTGGGGAAGAGGTTTTGCGCCACCGTCGAGCCGAGCACGGCCACTTTGGCCTCCTGGTTGACCTCCGCCGGCGTGAAGAACCGCCCGGACCCCACCGGCCAGTCGCGCACGTCCGTCCACGCGGGCGTGCTGCCCTGCACCTGCGTAGACCAGTTGGTACCGCTCGCGACTACCTGCGCGTTCGTCGACGACGACGGCGCCGCCGACGCCACCCCGGGCACCTCCTGCACGATCGCGGTCACGTCGCCCAACGTGAGCGTTGTCTTACTTCCGGAGCCCAGGCTCACCCCGCCCGTGCTGGTCGCGCCGGGGATCACGACGACGAGGTTTGCCCCGAGGCTCTCGATCTGCGCGAGCACAGCGGCCTGGGCGCCTGCGCCGATCGCCATCGAGGCGATGACGGCGCCCACCCCGATGATGATGCCGAGCATCGTAAGGAGCGAGCGTGTCGCGTTGCGCCGCAGCGCCTGCCAAGCGACGGTGAGAAGCAGTCCGAAACTCATGCTCAGGCTTCCCGCGGGACGGCTGTCGCAACGCGTCCCGTGCCGCGCCTGCCGACTTCATTCTCGACCGGAGATACCCTCAGGGACAATCGGGCGGGGACTGTAACTGGCCATCCACGCCAGGCCGGAGGGCTCCCCGTGATCGCGTGGATGTCGCCTGCGTTGTCGGTATAGGGCGCAACCCCCACAATCAGCAGGATCACGTCAAGCACCGAGCCGAGCATCATCAGGTCCGGCGAGACTCCAGGTGTGAACGCGGCCACCAAGAGAACTATCATCCCGGTCCATGCGAGCCCTCTAAGTATCATCGTGGTTTGCGTCTCATCATCGGCATTTTGTGCCCGCCACGCGGACGACAACCCCGCGGGATTTCCGATTCGGCGGCACCCCGCCCAGCGTCCTGTTGATCCCGGTCCGCCCGCTGGCGGCGACGGCGCGACCTCCGCTCCCCGTGTTGCGCCTGGCGCGGATGGGGTCAGCACCCCGTTTGTCCAGACCAAGGCACGAAAGCGCTCGGCTGACCGCTCGGAACACGGGTAACAGGACCGTGAGAGCCACCCAGCCGCCACCCCCAGCGAACCGCTATGGCGAGAACCCGGTGCATGACAGCGTGAACTTGGGCCGGGATTCGGTGGAGTCCACGGGCCTGGAGGTCTACATAGAGCCGTTGCAAGTGAATGGAGTCCGGGCGTGAGAGCCTGACATGTCCGATAGCAGGTTCGATGTAGCGACGGCCAAGGTTCTCATAGTCGGCACGCGTGCGCGGTTTCAGCATGGCCGATTTTAGCCACTCAGCGAGAACATCGTTGACGGTTCGCCGACCGGGGTCAGGAAGGCGCCCTATGATCGCTGATTGACGCTGCAAATTGGCGAGTTTGCGGCGCGCTGCCTGTTCCGTGCGAGCATAGACAACCTTCCGCTTGCGATGCTGCTGAAGAGCGGAACACCACAAGCCATCCTTGCGGCGGTACACTGAGCCGAGCATTGTCCGAACCCACTGGTGGGGTCGGCGCTGTAGCAGGACTGTAGCGGGGTCCGACGCTCAATAAGACCGCCGCGTATACGCGCCGCCGGAAACTAAATCCTCCGGCGCTCCCGGCGGCGCGCGGCGACCATGGTACAATCAGCGCAGGCCTGGAGGGGTGCGAGAGCCTGGCTGAATCGGGCGGTCTCGAAAACCGCTACCCGTCTCCCCAGCCCCTATTTCAAGCCTCTCCCAAGCGTCCTGTAGCAGCGCCGTTCCCCGTATTTTGTTTGTCGAGCCGTCTGCTATCGCTTCCCTCCCTTTCGCCTAGACTTGTTTGGGCCTTCGCCCTTGATTCGTCCCTGAAGATAAAGAGTGAGTAGCCGAGCGTAGGCCGGATGCATTCTCCTGGCTCCATGCCTCCACCTGGAGACAGAGATTTCACCGACTCCCAGAAGCCTCGCTAGGCTCCTACCGGTCATGCTTCGGTCCTTCAGCATTTTGTTGAGGTCTCTGGCGTTCATGGCTCACATATCCTAAGGCTAATTCTATCCAAAGGTCAATACCGTCCAGACTCCCGCCAGAATGTCCTGTAAGGCTCCTAGAATGGTTGCGAACCTTCCTTTCGAGAGTGTTCTCCAGACTTTTTGCCAACCGCTGACGGTCCTGGCCGTGAAAACACCGTTCGCAGCACCACCCCGCTCGTTCTAGCGCGCCAGACCCCCATCACGGTGATTCCACCTTGATGCGGCTCCCTCGCGTCGTGAAGTTGACAGACTGCACCACTTTCCCCTGAGGATCAATAAAATCGAATTTCCCCGACGCAGTGTACGCGTCGAAGGTTGTATCGAGCATCGCCTTCATGCGGAACTTCCTCACTCCGATGAAGTCCCCGCCTGGATTATGGAGCAGTAGATAGAACGTAGCGGTGGCGGTACGGTTGCCTGTATCGACCCAGACCCCATGCCCGCCGCTCGTTCCGGGCGTACTCGACGCCAGGGTGACGACGCCATCCGATGTGTATGAGAAAAGACTTGGCGTTGCTTGTACGTGTCCGGGGACTCCAAGCGGATAGGTCATCCAGGACCCGACGATGCTGTGGGCGGCGGAAGGCATGGGTGCCGAGGCTATTGGCTGAAGCCCGAGTGTAAGCACACCGAGAAGTATGGTGAGCACAGTGCTGATCCGTGCGGGTCCGCTCATGGCTTTCCCCCAGGCATGACTTGGCCTGCCTGGTTCGTTTTCAATAGACTGGAGTTCCTGCGTGGTGACCTTGAGCCCGATCTGCACTATCATAGGCTCTTTGCTGGGAGTCCGATGGTATGTCTGGTCTCTGAGGGTCACAACCTAGAGACCGAAAGCCGTCACAATCGCTCCAAGGAGCAGCAAGTCCACGAGGAACGACATGGACGTTCACAATTCTACCGCCAGAATCTGTTGCATGGTCTGTGCTGCTTGTTGATCGGCTCCGCGAACGGCGTGTGCGTAGATGCGCGTGGTGATGGCTGGGGTAGCGTGACCGAGCCGAGCCGCAACCGTTGAGACAGAAACGCCGCTGGCAATCAACAGTGAGGCAGAGGAGTGTCGAAAGCCGTGAGGAGTAAGCGGGACAACTCCCGCCCTCTGACAAGACCTTCGCAAACTTCGTGCTACGAAGTCACCTGCTAAGGGCTGTCCTGTAGACGTAGTAAATACGAGCCCCGTCTCGTGCCAGCCGGAACCTGCTCTAAGTCGCCACTCATTCTGCTGGAGGCGCTGTCTGCGGACTGCAGCGGTTGCACCGGGTGGAAGTTCGATGACTCGTCGTCCTGCCTGCGTCTTTGGTTCCGCTGTCGTCCACTTCCCTTTGAGCCGGTACAGAGTACGATTGACGGTCAGTGTCGAGGACGATGAGTCCAAGTCTTCCCAGCGGAGCCCCTGAGCCTCACCGAGCCTCATCCCAGTCGCCGCAAGGAGGGTCCACAACGGGTTGAGCCGGTGGCTACTTGTGCTTCCCAGAAACCGGCGCAGGTCTTCTGCATTCCACACTTCCCGTCTGGGAGAAGTGTAGGTTGGAGGAAGTACGCGATCCGCTGAATTGTGTGGGAGCCAACCCCAAAGAACCGCGATATGAAAAGCACGATGGAGTAGCCGATGGACTTGTGACGGAACGCGGCCTAGACCCTTCGCCTGAAGGTCCGCATAGAGCCGTTGAAGATGAACAGGCTCCAGCCGAGACAGTTTGACCTGACCGAAAACCGGCAGGACATAGCGACAAGCCAGAGCCCTATAGTCGGTCTTCGTTCTTGGCCTTAGAGTTGCCGCTTCTAGCCAATCATCTATGAGGTTTTGAAACGTATGCCGTCCAGAATCAGGCAACGTCCCTGTGACCGCGTATTCACGCTGAAGACGGGCGAGTTGTCGTCTTGCCCCGTCGTCGCTGTTAGCGTAAGCAACCTTTCTCTTCCCTAGCACTTGTAACGCCGCACACCACTTCCCGTCCTTCCGGTGATAGACAGACCCCGTGTGGCTGACCATAACCGACCTCCCCTTAGTCTTAGGGGATCGGCACCGTGTAGCAGCGTGTAGCAGGATATAGCAGGGCGATGGGGATTTTGGCTTGCGAGTCTAGCCCTGGAAGGGTAGGATTTATAAGGCTTAGCCTCGCGGAGGGGTGCGAGAGCCTGGCTGAATCGGGCGGTCTCGAAAACCGCTATACCCTCACGGGTATCGGGAGTTCAAATCTCCCCCCCTCCGCCAGTACCAACCGTTTCCGAGGGCTGGTCCTCCAACGCTCGATACAAGCTCGGTGGTGCGCGTCGGGCGAAGCCTTCAAGGAATCTTCATGACATAGCGGTAACCTTGGCTGGGCGTTACGCGCTTCTTTGAGTGGGCCGCCGCGCCGGTTTCGACGGATCCGGTTCGCGGAATAATCATCATCTAGGACCGCCGTTCGGCCCTGTAGATGTTCGTCGGCTGGCGCCGGGGCGGTTGATTGGAGGAGGTGACGCACATGCAAAGCTGCCATCACAGTAGGCTCGTCCGCTTGACCGGAGCGCTACTGGCGATGATCGTGATCGCTGCACTCGCCGCCGCCGTGCCGGTCACCGCTCAGAGCGTGGCCCTGAAATCCGTGCGGGATCAGCAGAATCGATTTTCCATCGCCGTACCGTCGACGTGGCACGTCACGACCCAAAGCAAGAACCCGGCCATCGAGGCCAAGTCGCCGGCGACGTCGGCGATGCTGCCCGACAGCCTGGACGTGACCGTCTACGACTGGTCGGCCAACATCAACCCCCAGCAGTGCATAAGTGAGTCAGACATGGTCTTGCGGTACACGATCCACACCTGGACGACCGTGAGGCAGGGGCCCACGACGGTGGGAGGCCAGCCAGCCTACATGCGGGTCTACGATTGGAAGACCGCCAGCGCTGAGCCGCGTCAGAGCGTCGAGGTCTGCATGACGCACGCCAACCGCGTCTACGTTGCGGTGGGCACGACGGAGAATACGTCCGCAAAAGTTTCGGCGACGATGCCGCTCCTGGAGCGCGCAATCGCGACGCTGACGCCGAATCTGGCGAACGCGCCGGCGCCATCCGAGACCCATCCGACGAAGGTCGGGCAGTAGGCGGTACGCGGATCCTGTCGGCCGTCTAGCAACCGCCGTATATCGAGGAACCCCCGGCCGGCCTCGGGAGAGGCCGGCCGGCTCAGTTTTCTGCAAAGGCAAAAACCGCTCCCCCGGTGTAGTGAAGGGCGTCCCACCCGCGTGTGAGCCGCAACTTTTCCTCGGAGGTGTCCCACGGACGGCGATGTGTCGGGGCAGGTCTTCATCGTGACCGGTGCGGGCCGCGGCATCGGCCGGGCGGTCGCCCTCGACCTCGCCGCCGCGGGCGCGCGGGTCGTTCTTGTCGCGCGGACGGCAACGGATCTCGCGCAGCTCGTCGACGAGATCGGTGAGGACCGGGCCACCGCCGTTGCCGGCGATGTCGCAGAGGAACGAACGGCCGCGGCCGCGGTGGCCCGTGCCCAGCAGTGGGGCGGCGCGCTCGATGGGGTTGTGAACAACGCCGGCATCGGGTGGTCCGGACCGATCCACGACATGCCGTTCGACGCCTGGCGGCGTCTCATGGACGTGAACGTGACCGGCGTCTTCCTCTTTACGAAGGCCGCGCTCCCGGTCATGCTGGCGCGCGGGCAGGGGCACATCGTGAACATCGCGTCTGGCGCCGGACGTGTCGGGATGGCGGGGAGCGCCGCGTACTCCGCTTCGAAGTTCGCCGTCATTGGTTTCACCGAGGCCGTCGGCCTCGAGGTGCGGAACCGCGGAGTGAAGGTCAGCGTCGTGGAGCCGGGGTCCGTGCAGACCTCATTCTCGGCGGGCGCCGCATCGCGCGATTGGGCGCTGCAGCCGCAGGATGTCGCCCGGGTGGTGCGGTCGGTGCTTGCGACCGGCTCCAACGTGTGGGTTCGGGAAGCGTTCGTCTCGCCACTGCGGGTCCCGAAGAGCTAACCCCTCGCGAGCCCGTCGCGGTGCGACCGAGGCGGATGTTTGGGATCCAGCCGGTTCGCGCGGGGGCTGTCGAATTCGAAGGTTCCCGTTCGTCGTCACGGGTGTAAGGCCCAGAGACCATTCTTCCAGGAGGGACGACGATGAAATACATGCTCCTGTTCGTGCAGAAGGACGGGGACGCGTGGGAGAAGCTCACTCCAGGCGACCAAAACATGCCGGCCATCGGACGCTGGTTCGGCGAGCACGCCCAGGCCGGCCGGCTCGTCGGCGGCAACCAGCTGCAGCCGCGGCGCACTGCGACGACCGTGAAGTGGCGTGGCGACCAGCCGGTCGTGACGGACGGGCCCTTCCTTGAGACTAAGGAGACGATCGGCGGCTACGGGATCTTCGAGGTCCCGGACCTCGATACGGCGATTGCCATCGCGAAGTCGTGGCCGGAGCACGGCCATCACGTCATCGAGATCCGGCCGATCGCGGACAATCCCATGCGGGATCCGCGCCTGGCCGGGTAGCGTGCGACGCGGGTGGCGGCGCGTTCCGCGCCGCCACCCGCGCTGCTCCACCACGGCCGTTCGCGGAAAAATCCGAATTCGCCGGGCGCGCTCTTGATGCCGTCCTGCGGCGGCCCTTCGAAAGCCTCCACGTGATGCACTCCAGCCCGCCGGATTCGTCCGCGGCCACGCATGCCACGATTGCACAAGTGTTCCGCGAGGAAGCCGGGCGGCTCACCGCGGCGCTGGTTCGCGCGCTGGGGAATTTCGACGAAGCCGAGGACCTCGTCCAGGATGCGCTGCTCGCGGCGCTCGAGCACTGGCCCGCCGAGGGCGTTCCGGCCAAACCCGGCGCGTGGCTCATAACCGCCGCGCGGCGGAAGGCGATCGATCGGTGGCGCCGGCGCACGCACTATCAGGAACTGCTCCGGCAGCTGCCGCCGGAACCCGGCGCCGCGGAAGAGCCCGACGACCGGCTCCGGCTCATCTTTACGTGCTGCCACCCGTCGCTCGCGCGTGAAGCGCAACTTGCGCTGACATTGCGGGCAGTGCTCGGGCTCACCACCGCGGAGATCGCGCGCGCGTTCCTCTCGACCGAGACCGCGATCGCGCAGCGGATCGTCCGCGCCAAGCGAAAAATCGTCGAGGCGCACATTCCGTACCGCATGCCCGAAGCAAGCGAGCTGGCCGGCCGTCTCGACGAAGTCCTGCGCGTTCTGTACCTGTTATTTAATGAAGGCTACCTCGCCACTGGCGGACCAGCGGCATTCCGTCGGGACCTCACCGACGACGCCGAGTGGTTGACGGCTCTCCTCGCCCGCCTGCTGCCGGACCAACCGGAGGTCACCGGCCTGCATGTTTTGATCCGCCTGCACCGCGCGCGAGACCGCGCACGAATGGGGCCCGAGGGGGGTCTGGTGCTTCTGCAGCACCAGGACCGCGGCCTCTGGGATCGCGCCGCGATTGCCGCCGCGGCGTCGCTCCTCGAGCAGGCGTCTCGCGCCGGCCGGCCCGGCCCCTATCAGGTGCAGGCCGCGATCGTCGCCTGTCACGCCGAAGCCGCATCGTGGGAGGAGACCGACTGGCCGCAGATCCTGGCGCTCTACGACGTACTGTTGCGATTCGATCCGTCGCCGATTGTGGCGCTCAATCGCGCCATTGCGCTTCGCTACGTCGACGGTCCTGCGGCGGCACTCCAGACACTCGACCAGCTCAGCGGGCCGCTGGACCGCTATCATCTCTTCCACGCAACGCGGGCCGAACTGCTGCGCGCGCTCGGGCGTGCCATCGAGGCGCGGGCGGCGGACCTCCGCGCGATTGAACTCACGGCGAACCCCGCAGAGCGCGCCCTGCTGCAGGAGCGGATCGAAGGGGCCTAAGCGACGGAGCGAAATCGCGCAATCGAAGCGGCGCCACAGCGATCGCGGCAGGAATCATCCGGCTCAACGCGAACGATCCGCCAGACAACTGCATACCGTACTGGACGGGTGGCCCCCGAGTTCGGGGGAGAAGAGGGAAGTCCGGTGCGCGGCCCTGCATCGCCGGCGAGGCGCTGCGGGCCGCAAGACCGGCGCGGTCCCGCCACTGTAACGGGGAGCCGTTTCGCGAAACGCCACTGGGCAACCGGGAAGGCGCGGAGCGGCGAGGATCCGGAGCCAGGAAACCTGCCCGTCCGGGCGCGTACGGGAACTTCGGCTGAAAGGCCAGTACGCCGCGGCGTCATGCCGCCATGGTCCCCGTGTCCGCGCCGGGGGCCATTTTTGTGCGCGTGTCGTTCCCCCGCCGGCGGATGAACCGGGTGTGGCGCCGGGAACGGAGGAACATCATGGATCTTCCGCGCCGCGTGCGCGCCGGTGCGCGCCGTCCTGCCACGTATGGAAAATGGCTCGTCATCGCCATGGCGGCTGCGCTCGCCGCCTGCCCGCCTGCGCTGCGTCCGGCGGCCTGGGCGCAGCAGGCGCCGCCGGCTTCTGGTCCTGCCCCTGTCGCAACCCCTCCGACCTTTGAGCTGCCGGAAGTAGAGGTCGCGGGCCGGCGGCCGCAACTCCCCGCCACGAGTCCCGCATCGATCAGCGTGATCACCGCGGAAGAGATCGCCGCGATGGGCGCGCTCACCGTGGCGGATGCCCTTCGCGTGCTGCCCGAAGTTCAGGTCCGCTCGACGGGAGGCCCCGGCAGCCTGACGACGATGAGCATCCGCGGCTCCTCATCGACGCAGACGCTCGTGCTCCTGGACGGTGTGCCGCTCAACCGGCCGGACCAAGCGACCGTCGATCTGAGCACCCTGCCGATCCAGCAGGTGGATCACATTGAGGTGCTGCGCGGTCCGTTCTCGGCGATTTACGGCAGCGCGACGATCGGGGGCGTCGTCAACATCGTCACACGGCAGCGCCCCGAGTCGTCCGCGTCCGCGCGCATCGGGTCGTACGGCGAGACGAGCAACACACTGTCGCTCGGGGGCGCAGCCGGGACCATGACGTACCTGTTCCAGGGGATCAACACCGGCAGCACGGGATTCGCGCCGGATACCGACTACACTAATACCACGGTGATGGCGAAGCTGAACTGGCCGGCCGCCGGCGGCGGCAGTGTCATCCTCACGGCCGACCGGCTGTACCACATCACGGGCACGCCGGGTCCCGTACCGTTTCAGGACACGCTCGCGCGCCTGTGGGAAGGCCGGACGGTGCTGGACGCGTCGTGGCGGACCGGCCGCGCGGATGGACCGGGAATGCTGCTGCGCGTGTACCGCACGTACGACGACGTCAATTTCCTCAGCCCCGGGATTGCGTTCCAATCCGAGGATCTCGCCGACTTCTGGGGGGCACAGGCCCAGGTCGTCCTCGACGCAGGCGGCGGCAGCCTGCTCACGTTCGGCGCCGATTATCAGAACGAAGTGATCTTCCACACAGACAACACCGGCGTAATGTTCCCGGCCCAGGGCAGCGACCTCGGGCTCTACACTCAGTACGACTGGCGCGTGACGCCCGCCGTGCTGCTGTCGCTCGGCGCGCGCGAGGACAACTTCACGTTCATCGGAGGCACGCAGATCAACCCGCGCGGCGGCCTCGTCGTGCTGCTGACGGACCGTCTGCTGTTCCGGGCGGCCGCGGGAAGGACGTACCGGACGCCGACCTTTGACGAACTCGCGCCGGGCCTGTTCGGCAATCCCAATCTCCAGCCGGAGACGGCCTGGTCGTACGATGCAAGCTTCGAATACGCGCTCGCCGCGGGCCTCACGCTGACCGTGGGCGGCTTCTACAAGGATGCCACGAACCTGATCGTCTCGCCGCCGCCCGCTTTCATCCCGGCCAACGTCGGACATGCGATCGTGGCGGGGGGGTCTGTTGAACTTCTCGGCCGGCTTTCGCCGCGCTGGTTCGTGCGCGCCAACTACACGAGCCAGCGCGCCCGCGATGCCGTCACGGATCTCGACGTGGTCGATGTGCCGCGGACGCTCGGCAATCTAGAGGTCGACTACCAGGCGGCGCCCGGCGCCGCGGTCGCCCTGATCGTCGGCTACGCGGGGGATATGTTCACGGATGCGGCCAATACCACGGTGCTTCCCGGCTACTGGCTCACGTCCATCGCGGTCACCTGGCCCTTTGCGGGCGGGTATCGCGTGCAGGCCGGGGTGGCGAACGTGTTCGACGTCCAGTATCAGGAAGCGCCGGGATTTGCCGAACCGGGGAGGCGATTCTTCGTGACGGTGGGCAAGTCGTTCTGATGGTCCGCACCCGGGTCATGGCGATCGCGCTCTCCGCCACCCTCGTCGCGTCGGCCGTGACGTGGGCGGCCTGGCGGCACTCCCGGCCCGCACCTCCGATCTCGCGTGACGCCGTCTTGATCACTGGATCCGGAAAGGCCCGCGCGGTTCCATGGGGCGATTCGCCGCGGGCCGGTCCTTCGGCAAACGATGAGGGCGACGTTATCATGCGATCCGCCGGAGGCGCCCGAGACGGAAGCGTGCGCCACGTGCCCCCAGCCATCCCAGCACCGCCTCCGCGGCCCCCGGCACACTCGCGGCCCCGTCCTTCCACCCACAGTCCTCAGGTCTCCGTCTCCCACGACACCACTGCCGTTCAGCGGGCGATGACCAAAGCCCCAACGGTTCCGGCCCCCTCCACATCTGCGACACCGGAACTCCACGCGGGCGAGCCGCCGAAACATCCCGCTGCGACCGGCCGAGACACGGCGGCAGCCGGCTCGGGCGCCGCTGGTGCCGCCGGTAGCGCGGGATCGAGCGGTGGGCCGCCCAACGGTGGCGCCGAAGCTGGGCGGGGGAACGCGCCGGCCGCCGGCACGGGCGCGGACCCGGACGCTACCGCGCGCGGATCCGCTCTGCCTCCGGCAGCAATGCCGTCGCCGGTCCTTGTGCCGCCGAGGGTTATCGCGACGCCGGGCGCGCTCTATCCCGGAGACGCCTTCCGCCTCACGGTCCGGCGCCAGGACCTCGGCGCCGCCGCCGTCGTCGAGGGCACCGAGGGGACCGTGACGATTCGGGCGCTCGTGCTCTCGACCGGAGATGTGCGGAGCGTCGACGTGGCGGGCTCATCGGGATCGGACGTACTCGATCGCGCGGCGGCGGAGGCCGTGCGCTCCTGGCGCTTCGCGCCGGCAACGCGCGACGGCGCGCCGATCGACGCCTATGTGACGCTGCGGATCCGCTACGTGGTGCGCTGAGGGACGATGCGGCCGGCGCGCCGGGCGGCGTCATAGACGCCGAATATCGCGAGCGAATACGCGACGTCGCTCATCAGCGTGTTGGGGAAGAACGGGACCCCGGCCGTGTACGAGGCGGCCAGTCCGGCCAGCGTGTGCGGGTAGAGCGGGCCGAACCACTCGCCCAAGTTTGTGATGAGATAAAACAGGGTCGCGGCGGCTGCGGCCGTGCCCGCGATGCCGAGAGGCGAACGCCGTCGCAGCATAACCCGGCCGAGGATGATAATCGCAAGGTACGCGGCATAGACCGGCAGCATCCCGGCGCCGTAGAACCCGAGCACGGCATCGGAGAGCGCGACCGCCCCGAGCGGCACGGCAACCGCCCACGCCCCGGGCAGCACGGCGCCCCCGAACAGCGCCAGGGCATCCATCGGTTGGAAGTGCCACGGGTGAGGCATCAGGCGGAGCAACACCGCGGCACCGATCAGCCCGTAAGGAAGCGTGCCCAGCCACAGGGGCTGTTCAGCGGGGGTTCGTCTCACTCGGTCATCACCGGCTGGGGGGTTCTGGCCTGCGAGATATGAATCCTTTGCTCCGATGACACGGCAGTCTGCACGGCGCGCGCATGTGTTCATGATCCAGGGGACCGCCTCGCACGCCGGCAAGAGCACGCTGGTTGCGGCCCTTTGCCGCATCTTCGCGCGCGAGGGCCTTCGCGTTGCGCCATTCAAGGCCCAGAACATCTCGCTCAACGCCGCTGTGACCGCCGGCGGCGGCGAGCTCGGCGTGGCGCAGGCGGTGCAGGCGCGCGCCGCCGGTATCGAGCCCGCGGTCGAGATGAATCCGATCCTCGTCAAGCCGGCCGCGGCGGGTCGCATCCAGGTCGTGGTCCTCGGACGAGTGGCGGCCCCGCCGCCTCGAACAGTCCTCTGGCGGGCCATCACACGGTCGCTGGATGTCCTGCGGGCGCGGTACGACCTGGTGATCCTCGAGGGCGCCGGCTCGCCGGTCGAAGTGAACCTGCGTCAGTCGGATCTCGCCAACATGCGGGTCGCGCGCTACGCGGCCGCGCCGGTGCTGCTCGTAGGCGACATCGACCGTGGCGGTGTCTTCGCCTCGCTCGTGGGGACGATGACCCTGTTCGATCGAAGCGAGCGCAGATGGGTCCGTGGCTTCGTCATCAACAAGTTTCGCGGCGACGCAGGGACGCTGCGGCCGGCGCTGCGCGATGTCGAGTCCCGCGCGCACCGGCCGGTGCTGGGCGTAATCCCGTACGCGCCGGCGTGGAGGCTGCCGGAAGAAGACGCCGTGGCGCTCGAACCGGCCGCGCCTGCCTTAGACGGATCGCACGAGCCTCAGGAGAAGTGGCTCGAGATCGCCATCGTGCACCTGCCGTACATCTCGAATTTCGACGAGTTCGACGCGATGGAACAGGAGGCCGGCGTCCGCGTCCGGTACGTACGTCCGGGACAGCGTCTCGGGCGGCCGGACCTGATCATCCTGCCGGGCAGCAAGTCAACGGTCGCCGACCTCCACGTGCTCCATCGATCGGGTCTCGCCGGCGCGGTGACGCAAGCCGCCGCGGGCGGAACCCCGGTGCTCGGTATCTGCGGCGGCTACCAGATGCTGGGCCGCCGGATCGACGATCCCGAGCGCGTGGAATCGGACCAGCGTTCCGCCGAGGGCCTGGCGTTGTTGCCGGTCGTCACCGCGTTTGCCGGCACGAAGCGAACGGCCCGCGTGCGTGTCCGTCTCGGAGCCTCGCTGCCGCATCGAGGCGGTTTGATGGGCGCCTGGTCCGACATCGAGGCCGAGGGCTATGAGATGCACATGGGCCGGAGCACGCCGCTCGGACCGTCCTGGATTCGCATCGTCGAGCGCGCCGGCGCGCGCTGCGACGAACCGGGCGGCGCGGCATCGGCCGACGGGTTGGTGTGCGGCACGGCTGTGCACGGGCTCCTCGCCGACCCCGCGATCCGCCGGGCGCTCCTCGACGCGCTGTGGGCGCGCCGCGGCACGGCCGACGCCGCCGCCCGAGAGCGGGCCGACGCCGTCGGCTTCGCGACGCGGACCGGTGTCGCGACCCGGCGCGGCGACCCGCGCGCGCGTGGGCTCACGCTCGATGAGCGGCTCGACGGTCTCGCCGACCTCGTCGCGCGACACCTTGACGTCGACCGCGTCAGGATCATCGCGGGGCTGCCCCGCCAGTAATTGAGGGGCCGCGGGAGGCTGGGGGCAAGGCTTCCTACAGCCCGAAGGAACCGTTTCGCCCCGCCAGAAACTCGTATGCCGTGGCGTTCGTGGCCGTCATCACAGATCACGATTTTCCGAACCTCGACGAAGAGGAGGAAGTCCTCCGCCCGCTTGGGATCGAGTTGCGCCTTGCCAACCGCAACGACCGGCGGGCCTTCCTCATGGAGATCGCGGCCGCGGACGCGCTCATGAACGAATACGCGCCCGTGGACGCCGGCATGATCGGCGCGGCGGAACGGTGTCTTGCGATCGTGCGCTACGGCGTCGGCGTCGACACGGTGGACCTCGACGCGGCCACGAAGGCGGGCATCTGCGTCGCCAACGTCCCGGACTACGGGACGCAGGAAGTCGCGCTGCACGCCGTATCGCTCATGCTGGCGGTGCACCGCCGGCTCCGTACGTTCGATGCGGCGTTGCGGGCCGGGCGCTGGATGCTCGGGCCGACCGTCACGCCGCCCATTCACCGGCTGCGCGGCCAGACGCTCGGTCTCGTGGGCTTCGGCAGGATCGGGCGAATGGTCGCCGGGTACGCGGCGCCCTTCGGCGTCCACCTCCTGACGTACGATCCCTACGTCAGCCGCACGGCGGCAGGCGAGGCGGGCGCGACGCTCGTCGACTACGGCACGCTGCTGCGCCAGTCGGACATCATTTCGTTTCATGCGCCGCTCGGCGCAGAGACCCGGCATCTGCTCGGCGAGGAAGAGCTCCGGATGCTCAAGCCCACCGCGATCGTCGTCAACACGTCGCGCGGCGGCGTTATCGACACCGCCGCGGTCGCGCGGGCGCTGCGCGAGGGCCGGCTCGGCGGCGCCGGCTTGGACGTGTTCGAGGGAGAGCCGCTGGCGGCCGACCATCCGTTGCGCGAGGCGCCCAACACGATCTTGACGCCGCACATCGCGTGGTACAGCGAGGAAGCGCGGCGCACGCTCAAGCGGTCGGTTGCCGAAGAAGTGGCCCGCGTTGCCCGCGGGGAATGGCCGCGATCGCTCGTTAACACGGACGTGCGTTCGCACGCGAGACTCACCCGAAACCGGTGAACACCGCCCCGCGGGAACATCGAGTTAGCCGCGGACGCTTGACGGGTAGAAGGGATATGAGGTGAGCTAGATATGGTGAAGTTTCTCACGACGGCCCTTGGAGGCCTTACCGCCCTCACCGTCCTCGGGTTGGCGACGCCCTCAGGGCAGGCCATGCTCGGGATACATCGGGCACAGCCGGCCGTTCCGGTCTCGGTGATTTCGGATCCGGCAAACGCTGCTGTTCCGTTCGCGGCTCCGGTCAGCACAGCGCCGGCGGTGGCTCCGGAGGTCGTGCATCATACAGCTCCAAGTGTGGCCCCCGCGGAAACCCGCGCCGCCGCACCCGTCGCACGTCCGGCCGCCGCGCGTCCGGTCTATCGTCCGGCAGTCTCGGCCCCTGTCGCACGGCCGGCCCCGGCGGCTGCCCCAGGCATTCCGATGGGCGGCGCAGGAGCGATCACCAACATTCTGCTGAATCTGCCGCAGGTATTGCAGCAAGGTGGGCAGGCACCGCAATATGGCGTCCCTCAGGGTGGTCCGGCTGTGGTGCCCGACAACGGCGGGTGGGTTCCACCGGGACAACGTCACCGACGTGACCGGTGGCGTAATGACCAGGGCGGCAACCAGCGTAACGGCGGAGACGCCGAGCGCTAAGTCGATATAGAGTCAATTAGAAGACCGTGGCGGCCGCGGGAGAAGTCCCGCGGCCGCCCACTATTTATTCTTGGGTTCCTGTCACCGGGGTTGCTCCGGTGGGCCGCCTTCGCAGCCTTGCTCAAACCCGTGTTTCAGAACTTAAGAACCGGCAATTGCTGCGGATCAGGCGCGGGCCCCGGCCCCTGCGGAAAGCCCGGAATCTGCGGACCTTCGTACGGCTGCATAAAAAAGAACTCGGGATTGCCGCCGTTGCGCGGCATGGGCCCGGGCCGCAACTGGTAGATTCGGCCCTGATAGAAGAACAGGATGCGGTCGCAGTTCTGCTGCGACTGCGAGCCGTTGCCGGGGAAGGGCGCCTGCGACGGATTATTGCCCGGCTGGTTGAGCGGCGGGATCGGCACGAACTCCTTCGGATTGATGGGCGTGCCCTGTGCGGGGCGCACAAGGAGCTCGATGCGGCCCTGCCCGCCGCTGTGATGGCGGGTCCACGCCATCGCGGTCGCGCCGACTGCGAGTGTCGCCCCGACGGCACCGATCGCGATGCCCAAAACGAGCGTGCGAACCGTTCGCCCGTCCATTCGTGCCAACCTCCCGCTGCCGCTCAAATGAGCGTACCCTGGCACAGCGCACCAAACTGTTCTTTCCTTCTAATATCCCATTTTCCCGCCTATGCTAGAATTAGGACTGAGGTGGTGCCGAGTGGCCTTGGTGTTCACATTCCCCTGCGGCCGGTGCGGGAAGAAATACAGCATCTACTACCCGAAGACGTTCATATACTCCGTCTACGGCACCGGCACGCCCGCGCAGGGCCAGCGAGAGGACGCGGATGAGCAGGCATCCGGATCAATTGATGCGGCCCGGCAGCACGCGGAAACGTCCGGCAACGTCTGGATCGATGCCAGCCAGGTGTCCAAGGTCACCTGCACGTGCGGTAAGAATCTGGACTTGAACATCGCGAACCATCCGCGCGTACCGCAACGCAAGGGGCAGACGGTGGCGCGTCAGACGGGCGTCATCGCGTTCCCGACCGTGCGGAAGGGGACGCATGCGCCATCGCACGGGCCGAAACCGGAGTCGTAAGAATTTAGTCGGCGGTACCTACGCGGGCTTCTGCGGACCTTCTCCAACGACAAGACGGGTGATTTTCACGCCGCGCGGCGTGACTTCCGCATCGTACTCAACAGGCTCGCCCGGTTCGAGCCGGCGACGCCCGGCTCGGCGTACGACACGGCGGTGGACGAACACGTCTCGGCCTTCACGGTCAATCACAAACCCATAGCCCATCCGGCTGTCGAACCACTTCACAACGCCGCGTTCCACAACGATGCTGCATTGGCCGGCGCGTCCAAGCGCTCCTGTGCCATTGTCCGACGAGCGATTTGGTCTAACGGCCCATCACCATCGACGCGCTAAGGATAGAAGTACGGATAGTTCGCTCGTTCGCGTCGGTAGTGAGCGTCGGCATACCCTCGCCATGCGGGGACGTGGCAGAGACTACAATAATTGCCGATACCAACGGCGCATGTTAAGAACACAAAGCGACCCTACGCTCGCTCTCTGAGGAATTGTTCCATGCGTTCGGTGCCCCACTGGGAAATATTGCGGCCCTCCATTAGCAATTTGCTTTTCAACCTGCGGATTTTGTCCTGTTCAATTGGCACCGCGATTGCGGCGAGGGTGCTGCGATCGACGCCCTTGAAAAACCGAAGACCGCCGGTAGAAGGCTGGCGCGTGCGATGCGAGGAGACTTCTTCGTCCACCCAATGCTTGATCACGTCCTGCATTAACCGGCCCTCGAGGATTAGGCGAGCTCGAAATTTTCGATGCAGCTCCTTGGGGACGTGGATGCCCATCTTTGCCTCACCTCGCACCCGGGCTTCACCCTGGCGCTCGAGGCGTTCCCGCCGACCCCGCATGCCCGCCTCCCTTTGAATCGATGTCAGGACATCTGTAATTCTAGACGAGCCGACATCTTTTAGCAACTTCGCGCCAATATGCCAGTTTTAGCTTAGGAGTTTGGAGCCGGGCTTTTAACCCGGGCGTCGGGGGGATCGACGATGAGTCTCAAACCGATGATCAAGAGTGCTGTTGGAAGAAAGCGAAGCGCGTCGATCCGGCTTGCTTACATTTTGCCAGGTACGTTGCCGATCGGCTAGCGCACCGCGTCAGACGCGCATCCTGGGATCCAGAGCGTCCCGCAATCCGTCTCCCAACAGATTGAATCCCAGGATCGTAATGACCAGAGCCGCCCCTGGCAACACCGCCATATAGGGTGACGTTACCAAGTCATTCTCCGCGCCACTCAGGATCGCACCCCACTCCGGGGTCGGCGGCGGAGCCCCCAGTCCAAGGAACGAGAGTGCCGCTTCCGTCAGGATAGCGTTCGCGATCTGCAGGCTCGAAATGACAATGATGGGAGCGAAGATGTTGGGCAAGATGTGCTGCATCAGAATACGCCAAGGTCGCGCGCCTTCCGCGTGTGCCGCCTCCACGTAGGTCTGGCCCGTCGCCTGCAGCGTGGAACCACGAACGATCCGCGTATACACCGGGAACCCAAAGATCCCGATGGCGATAACGACGTTCTGAATGCCCGCGCCAAGGATCGCCACCATCGCGATGGCGAGCAAGATCCCCGGGAACGCGAGCATGACATCCACGACACGCATCACGAACGCGTCAATGCCGCCGCTGTAGTAACCAGCGGTCAGGCCCGCCGCCACCCCGGGGATCAGCCCGAGGAGGACGCCCGCGAACCCCACGCCGAGAGAGATCCGCGCGCCGTACAAGGTCCGCGATAAAATATCTCGTCCAAAGTCGTCGGTCCCCCCAAGATGGCCCAGGGTCGGCGCCTGCCGCGCAGCGGGGTAGTCGGGGCTCAAGGGTCCGTACGGAGCGAGCAGCGGTCCGAACTCCGCGATCAGCATGATGGCCGCGACGATGAGAACTCCTAACCGGCCGGCGCGGTTTCGCCTGAGCAGCCGGGTCACCACCGTGTTCATCCTTGATACCTAATGCGCGGATCCACCCACGCGTAGAGAACGTCTGTCAAGATATTCACTGCGATGAATTCAAGCGCGAACAGCAACACGACTCCCTGGATCACCGGATAGTCTCGAAACCCAATAGCATCGACAAGGAGCCGCCCGAGCCCATGCCAGGAAAACACTGTCTCGACGATGATCGCGCCAGAAATCAAGAATCCGAACTGCAACCCGATGACGGTGAGGACCGGGATGAGGGTATTCGGGAGCGCGTGTCGCAGAATCACCGCGAGCGGGGCGTGGCCTTTCGCGTGAGCCGCACGGATGTAGTCTTGCGACGTCACCCCCAGCATTTCCGAGCGCGTGATCCGGGCAATCGTCGCCGCTGCCCCGACTCCGAGCGTCACCGCTGGGAGCACAATGGCGAAGGCGCCCTCGTCTCCGCCCGTCGGAAACATCCGGAGCGTCACGGCAAAAACCCAAATGAGGATAAACGCAAGGACAAATGACGGTAGACTGATCCCCAGCATGGCCCCCGACGTCAACGCGACATCCCAGGGCGTGTTATGGGCATTGGCGGCCACGATGCCGGCCGTCAGGCCGACCAGCATCGCGACCGCGATGCCCGCCACCGTCAACTCCGCTGTGGGGATGAACGCTTGGGCCAAATGCACACTGACGGCCGTGGCATCACGATTCGATATCCCCAGGTCCCCCTGCAAGACACCCCTTATGTAGATGCTGTATTGCGTCCACAATGGCTTATCCAGGCCGAGGGAGTGACGTACCAACTGGACCGAGTCGTCCGTCGCTCCGAGCCCGGCCATGAGCCGCGCCGGATCGCCGGGGAGAAGGTGTACGAACATGAACACGAAGATCGTCACACCGAGGACGGTCGGAATCGCCGACATAACCCGATAGGCTAGGTATCCTCGCATGCGGCGCGACTCGGCAATCGCAGCAACCGGACGCGGCCTGGGAAAACCGTACCCAGTCGGCCCGCCACGATGTCGTCAGTGCATGCGCGCGTCTTGGACCTGTACCGTCTGATCGGGGAGCACATCCGCGTTCGAGACGCGCGTGCTGATGCCCGCGATGTCTAGTGGTTCCCCCAACCAAACCCACGGAGCGTCGGAGAAGATGATCATTTGAATTTTCTTGTAATAGACATTGCGTTGCGCAGTAGAGGTGGTCCGGTCAGCCTGGGCGAAAAGCGCGTCGACCTTCGGACTGCTGTAGAAACTGGCGTTGAACAGCGCCGGCGTCCACGCCGCTGTCGCGAAGTTCGCCCGAAGCGCCCAGTCAGTCGCTCCATTCGATGGGGAAAATCCGAAGAGGATCAACTGCGAGGTGCTCTTGTCGGGACCGAGATACAGGTTCGTGTCGTACGTGCCCGATTCCATCGGGACGACTGTCACGCGCACGCCGATTTGCGAGAACTGTTGCTGGAGGAAGACGCCCTCCTTCTGCGAAAACGTGTCGTTGGGAAGCCAAAGCGTGGCCGTGAAGCCGTTCGGGTAGCCACTTTCGGCAAGCAACTGTTTCCCCTTTGCGGGGTCGAATGGATACGTGCCCACGGGGGCGTATCCGTCCAGCTGTGAGCCGACGACCGATCGCATTTCCCGAGCATACCCGAGATACAGTGTCGAGATCAGGGCCTGCTTGTTCACCGCATAGTTCATCGCCAACCGCACGTTGCGTTTGCTGAACGGCGCGTAGTGCTCGTTCATCAACAAACAAGTCTCGAAGATGCTCGGCGTCGAGCTCACGCGCACCCCGGCCTGGCCGGCGAGCGACTTGACGTTCACTGGATCAAGCGGATAGACGAACTGTGCTTCCCCGGTCTTTAACATCGCGAGCGCCTGGGTGCTGTCCGGCACGTCTCGGAACACGATCTCGTCGACGGCGGGCAACCCGGGTTGCCAATAGTGCGGATTCTTCTTCGCGACTATTCGATCTCCCCTCGTCCAGGATTCAAAGACGAAGGGGCCGGTGCCGACCGGGTGTGTGGCGATGCCCTGATTCCCGTACTTGACAAGCGCAGCCGGACTGATGATCCCGTCTGACGGGTGAGCCAAGTTGTTAATCAATGTCGCCGACGGGTGAGCGAGCTGCATCTGAACAGTGCTGTCGTTCACAACCGTGACCTGCGCGATCCCGCTGACGGTATGGTACAAGCCGTATTTCTGGATGTGATTGGCAGGATTAAGGACCCGGTCGAAGTTGGCTTTCACGGCCGCCGCATTGAATGGCGTCCCGTCTTGGAACGTCACCCCCTGCCGCAGGTGGAACGTGTACATGAGGCCATCGGCAGATACGGCCCAGGTTGTCACCAGCACGGGCCGGACTTTCATCGTCGCATCGAATCCGAACAGCCCGTTGTAGAATGCTCGGCCGATGCCCAACCCGACGTTGACGCCGTCGTTGAATGGATCAAGGGTGTTCGCGTCCTCGTTTTGAACAACGATTAGCCTCGTTGGCGCCGCCGCCCCGGTACGACCAACGGCCAAGATCGCCATGACACAGAACGCAAGCACCGCTGCACTTCCTCGCAACCACATGCCCCCCGCCCCCTCTGTGATGAGCCGGAATTCCGTTTGGGCGTTTCGACCGGGAGTTTCTTTTTCGGGTCTGAAGCTCCTCCCTGCGAAACATTCTGGTCGACCTCTCGTACGCCGTGCTCGATCCGCAGGTGCGCTACGGCTAGTTCGCTCGCCGGGGCACCGACTACCGCGGCGGCCGCCGACCCGCGCCGGGGCTATCGTCGGGCGGTGCGGCGCTTCGCCCGCCACCGCATGGCGGTGGCAGGGGCGGTGTTTCTCGCCGTCATGCTGTTGGTCGCCGTGGCGGCGCCCGCGGTGGCGCCGTATCCGTACGACCGGCAGGACCTGCTGGAAACGTACGGTGCGCCGGACCGTCTCCATCTCGCCGGCACCGATGCGCTCGGCCGCGATCTGCTGAGCCGGCTGATGTACGGAGCCCGCGTCTCCATCAGCGTGGGGCTCGCGAGCGCTGCCGTCGTGCTGGCGGTGGGCGTACCGGTCGGCCTCGCGGCGGGCTACTTCGGCGGCATCTTCGATCTCCTGCTGATGCGCGTCGTGGATGTGGTCTACGCGATTCCTTACCTGCTGCTCGTGGTGCTGCTGCAGACATTCTTTACCGCCTTCCTGCCGGCGGTTCATGCCGGCCCGCTGGTGTGGCTGCATGCCTTGAATATCGGCACCCGCGGCGTCGCCGCGATCATTCTCGCGCTGTCCCTCGTAGGGTGGCTCGACGTCGCGCGTGTCGCGCGCGGGCAGTCGCTCGCGCTGCGCTACCGCGAGTTCGTCCTGGCTGCGAAGAGCCTCGGCGCTTCGGACCGGCGGGTCGTCGCGGCGCACCTCTTGCCGAACATCGTGGCGCCGATCATCGTCATGGCGACGTTGCTCGTGCCGACGTTCATCATTGCGGAGGCGGGGCTCAGCTTTCTCGGTCTTGGCGTCCAGCCGCCGCTGCCGAGCTGGGGCCTCATGATCGCGGAGGGCGTTGACGCGATCGAATCCTATCCGCGTCTGGTTATCGCGCCGGCCCTCGTGCTGGCCGCGACCTTGTTGAGCCTCAACTTCGTCGGCGACGGCCTTCGGGACGCGCTCGATCCGTCGGGGCAGCGCTGAGCAACGCGCACGGATCTCGGCGCGGGCGCGACAGACGCGGATAGGTCAGAAGAGAGGACTCCTTCGGGCACAACGTCTCTGACCTGACGCCGTTCGGGGGGACGTTGATGTCACGCAGTCGCTTCCTGTGGTTTGCTCCGCTCTTGGCCCTTGCGTTCGGGATCCTCGCTGGCGTCGCCGGGCCCAAGCCCGGCGGTCCCTCGGGGCCTCCCCTGAAGCACTCCGAAGCGCGCGATGCCGGCGAAACGTTCTGCCCCGCGAAGACGCTGGTCTATGGGGCGATCGTGATTCCGAACGGCCGGTGCTATCTGATCGCGGTCCTGCGGGATCGCCGCGGCACGTTCCTCGCGTTCGCGCCCGAGGACACGCACATACCGCCCGGGCAGCGGGTTCGGCTCGACACGCCCGCCGGTCCGAAGCTCAAAGGGCGGCTGTTCCTCGTGCCGCTCGAGACCGACGTCGCCCTCGTGCCGGTGAACAATCTCACGCTGGTGCCGGCGCGGATCGACGACTCCGGCATACGGCTCACGATCGTCGTCCTCGGGACACAGGCGCCGAATCCGCCCGCCGTTATCATCGACGAGCGGGAACGTTGATCTCACCGCTGGCGCGTAGCGGGGTGACACGCATGTCGCGACTTGGTGGACTGTGGCTCGCTGCCGTGCTGATGCTGACCGTTTGCGCGGTTCCTATCATCATCGTTCCAGGACCGCGGCCGGGCGGGGCTGTGCGGCTGCCCGGAGAAATCATGTCCCGCAGGGCGGGCCAGGCGTTCTGTCCCTCGGTCCCTTTGATGTATCGCTCCTTGATCATTCCGGCCCGCCGTTGCTATCTGATCGCGGTGATGCATGATAGCCGGGGCATGTTCCTTGCGTTCGTGCCTCAGGACACTCACATCACGCCCGGGCACCTGGTCAGGTTGGATACTCCGGCCGGCCCCGCACTCAAGGCGAGACTGTATCTCGTGCCCATCCACACGTATGGGATCTTGGCTCCCGTGGATACGCTCGCGCTCGTGGCCACGGAGATCCAGGACGCCGGCATGCAGTTCTCGATCAAAGTCGTGGAGACGCCGGTTCCCAATCTGGTGGTCACCTTGAACGTGCAGGTGTAGAGGGCTGATCAGACCGTCGGCAAAGAGCGGCCCCGACCACCGAGCACCACGCGAACTCGACTTAATCCCTTGTTCGCACTCATAACGCTCCGGCAGACTCGGCCTGATCGGTCGGACGTAATCTAAAAGCTATTCAGCTGCATGTTTGGAATCCCACGGGTGGCCAAGGAATGCTGCGGTGGACTTACGCGACGAGACCGCCGATGATTGCCCCAAGAAGCATAGGTCCGATGTGGGCGATGAGTACGACAAATACGCCGAAGCCGGCGATCGCTCCGATGAGCGGAAGGCCGGTGAGGGCTGAGCCGAAGAAAAACAGCGCGACCCCGATCACGACGATTGGTAAGAAGACTGCCATGATCGCCGGTTCCAACCCGCCTGCTTTCTTACCGCCGATGAAGCCGGCAATAAACGGTCCAACTACAGGCAGCCAAAACAGCAGGACGGAGATGAGAAACATCCACCACATCCCCCTCGAGACATTGCTCTTGCGATGTGTCGACATAGTCCCTCCAAAGGGACGCGGCCTTTGACAGCGCAATGTGCCGCCTATAATATGAAAGGTACTCTTACCGCGGGCGGTTAGCTCAGGGGTAGAGCGCATCCTTCACACGGATGAGGCCGCAGGTTCAAGACCTGCACCGCCCACCAAACTCAACGATAGCAAGGCTTCCATCGCGTTTCTGGCTTCGAAACCCGAGGCGTTATCCACAGGAAAAGAATGCGCTCACCCGCTAAAGACCGCTGTTGGCTCATTCCTCCTAAGTAAGCGAGTAGCCAACTGCTCAACGCACACGCTGGCGAGTTACGAAGAAATCCTCGCACGGTTTCAGAATGCTGTTGCCGAGGAAGTCTCGGCTCTGACTGTTCAGCGACACCTGACCGACCTTCGGGTTTCCCTCAAACCTGTCAGCGTTCACAAGCACTTCACCGTACTTAGGACGTTCTTCAACTGGTGCGTAGCGACCGCAGTTCTGGCAGACAGTCCGATGCGCGGTCTGACGATGAGAGTTCCCAAGGCTCTGCCCAAGGTTCCTGAGGACGAGACTGTCAGGGGCCTGCTGGCTGCGTGTCCTGACACCTTCGAAGGCCGCAGAAACAAGGCTCTCGTTTCACTCCTGGGAGACTCGGGTTTGAGGATCAGCGAAGCCTTGCGGCTTAGGGTCGAGGACGTGAACTTCTCGACGCGGACCCTGGCTGTTCATGGCGGCAAGGGTCAGAAGGATGGGGTTGGCTTCTTTGGGGCTGAGACAGCACAGGTGCTCCGTTCCTGGTTGGGGATCAGACGAGAAGCAACGCCAGAAGACTTCCTCTTCTGCGATCAACAGGGACGTGCTCTGAGCCGTTCGCACGGAACACATATCCTGCACCGACTCTTTGTCCGCGCTGGCCTCACTCGCAAGGTCGGTCCCCATGCACTCAGGCACTATGCGGCTACATCCATCCTGAAGCAGACCGGCGACCTGGAGTTAGTCCGCCAAGTCCTCAGGCACGAATCCCTGGCAATGGCTCTCCGTTATGCGCATCTAGCGAAGCCGGACGTGTCCAGGAAGTTCAGGAGAGCAAGTCCACTAGACAATCTGAGAGCGGGACGGTGACCGTCCGTGCTGTCCTTCACAGATTCGGCGCTCCTGGCAATGAGGGTGACCGCATTCTGTCTCTGGGGCCAGAAAACCAAAAGACACCGACCCTCCGACCTCCGTTTGGTAGCGACGGTGGGTGTGATGGTGAGGATGCGGAAGCCCTTGCTCGGACATTGGGCAGGAAGTCTACTCGGTGGAACGAAAAGGGCGCGCCACAATGATGGTAACTGGGGGTCGCCCATGCGAAAGAGCCTAATTCTTGTGTTGGTCCTAGCGTTGGGGGTCGCAATAGGAGCACTCGGGAATCGAGTGCTCGCGCAATACGCAGCGAGCCCGATGGCACCGGAATCGAAAGGTCTTCACTCGACGATCAAGTTCGAACAGGTGGTTTCAGGCCACCTCAAAGACGTGAACGGCAAGTACAAACTACGGGTCGGCGAGGCGACCTATGATCCCGGCGGCTACATCGCCGAACATCAGCACCGAGGACCAGGAATACGTGTCGTCACTGCTGGCGAGGTGACACTGCTACAAGAGGGTAAGGCGACCGTGTACAAGACCGGCGACTATTGGATGGAAAGCGGCGATATTACGAACTCGGCGTCCAATAAAGGCACCGTGCCAGTCACTATCGTGCAGTTTGAACTCCTACCGGCGGACCTCAAGGGAGGTTCGGCGTTCGTCCCTGTCAAGTGAGTGCAAGTAGTAGTTGCTAGAAAGTCAATCAGATAACCGAATGCCAGGAGAAGCGGGAGCGGGTCAGGGATGCTGACTCGCTCTCGTCTTTGTTTGCCTCAGTATTGTCAGAGGACTCGGGAATCGCTTAATCGGGCCCTTGATCCTTTCGCGTCGAAGGAGTCTTGGGAGCAGCGCAGTACGGTCGGGATTAAGATCTTTGAGCATCTGCCAAGTAAGGTCTTTGGAGAAGACAAAGTGCGTTGGAAGCCCTGGTCACAGCAAGTGGATGCGCGGACTCTCGCGTGCGCAGAAGTCGCGCAGCATACCAGCGCGGCGTTGTATTGGCCGTTCAGTTTGGTGATCGCTGTCTCAGCTTCAGAGACGAGCGTGCCCACGTCCCCCGGTAAAGAAAGGGTGAGTCCTGTCAGGGGGGCAGGGATGAAGGCCTCGAACTGACAGGCACGACGGTATCTCGCCGGCGCAGGGAGAGTAGGATTGTATTGCCAAGTTTTCTTGATTAGTCGTCCTCGCATAGGCCCCCTCATCCTGCACTATAGTAAAAAATATCAGATAAGCTTTACTAACGCGAACCACTAGTAAAGGATAGTGGTTAAGGCTTACTAACGAAGATTCTTAGTAGAGACTGTTCGACCGTGAGCCCGCAAATCTGGCCGAGAAGAATGGACTCTCTTTGAAGACGACCCACCTGAAGGCTGCAAGCATCCACAGAGCATATCAGGTTGTCCGCACGTTCCCGCGGTGGGCACGGCAATTGGTGAGATTGAGACAAACACTCGCGGAGTTTCAGCGTTTGAAATCCCAGGACGTTGCCACAGGTGGCCACCGAGAACGAGCTGTGGGCGGTCCTTCGCCAATGCCCGACGACTGGCGAGCGCAGGGGAACGAATTCGTATCCGTGAAGTCAAGCCCGCGAGGGGGGCGTGGGATGTGAAGCTTGGAGTCCTCTTGAACGCCGAGTATCCGGCGAGCGAATTGGTAGCGCTGGGACGGCTCACCGAGGAGCTCGGCTACGATCAGTTGTGGTACACGGATATCCGGATGTTCCGCGAGTGTTACATTGGCCTCGCGGCCGTCGCGGCCAACACCCGCCGCATTCACCTCGGTCCCGGCGTGACCGATCCGTACTCGAGGCATCCGGCCGTGACGGCATCCACGATCGCAACGCTGGACGAGATGAGCGGGCAACGCGCGCTGCTCGGACTCGGCGTCGGATCGACGGGGTTCCGGGAACTCGGCATTCGCGCCGAGCACCCGGTGGCGGCGCTGCGCGAGACGGTCGGCCTGGTCCGGCGGCTGCTGCGGGGCGAAGAGGTTACCTTTCAGGGTAAGGTGATTTCCCTCGCCGGCGGCCGCCTCCAGTTCACTCCGGTGCGGCGCGACATCCCGATCTACTTCGCGACGCAGGGCGCGCGTATCACGGAACTCGCGGGTGAAGTCGCCGACGGCGTGATGATCGCGAATACGGCGCTGCCGTCCGCGGTGGATTTTTATCTCGACTGCGTGAAGCGCGGGGCCGAGAAGGGCCGCCGGACGCTCTCGCACATTGATGTGGTCCTCCGATTCGAGATGTGCATCAGCGCCGATCCGGCCGAGGCCGAGGCGGTCATGCGCCGGCGGGTCGCCATGCGGGTGGCCGCCGGCTATGGCCACTGGGACTATCTGGAGCGTCTCGGCGTCACGCTGCCGCAGGCGTTCATCGACATCGCGGCGACTGGGAATCTGCGGGCCGCCGCCGACGCGAGCAACCTGCTGCCGCCCGAGGCCGTCGCGCGGATGGTGCTGGCCGGCGATTCCGACGGTGTTGCCGCGCAACTGTCCGCGGCGATCCGGCCCGGCGTGACGCGGCTGATCGTCCGGCCACACGCCGCGCCGGGCGGGTCTGTCGGCGAGGTGCTGCGACGGTTCGCACACGAGGTGACGCCGCGCATCGGCGCGGCCGCGCACTGATGTCAACATCCGAGACGAGAGGGAGGACGGCATGCCGGTCGTAAGGATCGAGATGTACGAAGGGCGGTCCATCGAGCAGAAGCGGGAACTGGTTCGCGGCGTGACCGACGTCGTGGCCCGCGTGACGGGCAACCCCGCCGACGCCGTTCATGTCATCATCGAGGAGATTAAGCGCGAAAACTGGAGCATCGGCGGGCTGCTGCAGCCCGACCGGCAGAAGCGGTAGTCTCCGAACCGGCCGAAAGTTATTCTGCGCCGGGCCCCGGGAAGGGAGCGAACGAGATGCCGAGGGTCGTCAAGTTGAGTACCAAGGACATGCCGCCGATGGATCTGACCAAAGGCATGCACACCCGCTACATGGTCTGCCGCGAAACCGTGGGCAGCGAAGCGCTCCGGATGGGTGTGTGTCACCACGAGCCGGACATGGCGGACCTCACGTGGGAAGGCAAAAGCGAAGAATCGTTCTACGTGGCCAAGGGCAGCATCCGCGTGATCTGGGAGGGCGGTGCGGGCGAGCGCGGCGACGTCGTGGTGCGTGAGGGCGAGCAGATCTACCTGCCCACGGGGTTCCGGTACATTCTGCGGGCCACCGGCGAGCCGGCCATCAACGTCTTCGGCATCGGCGGCACGTCGACCAGCCTTGAACCGGTCGTCGGCCCCGAACGGGCCAAGGAGATCAAGGCGGCGGCGGATCGGGCGGTGCGGATGTGAGCAGCCACCGGACCGGCCGCGAATGCGGCACGATCAGCCGCGTGACGAGACGGCGGCTGCTCGGGTCGGCCGCGGCGGCGGCCGGCGCTGCCGCGGGGTCGTTCACCTGGTTTGCCGAGCGCGGCCCGGCGTACGGCGCCGCGCCGAGGGTGGTGCGGATCCTCCAAAGCGAGCCGGTGTTCGGCTTCAATCCGGTGCTTGAGTCGACGAACTGGCCGGAGACCAACCGCATGGTCTACAACGGGCTGACGGACCTGAGCCCGTCGGGGCAGTTCGTCCCCGGGGTGGCGCGCGCCTGGACGGTCAACGACAAGGGCGACACGTTTACGTTCAACCTCACGCCCGGGATCAAGTTCACCGACGGCACGGAGCTCACGTCCGAGGACGTGAAGTTCACGTACCAGCTGCTCGTCGATCCAAAGACGGGCTCCACGCTCGGCAGCTTCGTCTCGAACCTCAAGAGCGTCGACACGCCGGACAAGTACACGGCTGTGCTGCGCTTCGACGGGCCGAACGTGCTCATGATGCCGCTCGTCTCGCCCATGGGCATTCTGCCCGCCCACCTCTGGGCGGGGAGCGATCCGCGCACCAACAAATACCTCCACGCCCCGGTGGGATCCGGGCCCTTCATCGTCACGGAATGGCAGCACGGCGACCACATCAGCTTCGAGCGCAACCCCAACTACTTCCGGAAGCCGAAGCCGTACGTCGATCAGGTGTTCTTCAAGATCGCGCCCGACGCGTCGACCGGGCTGCTCGCGTTCCTCAACCACGACCTCGACGTCGTCCTGTCTCAGGGCATCCCCGGCGGGCCCCCGTACGACCAGATGCGCAGGATCCTCGACGCCAAACCGGCGGGCCTCGTCGCGACGGAGTTCGAGCAGAACTGGGTGCAAAATCTGTTCGTCAATACGTCGAAGCCGCCGTTCAACAACGTGAAGGTGCGGCAGGCGCTGGCCCACGCGATCGACAAGGCCTTCATTATCAAGTCGCTGCTGTTCGGCTTCGGCAAGCCCGAGGAAACGCTGGTTCCCGATACGCCGGCGACCAAGTGGGCGCACGCCTCCAACATCCGGCCGTACGACCACAGCGTGGACAAGGCGAACGCGCTGCTCGACGAGGCAGGCCTGCCGCGCAAAGGCGGCGCCCGGTTCCCCGTGACCATCCTGGCTACGGAGGGCTTCCGGGTGAAACTGTCCGAGGCGCTCAGGGAAATGCTGCGGACCGTGGACATCGCCGCCGATATCAAAACCTACACCTACGGCGAGTACATCGGCCGGATCCGGCAGCAGGACACCGCCGCCTGCATCTGGACGCTGTTTATCTCGAAGCAGATGGATCCCGCGGCGATTTGCGAGTACGTGAACGGCAAGAATGCCAAGCCCGGCGGCACCAACTTCTCGGCCTGGGACAACCCGCAGGTGACCGAATGGATCCCGCAGGCACGGGCCACCACGGACCGCGCCAAACGGGCGCCGCTCTACGTCAAGATACAAGAGGTCGTGCATCAGGAGGTCCCGATCATCTCCCTTTATACCGCGAACGGCATCGATCTCTGGAACAGCCGCATTACCGGGTTGCACAGCGTCGATTCGCTGACCGGCACGATGGAGTCCGTCGAAGACGCGCGGATCACGGGCTGATCGGGAGAAGCGACCATGCTGACATTTCAGGGACGCGAGATCCCGGAGTCGCTGGCCGAGATCGTCGCCCCGCGGCACACCGCCGTGATCGTGCACGACATGCAGAAGGACAACACCGGCGCCGGCGGGGTCTACGACAAGGCCGGCCGGCGTATCGACGTGAGTAGGATCCTGCCGCCGCTCGTCCGCTTCCTCGACGACGCGCGGCGGCACGGCGTCCGGGTGATGTACACGCAGTACACCAACCTGCCGAACTTCGGCAGTTACACGGACGTGCGCATCCGGTCCGACTACCGGAGGCTGAACGACCTCGAGCAGCGGAAGGCCCTCGACGCCCTGGTCGAGGACACGCCCGGGTGGGACACGATCGATGAGTTGAAGCCCCAGCCCGGCGAGATCATCATCCGGAAGTTCCGCGTCGACGCGTTCATCGGCACGCCGCTCGAGCTGTTTCTGCGTCTCAACCGCGTTCGGACGCTGATCCACACCGGCATCGCGACCGAGGTCGGCATCCTGCCGACGGCCTGGCACGCGTTGAACGTCGGGTTCTTTCCGGTGGTGCCCGAGGACTGCGTCGGGCCGATGGAGCCGCAGTACCATGAGGACGCAATGCGATTCCTCCGCCGGCTGGCCATCCCGACCCGCTCGTCGGAGATCGTCGAAGCCTGGGGAGCCGCGCCGCGCCGATGACGTGAGGCCCGCGCCGGGATCGCGCCCATGACCTATCGCTACGTCGCGGGGAGGCTCGTCCAAAGCCTGGTATTGATCGTGCTGGTCGTCAGCACGGCGTTCGTCCTGATCCACGTGGCGCCGGGCGACCCCGTAACCTATCTGTACGGAGGCCAGTCCGTCAGCGCGGAGGTCCTGGCCCAGGTTCGCCACTCCTGGGGGCTCGACCGGCCGGTGTGGGCCCAGTACGCCGGATACATGGGTAACGTCGTCCGCGGCAACCTCGGCTACTCGCAGATCAATTTCCAGCCGGTTGCCGATATGCTCGCTGGGTCGCTCCCGAATACGTTGTTGCTCATGATCCCGAGCGTGCTGCTCGCCGTCTCCTGCGGTACCGTGCTCGGCATCGCGGCGGCGCGCCGTTCCGGTACCGCCACCGACTATGCCATCGGCGCCGCGTCGCTGATCAGCTACGCGACCCCGCCATTCTGGCTGAGCGTCATCTTCATCGTGGTGTTCGCGAGCAGGCTCCACTGGTTTCCCACGCAGGGCATGGCGACGCTCGGCGCGGCCGGGGGTGCCGTGGCCCGGGCGCGAGACATCGCGTGGCACATGGTCCTGCCGCTCGGCGTCCTGGCGTGGTGGTACTCGGCCGCCTTCACGCGCCTGACCCGGGCGTCCGTCCTCGAGGAGTCTCGCAAGTCCTATCTCATGACCGCGCGCATGAAGGGGCTCTCGGAATTCAAGGTGTTCTACCGGCACGCGCTGCGGAACGCGATGCGGTCCGTGATCACGGTGCTGGGAGTGCAGCTGGGCACGATGTTCGCGGGCGCGGTCATGACGGAGATCGTCTTCGCCTGGCCGGGCACGGGCCGCATCATCTACACCGCGATCCTCCAGCACGACTATCCGGTGGTGTTGGGATTTTTCTTGATCGTCGGCGCCGCGGTGATCGTGGCGAACCTCCTGGTGGATCTGGCGTACGTCGTGATCGACCCGCGGATCCGGTATCAGTAATGCGTGACGTCACCGCGGTCACGGGAAGGCCACCGTCTGCTCGAGCGGACGGCGAGCGGTTTCGCCGGCTGCGGCTGGCGTGGAAGGCGCTGAGCCGGCAGCGGTTGCCGCTGGCGGCGCTGGCGATGCTGGTGGCGTTCGGCGCCGGTGGAGCGCTCGCGCCTGTCATCCTGCCGCACGACCCCAACGCGATGACGGGCGACACGCTCAGCCCCGTCTCTGCGGCGCACCCCCTCGGCGCGGATTACCTCGGACGCGACGTGCTGACGAGGACGGTGTACGGAATCAAGGCGTCGTTTATCGTAGGGCTGGCGGTCGCGGCGACGGCGATGTCGGTCGGCCTGGCGTGCGGCCTGCTGGCCGGCTACTACGGCGGCTGGGTCGAGCACCTGCTCATGCGGGCGGCCGACGCGCTGCTCATTCTTCCGGGCTTCTTCCTGGCCTTGCTCGTCGCGTTTCTGTTTGGCGGCCGGCTGGTCACTGTGATCATGCTGTTGGGCCTTACGGGCTGGCCGCAGATCGCGCGGATCGCGCGGGCCGAGGTTCTCTCGCTCAAGGCGTCCGAGTTCGTAGAGAGCGCCCGGGCCATAGGCGCCTCCAACCGCCGGATCGTGCTCCGCGAGATCCTGCCCAACGCGCTGCCCCCGGTCCTGGCGATGTTGGCCTTGTTGATGTCGTACGGGATCCTGAGCGAGGCGTCACTCAGCTTCCTCGGCGTCGGCGACCCGAACGTGATCAGCCTCGGCGGCATGCTCAGCAACGGGCTGCAGTATGCCACGACGGCGTGGTGGGTGCCGACGTTTCCTGGCGCCGCGATCTTTCTGCTGGTGCTGCTCCTGAACACCGTCGGCGATGGCCTGAGCGTGGCGCTAAACCCCTACGCCCGGCAGACCGGCGGCCGCGTCACCTTCTAATCCGAGTGCAGCGGGGACTCGCGGGGAGATTTGCATCGCATTTGAGTGAAAGTGGCGTTCCCGCAGGACTCTAGCCATGCAAGGCTTTCTCGACAGCCTTGTGGTTGCGCCAAATCGCGAACAGGAGTACACGGGCAGCGTCCGAGGGTTCGCGCCGATGCTGCTCCCAGTCCTGGATGGTGCGCGTCGAAAGCATGTAGCGTTGAGCAAACTCCTCTTGTGATAGACTGAGCCGTTCGCGCAGGGCGCGTACATCAGTACGCGGCGGGACGTAATGTGGCGCACCGAGTTCTCTCGTTTCGCTATCGTCCTCCCGCGCAAACCGCGCGATGTCGGCTTCCGTGAGCGTCTTGATTTTCTTGGCATTCACACGACCGCGTCTTTCACGGATTTCGCTGTTTGTGCGCCTCGCGGTGGCCATCTAGCTCCTCCCTCTCCGACTTCGATGCCGGTCGCGCTGAGATAATTCGCCTTCGTGTTTCCCCTCGGCGTCCATATCACGACGAGGATATGGCCTTCAACCTCTCCGATATTGACGAATCTCGCCTCGCCCCAATCGCGACGCCGATCTTCGACCTCTATGAAGTCGCCGTCGAAAAGCTTGGCCGCGTAATCGAAATCGAACCCCCGTTCCTCAAGGCAACGTGCACTCTTCGCTTCGTCCCACTCGAAGCCGTCGAAGTCGTCTGTCGCGCCCACGTCCATACTCTACTACGGCAGTGCCGTATAGCGCAACATGGACGTTCCGGTAGCTGGCGATCCCGCACCCTAACGAAATAGGATCGTGCGCGTGACAGGAAAGGACTCTGGTCAACCGACAACAACCCTGCATCGACTGGAGACCCGATGCCGCGAACGTTGGTGACCGGAAACTAGAAGATTAGCTGGCCAGGATGGCGACCTTAATATCTAGCCACGGCCCTTCACGGTTGAAGTCGGGCGAGCGCCTTGTTGGGGACAGGCTGCCATGACACTCCTGTGTCTACCAAGACGTCTTTCCTCGGGCGGCGGATCGAATCGCTGAGCGCCGCTGACGGTTAGACGTGCGACGGCTTGGCCGAGAACCGCAGACTAATAGCCGAGTTGTCTCCCGTATCTACCGGTACGGCCTTGCCGATATTCGAGGTGAATGCAGAGCGCTTGAGGGTTTCACGGCAGCCACCGCCCAATAGCCGTGTCCGGGTTCGCTCGATCTCGTGCGTCCTTCGAGATAGAGCGCGCGGCGTCTGAGCAAATGCGCGATACGGATTTGGACTTCCGCGGGATCGAACGGCTTCGTTAGAACATCCGTGGCGCCGTTCGCGACAATCCGGTCTTTCGATTCGGCGCTCGTCTCACTGGTAAGTGCGACGATAGGCAGATAAACGCCCACTGGAATCCGGGCGGTGACCACGTGGAGCAAAGCCAAGCCGTCCGTATTTGGCATGCACAGGTCCAGAACAATGAGGTCTGGGAGGAAGCGGAGGAGGAGATCCACGATGGCGCCCGGATCCGTGGTGCTCCGAAATTCCGCCGGGGTCAGTTGTCCCACGATCCGTTCGAAGAAGCCCACAGTTCCTTCTTCTTCGTCGACTATCAAGATACGAGGTGTACGGCTGTCCGTGCTGAGTGCGCCATGAACCTTCTGAACGTGCATATCGTCGGATTGTGGTTTGTTGCCGGCGTAGACGAACGGCGATTCCGAGGCGCTGGCTCCCATGTGCACCCTCCCCCGTTGGTGTGTCTTATTATTGCGGGCTCTGCCATAGGGCACGGTATCCGCATCGATACGGGGGGAGGTCCGTATTTCTACGGATGCCGCGGGAATGCCCGACTACGGCAGCCCGAATTCTTCCCGGGAAACTCTCGGAAACGTATGCTGCACTCACGGAAATGCGGGCGACGCGTGGCTGGGGAGCGCCGAGGGAGCCGCACCCGCGCAAGCCGTGAGGAGTGATCCCCGCGCTGCGCGGTTAGCGGCGTTTAAGCGCCGTCTTCAACCCGAAGAGTTTCCGGCCTCAGATGTAGAGCGCACCCTCACATGGATCGCTACAACTTCCAAATGCTTTTCGCGGTGCCCGGCCGGAAGATTCGTATTTCCTTTATGTTTCCACCGGAGTCGTAAACTTGGAAATCAATTCCGATCGCATCATAGATCAGGTTCTTCAATCCCGGGCCGGGGATCGTCTCGACTGATGGCTTGCCGTACGCCTTCAACACATCCGCGCGTGTGTTTTGGAGACCGATGCCCTCCTGCGTCTTCCACGGTATCACCGCGTATGTAAAGCCAACGGCGAACCACTCGACCCTGTGAGATCCATCAGCGCCTGCGCCAAAGTCCAGCGACGACCAACTGTAGAAAGCGAAGGTCGCACTTCGGTACTCAGGATCCAGCACCTGTGAAACAGCGGCCGTTCCATTCATCTTGTTGAGTTCGTCGAGCGTCATCTTTAACGTCCACTTTCCGATACGCACACCCGGCACAATGACCTGGTCGTCCCGCGGACTCTGCGCCAAGGCGACGGGGACCGCCAAGACCATGACCAACAGAAAGAGCGGCGCTGTTCTCATCCCGGCCGCAGCGTTCGTTGCGCTCCTTCGGTCACCCTCCACCACGACACAGCCTGCGGCTCTCGCGGCCCCTGAGAAGCCTGGGACAAGCCGCGCCGTGAGCCGGCGCAGATGCCAAGGGCAACAGGATAGGCCGCACGCCCCCCTCGAAGGGTACGAGCCTATGACGCCGCCGCGCCCGAGCGCGCCAGACGTGCTCGAGCACCTTGTCCCGCCGGCCTACCGCCAGCTTTTTCCGATCACGCGCGAGTGGACGTACCTGCAAAACGCCTCCATCGGTCCGTTGTCGACGCGTGTGTTGGACGCCGTGCAGCGCTGTCTCACCGAACAAGCGGCGGCGGGGACCGAATCGTATTCGTCGTGGCTCGAGACCGCTGAGTCCGTCCGCCGGCAGGCGGCCGCGCTGATCAAGGCGCCCGCCGAGTGCGTCTCCTTCGTGCGCAACACCGCCGAGGGGCTGTCGCGCATCGCGCTTGGACTGCCGTGGAAGGCCGGCGACAACATCATCACCGCGACGATCGAGTACCCCACGAACGTCATGCCGTGGCGCGCGCTCGACCGGGTGGGGGTGGAGACCCGCATTCTGCCGGCGCCGGACGGCCGCGTCGAGATCGACGACATCGTCCGCGCGGCGGATGCGCATACCCGGATGGTGGCGATCAGTTCGATCCAGTTTTCGAGCGGCTTCCGCATCGATTTGGCGCGTCTCGGCACGTTCTGCCGGGAGCGCGGCATCCTGCTGTCGGTCGATGCGATCCACACGCTCGGCGTGTTCCCCCTCGACGTCGGCGCCACGCCGGTGGATTTCGTCTCCGCCGGCGGTCACAAGTGGCTGCTGTCGCCCGTGGGAACGGGCATATTCTACACGCGTCCTGAACTGCTGGACCTGCTGCGGGTCATCGAAGTCGGCGCCGCGGGCGATGCGCGCTACCACGTCCAGGACGAACTGCTCCTGCATGACTTCGTGCCGCATCCGTCGGCGAAGCGGTTCGAAGGCGGCGTCCCGCCGTTTGCGCTGCTCGCCGGCATGGGGGCCGCCATCGCGCTCGCGCTCGAGATCGGCGTGGACCGGATCGCGCGGCACGTGCTCGCGCTCGCCGACCGGGCAGCCGCAGGCCTCGCGGCCTGCGGCTGCCGGATCCTGTCCCCGCGCGCGGACGAGGCGGAGAAATCGGCGATCGTCGTATTCGTGCACCCGCGGGCCTCCTCGGAGACGCTGAAACGCGCGCTGACCGCCGAGCGGATCAGCGTCTCGCTGCGGACCGTGGGCGGGCGTGCGGTGCTTCGGGCCGCGCCGCATTTCTACAACGACGCGTCCGACATTGCGCGGCTGGTCGAGACGGTCGCGCAGACCGCGGGCGAGGGGCGGCGCTGATGGCCGTGGCCCGGACCCCGGAGCATGCCCGCGTGGGCACGCGCCGGCCCCGGATCGACGCGGCGGCGTTTGCGTCGGGATGGGCCCGCTACGCGACCGACCTCGCCATGCCGGGGATGCTGCACTGCCGGCTCCTGTACGCGCAGCAGGCACCCGCCCGGATCGTGCGCGTCGATACTGGCGCCGCCGCCCGGCTGCCCGGCGTTCACGCGATCGTCACCGCAGCCGACGCGCCCTCGATGCCGCCGACGGGCATGTCTATCGCGGCCCGGTATTTGTTCGCGCGCGACCAGGTTCGCACCGTCGCGGACGTGATCGCCGCGGTCGCCGCCGAGGACGACGAGACCGCGCAGCGCGCGGTGGAACTGATCGAGGTGACGTACGAGGACCGGCCCGGCGCCTACACCCTCGACGCCGCCCGCGAGCCCGCGGCCCCGCTGGTGCACCCGAAAAAGGAGGAGTACAAGGCGTCCGCGTGGCTCAAGCGCTATACGGTCGCAGAGCCCGGCAACGTCGCGACGCATTTCCGGCTGCGCAAGGGGGACGTCGCCGCGGCGCGGGAACGCGCGTACGTCGTCGTCGGCGACCGGTTTCGGACCCAGCGCATCGAGCACTTCTCCATGGAACCTCACGCCGGCGTCGTGAGCTACGATCCCGCCACGGAGCGGGTCACGCTCTACGCGTCGACGGGCAAGCCGTTTCGGACGATCACCCAGATGAGCGAACTCCTGCGGCTGCCGCTCAATCGGGTCAACGCCGTCTATGTGCCGACGGGCGGAGACTTCGGCGGCAAGGGCGAGGTCACGATCGAGCCCTACTGCGCCGTCCTCTCCATGAAGACGGGACGGCCGGTGAAGGGCGTGTACACTCGGGAGGAAGAGTTCTTCGCGGCCACCTGCAAGACGCCGTTCGACATCCGCATGACCTTGGGTGTGGATCGCGACGGCCTTTTGCTATTCACCGAAGGCGATCTGTGGCTCGACACCGGCGCTTACAACTCGATGTCCGCGATGGTCGGTACCTACGCCGCGATCCTCTTCGAAGGGCCCTACGCGGTCGCGAACGTGTCCGTGGACGCCCGGTGCGTCTTTACGCATAACGTCATGAGCGGCTCGTTCCGGGGGTTCGGAAGCCCCCAGATCGCGTTTGCGCGCGAGGCGTTGCTCGACGAGGCCGCCTCACGGGTCGGCCTCGACCCGGTGGAGATCCGGCTGCGGAACGCCTGGCGGCAGGACGCGGTGACCGTGACCGGCCAGGTGCTCCATGCCGCCCGCCACAGTGTCACCGTGCGCGACACGATCACGGCCGCGGCGGAGGCCGGCGAGTGGCAGGCGCGCCGCGCGGCGGCCCGCGACACCGCCGGTCCCCGGCTGCGGCGCGGCATGGGCATCGCCACCGCGCACCACGGCCTCGGCGGGCCGGGCGTGATCGGCACGGACACGGCGACCGCCTTCGTCAAGGCGAATCCGGACGGTACGGTCACGCTCCTCACCGGGGCCGGCGATGTCGGGCAGGGCATCGACACGGCGTTGAGCCAGATCGTCGGGGAGGAATTGCGGCTCCCGGCCGGCGCCGTGGCCGTCGCGTGGAAGGCCACGGACGTGGTGCCGGACGACCAGGGCGCCTCGGCCAGCCGCACGCTGTACTCGGTCGGCAACGCGGCGCGGACGGCGGCGGCGAATCTGCGGGAGAAGCTGATGGCCCTCGCCGCGGAAATGCTGGAAGCGGACGTCCAGGACCTGGAGTGGGGCGGGGCCACGGTGGCGGTCAGGGGCGCACCGGCCCGCCGGCTCGCCATGGCCGACCTCGTGCACTACGGCATGCGGCGCCGCGGCGAGCAGCCGATCGGGAACGGCGTGCACCACGGCCATGCCGTGCCGCTGAACGAACGCGGGCAGGGCGAGCTGCAGAGTTTTGAATACTCGACGCAGGTGGCCGAGGTCGAGGTGGACCTCGACACCGGGGAAGTCCGGGTGCTGCGGCTCGTGAACGCCCAGGAAGTCGGCCGGGCGATCAACCCGCTCATCGTGGAAGGTCAAATCGAAGGCGGCATGATGATGGGGCTCGGCTTCGCGCTTCTCGAGGAGGTCGTGTGCCGGGACGGGCAGGTGCTGAATCCCTACGCCTTCGATTATCGGATCCCGCGGGTCGCCGACATGCCCGAACTCGTCACGGTCCTGCTCGAACACCGTGACCCCATCGGACCGTACGGCGCGAAGGGCGTCGGCGAAATCTGCATGGATCCGACCGCCGCGGCCATCGCCAACGCCGTCGCGGACGCGATCGGCGTGCGCGTCACGTCGCTTCCCATCACACCGGAGAAAGTGCTGCAGGCGATCGCCACGAAGGCCGGCTAGGTCCGGGGGCGCAGCGTGCCGCAACTCGTCAGGCGGCTGGTCGAGTTCGAAGGCCGGCTCGAGGAACGAACTGTCGCCGTCGAGGGCGAGGACCTGCCGGTGTGGCCCGCGGGCCACCCGCTCTCGGTCGTCGGTACCCCGGTGCCCCGCGTGGACGGTCCGGAGCGGGTCAGCGGGACCGCCACCTACACCGCCGACCTCTATCCCGCGGGGCTCCTGCACGGCGTGATGCTGCGCAGTCCGCACGCGCACGCGCGGATTCGGCGGCTCGACGTGTCGGCCGCCGAGCGGGCACCCCGCGTGCGGCTGGTGCTGTCGTCGCTCAACGCGCCCAAGATCCCCTGGTACAACGGGCTGAGCTGGCTGTTCGACACGGAACTGCGGTACGCCGGCGACGAGGTGGCCGCGGTGATCGCGGATGATCTGGCGGCGGCCCGCGATGCGCTGGAGTTGATCGAGGTCGAGTACGAGGTCCTGCCGCACGTCGTCGATCCGGAAGAGGCGCTGCGCCCCGGCTCCCCCCAAGTCTACGTGTCCGGGAACGTCCGCGGCGGCGAGCCGGACGTCTACGTGCGGGGCGACCCCGCGGCGGGATTGGCGGGCGCGGACGTCCGGATCGACCTTCGCGCGGAGACCCAGGACGTGCTGCATCACAGCATGGAGCCGCATGTCTCGGTCGCGCAGTGGACCGGGGACCGGCTCACGATCTGGGATTCGACCCAGCACATCTTCGGGATCCGGCGCGAGGTCGCGGAGTGTCTCAGGGTTCCGATCGATCATGTGCGGGTGCTGAGCCCGTTCATGGGCGGCGGATTCGGCAGCAAGAACTTCGCCGGAAAGTACACGGTGGTGGCGGCGCTGGCCGCCCGCGCGCTGCGCCGGCCGGTGAAGCTCATGTACACCCGCGCGGAGGAAAGCGTGGCCGCGGGCAAGCGCGCGCGAAGCGTGCAGCGGATCCGGGTCGGCGCCCGCCGGGACGGCACGCTGGTCGCGATCGACTACTGGGGCGTCCTGGGCGTCGGCATGTCGCTGCCGTTTACGATGGGCCTGGGCGGTCCGGTGAAGGAGCTCTACGCCTGCCCGAACCTGCGGGCGGAAACGATGATGGTGTTCACGCACACCGGCCCCACGGCCCCGTTCCGCGCGCCCGGGTTCGTGGAAGGCACGGTCGGACTCGAGTGCGCCATCGACGCGCTCGCCGATGCGCTGGAGTGCGACCCGCTCGAACTGCGCCTCCGGAACTACGCGGAGGCCGACCAGGTCCTGGGCCGCAACTACTCGAGCAAGTTCCTCCGCGAAGCGTACGAGATGGGCGCCGAGGCCATCGGCTGGGCCCGCCGCCGGCCGGCGCCAAAGACCCCGGTGCGCGACGGGGGCCGCCGGACGGGGCTCGGCATGGCCACACAGATGTGGACCACGGGCGGGTCCCCGCCGGCGTATGCGGATATCCGGTTGATGCCGGACGGCAGGGCCAACGTGCGGGTCGGGACGCAGGACCTCGGCACCGGCGCGAAAACCGCCCTCGCGCAGATCGCTGCGGAAATTTTGACCCTGCCGGTGTCCCAGGTCGACGTGTACCTCGGCGACACGGACCTTCCGTACGCCCCCATCTCCGCGGGCAGCCAGACGATCACATCCTGCGGCCCGGCCGTGCGAATGGCCGCCGAAGAGGCCCGCGGGCATCTTGTCGACGCGGCGGCCTCGTGGCTCGAGACCGCGCCCCAGGACGTCCGGCTCGAGGCGGGACGGCTCTCGGTGGCCGGGGTGCGCGATCGCGGCATCTCGGTGCTCGAGCTCACCGGCAAGCTGGGCAACTTCACCATCATGGGCCGGGGCTTCCGCGGGACCAATCCCGACGGGCTCGCGTTTCGCACGTGGGGCGCGCAGTTCGCGGAGGTCGAGGTGGACCCGGAGACCGGCGAGGTCGCGGTTCTGAAAATCGTCGCCTGCCACGATGTCGGCCGCGTGATCAATCCGCTGCAGTACGCGAGTCAGATCCAGGGCGGGGTGATCCAGGGCATCGGGATGGCCTTGTCCGAGGAGCACGCCACCGATTCCGTAAGCGGGGCGCCTTCCGACCTGGGGTTCGACGCCTACGCGGTGCCGCGCGTCTCGATGATTCCGGACATCGTGGCGCTCGCCGTAGGCAAGCCGGATCCGGTCGTCAACAACATCGGCGCCAAGGGGGTGGGCGAACCTCCGATCATCCCCACGCCGGCCGCGATCGCGAATGCGATCGCCAACGCCGTGGGAGCGCGGATCACGTCGCTGCCGATCACGCCGGTGAAGATCCTGCAGGCGACGGGCCGTTTGGCGCGAAGCGGATGATCGATAGTGGAGCGGCAGGAGGCAGAGAAGGGCGAGGGGGGGCGAACCGATGGAGGACCACCGGCGGGTAGAGGGATTGGTCGAGCAGTACGCCGCTGGAACGATCGGCCGGCGGGAGTTCGTGCGGCGGGTGCTCGCGCTGGGCGTGGCGGCGTCGGCGATTCCCGGGTTGCTCGGCGGGGTGCTCTCGCGACCGGCGCAGGCCCAGGGTGCCGGCGAAGTGGTGGCGTGCTCGTGGGGCGGTAAGTACGCGGCGGCCCAGAAGACCGCGTTCTTCGATCCGTTCGAAAAGGACACCGGCGTGCGGGTGCGCGTGGTCGGGATCCCCGACCTCGCCAAGATCCAGGCGATGGTCAAGACGGGCAACGTCGAGTGGGATTTCATCGACGCGGAAGGCCAGTGGGTGATCAACCTGGGCCGCGTCGGCATGCTCGAGCCCCTCGACATGTCGGTCGTCGATACGAAGACGCTGGTCCCCGGGACGTGGAGCCGGTGGGGCGTCGGCTCGGTCGCCTACTCCTACAACTTGGCGTGGAGCACACAGGTCTACTCGAAGGGTCATGAGCCCCGGACGTGGACCGACTTTTTCGACACGCGGCGGTTTCCGGGCCGCCGCGCGGCGTACAAACAGCCGATTCCCATGCTCGAGTTTGCGCTGCTCGCGGACGGCGTCCCGCGGAACCGCCTGTATCCTCTGGACGTCCCGCGCGCCTTCGCCTTCCTCAAGGCGCACAAGAGCGCGGTCAACATCTGGTACTCGCAGCCGAGCCAGACCGCGGCGCTGTTCCGGGGCAAAGAGGTCGACATGCTCGCCGGCCCCGGCATCTCGCTGCTGCGCCAGATGAAGCAGGAAGGCGCGCCCGTCGACTACACCTGGAACCAGGCGGCGTGGCTGCAGTCGTTCTGGGTGACGCCGAAGGGGGCGCCGAACCGTGACGCGGCCCGCAAGCTGCAGGCCTACGTGGCACGGGCGGACACGTGCGCCAAGTTCGTCGACCTGTACCCGGGCCTCGGCGTGCCCAACGCCAAAGCCTACACGTTGATGCCGAAAGACGTCGCCGCGTCCTTGCCGACGTCCCCGCAGAACGCGGCGGTCGAGGTCGCGGTCTCGGAGGAGTGGTGGGCGGACAACGTCGAGCCCGTCACAAAGCAGTGGATCGAGTTTATCGGCAGCTAGGCGGTTCACCGGACTCGAAGCCCGCCGGGGGTGCAGGCGCCTGACCCCCGGGCGGGCGCTCGCCCGCGGCATTCTGCCGTCGGCGCCGCTCCTGCTGTTCCTCGGGGCGTTCTTCTTCTACCCCGTGGCGCGGATGCTGCTGTTGAGTTTCACGCAGCACCCGTCCCCCTATCACGAGCTGTGGACGGCGCCGAATTACCGCCACGTGTTCGCGGTGACGTTCCAGATCAGCCTCTCGGTGACGGCCGCGTGCCTCGCGCTCGGGTATCCCGTCGCCTACACGCTCTCGCTCGCGCCGGCCCGGCGCGCCAACCTGCTGCTGATCGCGGTCGTCACGCCGTTCTGGATCAGCCTGCTCGCCCGCAACTTCACGTGGCTCGTGCTGCTGCAGCGCGGCGGAGCCGTCAATCAACTGCTCCTGGCGCTCCACCTCGTGCGGGCGCCGGTGCCGCTCGTCTACAACTGGCTCGGCATGTACATCGGCATGGTCTTCGCCCTGCTGCCGATCATGATTCTCTCGCTCTACGCGGTGATGCGCGGGATCGACCCGACGCTCATCCGCGCCGCGCGGAACCTGGGAGCGAGCGACTGGCACGCCTTCCGGCGGGTGTTTTTCCCGCTCAGCCTGCCGGGGGTGGCGGCGGGTTGCCTGATGATGTTCGTGATCGGCCTCGGCTTCTACATCACACCGGCGCTCATGGGCGGCGGCAACGTCACCCCCGTTTCCATGGTGATCGAGGCGCTGATTCACCTCACGGGGGATTGGGGGCTCGCCTCCGCGCTGGCCTTCGTGCTGATCGTCGCGACGGTGCTGGTGCTGGTGGTGTACAACCGCGTCCTGAGCCTCGACCGGATCGCCGGCGCGCGGTGATGTGGCGGACGGCCGTCGCCGGCGCGACGGCGCTCTCCCTGATGTTCCTCATCCTGCCGATCGCGGCGTTGATCCCGATGTCGTTCAGCACGCAGCACTTCCTGGCCTGGCCGCCGGCCCTTTTCTCCCTGCAGTGGTACCGCGCTTTCCTCGGCGACCGCGACTGGATGGACTCCCTCGGCGTGAGCCTCCGCGTCGCGGTCTTGGCGACCGTGCTGGCCTGCGCGCTCGGCACGCCCGCGGGGATCGGCCTGGCCCGGCACCGCTTTCCCGGAAGAGATCTCCTGTACAGCCTGATCGTGGCGCCGGTGATCGTGCCGGTGCTGATCATCGCCATCTCGGCGTACCTCATGTTTGCGTCCCTCCATCTCGTCGGCACGATCTCCGCCCTCGCGCTGACCCACTCCGTCTTGGGGGTGCCCTTCGTCGTCATCAACGTGCTCGCGGTGATGCGGACGGTGGACGTTCAGCTCGAACTCGCGGCGCGCAACCTGGGCGCCACGCCCTGGCAGACGTTCCGCCGCGTCACGGCCCCGCTCGTCCGCGCCGGCATCCTCGTCGGCGCGCTGCTCGTCTTCATCACGTCGCTGGATGAAGCCGTCGTCGCCTTGTTCCTAAGCGGCAAGAACGCCATCACGCTGCCCCGGATGATGTGGGACTCGATTATGCGCGACGAACTCAACCCGACCGTGACCGCGATCGCGTCCCTGCAGATCGGCCTCGTCGTCGCCGGCATGCTCGGGATGGAGATCGCGCGGGGCCGGCGGGCCCGCCGCGCGGAGCGCCCCGCGGGCCCGGAAGCCGTGCGGGCGGCGGGCGAAGGCTTCCTCTACGCCGCGTCAGCCGCGCCCGCGGGCGCGGGGCTGCGGCTCGTCAACCTGACAAAGCAGTTTGGCGCGGTTCGTGCGGTCGACCGGGCCTCCCTCGAGGTGCGGCCCGCGGAGTTTCTCACGCTGCTCGGCCCGAGCGGGTCGGGCAAGACCACCATCCTCAATATGGTGGCCGGGTTTGAGACGCCCACGGAGGGCGAGATCTTGCTCGGCGGCGTGGACGTGACGCGGCAGCCCCCCGACCGGCGTGGCATGGGCATGGTCTTTCAGAACTATGCGCTGTTCCCCCATATGACCGTCCTCGAGAACATCGCTTTTCCGCTGCGGGTGCGGCGGATGCGCGGCGGCGAGGTCGAGGCGCGGGTCGGGGAGGCGCTGCGCCTGGTGCGCCTGGACCGGTACGGCGCCCGGTACCCCCGGCAGCTGAGCGGCGGGGAGCAGCAGCGCGTCGCGCTGGCCCGCGCGCTCGTCTTCAATCCCCGGCTCCTGCTCATGGACGAGCCGCTGGCCGCGCTCGACAAGCACCTCCGGGAAAACATGCAGATCGAGCTGCGGCGCCTCCACGAGCACCTCAATATCACGATCCTGTTCGTCACGCACGACCAGACCGAAGCGATGACCATGTCCGACCGCATCGCCGTGATCAACCGCGGCCGGATCGAGCAGGTCGGAACGCCGGCCGAACTGTACGAGACGCCCGCCAACGCGTTCATCGCCGGCTTCATCGGGGAGTCGAATTTCCTCGAGGGGACGGTCGCCTCGCTCAACGGCCGTGAGGCCGTGGTGCGCAGCGCGGGCGGCCTGCACGTGACCGTGCCGGCGCCGGGCATCGCGGTCGGCGATCGCCTGCGGGTGGTGATCCGGCCCGAGTCCGTGCGCGTGCTCGCGGACGCCGCGGGGCACGCGAACGCGGTGCCCGCGCAGGTCGAAGAGGTCATCTACCTCGGGGACGTGATCAAGGTCGTCGTGCGTGCGGCGTCGGAGGAGACGTTCGTCGTCAAGCAGCCCAACCGGAAGGGGATGCGCGCGCCGGAGCCCGGCAGCCGCGTGTTCGTCGCGTGGGCGGTGGAGGACGCGCGGGTCCTCGTGCCGGACTCGGCGGACGGCTGACCGGTGGAGCTCGACCTAGCCGGCAAGGTGGCCGTGGTGACGGGGGGCGCGGGGCCGATCGGCGCCCGGGCGGCGGTGCGCCTCGCCGAGGAGGGATGCGACGTCGCGTCGATCGACTTCGCCTCCCCCGGCGAGACCGTGGAACAGGCCGTCTCCGCGTCCGGGCGGCGCGCCTTCTGCGCGCGGTGCGACCTGACCCAGCCGGCCGACGTCGCCTCGGTGGTCCGCCGCGTGCTGGACGCGTTCGGCCGGATCGACATCCTGGTCAACAGCGCCGGGGTTATCTCGCTCGCCGACATCGACGAACTCGACGTAGCGGAATGGGACCGCGTCATCGGGATGAACCTCAAGAGCGCCTTCCTCTGTTCGCGCGCCGTCATCCCGCACTTGAAGTCCCGGCAGGCCGGTAAGATCGTGAACGTGGCCTCAGCCCTCGGCCACACGCCCGTCGCCGCCGCGGGGCACTACGCGGCTGCCGCGGCCGGGGTCATCGCGCTGGGCCGCACGCTGTCGCTCGAACTCGCATCGCACAAGATCAACGTCAACACCGTCGCCCCCGGGCTCGTGAACGGCGATGCCGTCCCGTGGCATCTGGCGTTCAGCACGTGGGGTCTTCCGGGCGCCGGCGTGCAGGGGGTGGAGCTTCCGGACCACGTCGCCAAGGTCGTCGTGTTCCTCGCGTCGTCCGCGTTCGAGTACGTGACCGGTCAGACGCTCTTCGTGAACGCGGGAGCGCTCATGCCGTGAGCGCGATGGATCTGGGTCTCCGCGGCAAAGTCGCCGTCGTCACGGGCGGCGCTGGGGCGATCTGCGGGCAATGCGCGCGCCGGCTGGCCGAGGAAGGGTGCGACATCGCCCTCGTCGACATGGCGCCGCCTGGGGGCGCCGTGGAGCGCGCCATCGCCGGATCCGGACGGCGCACGCTGTACGAGCGGTGCGACGTGACCCGGGCGGCGGACATCGCCGCGATGGTCGAGCGCGTGCTGGAGACGTTTGGCGCGATCGACGTCCTGATCAACGGCGCGGGGACCACGACGCCCGGCCTGGTTCAGGATCTTGGCGAAGCAGAGTGGGATCGCGTCCTGGACATCAACCTGAAGGGCACGTTCCTTTGCTCGCGCGCGGTCATTCCGCACATGAAGGCGCGGCGGTCGGGCACGATCGTGCAGATCGCCTCCGGACTTGGCCACACCCCGACCCTGCCCGGCATCGGGCACTACGCGGCCGCCAAGGCCGGGATGATCGCCCTCGGCAAGGCCATGGCGCTCGAGCTCGCGCCGCACAACATCACGGTGAACAGCGTCGCCCCCGGCGCCGTCGACGCGCCGCTCGGCCGCAAGGACGGCAACCCCGGACGGGAGCAGCGTCTGTCCACGGGGGCCCGCATCCCGCTGGGCCGCGTGGGCCGGCCCGACGACGTCGCGAAGGTGGTCGTCTTTCTCGCGTCGTCGGCGGCGGCCGCGATGACGGGGCAGACCATCTTCATCAACGGGGGGGCGCTCCTGCCGTGACGGACGGCCGGGCCGCCGCCCGCACACCGGACGCGCCGGCCCGCGAGGCGCGCCGCCGGGCCAACGCCGTGGCACTCGAGCGGCTGGTCGGCGGCCGCGCGGTCCTGCTGGATGTACGCCCGGCCATCGACGTGGTGCCCGGGATGCGCCCGGATCTGATCTTGCACGCCGGGCCTCCGCTCGCGTGGGAAGAGATGGTGCCCCCCATGCAGGCGGCCGTGCAGGGCGCGCTGGTGCACGCGGGGACGTGCGGGACCCTGGACGACGCCGCGCGCCTCGCGCGGGACGGCCGCATCCGCTTCGCGCCGGCCCACGACCACGGCATGGTCGGGCCCATGGCCGGGGTCGTCTGCGCGCCGATGCCGGTGTTCGTCGTGCGCAACGAAACCTACGGGAACCTCGCGTTCGCGACGATCAACGAAGGGCTCGGGCGCGTCCTGCGGTTTGGCGCCAACGACGGCACGGTGCTCGCGCGCCTGCGGTGGATCCGCGACGTGCTGGCGCCGGCGCTCCAGGCGGCGCTCAGGCGCAGCGGTCCGGTCGATCTGTCCCAGATGATCGCGGAGGCGCTGCACCGGGGGGACGAGGCCCACAACCGCAACAAGGCCGGAACGGCGCTCTTTCTGCGGTTCATCGCGCCCCATCTGTGCCGCGCCGTCGGCGGCGAGGCCGCCGCGCAGTGTCTCGAATTTATCGGGGGCAACGATCATTTCTTTCTCAACCTGTCGATCGCGCACAGCAAGGCCGTGACCGACGCCGTGGGGGCCGTCCCCGGCAGCGGCGTCGTCGTCGCGATGGCTGGCAACGGTGTGCGGTTTGGGCTGCGGGTCGCCGGCCTGGGGCCGGCCTGGATCACCGCGCCGCCGGAGGCGCCGGTGGGCCGCATGTTCGACGGGTTTACGCAGGCCGACGGGGTCCCGCTGATGGGCGATTCGTATGTCTCCGAGGTGGTGGGCGTCGGCGCGTTCGCGATGGCGGCCGCGCCGGCGATCGCCGGCTTCATCGGCGGAAAGGCCGGCGACATGATCGGACATACGGAGCGCATGTACCAGATCACGCTGCGGGAACATCCGCTCTTCACGATTCCCGCGCTCGATTTCCGCGGGACCCCGGTCGGCATCGATGTCGAACGCGTCGCATCGAGCGGCGTGCGGCCGGTGCTCAACACCGGCATCGCGGGGCGGACGCCGGGGGTGGGGCAGGTCGGCGCGGGTATCGCGGCCGCCCCCCTCGAGTGCTTCGTCGAAGCAGCATCCCGCCTGGGCCCCTAGCGGGGGAGGCCCCCGCGACCGAAGCGAATCACGTACCGGCGGCGTCCACAGACGCCGCCCGGGGGGAGGCAGCACCGTTGCTACAGCCGTTTCATCTCCATGAGCCGGCGACCGTGGACGAGGCGTCCGGGATTCTGCGGCGGCTCGGGGACGAAGCGCGGATTTACGCGGGTGGAACCGAGCTGCTGCTGGCGATGAAGCAGGGACTGCTGCGCTATCCCCACCTGGTGAACATCAAGCGCATTCCGCTTGAGGGCATCTCGTTCGACGAGACCGCGGGCCGCCTTCGCATCGGGGCCACCACCACCCACCGCGCCGTCGAGCGGTCCGAGGTGGTCGGCGGACGGTTTCCGATGCTGGCGTCGATGGAGCGGCATCTCGCCAACGTGCGCGTGCGCGCGGTCGGGACGATCGGCGGCAACTTGTCCTTCGCCGAACCGCACTCCGACCTGGCCTCCGTGCTGCTCCTGTACAACGCCACGGCTACGATCGGCGGCGGGTCCGGCCGCCGGACCGCCGGCATCCCGGACCTGGTGGTGGACGCGTATACGACCACGCTCGCGGCCGACGAACTCCTCATCGAGGTTGAGGTGCCGGCGCTGCCGCGCGGCGCGGGTGCCGCGTACCGCAAGTTCGCCTTCTTCGAGCGGCCGTCGGTCGGTGTCGGCGCGGTCCTCGTGCCATCAGCGGCCGGCGATACCGTCGAGGAAGCCCGTGTCGCGGTGGGATGCGTGGGGCCGGCGCCGCGCCGCGTCGCCGATGCCGAAACGGCACTCAAAGGTGCACCGCTGCGGGGCACGGCCTTCGAGCGCGCGACCGCGGAGGCCGCGGCGGCCGTGCGGCGCGCGTGCGATCCCGTGGACGACCTGTACGGATCGGCCGAGTACAAGCGGCACCTCGCCGGGGTGTTCACGCAGCGGGCGCTCGTCGCGGCGCGCGACCATGTCGCCGCGGGAGGCTCGGGATGATCCGGCCGGCCGGGGCGGCGGAGATCGGGGATGCGTCCGTGGAGACGGTGGCGATCGAGGCGGAGATCAACCGGCGGCGCGTCCGTGCCGCCGTCCCGACGCACCGGACGCTGCTCGATTTTCTGCGCGACGGCCTCTCGCTGACGGCCGCCAAGCGCGCCTGCGACGTGCAGGTTTGCGGCGCCTGCACGGTGCTGGTGGACGGCCTCCCGGTGAGCGCCTGTACCTATCTCGCCTTTGAGATCAACGGCAAAACCGTCGAGACGTGCGAGGGCCTGGCCCGGGACGGCGCGCTTCACCCCATCCAGCAGGCGTTCGTGGACGCCGGGGCGCTCCAGTGCGGCTACTGCACGCCGGGAATGATCATGATCACGAAGGCGCTGCTCGCCGACCACCCCCGGCCGTCCGTCCAGCAGATCAAGGACTACCTGCACGGCAATCTCTGCCGCTGCACCGGCTACAAGAAGATCCTCGACGCCGTGCTTGCTGCGGCGGAGACGGAATAAACCCGGCACCTCAAGGGAGGGCGTATGACGAGAAACGGAATGACCCGCGGCGGCATCGCCGTCACGCTTGCGGTCGTGCTCTTCGCCGCCACGGCCGGAACGGCCAGTCCCCAGGCTACCTACACGGTCCGCTTCGGCGTTGTCGGCGTACCGTCGGCCACGTACTACGCGCCGCTCCTGGCCGCCCAGCAGAAGGGATTCTTCGACCGGCAGGGCGTCCGGATCGAGCAGACCGTCATCTCGCCGGACGACAACCTCGTGCGGGCCGTCGCGGCGGGCGCGCTCGATCTCGGCATTCCCGAACTGAGCATCGCCATCAACGGGAACGCGCACGGCGCCCCGGTCAAGGTGATCGCGTCGCTGACGGACCGCTACCCGTACGACCTGTTCGCCCGGCCGGCCATCAAGTCGTACGCGGACCTGCGGGGCAAGACCATTTCGCATTGGACCGTCGCGCCGGAAGTGAGCGTGGCGCTCATCCGGCGGTTGATGTCGAACGGCGGCCTGAAAGACGATGAGTACAATATCATCGCCGGCGGCAACATGCCGTCCCGGTACGCCGCGCTCAGCAAGGGCGCCGTCGACGCCGCGGTGCTGACGGCGCCGTTCAACCTGATCGCGCGCCAGAACGGCTTCACGGTGCTCGGCGGGTTGTACGACGTCCCGGCCGTGTTCGCCGGCGTCATCGAGAACTCGAACTGGGCGCCCCGCCACCGCGAGGCGGTCGTGGCGACGCTCAAGGCCTTGATTCAGGGGTTCCGGTACACGGCCAACCCCGCCAACAAAGCGGACGTCGTCAAGATGCTCGCGGACAGCGGCCACACCGATCCCGCGGTGGTCGGCCAAACCTACGATCAGTTCTACCGGACGCAGACCTATCTGACCAGCTGGGACCTCGTCCCGAGCCCCCGCTCCATCCAGGGCGTGCTCGATATCCTGGGCACCCTCGGCCAAATCCCGAAGAGCGCGCCTGCGCAGACCTACTTCGACCTGTCGTACTTGAACACGGCGCTGGCGCAAGTCGGCAAGTGATGGGGGACGGGCGGCCGTGACGCGGTCGCCGCGCGCGGGGATCTAGCGGCGATGGTCCAGTTTCCGCTGTCGTCGCTCGTCGGCGCGGAAGCGGTCACGCTGTTCCGCGAAGAGCTGCTGCTGTGCAACCTGCAGCGGACGGAAAAGGCCCTCATCATCTCCGACGCCTCGACCAACCCGCACTACGCGGCCGCGTGCTTCGGCGCCGTGCTCGAGATCGGCGCGGAAGTCGCACAGGTCGTCGTGCCGTTTGTCGAGGGCACGCCGGAGGTCGCGGCCCGCCGGCGGGCCGAACGCCTGGTTCCGTACGAGCACATCATCGACCTGATGAAGCGCATGGACTTCGTGGCCGACCTCACGTCGATTGGTTTCCTGCATTCGGAGCGGCAGGTCGAGATGCTGTCCCAGGGCACTCGGATGCTCCGCGTGCGGGAGCCGATCGAGGTCCTGCAGCGGCTGTTTCCGACGCTGGAGATCAAAGCGCGCGTGGAGGCGGGAGCGCGGGTGCTCGGGGCGAGCCGGCGGCTCCGGGTCACGACCCCGGCCGGCACGGACCTGTCGGTGGATCGGGGCGACCGCCCGGTGTTCATGCAATACGGCTTCGCGGACCGGCCGGGACGGTGGGACCATTGGCCCACCGCGCAGGTCGTCCTGGCACCGGCCGAAGAGACGGCCCGCGGTCTGCTGGTGTTGATCCCCGGAGACTTCATCGGGCACCGGTACGTGGCGGGCGAGGTCCGGCTGCACGTCGAGCACGGCCGCATCACGCGCATGGACGGCGAGGGACTCGACGTCGTGCTGCTGCGGGATCATTTCGCGCGCGGGCAGGGGACGGACGCGGACCGGATCTCGCACATCGGCTGGGGCTGCGATCGCCGCGCCCGCTATGATGCGCTGGACCGCTACGCCCACTACCATACCCGCGGCGCGGAAGTGCGGGGCGTATACGGCGCCGTGACGATCGCCTTCGGCTCCAACGCGGACCTCGGCGGAGCCAATCAGGCGCAGCTCCACCTCGACCTGGGGGTCCGCGGCGCCCGGTTCCTGCTGGACGACCGGGCGGTGCTGGAGCGGGAGGAGTTCCTCGTCCCGGAGCTGCGGTGAACCGCCGGAGCCTGCCGGTTCGTTGGGGCCGCTTCCTCGCGAGCGGCGTGGTCGGGATCGCCGTCTGGCACTTCATGGCGGTGTCCGTCGTCCGGAATCCGCTGTTTTTGCCCACCCCCGTCGCGGTGCTCGTCTCTGCCATCGAGACGATCCGCAGCGGCGAACTGTTCAGCGACTTCAAGATCAGCCTCACGTATTTCGCCGTCGGGTCCGCGCTGGGTTTCGCCGGCGGCGTGGTGCTCGGGGTGTTGCTCGGCGCGAGCCAGAAGATCGCCGACTACATCGACCCCTGGGTGTCCGCGGCGTACACGGCGCCGCTCGTCGCGCTGACTCCGCTCTTGATCATCTGGTTCGGCATCGGGCTGTGGTCCAAGACGATCATCATCGCGCTCCTGGTCGTCTTCCCGGTCACGATCGGCACCGTGGCCGGGATCCGGTCGACCGACCGGTCGCTCCTGGAAGTGGCGACCAGCATGGGGGCCGGCCGCCTCGACGTGCTGCGGAAGGTCATGGTCCCGTGGGCGTTGTCCTTCATACTGTCGGGCGCGCGGATCGGCGTCGGACGCGGCGTGATCGGGATTTTCGTCGCGGAGTTGTTCGGCGGCGCGAGTAAGGGCGTCGGGTTGATGATCACCAACGCGGCGTCGGTCTTCAACACGCCGCTCCTCTTTGTCGGGATCATCGTGCTGGCCGTCATGGGCGTTGCCGTGACCGGCGGCCTGCGCTATTTGGAGCGGCGCATGGCGCCCTGGCGCACGCAGTCGATCGTCTAGCGATGTCGATGGACCTGCGTGTGGACGGCCTGGGCGTCGCGTTCCCCCGGACCGGCGCCGGTCCCCTGACGGTGCTCGACCGGGTGAGCTTCGAAGTGCAGCAGGGACAGTTCGTCGCGCTGGTCGGCCCCAGCGGATGCGGTAAGACCACCGTGCTGCGGTGCATGAGCGGGCTGCAGGCGCTGAGCGCCGGCCGGATCGCGATCGGGGGCCGGCCGATCGCCGGGGTGGACCGGCGCGTCGCCATGGTGTTCCAAAGCGACTCGCTGTTCCCGTGGCGCACGGTGACCGGCAACGTGGCGTTCGGGCTCGAGGTGCGCCGGTACGCGGCCGCCCGGGCCGCCGCGATCGTCCAGGATCTCGTCGAGCTCGTCGGGCTCGCCGGGTTTGAGCGGGCGTACCCCCATCAGCTCTCGGGCGGCATGCGGCAGCGGGTGAACCTGGCCCGCGCGCTCGCGGTCGATCCGGAGGTGCTGTTGATGGACGAGCCGTTCAGCTCCCTCGACATGCTGACGCGGGAATCCATGCAGCTCGAATTGCAGCGGATCTGGCTGCAGCGCAAGAAGACGGTGCTCTTCGTTACGCACCAGATCGAAGAGGCGGTCTTTCTCGCCGACCGGGTGCTGTTGATGTCGCGGCGGCCGGGCACGGTGCGCGCGGACGTCGCTGTGCCGTTCGCGCGTCCGCGGAGCACGCGCGACCGCCACACGCCAGAATTCCACGCGCTGGTCGACGGGCTCGCCGAATCCCTCGGCGCCGAACTTGCGGATCAGGGGTCGGCGGGAAAGCCGGTCCCGGCGCTCAACGCTTGATCGGGAGTTTCTCCTCGACCTTCATGTAGCCGTCCGAGACTTTTTCGGTTTTGATGTCCTTGATTCGCGCCGGCTTTTCCTCCGGATCGTAGAGGCCCACGGCGTTGGGGTGCGTGCCGCCGAGATAGGTTGGCGCGAAGACCTCCAGGATCGTGCAGGGCTTATCGGCGGTGATCCATCCCCAGTGCACCGCGTTGCGCGGAATCCGGTAGTAGTCCCCCGCTTTGACGAGGAAGAACTTGTCCTCCACGAACACCCAGATTTCCCCGTCGACGACATAGTTCATTTGCTCGGTGTCGTGCTTGTGCGGATGCGAATGGTAGCCGCCGGGACGCGTCGCCAGCATGAGGCAGCTCTCGTCCCCGTAGACCATCTGGGTGGACATGTGCGTGTACTGCGTGGTGACCGTATCGTCCTGAACGTCCTCTTTGCGGACATACAGCGGCATCGCATCCCACCTCCGGACGCTTGGCGAGCGCACGCAGAATCAGGGCCACGAAGGTTTCCACGGGCCGCCGATCTTCGCCTCCCCCCGCCGCGGCGGCGGCATTCCTCGGTGCGTGCCTGCGTGGTATGGTTGGCCCGTGCGTTTCGCCAAGGAGATCGTGGTGACGCGCCCGCCCGAGCGGGTCTGGACCTTCCTCTGGGACGTGGAACGCGTGGCGCGCTGCCTCCCGGGATGCGAGGACGCGCGCACGGTCGTCCCGCAGCAGCGGTACAGCGCCGTGGTCGGCGAGCGCGTGGGACCGTTCAAGGTGCGATTCCCGTTGGACATCGACGTGCTCGAGGTCGAGGAGCCGCGGCGGCTGAAGGCGCAGGCCGCCGGCCGCGACTCGGCCGTCGGGAGTTCGCTGCGTGTGACGATCGAACTGCTGTTGGAACCGCACGACCAGGGGAGTGTCATCCGGATCGTTTCCGATGCGACGGTGCTCGGGAAACTCGGCACACTCGGCATGGGCATCATCCAGCGAAAGGCCGATCAAATCATGGAGGGATTCGCCGCCGCGATGCGCCAGGCGATGGAGTCTGGGTAGCGCGAAGCAGTGTAACCCAAAGGAGTGGACAATTGCCGGAGTGGAAGGTAGGCCCGTGGCCTCCAACCACCCGGGCAACGGGGCGATAGACGAACGCTACCTGGTGGACACGCTCTCCCGCCTCGCGCGCGTCCCCCACCGACGTGCCGCTCGGGTTCAACACGCTCATGGAGCCCGGCGATCCGAAGCTCGTCCACTGAGCGCTGCGTCGCCGCGGTGATGCCGCACCTGCGCGGCGCGGTCGCCGTCTAGTGGCGCCGTTGCGGCGCAGCCGGCCGTGCACGTGGGGGAGGGCCCGAAAATTCCTCAACGAAGCCCAATTGAGTTCGCCCAATCCAGGGGGGTGTCGCGAATGAGGCTACGGCTTGCGCCGGCTCTGACCGCGGCGGTCGTGGTGGCGGCGCTGGTCGCCGCCGTCGATCTGAGGCCGGGGTCGGTGAGCGGACAGAACGAAGAAATTTTCTCGAAGGTCCTCCGCACCCATACGCTAACGGTAGGGACGATCAGCGGTAACCCGCCGTGGGAGATCACGAAGCCCAACGGGGACCTGGACGGCTACGATATCGCGATCGCGAAACTGATCGGTCAGGATCTCGGTGCGAAGGTCAATTTCGTCGTCACGTCCGGGGCGGGCCGGATCCCTGCGCTCCAAACGCGGAAGGTCGACATGGTCATCGCGGAGTTGAACTACACCGGACCCCGGTCGCTGGCCGTCGCCTACACGCGTCCCTACTCCAACCCCATCAGCCAGTTTCTGGTCCGGGCATCATCGCCCTACCAGACGATCGACAGTCTGAACAGCCCCGGCGTCACGCTTGGCTATGCGCTGGGCGGAAACGAGGCGCAGATCTGGCCGGTGCTGCTGCCGAAGGCCAAGCTGCAGGCGTTTACGACCGTCGCCGACGCGGAGCAGGCGCTCGTCTCCGGCCGGGTCACCGCCACCGGAGAGACCGACATTTTGAACCGCGAGCTCATGCGGACGCATCCGGGCCAGCTGCGCGTGATTAATCCGGCATATGTGAAGGGATACGTCGGCATCGGCCTGCCCTACGGTGACTTCGACTGGTGGCTCTGGCTCGACCGGTGGGTCGCGTACTTCATCTATACAGGCCAAAATCAGAAGCTATGGACGCAGTACATGGGCGGCGGCACCCCGCTGGTTTCCCGGCGTCCCGATCGTGCGCGGGGCCTCCTCGCCGGCCTGCCGTGGGGGCAGCTGACCCACTAGACGCCGCGTCGTGGTCTCGTTGTTCGACCCGGCGCTGTTTTGGCGCTACCGGCATCAGCTTGCCGCCGGCGCCGCTACCACGCTGGCGCTCGGGGCCTGTGCGGTGGCGGCGAGCTTGGTGTTCGGCCTATGCGGCTGGGCGCTCAAGACGTCCAGGCACCGGCCGCTCGCGTGGCTGGGGAACACCTACGTCGAAGCGCTGCGGAACACGCCGGATCTGCTCTACATCTACGGCCTCTACTTCGGGCTGACCCAAGTCGGGGTGCGGTTTTCGGCATTCACGTCGGCCGTGCTCGCCCTCGGCATCCAGGGCGGCGCCTACGTCGCCGAGATCGTCCGCGGCGCCTTTACCGCGGTCACGCGCGACCAACGGCTTGCCGCCCGGGCGCTGGGCCTGAGGCCGTGGCACAGCCTCGTGCACGTGGAACTGCCGCAGATGCTCCGCGTGGCCTTCCCAGCCCTGGGCAATCAGGTGATCTCGACCCTGCTCGGCACCGCGCTGGCCAGCGTCATCGCGGTGCCGGAGTTGACGTATCAATCGCAAATCGTCGGCGACGCCACCTATCAGTACTTCAGCATCTTCGCCGTTGACGCCGTGATCTATCTCGTCCTGGTGCAGATCTTGACGAGACTCTTCCACTTCGTGGAGCACGTGTGGTTCGGGAAGTGGCGGGGGACGGTCTGATGGTCGCCGTGGCGCCCTATGTGGGTCTCCTCGTCAGAGGTGCGATGATTACGCTCGAAGTCTCCGCGCTGGCGCTCGCGCTCTCGCTCGTGATCGGCGTCGTGGTGGGAATGGTGGCGACGTCCCGGTTCCGGCTGCCGCAGGCGGCGGCCCGGGTGTACGTGGAACTGGTGCGCTCCGTACCGCTGTTGGTGCAGCTCTTCTTCGTCTACTACGGGCTGCCGCTGATGTTCCGGGTCAATTTCTCACCGTACCAGGCGGCGACGGCCGCGCTGTCACTGTACGGCGGCGCCTACATGGTGGAAGCCGTGCGATCTGGGATCCAATCTGTCGGGAGGAACCAGTGGGAAGCCGCGCGTGCGCTGGGCGTCGGATACTGGCGGACCATGGCCCACGTCGTCGCGCCCCAGGCGATCCGCGTGACGCTGCCGGCGGCCGTCGGCATCTTCATCAGCCTGCTCAAAGGCTCGTCCGTCGCCAGTATCATCGGCTTCGTGGAGCTCCTGCAGACCGCGGTCAACATCCGGAACTCGATCTTCAGCCTGAGTCCGCTCCTTGTCGCCGGCATCCTCTACTTCCTCATGTGTTACGGGCTGTCGCGGTTCGGCGGGCGCGTGGAGCGCCGCTTCCGGTACGGTGCGGTCGAGGCCGGCCGCGGATGACCGCGGAGATGCTCACAATCGACAGCGTGGTGAAGCGGTACGGAGCTCGCGCCGTGCTCAACGGCATTTCCTTTCGCGTGATGCCCGGGGAAGTGCTGGTCATCCTGGGCCCGAGCGGCGGCGGCAAGAGCACGCTCCTGCGCTGCATCAACGGCCTTGAAGACTTTTCCTCCGGCCGGATCGTGGTGGACGGCCTGACGGTCCACCCGCACGGGGCGGACATCTGGGAGGTCCGAAAGCGCGCCGGCATGATCTTCCAGCACTTCAACCTCTTTCCGCACCTGACGGCGCGGCAGAACATCGAGCTGGCCCCCCGGGTCGTGCTGCGGCTGTCCCCGGCCGAGAGCCGCGAGCGCGCGGAAGCGCTGCTCGCGCGCGTAGGCCTCAGCGACTTTGGCCGGCAGTACCCGGGACAGTTGTCCGGCGGCCAGCAGCAGCGCGTGGCAATCGCCCGGGCGCTCGCCATGCAGCCGAAGCTCATGCTGTTCGACGAGCCGACTTCCGCGCTGGATCCCGAGACGGTGGGGGAGGTCCTCGCGGTGATGAAGGAGCTGGCGACCGGCGGCATGACCATGATCGTCGTGACGCACGAGCTCAACTTCGCGAAGGAGGTCGGAGACCGCATCATGTTCATGGACGCCGGGGTCGTCGTCGAAGAAGGCCCGCCCGGCGAGCTGCTCTCGCGTCCCCAGAACCCTCGGACCAGGCAGTTCATTCAGGCCGTCCTGTAGGAATGGGATGATTATCGACTGCGAGCTCTACTATCACGGCCGGGATGAGGCGGCGGCCGCCGGTGCCGAGGCGGAGATGGACCGGCTGGAGGCGCTGTGCCGGGAGGCGGGCGTCGACAGGGCGGTGCTCATGCCGGCGCCGACGTTCCGGCCGCGCAACCGCCTCGTAGCCGGCGCGCTGGAGGCGGCGGCCCGCTCGCGCGGGCGGTTCGTGGGGTGCGCCCTCGTCAACCCGCATTTCGGCGAGGATGCCGTCGCGGAACTGGAGCGCGCGGTCCGGGAGTGGGGGTTCCGCGCGGCCAAACTTATGCCGACGCTGCACGCGGTCGGCCTGGTCGGGCCCCTGGCCCACCCGGTCATGCGGAAGGCCCGCGAGCTCGGCATCCCGGTGACGGTTCACTCCGGCGAATCGCCGGCGCACCCGCTGGAGATCGGCGTGCTGGCGGAAGCGTTTCCGGACGTCCCCGTGATCATGGACCACATGGGCTACCGGAACCACGTGGCGGCCGCGATCGCCGCGGCCAAACGGACGCCGAATCTCTACCTCATGACGACGGCCGTGATGGAGCCGCACTACATTCGCGATGCGGTGCGGGCGCTCGGCGCCGACCGCGTCGTGTTCGGCTCGAATGGGCCCGCCGTGTCGCCGGCCACGCAACTGCTCGTCATCCGGCAGGCGGAACTCGACGCGGCGGAGGAGCGCAAAGTGCTGGGCGAGAACGCCGCGCGCCTCCTGCGCTTGTAGGCCGGCGCCGTAATGGGCCGCTACCTGGCCGTCCGGATCGTCGCGATTCTCGGAACGTTGCTCGTCATCTCGCTTTTTGTGTTCGCGATCATGCACGCGATACCGGGCGGGCCGTTCGACGAGGACAAAATGCCGCTGCCCGCGGCGAGCAAGGCCAACATCCTGCGCAGTTACGGCCTCGACCGGCCGCTGTCCGAGCAGTACATCCGCTTCCTCTGGAATATCGCGCATCTCAACTTCGGGGTGTCTTATCAGAGTCCGGGCGAATCGGTCGTCCATCTCCTCGCCCGGGTCTGGCCCGTGACGGCGCACCTCGGCGGCATGGCGCTCGCCATCGCGCTCGCCGGCGGCTTGTCGCTCGGCCTCACGGCGGCGCTCCGCCAGAACACTCCGGCCGACTATCTGACGACAGGGGTCGCGGTGTTCGGCCTTGTCGTCCCGCACTTCGTGCTCGGGAGCCTGCTCATTCTGGCCTTCAGCACCGCGCTGGGGTGGCTGCCGGCCGGCGGCTGGGAAGGCCCCCGGCAGTGGATCCTGCCCACACTCACGTACTGTCTTGCGCCGCTCGGTGTGGTCGCACGCTACACACGCGTGAGCGTGCTCGAGGTGCTCGGCGCCGACCACGTCCGGACCGCGCGCGCGAAGGGCTTGGCCACCCGCCGCATCGTCATGCGCCACGTGCTGCGAAACGCGCTCGTCCCGCTGCTCACGATTATCGGGCCGCTCTTCCCGGACTTGCTCACCGGATCGATCTTCGTCGAGGGCATCTACCGCGTGCCGGGCCTCGGCCGCTACTTCGTGACGAGCGTGTACGACCGCGACTACCCGATGATCATGGGCCTGGCGCTGCTCGCGGCGCTGCTCGTCAGCGTGATGTATCTCGTCAGCGACCTGCTCTACCTGCTCGCAGATCCGCGCATCCGTTACACGTGACATGACGGCCTACGCCTGAGATGACCGCCTACGCCGCTTCCGGAGGCGACGCGCTTATCGCGCGGACGGCGCGGGCCGCCGGGCGCCGCGGCTGGCTGCGGCGGGTGCGCCGCAATCCCATGGCCGCCGCGGGGGCGGCGATCGTGCTCATACTGATCGCGCTCGCCCTGGCCGCGCCCTGGATCACCCCGGCCCCGTACGACCGCCCAAATTTTGGGGACGCCTGGCAGTTCCCCTCGGGCCAGCACTGGTTTGGAACAGACGCTCTCGGCCGCGACCTCTACACCCGCATCGTGTACGGCGCTCGCGTGTCGCTGACGGTCGGATTCGTCGCGCAGGCGATCGCGCTCGCGGTCGGGCTGCCGCTCGGGCTCGCGGCCGGCGTGGTCGGCGGCCGCGTCGACTTTCTCATCATGCGCGCCGTCGACACGTTGACGGCGTTTCCGCAGCTGCTCTTTGCGCTGCTCATCATGGTGGTCCTCGGCGCGGGCCTCGGGAACATCCTGCTCGCCATCAGTTTTCACGCCTGGATCCCGATCTGCCGGCTCACGCGCGCGCAGTGCCTCCGCGAACGCGAGCGCGACTACGTCGAGGCCGCGCGCGCGCAGGGCGCCGGCGAGGCCGCGGTCGTCACCCGTCACGTCCTGCCGAATATCCTCGCCCCGATCATCGTGGCGGTCACGCTCGGGATTCCGCAGGCGATCTTCACGGAGGCGGCGCTGAGTTTCCTCGGCCTCGGTGTGCGCGCGCCCACGCCCTCGTGGGGCCAGATGGTCGGCGAAGGGGTGACCAACATCCGCTACTACTGGCACCTCGCGCTGTTTCCGTCCGTCATGATCGCCCTCACAATGGCCGGGTTCACCCTGCTCGTCGACGGCGTCCGCGATGTGTTGGACCCGCGCGCGTTGAAGTCCCCATAGCCGGGTCCAGCGGAAACTGTTCATGGACCGGCTCAACAAGTACGACCTGCCGATCGTGCTGATCCCGTGGGAGTACGACTACGCCGACGCCAGCAACTTCATGAACATCTACAAGAGCGGCGGCCGTCACCCGTGGGCGAACGCCGAGTACGACCAGGCGGTCACTCAGGCCAACTCCACGATGGGCGACGCGCAGCGCTGCTCGCTCTACCGCAAGGCCGAAGACATCCTCGTCCGGGATCCGGGCGCCGTGTTCCTCTGGCATCCCACGGTCACGCAGCTGTGGAAGCCCTGGGTCCGGGGCGTGGTTAACAAGACGAACAAGTACGGGTTCGTCTCGTGGTCGCGGCCGTCGAAGGCCGACATGCCGCCCTTCATCTACATCGGGAACGACAAGCCCTGAGAAGCAACGCTGCGACGGCCGCGCCGGATCCCAGCGTTGCCTGAGGCTCCCTCAGGCCCGGCCGGCCGGCTCGTGGTCGTGGTGACCCACGGCCGCGACCGCCCGCCCGGTTTGGAGGCCGTCGCTGCCAAGGCCGACGTCCGCTATGCCGAATCTGCGGAGGAACTACGGGACAGGCTGCCCGGCGCGCAGGTGTTGTTTGTCGCGGATTTCCGGTCCGGGATGCTCCGGGACGCGTGGCCGCACGCGCGCGACCTGCGGTGGATGCACAGTTCCGGCGCCGGCGTCGACACCGTTCTGTTTCCCGACCTGGTTCGCAGTCCCGTCGTATTGACCAATTCGCGCGGCATCTACGATCGGGCGATGGCGGAGTACGTGCTCGGGCTCATGCTCGCGTTCGCCAAGCAGCTGCCGCAAACGCTCGACCTGCAGCGCCGGCGCGAGTGGCGTCATCGCGAGACCGAGCGCCTCGACGGCCGCACCGCGGTCATCGTCGGCGCCGGCAGTATCGGCCGGGAGATCGCGCGCCTGCTGCGCGCCGCGGGGATGCGCGTCCTCGGCATCGCGCGCCGCCCTCGGCCCGTGCCCCCGCGCGCATCGTCCTCCGAGGACCCTTTCGAGCGTGTGACCGGCGTCGACGATCTACACGGCATCCTGCCCGAGGCGGACTTCGTCGTGCTGGTCCTGCCGTCCACCCCGGAGACGCGAGGCCTCTTTGGGGCGCAGGCACTGGCGCGCATGAAGCGTACCGCGCGCCTGATCAACGTCGGCCGGGGTGCTGTCGTCGACGAGGCCGCCCTGCTCGACGCCCTACGGGAGCGCCGGGTGGCCGGGGCGGCCCTCGACGTCTTCGCCGACGAACCGCTCCCGTCCGAGCACCCGTTCTGGGACCTGCCGGGGGTCATCGTCTCGCCGCACATGTCGGGCGATTTCGTGGGCTGGCAGACGGCCGTGTCGGCGCTGTTTGTCGAAAACTTCGAGCGGTGGCTCGCCGGCCGGCCGCTGCTCAATGTTGTGGATAAAGAACGCGGATATGTGGTCGGCAATAACTAGATCTTGCTATTCTGCCACCTCAAATTCGACCCGGCAATGCCCTCCCTGTCGATTTGGGTTCTCCTGTTCGACCATGGAATGAAAGAGAAACGACGGCATAAAGGAGACCCATTATGAACCGTGTCCTGTGGCTGGTGCAAACCCTGCTCGCCGCGCTCTTTCTGTTCGCCGGCGGTATGAAACTGGTTCTTCCGTTGGATGCGCTGACGAAGCAGATGCCGTTGCCCGGCTGGTTCCTGCGCTTCACCGGGACGGCTGAGGTGCTCGGCGCGCTTGGGCTGATTCTTCCCGGCCTCCTTGGCATCAGGCCCGGCCTGACGCCGCTTGCCGCCGCGGGACTCTCCGTCGTCATGATCGGCGCCACCGTGCTCACCCTGCTGGCGGGCGGCGGGTTGTCCGCGCTGATCCCGGCGACGGTGGGCCTCCTCGCGGTGTTCGTGGTCTACGGGCGGTCGGCGACGCCCGCACAAGAATCCGCCCGGCTCGATCCCAGCCTGGCCGATCCGCGCTAGCTCGCGCAGATCACGACGGCCGGGCGCCGCGGATGCGGCGTCCGGTCCGGCTCGTTAACCTTCGAATCCCGGAAACCACCGAATCGGCGTCCAGCGCAGGTAGCGGTCCGACAGTAACTCGAGCGATTTTCGGGCGGCGGAGAACTCCTCCGCCAGCGCGCCCAGTACCCGCCCGTTGTCGTCCATCGCCCGCGACGCCGCAAGCTTGTAGAACTTGCGACCCTGCTCCTCGTACGAGGCAAGCGTTGGCGGCACGGCCGCCGGCCGCAGCGCGCGGTTCCGCGCCCCTCCGGCCCAGCGCAGCGATTGCGGAAAGATGCCGCTCTGGAACAGGGCGATATCGCCGATGCGCCGGAAGATCCAGGGGACGTCATCCCCGCCGGTCAGCCCGAGCAGATCGATCATGTCCTCGAGGCTCGACGTATTGAACCTCCGGCGCACGTAGTGCTCCCTTCGCCGCACAAGGACGGTCAGCGACTCGTTCCGGATGAACGACGTCAGCATCGAGACCAGGTAGTGCCAGATCTCGGGTTCGGCGATGAAGCGGCGCACCTGCGTGGCGTCGAAGACGGCGACCGTTTCATCCTCGGCCCGCTCCACGGTGTACGGCCGCTGCTCGAGGTCGCGGACGACGCGCCGCAGCAGGACGCTGAAGACCAGCCGCGGGGAGACCCGGAGCAGCGCCTGGTCGTCGCCCAGCAGGCGGTCGACGAGCCGGTCGTCCTCGAGCATGACGTCGAGCAGATCCTGCCGCCCGCGCAGGCGCGCGGGCGCGTCCGCGGCATCATAGCGGCCGGCGGCCACGGTTTCGGCCACGAACCGGAGGTCGTCGTCGGTGAAGCGTTCGGCTGCGTCCATAGCCGGTGTAATCTCCTTTCGGAGAAAATTCTACCCGCCGTTTCGTCTTCTCCTGTGTCACATAGCGACGCCGTCGCGCTGCCCGTGCCGTTCTGAACCGAGGTTATTCCCACGCCGGAACCGGCGTAGTCGTGGGTCGTGGGCACCGGATTAGCGGGGCAGAAGCATCCTCAGAATGCGCGAGAGGCGCTGTGCTCCAGCCCACCTCCCCGCCGGCGTCCGCGCGGTGTTCGCGGGCCTGCTTGCGATGGCGGCTGCCGCGGGGCCGTGTCCGTGGGCGGCGGCCGAGCCCATCCCGGGAGGGCCCGCGCCTTCGGAGGCGCCCGCGATGCGCCAGGTGGCGGATGCGCACGGGCGCTTCACGATCGACTTCCCCGAAAACTGGGTTGTGCGCTGGGTCGGCGACGGCTATCTGCGGCTGAGCGATAATGCCGCTCACGACGGGGTTGTGGGTATCGGCCCCGCCGGCGCCGATGGCAGCCGTGCCGACGTCATCGTCGACGTGCGCATCATTCCGGCGCCTATCTCCGCCTCCGCCGCCGCGACGAACGCCGAAAACGGACTGCGGCGGTTGGCGGCCTACCGATCGCTGCAGGCCGGGCCCTACTCGATCGGCGGTGTCCCGGCGTACTACCGGTTCTTCACCCACATCGCCCACGGCGCGCGCGTGTTCCAGGCACAGGTGTACGTCACGCAGGGCCGGCAACTTTACGTTCTCAGCGGCACGACCCGCACCGATCGGGCGCAGATCCCGCGTGACTTCCCGCTGATCTTGCGGATCATCGGTACGTTCCGGTTGCTGCCGCAGCGATAGAACCCTCAAAACCGCGGGACGGCCCTGTGGTCACGCGACGAGGCAGCACTTCGAGGAAAAAGAAGCGCGGCCGGCGTTTCGCCGGCCGCGCTTCGCGACGATGCGGGTCTGCGGCTGCGCCTACGGCGTAAGGCTGACGGCGCCGGCCGCTCGGAGCGCCGCCTGCAGCTGCGGGTCGACGCCCTGCTCCATGTCCTGTTCGCCCAGGGTGACCGCGACGTCCGGCGTGATGCCGGCACCCTCCACGACGCGGCCCGAGGGACCCGTAATCCGTTCCACCGTCACCGACATGCCGCCTTCCGGAAGCGGCACGTCGATTGCCCCGCCGAGCGCGCCTGCGGTCTTCTCACCGACGATCTGCGCGCGGTGCAGGTCCTTGAACGCGGCGGCAACGATCTCTGATCCCGACGCGCTGCCGCCGTTCGTCAACACGACAAGGTTGACGTGGGCAAACGCCGCCGGTCCCATCGTCCGCAGCACGCTGGTCGACTGCCGGTCGGCCACCTTGGCGATCGGCGTCCCGGGCGGCAGGAACAGGCCCGCGACGCTGTCGGCTTCGCTGATCAGCCCGCCGGGATTGCCCCGTAGGTCGAGAACGACCGACCGGATCTGGCCCTGCTCGGCGAGACCGAGCAGCGCCGACCGCATGCTGCGCGCCGCGCCCTTGCTGAATTCGAAGAGGCGCACGTAGGCGACGCCGGGCTCGACGAACTGCGCTGTGACGGGCCGCGCTTGGATCGGTGCCCGGGTGACCGTCACCTGGTTCGGCGAGCCCGCCCGCTCGATCGTCAGGACGACGGGGGAACCGGCGGGACCGCGGATCAACTGGCTCGCCTGCTGCACGCTGGCGTCACGCAGTGACGTCGCGCCGACCGCGACGATCTTGTCGAACCGCTTGAGGCCGGCCGCCTCCGCGGGCGATCCCGGGAAGACGTTATCCACGAACACCCAGTGAACGCCCGCCGGGTCGGCCTGGCCGGTGATCATGATGCCGATGCCGGAGAAGCCGGGGCTGCCGTTCAGAGACGACCGGTTCTCCTGGAAGCGGGACGGGTCCATGTAGTAGACGTGGCTGTCGTGGAGCGAGGCGAGCATGCCTTCCGTCGCGTCATACGCGAGCTGGCTCGGGGCCTCCACGCCCATCTGCGCCGCGCGGTCGAATTCCGAGAGGAACTCCTGCTGGGCCTGGAGAGCACCGGTCGCGGGCGCGATGTCGGGCAGCACGGTCGGGCCGGCGTGGGTTCGCTCCCGAAGCGTGGCGATCGCGGCGTTCAAGAGGTCGACGCGATGGATCGGGTCGACGTAGTTGCGGTCGAGCGTGTCGATGGCCGACAGGACGAGCGATCCGGTCGCGGCGTGTGCCGGAGCGGTGCCGGCGGCGACCGCGGCGCTGAGGAGCACGGCGACGAAGAGCGCCAGCCAGCGCTTCGGTGCCGCGTGGAGCGGGCGTTGCATGCTATTCCCCCCTTGGCGGGTGAATGATGGCTGTCCCAGGTTACCGGTCGGCGTTGAATAAACCGCGAAGAACTTATGCGGAACTTGCGAAGCCGCTAGACGTTCTCGACCGCTGGCAGTGTCCGGCTGGAGGCTCTCCGCCCGGCCCGGCCGCGGATGCCCCGGTGAGTCCGCGGCGTTCCTAACGACGCAATGGGGTCGCATAAGGTTCTCGTCCTTCCGCCATACAATTAGGTAGCACAAGTGTTTGACACCTTCTACCCTTTCGGGTTATAGTGGTGGTGTCGTCATACGTGCGTTGGCGGCGGACCGGGATGGTCCGCCGCGAGTGTGTCGCGGGACCCTTCTTCGCAGCGGCAGGTGCCGGCGGGACACGCGCAGGTTGTCGGCATCAACCGTTGAGCGGCCACAGGCCGCCGTCCGGCACATGGCCGGATCACGAAGGAGGGTCTTCATATCCGAAAGACAGACGGAACCATAGACCGTACGATCGATAATACGAGTTCACACCCCGCACCATCGCCCGGCCCAGCGCTTCAGAATCCCGACAGCCAGGCCTCATTTGAATCGTTTAGTCTTCGCCCGGAAACACTCCGGGCGATCCGCCGGCTTGGCTGGCAGGTCCCGACGCCGATCCAGGCCGAGGTGATTCCGGTCATGCGGCGCGGCGCCGATCTCGTCGGCCAAGCGCAGACCGGGTCCGGGAAGACCGGAGCCTTCGGCATCCCGATCGTCGACCGGGCCGATGTCTCGGACGCCGGCGTGAACGGGCACCGCGCGGGCGCACCAGAGGCGCTCGTGCTCACACCGACCCGGGAACTGGCCGTTCAAGTCACCGGCGACCTGAACGCTCTCGGCCGCGGCCGGGGCGTGCGGGCCGTCGCCGTTTACGGCGGGCATTCCATCATCCGGCAGATCGAGGATTTACGCGGCCTGCCGGAGATCGTCGTCGCCACGCCCGGCCGGCTTCTCGATCACCTGGACCGCGGGACGATCCGCCTGGACAGCGTGCGGGTCGCGGTCCTGGACGAGGGCGACCGGATGCTGGACATGGGCTTCCTGCCCGACGTCTCGCGGATTCTTCGCCGGACCCCCGCGAGCCGGCAAACGGCCCTGTTTTCAGCGACCATGCCGCCGGCCATCCACGAGATCGCCCGCCGGCAGATGCGCGACCCCGTCTGGCTGCGGATCGCCTCGGCCGCGCCGACGGTCGACACGGTGGAGCAATTCTACCTCGAGGTCGCGGAGCAGGACAAGGCGCGCGCGCTCCGCGCGCTCCTGGCAGATCCCGAGATCACGTCCGCGCTCGTGTTCCGGCGGACCCGCCACCGCGTTGACCGGCTGGCTCGGGCCGTTCCCGGCGCCACGGTCCTCCACGGGGGAATGATGGAAGGTGCCCGCATGCGTGCGCTCCGGGCGTTCGAACAGAACCGCTCGCGGGTGCTGATCGCGACCAACGTCGCATCCCGGGGGCTCGACCTGCCCGCGGTGTCCCACGTCATCAACTTCGACGTGCCGGAAGACGTGGAGACCTATGTGCACCGGATCGGCCGCACGGCCCGGGCCGGGCGCGCCGGGACGGCGATCACCTTTGTCGGGCAGTACGATCTTGAGATGTTCGATCAGTTGCGCACCGCGATCGGTCCGGCGCTCCGGCGTCATCCTCTGAACCTCTACGAGCGCCGGCCCGCCGCTTCGAGCTAGGGCTTCCCTCCCTTCGTTCCTGGACGATTTCCGGCCCAGCCGGTCAGCGCGTGTTGTCGCGGGTGTTTCTATAGAAGAACGGACCGTCGGAGGGGCGGCCGCCCGGCCGCGCACAGCCCTCGATCGTGTTGACCAACCCGGCGACGAACCCCAGACCGGGAACATCCCGGCCTGCGACGTCGACGAGGTGGTCGTTGAAGTCTTCCGCCACGCCGCGAAACCGTCCGCACCGCCGGAACCGTGTCATCCGGGTCAGGTAGATAACGTGCGTTCCGACGGTCGCGATTTCGATAGCCCGCTGGCGGTAGATACCCCGGACATGTGTGATGCCCGTGCTCGCTTCCGGCGCTGTCGACCCCTGCGCGGCGGTGCCGTCGAAGATTCCGCCGCTCAACAGGAGCCCGATTGCGACCAGACCGGCATGGGCGGCGCGCCGGCCACGGGCTCGTATGTTTTGCCGCGCACGTCCCATGCAGTCTGCTTCACCATCACCGCGGTGCTCACCCGGTGCCGGCGTCGTGTGGGGTCGGCCGCGATTGGGCGGCAAAACCACTGAGCTCGCGCGCGTCTCCCCACGTGAGTCTTTCGTATGGATTTTGGGTCCAAAGGGCGCCTCTCGACCGAGAATCATTCTCATCGCCTGGAGGCGGTGAGGCCCGTCTGGCTGAGAGGTGGGTATCGTTCCATTGTATGGAACGCTCGCTGAGCCGCATCGGACGCGCGTTCGGATGGGTTTGGGAAAGCAACTTGCAAGCCGGTGTGCGGACAGCATGCCGAGTGGATTCCCGAGTTTCTCCCGGCTCACCACCGTCCGCCTCGCGTTTTCTCCCATTCTTGGAAATTTCCTCGTTCTCACGGCAGGAGAATCCTGGGGTTATGTCGTATTTGCCGCAAGCGAGGGGCATGATGGCCCCCTGGACGACCAAAAATCGAAAGGAGGGCCCCGTTTCGTGACCAAGAAGAAGGCAGCCAAAAAGGGCAAGAAGCGCTAAATCACGTTTCTCCCGGGCTTCACCCGGAGGGCGCTGTCCGGCTGGACAGGGCCCTCCGATCATCGTAGGCACAACGCTCGCGTCCGGTTCCCCTCGCACTCGGTCGCAATCGAATCGCCTTCGGCGTCCCACTTCTCGTCCGTCATGCGGTCGCTCAGCCTGCAGCCACCGGTCCGCCGTGTTCCGGAGGACGCGTGAACGTCCGGGCGGAAGGTGACCACATGACAGATCCCAGAGTCGACCGGCTCGCCCGCGTGCTCGTCCACTACTCGATGAAGGTCCGCAAGGGAGATCTGGTCCGCATTGGCGGCTCCGCGCTGGCTGCGCCGCACATCGCGGCCGCGTACCGCGAGGTGCTGCTCGCCGGCGGCCATCCGACGGTGCGGGTGAGCGTCGACGGGCTCGAGGAGGCCTTCTTCAAACTCGGGAGCGACGAGCAGCTGCGGTTTATCTCCGATCTCGACCGGCGGGAGGTGGAGACGCTCAACTGCGAACTCCGCTACCTCGGCGCCTACAATACGCGCGCCCTCACGCGGATCCCGCCCGAGCGGATGCGGATCCGGCGCGAGGCGACGCGTGAGATCATGAGCCGGTTCATGGAGCGGGCCGCGAAGGGGGAATTCCGCTGGTGCCTCACGCAGGCGCCGGCGCACGCGGACGCGCAGGAGGCCGAGATGTCGCTGGCCGACTACGAGGACTTCGTGTACAAGGCCGGCCACGTCGACAAGGAGGACCCGGTCGCGGAGTGGCAGCGGGTGGAGCGGGAGCAGGCTGCGGTCGCGCAGCGGCTCGGCAAGGTCAAAACCGTCCGGATCGTGGCGCCGGACACCGACCTGACCGTGGAGGTCGGGGGCCGAACCTGGATCAGCGCCGCCGGCGAGCACAACTTCCCGGACGGCGAGGTGTTCACCGGTCCCGTCGAGACCGCCACCCAGGGCACGGTCCGGTTCACGTTCCCGGCGGTCTACGGGGGGAGGGAGGTCACCGGCATCCGCCTCACGTTCAAGGACGGCCGGGTCACGGACGCGCGGGCCGACAAGGGCGAAGACTTCCTCCGCTCCATGCTCGACATCGACGCGGGCGCGCGGATCCTGGGCGAGTTTGCCTTCGGTCTCAACTACGAGATTCAGCAGTTCACGCGGAACATTCTGTTCGACGAGAAAATCGGGGGAACGGTCCACATGGCGCTCGGGGCCGCCTACCCGGACACCGGCGGCAAGAACCAGTCGGGCCTGCACTGGGACATGATCCTCGACCTGCGGGGGGAGTCTTGCGAGGCCTACGCCGACGGGGAGGTCGTCTACCGCAAAGGCCGTTTTTTCGCTTAACCTACGGAAACGCGCCCTCGACGAACTCCGTGAGCTTCTCGAACTCCGCGTGCGTCTGTTCGCTTACCTCGTCCGCCATCTCCGCAAACCGCCGGCCCTCGTGCATCTTCATCTGGATGTTGGCGAGCATCATCGTCTCGAGTTCCTGGAGGAGTTCGAGCACGTCCGCCTTCGGGTAGGCGCCCCACTCGCCGGCGGCCAGCCGGCGGACGAACTCCGGAAGCGGCACCATCTCATCCTGGCAGACCTGCTGGTAGAGCTCCCAGAGCGCCTCGTTCACCCGTGGCGCGCCTCGAGGTACTTTTCCACGTCCATGGCCGCCATGCAGCCGTACCCGGCGGCCGTGACCGCCTGCCGGTAGCGGTGATCGTGGCAGTCGCCGGCCGCGAACACCCCTTCCACGCTCGTCGCTGTATGGTGGTCGAGCACGATGTATCCGCTCTCGTCCAGCTCGATCTGGCCCCGGAACAGGTCCGTGTTGGGATGGTGCCCGATCGCCACGAACAGGCCGTCTGTCCTGAATTCTTCCCGCTTGCCGGTCACCGTGTCGCGCAGCAGCAGGCCGCTCACGGCGCCGTCGCCGAGGACGTCTTCGAGCACGGTGTTCCAGCGGACGCCGATCTTCTTGTGGCGGAGCGCGCGGTCGATCATGATCTTGCTCGCCCGGAAGGTGTCCCGCCGGTGTACGATCGTGACTTTGCTCGCAAACTTCGACAGATAGAGCGCCTCTTCCATCGCGGAATCCCCGCCGCCGACGACCGCGACCTCCTTGCCTTTGAAGAAGAACGCGTCGCACGGCGCGCAGGACGAGACCCCGTGGCCGATCAGGCGTTGCTCGTTCGACAGGCCGAGCCAGTTGGCGCCGGCGCCCGTCGCGATGATCACGCTCTGGGTCAGCAGCCGTTCGCCTGCGACCGTGACCTCAAATGGCCGGCGGCGAAAGTCCACGGCCGTCGCGTCGTCGTCCATGAACTCGACCTCGAACCGCTCCGCCTGCTTCCGCATGGTCTCCATGAGGTGCGGGCCCTGGACCGGGTGCTCGAAGCCGGGGTAGTTCTCGACGTCCGAGGTCAGCGTCAGCTGCCCGCCGCGCTGGCTGCCCGACACGACGACGGGGCGCAGGTTGGCCCGGGCGGCATAGATCGCTGCGGTCAGCCCGGCCGCGCCGGACCCGAGAATCACCACGTTGTGGACGCCGCCGCGCGGCGCATCCGCGCGGGTCTCGCTGCTCACCGATGCCTCACCTCTGCCTCCCTGGAACGTCAGGTCGGGCCGGATTCTTCCCCCGCACGCGCAGGACGCGCGGCAGCCGGTGGACCTGCACGAAGTTGGTCCTGCCGCGCGCGATCAAAGGCACCGACCCGACGACAACTACGGCGTCGCCGGGCCGGGCCAGGCGACGGCTCACGAGCTCGCGGTCGAGGTAGTCGATCATCGCCTCGGTCGTCGGCTGGAACGGCACCAGGAGCGGCACGACCCCCCACCACAACGAGAGGGCGCGGGCGACGCCCTCGTCCTCGGTGCACGCCAGCACGGGCGCCGGCAGGCGGCGCTGCGATAGAAGGCGCGCCGTCCGGCCGGTGGTGGTGAGCGCGACGACGAGGGAGACGGCCAGGTCCGCCGTGAGCGCCTGCGTGGCCGCGCTGACCGCCGAGGGTACCCCGGGCCGTGCACCGCGCATCCCGCCGCGCCGCGCCCGTCCCGCGCCGCCGTAGCCGGCGGCACCGCCGGCGCCCGGGCCGAGGGGTACCGCCGGGGCGCCGTCCTCGACGGCCCGGGCGATTTGTGCCATGCAGGCGACCGCTTCGACCGGATACCGCCCGGCGGCGGTCTCGGCCGACAGCATCACCGCGTCCGTGCCGTCCAGCACGGCGTTGGCCACGTCGGACGTCTCGGCGCGGGTGGGACGCTCGGCGCGCACCATCGACTCCAGCATCTGCGTCGCCGTGATCACCGGAATGCCGCGCGCGTTCGCCCGCCGGATGATGCCCTTCTGGAGCAGCGGCACCCGTTCGGCCGGGAGTTCCACCCCGAGATCGCCGCGCGCGACCATCACGGCGTCGGCTTCTTCGACGATCTCGCCGAGGTTCGCGATCGCCTCGGCTTTCTCGAGTTTGGCCACAATGGGCACGACGCGGCCGAGGCGGCGCAACACCGCCCGGGCGCGGCGGACGTCCGCGGCGGTCCGCACGAAACTGAGGGCGACCATGTCGACGCCGTGCCGTACGCCGAACCGGAGGTCGCCGATGTCCTTGCGCGTCAGGGCCGGCGCGCGGATCCGGACGCCGGGAAGGTTCACGCCCTGATGCGCGCCGAGCACGCCGCCGCGCACCACGCGGCACACGATCTCGCCCCCGCGGCGCCCCGTGACCACGAGCTCGATCGAGCCGTCCTTCATTAAGATATGCGATCCCCGGCGCACCGCGCGGCGGAGGCCGGCGAACGGCACGGGGATCCGGCCCTCGGCGGCGGTCCGGCCGGTGGTCAGCGAGACGGCGGCGCCCTCGCGGAGGTCGAGGGGCGACGGCAGGAGGCCGACGCGAATCTTCGGTCCCTGAAGGTCCTGGAGGATCGCCAGCGGGACGCCGGCCTCCCCTGCGATCCGGCGAAGCCGGCGGATCGTGCCGCCGTGCTCGGCGCGGGTGCCGTGTGAAAAGTTGAGGCGCGCGACGTTCATCCCCGCGGCGATAAGACGGCGCAGGACCGGCTCGGACTCGCTCGCGGGGCCGAGCGTCGCCACAATCTTTGTGCGTCGGAGGCCCTCGGGGCGCTGCGCCGCCCCTCGGGCCCCGGCCCGCTCCGTCATGCCGCCTCCATCACGCGTGGGAATCGGCGCCTGCTTCGCCGCGGTCGCGTCGAAGTCTTGGGGTGGAGGTGGACGGCATGGCCATCATGGCGATCAGCGTGACCCCGATCGGCACTGCATCTACGGGCGCCGGCGAATTCGTCGCCGAGGCCCTCCGGGTCATCGAGCGCAGCGGACTGCGGTACGAATTGAACGCGATGCACACGGTCGTGGAGGGTGACCTCACGGTCCTGATGGCGCTCGTCACGGAGATCCACACCGCGCCGTTCGCCCGCGGGGCCCGGCGGCTGTCGACCGTCGTCAAACTGGACGACCGCCGCGACGCGCCGTCGACGATCGAGGGCAAGGTGCGGTCGGTCGAGCAGCGGCTCGCGCGGGGGCGGACCACCCCATGAGCGTCGTCGACCGGTTGAACCGCTGGTTCCAGCGCCGGTTCGACATCCGCGAAATCGGCGACGGCGGCTACATCCTCAAGCTGGGACTCGTACGCCACCGCGGGCCGCGCTACGTGTTCCGCGACGGGACGGTGGTGAACCCCGGCGACCTCGTCGGGGAATTGCACATGGCCAACGATCGGACGGCCCGACTCCACGGGGAGGGAAAACCGGGCCTCCGGTTCCGCCGCGAAGTGTTCCGCCTCATGGCGCCGCTCGCGCGGGACCTGCGCGAACGGCCGGAATACCGGGACATCCGGGCGCTGTGCGGCGCCAGCCTCTTTTGGGCAGAAGCAGAGCGGGCCGGCTTCGAACATCGTCCGCTGCCGGCGTTCACACGGTGGTGGCTTACTTGGTGGGAACGCTTCCTGCTTGCCAAATACCATCCCGAAGGGCGCGGCCGCCTCGCGGAGGGCCGGCGGACCGAACTGCGCCAGGCGTGGCTCACGCGGACGACGCTCGAGCAGCTCGTGGCCCGTGGCGCCTCCCGCCGGGTGCGCGACAACGATGTAACGTAACGATGTCATCTCGGCGCGCCGGACAGGAATGCCGCGCGCGCCATCGAACCTGCGGCGAATTGTGAGACGGGCTCTGCCGGCGCGACTTGCCGTGAGATGGATCCTCGTGCTTGCGGCACTGCTCGTCGTGCCGGCCGCCGCGTGGCCGGGTCCGGCATCGCCGGGCGGCGCCGCCTCCGGCGGGGGGCTCGAGGCCGTCAAGCGGCGCGGGGCGCTGATCGTCGCTGTGAAGGCCGACTTCCCGCCCTTCGGCTACATCGACGGGCGCGGGCAACTCGTCGGCTTCGACGTGGACCTGGCGCACGAAGTCGCCCGGCTCGTGCTCGGGGACGCGGGCAAGGTCAAGTTGATCACCGTCACGTCGGCGAATCGCATCCGGCTGCTGCAGGCGGATCAGGTCGACGCCGTGATAGCGTCGATGACGATCACGCGCGACCGCAAGCAGGCGATCGACTTCAGCGTGCCCTATTTTTGCTCCGGCCACTTGATTCTCGTCGGCGCCGCCGGGCGATCGATCCACACGTTCCGGGACCTGAACGGGCACGCCGTCGCCACGGTACGCGGCGCAACCGGCGACGATGTGACGCGCGTGCTGGCGCCGCGGGCGCGCCGGATCGTGTTCGACCAAAACTCGGAGGCCGTGCTGGCGCTCAAACGCGGCCGGGCGGACGCGTTCGTGCAGGACGACGTGCTGCTGCTCGGCTTCGCAAAGCAGGACCCCTCGCTCACGGTGGTCGGCTGGCCGCCGCGGCTACCCGGTCCGTACGGGGTCGGTGTCCGGAAGGGCGACCGCGATTTGCTCGCGGCCGCGAACGTCTCGCTGGCGCGGCTCCGCGCGTCCGGCGTCTACGGGAAAATGGTGGCGAAGTGGTTCGGCGACATCGCCGCCAAACTCGTGCCGCTCGGGAGCTGCCCGCCGGACCTGCGGCTCTAGTCAGCCCGCGGCCAGCGCCGCGAGCCCCACGACCATCGCGCCCGCGGCGGCAATCCGCCGCCGCGCATCGCCCTCCGCGAGCAGGCGCGTCCCCATCACGGCACCGGCCAGAATGCTGATCTCGCGCGCCGGCGCGACATAACTCACCGGTGTGAACACGAGCGCCGTCAGGACGAGGATGTAGGGCATCGGGCTCAACACCCCGACCAGCAGCACCTCACGGCGGTACCGGCGCCAAATCTCCCGGACCTCCTCGCGGCGCGTCAGCGCGGCGGGGGCGAGGAGCGCGGCCCGGCCGAGGTTGTCGCCCCAATCCAGCACCACCGGCGGCACCGCGAAGGTCGTGACCGCCCGCTTGTCCCACAGCGAGTACCCGGCGATGAACATTCCGGTGAGCACCGCGTAGGCGGCCGCCTGCCGGGCATGCGGCCGTCTCCATGCGTCGCGGCCGCTCGTGAGGAGGATGATCCCGCCGCCGATTAGCGCGGTCCCCGCGAGTGCCACGGGGCCCGGGCGCTCGCCGAAGAACGCGATCGCGGCCGCCGTCGTCAGCATCGGACCGGTGCCGCGCGCGACGGGGTACACGAGGGAGAGGTCGCCGAGCCGGTACCCTTGCTGCAGCGCAAGGAAGTAGCCAGTGTGCAGCACCGCGGTGCCGGCGATGAACACCAGCTGGATCGGCCCGATGTGCGGCCGCTGCCACAGGACGATGGCCGCGGCGAGCGGCGCGTAGACGGCGACCGCCACCAGCGAAAATAGACACACGAACGGGGCGCCGCCCTGCGCACGTTTTGCTAGAAGGTTCCACAGCGCGTGAATGAACGCGCCGGCGAGCACGAGGGCGAGCGCGGCGACGGTCATGCCGGCTCCGACCGAGGGACCGGTCGCTCCCCTTTCGCGGCGCCCGGTCCGTGCGAGGCCTGCATCATCCTCGCTGCGGTTCGACCCCTTCGACGCGCCAGCGGGTCGATGCGCCGGCCGCCAACAGCAGCAGCCCGCCGCTCACGTAGAAGGGCCACGACGGCGTGGTCCACTGCCACAACAAGCCTCCGATGAGCGGCCCGACGACGCCACCCATGCCTTCAATGGTCATCGCAAAGCCGAGTCCGGCGCCGCGGACGTCCTGGGGAAGCAGCCGCACGAGGATGCTGTTCCACGCGGGCAGGACGAAGGCGTACCCGGCGCCGATCGCGGCGAAGTCCAGCGCGAGCTGCCACAGGGTATCGCAGGCCGGGATCAGCAGCAGGAGCAGCGCGATCGCCCCGAGCGCCACCGCGTAGGTCCGGCGCCAGCCCAGCCGGTCTCCGACGTGGCCGGCCTGGGTCATGAGCGCCAGGCCGATGCCGGGACCGATGATGAGCAGGAGCAGCAGTTGCCGCTCGTCGAGGCCGCGGAAGAATTCGAAGTACGGCACCACGATGGGAATCAGGATGCCGGCCGCCATGATTTGCGGGACGATGCTGACGGCCAGCATGACGAGCGAGCGCATCATCGTCGCGAGCGCGCGGCGCGCCGACGTGCGGGGTCCGGTTTGGACCGCCGGATCCTCGTGGCTGATCCGCATGCCGAGCAGTGCTGCGGCCAGGAGCGGCGCGATGAAGAGCCGGAGCGAAATGGGATGCTGCGCGCGGCTGACGAGTGTGGCGATCGCGATGCCGACGCCGCCGCCGAGAAACCACGTCGAGAACACGCGGCCGAGCGTGCCGCCGACCGCGGGGGCGGTCCCGCGGGTGAGCCGGGAGAGCGCGGCCGGCCACAGCGGCGATGCGCCGGCGCCCATCAGGCCGAGTGCCACGAACACTTCCCACGTATGCGTCGCGAAGACGAGCCAGGTGAACGCCGCCGCATACGCCCAAAAGCCGCCGATCAGCATCGTGCGCGTCCCGACCCGGTCGGCGAGCCAGCCCGTCACCAGTTTCAGCGCGACTTCGGTGAAGAAGTACGTCGAGATGGCGGCGCCGGTCGTGCCCATCGCCCAACCCAGCTTGACGGTGAGCATCGTGGGGAGCAGCACAAATAAGAGCGCCCCATGGACCAGTTCGACGAGCGCGATCGTGAAAGCCAGCAGTCCGGTTTCGCTGTGGGGCGTCACCGCGCGGGCAGGGGTATTCTGAGGGACGTCGGGGCCGGCGCGCTGTGCGGGGACGGCAGGCCGGCCAGTTCCGTCGTCACCACCTCCGCGGCATCGGGCCGTCCGAGCGACCCGGCGGCCTCCGCCATCGCGGCGAGGCGGCCCGGGTCGCCGAGGAGTTGAGCGAGGTCGCGAGCCAGTTCATCGGGGGTCTGGGGCGCGAGCGCCGCGCCGCGTTCCAGGAGGAAGCGGGTATTCCCCTGTTCCTGCCCCGGGATTGGCCGGTAGATCAGCATCGGCAGACGCTTGATCAGCGCTTCGCTGATCGTGACGCCGCCCGCTTTGGTCACCAGGACGTCGCTCACCGCCATCAGTTCTTCGACCGTGTCCACGTAGCCGACCACGTGAAACGGGTGCGGCGACCCCTGCGCGCGGGCGCGCACCTGATCGGCCAGACGGCGGTCGTAGCCGCACACCACGAGCACCTGAATCGGCGACGGGAAGCGCGCCAGCACGCGGGTTACGTCGAGGACCCCGCCGAGCATCGCGTACGCCCCCGCCATGACCAGGACGACCGGCCGGCCGTCCTCGAGTCCGTACGTCCGGCGGAGCGCGGCGCGGTCGAGCGGACGGAGGAACTTGCGCTCGACCGGGAGGCCTGAGACGACGATGCGCTGCTCCGGAACGCCCCGCGCCAGCAGGCCCTCGCGCACCGTCTCGTTCGGCACACAGTAGCGGTCGACCGCCGGATGGATCCACTGGCTGTGGGTCACGTAATCCGTGATCACGGTCAGGCAGGGCACCGCCGTCCGGCCGGCCAGCCGGAGATCGGACATCGTGCCCGCCGGTGTGCAGTGCACGCAGCACACCGCGTCCGGCGATTCCGCCGCGAGGTAGCGCGCAAGGCGGTCCATGCCCATCCGGTTGATGAACCGCTGCGTCGCGGAGTCGGGCCGGATTTCGCCGGTGAGCCGGTAGAACAACCCGTACAGCATCGGCGCGCGGCGGACGCTTTGAATGTACGAGAACTTGGTGAGGGCGTCGAAGACGGGATGGACGAAGCGGGCGAAGTAGTCGACGATCTCGGCGCGGCCGCCGGTGCGGGCTTCCCATTCGGCGGCGACGGTTTCCGCCACCCGCTTGTGTCCCCCGCCGTAATTGCACGACAGGATGGCGAGCCGCATCCGGTCCTACGCTTGCCCCGCCAGGCTCCCGGCCGGTACGGTCGTGAGCACCGGTGTCGCGACGAGCGCCGGCGGTGCCGGATGAATGACCGAGATGCGGGCGGGCAGCAGCGACAGCGTGAAGCTGGCCGCCGCGCCCGCGAGGCTGCCGTCTACCTGCGCTTCACGCCGCTGGTCGAGGTGGATCGACACGGCCGAGCAGCGCTGCACGCTCAGTTCGGGCACCGGCAGGCGGCGCAGCAGGCGCGCCGTCTTGCGGAACCGCCGGGTCGCGAGTTCTTGGAGGAGGTAGACGTCGAGGAGGCCGTCGGTCAGGCTGGGCGACGGCAGCGCCAGCAACCGCTCGCCATAGATCCGGCCGTTCGCGACCGCGATCATGAGCGCGCGCCCGCCGAAGTGCCGCTCGCCGGATTCGACCTCCACGTTGAACGGCTCGAAGCCCGACGACAGCAGCATGAGCGCGGCGACGTAGTAGACCGAACGGTTCCGGGCGAACCGGTAGCGCGCCCGCAGCGCGTTCGTCATCTTGACGACCTCGACGTCCGCGCCGAGCCCGAAGGTGTTGAGGAAGTACCGCCCGTTGACGACGCCGACGTCGATCGGGCAGACGCGCCCGCGCAGCACCGTCTGAATCGCGGTCCGCGGACTCTTGGGGAGCCCCAGCGAGCGCACCGTCTCGTTGCCCGTGCCGCACGCGACGATCCCGAGTGGTATATCAACACCGCTCGAGACGAGGCCGTTGACGGTGCCGTTGATCGTTCCGTCGCCGCCGAGCGCCACGACCTGTTCGACGTCGGGCGCGCCGCCGCGCAGCGTGGACGCCACGAGCGACGCCGTGCCGTCCGCGCTCGGCGCCACGATCAGGTCGTACTCGCGCCCCGCCCGCCGCAGCGCGTTCGTGAGCATCGGTAGGGCGTCGCGCGCCCGGCCGCCGCCGGCACGCAGGTTCGCCACGATCAGGGTGAGCGCCATTGCCTCACCCCGCCGCGATTCGCCAAGGAGGTGGAGATGCCGAGAATCGAGTCATAGGAGAGAACCGTTTAATTATGGACGGTGACCTCCGGGGTGTCAAATCCCCATCCGCAATAATTTGCGTACGAGCGCACTGTCCCTGCCGCCGCGGTGGGGCCCAGGAATCGTCGCGGGGGCGTAGAAGCGCGGACCCTGCCAAGTCATCAGGCGCGTGCGTCCTGACCGCCTTGGTCTTCGTGTGGTCTCCGTATGGGAGCCGCGTTGTCCTTTCGCGGAGGTGTGGCGTGACATACAACGGTGGCGCCTCGGAATTTGGCGTGCGCCCGCAGGCGGCCGGCCGGCGCGGCATGGTCGCATCCGCCAATCCGCTCGCAACGCAGGCGGGACTCCGCATGTTTGCCGCCGGGGGCAACGCCATGGATGCCGCGATCGCGACCGCGGCAGCCATCACCGTCGTCGAGCCGTACTTCTCGAGCATCGGAGGCATCGGGCTGGCCGTCCTGTCGCTGCCCGGCGGCGAGACGCGCACCTTGAGCTTCATGGGCCGCAGCCCGCGGGCGGCGCGCCCCGAACTTTTCACCGTCGAAACGCAGGACCTCGGACCGCTGGCCCCCATGGTACCCGGCAATGTCGCGGGCTGGGCGCGTCTCCTGGCCGACTACGGGAGCCTCCCGCTCGGACAGGTGCTCGAGCCGGCGATCGAGCTGGCGGAGCGCGGGGTCCCTGTGACCGTCTTCGACCACGCGCGGACCTCCGCCGTCGTGGAACGGCTCCTGCCGTTCCCGGACGCGATGCGAACCTACCTTAATAAGGGGCGGCCCTACCAGCCGGGGGAGCTACTCCGCCAGGGCGGCCTCGCCGCGACGCTCCGGACGCTCTCGGCCGAGGGATGGCAGACGTTTTACGAAGGACGGCTCGCCGGTACCATCGCCGGCTACCTCGGCGCGCAGGGCGGCCTCATCACCCAGGACGACTTGCGCGCGTACCCGCCAACGCTGCGCTGGGAGCCGCCCGTCACCGCGCGATATCGCGGCTACGAGATTCGGACCACGCCTCCGCCGAGCAGCGCCGTCCAGATCCTGCAGACCCTTCGGATTCTCGAGGCGTTCGATCTCGGCGAACTCGATCCGCTCGGCCCAGACTACCTCGCCCTGGCCGCGGAGGCGATCCGCCTCGCGCGGATGGACGCCTCCGCGCACGTGGGAGATCCCGCGTTCATCGACGTGCCGATCGCGTGGATGTTGTCCGACGCGCGCATCGAGGAACTGCGGGCCGAGGTGCGGCGCCGTCTCAAGGCCGGGGCCGCACGGACCGGGCGGACCGCGCGAGGGCGCCGGCCGGTGCGGGCACGGATCCGGAAAGCCCGCCGTGCGCCGGAGCGCTCGACGACGCATCTGTCCGCCGCGGACGCGAGCGGGCTGGCGGTCAATATCACCCAGACGATCGGGAGCGGATACGGATCCGGGGTCGTCGTGGGCGACACCGGCATCGTGCTCAACAATGGCCACCACTGGTGTACGCTCATCCCGGGCGACGCGCGGGTCATCGCACCGGACAAGCGGCGGGAGTCGCCGTCCGGCCCAGCGCATGCTTTCGGCATCCGTGAGAACCCCAGCTCGCCGGTGCATTCCTTCGGCATCGATCCCCTCGGCCCGGCACATGCCGCGCGCGACGGCCGCCTCGCGTTTCTGATCGGCACTCCCGGGTCATATGGCATTCCCCAGACGACCGCGCAGATGATCCTCGGGTTGATCGACTTCGGCCGCGGCATCCAGGACGCGATCGCCGCGCCGCGGTTTAGATGGAAGGACGACGTCGGTGACCCGCTGCCGCCCAAAGTGCTTTTAATTGAAGGCCGGTTCCCGGCGACGGTCCGCAAGGCGCTGGCCTCGCGCGGCTACTCGCTCGAAGTCCTCGAGGACTGGTCGGTCCGTGTGGGCGGCGGGCAGGGCATTGTGCTGCGCGAGGACGGTTGGATGCTGGGCGGCGCCGACCCACGACGCAACGGCTACGCCATGGGCTGGTAGGGCCCGCGGCGGCGAGGAGGGATGGGATGCGAGGGGTGGGCAGCATGCGAATCTCCAACTGGGGGATGTTCCTGCTCGCGATCTATCTCATTCTGGTCGGCATCAACAGCTTGGGACTGTACCTGCTCGGTCAGGTGGCGGGCATCGTGGCCTTGCTCGCTGGCATTCTCTTGCTGATGGAGCACTGGCGGAGATAACAGCCGTGGCCCCGCGCGCCGCGGCGCGCGGGGCCCCCCGTCTTCAGTCTTCTACCGTTCCTCTCCGCGTCTCTCGCGCCGGCGCAGCGCCTCGAGGGCCGCCTCCACCGTCGCAAAGATCGGCAGCACCGTTTCCAAGCCGAGGATCTTGAGAATCCGCCTCGTCATGGGCGACGGCGCCGCCAACCCGAGCCGGCGCCCCGTCCGCGTGTAGGTTCGGTTCGCATCGAGGAGCGCTTTCGCCCCGCTCGAGTCGATGTACCGGAGTTCGCTTAGGTCGATGATCAAATTGTCGTCCGTCTCCGCGATCGCCACGAGTTGCGCCCGCAGCATAGGAACGCCGGCCAGGTCCAATTCTCCGGTCAACGCAAGGCAGACCGCCCCGTCGAGGTCCTCCCGCCGGCATAAGAATTGATTCGACCAGGGAGATGCCGGTACGGTCACCGTTCGCCGAGTCTCCTTTGTGAATGCTTTGTGAATGCTTTGTGAATATCGACTACCAAGTTAAGACTGCGGCCGCGTCGGCGATGAATCCTGCTATAATTTGTAACGACTTAACGGCTAAGTTATGAATTTCGTATCTTGCGGTGCAGGCCTCAATGGGTAATTATGGAGTAGATGGCTAAGAAGAAGGGAAAGCAACCCACCAAGAAAGCCAGCATCTGGGTCAAGCTCGGTCGGAAGGGCGGCAAGGCCAGAGCCGCCCGTCTTACCGCGGCCGAGCGTCACCGTATCGCGATGCTTGGCGTCGAAGCGCGTCGCGCGAAGAAGAGCGGAAAGGCCCCGTCGAGCGAGCAGCCCACGCCCTAAGCCAGGCCGCAAAGCTTTTTCGCACCACTCCCGCCTCGACCATGGTATGGATCCTGAGAGCCAGACACTCCGTGGGAGCCGTGCTTTGTCGCGCGACTGGTTCGCACGCACCGACGACCATCTGTCGCATTTACCCACTGTTTTACGAGCGTTGCCAAATCTTTCGACTTCACGTTGCTCAATTCGCGCGCGTGATTCTGGATTTCTCATCCACGTGTGTCTAGGTTCAGATAGATCCGACTACGCCTGAGACTCGGTGCCACGGCGGCACCGCGGGTACTTTCGGCCGTTGGGGGGTGGCTATACTGGCACCACCATGGCCATCCTCAAACCGCTCCTGCGTCGGCGCGTCCGGGT
>DATGHZ010000042.1:0-62163 GCA_035307565.1 bacterium | reverse complement strand
GCTGGTCAGTTTTATGGATTATGACTTGGGCTACTTTGATCTGGAGACGCGCGTCCTTGAACCGCTCGACAATCCGTTTGGGCCGAAAGTGTTACCCATGTCTTAGGTACAAAGTGTTACCTATGTCTCCGGGCTGGACCTCCGAGTCGTGGTGGGCGCGCGAGGACTTGAACCTCGGACCTCTTCCGTGTCAAGGAAGCGCTCTGACCCCTGAGCTACGCGCCCGTTCCGGCACTCCGATGGTATGGCATGTGGCCTGAAGCGTCAAGGCGCGCACACGAAGGCGTCTCCTGTGGGCGAGGGTCTGCCGCGCGGTGCGGCGAATGTCACCGCGAGGTCGCGTGATGCCTCGCCGGCCGCACACCACACAACGGAGCCGAACCGTGATCAGACCAACGCATGTACAGCAGCCGGTGAGGCTGCTGACCGCCGTGCTCATCTCCGCCCTCGTCGTTCCGGCAATCGGGCATGCCCAAGACGCTCCCGCCGTTCCGCTCGCCGCGGCCCGGCCGGGCGGTACGGTGCGCACGGGCCTCGAGGTCCTCCTCCAAGACCCACCGGAGGCGCTTCGCGGAAAGCGCATCGGCCTGATCACCAATCCGACCGGCGTTGGTCCCGATCTCCGCAACGACGCGGATCTGCTGACGGGCCGCCGCGATCTGCGTCTCGTCGCCCTGTTCGGGCCGGAACACGGGATCCGCGGCAGCAGCGGCGCGGGCAGCGGGGTGGCCAGCACGCTCGATGCCAGAACCGGTCTCCCCGTCTACAGCCTCTACGGGGACAACCGCAAGCCCAGTCCGGCGATGCTCCGAGGCCTCGACGCCCTCGTCTTCGACATCCAGGACGTCGGCGCGCGGTTCTACACGTACGTCTCGACGATGGCGCTTGCGATGCAGGCCGCCGCGGAAAACAACCTGACGTTCGTCGTGCTCGACCGTCCGGATCCGCTCGGCGGCGAGCTGGTCGAAGGCCCGGTCCTTGACCCGCGCTTCTCGTCCTTCATCGGGATGTATCCGCTGCCGATCGTGCATGGGATGACCGTGGGCGAACTGGCCCAGTACATCAACGGGGAGTCTCACGTGAACGCGCGCCTGCTGATCGTCAAGATGGACGGCTGGCGCCGGTCGATGTGGTTCGACCAAACCGGTCTTCCCTGGGTCATGACCTCGCCGGGGATCCCGCATTTCGAAACCGCGCTGCTCTACCCGGCGATGGGGCCGATCGGCGATACGAACCTTTCGGTCGGAGTGCTGACGACCAAGCCGTTCGAGTTCGTCGGCCAGACCTTCGTGGAACCCTGGCGGTTGCGGACGGCGCTGGAACGCCGCCGCCCCGGGGGCGTAGCGTTCCGGGAGGTCTACTGGGCCGGCGAGCCGTGGACGGACTCCGGCGGCCCGCAGTACGCCGGCGTAGAAATGCGTGTCACCGATCGCTCGGCCTACCGGCCGATGCGCCTTATGCTGGACATCATCGCCACGATGCGTCAGCTCTACCCCGCTCAGTTCCAGTGGGGCGGCAGGTGGGGCGACCGGTACGTGTTCGATCTCGACATGGGCACCGACCAGGTGCGGCGCGACTTCCAGGCGGGGCTCAGTCCGGCGCAGATCGAGGAAAGCTGGCAGCCGGCGCTCTCACGGTTCCTGCAAATACGCCAAAAGTACCTGCTCTACCCCAGCAGCAGCCACTGACCGGAGGCCACCGAACAGCGGACGCCCCGGCCCGCCGCCAGACTAGAGCCGGCGGTTCCACTCGCGCGCGGCCCAGCTGAGCGCCTGCTGAGGCGTCATGCGGCCGAAGAACGCGCTCTCGATGGCCTCCTGAAAGATCCGAAAGAGTTCGTCGCTGTGGGGCGTCACGACCGTGAGGTCGCGGGCGCCGCCCAACTCGCGGGCGGCCGTCGCGCGCGCCTGGTCTTCCGCCGTCGTGCCGGGCCGGGTGAAGTACGGGTCGGCCGCCGCGCGTCGGGTCGAGGGGAACGCGACGACGACGTGCGAGAACGCGAGCTGGTTCTCGTCGTTCGTAACGAAGAGCGCGAAATCCACCGCCTCGGCCCGGTGCCGGCTCTGCACCGGCACGGCGACGTCCATCGTCGGCAGGTCGACGACCCGTCCGTGGCCGAGCGGCATCGGGGCGACGAGCGTGTCCCGATACGCCTCCGGCCCATCGCTGTGGACGCGCTGGATGAATTCCGGACCGATGACGAGCATGCCGAGCTGCCCGGCCGAATACCGCTCCGTCGCGCCGAGATAGCCGCGGCGCAGCGTGTCGGCCGGAAACATGTCGTGCTTGAACAGATCCACATACCGCGCCAGCAGCGCGACATGCGCGGGGCTGTTGAAGACGGCGCGGCGCCGGTCCGGGCTCAGAACCGGCAGTCCCTCCTCCTGAAAGATCGTGAGCATGCGGATCTTGTCGACGTTCGGCATGAACCCGTAGAGGCCGGTCTTCCGGCGGATCGCGACGGCATCGCCGATGTAGTCGTTGATGGTGGCGGGCGGCCGGCGTGGATCGAGGCCCGCACGGCGGAACAGCGCGCCGTTGTAGGCGAGCACATCCGGCTCGACGTACCACGGGACGCCGTAGGCGCGGCCGTCGACACGCAGCGACGCCCAAATGTTGGGGAAGTAGCGGGCCTGGACCTCGGGCGGCACGGCCGCGTCCATGTCGACGAGCGCGTGTTCCTGCGCCATGCGGACCGTCAGTTCGGTGTTGAGGTTGACGGCGTCGGGCCCGACACCGCCGGCGATCGCCGACAGCAGTTTTTGATCGAGCACCTGAAGATCCACGTCGATCCACTTGATGCGGACGGCCGGATGCCCGGCTTCATACCGCCGGATGACATCCTCGATGTGCGCCGTGAGGTCGGGCTTGAGCGAGATCGTCCAGAATTCGAGCGTGAACAGCGACCCGGCCGCCCCCGATGAGGGCGCCGCGCGCACGCCCGCCGCGGCCGCCGCCAGCAGCACGGCCAGCACGAACGCACAACGCCGGACGTTCGGGAGGCGCGTCATCGCCGGGATGCGGGCGCGGGACGGCACCGGTCGACCGGCCGGCGCCCCCGCCGGCCTAGTGATGCGCCGCGACGGCCTCCTTCTGTTTCCGCGCTTCCGCGGTCACCTTGTCGGCGATGTGCGATGGGACTTCGTCGTAGTGCGAGAACGTCTGCTCGAAGGTGCCGCGGCCGCCGGTAAGCGACCGCAGGTCGGAGGCGTACCGCAGCATCTCCGCCATCGGGACCTGTCCGCGTACGGTGGTCGTGCCGTCGCCGTTCGGCTCCATTCCCTGAATCCGGCCGCGCTTGCTGTTGAGGTCGCCGATGATGTCGCCCATCTGGTCGTCCGGCACGTGCACCGCGACGTCGACGACCGGCTCCAGGAGCACCGGCCGGGCCTCCTGCATCGCTTTTTTGAAGGCCATGGAACCGGCGATCTTGAACGCCATCTCCGACGAGTCGACGTCGTGATACGAGCCGTCGACGAGGGTGACCTTGATGTCCACGACGTGGTAGCCGGCGACGACCCCCTCTTCTATCGCCTCTTTGATGCCCTTCTCCACCGCGGGGATGAACTGGCGAGGGATGGCGCCGCCGAAAACCTTGTCGACGAACTCGTAGCCGCCGCCGCGGGGCTTCGGATCCATCTCGATCCAGCAGTCGCCGTATTGCCCGCGGCCGCCGGTCTGCTTCTTGTACTTGCCCTGGACCCGGGCGTGGGCCCGCACTGTCTCGCGGTACGGCACGCGCGGCAGCGACAGCATGACGTCCACGCCGAACTTCCGCCGCAGGCGGTCGGCCACAATTTCGAGGTGCGACTCGCCCATCCCGGAGATGAGCGTCTGGTGCATCTCGCTCGCCCGCTGCACGAGCAGCGTGTGATCTTCTTCGGTGAGGCGTGCCAGCGCGCTGCCGAGTTTGTCTTCGTCCGTCTTGCTCTTCGGTTCGATCGCCATCGCGATCGCGGGTTTCGGGAACTCGATCGGCGGCAGCGCGAGGGCCTTGTCCTTGTCGGTCAGCGTGTCCCCCGTCGCCGTGTCGGCCAGTTTGGCGACGGCGCCGATGTCGCCGGCCGGGAGTTCCGGCGCGGGCTCCTGCTGCTTGCCGCGCATCACGAACAACTGGCCGATCCGTTCGAGCTTGCCGCGCGCGGCGTTCCACACCTGTGAGTCCGACTTCAGCGTACCGCTCACGACTTTCAGGTACGACAGTTTGCCGACGTACGGGTCGGCCATCGTCTTCCACACCTGCGCCGCGAGGACGCCGGTGGGGTCGGCGGCCAGCGCCACCTCTTCCCCCTTGGCGCTACGCGCCGCGGCGGACCCGCGTTCCGCCGGCGACGGCATGAGGCCGACGATGGCGTCGAGCAGCGGCACGACGCCGATCGCACTGTGGGCCGCCGCCGCGCAAAAGACGGGGACGATCTTGCCGGTGCGCACCCCGGCGCGCAGGCCCGCGGTGATCTGTTCGGCCGTCAGCTCGCCCGATTCCAGGTAGACCTCGGTGAGCGCGTCGTCGGACTCCGCGATCGCCTCGACGAGCCGCTCGCGGGCCGCGCGCGCCGCGCCCATCGCCTCGGCCGGCACCTTGTCGGCCGGGATCCGGCCGGACGGCCCAGCTCCCTCCATGGCGAGTAGGTCGACAAGGCCGGCGAAGGAACCCTCCGCGCCGATCGGCCACTGCACCGCGACGACGCCGCGCCCGAACTTCGCTTCCACCGCTTCCAATACCCGGGCAAACGCGGCGTTTTCCCGATCCATGCGCGTGACGACCACCGCACGGCTGCGCTCTTCCCGCCCCGCGAGCGCCCAGGCCTTCTCGGTCTGTACCTCCACGCCCGCGACCGCGTCGACGGCGATCACGGCCGCCTCGACCGCCCGCATCGCGCCGGCGACCTCGCCGACGAAGTCGGGGTAGCCCGGCGCGTCGACCAGGTTGACCTTGTGGTCCTTCCACTCGAGCGGCGCAATCGCCGCGCTGATAGTGATCCGCCGGCGGGCTTCCTCGGGATCGAAGTCCGTCGCCGTTGTCCCATCCTCGACGCGGCCCAAGCGGTCGATCGCCTTGGCGGCGAACAGCATGGCCTCGACGAGGGTCGTCTTGCCCGTGCCGCCGTGGCCGGCCACGGCGACGTTTCTGATACGGTCGGTCGGGTAGCGCTTCATGGCGCCCTCCTACTGTTCAGTATCCCCGGGTCACGTCCACGCGGTTCAACAACGGCTCGCCCGCCAGGTACCGTTTGAGGTTTTCGCAGAAGAACGGCACCGCCCTGTCGAGGAATCCCGGGAAGGAGCCGCCGACGTGGGGCGTGATGATCACGCCGGGGAGGCGCCACAGCGGGCTCGACGGCGGCAGCGGCTCCTCCTCGAACACGTCGAGCCCGGCGCCGCCGAGGCGCCCCGACTCGACGGCGTCGGCCAGCGCCGCCTCGTCGACGATGCCGCCGCGGCCGACGTTGACGACGAACGCCCCGCGCGGTAGCAGCGCGAGTTCGCGTGCGCCGATGAGGCCGCGCGTGTCCTGCGTCAGCGGCAGCGTCAGCGCGAGATAATCGGCCACGCGAAGCACCTCGTCAAGGCGATCCGGCGCCACCACACGCTCCACGCCGGGTACCGCTGCGCCGGACCGCCGGACGCCCCACACGCGCATCCCAAAGGCCGCCGTGCGCCGGGCGAGTTCGGTGCCGATGGCGCCTAAACCCACCACGCCCATCGCGTGGCCCCGGAGGACGGTCCCCACCGCCCCGTCGCGCGTCCACCGGCCCTCGGCCTGTCGCGCAATCGCGGCGGGCAGCCGGCGCGCGTGGGCCAGCGCGAGCGCCATCACATGCTCCGCGATCACGTCCCCGTGCACGTGGGAGTTCGTGACAATGATGTCGGTGCCGGCGACGTCGCGGCATAGGTTTTCCACGCCGGCGCCCATGGAGTGTACCCAGCGCAGGAGCCGTGCCCGCGTCGCGGCCTCGCGGAGCGGCCGGAACCCGACGATCACCTCCGCGTCGGGCGCCTCCTCGAGCCAATGGGCGCGGTTGCTTACCCGCACAAGCCGCACCCGCGGGTCCACCGCCTCGATCGCCGCGGCGTGCGACTCGGCCGGAGCGGCGTCCGCCTCCGTGCGGCCCGGCCTCTGGGCGAGGGCGGCGACGACTACGCGCCCGGCCTCAGGCGGCATAACGCGCTGCCTCGCGCAGGCGCGCCTGCACGAATCCGGAATCGAGCGCGGCCAGCAGCCATCCCGCCTGGGGCCCGGAGTCCTTACCGAGCAGCGCCTCGTAGATCGCCCCGAAGGCCTCGCGCGGGCCGAGGCCGAGTTCCTGTTTCAACGCGTGCAGATGCGCGTGCAGCTCCTCGCCCGTCCACGGCCGGGCGGCCATCGCGTCGGCGATCCGGGCGAGGTACTGGCGCTGCGCCGCCGACAGCCGGCCGACGCCCTCGGGAAGGGCGGTGCGCACCTCGAACTTCGCATGGTCCGGCGCATACCGGGCCAGCCAGCGCCGGGCGTCCTCGACGCGCCGGGCCAGTTCCTGGAGATCCGCCTCCACGAGGGGCGCGCTTTTGTCCCGCGCGACCGCCTCCGCCACGTCGACGAACGGGATCTGAATCAATTGGGCGAGTTTCGCAAAGCGCGGCCGGTAGCAGCGAGGCTGCTCACCGTCGACGCGCGAAAAGTAGAACGTGCGCGCCAGATCCGGGTTGGCCGTCTCGCCGAAGTATGCCGCGGCGGCGCGATCGTACTCGTCGTAGAGGTTCGGAATCGTGTCCCCGTACGGATCGAACTCGACCTGCCTCCGCGGATGCGGTCGCACGATCAGGAAGCGGGCCAGTTCCTCGCGCAGCACATCGAGGATCTCCGCGGCCGTGGCGCCGACCGCTTTGGACGTGCTCATCTTTTTGCCGCCGTAGAGCAGAAATTCGTACGCGAACGCATACGGCGCGGGGCGGCCGAAGATCCGCTCGCTGATCGCAACGGCGACGTCGTGCGAGCCGCCGCGGGTCATGTGGTCCTTGCCGGCGCCTTCCACCGTAACGCCGAGCACATCCCACTTCGCCGGCCACTCCATGCGGTACAGAAGTTTTGCGCCGCCGCCGAACGGCGAGCGGCGTCCGCGGTTGCCGCACCCCTGCGCCCACGTCACCCTATCCGGGACGCAGGCGTACTCAACTTCGCCGGCGCGCGGGTCCCAGGCCAGGATGTTGGTCGTGCCGATGCGGCCGCAACGTTCGCACAGCACCTGCACGGGCCACCAACTCTCGTCGATACGCTGGCTGGAGGTGACCTCGCGCCAAATCTCGCGGATTTCCGCGACCCGGTCGAGCCCCAGACGGATCGCCGGGTCGAACTGCCCGGCCCGGTACATCTCCGACGTGCGGTAGATCCGCGGACGCGCGCCGAGCCGCGTGAAGACGCTCTCGAATTCGTCTGCGAAGAACCGCCCGTAATTCGGCGCCGCGGGGCGCGCCGGGTCGCCGCCGCCCGCCGGCGGGGCGGGAATGTCGGCGAGCGGCATACCCATGTAGCGCGCGTAGTCCGGGAGCGACGGAGGCAGATCGTCCATGGGATCGTAGTCGTCGAAGCCGTACAAGAGGGTCGTTGCCACGTTGCGGTCGCCCAGCGCCCGCGCGATGCACTCGTGCATCAGCACGCCGCGGAGATGGGCCACGGTGACGTGCCCGGACGGGGTCTTGGCGTCATTGATGAGGTGCGGTCCGGGGGAGCGTGTGAGGAGGTTCTCGACGAGCAGATCGACCCACATCTGCGCGCTACCTTCTCGCCGGTTCGAAAGCCCTCCTCCGGAGGAGCTGCGTGCGGGCCTCGCCGACAAAGTAGAACGATCCGGTGACGAGCAGCACGTCGTCGGGTCCCGCGAGCCGGCGCGCGCGGGCGACCGCGGCGTGGCGATCGTCGATGGCTTCAACGTGCGCGGTGTACCGGCGCACCTCGGCCGCGAGATCTGCCGCCGGAAGCGCGTGTGGATTGTCGGGCGTGGTCGTCACGACTGCCGCCGCGAGCGGCGCGAGCAGCGCCGTCACGGTACGGTAGTCCTTGGTGGCGAGCATGCCGAACGCGACGACGAGGCGCCGGCCGCCCAGCAGTTCCTGCAGCGTCGCGCACAAGGCGGCCATCGAGGCGGGGTTGTGGCCGACGTCGACGATGGTATAGGGCCGCCGCGCCACGAGTTCCACGCGCGCCGGCCACCGGACCGCCGCGATGCCGGCGCGGACGGCATCCGGACCGGCGACCCGCCGCGCCCTTTCCCGGCCGGCCGCGGGCCCGCCCGTCGAACCATCGTCCGCCGGCTGGAGGCGCGGCGCCACTTCTTCGGTGGCCGCAACGGCCGTGGCGGCGTTCACCGCCTGATGGCGGCCGAGGAGCGGGATCTCCACATCGTAGACGCCGCGGCGCCCCCGGATGCGTGCCCGAACGCTCTCGAGCGACGCGGCCGTGACCTTGAAGGTGACGTCTCGTCCCACCAGCACCATCGGCGCTTCGGCCGCCCGCGCCGCCGCGTCGAGGACGGCCTGCGCTTCCTCGGGCTGCGGCGCCGAGACGACCGGGCGGCCGTGTCGTAGAATGCCGGCCTTTTCGCAGGCGATCTCCGTCAGGGTGTGGCCGAGCAGTTCCGTGTGGTCGTAGCTGATCGGCGTGATCACGGAGACCACGGGGTCCGTCGTGTTGGTTGCGTCGAGGCGGCCGCCGATGCCCACCTCGATCACGGCGATGTCCACGCGGGCCCGGCGGAACGCCAGCAGCGCGGCCGCGACCGTCGCCTCGACGTAGGTCGGCGGCCCGCCGGGCTCCTCCCGTCCCGCCTCGACCGCCGGCCGCAGTTCGTCGACGAGCCGGGCGAGTTCGGCGCGGCCGATCATCGCGCCGTCGATTTGGATCCGCTCGCGGTAATCGACGAGGTGGGGCTTGACCGTCAGGCCGACGCGCGCACCGGATGCGCGGAGGATGCCGGCCAGCATCGCCGCGGTCGAGCCCTTGCCTTTCGTGCCGGCGATGAGCACGCAGCGCAGGCCCGCGTCCGGGGCGCCCACGCGGTCGAGCAGCGCGCGCATCCGCGCGAGTTTGACTTCATGGTAGGGCGCGCGCGGCCGGGCGGGATCGCGAATCAGCCCGTCGAGGTAGGCCAGCGCCTCCGGGTACGTCACGTCCGTGCCGGTTCGAGCTGGCGCCGCGCCGCCGCCAGCGTGTTCTCGAGCACCATGGCGATCGTCATCGGTCCGGTGCCGCCGGGCATCGGCGTCACGGCTCGGGCGATCTCCCGGACCGCGTCGAAGTCGACGTCGCCGACGATGCGGCCGTCCAGGCGGCTCAGCCCGACGTCGATGACGACCGCGCCGGGCTTGACCATGTCGGCGCGGATGAGACGGGGGTGTCCGACGGCGCTCACCAGAATGTCCGCGCGCCGGGTGTGGGCGCCGAGATCGGTGGTGCGGGAATGGCAGAGCGTCACGGTGGCATGCCGCGCCAGGAGCAGCAGCGCCGTCGGCTTGCCCACGATGTTGCTGCGGCCCACGATCACCGCCTCGCAGCCGGCCGGCGAGACGCCCGCGGCGTCGATGAGGGCCATCACGCCGAGCGGCGTGCACGGGACCAGGCCGGGCCGCCCCAGCGCGAGGCGCCCCGCGTTCACGGGCGTCAGGCCGTCGACGTCCTTGTCAGGGTCGAGCGTCGCGAACACCGCGTCCGCCGAGATCTGCGGCGGCAGCGGCAGCTGGGGTAGGACTCCGTGCACATCCGTGCGCCGGTTGAGCGTATCGATCAACGCCAGGTATTCCGCCGCGGGGACGTCGGCGGGCAGGTGAAATGTCTCGGACCGAATGCCGACGCGTCCGCTTGCCTTGGCCTTGCTTGCGACGTAGGCGTGCGACGCGGGATCGTTGCCGGCGAGGATCGCGGCGAGACACGGCGCGGTGCCGTGGCGCTCTACGAACTCGCCGATCTGCGCCGCCAGCGCGCCGCGCCGGGCGCCCGCGAGCGCGGTGCCGTCGAGGATCGCCGCGGTCAGGACCGGCCGAGCTCCGCCTTCAAGTCTTTGCCCGCCGTGAACGCCGGCGCCTTGCGGGCCGGAATCTGGATCTTCTCGCCGGTACGCGGATTGCGTCCCTCACGCGCGGCGCGCGACCGCACCTGGAAGGTGCCGAAGCCAACGAGCGTGACCTTCTCGTCGCGCCGCAGCGCGTCGGTGATCCCGGCGAGGATAGCATCGAGCACCTGCGAGACCTGTTTGCGCGTCTCCCCGGTAGCCGCGGCAACGTAGTCGACGAGTCCTTCCTTGTTCATGGCTCCCTCCGTGCAGAGGCGACTCGGACGTGGAGCGGGAGACGGGAATCGAACCCGCATCGCCAGCTTGGAAGGCTGGCACTCTACCATTGAGCTACTCCCGCGCGCGCCGGCTACATTCTAACAAATGCCGACGGTCGTGACGCACATTGCGGCGCACGCTTCGCGCCGCCGCAACGCGGGCGCGGGATGCTCTGGAGCGGGTGAAGCGGCGGACGGCCTGCGGTGGAGTCGGGGGCTACCCGGCGAGCGCCGGCGCGTCGGCGAGTTCCGACCACCGTCCGCGCTCGCGCTCTGCGAATTGGCCGTAATGGCGGGGACACACGAACATGCGCGCCGGGCCGGACGCGCGCGCACGATCCGGCACGTCGACGAAGTGCCAGCCGGGTTCAGCGTCGAGGCGCTCACGCGGGCACGTGAAACACTTGACCGCCGAACGGTCATCCCGTACGTGCGCTTCCGCCGACATGCGCATCGTGCGCGGCTCCTCCCTGCGGTACCGCATGGCGTTAAAAGTCCTATACCCGCCTCCCGGGACTGCCAGACGCGACCGCGCCCTGCGCGCCGGCAGTTGCACCGGATTCACCTAGAATGTGCCTCCCGGCTTGGTTTTCGATACGGCGGGAGCAAGACGTTGGCTCAGAAGGTTTCGTGGAGAAACGACCGAGCTGCGCGCACAGGAATATGGTGGGGAGGGAAGGATTCGAACCTCCGAAGGCATTCCGCCAGCTGATCTACAGTCAGCCCCCTTTGGCCGCTTGGGTACCTCCCCGGGCACAGCAGTCCGGCAGCGACGGTCCTGCTGGACTGATCAAATTGTAGGGACAGTGGACCGGCACTGTCAAACGCGTAATCGGTCACTGTAATAGGTCACTACGATCGACAGGGCGTACTAGGTTAGGGCCCGCCGGGTATGCTGGAATCACGGCGGCGGAACCGCGCTCGCGGGCGGCTCCCCGAGCGCCGTGATGAGGTCGAGCCCGCGGCCGCGTTCGGCTTCGAGCGTCCCCTGTGCGTCCGAGAATCCCCCGTCGGCGCGGCCGGCGCCGCTGTGTACAATAACCGCGGCCGCGGCGGCCATGGCGCGCGGATCCTCGCCCGGGGCAAACGAGATGTTGCGCCCCGCGAGGACACCGCGGACCGTCGGGCCCGCCCGCATGCCGGCGGCAAACTCTTCCAGTACGGCCTCGGGCGTTTCGCGCACGTCGCCCCCCAGCATCAGAATCGGCAGGCTCGTCGCCGCCGCCACCCGTTCGAACCCCGGCCGGTACGGCAGCTTCAGCCACGTGTGCGCCGACGACGTGCCGAGAGCCGCGGCAACGCAGGCGGCCTGGACCAAACTCTCGGCATCGAGGCGGGCCCGGAGGCCCGCGGCCGTGCGCTGCACCGCGTAGGTTTCCAGAAACACCGTGAGGGTGCGTGCATGGCAGGCGTCGATCGCGCGCGCACACGCTTCGAGGGTGGCCGCGGTCGCCGGATCGGCGGGCTCAATGCGCACCATGAGTTTCGCGCCGTCCGCGCCGATCGCGACGAGCCCGGCCGGCGTGTACGCCGTCATGCGGTCGTCGAGTTCGAAGACGCTCCCCGCGAGGCCGCCCCGGTTCATGCAGCCGATGAGAACTTTGTCGTCGAGCCACGCGTGCCCGCCGCGGAGCCGCACGAGATGGGACAGCAGCAGCAGGTCGTCCACAATATCGGGCGTGGCCATGAGGCCGTCCACACCCGGCGCCGTCAGCACACGCACGAGACGCGCCAGCAGGATGCGGCGGTCACCCATCGCGAGGGGATCCGTTCCCGCCCGTGTGACCATGCGCGCCGGATGGTCGGCGGCGAGAATCAAGAGACGGCCGTCCGGCGCGAGCCTCCGCCGGCGCACGCGCGCGGCGGCCTCGGTCGCCGCCGCGTCGGGCTGGTGCGCGCGCAGCGCCGCGAGCGCGTCGAACCACGGCGGCGGCAGGTACGCCTCAGGGTCGAAGACGGGTTCGATCGCGCCGGCGCGGCGGCCCCTCGGCCCCACGCCGGCACGGGCCCTGGCTGTCGTCACCCGCGGCTGTAGGGCAGGAAGAAGCGGCCCGCGCTCGAGCCGCCGTCGACGTCGATCACCGTGCCGGTAACGTAATCCGCCGCCCGCGACGACAAGAACAGCACCGCGGCGGCGATGTCTTCCGGCACCCCCATGTGGCCCCACGGAATGTTGGTCATGAGTGTCTGCCGGTACGCCGGATTGACGTCGCTGCGCCGGCCGACGTCGACGAGGCCGGGGGAGACAACGTTGACGTGGATGCGGTGCTCCGCCAATTCCTGCGCGAGTACCTTGCTCAGCATGACGATGCCGGCCTTGCTGGCGCAGTAATGGGAGGCCCCCTTTCGCGCCGACTTGTAGGCGCCGGAGGCGATGTTCACGATGTGCCCCTGGATCTTACCGGCCACCATGCGGCGCGCGACGGCCCGCGACATGCGAAACGTACCGGTCAGGTTCACGTCGATGACCTCTTCCCACTGTCCGTCCGGCATGTCGATGACCGGACAGTTGGGATAGACCGCCGCGTCGTTGACCAGAACGTCGACCGCCCCGATGCGGCGCGCCGACTCCTCAACCACGCGTTCGGCGTCCCGGACGTCGCCCGGCACAGCCACGGCCCGCCCCGGCCCGCCGGCGAGCGCGTCCACCGTCTGCGCCACCCGCTCGGGATTGACGTCCACCACGGCAACGGACGCGCCTTCGCGCACGAACGCCGCGGCGATGCCGCGCCCGATGCCGGAACCCGCGCCGGTGACCAGCACGCGCCGGCCTGTGAACTCGCCCATTCCACGCCCTCCGCGCGCCCCGGCGCCACCCGCGCTCCGCCGCCGCGCCCGGTGAGGAAATTCGTCGCGGATCGGCGAATTACTGGTCTGTGGACATCACCGCCAAGATCGTCCTCGTCATCATTCTCTTTGGCCTGTTCGTCGTGTTCGTGTGGTACTCGCGGTCGCGGCCCGCGTACGCGCCCGTGCGCGTGGGGCCGACACCCGCGCCGTTCGTCGAGCAGGACCTCGTGCATCGCCACACCCCCCCGAAACTGGGCTGGAACTGGTGGGCGTTCTTCCTCGGCCCGATCTGGTTCCTCGCCGAGGGCCTGTGGGTGCACGCGATCATCCTGACGCTGTTGATCGGATTGTCGGGCGGCATCCTCTGGCCGTTCGCGGCGGTCTATGCCGGGGCGAAGGCCAACGAGACGCTCGTCGACTTCCGCCTCGCCCGTCACAGCTTCTATTAATTAGCCGGGTCCGTGGGCCGGCAGCCCGCGGACGCCTCTACGCCCGCACGCTCTCCCTGCGGCAGATCCGTGCCGAGTCCGCCAATCGCTCGAGCGCGCCCGTGTTGTACGGCGCGCAGTAGAACATGAGATGCGAGGCGCCCATCTCGTCGAGGGCGAGCATGGCGCCGGCGACCTCTTCGGTGGAACCCGACAGATGTGCCGGAATGTTGGACGAGGCCGGCGGTGTGCCGAGGTCCGGAAATGTCAGCGGCACGTGCGCGGTCAGTTCCACCGCCGACGGGCTGCGTCCCGCCTCCTGACAGGCCGCCCGGAGTTTGGCGCGGTGCCCGCCGAGTGCGTGCGGCGCGCTGACGTACTCCGAGGGATTCCACATGTCCGCGTACTGCGCCGTCAACCGCAGCATCCGCGGGCCGCTGCCGGCGACGAGGAGCGGCGGGCCGCCGGCGCGAGGGCCGCGCGGCGCAAGCTCGCAGTCGCGCGCCTGATAGTACCGGCCGGTAAAATCCACGCGGCCCGTCCGCAGGAGCGGCGTGATAATCTGCAGCGCCTCTTCGAGCCGGCCGACCCGGTGGTCGAACGGGAGCCCGAAGGCTTGGAACTCGGGTTTGTTCCACCCCGCGCCGATGCCGAGAATGAAGCGGCCAGCGCAGACCTCGTCCAAGGTCACGGCCATCTTCGCCAAAATGGCGGGATGCCGGAACTGATTGCAGAGGACGAGCGTCCCCAGCTCGACGGTGTCGGTGGCGTCCGCGAGGACCTCCGGGTCGGTCATTTCCGCCTAATGGCGTTGTCACGGAGGCCCAAGTATATAGGATGTCTGGCGGAGCGCCCCGCGCGCCGGTCCCGGGAGCAGCCAAGTCGCGAAATCCTCCTCCTCCGAAAGTGGTCGTGGAGCGCCCAGGTAACGGTAGAACGGTTGCGATCTAGGCCGCCTCCACGTTCACCTTGTAACCCAGTCGTTCCAGCCGCTTGACTGCATTTCGAACCACAGCGTCTTTTCTGTGCGCGTCGTAGAAGTTGGCCCCCAGTTCCTCGTAGGCGACGCCATCGTGCAAGACGTAGTAGGCGATTTCCAGGATCCGACGGCCAACCGCGAGGGCGGCTCTCTTTTTACCTCGGCGGGCGGCAATACGGCGATAGACGGCTCCGAGGTAGCTGTGCTTGGTCCGGCCCGCCGCCTGCCCGGCTTCCGTCAGCGTCTGACGCAACGTGGGACTGCCTTTCCGTGTGCGCCCGCTGCGCCGTTTGCCCGCACTCTCGTTGCTCCCGGGACACATCCCGCCCCAGGACGCCAGATGCGCGGCACTTGGGAACCGCGTCATGTCGACGCCAACCTCGGCGACCATCACTGCGGCCACGCGTTCACTGACCCCCGGGATGGTATCCAGTTGGGTCATCTGAACAGCGAAAGGGGCCAGCCGACGCTCCACCTCGGCTTCCACGGCTTCGATTTGCTGGTCTAAGTAGCCGACGTGGTCCAATTGCAACCGCAGCATCAGATGCTGATGCGGCGTCAGCCGGCCGCGCAGCGCCTCCGTGAGTTCTTCGCGGGTGGCCTGCAGCTGGGGGTGCGCGAGCGCTGCGATGTCCTCCGGTTGCCTGCCCGCCGCCAGGGCCTCCAGCATCGCCCGGCCGCTCTTGCCGAGCATTTCGCTCACGACCGACCCGAGTTTGATATTGCCGCCCTCCAAGACCTTTTGGATCCGGTTCGCTTCGGCTGTCCGTTCGCTCACCAAGGAGAGGCGATACCGTACGAGCTCGCGTAGTTCACGCTGAGGCCGCGAGGGGATAAGACTGGGTTTCAACAGTCCGTGACGCATCAGATCGCAAATCCATTCTGCGTCTTGCACATCGGTTTTCCGTCCGGGAACGGCTTTCATGTGCGCCGCATTCACGACGTACACCGTCATGCCCGTTGTTTCGAGCAGGTTATAGAGCGGTTTCCAATACACGCCCGTGCTTTCCATCGCCACGTGCGTAATCTGCGATGTTTCCAACCACTCTACCAGCGTCAGCAGATCTCGCGTCGTCGTTCCAAAGGTCCGTGCTTCACTGCGCCCCGGGACCACCAAGTGTACCACCACAGTTTTCTTGTGTACATCACAGCCCGCGCACCGCTCGTACACCACCCGCACACCGGTCATCCCGATCCTCCTGCAGCGGTTCGCGGCGATCCGTAATGGAGGGACTCTCCTCCGCGTGCTCGCCCGAAGGCGGCGACAATCTGTGGTGCTCCGGATCGCCGGGGTCAGACTCCTGTACGGGCTCTCGGCACCAAGGATACGCGACCTCTTTTCTCCGCTGCAGATTATTGCTTTCCCACCATCACGATTCTTTTCATGCTGTGTGGCGGTGCCGTTAGGCACCATGATCGACTCCTCCGATCGGCCGCGGGTCGCCTCAAATCGCCCGCCACCTCAATGCGCACGCGCCCTACCATCCTGTGCCCTTGCTGCCGCTTGTGGTGCTCGGGGCGCCGATCGCGGCGGCTGCTAAGCCAGGCGTGGCGACGAACCACTTACTATACAAGCCGTCGCCGCGAGCCTGACCGAGGGTAGAATCGCCCGTGTACCTGTACAAGAGGTGGCCGTTGTAGCTGACCTGATGGCCGTTGACACCGTTCACGACGCGGAACGTTCCGGACAGCGCGGCGGCATGGGTAGGCGCCGCCTTGCTCAACAGCGGCAGCCACATTTTGGCGCAGGCGCCCGTGCACGCGCTCTTCGTGAGCGTATCAGGCGTGAAGTAGTAAAGGGCCATACCGTTGGCATCGGTCAAAATCTGCTCCCGCGTCATGTTGCAAGACACGCCCGACCGCTACGAGCAGGCCGGCAATTTCCTCCTTGCCAATTTTCATCGCGCGGCCAATCGTATTTTGGTTCGGAAAGGCGTTAAGCGTACAACATGCCACCAGCACGCTGCGGCTCATCAGTATGGCGTTCGTACTCCTCGTTGTCTACATTGCGGCCCAATTGGCTTACACTTTACTCACGCGCACGCACCCGGCACCCTCGATTGGCGGTATCGCATGGACGGCATTCACGTTCATCGTCATGTTGCTGCTCGCTTACGGCAAGGACGTCACGGGGCAACAGCTGAAAAATCAGATCTTGCGGACAGAGGCACACGTAACGCTGATCGACGCGTACCTAGCGGCGGCCGTGCTCGTCGGTTTGGCGCTCAACGCGCTTCTCGGCTGCTGGTGGGCCGAACCGCTCACGTCCCTCGTCATCGTCTACTATGCGGTCCGGGAAGCGTCGCACGCCTTTCTTGAGAGCGCCCCAAACTGACAGGCTCGACCCCGACACAGAATCAGATCGCCGACTTCATGCCGGAAGCAACGTCCAACGACTGTCACACGCGGCCCGCGGGCCGACCATAGCCGGGGGGCTCTAGAAGACCTTGTTCAAGAGATAGCCGAGTGCGCCGGTCAGCACCACGACGCTCGCCGCGTAGACGACCGTTGTCCGTAACCCCATGACCCGGGCCACGGGACCAAGCGTGGACAGGTTCGTCCCCACCCCCGCCACCAGCAGGATCATCCCGTTTCCGGCCCCGAGGCGCTATCCAGCAATGTCCGCACCCACGGTAAGGACGCGAGACTGTCTGTGTAGAATGCGCCGGCGATCGCAAGCGTCACCAAGATGCCCACCAGGCTGGCTTTCCCGAGATACGTGGTGACCAGTTCCCTCGGCACGATGGCTTCGACCGCAGCTCCAAACAGGATACCGCCCATTAGCCACGGGCCGGCCTCCGCAGCAAGTCGACGGCAAACCGCACCCCTGACCCAACCTTTTCTCTGGGGTTAGAGAGGTCGAGCAGAGACCGACGGGCGGGGTCCGCCGTGGCGCCATCGCAACATCCCGCGTCGGTGCAGCCGGCGGCGACCAGTGGCAGCACCGGCGTCATCGATACGTGCGGCGGGCGGCCAACAATCGTATCGATGAGAATGCCCGCGACGAACCCAATCGTGACGGCAGACATTGAAACGATCACTCCAGCCCGCCAGCCGAGGAAGATGACGAGGGCCGCGAGCCCGTACCAGTTGAACCACGGTACCGCAATCAAGAACGCGCAAACCGGCCCCCGACGGCTCCCCGACCGATAGAGCGTCAAGGCGGTCGGAATGCCCGCGCAGCAGCAGAGAGGCATCAGGAATCCCCAAGTGGCGGCCAGCGCGTTTGCGCCGACGATGCCCCCGCCGAGGTGACGGGCGATTGCGGCTTTGTTGACTACGGCGTTGAGGATCCCCACGACGAAGAAGCCAAGGACGGCGACCTCGGCAAACTCCCGCAGATAGTCCACCGCAGTATGCAGGAAGACCTGGAGCATGATGCACCTCGCCAAACTGGGGACAAGGCAATCCATCTGGGGACCGGTCCCCAGTTCGATTCTTGCAGCTTGTTCAACTCGTCGTCGATGTCGGCAAGGCGCTCCTGCAGCCGCTTCCTACTTTGGGTCCGGCCATGGGCCAGTCCCAGTACCCCGCCCAGGGCGGAGGACCGAAGCACCGTCAGGACCGTCATCGCTCGCGCCTGTCACAGCAATCGCGGACAGTTGCAACGCCGCATGGTACCAGCAACGGCGTCGCGCGGCCGGAGAGTCACGTGCGTGCCCACGATGCGCCGCCTACTACGGAGTGACGGCGCAGTTGCTTCAGCGAAGGCGGTGAGGCAACGCGCCAACTTACTTCAATTGAAGTGTCGCGACCATGCCGACATCTCTGTGGCCCGGTAGGCTGCAATAAATGGTGTACGTGCCGGGCGGCAACGTCACGATCGCCGCTAGCGTCTGACCCGGCTCGATGTAAGGAATCTCGGCGCGTTTGTTGTGCGCCTGGTCCTCGATAACAAAGTTGTGTTCGATCAGGCCTCCGTTCTTCACGTTGAAGACAACATCTCCCGAAACCGAACTGACATCCTTGGGCTCGTACCGCCACTCCCTTGCGGTCAATTGGATGATAGCCCGAGCGCCGAGGCCGATCGTCCCCCACGAGAGGATCCATACCATTCCCAGCAAGATTGCGACCCACGCTCTAGTGCGACGGACTGCTAAAGGCCACATCCGCCGCGATTTTCGGGCATGCAGCCGGTCCTTTCTCCACGGCAGAGCCTCGCGAGGAGAATATTGTGTTGCTCTCCGTTTGGACTGCGTTGCGCCTCCGCACGCATCGTGGCCGGTCGCCGGCGTCTGAGTCATGCGTGGGTCGGCACACCCTCTGTCGGCCTGGCCCTGTCAGGATCAGTACGCGCGAAGTACCAATCAAAGAGCGGCTCTAACCACCCGCGCAGGCTGAGCCAGTACATGTGCGCCATCATCATTTTCATCAGGTGACTCAGCCGGTCAGGACGGCGTTTCTGAACCGGTGCGGTGTACGAGCCGATGACGAACGTGCCTTTGCCGTACGCTAGGTCCACCGCGCAGTGCGTCCGGCCGTTGAACGCCGCCGGCGTCCCTTCGAGCAATTTCGCCACGACGCGCGCCTCGAGGTGCGCCCCGACGCCGGCCTTCGACGTCGGCAGGTTCGTCGCGTCACCGATGGCAAACGCGTCGTCGAAGCCCTTGATGCGAAGCGTCTGCTTGTCGGTCACCACGAAGCGGTTCGCGTCCAGCACGTCCGCGGGTTCGTAGGCGATGTCGGCCCCCACGAACGGCGGAATGAGGATCGGCAGATCGTAGTGCACCTCCTCGCCCTCGATCGAATAGATCGTGCGGGACGCCGGGTCGATGCGATCCACGTCGAAGAACGGCATGATCTCGATCCCGCGTTCGCGCATGATGGGCTCGACGATCGCGTTCATGGGCTCGGCCGGGTAGGGTCGCGGATACGGCGAAATGAACACGAGGCGCGTCCGCTCGCGGAGGCCGCGACGCCGCACCAGCTCGTCGGTCAGAAGCATGCCCTCCACAGGCGACGGCGGGCACTTAATGACCGGCGAGGTCTGCCCCAGCACGATTGTGCCGCCCCGGAAGGTGTCGAGGTTCGCCCACACCTTCTGCGCCCAGGCCACGCTGCTGTGGTAGTTCCCGTACTGCTGGTCGAGTTCGCGCAGCCCCGGAACTTGGTCCGGGTCCGTCGTGACGCCCGTGGCCACGACGAGCGAATCGTAATCGTACCAGCTGCCCGCGGCCGTGGCGACCGTGCGGGCCCCCAGGTCGATGCGCGTCACCGGCTCCTCGATGAATCGCACGTGGCGCGCCAGCAGCCGCCGTTCCTCGCGGATGATGTGCGGATTCGCGTTCTTGAACGCAACGTAGAGCAGGGCCGGCTGGAACATGTGCGCCGAGGACTTGCTGAACACGATGGTCTCAAAGCGCCGCTCGTCCAGCATGTTCGCCAGCATGGTGGCGCCCGAACCGCCGCCGACAATCACCACGCGCTTCATTGGTTCACCTCATCGCCGCAGGATCTTGACGATCGTGACGATCTTGTCCGGCTGATCGTCGATCGACACGATTTCGTTGCGCGTCTTGGCGGCCCAGGCCCGAACGTCCGGCTTCACGCCCGGGTCGGTGGCCCACAGTTCGATGACGTCGCCCACCTTGGCGCGCCGGTACGCCAAGGCGAGGTCGGTGATCGGCCCTGGGCACGAGGATCCGCGCGAATCGACGATCGTTCGCGGAGCCGCAGTCGCTGTTGCCATCTTTGTGTCCATCGCCGCACCTCAGATGAAGAGTGTCTGGCCGCCCTCGACCGCCTCGAGGAAGGTCGCGGCCCCGACGACGTCGTCGATCAGATCGTTAAAGTCGGCCTTCTTGAGGCCCATGACGTCGGCCATCATGGAGCACGCGTACACTTTGGCGCCGAGTTCTTTGGCCTGCCGGAGCATCGTATCCCAGGGCCCGACGTGGGCCGCCTTCATCCCCTGCGCGAGCGCCGGCGCCATCGACGCGAACTCCACCGGGAACGGCAGGTCGTGGGGCTGCTTGGTGAATCCGAGCAACGCGAACCCGGTCACGAACACGTTGACCTCGATCTCCATCGCCGCCGCGGCCTGCGCGAGCACCCCAAGCGGTATAAACTTGTCGGCCGTCCCGCTGAACATGATGATCGACAGTTTGCCGGTCGCGACGCGTCCGGCGTTCTGCGTAGACTCAACCTCCATCGTCTTACTCATCCTCATGCCTCCCTATCGCCGACATCGCCGAGTCCTGCACCTCCAAAGGTACGCTACCCCCTGGGGGTATGGCCATCAGGCGGCCGTCGTATTACGGGTCGGGCGCACGGCGGAGACGCGAAAACATCGCTGCGGCGCGATCGTTCGAGGGCGCAGGCCTGAGCTAAAAGGCCAAAATCAGACCTTGATCCGATGTTCATACCCCCCGGGGGTATGGTAGCGTCGTGTCGAGCGGTCCTCTCTTACGAACTCCGGAGGGGAACGCGGAAGCATGAAGTCCTCGAGGGGGTAATGCGATGCGAGGGTGCACCGGAACTACAGATCGGGTGATTCGGGCACTGATCGGAATCGTGGCGTTGGGGGCCGGCCTCACACAGGCGGCCGCTCTCGGTCCGGGTTGGGCCTATACCGCCGACGCGGTCGGCGTAATCGGGATCGCCACGGGAATCCTGGGCCGTTGCCCCCTCTACTTGCTGTTCGGCATGCAGACGTGCGGAAGGCCGGCCTGAGATGGCCCTGCTCAAGGCCACCGATGCGGAGGCGATCCGGCGGCGCTTTCAAGCTGAACTCGCGGATGATGTGACGATCCGGCTCTTTACCGCCTCCGCCGCCGGCTTGGCCGTCCCGGGGTGGGACTGTGAATTCTGTCCCGCGACCCAACAACTGCTCGAAGAGGTCGCGGCGCTCGATCCGCGACTGCGGCTCGAGATCCACAGCATTACCACCGAGTTGGAGCCCGGCCGTGGACCCGCCGTGGAGCGTGTGCCGGCCATCGTTATCGACGCCGGCGCCGGCGCCGGCATCCGGTTTTATGGGATCCCGTCGGGCTTCGAATTTGCCGCGCTGATCGATGCGCTGCTTGCCGTGTCGCGCCACGACAGCGGGTTGGCACCGGAGACCAAGGCGGCGCTGGCGACCTTGGCGGTGGACGTCCATCTCCAGGTCTTCGTGATGCCGACCTGTCCGTATTGCCCGCGGGCGAGCCGCCTGGCGCATGCGATGGCTGGCCGAGCGGTACGGCGTCTACGGTGGTTCCCAAGATTGTCGTCAACGAGGCGCGAAGCTTCGAAGGAGCGCAGCCCGAGACCGTATTTCTCGAGCACGTCATGGCGGCCGCGGCAGAGCGCGCGGATCGACCGGCAATTCCGGTGATCGAGGGGTGAAGGACGATGAAGATTGACGCGCGATGGACGGACGGCATGCGCTTTGAAGCGACGAACGCAGACGGATTGCGCGTGGTGATGGACGCCCATCCCGAGCACGGCGGGATCGCCGGCGGGCCCGCGCCTATGGAGACGCTGCTGATGGCGTTGGCGGGCTGCACCGGAATGGACGTGATCCCCATCCTCCGGAAAATGCGCGCGCCCGTCAATCGGTTCGCGATCGAGGTGACGGCGGAGCGGGCCGAGACGCATCCCCGCGTGCTCACAGCGATTCGTCTCCGGTATGTGGTGGAGGGGCCCGGGCTCCGCGTCGAGCCGGTCGAGACAGCGGTCGCCCTCTCCCAGGAAAAGTACTGCTCAGTGTCCGCGATGCTGCGCAAGGCCGCTCCCATCACCTATGAGACCGCCGTGATCGATACACTCGCCGCCCGCGCGACCGTCCCGGCTCACGCTGGGTAGCGCGCCGGGGAGAGCCGCGCATGGTCGCAACGTTACGGCTGGACAAGACTGTGCAGGCCGCGCTCCAGAGCCGCCTCAGGCGGATCCAAGGACAGATCGCCGGTCTCGGCCGGATGTTGGAAGACGGACGGGAGTGCTCTGAAATCGCCCAACAGGTGGCGGCCGCCCGGGCGGCGCTGGACCGCGTCGCCATCGATCTCGTCGCCGCCGGACTAGAGCGGTGCGTCCGCATGGAATTGGACGGCACGCCCCAAGCGGCGGCCGCCCTTGAACGGCTCAAAAAGACATTCTTGATGTTGAAGTAGGAGGCAGGCGCCATGACGCAGACGGCCTACGGATTCGGAACCAGCACGCGGCTTCCGTACGACGAAACGGTCGCGCGGGTCAGAGCGCTGCTCCAGGAGGAAGGGTTCGGTGTCCTGACCGAGATCGACGTCAAGAAGACGATGAAGCAGAAGCTCGATGCCGACTTTCGCCGGTACGTGATCCTCGGAGCCTGCAACCCGCGCCTCGCCCATCGGGCGTTCCAGGCGGAACTCGAGATCGGGCTGCTGCTGCCCTGCAACGTGGTCGTCTACGAGGACGGCGACCACTCCGTCGTGTCCGTGATGGATCCCTTGGCGGCGCTGCGGATCGCCGGCAACGAAACCCTCCAGCCGATCGCCCAAGAAGCGCGGGCCGCCCTGGAGCGGGTCATTAAACGCGTCGGCGGGGCCTAAGCTCCCATCTCTTCTCAGTATCGGATGTGCTCCAGTTATTAATGTAGGAACATATTAGGTCCATTGGCCACAGGCGTCTCGGATTTTCGGGGGCACGTACACCATGTACTGCAGTCTTCCTGGTCACAGGGATGCCGGCATGGTGGCGAGACTTCGCCTCCCAGTAAACTCGTGTGCTCGCGCAGCCCTCGGAGACCGGCTCAAATCAGAGCACACCAATCCGCGCCTTCCGGCTTGGCCGAGTAGTGGCAATTGAATGATGCAACGCATCCGGAGAGGCGTCGTGGAACACGACGAGCTCCTTAGACGCGGATTGTTCTTGGAATACGTTACGCTCGGCTGGAACGTGGTGGGCGTCATCATCCTCATCGCGGCCGCATATGGCGCGCGTTCGGTGGCCCTTGCCGGTTTTGGCCTCGATTCGCTCATCGAGATCTTTGCATCGGTGGTCGTCGTTTGGCAACTCTTGGGGATCCACCTCAAGCGGGAGCCCGTGGCGCTCCGACTCATCGGTGTCGCATTCGTGCTCCTTGTGATCTACATCGCCGGGCAACTCGCGTACACTATTCTCACCCGCACGCGCCCGGAGCCCTCGATCAGCGGCATCGTCTGGACGGCGCTCACTCTTCTTTCGATGCTGGGGCTCGCCTATGGCAAGCGTGTAACCGGGCAGCAGTTGCGAAACGAGGTCTTGCGGGCAGAGGCGCGCGTCACGTTGATCGACGCATACCTGGCAGGGGCGGTGCTCATCGGTCTGGGGCTCAATGCGCTCCGCGGTTGGTGGTGGGCTGACCCGCTTGCTTCACTCGTCATCGTCTACTATGGCCTCAGGGAAGCCCGGCATGCGTTTCTTGGCGCGTCACCCCATTAACCCGCTTCCGTTAACCATCCCCCCCCCCGCCGATTTTCTGTCGAACATGTCGGGCAACGCCGTCCTCGCCCACCTCAGCCCGCGGATTGCTTAAGCCGGTTTCTCCATCCGAAAATGCGCGGTGTAGATGGGGTTGCAAGACGGATCAATACGCTGGAAGAGCCAATCCAAAAAGTCCTCGGAAAATAGCGGGTACAGCCGCAAGCGCTCCTTTGTCATTGGGACACGTTGGCCGACGGTTGCCGCATTGACGAACCCTGCCTTCCGCCCGTGCTCCAGAAGCGCTTGCTCCGCAAGCGCGCCTGCCAGTCAGCCGGCGTAGGCGGCCTCGTTTTCCAAGACCTCCCTCGGCAGGGTGCCGTCAATCACGGAATCGGAGAACACCAACCGGCCGCCGGGCCGGAGTACGCGGAAGATCTCACGAAAGAGCTTCCCCTTGGACGTGACGAGGTTGATGACGCCGTTGCTGATCGCCACGTCGACGGTAGCCGCGGGCAACGGGATGTCTTCCATGAGTCCCTCGACGAATTCAACGTTCGAAGCGCCCATCATCCTGGCATGTGTCCGGGCCTTCCCCAGCATCGCCGGCGTCATGTCGAGGCCGATCGCTTTCCCGAGTGGACCAACCTGCAGTGCCGCAAGCAACGTGTCAATGCCACCACCGCTCCCCAAGTCCAGCACGGTGTCCCCGTGCCGCAGACCCGCGTAGCGGACGGGGTTGCCGAGCCCGAGCGCCATCTCCGCGGCGGGCCGAGGGAGTGGCGCCAGCTCATCGGCGGTGTAGAGACTTTGGGCGACGCCGGTGTCCGCCGGAACGACGGCCCCGTACGTCTCGCGCACGATGCGCGCCGCCTGCTCGTCAGACCAGTGGAGCTCAGCCGCATCCGACATGAGATACCTCCTGCGTTCGCGAGTTTCAGCCAGCTCCCACGGTAGTGTTGCAATACACGATCTTCGCCTTCGCGCCGTCTCTCCATGCTTTGGACGGGTTGTCACGGATGGTTTATTGCGTTCGGAACAGGGACCGTTCGCTTGACGGCGCGGAATCCTCAAGATATTGTTTTATCAATGAATGACTTGAATATGGCGTCTCGCCACCGGACTTTCAAGGACGAACTGTACGCGGAGTTCGCCCGTATCGGCCAGGCCCTCGCGAGTTCCAAGCGGCTCGAGATGCTGGACCTTCTGGCACAGCGGGAATGGCCGGTCGAGGAACTCGCACGCGAGATGGACCAGACGGTGGCCAACACCTCGCAGCATCTGCAGGTGCTGTTACGCGCCCGCCTCGTCGACGTGCGCCGCCAAGGTACCCGGGCGTACTACAGCCTAGCCGGAGACGTCTACCGCGTGTGGCAGGCAATGCGCGAGCTGGGTGAAGCGCGTTTGGCCGAAGTGCCGGCGGTGGTCAGGCGGCATCTCGGCGAGCGTCCGGAGATTCACGTGCTCAATGTCACCGAACTGCTAAGGCGAGTCAGGGCGGGGGACATCATCCTGCTCGACGTGCGCCCGGAGGAGGAATATCGCGCCGGGCATCTCCCGGGCGCTCGGCCGATGCCGCTTGCGCACTTGACGCGAACCCTCAAGGCGTTACCCAAGCATCCCGAAGTCGTCGTGTACTGCCGGGGTCCATACTGTGTCTTTTCGGACGAAGCCGTGGCCCTCTTGCGGCGCAAAGGGTTTCGGGCAGGGCGACTCCCCCTTGGGTTTCCAGACTGGCAGGCGTTGCAGCATTCAGCGACTTCGTAAGGGAGGTACGGGAAGCATGGACGTGCAGGCCCTACGGGAGCAACTGGAGCAGCACCGGCCGATCACGGTTCTGGACATCCGCGTGGCGGAGTCCCGCGCGGAGTGGGCGATTCCCGGAAGCCTGTGGGTCGACGCCTACCATGCCGTCAAACAGGGCGATTACCGGTCGTTTGCCGCGTTGGATCTCCCGGTCGGCGCACCGGTCGTGGTCGTCTGCGAGATGGGGTCAACCAGCCAGCTCGCCGCGACCTACCTGCGTTCCCAGGGGGTCGCGGCCGAATCGCTCGACGGCGGGATGCGGGCGTGGAGTCTCGCTTGGAACCTCGCGGAACTTCGGTTGGCAGGCGGTGTCACTGCGATTCAAGTCCGCCGCACGGGCAAGGGGTGCCTCTCGTATCTCGTGTCGGCATATGGCGAGGCGCTCATAATCGACCCGGCCGTAGGCACGGATGTGTATCGTGAGATCGCTGCCGCGAGAGGGCTCAATATTCTTGGCGTCGCGGACACGCACGTCCACGCAGATCATCTGTCGCGCTCGCGCCTGCTGGCGCAGGACCTCGGGATTCCCCACTATCTTCCCGCGCAGGCAGCAGGCCGCGTGCATTTTCCATTTCAGGCGCTCGTGGACGGTGATCGGATCCCGATAGGTGAAACCGTGCTGACGGTCATGCACACACCCGGCCATACCTGGGAGAGCTGCACGTACCATTCCCCGGCCGGCGGCGTGTTCACCGGCGATACATTGTTCCTCGACGGAGTGGGACGGCCGGATCTCGAAGCACGCGCCGGCGAGGCCGACGAACGCGCCCGGGCCCTCTATCGGTCTCTGCAGCGGATCGTCTCGCTGCCAGAAGGGACCCAAGTGCTGCCGGGGCACGCGGGCGGCTCGCTCGCATTTGACGGCATCCCATGGGCAGCGCCGCTTGGGACCGTGCGTGCCAGGGTTCCACTGTTACAGTTGAGCGAAGCGGCGTTCGCGCAGACGCTGCTGGCCCGCATTCCACCTACACCCCCGAATCATTCCCGCATCGTCGCATGGAACGAGACGGGCCGGTGGCCGGAGGACGACCCGACCGTCCTGGAAGCCGGAGCCAACCGGTGCGCGGTCAGGTAGACGCCGGCGGAAGCGTCGGAGGACCGTCGGCGCCTCCGGACTCGGACGCGATGGAAGTGGGGGCCGCTGTCGCCGGTACGGTAGCTCGGAAGGAGCCGGCCGTGGCCTTAGGCGTGCGTGCCAACCTAGCACAGTTCAGTCTCCTCGTGCTGATCAACGCCCTCGTAGGCGGGATGGTCGGCCTTGAGCGCGCGGTGCTGCCGCTCATCGCCCAACACGACTTTGGCCTGGCATCGAAAAGCGTCATCCTCGCGTTCCTGGTCAGTTTCGGGATCGTCAAAGCGTTGACGAATCTCCTCGCCGGCCGGTATGCGGAGATCGTCGGCCGGAAGCGGCTGCTGGTCGTGGGCTGGCTCATTGGTTTTCCCGTCCCGTTCATGATCATGTGGGCGCCGTCGTGGGGTTGGGTCACCGCGGCCAACGTGCTGCTCGGCATCAACCAGGGGCTGTGCTGGTCGATGACCGTCGTCATGAAGATCGACCTGGCCGGCCCGGGCCGCCGAGGGCTCGCGATGGGTCTCAACGAGTCGGCGGGTTACGGCGCCGTGGCGCTCGCGGCGCTGGCCTCGGGATACTTGGCGAGTGCCTACGGGCTGCGGCCGTCCCCCTTCTATCTTGGGGTGGCTTTCGCGGCGCTCGGGTTGGTTCTGTCAGCGGTGTTCGCGCGCGACACCACGGCGCACGCGAGGCACGAGGCGCGGGTGCATCACGGCGGTCCCTCTACCGCCTCACTGCCGTTTCGCGACGTGTTCGTCCGCACGAGCTGGCGCGATCAGAACCTATTCGCCTGCAGCCAAGCTGGGCTCGTCAACAACCTCAACGACGGGATGGCGTGGGGCCTGCTCCCGTTATTCTTCGCCGCATCCGGGCTGGGTGTCGCACGCATCGGGGTGCTGGCCGCGACCTACCCGGCAGTGTGGGGGATCGGGCAACTCGTGACTGGAGCGCTTTCGGATCGATGGGGCCGCAAGTGGATGATTGCCTCCGGGATGTGGACGCAGGCGTTCGGGATCTGGCTCATTATGGAAGCCCCTCGGCTTGCGCCCCCGGGCGGACCGTTCGGGCTCTGGGTCGCCGGCGCCGTGCTGCTGGGTCTGGGGACCGCGCTCGTCTACCCGACTCTGCTCGCGGCGATTGGGGATGCCGCACACCCTTCGTGGCGCGCTTCGGCAGTCGGTGTCTATCGACTTTGGCGTGACCTCGGATACGCCGTAGGCGCGCTTCTCTCCGGCGTTGTGGCGGATTTCTTCGGTCTCTTCTGGGCGATTGCCACCGTGGGCGGGCTGACCTTTGTCTCGGGCATCGTGGTGGGTGTTCGGATGAAAGGACGGCCCAAGGTGGCAGAGCCCCGTGTGCTCCTTCGATCCGCTGGTCAGCTTGAGTGAGTAGACGAGGCCCATCGATGGTGCACAGGCGTCACGGACACGGCCATGGCCTTCTATAGCGACGTCGTCCTGCCGCGCCTTTGCGATCTCGCGATGCGCAATCGACGTCTGCTGCCGTATCGCAAGCGGGTCGTCGGTTCGGCCCGAGGCCGCGTGCTCGAGATCGGCGTGGGATCGGGATTGAACCTCCCGTTCTACGGCCCGATCCGCGAACCGCTGGCGCTTGAGCCCGCGCCGCGGCTGATCGCCATGGCGCGGCGCTCGACCGACGCAAACACCCCCGTGACGTTCATCGAGGCGTCAGCCGAGGCGATTCCGATTGAGAACGAGGCCGTGGATACGGTCGTTACGACTTGGACGTTATGTTCGATACCGCACCCGGCCCTTACGCTCAACGAAATGCGACGGGTGTTGCGTCCAGGAGGCCGGTTGCTCTTCGTCGAGCACGGGCTCGCGCCGGAGGAGAACGTACGCCGATGGCAGGATTGCTTGACACCGTTGTGGAGGCGGTTGAGCGGCGGCTGCCACCTAAACCGGCCCATCCGGCTCATGATTGAAGCCGGCGGTTTCCGCATTGAAGGGCTCGAGACGGGTTACCTCCCCGGCCTGAAAATGTTGAACTTCACATATGAGGGCAGCGCCGTAGTTACTTGAGCTGAAGTTGATGGAAAGCCACGGTATCGGTCCACTAGTTGGGACCGGTGCCCCGGATCGTGGATATATCGACTTCCACAATCTGATCAGGATCAACGGCGTCTGGAAGATCACAAACAAGACGGCCACTCACAGCAGCAGGTCGGTCCGCCGCTGCTGCTAGTTCCCGGCAGGGACCCCACGATCAAGTAGCCCACGATCGCGTAACGGTGGGCGCCGGACTGACCGCGGGGCCTTGTCGGGCCTGAGCGCCTTTAGCGATGCGTGTCGCAGCCCATCTCTGAGCCGCTGATGGTACTCGACCTCGACAGCCACGGTCGGCCGCACCCATTGCGGCGGCGTGTCCGGCAGTTCCCGAAAATCGTCCCGCAGGTCCGGCAGCGTGCGAAACGGGCACGTCTTCCGGCGGACGGCCCGGAGTTCTTCGAGGATCACCCCTCGCGTGTCCTGGGAGAGGCCGGTGCCGCAGAATCCCGCGTAAGCGAAGTTCCACTCGCGATTGTATGGCCGAGAATCAGCGTGCTGAAGCCGCGCGCGCTTGGTAGATATCCTGCGATCACGAACTCCTCACGGTGCCGGATCGGGACCTTGATCCAGTCCGGCTGCGGAAGCCGGGGCCGGTAGATGCTGCCCCTTTCCGCTTCATCACTACGCCTTCCAGCACCACGCGGTGCCGATGATTGGCACAATGCTGGGTTCGTCCTGTCGATGGGGAATCCGAGGCAGCGGGCGCCGCGGAGCGCCCTCCGGAGGGATGCCGAACGAGCAGAGCAGGAAACGGCGGCAGGCGCGCGAACGGACTGCCAAATCGGGGCCGGCGAAGGCCCGCATAGCCGAAATTCCGGGTCACTTCCCCATCGGACGGGGAGGTGGGAGTCGATGCAGGGACCGAGCGTCGCGCGTGCGATCGCGGCCGGTATCGCGGCTTGGGTTGCGTTTGTCATCGTTCTCTACGTGTTTCCCTCCCTGGGGATCGCGGGGATCGATCTGCCGCAGATGCTGGGCGGGGTCTTCGGCCTGAAAAGCATCGCCGTGGGTTGGGGGCTCCTCTTTGTCGCCGGAATCGTATTCGCGCTCGCCTATGCGGTCTGGTTTGTGCTCCGCCTGCCGGGACCGGGGTGGCAGCGGGGATTCACGTACGGCATCGTCCCGTGGCTTGTCATGATGGCGGTCGTCGCCCCGCTCCTGCCGGTGCTCGACCCGGCGATGGACCCCAGGATCGTCCCCGGCTTTTTCTTCGTGAAGTCCGGCGCTACTGCGATCTTCGCAACGCTCGTTGCCTTCCTGACGTGGGGCATCGTGCTGGGAGCGATATACGGACATGTCGCCGGGCAGCGGGTCAATGCATCGCTGGCGGCAGTTCTGCTGCTTCCATTCCTCGTATTTGCCATTCTCGTAGCCGCACAGACACGATACAGCCCGATCGTCATTGTTCAAGACCTCTCAGAGGTCACCACGTATGATCCCGATAGGGTGTCGGGATCCGCCGCGCTGCCCGTCATCTACAACGTGTACGATCGTTTGGTCGCCCGCGAGGGTCCCGCCCGGATCGTGCCGGAGCTCGCGAAGAGTTGGACGGTCTCGCCGGACGGTCTAGTGTATATGTTCGAACTCCGTAGCGGCGTGCTGTTCCCTTCCGGCGTTGAATTGAGCGCCGATGACGTGATGTGGAGCTATCGACGGCTCAAGTATTTGAAGGACCGCCCTTCCCATCTGCTCGACGGCATCGCGGACGTGAGGGCCATCGAGCACTATGTTGTTCGCATTCGCCTCACCCGGCCGATGGACAGTTTCCTGTCGTTGCTGGCGTCCCCGCAATTCGCGGTGCTGGATGGAAGGACGGTATTGGCTCACGGAGGGGTGGCCGGTCCCGGCGCGGCAGCGAGCGACACGGCGACATCGTGGCTCGACACTCACTCGGCAGGCACGGGGCCGTGGATGCTCGTGAGCTACAGACCGCACCAAGAGGCGGTGCTCGTGGCCAATCCCAATTACTGGCAAGGGAATGTTTATCAGGGTCGCGTGATCTTCAGGGACGAAACGACGGCGGCGTCACGCCTGCGCGATCTGGAAAGCGGTCGTGCCGATGTCGCCTTGGATTTGACGGCTCCCCTGGCCGCTGAAGCGGGTGTGTCTCAGGGGATTCGTCTGCTGGAATCGGATGCTGTAATCGTACCGGTACGCAGTGCGGTTCGCGGCATTGACATTGCGCCCGACGGCATTCTCGAGCTGCGGGCGGCCTCAAAGGAATAGGCGATCGGCTTTAGAGGCATCGGACGCCAGCACTGCGCTACATGAGGGGGTGTGCCATGAGACGGAGGACAGCTCGAAGGACGCTCCGCGCGGTCCTTCCCGCGCTGCTCGTCGTGCTTTTCACCGGCCTTGTGTCCGGGCAGGCTCGCGGAGGTCAGGCGCCAGGGTTCACCCTTGAACTGCTCAACGGCAAGACGTTCAGCTTGGCCGACATGAAGGGGTCGTCCGTCGTCCTGCTGTTCTGGGCGCCGTGGTGAGCGATGTGCCAAGGTGCCGCCCCCGGGTGGGAGCGGGCGTACGAACGGACGAAGCAGACAGGCGTGAAGATCATCGGGGTCGGCATGATGGGCACCAGGCAGGCGTGTCAGGCCTTTGTGCGACGGTACGGACTAACGTTTCCGAACGGGTTCGATCCCAACGGGGACGTGGCGCGCCTCTATGAATTCAGCTATCAGCCGTACTGGGTTGTGATCGCCCGCGACGGGACGGTGCTCCGGTCCGGCTGGTTGGCCAACCAGGGCGAGTTGGATTCAGCTCTCAAGACTCTCGTCGAGAGGTAACGCGCGTCGGGAGGTAACGAGGCCGCACGCATTACGCCGGGTGTCAACGTAGCTTCCGGGTACGACCGTTGAACTCCGGCGCCTGGAAGGTGAGGCAAAGTGCCCAGGCCCAAAGACGTCGAGTGGTTGTGGCGCTCCCTGCTCACCGGGAGCATCATCTTCTACGGGCCGCGGCGCATCTTCCGGATCATCCCGGCGACGCAGCGCTGCAAGAACTGCCTCGCTCCCCTGCAGGGCAGCGGGGGCGTGCTGATGCGGCTGCTCGGTCGGGGACCGTTTCACCGCAACCCGCGTTTCTGTAACTTCTGAATGGCGTTTTGCCGACGGTACCCGGGGGGTGCCGAGATCGAGCTGACGATGCTCTTTGCTGACCTCCGGGGGTCCACGACGATGTCCGAGCGGCTGTCCGCCGGAGATTTCGCCGGGACGATGAACCGGTTCTATAAGTCTGCGACGGACGTGCTCATCCGGACCGACGGGTATGTCGATAAGGTTGTGGGCGACGAGGTTGTCGGGCTTTATTTTCCGCTGTTCGCCGGCCGCGTGCATGCTCGGCGGGCGGTGGAGGCGGCGTGGGAACTGCTGCGCGTGGCCAGCCATGACAGCGTCGGCCGTCCGCTGTTTCCGGTCGGCGTAGGCGTGCATACGGGCACCGCGTACGTCGGGACGGTTGCCGGCGCCGAGGGCACCGTCACCGACATCGCCGCGTTGGGCCATAACGTGAATCTCACGGCGCGTCTCTCGTCCGCGGCGGATTCCGGCGAAGCGTTGATCAGCGAGGCGGCCTGTCGGGCTTCCGGGCTCGATCTCGACCACCTCGACCGGCGACAGGTCGCACTGCGGGGCCACACTGAGTTAGTGGATGTTCGTGTGATGCGGATCGGATAGCGGTCCCACTCGGTTGTCATCTCATTACCAGTTGGCGCGAACAGCGCCGGACAGCGTGGACGTCGCGTAGGAGGACAGGAGGTACCTCCCCCATCCGCTTCCGACGTTATGCGGATGATTCCTGACGCGATGCAGCCCGCGCTGCGCGAGCAGATCGCAAGGGAACTCGACGCGCAAATTTATGCGAAGATCGACGCCGAGGTCGCGAAGGCGGAAGCAGAGGTGTGGGCGAAATTGCCGCCGCCGCCAATCCTCATTCGGGACGCGGAGCGGCGCATGCTGGCGTTCATGCCGTCGCCGGACGGGGCGGAGGGGAATTGGCCGCCCTGAGGCTCAAGGATAGAGGCTACGGTCGTCCCTTCTTCAGGATCGCATGCCCCTTGGCGTCCAGAGTGTAACCTCCCCTCGTAGGATCGGTAGAGTAGAACATAAACCCCTCATCACTCATTTCAGCGTCTTTGTAGTTCGTGAAGTTGAGCCGAGGCCCGATGAGCATCATCCCGTCCGACGTGTGGTCGCCAACGGCGACCGTCTTTGGCATAATTCACCACACCATAAGCACGCCGGTGCCCTGCTTCCCCAGATCAACACGCAGGGTGAGGAATCCTGGAAAGGATACCGAGCCTGGTGGTCCCTGCCAGCCAAGTTCCTTGAACCCGGGTTCCCACCATCCCGACAGTTGCTCAAAGGAGATAAAGTCTGCGACGCGCCAAGTACCCTGCGCCGTGGTTGCGCCCTTTGCGTTTTTGATGACGTATTGGCCACCGCCGCTGGCGCTCCGAAGTTTCGGGTCGAAAGCGCACTTGCCCGAGAGAGTCGCGATGTCCCCGTTCGGCGCCTTCGCAAACGGGTGGCCGTTTGAATGGTACCGCACTGCTTCTGGCTTCTGCGGGTTGCCGATGGTCTCATAGTGCGTAAAGAAAAAGGTAATGGACCGGTTTGGTGTCTGGGCCATGACCGGCCTCGGGAAAAGTCCGGCGCCCGTCACTCCGAGCGCTGCCGTCCCTGCCGCCCCAAAGAAATGACGCCTGGTGATGTACGTACGCTCCATTTTGCACCCCCCTCTAAAAAGATACGCTCCCGTTGACGTTCCGATTGGCCCTTCCACACCTCCTTTCATCCGACGGTTGCAGCGCCGCATGAACCTCCCGCGTGACAGACGCCCGCAAGCGGTGCTGCCTTCGCCGGTTCCTTCAGGCTACTGTGCGTGGCGAGCCTGGGACGGTTCTCTCAGCGCCGCGCAGCCGCACCCGAACGTACAGGCAAGCGCCCTGCCGGTCAGACGATGATGATCTGGCTACTCCGACGCATCTGAAATCTTGAGAAGGCCAACCGCAGGCGCAGCCTCGCTCCCAGGTGCGGTGACGGCAAGATAGGTCACCACCCCGTCGCCCTCGCGGACCCCTCCCACGCGCGCAACCAAGCCGTTGCGCCAGATCAAGGCTGCTGAGTCATCGTCGAAACCAACGATGATTGGCGGCCCAAACACGGCGATAAACGGGAACCACGTACTCCCGATGGCGGGCCACACGGGGAAGACGATCCCTGCGATCGACACCCCAATCGGCCGGGCGCCACGTGGGACTGCGAGATCGAGGCAACCGCCCCATCGCGTGCCAACAGCCGCGACACGCGATGCGACAACCGCCACGTCGATCGTGCACCCATCCGTCTCGGCGGCGAATGCAGCAGCCGCGCGCGTGCCGTCACCGGCCGCCATCCCGAGCCGGACCGGGCCAATGCCGACACCCGGGATAATTTGGGGGCCGTTGCGCTTCCTGCGCCGATGCGAGACAGCCCGATAGGGCAGAAACAACACAGACCATCACGAGCACGATGAAACACAGCAGCAATCCTCTCTCCCCAGCGGCCCACTGGGTCTCGCGGCTCGCGCTGTCCGCCGTCGACGCCATTCTAAGGTGCCCCGCCGCTCTGCGTGCCTCTGCGATTTCTTCGTCGGCCAGCGTCGCGAGGAAGTGGTGGGTGTGGTTCGGCATGTCCGTGCCCGCCCTCGCTTCCGTCCCCGAAGGTTGCATGCCACGGAATTACCCGGCGATCAACTACTGACAGCCACCACAACCTCCTGCGCCCAGCTCGAGTTGAAAGGACGGTCCGGGCGGTATGTTTCGCGCCGCCGCGGGGCGTGTTTCCGTAGGCCTCGCGAGACGCCCGTGTGCACCGAAACTCACCGCCACAAGCACGGCGGACGCAATGACGACGGAGACCAGGACTGCTAGGATCAACCGCATCGATCCACCCCCCTCTCCAATTGTGACGCTCACTATAGAGAGGGGTGGCGTTCGATTCATCGAGGAAAGCATCGAGAAAGAGCAACTACGTGGTACGTATCTTTGTGCCTATGTACCACTGAGACACTGACTTTTGAATTCAGGCCGGGGACAGTAGGCGAATTATTCAGCAGGAGCGCGAAGGCCCTGCTCCGTCGCCCACACAGCGATTTGAGCGCGTGAAGTCACGCCCAATTTGTTGAGGATGTTGTGAACGTGGGTCTCTGCCGTTCGCTCCGTGACGACCATCGTCGCCGCGATCTGCCGATTCGTCAGGCCCCGCGCGATGAGTTCGGCGACCTCTCGTTCTCGTGTGGTCAGAGCAACCACTGTTCTGCCGAGTTTGTCGTTCCCGGCGGCTTGCGATACCGTTGGGCTCGCGCATTCCAGCGCGTATTCAATAGCCTGCTCCAGCCGCATCGTGCGGCCCTCGACCAAGGCGGCTGCAAAGGCTGACTCCCCTAAGCGCTCCTGGGCAACGGCAACACGCTCGTCGTAGTCGGCTTGGTCGAAAGGCGCTCGCCGATAGCCGATCGCGTCGCGCAACGCGTCCGCCGCGCCCAGGATCCTGGCCGCTTGATCGTAACGCCTTCGGACACAGGCCACGCCCGCCAATCCCTCTAGGCACCGCGCAAGTTGCGGCTTCTCCCCTATGTCTCGTCGCAGGATAAGGCTCTCTCGATACAACATCACCGCTCGCTCACGGTCTCCTAGACGGAGCGCGACATTGGCCAAGGCGAACTGCAGGAAGGGAACCTGATGTTTGCTCCCGACATGCTGTGCCAATGCCAAACCTTCTTCAAGCAGGCCGGTCGCTCGCTTGTAATCGCCCTGCCTTTCCGCTACGATCCCGAGACCGTTAAGGGTAGCAGAGAGTTCCGATGTGTCGCCCACTTCGCGCCAGATGGGCAAGCACCCCTCGAGCAGCGCGCTTGCCCGACCGTAGTCGCCCCGAGTGAGCGCCGACAACCCCATGCATTCGAGCGTAAGTCCAACCCCCCACGCGTCTCCGGATTCCCTGAACCGGGCCAGGCTTTCTTCGAACAGGTCGGTTGCCTTGCGGAAGTCACTCGCCGGCCTCTCGGCCAAATGCGCGAGTAGATGGAGAGAGAAACCGATGCCCCAGTTGTCTCTCAAGGCCCGGGCCCGGGACAGACTCTCGTGGAGTAGTATCCCTGCTCGCTCGAAGTCACCTTGCCGCCACGCGAGCAATCCCGCTCCATGGAGGGCTTTCGCCCTCACCGGCGCCGAGACGTCTTGGGGGGTGGCGAGGGCGGCTTCCAACCACTCACGCCCCTCGCTCGAGTAACCGCGCATGAACCAAAACCAATGCAGTGCCCCCGCCAGTCGCAACCATGCCTCCGCGCCGTCCTTGTCCGTTTTGCTCCACGCCAGCGCGACCCGTAGATTATCGTGCTCCGCATCCAACCTTTCCCCCCATGCCCTCTGCTCCGGTCCCCGCAATTTCGGTTCTGCCTGCTCCGCGAACTGCAGATACCAGGCCCGATGCCGTGACCGTACGGCGGCCGTTTCTCGCGATTCTGTAAGCCTGTCCCCGGCGTATTCGCGCACGGTTTCCAGGAGTCGGTACCGAGCCTCCCTGTGCTGTGTTTCTGCGATCACGAGCGACTTGTCCACTAACTGTGTCACAAGGTCGAAGATGTCCGAGACCCCGACTCCGTCGCCCTCGCAGACTGCTTCAGCCGCCTCAACCGTCCACCCACCAGCAAACACGGAGAGGCGACGGAGAACCGCCTGCTCTTGCTCGGAGAGCAGGTCGTAACTCCAATCCATGGTCGCGCGCAGGGTCTGCTGGCGAGGCACGGTTTGTCTCGTCCCCGCTGTGAGCAATCGGAAGCGATCGTCCAGCCGAGCCGCGATCTGCTCGACCGAAAGCGTCCGTACTCGGGCCGCTGCAAACTCGATGGCCAGCGGCATGCCGTCCAACTGCCGACAGATCTGCACGGTCGCTGGGGCGTTGCTTGCCGTGACGGTGAACTCCGGCTGAGCGAGCGCCGCCCGCTCGGCGAAGAGGCGCACCGCATCGTACTCGGCCAGGTGCGCCACCGGCGGCGCTTGGCGAACGTCGGGGAGTCGCAGCGGCGGGACGCGGTACGTCGACTCACCCTCGACCCCAAGCGTTTCCCGACTGGTCGCCAGTATCCGAACGGTGTTGCTCGCGCGCAGGACGTGGTCCGCCAGACTCTGGCAGGCCGCGCGGAGATGTTCACAGTTGTCCAGGACGAGCAACAAGATCTTCATCCGCAGGTAGTCGGCTAGCGTGTCGGTTACCGGACGGGTCGGCTGTTCGGGGACGCCGAGAGCCGTAGCGACGCTGTTCGGGACGAACGCCGGATCGGCGAGCGGGGCTAGGTCCACGAACCATACGCCATCAGGGTGTTGGTCGACTGAATCAGCCGCCACTTGGAGCGCCAACCGGGTCTTGCCGCAGCCGCCCGAACCCGTCAGCGTCAGCAGCCGCGACGTTCCCAGGAGGCGCTTGACCTCCGCGATCTCTTGGTCGCGGCCGATGAACGTGGTGAGTTTGGTGGGGAGATTGCGGAGGCGCCGGGGCGGCGACACAACTGCGCGGCTCTCTTGCCTAGCGGACCGCGTTGGCCGCCTGCCGACCCGTCGCTTCGTGACCCGCTTCCTCGGTCGACGAGCCACCGCGTCAGCCCCGATGAGAATGGCCGTCACCGACCACGGGGCGGGGGTTCGGCGGACCGATGACGCCAACCTGCGAAACGGTCTTGGGCGGCTCATCCCCGTGGGGGATGTTATCCTCCACGATGCTCAGTCGGAATGAAGACGTGGCCCGGCTGCTGGACCAACTGGCCAAGCGGGACGCGCGCATCGCGGGATTGGAGGCACGGCTGCAGGAACGAGTGGGTGTTGTCGCTACCCTGACCAGGCCCGTAGGTCCCTACAGGTCGCCGATCGTCCGCGCCTGCGCGACCCAGAGGCGCTTCTCCGCCTCGGTCAGCGCCTGCCCCTTCCAGCGCGTCGCCGATTCCAGGAACCCCCACTCTTCAGCCGTCCACTCGTGATCGTCGAGTTCGCGCAGGTACGGCACGATCGCGCCCGCCAACCGACGCTGCGGATGTACGCACCGACGCCCCGGCGGCGGCGGGCCGGGCGTCCCGTCGCGATTCTCGCCCACCGTAATCCTCCGACGTCGGCGTCGTCCCCCAGGGGAACGCCTCCCTGCCCCTATTGGCCGCGCGGGCGCGGAGCGCCTTGTCATCGCGGAGGGCGGCCCGAACCGGTTGGCTGAGCGGCCGCTTCATCGAGGGCAGGGTCGCGTTGAGTCCTCGCATGCGGGATTTGGTCCCCAGATCCGGGCTGAAACCGAGCTTCCACTCGTCCACTCCCAATTCGAACGATAGGTACAGGACCTGCGATGAATCTCCAGTATACTCGTGACGGCGGGTCGTTCTGGTCATGTGCACGCTCCTTTTCTCCTCGTCTGCCGACTAAGGATCAAAGGAGCCTACTAGCGGCGACTCGCTCTTGCTCTGTCATCCCTGCATAGGATCTAACGGATGTTGGCTGGCGTAGTCTGCTACATGCAAAATCTATCATCAGTACACACGTTCGCTGCGTATTGCGTAGCGTTTGTTAGCGCCGACAGCATCGTCCAACCACTCCCAGATTCCGCGTGTCGGCTGTCCCGGCGCGCGGTAGAGCAGATGATCGTACAGCCAAATGGAATCGAACCCCGCGGCCTCCGCCGCCACCGCCATCTCACGGACCTCGGCATACCGGTGGGGACGCCCCAACTCCGGCCGGACGCCCAAGAGGACGACAAAGCCGATCTTCAAGCTCGCGACACCCCCCGAGGGCGCGCCTGGTCAGGCGCCGCGCCCTTCATCCGACCTTGCGCAGGCGCGGGTCCAACACGTCGCGCACGCCGTCGCCGAGCAGGTTGAAGCCCAACACGAGCAGCAGGATCGCCACCGCCGGGAAGGTGGCGATCCACCACTGATCCATCAGAAACGAGCGGCCCTCCGAGACCAGGAGGCCCCACTCCGGAGTCGGCGGCTGCGCGCCGAAGCCGATGAACGCGAGCCCCGCGGCCGTCAAGATAATGCCTCCAATGTCGAGCGTTGCCTGCACGAACAGCGGCGCGATGGCGTTCGGAATCAGGTGCCGGAGCACGATGGCGAGATCCCGCGCGCCCTGCGCCTTCGCCGCTTCAATATAATTGCGCGGCCGGATCGCCAGCGTCTGGGCGCGGGCGAGCCGAGCATAGGACGGCCATGAGGTAATCGCAATCGCAATCAGCGCGTTGGTGAGGCTGGGGCGGAGAATCGCCGAAATTGCCATCGCGAGCACGAGCGGGGGAAACGCGAGGAACATGTCCGTCAGCCTCATGAGCGCCTCGTCCCACCATCCTCCGTGCCACCCCGCGGCGGTGCCCGCGGTAGTCCCGAAGAAGATGGCGGCGGTCACCACGGATACCCCGGATACCACCGAGATCCTCGCGCCGTAGACGACCCGGCTCAGCACGTCGCGGCCGAGCGAATCGAGACCGAACGGGTGCGTCTCGCTTGGGGCCAACAGCCGGCGGTTGAGGTCCTGCGCGAGCGGGTTTTGGATCGCGAGCACGGGCGCGAGGACCGCGATACCCACAAACGCGGCGACGATCACCAAACCAGCGAGCGCGAGCGGGCTGCGCCGAAACGCCGTCCACACCAGCCGCGCGGACGACTGCTCGCCGGCCCGGCGATCCCACCGCAAGAACGCGCCCGGCGGCGGTGCGTCCTTGAGGGCCTCGGCGCTTCTGACTGACGGAAGGTGGGACACGAAGGTCAGGTGTAACGGATCTGCGGGTCGAGATACGCGTAGAGCACGTCGACGGCGAGGTTTGCAACTGAGTAGATCACAGCGATCACCAGCGTCACGCCGAGAACCGCCGGGATGTCCACGTTCGTGACGGAGTTGGTGGCGTACCGGCCGATCCCGGGCCAGGCGAAGATCGTTTCGGTGAGCACGGCACCCGACAGCAGGCCGCCGAAGGCAAGGCCCACGACGGTGACCGTGGGCAGCAGCGCGTTGCGAAGCGCATGACGCAGCACAACTCCGCGCTCGGAGACACCCTTCGCGCGCGCGGTGCGGACGTAGTCCTGCCGCAGCACCTCGAGGAGGCTGCCGCGCGTCATCCGCGTGATCAGCCCGGTCTGATAGTAGCCGAGAACGGCGGCGGGAAGGATCAGATGCTGCAGCGCGTCGCGCAGCGCCAGCCAGTCTCCGGTAAGCAGCGCGTCAACCACGACCATGCCCGTAACCGGCTGTGGCGGGGTTGTATAGATGCCGAGCTGCCCGGGCCCGGGCAGCACGCCCAGCCGGACGTAGAGCACGCCGAGGAGCAGCAGCGCCAGGTAAAAAATCGGGAGCGAGGTGCCCGCCAGCGCGAAAATCCGGGCCACGTGATCGGGCCAGGCATCCTTGTAGACCGCCGAGGCAATCCCGGCCGGCACGCCGATGGCGATCGCGACGACCATTGCCGCCGTGGCCAGCTCGACGGTGGCGGGGAGGTACTGCCGGAGGTCCGCGCTCACGGGGCGATTGTCCATGATGGAAATTCCAAGATTTCCCCGGACGAGTTGGCGGAGGTAAATCCCGTACTGCGCCGGGAGCGGACGGTCGAGTCCGAGTTGATGCCGCGCTGTGACCACCAGATCCTGCGGCGCGTGATCGCCGAGGTACGAGACGACGGGGTCGGCCGGCACGACGTGCGTGAGGACAAACGTGACAAGCGTGATGCCGAAAATGACAAACGCGGTCAAACCGGCGCGCCGAACGAGGTACTGGAGCAGGGTCATGGCGCCGCGGCCCGGGCCCGCGGCGGCCCCGCCGCGGGCCCTGCCTGGTGACGGCCTACTGCTTCGTCATCTGCGAAAAGTCGATGTCGTTCACCGGGTCGAACACAAAGTGCTGGATCCGCTTGGACACCGCATACGAGACCATCGGTTGGTAGAGCAGCGCGAACGGCCCGTCCTGGTTCATCATGTCGTTGATGCGCTTATAGAGCGCGCCGCGCTGCGGGGTGTTCTCCAACCCGCCCGCCTGGTCCACGAGCGCGGCCAGCGGATCATTATAGTACTGCAGGCGCCAACAGAGCGACTTCTGCTTGTAGTCCCCAAACGGCTTGGAGAAGTCGTCGGGGTCCGGATAATCCACGTACCAGTTGGCGAGCACCATCTCCGACTTCTGTGCGCGGTACGTTTGGTACATTTCCGAGCCCGCGACCTCGCGGATGCTGACGTGGATGCCGACGGCCTCGAGGTCGTTTTTGATCTTCGACGCGAGGTCGCCGGACGACACGCCTCCGGCGGCGGTCCCGCTCGGCGCCAGCATGGTCACGGAGAAACCGCCGCCGAATCCGGCCTCGGTGAGCAGTGCCTTGGCCTTCGCCGGATCATGCTTGTACGGCATCGCCGGATCGTAGCCAAACAGGCCTTTCGGCACGATGCTCTGGAGCGGCAGGCCGTTGCCGTTCAGCAGTTCCCGCACGATGCCATCGTAATCGAGGGCATATTTGACGGCCTGCCTGACCTGCGCCTTGCCGAGCGCGGGGACGTTCTTGACATCCATGCCGAGGTACTCTTCACCAAGGTCTGGAATCTGTGCGACGTAAAATCCCGCCTCGCGCTTCAGCGCGGCCAGTTGCGAGGCGGAGAGGTCGCGGGCGATGTCCGCGTCGCCCCGGGCGAGCATGTTGCGCTGGACGGTATTCTCCTGGATGTTGGGCCACACGATCCGCTTGATCGCCGGCGCCGGCCCAAGATTGTAGTTCGGGTTCGGGACGAGCTCGATCGTCACGAGACGCTCCCACCGTGCGATCTGATACGGCCCGCTGCCCGCCGAGTGGTCGACCAACCAGCCGGTGCCCCAGTCGTTGTTCGTGACGTGCTGGCGCACGGTCTTGCTGTCGACGATGCCGGCGACCGTGTTCGCCATGATCGACAGGAACGCGCCGGGGCTGAACGGCTCGGGCAGCGAAACGACCACCGTCTGCGGATCCGGGGCCTTCACCACTTGATCGACGTTCTTGGGGTCGATGCCCATCTGCGTGATCAGCCACGACGCCGGATCCTTGGGGATGTTGACGGCCCGTTCGAACGTATAGACCACGTCGGCCGAAGTCAACACGTTCCCGCCGGCAAACTTGATGCCGGGCCGGAGATGAAACGTGTACGTCTTCGCATCCGCGCTGGATGTCCACGACGACGCGACGCTCGGCTGCGGATGCGTCAGGTCGCCGTGCCTGAACTGAACGAGGTTCGAGTAGGACAGCAGATCCGGATCCCCGATCTCGTAGGAGACCTGCGGATCGAGCGAGACCACGCTTGAGATGTCCCTCGCAATGACGACCGTCTGCTGGGGAAGATAGACGGGCGCGGAGCGGCCCGGCAGCGCGGCCCACACGCCGACCAACAGAATCGCGGCGCCGACCGCGACAAGACGTCGCATTCGCATCCCCCCTTCGAAGGTGCCGTCAGGCCGCACGCGAACGTACGCGACGCCGGACGGGGGTGAACCGCGAGGCGCTTTCGCCGGAGCGCCGAGGCGAACCTGCCTGGGCCCGCCGTCTCGCGCCGCGCGGAATCGGAAGGCGGCGGCTTGGCGCCGCGGCGGCAAAGCGAGGCTATGTCCGGGCGGCTCCGACGGCGCGCGACGGCGTGTTGACGGTGAGACGCACGATCGTCCCCGCGGGTCCACTCTGGATCCGGCAGTCGTCGACGAGGCGGCGCATCACCGCGAGGCCGCGGCCGCGGTCGCGCCGCGACTCGCGCCACCGGCCGTAATCCTCAACCTCGACGGTGACCGCGCGTCCCTCCCCCCAGGCGCGCACCTGAATCGTGCCGTGCTGGTCCGTGTAGGCGTGCAGGACGGCGTTGGACATCGCCTCACCGGCGGCGACCAGGAGCGCCATCGTCAAGTCCTCGTCAAGGCCGGCGTGCCGCGCGACCCGCCGAAGCGCAGGCCGGACGCGGGCCGGCGCCGTGGGTTCCGAGGGCAGTGCCACGTCGAATCGCTCGAGGAAGTCGGGCGCCACGCTCACGGTCACGACGGCCAGGTCGTCCACCAGCGGGTGCGCGGCGGCGGCGCGGGCCAGGATCGCGCCTGCCCGATCGGCTGACGGCTCCGCCGTTTCGGCGGCGATCGCGCGCAACAATGTGTCTTCCGCCGCGACGGCATCGCGCGTGGACTCAATCAGCCCGTCCGTGTACAACACGACCAGTCCGCCCAGGGGCAGCGGCATAGTCGACTCGCGGTACGCCGCCGGGGCGAGCACACCGAGAGGAGGTCCGCCTTCGGTGAGACGCTGGATGCGGCCCCCGGCCGAGGCGAGAACGGGCGGCGGATGCCCGGCCGAAGCATACGTGAACGAAGCGGCGTCCTGATCGATGATCCCGACCACGGCGGTCGCCATGCCCTCCCCGCCGTGCGTGAGCGACAGGAGCGTCCCCGCCTGCTCGAGAATCGTCGCCGGCCCTTCGCCCGACAGGGCCACGGCGCGGATCGCCTGACGCACCTGGCCCATCACGACGGCCGCGTCGAGGCCGCGGCCGACGACATCGCCGATGACCACGGCCACCCCACCGTCCGGCAGGACGAACCCATCGTACCAATCTCCGCCGACTTCCAGTTGCCCGCCCGGCCGGTACGCCGCGCGCAGCGCGAGTCCCGGAAGTTCCGGCAGGTTCTGAGGGAGCAGCGCGCGCTGGAGTGTTTCCGCCACGTGATGCTCCCGCTCGTACTGCGCCGCGCGATCGAGGGCCTGCGCGCATTGATCGCCGAGCGTCCCGATGAACGCGCGGTCCTCGTCGGAGAAGCCGCGGGCTCCGGGGAACGCGAAGGACAGCACGCCGAGGGTGCCGCGCGGACCGCGCAGCGGCACGAGCGCCCGCGCGCCGGGGTACGGCAGGATCCCGTACGCTCCGGTGACCGGGCGGTAGAGCGCCGCTCTCATCGCCTCCGCATCGGAAAAGAAAATGGGCGTGCCGCGGCGGAGGGCTTCGGCCGCGGCGGGGCGCAGTTCGGTCGGGACCTTTGCCCATTCGGTCGTGAAGTCGTCAGGGTAGCCGACCGCGCGAACCAGTTCAAGCGTCTTGCCGCCGTCGCGGGTGATCGACAGCGATCCCGCCTGAGCGCCCGCCGCCGAAATCCCCTGGTCGACGATGACTTCGGCGATCTGTGCAGGCGTGAGGGCGCCGGACAGGCCCGCCGTCACCGCCTGCAGGCGGGCCAGATGCCGTGCGAGCGACTCGACCCGGGCCAGCGCTTCCGTCTCGCGCCCATACCTGACCGCGAGTTCGATCGCGCCGCTTAAGACCCGGGCCACTCGCTCGAGCAGCACTTGATCGCCCTCTTTGAACGCGTGAGATTGCGTGGAATCGACTTCAAGCGTCCCAAAGGCACGCCCGCGCCAGATGAGCGGCACCGCGAGGTAGGAGTTGATCGGCGTGGTCGGCGCGAGCCCCTCGGCGCGCAGATCGTGGGAAAGGAACGGCCGCCCTGTCTCGACGACGCCCCACAGGCGGCCCCGGCCGCGGGGCAGCCGCTGCCACAGCGCTTCGCCGGCAAACGGGCCCGCCGCCGCCCGCACGACGAGGTCGTCCCCCTCCACGAGCGCCACGGAGCCGCCCGTGAAGGAGATGATCTCGCGCAGGTGGTCGAGCGTGATTGAGAGGATCCGGTCGATGTGCGGTTCTCCGGCCGTCGCGGACGCGATCGCCGTGAGGACCCGGTCCTCCGCCCGCAGGCGGAGCACCTCGCCGGCTTCTTGCTCGGCGAGCCCGGGCGCCCCGCGTTCCGCCTCGATCTGCTCGGCCTCGCGCCGGCCGGCGCCCATGAGCGACGTCGCATCGATCATCACGCCCCAGATGCGCGCCGCCCCGCCGGCGCCGGCGCCCACCCGAAACACGTTGCGGATCCATAGGGGGCGGCCGTCCCCGGCGATGATCCGATAGTCCAGGGTATGGCCGCCGGCGGTGCGCGTCGCCTCCCGCATGACCGCCACAACGCGGTCCCGGTCATCCGGGTGAACAATGGCCGTCCAAAACTCGGGATCGTCGAGCCACCACCGCGCGGGATACCCGAAGGCCCGCTCGGCGGACTCGCCGACGAACGTGAACCGGAAGTCTTGCGCCGCGGCCTCCCACAGAACGCCCACGACTTCGGGCGCCGCGGTCCCGGAGACAACCGCGCGGGTCGGCTGCGTCATGGTGCGCGTACTCTTCCACGGGTAACGAGGGGGTCCTTGACCGGCGCCTGCCGGCGGGATGCGTGTCCACGCGGAATCCCCGCTGGGATCTCCACAAGAACGCCCGCCCCAGCATTGACGAAAGGAGGTGACCAGATGCCCCTCGCCCTCTCCACTTGGCTGAAACGGTGCTTGCTCGTGCTCGCGGCATGCGCCGTGGTCGGCGGCACGTCGGCGTCGGCGCATGCTCAGAACGACCGGCACTTCATGAACTGGTACGAGCGCCACTCCCATGTACACCAGCCGCTGCTACATGCAGGCGGATATGCACGGCCGCTATGGCCGCGTCCGGCAGTACGACACATGGTGTGTCACGAACCGGCGGTTCTCACGCGCCATGCCGGATCGGCCCTGGCAGGCGGTATATCCGTGGGACCGCGGCCGGCTCTACGATCGCGGCCACTGATTCACCGGCAAGCACGGTGTGCGAAGGGAACGGGACGCCGTCCCTTTCGTATTTAGGCGAGAGCGGGGTGCGGGTCGGACGCGCCCAGGAGGGCTAAGTCACAGAAGCGGCTTGCCTCCTTTACCGGCCGCCCATGCCGCCACCCATGCCGCTCTCGCTGCCCCCGCCTTCCCGATGTTCAACGGCGCCTGGCGCCACGACCGCGCCGCTCGACGCGCCGGCCTGCAACTCGGTATCTGCAACCCACCAGCGGCCCCCCACGCCATCGCCATTCGCCTGCCCAGGTGCGGTGTCGCCGGAGTACCTGTAGAGCAAGTGGCCGTTGTAGCTCACCTGGGAGCCGTTGTCTGTGTTCACGAGACGCACCCTCCCGCGGAGGGCCCCGTCCGACGTCACGGCCGCAGCGCTGATGAAGGGCGGCCACACCCGGGCGCATTCACCTGTGCAGGTGCTGCGGACGGGCGCGTCCGTCGCCAGATAGTACAGCGTCATGCCGTTTGCGTCGGTCAATACCTGCCTAATCTTTCCGTGGATGCGAACCGCCGCCGTCCCCACCGTATGGTCCGCTCCGTCCGCGATAAGCACGGGAGCCGCCGCAAGCACAACGGCCGCCACACCCGCTACAAAGCGTGCAATCATGCTCTGTGCCGCGACTCTGACGGCATCGGCCACGCGAGAGCCGCCGCGACCGCCACTTCCGTCGATTCGAAGAGCCGCACGTCGCCGCCGACTCCGGCATTCGCAAGTAAACGGCGCAGCGGCCAGTCCAGAGGAACCGCCAGGAACAGCACGCGGCGGACGGTGGTCAACCGCCTGGCGGCCTGGAGCAGCGCGCGGATGCCGTGGCTGTCGAAGTAGCCCGGCCGCGACCACGTCAGCACCACTGGTCCCGCTCCGTGCGCCGCGGCACGGTCCAGCGCGCCGGCGAACCGGTCGCGATTCGTAAGATCCACGTCTCCGGCTATGGTCACCACCGGCACGCCGTCCTGAAGGCGGACCGCAAAGTCGTCGGTGCCGATAGGCAAAGCGTCACGAGGCGGCCCGTCCGCACGCGGCCTCTCCACCAATGCGCGCCCAAACGACGGCACGGCGGCGTGCTCGGTGCTGTGCAAATCCTGGAGGGCGATCGTGAAGGAGACCCGCGTGCCGCCCGCCGTGGGCGCGATCTCCAGCGATTCGACAAAGGCCCGCATGACGTCGAAACCTCGTCCCCCCCGGCTTCCCGGTACCGGGTCGCGCCAGCGCCCCGCGTCCGTGACTTCCACGCGCAGTAGGTCTGCATCGCGCCAGGCGCGCACCGTGACGGTGCCGGATGTCAGACCATAGGCGTGCTCGATGGCGTTGTTCACCGCTTCGCCGACGGCCACCGCGAGCGCGAACGCACGGTTGTCGTCAAGACGCGAAGCACGAGCCAGGCGCCGCAGGGCCTGCCGAACCGGGGCGAGGCTGTCGGGCTCGGCCTTCACGGTCATGTCCAAACGGTCAAGAGCGGTGGCGGCCAGGCGGACTGTAACGACCGCGACGTCGTCCGGTGCGGTGCCAAGGCCAATCCGGTCGACGAGGGCATGTGCGGCTCGCGGATCCGGGTCATGCCACACGCGTGCGGCCGCCGCCTCGAGCGCCACATGGCCGGCCTCGGGATCTCGCCGCGCCTCCGTCAATCCGTCTGTGTACAAGACCAAGAGCGCCCCGGGTGGAAGTTGCACGGTCCACTGTGGCGCCGTGTTCTCCCCGAGGAACCCAAGCGGCAGCCCGCCGGACGGAAGGGTCTCGGCCCGGCCGTCGACGACCAGCAACGGCGGCGGATGACCTGCCGCCGCATACGTGAAGGTGGAGTCCACGGGATCCAACACGCCCAGAATCGCGGTGGTCATTTCCTGGTCCGCCACCGCAGCCCGCAGCAGGCGGCTGGCGAGTGCCAGCACTGCCGCGGGGGCACGGCCTTCCAGCGCGGCCGCGCGCACCGCCTGACGTATCTGCCCCATCGTGACGGCGGCCCGCAGCCCGCGTCCGACCACATCGCCAATGGTCAACATCACGCGGCCATCCGGGAGCACCAGCGCGTCGTACCAGTCGCCGCCCACGTCGGACTCCGGCATTCCCGCCCGATACACGGCGTCGACGTCGATGCCGGGAATCTGCGGCAGGGCCGTGGGCAGCAGCGCCTGCTGCAGCGTGGCGGCGACTTGGTGTTCATGGGCGTACAGACGCGCCCGCTCAATGGCCTGCGCGCACTGGCGTCCCAGCGTGAGCATGAAACGCAGCTCATCAGCATCGAACTGCCGCACTTCCGCGAAGTTCATGTACAGCACGCCAACCGCCTGCCCGTGCAGCATGAGCGGTACCGCGGCCCGGGCACCGTACAGCACGGGGTCCCGAGGAGGCTCCAGCGCGGGGTACCGCTCCTTGAAGGCCGCCCAGGACGGGAACCACACCACCTCGGCCGTCTCCATCGCGTCCCGGAGCGCGGTTATCCGGTGCGGTTCACGCCACCAGCGCTCCGTCAACGCCGCGGAATGGCCTACGACGCCGATCGTCTTGGGCCGCTCATCACGGCCATCCGCGGCCGTCAGCGCCGCCGCGCCGGCGCCAAATTCGTCCACGGCGTGACGAAGTGTGACCGCGGCAACGTCGGCCGGCGTCACGGATTCGGACAGGGCGGCCGTAAACGCCTGGAGTTGCGCGATTCGGCGCGCCGCGCGCTCCGCGTGGCGCCGGGCTTCCGTCTGCGCCTCGTGCAATTGAGCGTTGTCGACGGCAAGCGCAACCCGCTGGCCGAGGTCCTCGGCCAGCGCGACGTCCGCCTGATCGTAGCGGCGATCCGACTCCGCCGTCATCAAGGTGATGGCGCCGAGTGTGCGGCCGCGGGCCATCAGCGGAGCGATGATGACCGACCGGATGCCGAGACTACTCATGAGGCCCGACAACTCTGCGTCTTGTGGCGCGCCGGCGGGTGAGAGGGCCTGCCCGGCGTCGACGTACAACAGGGACGTACCGGTGCGGATTACGTGCGGAAGGACGTACGGCGCGTCCGGGTCGGAAGGACGCTGCTCCGCCCACGTCCTCGCCAACGCGGCCTTGGCGGGGTCTCGGTGAACGGTGACGATGTGACGGAGACTCCCATCGTCCTCTACCAAGTGAACGGTGCAACAATCCGCGAGTGCCGGGACGGCCAGATGGGCCAGCGCATCGATGGTCGGCGCAACGTCCAAGGACCGAACCAGCGCCGCGCTGGCGTCCGCCAGGAACCGCTGCCGGCGCTCGGCACGCTTCCGTTCGGTGATGTCCTGTGTACTGCTCGAGGCCGCGACCACGCGGCCTTGATCGTCGTGGATTGGGGAGATCGTCAGTTGCGCGTCGAAGCGGCTGCCGTCCTTTCGCCGGCGCTCCGTTTCGTACCGCTCAACCCGCTCTCCACGTGCCAGCCGGGTCAGGATCTCCCGCTCGTCGGCCATGCGCTCCGGCGGCACAAGCATCGTCACCGGCTGTCCGACCACCTCGTCGGCCCCGTAGCCATATATTCGCGCGGCCGCTTCGTTCCACGACTGGATCATGCCGCGGAGGGACTTGCGATAGATCGCGTCCTCGGACGATTCCACAATTGCGGCCAAGAGCCGCTGCTGCCGCTCCACGCGCTTTCGGTCGGTAACATCACGGGCTACCGTCGAGGCGCCGATGATTCGGCCTGACCCATCCTTGACAGGCGAGATGGTCAGCGACACCTCGAATCGAGTGCCGTCCTTCTTCATTCGCACCGTCTCGTAATGCCGAACGACTTCGCCGGCGGTCAGGCGCCGCATAATCTCGAGAATTTCATCCGAGTGATCCGGAGGCGCCAACATCGTGACGGGGCGGCCAATCACCTCGTCGGCCGTGTAACCGTAGATGCGCTCCGCGCCCGCGTTCCAGGTCTGGATAATCGCATCGAGCGACTTGGCAAAGATGGCGTCGTCCGACGATTCCACGATGGCGGCGAGATGGAGGCGAGCGCGGTCGGCGCGCTGCCGCCGCACGCGGCCGTCGCTTGCCGAACCGATCAGAAGCGCGGCGGCGGCGAAAAGCCCCCACCATCCGAGCGCCGCGCCTAGGGATTGGAATGACATCAGCGGCATCAAGAGGAACGCGCAGGCAAGCAATATGAACGAAACGGCGGCCCGGCCCACGGTTCGTTCTCCCGGGACCATGAGCAGACGCTGCCAGACACGCCGATGCCCGGCGACCGGAGAGTCCCGCCGCTGTATTGCGGTGTCCTGCTGCTCGGCGGGCGAAACGAGTAGCTCGTCCATTCCCCCCTCAGTGGCCCCCGTGAAACTGGGGTCTCTTTCCCCAAACATAATAATCTATCCCCAAATTTCGGCGGCGAGCATTCGACGTCCGCGGCAACGCCGTTTGTGGCGGTCGATAATACGGAAGTGGCGGTTGGTGAAGTGCTATCGAAACGTCCACCAACATGCCCAGGATTGCGCCTCAGCCGCCTCCCTACTCTTTGAATGGCCGGCGCGGACTATATTTTGTACGTCACTTGGTAGATGACCCGCCTCCTGATAGTGCGGAAGTGATGTCGGAACCTCCGGAGGAGACACCGGTGCGCCTGCGTTGTGGATCGTGACCACAAACGCCTCGATCTGGGATGTGAGATCCACGGTGACTGGGCCGACGCCATTTGTGTATGCATGATACCGAGCGTTACCTAGCGCCTCGCCGGTCGCGAGTTCCAACTCCCGTGCCTTTTCTTCGGACAGGCCCTCCTGCTTGACGGTGGCGTAGATCATTCGGCGTGCGACCCTAAGAGTATCAGGGTGGGTTTCTAGATTGATGGAGACCGTCCAGGCCATCATTCCTCCACGCGAAGCCGGCATCGTAGAGTGCTCAACCAGGCCGGCGGTGAGATCGAACGAAGTTGAATGCGTCCTCGGGAGAATGGAACACTGAAAGGATGGTACCTAATTCAATAACCGCGATGACCTTGTGCACAAGAGGGGACGATGCTGTCACGGCCAACGCTTGCCGATCACAGAGTGCTTCCTTAGCATCGACTAGCTCGCGAAACCCGCTCAGATCAATGTACGTCACTGGTGCGAGGTCCACAACGACATGCCGACCGCTCTGGATAGCCGACCGCAGAGCGTTTCGAACCATCGGTGCGGTGGCAAGATCAACTTCGCCGTGAAGGCGAATGATCCTCACGTCCTGCTGAAAGTCTTCGGTCCGAATCTCGAAAGATTCCATCGGGTACATCTCCAGAGGACCTGATCCGCAGTGAACGGATCAGACTAGCGGCCATGGGCTTCAACGCCAAATAGCAATAGCCTGTACTCGCCCGCCGGAGCCAACCCCGTGTACGTGAAGGAGCATGCGGGCCACCACAGCGCTGCCTTCACACTCGACGTCTACGGGCACCCGATCCCGCGCCTGCGAGCCTACAATCTGCCTACGAACAGGGGCACATTGGCCGACCCCGCACGACCCACCGCATCCACCCGAGAGCCGGCCCAATCGATCGGAATTGCTTGATACGTCTGGTTTTCGGCGCGCGCGGCAGAGATGAGAGTGGAGCCCCCGACCAGATTTGAACTGGTAACCCCCTCATTACAAGTGAGGTGCTCTACCGAGTTGAGCTACGGGGGCGCCGCGAGAACACCCGTAGTCTATCAGAGGCGTGGCGGTGGGTCCAGGAGCACGACCGCCTCACCCTCGAGGACGATCCGGCCGTTCTCGTCGGCGCATGTCGTGCGCAGCGTGGCCGTCCGGCGGTCCTCGCGGCAGGCCGTCACCTCGACCGTCGCCGTCACGGTGTCGCCGGGGAAAACGGGCCGAAGAAAACGGAGGCTTTGCTGAAGATAGATCGCCCCCGCACCCGGAAGCTTGGTGCCCAGCACCGCGGAAATTAGCCCGGCGCAGAGGAGCCCATGCGCGACCCGCCGCCCAAAACGGCTGCGGGCCGCGAAGGCGTCATCGAGATGAAGGGGATTGCGGTCCCCCGTGAGGGCCGCGAACGAGCTGATGTCGGTGTCGGTGATCGTCCGCGTGAGCGACGCCCGTTGACCGACCGCAATGGTCTGACGCGATCCGGCGGCATCCATTGTGACGGCGGGCCCCTTCGCATCATGCGCCCGGCGCTCCTCCACGCCGTTTGCTATAATCCATGTGATGAAGGACCAGTACGGACGGGAGATTCGTGACCTCCGGGTGTCGCTGACGGACCGGTGCAACCTCCGGTGCGTCTACTGCATGCCGGAGGCCATGCAGTTCACGCCGAGCGACGAGCTGCTGAACGACGACGAGATCTTGCTGGTGCTCCGCGTCGCCGCGGACCTCGGCGTACGGAAAGTGCGCCTGACCGGCGGTGAGCCGACGGTCAGGAGCGGGCTCGTCGATCTGGTAGGGCGAATCGCCGCGCTCGGCGCGTTCGACGATGTGGCGATGACGACGAACGGCGTGCTCCTCGGGCGGCTGGCGCGGCCGCTCGCCGAGGCGGGGCTGCGCCGGGTGAACGTGAGTCTGGATACGCTGGATCCGGAGCAATTCCGCCGCATCACGCGCTGGGGACGTCTCGAGGACGTCCTGGCCGGTCTCGATGCCGCCGAGGCGGCCGGTTTGGCGCCCATCAAAGTCAACGCCGTTGTCGTGCGGGGATTCAACGATGGGGCCGCGGCCGATCTCGCGCGGCTGACGCTCGACCGGGGTTGGGACGTCCGCTACATCGAGATGATGCCGTTCGGCAGCGTCGCGGGATTCCAGACCAGCGCCTACGTCCCGTCGTCCGAAACGATGAGCAAGATCGAAGCGGCCCTTGGTCCCCTCCACCCCGTCGACACGACGGGCTACGACCCGGCGCGCACGTACCGGCTGGAGGGAGCGCGCGGGACGCTGGGGTTCATCAGTCCGGTCAGCCAGCCGTTCTGCGCGCAGTGCGGGCGGCTTCGGCTCACCGCCGAAGGGCGCCTGCGCCTATGCCTGCTGCGCGACGACGAGGCTGACCTCCGCACCCCGCTGCGCGCCGGCGTCTCATACGAGGACCTGCGGGAGCGGTTCGCAGCGGCGGCCTACCGCAAGCCCTGGGGCCACGGCCTGGCGCGGCAGGTCATCCCCCGCCAGCGCATCATGTCTCAGATCGGCGGTTAATTCCCGGCGGTTCTCCGGGCGCTCTTCGGTTTGACTCACGCGCTCGAACCGGGCGCCGGGGTCCCGTGCAGTGCGGCCGCGGGGATCGCGTGCTTCCTCGGCCGCCGGTTTGATTCCAAGATCTTCTTCCGCAGCCGCAGCGAACGCGGCGTGATCTCCACGTACTCATCGTCAGCGATAAACTCGATCGCCTGTTCCAGGTTCAACGCCCGGAATGGGACGAGGCGGACGGCGATGTCCGCCGTGGACGACCGTACGTTGGTCAGCTTCTTCTCCCGCACGACATTGACGTCGAGGTCGTTGTCACGGGAATTTTCGCCGACGATCATACCGGCGTAGACCTCGACACCGGGGCCGACAAAGAGTTCCCCGCGTTCCTGCAGATTGTAGAGGGCGTACGACGTCGTAACGCCGGCCCGGTCGGCGACCAGCGCGCCCGTGGGCCGCCCGCGAATCTCGCCTGTCCATTCGGTGTAGCCGTCGAACAGCGCATTCATGACGATGGTGCCGCGGGTGTCGGTGAGCAGCTCGCTCCGCAGGCCGATCAGTCCCCGGCTGGGGACCCGAAATTCCAGGCCCACCCGGCCCGAGCCGTGGTTGCGCATGTTGGTCATCTGTGCCTTGCGAGCGCCGAGCTTCTCCACCACCACCCCGACAAAATGCTCCGGCACGTCGATGGTGAGGCGCTCCACGGGCTCCATGAGCTTGCCGTCGCGTGTCTTGGTCACGATCTCCGGCTTGCCCACCATGAGCTCGTACCCTTCCCTGCGCATCATCTCGATCAGGATCGCGAGTTGGAGCTCGCCCCGCCCCATGACCGTGAAGGCGTCGGCGCCGCCGGTCTCTTCCACCCGGAGCGCGACGTTGGTCAGGAGCTCCTTGTCCAGGCGGTCGCGGAGGTTGCGTGAGGTCACATACGTGCCGTCGCGTCCGGCAAAGGGGGAGGTGTTGACCGTGAACTCCATCGCGATCGTGGGCTCATCGATCACGATGCGGGGCAGAGGGGCGGGCGCGTCGGCATCGGTGATGGTGTCGCCGATGGCGATACCTTCGACCCCGGCGACCGCGACGACGTCCCCCAGGTCCGTGCACGTAACGTCCATCCGCTTGAGCCCGCTGAACGAGAACAACTTCGTGATGCGCGTCCTGAACAGCGTGCCGTCGATCTTCACAATGCCGACCTCTTCGCCGGTCCTGAGCGTGCCGTTGAACACGCGGGCGATGGCGATCCGGCCCAGATAGTCGCTGTAGTCGAGATTGGCGACCAGGACCTGCAGCGGGGCCGCGGCGTCTCCGCCGGGCGGCGGGACCGTCGCGAGAATCGCCTCGAACAGAGGACGCAGATCCGATCCGGGGCCGGCCATGCGGGGGGAGGCGGTGCCGGCTCGGGCGTCGGTATAGAGGACCGGGAAATTCAGCTGCTCCTCCTTGGCGTCCAGATCGATGAACAGGTCGTACACTTCGTTCAGGACCTGCTGCGGCCGGGCGTCGGCGCGATCGATCTTGTTGACGACAAGGATCGGCGGCAGGCCGGCTTCGAGAGCCTTGCTGAGCACGTACCGGGTCTGTGGGAGAGGGCCTTCGCTGGCGTCCACGAGCAGCATCACGCCGTCCACCATCTTCAGCGCCCGCTCCACCTCGCCGCCAAAGTCGCTGTGGCCGGGCGTATCTACGATGTTGATTTTGGTGTCACGGTAAAAGACGGCGGTGTTCTTGGCCAGAATGGTGATCCCGCGCTCGCGTTCCAACTCGTTCGAGTCCATGACGCGGTCCACCAAGACCTCGTTGGGGCGAAACGCGCCGCTCTGCCTCAGCATGGCGTCGACGAGGGTGGTCTTGCCGTGGTCGACGTGTGCGATGATCGCGATATTTCTGATTGCCTGCGGCAACGGCTACCTCTCCAGTGGTCCCCGGTTGGGCCCGACGCTTGTGTACCCAAATGCAAAGACGATGGCTCAGGGGAGTCATCGTCTCTGCCGTCTCCTATTGGCGCCCCCGGCCGGGCTTCCGGCCGCGGCGTGTGGTTATATCCTAGTCTTCCTCGCCCTCCAAATTGCGCTCGAGCTTGCGCTTCACCCGCTGCAGCGCGTTGTCGATCGACTTCACATGCCGGTGCAGTTCCGTCGCCATCTCCTGGTAGGACTTCCCCTCCAGATACGCGGTGAGCACGCGGCACTCCAGGTCGCTCAAGTTCTTGCGGATGCGCTCCCGCATCGTCTGGGAGGCTTCCTGGTTGATGACGAGCTCCTCCGGGTCGGACACCTTGATGCTGCTGATCACGTCGAGCAGCGTCCGGTCGGAGTCTTCGTCGTAGATCGGCTTGTTGAGCGAGATGTAGGAGTTGAGCGGGATGTGCTTCTGACGGGTGGCGGTCTTGATGGCGGTGATGATCTGCCGGGTGATGCAGAGTTCCGCGAACGCGCGGAACGACGATAGCTTCTCCCGCCGGAAATCCCGGATCGCCTTGTAGAGGCCGATCATCCCTTCCTGAATGATGTCTTCGCGGTCGGCCCCGATGAGGAAGTACGCCTTGGCTTTGACGCGGACGAAGTTGCGGTACTTATTGATCAGGTATTCCGAGGCGAATTCATCGCCGCTCTTCGCGCAATCGACGAGCTGTTCATCTCCCATATCCTGATAACTCGGTACGACCGCCGCCACCTTGCGCGCAACTACCACAAGTCTCGCCTCCGCCCGTATCGTCCCGCTCGAATGTGGGATACAACCGTATGCGCTGGCTGATTACCACGTGGAAGGTCGAGGCACCGGATATCCGGTTGTGTCGGACGACCGGCGTGCTCCCCCCTGGGCTTCGCTTCTGGCTGTTGCCGCAAGTTAAACCAATTATACAACTGGAGACCTCGGAGTCAATACATTCGCGGCCCATCTTCGTGTTGTGCGCATCGCGGTGCGCGCACACAGCGATGATGCGCGGCGAGAAACCATTCTCACACCGTGACGTCGCAGTCGGACGCGTGATGCGCGGCCCGCGGCCGGCGCGCGGGGGACGCGCGGCCGAGTGTTTCGGGGCGCTCGTCCGCGTGGGCCGCCGGGCGCCCGCCGCCGTGGGGGCGGTTCCGCGCTACTTCGTACAGGAGCAGCGCCGCCGCCACCGACACGTTGAGCGAGCGCACGCGTCCATGGAGCGGGATGCTCACGAGACGGTCGCACCGTTCGCGCACGAGCCGGTGCAGGCCGCGGCCCTCGGCCCCCACCACCAGCGCGATGGGCGGCGCGAGCGCGCCGGCGTCATAACGCTCCCCCGCCTCGGGGTCGGCGCCGACCACCCACACGCCGGCCCGCTTCAGCTCTTCGATCGCCGCGACCATGTTGCCGACCCCGGCGACAGGGAGATGCGCGGTCGCCCCCGCCGCGGCCCGTGCGACCGCCGGTGTGAGGCCCGCGGCCCGGCGGCGCGGCACGACGACCCCGTGGGCGCCCGCCGCTTCCGCGGTCCGGACCACCGCCCCCAGGTTGTGCGGATCTTCGACACCATCGAGGAGGATGAGGAATGGCGGCTCACCGCGCCGGCGCGCCACGTCCAACACCTGGTCGAGGCCGGCGAGCGGCTGCGCCGCGGTGATCGCGGCCACGCCCTGATGGACCAGCCCGCGGGCCAGCGCTTCGAGCCGGCGCGGGTCGACCGTCTGCACCGGGACGCCCCGCCGCCGCGCCGCGTCAACGATGTCCCGCAATCCGCCGCCGTGCCCGGAGCGTGAGACGAAAATGCGCGAGACCGGCCGGCCGGCCCGCAGCGCTTCGAGGACGGCATGCCGCCCGACGAGCGCCGGTTCGGCGGAACCCGTGTCCGGGCGCGTCAGCGAACCCGCCACTTGAAACCGGACGGTGTATCCTCGAGCAAGATGCCGAGTTCGGACAGACTCGCCCTCACGCGGTCGCCGGTCGCCCAATCCTTGCGCCGCCGTGCCTCGATGCGGCCGCGCGCGATGTACTCCACGAGCGCGGGGCCGGCCTGGGCGGCCGCTTCGCCGTCGGGCCGCTCCTCCGGTTTGAACAGATCCGGACGCTCCTGGGAGAGACGGACCGCCAGGTCGCGCAGCGCGGCCGATTGGACGGGCGTGAGCGATGTCTCCAAGCGCAGCCCGAGGATGTCCGACAACTCGACAAGTGTCGCCAGCGCCGCGCGCACCGTGCCGGCGGCCTCAGGAGCGGGCGGCGCGTTGCGGCGCGCCGCCGCGTCGGTCACCCGGTTGAGCGCGGCCACCAAGTCGAACAGCGCCGCGAGCGCCTCCGGTGTATTGAAGTCGTCGTCCATCGCGACTTCGAAAGCCGACCGCGCGGCCACGGTCGTCTCCGCGAGCGCGCCCAGGACTCCCTCGGCGCCCGAGCTCGGCGCCCGCCCGGCCGGCCGCGCACATCCCGATGTGAGGGCTGCTCCCTGCCGGTCAGGAGGGTCGGGGGCGACCACGCGCACCGGCGTCGGGGCCCCGGCCCGGGCCGGCGGAGCCGCGCCCGCCGGATCCAGCGCGGCCAGCAGATCTTCCGCGTTCTGCCGCGCGGTCCGGAGGCGCTCCGCGCCCCCCGCAGCGGCGGCAAGGGCGTCGTCGGTCCACGTGAGCGGGTTTCGATAGTGGGACGAGAGGAAGAACAACCGCAGCGTATCGGGATGGTAGCGGTCGAGCGCCTCGCGGATGGTGATGATCCCGCCGAGATGGCGCGTCATCTTCTCCGGCCCTCCCACGAGCCGCAGAAGGCCGTTGTGCATCCAGTAGCGGACGAACGGACGGCCGGTGTAGCCCTCGGACTGCGCGATCTCGTTCTCGTGATGGGGAAAGATCACGTCCTGCCCGCCGCCGTGGATGTCGAGCTGCAGGCCGAGATGCTCGATCGACATCGCGGAGCACTCGATGTGCCAGCCGGGCCGCCCCCGCCCCCACGGACTGTCCCACGCCGGCTGGCCGGGCTTCGCGGCCTTCCACAGCACGAAGTCCATCGGATGCTCTTTGCGGGGATCCACCTCGACGCGCGCGCCGGCCATCATCTCGTCGAGGGTGCGGCCGGAGAGCCGGCCGTAGCCGGGAAACGCCGTCACCCGGAAGAACACGTCGCCCCCCGCCGCATAGGCGAGCCCGCGGGCCTCGAGTGCCCGAATGATCTCGACCATGTTCGGAATCGCCTGCGTGGCGCGCGCGTAGACGTCGGCGTGGTGCACGCCGAGGCCGTCCATTTCAGCGAGAAAACGGGCGATGTACCGTTCGGCGAGCGATTCGATCGTGGTGTGCTCCGCCGCCGCCGTCTCAATAATCCGGTCCTCGATGTCGGTGAAGTTCTGCACGTAGCGGACACGATAACCCCGGTACGCGAGGTACCGTCGCACGACGTCGAACACCGCGTACGACATGGCATGGCCGACATGCGACGGCCCGTACACGTTTGGTCCGCACACGTACATGCGGACTTCCCCGGGATGGACCGTCTCGAACGGCTGCTTCCGCCGGCTCAGCGTGCTGTAGACACGCAGCGCGGCGCGGCCGCCCGTCTTCCCGGACCCCGCGGCCGCGGGGCCTCGATCACCGCTCACGAACTCCCGCCGGCCAGATCCACTGATGGGGATCGGCGGGGAGGCGCCGCACGGACGCCAGGCGGATAATGGCGACGAGCTCCCATCGCCAGCGGCCGCGCCAGGTCCACGAATCCATCTCAAGGGTGCGCCGCAACTCGAAGACCTGCCCCCGCTCGCTCAACACCCGCACGTAGATGACGTTCCGCTCGAAGCGGCGGCCGAACAGGCGCACGATTCGGTGGAACTCCGATCCCCGCCAGAAACCCGCGGGGCTCGACGCCGGCTTGCCGGGCATAGGCTCCACGGTGACCGGCTCCTCGGTGACCGCCTCCTCGATCAGAATGGGCAGAAGGTTCCGCTGGGGCCGGACGAAGCGGCCCCCGATCCACCGCCCCGGCACGTCGCGCCGGACGCGCGCCGGGCGTTTCATCGCCGCTCGGACGGCCGGCCCGCCGCGGGCTCCAGGGTCGCGACGGCCTGGGCGGCGATGCCTTCCTGGCGGCCGAGCGCACCCATGCCCTCAAGTGTCGTCGCCTTGATGTTGATCCGGGCGCGGTCGAGGCCGAGCGCCTCCGCGATGGCCGCGCGCATGGCGTCGGTGTACGGCGCGAGCCGCGGGGACTCGGCCATCACCACCACATCGACGTGCGCGGCGCGCCAGCCGTGTTCGGCGAGCAGCGCCCGGACGCGGCCCAAGAGGCGCATGCTGTCCGCGCCGCGGTAGGCGGGATCGTCGGGGGGAAAGAGCCGGCCGATGTCACCGCACCCGGCGGCGCCGAGCAGCGCGTCCATGACCGCGTGGGCGACGACGTCGGCGTCGGAGTGGCCGTCGAGGCCTCGCGAATACGGAACGGCGACCCCCCCCAGGATGAGCGGACGGCCGGACACCAGCCGGTGCGCGTCAAATCCGAGGCCCACGCGCGGGGCGCCCGCGGGTCCCGGCTCCTCGCCGCGCAGCAGCGCCTCCGCCAGCTGCAGGTCGTCCGGGACGGTGACCTTGAGGTTGAGCGGAGAACCGGGCACGAGCCGCACAGGCCGCCCGAGGCGCTCGACGAGCGCGGCATCGTCGGTGCCGCGAAACCCGGTGCGCTCCGCCTCGCGGTGCGCGGCGTCCAGCACCGTCCGCTGGAACCCCTGCGGTGTCTGAATCCGGTAGAGTCCGTCGCGGTCGACCGTCGAGCGCACCCAACCGTCCGCGCCGCGCTTCACCGTCTCGTCGACCGCCACCGCGGCCGTCGCCGCGCCATACGCGGCGGCCGCCGCCGCGACCGCATCGATGAGCGGCACGGGCGTGAGAGGACGGGCGCCGTCGTGCACGAGCACGATGTCATATGCCGGCGGCAGCGCGGCGAGCCCCCGCGCGACAGAAGCCTGACGGTCGGACCCGCCCGGCACTACCGCGGTGATCTTCGCGCCGGCCGCCCGGCGGGCCGCCTGCTCCACCCTGTCGAGCGCATCCGCGGGCGCCGCCACGACAATCGCGCCGACGGACGATGCCGCGCCGAGCGCGGCCAGCGCATATTCCACCAGCGGACGGCCGCGCAGCGCGACGAGCGCCTTCGGACCGTTGCCGCCGAACCGCTCGCCGCGTCCAGCGGCGGGAACGACCGCCGCCACTCGCGCGGCATTCATCACGGCGCGCCGTGTCGAAAACGGAAAAACGTCGATCGCGCGACGATCACGCGGACCGCGGTCGCCGGCGACCCGCGGGCCGCGACGGTCCGCGCAGTCACGGTGAGGACGCCACACATCGGCCGGCGCATCTCGCCGTTATCATAACACGCGGCGCTGCAATTTCTTGACACTCTCGCGACGGCGCGCCTATAATTACAGCGCGTTTCAGCCCGGGGGGTGGCGCCGTTCATGAAAGAAACGAGTCCCACATTCCAGGCACAGGTCGACGAATATCTGCTCCGCCATCGCAGCGTGCTCGATGTCCTCACGAAACTCCAGGAATCCACCGCCCGCGTGAACCGGGCGATCGCCAAAGCGGTCACCACCTGCGGATGCATTTCGGTGACCGCAACGAAGCAGCAGTTCCCCACCGACGTGGGACTGTCCGACATCCGCCAGTATCTCCAGACCCACCTCGACGGGAAGTTGTGCGAACGGTGCGCGGAAGCGGTCGAAAGCGAGATCGGGTCGGACCTCTTCTACATCGCGGCGCTGTGCAATCTCCTCGATCTGGACCTCGAGGCCATCCGGAAAAAGGAACACAGCCGGATCAAGACACTCGGCATCTTCAATTTAAAGTAACGCGCTAAAGTAGCGCGGGGCCCGCGACGCCCGTGCTGCCGGCGCCGCCGGCGGCCCGCGGTCTGTCAGCCGAGGCAGCGCTCCAGCGCCTCGGCGACGTGATCCACCGCCGTCAGCTCGACGCCGCCGGGCGCGTCGTCGAGACCCGCGAGATTGGCGCGCGGCGCCACGACCCGCCGGAATCCCAGTTTCGCGGCTTCCGCGATTCGCCGGTCGATCTGGCTGACGGCGCGCACCTCCCCGCCGAGTCCGACTTCGCCGACCGCGACCGCCGCCGCGTCGACCGGCCGGTCACGATGGCTGCTGGCGACGGCGAGCGCCACTCCGAGGTCCGCCGCGGGTTCATCGACCCGCACGCCGCCTGCCACGCTGACGTAGACGTCGTGGTCGGATAGGTGCAGCCCGGCGCGTTTTTCAAGCACCGCGAGCAGCAGGAGGAGACGGTTGTAATCGACGCCCGCGGCGGTGCGCCGGGGCATGCCGAACGGGGTCCGGGAGACGAGGCCCTGCACCTCGAGCAGCAGCGGCCGCGTGCCTTCGACGGCGCACACCACCGCGGAGCCTGACGCGCCGGCCGGGCGCTCGGCCAGAAACAGCGCGGAGGGATCGGCCACCTCGCTCAGGCCGCGGCCCGTCATGGCGAACACGCCGATCTCGTTGGTGGAGCCGAACCGGTTCTTCGTCGCGCGCAGCACGCGGTACGCGTGGTGCCGTTCGCCTTCGAAATAGAGGACGGTGTCCACCATGTGCTCGAGCACGCGCGGTCCCGCGATCGCCCCCTCCTTCGTCACGTGGCCGATCACGAGCACGGCCGGCCCGCCGTCCGCCTTGGCGATCCGCAGCAGGTCCCCGGTGCACTCGCGGATCTGCGCGACGCTGCCGGGCGCGGCGGTGATGTCGGCCCGATACGCGGTCTGAATCGAATCGATGACCACGACCGACGGGCGGATCCGGTCGATCTGGACGGCGATGTGATCGAGGTCCGTTTCCGACAGCACGAGCAGGTTGGATGCATCGACGCCGAGCCGCGCGGCCCGCATCTTCGTCTGGCGCACCGACTCTTCGCCTGAGACGTAGAGCACCGCGCGCGCATCGGAGGCGCCGGCATCGGGCCCGCGTGTGGCGCGCGCGGCCATGCGATGCGCGACGGCGAGCGCGAGCGTCGACTTCCCGACCCCGGGGTCCCCGCCGATCAGGATGAGCGATCCGGGGACGATGCCGCCGCCGAGCACGCGGTCGAATTCGGCGAGCCCGGTGCTTTGACGAACGGCTTCTTCGAGCGAGACGTCCGAAATCGGGACCGCCGCCGCGGCCCCAGTACCGTCGTCCGCGGCTGAGGCGCCGCCCGGACGGCCGGAGCCCCTCACCGGGGCGCGCCGCAGTCCGGCGGCCGGCGCCGCGCGTTCCTCGACGAGGGTGTTCCACGCGCCGCAGCCTGGGCAGCGGCCGAGCCACTTGGTGGACTCGTAGCCGCACTCCTGACACACCCACATGGCGCGCTCGGGCATTTCGTCCTCCCGCGAAGCCGGCCGTCCGGCGGCCGTGTCCCGCCGTGTACCAACGCCGGATAGGCGACGGCCCGGGCGTTCTGCCCGGGCCGTCGCCATCACCTGCCGCCCGCGAGACTCTCTGAGGGGACTACGACCCCTTCTCCACCGTCACGGGCTCGCGCTTCTTCTCGAAGACCAGCTCGTTGTCGTGCGCGTCGATCACGATTTCATCGCCGTGGCTGAAGCGCCCGCGCAGCATCGCGTCCGAGAGCGGATCTTCCACGAGGCGCTGAATCGCCCGCCGCAGCGGCCGCGCCCCGTACTGG
>DATGHZ010000041.1:0-36141 GCA_035307565.1 bacterium | reverse complement strand
GGATCGGGGTCGCCGAGGCTGCCGCCGTAGGTCCAGTTGAACAGCGAGGCGTCCATCTCGCCCTTGCGCATCTTTTCGGTGATGGTCGCGACCGGCGCTTCCGCGAGCTTCATCTCGATCCCGACGGCCTTCAGATCCTGCTGCGCCACTTCGGCCTCGGGCCGGCGCGCCTGGTCGCCCGTAATGGTCGTGCACGTGAATGAGAGCCGCAAGCCGCCCTTCTGGCGCACGCCGTCCGGTCCGGCCTTCCAGCCCGCCTCGTCCAGCAGCGCCTTCGCTTTCGCCGGATCGTGCGGGTAGGTCGCGACGTTCGGCTCGTAGTAGGCCTTGAAGGCCGGCGACAGGTGGGAGACCGCGATGACGGCCGTGCCCTTGAACACGTCGTCGATGAGGCGCTGCCGGTTGATCGCGTGGAGCATTGCCTGACGGACGCGTTTGTCGGCGAACACGGGGCGCTTGTTGTTGATCGGAAAGTGGTTGACGCCGGTCGTCACCGTGACGTAGGTGGTGAAGTTCGGGTCCTTCGCCAGGCGCACGTTGTCTTCGACCAGCAGCGGCCACACCGCCGAATCGGAGTTGCCGGTCTGCAGGCCGATGGCACGGACGGACGCCTCCGGGACGATATCCACGCGGAAAAAGTCGAGGTTCGGCCGGCCCCGAAAGTGCTGATCGAAGGCCTGGACGAGCGTGTGCTCGGCGGGCTTCCATTCCTTCAGGCGGAACGCGCCTGTTCCGATCGGGGCCGCCTTGTACGCTTTCTCACCGACCTTGCTGTGGTAGGCCGCGGGCACGATGAACGTCGACGCGCCCCTCGCCAGAAACGCCGCGTTCGGCTGCTTCATACGCACGCGGACGGTGTACTTGTCGAGGGCCTGGACCGAGTCCACACCCTCGAAGTCATTGGCCATGATCGCGTGGTTCTCAGGGTTCAGGTACCACTCGTACGTGTACTTGACGTCGTCGGCGGTGAACTCCGTCCCGTCGTGGAACTTGACGCCCTTCACCAGTTTGAACGTGTACGATGTTCCATCCGGCGACGCGGTATACGACTGGGCAAGGGTCGGCACGAGGTTGAAGTTCTCATCCAATTCGAGCAGAGCGTTGTGAATTTGGGTGACGGCGCTCCAGTGGACGGTCGGGCTGGCATCGTCCGGGCTCAGGCTGGAGATTTCCTGGTGCCCGGTGACGACCATAGTCCCGCCGCGCCGGGGAGTCTGCGCGGAGGCGGTGTTGCGCAGCAGCGCGATAGAGGAGGTTCCGGACAGCGCCGCCAGCGCTGCCCCCAAGAGAAACTGGCGGCGCGTGGCCGTTCGTCCTGTGTGAGAAGGGGTCGCGCGCGCCGTATTTTCCGGATGCCCCATCATTCCCACCCCTGCATGTCCAGTTTTGCGGCCCATGTTCGGCCCTGCGTCAGCCCATTCCCCTGCTCCGGCGGGAACCGGCGCCGGCCTACACGAAGTTTGGGCGCCCGTCGTAGAGCAATGCGATCAAAAGCGGTGAGGGGTGACTACCCGGACATGGCGACTGGCTGTGAAATTCTTAGCGCTTGCTGAAGATTGCCAGCATGATGGTCATCCAGTTTCGCTCACCTGGCGTTCGAGAGACGCTAGTTGTTTATCGATTTGCTCGTAAGCGCCCTCGAGGTGTGCTATCCTGCCTACACCTCAATCAGCCGGTACATCTGCTCGGGCTTCTGCTGCCGCAGCACCGGCAGCGACACATTGTAGACGGGGATGCCCTGCGGCGTTCGTCCTTCCGGCGCGCCGTGGTGCGCGTGCGCATGCACGACCACCGCGACGCCAAACCGGTCGAGCGGATCCACGAGGCGCGACGAGCCGAGAAACGGAAAGACCTCGAGGGCCTCGCCTTCGACGGTGTCCCGGATGGGCGCATAGTGGAGGATGGCCACGGCCCGTTCGACACCGTGCTCGGTCTTGAGCCGGGCAAGCGCACGCTCCAAAATCACGCTCTCGTTGACGGCGTCCTGCACGAACTGCTTCACCGCGTGCTCGCCCCACGGCTGCAGGGCGAGCCGGCCGAATCCACCCGCGAAGCCCTTGGCACCCACAAACCCCACGCCGTCGAGGACCCACGGCTCCGTCGCGAGCACGATGAGGCCGCTCCGCTTGAGGATCGTGAGGAACTCGTCGGGCGGCCCGCTCTCAAAGTCGTGATTGCCGAGAACCGCGATTTTCGGAAGCCGGCAGGCCGCAAGCGCTTCCGCGAGCAGCTCCGCCTCGCGCGGAAAGCCGTGGTCGGTGAGATCCCCGCAGAGGACGAGGACATCCGCGCGGTCGTTCACCTCCGTAAACACCCGCTGCAGCGCCTCCGGGACCGCGTCCCGGACGTGCAGGTCACCCAGCGCGGCGATACGCATGGCGCTGCACGGCGAGCCGCCGCCGGGCCCGGCGTGCGATGTCGGCCCGGGCGTCGGCGTATCCCCACGCCGTGACGTCCTCGACGTAGTCATGGGGCGTGAGCAGCGTGCCGCGGCACACGGGCGCACGGGGAGGCCGGTCGCGCACCGCGAGACTTTGATCCTGCTCCAGGCGCGCCAGCAGTTCGTGGAGTACCCAGTCCGGCACGATGTCACGTTCGCCCGGATAAATGAACCGGACGTTCATCAGGTGCGCCAGCAGGACTTCCCATTCGGGCCGCATGCGATCCAGGAGCCGCCGCCAGTCGAGGCCGCGTCCCTCCCGGCGCAGGATGTGCGCGATATCCGCGCCGTCGAATCGGTAGCGGTCCTGGACGAACGCCTTGCTCCAGATCATCTCTTCCGGCGGAATCAATCGGACGCGCGACCCAAGGAGCCGGGCGGGGCGAGCATGCTTGAACCAGCGTTGGTCCACGTGGCAGATGCCGTTCCCGGATCCGAAGATCACATCGATGAAGAGGTCGCCGCGGAACACTTTGATGATCCAGGTCGGATCGTGGCGCTCGACCCGATCGCCAAACCGGGAGAGCAGCCGTACGATGCGGCCGCGGTCCCGGCGGGCGCAGAAAACATCCAGGTCCTTGGTGTGGCGGATGATGCCGGCGTAGACGCGCAGCGCGTAGGCGCCGCCGATCATGAACGGGAGGCGGCTGTGCACCAGCCCGCGGAGCGCCTCCGCGTAAAAACGCTCAGCTTCGATGATGCCCGCGGTAATGTTCACTTGGCAGACTCCGAGTTAAGGTAATTGGTCGGCTCAAATGTGTCTGTTACATAGCGTACCCAGCGGCGGGGCAATCCGATCTGAACGGGCGTAAGGCCGCCCGGGCAAACGGGTCGTGCCGGCCGGTCGGCCGGAACGTCCCCCCGGGGTGGTCAGGAAAGTTTGATGCGAACGATCTCGCCCGTCGTGGTCACGTATAGCAGCCGGACGGCGGTCCGGTCGGGAGGCAGCCGGAAGACCACCGTCCCTCGGAGGTCGTGAAGGGGCCAAATGACGGTCGCCGCCGCGTGGAACGCCTCGAACATCGTCGAAGGGTCCGTCTGGTAAATCCGTCCGGCGTTGTCGACCAGGAGGAAGTGCTCGCGGTCCACGCGGACCGGGTCGACGCCGACGTTCTGCACACGCAGCTCGATGGACACGTATTGCGCCGAGGTTTCGCCCACGAATCGCGAGTACTGCGGCCGGCCGAGATGAATCGCGAGATGGCCCGCCGGAAAGGCCCACTGCGTGACGAGCACGAGGACGCTGCCGAGCACCAGCGCGACGGCGCCCTGGATGAAACGCCGGCCCGCAGAGCTCATGGCCCCCCCGGCCCGGCCGGGATGAAGGGCTCGAGCCCGCCGGCGCCCGGCGAACCGCCACCGTGTGGGTCCGGCGTCGCCCGCGGGTGGGCCATCAGATTGAGAAAGTGCTGCGCCGTCGGACCGTACCCCGGGATCTCGGCGACTTTGTGCCAGATCCGGGCCGCGCCGGCGCGGTCCCCCCGCTCGAGCAGGATATGGGCCTCCAGCCAGAGCGCGTGGAATTTTTCGATGGGGTCGTCGGTGATCTCCGCAGCCTGCTCGACCCGGGCCGCCGCGGCCGCGTTGTCGTGCAGGAGCTTCCAATGGATAAACGCCGCGCCTGTCAACAGATCCGCTGCGCGCGGATTGTTGCGAATGCCCTCGTCGTAGAATGCCACCGCCTCGCGCGGCTTGCCGAAATGAAAAGCGAGCCACTGGCCGCCGAGGGCGTAGGCATTGACGTAGTGCGGGTCCAGCCACGTGATGAGGCGAACGAGCGGCAGAATCGCCTCGTCGTCGGAGCGGTTGATGTCGCCGTTGATGAGGCGGCGCCGGTGCGCATATTCATCTACGCGCAGCCACAGAAAATCGGCGAGCAGCCCGCGGATCTGGCCGGCGAAGCCGCGCACGATCATCGCGGCGCCGGAGAACCGCACCGCGGCCTCATCGTTGACCGGCGGCCGCGCGATGTCCACCAGAGCCTGGGTGCCTGCGACGCACGCCAGCAGCAGGGCGGCGGTCAATAGCGCGCGGGGGGACGGCAGCGGCGGCAGCCAGGGCGGCGGGGTAGGCCTGCCGGTGTTGCGGGCGATCAAAACTCGCGCTCCTCGAAGACCTGGGCGCCGAGGTAGAGGAAGAACGCGCACAGGGCGGTGCCGTACAGCGTCGTCCGAAACAGATAGGTCCACGGGACCACGGTGTTGTGCACGACCGCCATCCGCACGTTGAAGTTTTCGAAGTTGGGGAGGAGGTAGTAGAAGGCCTGGGCCGCGTCGCCCGCGAGCCGGCTGTAGGTGACCATGCCGGCGTAGGCGATCACGGCGCTCTTCAGGTAACTCGCCACGTAGACGAGCACGCTGAGCGCGCCGCACACAACGGAGCTGCTGAACGACGCGATCGCGAGCGCGACCGCCGAGAGCACGACGAACGACAGCCAGAGCATATACCCGCCCTTCGCCGCCTCCACGAGCGACCCGCCCTGGTCGACGTATGTGAAAAACATGAGGATCGCGACCATGGGGGCGACGGCGACGGCGATCGTGACGATGCTGCCCGCGAACTTGCCGAGCACCAGTTGGTAGCGGCGGATCGGCTTGCTGAGCACGTTGTAAATCGTGCGGCTTTCGATCTCGCCGGACAGCTGCGTACTGACCAGCACCAGCGTTGCCATCGCGCCGAACAGAAAAATGACCGTGAAGGCGACGTCTTTGAAGAACTTGATGTCCGTGCCCAACTGAAAAAAGGACAGGAACGCGCTCGCGATGATGATCCCGCAGCCGAACAGCGCGAGGACCGGCAGCGTCCGCCGGCGCCATGCTTCGCGCATCACCTGGCGCGCGACGACGGCGATCAGCGGCGCGCTCATGCGGCGCCCCGGCCGGTCGGGGCCCCCGCGCCCACGAGTTTGACGAACAAATCCTCGAGCCGCTCCCGCTTGGCCCCGAGCGAGACGATGTGGCCGCCGGTCTCGCGCACCAGGTCGATGATCGGATAAATGTAGCGCTGCTCCGGCACGACGATGACCGTCGCGTCGGTGCCGTGGTGAATCGTCGCGCCGGGAATCGCGGCGATGTGCCCGCCGAGCGACCCGTTGGCCCCCTGCACGGTCAGCTCCATTTCCCGGCTCCCGGCGAGGAGCTCGCCGATCCGGCCCACCGCCACGAGGTCGCCTCGATTGAGAATCGCGACCCGATCGCAGACGGTCTCGACCTCCGCGAGGATATGGGAACTGAGGAAGACGGTCTTTCCGCGCTCGCGCAACCCGAGCAGGATGTCGCGCATTTCGCGGCGCCCGATCGGGTCGAGACCGCCCGCGGGCTCGTCGAGAATGACAAGATCCGGATCGTTGATGAGCGCCTGCGCCAGCCCCAGACGCTGCAGCATGCCGCGTGAGTACTTCCGCACAGCAAGCCGTCGCTGGTCCCAGAGGCCGACGAGGCGCAACAGACTCTCCACACGTTCCCGCCGGACCCGGTCCGCCAACCCGAACAGGGCGCCGTAGTAGTGGAGGAGTTCGTCCCCCCGCAGGTACTCGTAGAAGTACGGCGACTCGGGGAGGAACCCGACCCGGCGCCGCGCCTCGACGGTGCCGAGGGGATGGCCGAGCACGGTGCCACGTCCGCCCGTGGGGCGGATGAGGCCGAGCAGCAACTTGATCGTTGTGGTCTTGCCGGCGCCGTTGGGGCCGAGGAACCCGTAGATTTCGCCCGGCGGCACCTCGAGCGTGAGGCCGAGAAGCGCGGCGCGGTCCGTGCGGTGGGTCGTGCGGTAGCGCTTGCTCAGGTTCTGGACCGAAATGGCCGGCTGCACAACTTTTCCTCCATTACCGTTCAAGGTCCGTGCTCGCACGCCCCCGAGCGTAGTCCCATGGAACTCTCGTGCAATTGGGCTGTAGATCATATGCCCGCCGCGACGGAGGTGTAGACGCGGCCGAAGGCTTCCGAGCGCGCGCGCTCGATCGTGCGCGAGTCCTCACACCCTCGCGCGTCTACCCCCTCGGACGTCTGGGCATCACGGAGGGTGACAAATGCATGACACGGTGGCTCCGTGGCGCGCCTCTTCGGCTCGCGTCACGGCGGGTCGAAAGGAGGGGGGCGCGGGGAGGACCGGTTTGGACACAGCTGGATGTGATCGTCTTAAGCTCAACAGTTCAACAGCAGCGTTCAGGAGGTGACATGTGCTTCGGAAACTCATGAGCAAGATGCATGAAGACCGGGGCTTCACGCTCATCGAGCTGATGATCGTGATCCTCGTGATCCTGGTCCTCGCCGCGATCCTGCTGCCGCAGTTCGGTCTGGCCCGCGAGCGCGCACGGAAGGCCTCGTGCGTCAGCAACCAGCGGAACCTCGAGACCGCGGTGGCCATGTGGCAAACGGACAACCCGAGCACGTCGCTGACGCAGGGCGAGATGAGCGCCACGTCGGTGCCGCTCGCGACTACGCTGTCCGGCAACCCGCAGTACGCGCTCTCCGGCACCTACAAGGAGCCGGATGATACGGGCGCTACGCAGACGAGCGGGGCCGACTACTTCCTGTCATCGGGCGGCGCAGTGCCCAACGCTACCGCCCCGTCCTACGGCCACGTTATCTGCCGGTTCGCGTTCGGCACGAACGCCAACCCGGATCCGTGGGGCGGCGTCGGCCCGATTACGGAACAAGGCGCGGCTGGCAACGTTCTGAACCACGCGCGCGGCGCGTCCGCGTCGCCGTAAGATCGCAGCATCCTGACCGGGGTCCGGGTCCGGCAATCGGCCCGGACCCCGGCGTTTCGACCCCGTCCACTTCCGGTTTAGCGTGACGTTACCGAGAGACGGACGAGGCCGACGCAACACGCGACGCAGTCCCGATGCGGATAGATAGACGATGTGCGGGGAGTGAGGATCCGGTGAGATACCGAAGCCTCAAAACGGTTCGCAGCGAGCGAGGGTTTACGCTCATCGAGCTGATGATCGTGATCCTCGTGATCCTGGTCCTCGCCGCGATCCTGCTGCCGCAGTTCGGCCTGGCCCGGGAGCGCGCGCGGAAGGCCACTTGTGTAAGCAACCAGCGGAACCTGGAGACGGCCGTGGCGTTGTGGCAGACGGATAACCCCGGTCCGACGCTCGGCCAGGGCGAGATGAGCGCGACATCGATTCCGACCGCGGGCACGCTGTCGGGCACCCCGGTCTATACGCCGGCGGTTGCGTACACCGAGCCGGATGATACCGGCGCGACGCAGTCGACCGGCGCGGACTACTTCCTATCCGCCGGCGGCACGACCGCAAGCACGGTCGCGGCCTCGTACGGGCACGTCGTGTGCACCTACGCCTTCGGACCGGGCGACAACCCGGATCCGTGGGGCGGCGTCGGCCCCATCACAGAATCGGGCACGGGCGGCACCACCATCAACCACGCGCGCGGCGCGTCGGCGTCGCCCTAAGGCTCGGAGCCATGAGCGGCGTCCGGGTCGAGGCCCGGACGGCTGATCCGCGGGCCGTCTATCAGACCGACCGCGTCGTCGACCGCCGGCACGCGGATTATCCGGCCGTCTCGTTGGTGGTCGGTGCGGCGGCTGTGGCACTGCCCTTCGTCGTCGTGCCGGCATGGTACGACGCCTACTACTGGCCCAAAGTCTGCGTCCTGTACGTGGCGGTCGCCGTTGGGGCGCTCTGCATGCGCCGATCGGCCCACGCGTCCTGGAGCGGCGACCTCGGCGCCCCGCTCGCGCCGGCGCTTACCGCATGGCTTGCGGCGCTGGCCATCGCGACCGGGCTGTCGATTAACCCCATGCTGAGCTTCGTCGGGGAAGACTACCGGTACGAAGGCCTGCTCACGTGGGCCGCGTACGCGGCACTGGCGGCGCTGTCCGCGAGCGCGCTTCGTTCGCCCCGCCGTCTCGAAGCCGTGCTCGGATGGACGCTCGCGGCCGCGGGCGGCATGAGTGTGCTGGCCCTCCTGCAGCACGCCGGGTTGACGCCAGTGCCGGTCGATGTCGCGCGCCGTACGTGGGTCCGGGCATGGGGTACAACCGGAAGCCCGCTGGCCCTCGGCGCCTACCTCGTCCTGCTCTTCCCCCTCATCCTGAGCCTCTACACCGAAACCCGCCGCAGTCTCAAGATGCTGTACGCCACCCTGGCCGTCGCGATGTATGCCGCGCTCATCGCCACCGATGCCCGGGCCGACTGGGGTGCACTGGCACTCGGGGTGATCGCGTGGAGCTTTGCCGCGGGGAAGGGCACGGTGCGCCGCGCCGCGGGCTCGCTCGCGCTGCTCGCGGCCATCTGCGCTGTCGTCACACCGGCCGTTCTCTTTTCCGGGCCGCCGGGGGTCGCGGGACACGTCGCCGATGCGAACAGCGCCACCTCGCGTCTCTTCCTGTGGCGCACTTCGGCGCCGCTTGTCGCCGCGCGGCCGCTGTTCGGATGGGGCCCCGACACGCTCGCGCAGGCGTATCCGGTGTACAAGACGCCGGAGTTCGTGCGGGTCTTTCCGGAGGCCGGGATGCAGCGCATCGTCGTGGACCGGCCCCACAACGATTTGCTGCAGCAGGCGATCGCGACCGGCCTCGTGGGCCTGGCGGCCTACGTCTGGCTGAGTTGGACGATACTGGGCATCGCCTGGCGCACCGCCCGCGCGCGGGTGCACGGAGACCATGGGCTCCGGCGGGGGGACGACCGGCATTCACCGCTCGTCGATCCGGCGATCATCGGGGCGGGCCTGTTCGGCGGCTTCGTGGCGTACTTCGCGCAGCTGCAGCTGTCGTTTAGCTACGTGAGCGTCGCCCCACTCTTTTGGGTGCTTGTCGGCGCCGTGGCCGCCCTTCGGCCCCGCGTCGCGTGGGGGACGTCGATGGGGCGGCCCATTCGGGTCTAAAAGCGATGTGCCCACGGCATAACCCTGGCACGGCCATGCGAACGCCTCTGCGCCCGTGGGGTGCATTGTTTCGGCGCGTCCTGTCGGACGACCGCGGCTTCACGCTGCTCGAGGTCATGCTGGCCATCGTGCTCATGATGATCGGCCTCCTGGCGGCCGCGGGTTCGTTCCCGTCATTGACCCGGGCCGCGCTCTACGCGAAAGACCAGACGCGGGCGACGAACCTGGCCCAGCAGCAGCTGGAGATCTACCGCAACACCGTTACGACCACACTGGGCGGCTTGGTCGGCAACTACGGAACCGTGGCGAGCCAGTATTTCGATCAGAACGGCGGCAGCACCACCCAGGCCGCCGCGTACTTTACGCGTGATGTGCAGATCCAGTATTGGACGTGGAGCGTGACCTCGACGTCCTTTGTCGTCCCGGCGAGTCCGTACGTGACCCCGTCGGGCTCCTACGTGTACCACATCTCCATTGCGACCCACTGGCCGGTCCGTGGCCAGACGGCTTTCGTCACCGGCACGACATCCGGGTGCGTGACCGGCGGAACCACGGTTCAAGTGGGCCTCGGCTGCGTCACGCTCAGCAGCTTCAGTTCACCCTAGGACGATGGCGATGATCAGACGCGCGCGAGGCACCGGGCGGCCGGGGGAAGCCGGCATGACAATCCTCGAGTTAATGGTCGTGATGATCATCCTGTCGATCGCGTTGGACGCCATGTTCTCGCTGCTGCTCGCGAGTTACAAGGCGTACTGGAAGGGCGACGTCGCCACCCAGGTGCAGCAGGGAGGCCGCATCGCGCTGACGCGCATGATTCGCGATGTCCGCGCGGGACGGCGCCTCGTCACCGGGGTGACGCGCACCGTCGGCTCGACGAGCGTCAACTTCAACACCAGCTGCACGCAGGTCAGCACCGTGCAGCCGCATCTCGGGAATATCACGCTGAGCGATGGGTCCTCAATCTATGCGCCGGACGCCAACGCGACCGGCACGATCCCGTACGACGGGTACGACGTCACGTACTACCTCGCCGCGACGAACAACAGCACGACCCCGAACACGAGCGGTCCGTATTTGATCCGCGCATCCTATGACATCGTCGCCAACACGATCACGGTATCGAACGTCGCCGCCAATATCACATCGCTGAATCTCAGTTCGGGCGGAAGCTGTATTACCACGGCGTCGCGCGAGTTCACGATGTTGGTCACCGCGTCGCAGACGCAGACCGGCCAGGGCGTCTCGTCGCAGATCGTGATCAAAGACGACGTGACCCTCCGCAACCAGTAGCGATGACGACCACGCGGGGGGACGGCCAGGGGGGATGCGCAATGGCGGCGATTAGGCGCGCGATTGGATCGGAGCGCGGGACGGCGCTTGTGACGGCGCTCATCATGCTGACGGTCATGGGGTTCTTTCTGATCGGCTTCCAGGGCCTCAACAACACCGAGTTGAGCTTCGCCGGCTACGCCCGGAACAACACGCTGGCCTTCAACGTCGCGGAGGCCGGAATCCAGGAAGGCATCAAGCGCCTGAATATGTCCGGCGCGGTACCCGGGAGCACATGCTTCGCCAACAGCTTGACCTCCGGCGCCACGTGCTCGGGCAGCACCTCCAACCCCAACACCAACACCGTGGCCTTCCAGGCGGCGATGAGCAACAACGCCAACATGTTCCCGGTTCTGTCGCTCGCCACCACCAATGGCGAGGCGCGGGCGGTACGCATTTTCGTCCAGGCGGTCTTCAAGAGCGGATTCAACACCGTCATGTTCGGGCCGCAGATCAACTTCCAGGGGGACACGTCGCCGACGACCGGCGATACGTATTCCGCCTCGGGCCTGACGTTTCAAACGTACGGAAAGTCGCCGGCGCCGGACCCCAGCGCGACGGCCATGAACCTGATTTCCCCGCAGGTGATGGCGGGTACGTTTATCACCTGTCACGGGATGGGGGGGTGCCCCGGTAACATCACGGTGGAGTGCTCGAGCGGCTCGGAGACGGAGGTCGCCCCCACCAACTGCCCGCGGGGCGCGGCCCCGGTGAACTGGCATCCGCAGACGCCGGTCGGGATGGCCGCCGCGGACTTTGCGACGGTCGCGAACTGGTGCCCGGGGCATTCGTGCGGCACCCTCGGCATTACGATCAGTCAGGCGACCCAGAACAGCACCAACCTCACGTACACGCCGGTCTCGTACACGCCGTCGTACTGGAGCCACGGCGGCTGGAACAACGAGGTGCTGCTGATCGCAACGACAGCGCCGTTCTGCGTGGACTCGACGCTGCAAGTGGTCACCGTGCCGCCCTGCGTCGGTGCCGGCGTCTACTACGCCGGCACCGCCGGTCCGACGCAGCCGCAGCGGTTTGTCGACTGGGGTCTCGTCTCGGATGACCAGAGCCGTGCCACGTCGACGCTGTTCTTTCAGCCGTCGACGTGCTCCACGTGCAACAACGGCTCGCCGAACGGCAAACCGAACGGTATCCGCTACATCCCGCTCATCCCGGCGCTCAACGTGCTCGGGATGGCGTGCACGGTCAATATCGCATCCCCGGGGGTCAGCGCCTTCTACAACACGTCGGGTGACGGCCTCACCTGCCCGAATCCGCCCATTCAGGCCGGCAGCGGGACATTCACGGGGACGAAGGCCGCGCCGGAGTTCCTAGCGATCGACAACGGACCGCCAGGCGGCTCGCAGGTGACGTTGTCCAGTTCCGGCTCCGCCACGGGCTGTTCGGATAACTTCAACAACGCCAACTGGGGCGTGATCGTTGCGACGGGCGACATCAACCTGCAGAACTTCACGTTCAACGGCTACATCTATACCGACGGCAACGTGTACAGTCACGGCCACGTGTTGGTGCGGGGCGGCATCCTGTCCTCCCAGAGCTCGCAGGATCAGATCGATACCCTCGGCACGTTGCAGTTCTGCGGCGGCAACGCCGTGCTGCCGCTCGTGCCGCAGTTCTACAACTTCACCCAGGTCTCGTGGGAGGACCGGCCCGGTGGGCAGCAGTGATGAGCGCAAGGCACGCAACAACCGAGAGGGCGTGATGTGATGGCACGGCAGACCGGGACCGTCGGAGTCGACATCGGCAGCGCCGCGATCAAGGTGGTGGAGCTCTCCAACGGGAGTTCGCCAAAGGTCCGCGCGGCCGCCTCGGCGCCGACGCCGGCCGGCAGCTTGGAAGAGGGGCGCATCAAGGACGCGCAGGCCGTCGGCAAGACGCTCCGGGAGCTTGTACAGAACGCCGGCATCAAGAGCAAGCGGGCCGTCGCCGCCGTCAACGGCCAGGTCGCGCTGATGCGCGAGGTGCACATGCCGCCGCTGCCGCCGGAGGAGATCAAGCAGGCCGCGCGTTTCGAAGTCGAGCGCTACCTCCCGTATCCGATCGCCGACGTCACATTCGACACCGTCGTGGTGGGCGAGGGGGGCGGCGACAAGAAGGGCGTCGACGTCCTCGTCGTGGCCGCCCGCACGGACGTCCTGCGCCAGCACATGGCCGCTCTGCAGACGGCCGGCCTCGAGCCCGCCGTCCTGGAGGTGGAGCCTCTGGCCGTGGTACGCGCCGTCGCGAGCGGCGCGACCGACGAACAGGTCACGGCGTGTATTCATATGGGGTCGTCGGTGACGATGATTCTCGTCGCCGAAGGCCAGGTGCCGCGGGTCATCCGCACCGTCGCATTCGGGACCACCCAGCTGCTCGAGGCGGCCGGTTCGCGGCTCGGCGCGACGGGAGAGGCACCCGCTGTGTTGCAGGCGCGCCTGGCGGCTGCGGCGCGCGGGAACCAGGCCGCGGGCGCTGAGGTCGTCGCGGGCCTGCGGGAGGCGATCGATGACGCGCTCCTCTCACTCGTGACCGAGATTCGGCGGTCGCTCGAGTACTACGGCGGCCGCTACCGGACCGCGGTGCCGGACCGCATCGTCGTCACGGGCGGCGGCGCCACGCTGCCCGACGTGACCGCCTCGCTCACCGCGGCGCTTGATATGCAGGTCGAGCAGGGCGATCCGTTCGTGGACCTGGGCGGTCCGCCGGCGGGTGTGACGCCGGAGTCGCGGGCGGCGTATGCCGTCGCCGCCGGGCTGGCCCGCCGAGGGGTGAGCGACCGATGATCCGCATCAACCTGCTCCCGCAGCGCCATCGCAAAGCGTTCCTGCCGGAATCCGGCGTGTTGACCGTCGCGATCGTGGTGATCGGCGTGCTGGTCGCATCCTACATCTGGGAGGTGTGGCGGGCCAACCAGGTGGTCGCTCAAACGGCCGCGATCAACCGCAAACTCGTGGAGGTGCGCCGGCAGGTCGCGGAGGTGCTGGTGCTCGAGGCCAAGATCGAGGACCTCCGGGCGCGCGAGAGCCTGCTGCAGTCGCTCGAGGCGAGAGAAGTGCCCTGGTCTGAGATGCTGGTCGACCTCGCGGGCCGGACGCCCCATGACGCGTGGCTGGCGAGCGCCTCGGTGTCGCCGGCACAGGCCGGCGGCCTCTCGCTCACCCTGAACGGTTCGGCGCTGTCGTACGACGCAGTCGCGCGTTTTATGACCACGCTGACCGGGTCACCGTTCTACAGCGACGCGGACCTCTCGTCGGCGCAGCGCACGCTGCTCGGCACGTCGCCCATCGTGCAGTTCGGCCTCACCCTGAAGATGCGCCCGCTGCCGGCGTCACCGGCGCCGGCGACAAAGACGGCGCCGCTGTCCCGGGCGCCTGTGCAGGAGCCGTCCCGATGAACCGGCGCGAACGCCTCATGCTGATGATCGCGATCGTGATGCTGGGCGGCATCATTTTCAAGTTCCTCATCCATGACCCCCAGCAGGCGCAGTACGAGACCCTCATCGCGGCGCGCGACGCCGCGCAGGGTGAGCTCGACAAGGACGAGCGGATCGTCGCCCGTGCGGCGCAGGCCCGCGCCGAATACGAGCGCGTGCGCACGTACATCGCCACGGTGGAACAGAAGCTGCCGCAGCGCAAGGAAATCCCGGCGCTGCTCACGGCGATGGAACAGTTTACGCACCGGGTCGGTGTGTCGTTCGAAAGCATCCACCCCGGCACGCTGGTCGCGGTCAACGCGCCGCAGACCACGCCGGCGTCGCAGCCGGCCCAAGGCGCGGCGAGGCCGCGGGGCGCCCTTCCGGCCGACACTCATGCCGGGAAATCGGTCCCGTACTCCTCGATGCCGGTGGACATCTCGCTGAACGGGACGTTCGCGCAGACCGTGCAGTACTTGAAACAACTGCGCGCTTTCCCGCGGCTCGTGATCGTCGACTCCGTCGCGCTAAACCCGTCGGCGTTTCCGCATCTCGGCATAACGATCAAGGCGGAGATCTTCACCCTGGGGACGCCCGATCAGGCCTCCGATGGGCAGGGACCACAGGCAGGACAAGGAGGACATTGACGTGATGCGCCTTCGCGGAACAGTCACCCAATTCGTCGCACAACACCGGGCCCCCGTCATGATCGTCGGCGCGGCCGTCGCGCTGCTCGTCGTGTGGCGCGTCGTCATGGCCCTGAGTTCCGGCGGCCCGGCGCCGGCGCCCGTGGCCACGGCACCTCGGCCCGCGGCATCGACGGCGCCCCAGGGCGGAGGCGCGGCCACGCCCAACGCCGGCGCCACAACGGGCGCAACGGGCGGCGGCCGCCCGGACACCGGCGGAGCACCGGCCGGCAGCGGGACACCCGGAACCGGCCGGCCGGATCCGTTCTCGCCGCTCGCGGGGCAGGTGGGTCCGGGGTCACCGAACGCGCCGCTGCCGCCCGTGCCGCCGCTCTCACCGAACACGCTCGGCGCGTCCGCGCCGGGCGGCGGTGAGCCGGGCGCCCCGGCTGTGTCGGGGAGTCCGACCACCCAGTTCCGCCTCAGCGGCATCGTGGACGGCCAAGTTCCGGTCGCCATTCTCAATGACGCAGCGGGCTCGTACATCGTCGAACCCGGGGACACCGTGGTGTCCGGCGTGCGGTTGGTCGCGGTTGACGCCGGCACCCAGAGCGTGACGTTGTTGTGGAACGACCAATCGTGGCAGGTTCGCCTTGCTGGGGGAGGGACAACCCGATGAATCAGATATTGCCTCGGATCACCGCATGGGGCGCCGTCCTGGCGCTCGTATGCGCCGCACTGCCGGTGGGGGCATCCGCCGGACTTACGGCGGCCCCGGTCACCGTCCGGCGCGTGACTGTGGTGGAAGAGTCAGGCGCGATCGAGGTCGGCATTGAGGCCAGCGGCCCAATCTCGTCCCGGACATCGGTGCTCGGCGACCCCGTGCGGTACGTGATCGACGTGCCCGATGCCGCCAACGGCGTCGCATGGAGTACGCGCAACGTCGGCGTCGGCGCCGTTCGCGCCGTGCGCGTGGGCCGGCTCGCGGACTCGCCCGCCGGCACGCGGATCGTGTTGGATCTCAAGCAGCCCACAACGTGGTCCATGCGCCGGCCGGGGGCCGGTGTGATCGTGGCCCGCTTGATTGTCCCCGAAGCTCAAGGCGCGGCGGCCAGTCCGTGGGGCAGCGGCGGCGCGGCCGCCGACGCCGTGCCGGCGCATCCCGCGGCCAACGCGACGCCGGGCCTGTCGGCGGGCGCGGCCCGTTCGGCCGCAAGCGCGGCTCCGGCCAACGGCGTGCGGGTCGGTCCGCCGGCCGGGGTGCCGGGGATCGTGGTGGCGCAGGCGGCGCCCGGCGCAGGCCGGACCCTGACCTTGGACCTGCGCGACGCGCAACTGGGCGACATCCTCGATGCGCTCGCCCGGCTGTGCACTTTGAACGTCGTGACCGACGCTTCCACGGGCGGTGCCCGGGTGACCATTCACCTCGTCGGCGTCTCGTGCGACGAGGCGCTCCGCTTCGTGCTTGATGCCAACGGCCTCGGCTACCGGCGGGTCGGCGCAACGCTGATCATCCAGCCGGTCGCACGGCTGACGCCGCCGCCGCCCGGACCGGTGCTGCGGATCTATCACCTCGAGTACGTGCAACCTCCGATTGATGCGCCGGAAGCGCTGGTCGGCGCCTCCGGCGGCACCGCGACGGTTTCCGGCGGTGCCGGAACCGTGAAGAAAGACGTGGCATCGTTCATCGCCTTGTTTGCCGGCACGGGAGCCCAGGTCACCTACGACGACCGCACGAACTCCCTGGTCGTCAACGGGACCCCGGCGCAGCAAGAGGCCGTGGTCGGGCTGCTGCGGCAGATCGACGTCCCGGTTCCTCAAGTCATCGTGCAGGCGCTCGTCGTCGACGTCACGGCCCAGGCGATTAAGAACCTCGGCGTGACCTGGTCCCTCTTCAACGGCGTCGTGTTCAACGAGAACCCCGTGCCCGTTCCGGGTCAGTTTGGGATCAGCACGATCCAGCGAGCGGCGCTGACGGCAACGCTGACGGCATCCATCCAGAACAACAGCGCCAAGGTGCTGAGTGACCCACGGATCGCGACCTTTGACGGCCAGGAGGCGCTGATTTTCGCGGGCGACCAAATCCCGATCGTTAACACGACCGTGTCCGGCAACCCGCCGGTCACCAGCGAGACTGTGACGTTCCAGCCGATCGGCGTGACGCTCAAGATCGTGCCGAAGATCAACGCGGACCGGACCATCAACGTGATGGTGCATCCGCTCGTGACGACGGCAACGTCGTTCACGCCCGCGACGCCCAACAACCCGAACGGGCTGCCGATCATCGCGACCCGCGAGGCCGCGACGAGCGCCCGCGTCGCCGACGGGGATTCGGTGGTGCTGGGCGGTCTCATGCGGTACTCGGACATCAAGAACATCCAAAAGATTCCCGTCCTCGGAGATCTGCCATTTCTTGGAGGTCTGTTCCGGTTTGCGACGAGGAATCACCAGGAATCCGAAGTGGTGATCGTGCTAACGCCGAGGATCGTCTCAACCGGGCAGGCGGTCCCGCCGGTCCAGCCGGTGCAGCAGCAACCATAGCGGCGCGCTAGGCCGCATCACGGCCCGGCGCCGGGCGTCCGGGGGGACGCATGGCACAGAGACGCACATACGCAGTGGTCGTGGCGCTGGCGGCGGTAGTGCTCGCCGCCGGCGCCGCGTTGCAGCCGGCCGGAGCAGGGGGGCAGGACTTCCTGACCGTGGGCTGGCAAGCGTACCAGGCCGGCAATCTGGTCAGTGCGCAGGCCGCCTTCGAGCACGCCGCCGCCGCGTCTCCGGACTGGGCCACGCCTGCCGTTTGGATGGGCGCGGTGCTCGTTGCGCGCGGCGAACGCGGGGCCGCCCGGGAGTGGTTCGAGGCGGCGCTCGTGCGCCATCCCACGATGGCCGAGGCGGGCTATGCGCAGGCATGGCTGCGGCGGCTCGGCATCGAGACGGAACACCCGCACTGGCGGGTCCAAACGCTCGAGGAACTGGCGCAGTTTGTCCACGCCACAAATCCGCGGCTTTCGTGGCCGCAGGCCTTGTGGGTGGCGAATGCGATCCGGACGGCCGCCGGCGACGAGGGCATCGAGCACCGGATGCTGACGGCCGTGCTGTACATTGAGAGCCGATTTAATCACCAGTCGATCTCATCCGCGGGCGCGGAGGGCCTAGGGCAACTGATGCCGGACACGGCCGCGGGGCTCGGGGTCGATCCGCGCGATCCGTGGCAGAATGTGCTCGGCGCCGCACGTCTTCTCCGCGCCGACTACGCTGAATTTCGCAGCTGGCCTGCGACGCTCGCCGCCTATAACGCCGGCAGCGCCGCGGTGCGCCGCTGGGGCGGGATTCCGCCGTACAGCGAGACGCAGTGGTATGTGTGGGCCGTGCTGTGGGTGTACGGCAACCTCGGCATGTGACCTAACTGTCCTCGGCCAGCGCACATCGCGACAGGCGAATGGTCGTCGCGATGATGTCTTCGCGGCTGTGCCCGCCCGAGCCAGTATATGGCGCATTTGCGCTCATGATTCCCGTCGGGGCTTGAAACCTCCGGGCGGCCCATTTACTCGTGGGGTCGCCCCTTGAGCACCCCGACTGAATCACACCTTGGCAAGGACGTCTTGGGCGAGGGTCTTCTCCATCACCTTGATCTGGTCGACGGAAAAGCCAGGGCCGCCCACGCTGATTTTGAAGGCGAAACTCCCCTTCTTGACGTGGAGGTCCGTGCCCAAGCCACCCGCCGTTACGTAGTAGGCGTCATCACCGATGCCGCTGACGGGTGTCTTGGTGACCCCGGGGGTCGGTGTCTTTTCGCTGGCGAACGTGACCGTGTTGCTGATGGTGACCACGACCCTCTGTATGTGGGGAGGGACCGGCTCAGACCACGCGCACACCTGTGGGAGACTTGGAAGATAGCGTTGACCGGGTGCCATCGAGACGCCAAGGGCCGCGCTCACCTGGGCCTGGGTGAGGAGTGAGCAGGCATCGCCGGTCGGCGTGCCGCCCGCTGATAACAAGCCGACACCGAGGACGAGGAGAACTCCGGGGATCGTGGCAGTGATGGATTTCAAGAGCATGTCATCAGCCTCCGAAGAAGGGACACCTTTTTGCGGGGTTACTTAGAGGCTGAGATTCCTTACTGCTCAATTCCTTTATCCGGAATTTGCGTTTTGGCTTCTCGAGTTATCTTCAGTGTGCACCTGCACGCCTTGTATTTGGAGGATTCCACCCAGTTTCCTCCAGCGCGGGCCCAGAAGAGCCCGTTCTGCCCTTCCTGAAAACGCCAACCTCGGAATAGCTGCACCGGCGGGCGATTTCTCGGACACCTCTCCGTCCTCGGCTGCTGGGCTGCCCGACCTGTCTGCAACGACGGTGTCTGCCTACCCTATACCGCTCTCTTCTTCCTCGCCAGCCAACTCTTTGTGGTGTGGTACGAAGAGCCCACGTTGCAGCGAATTTTTGGTCACGAGTACGAAGCATACTGCAGGCGGGTCAGGCGGTGGCGGCCTCGGGTGTGAGCGGAAGATGCGCCGGTAATAAGAGTCGGGCTAATAAATAAGGCGCGGCCACGGACTGTCCGTGGCCGCGCCCTTCGGTTGGCGACCGAACGCGCTTCCTACTTTATCGCAGCGCCATGTTGCCCTGCTCGGACATGTGCTGGTCCGTCTCCTGCACGCTGGCCGCCCAGGTGTTCGCCGAGCGGTACATCAGCAGGCGCATATAGCCGCTCAGGGACAGGTAGCGCGCCGCGGCCGTGAACGGCCGAAGCTGGTTCACATCGAACAGCGCCGGCGCTGACTGCGAGTCAGGTCCGGCTGTTGGCGCCGCGGCCGTGGCCGTCGGGCCACCGGGCGCCGGGGCACCAGGGGCACCGGGATCCGGGTTCACGAACGGGCCGGGCCGGCCGGCCGGTGCCGTATTGGGCTGCGCCGGGGCGGCGGCCGCCGCTCTGAAGACCAGGATGGACGCGACCGCGTCGCGATCCATGCCGAAGGCGATGCCGGCTCCGCGATACACGATGCCGGGGAAGCCTTCAATGGTGGCCGGGCTGTAGTTGGCTCCCATCGCCTTTACGACCTCGGCGATCGATGTCCCAAGCGCGATGCCGTTCACACCGCCGACGACGCTGTTGGTCGTCGCCACCGCCTGGACGATGTCGCCGTGGGCATAGACGGTGATGCCGTATTTGTCGAACCCGTAGCCGAGCAAACCGTCCGTGCCGGTCAGTCGCACCGCGGACGGCGTGCCAAAGCGGTTGAGGACTTCCGCGATGGGCTGGCCGAGCACGACGTCGGCAAGTCCGGCGCCGGGTACCACGGAGGAAGCCCCGACGGCGGACCGCCAGGGGTGACCGGCAATCAGCGGCGTGATCGCCACGAGGATTGTCAGCACAAGCGCGACATGTCGAAGTTGAATGCGTCTGCCTCGGTTTGCCATACCTCTCCCCCCCGCCGGACCACCCGTTGCCGGTCATGGTCTGGCTAATAGCGGTCTATGCCCCCAATCTCGGGGTGTTAGACCACACGGCGGGCGTCCGGCAGGCGCCTTACGCTTGTCCCACAGAAGGTGTAGGGGGGCACAAGGGAGAGTGGCCGGCCGCGTGAAGATGCGGCGCGCCGTGCGCGGACTGGAAGCGCTTTGGAGGGCGTGCGCGTGATTGAGACCGTCGCCTTCGTGCTCGGAAGCCTGTTCGGCAGCTTCGCAAACGTGCTCATCTATCGGCTTCCGCGCCGTGAGTCGATCGTAGCGCCGGGGTCGCGGTGCCCCCGCTGCGCGACCCCGATTTCGCCGTGGCATAACATCCCGATCATTAGCTACCTCGCGCTCCGCGGCCGGTGTGCCGCCTGCCGCGCGCCCATCTCGCCGCGCTACCCGGTTGTCGAGATCGCGATGGGCGCCACCCTGGCGTGCTTGGTATGGCGGTTCGGGCTGTCGCCGGTCACGCTGCGCTACGGCGTCTTGGCGTTTGCGCTCCTGGTCGTGTTCTTCACAGACCTCGAGCACCACATCATTCCGAACGCGATCACCTACCCGGGCATCCTCGCCGGTCTCGCCCTCAACGCCGCGTCCGGCCAGTTCCTCGCCTCGCTTGTCGCCTCGGCCGCCGCCGGCGCCGTCTTTCTGTTCCTGGGCGTCGTGAGCCGCGGCGGCATGGGCGGCGGCGACATCAAGCTGGCGGCACTGATCGGCGCCTTCCTCGGCGCACCGGCGGTGATCGTCGCGCTGTTCCTGGCGGTGGCGCTCGGCGCCGGGGCGGGCGTGGTGCTGCTGGCGCTGCGCCTCAGGACCCGCAAGGACATGATCCCCTTCGGGCCCGCGATGGCGGCCGGTGCCATGATCGCCGTGTTCGGATCCAACGCAATCGTGCGATGGTATCTGCTGCGCACATTTTGATGGAATGGCGTCGCGGCCTGCCGCGCCGCCTTCCTACCGCAGCGGCCGGCGTTGTCTTTGCCGCGCTGGGTGCGTTGATGCTCCATCACGCATGGTTCCTACAGCACCACCATCTGCGCCGGGTGCCGGTCGTCGTATCGGGGCCCTCTGTGCATCCGGCGCCGCCGAATAAGGCAGCAAGCGCGCCGGCCGCCGTGCGCTCAACGGCGACGCCGGGTGCCGTCTCGCCATCCGCCTCAGCGCCCGCGGCGCCGACCGGGCGAGAGAATCCCTTCGAGCCGCCGGTCCCGTTTCGCGCATCCGGTGCCGCTGCGGTCGACAAGCCCGGGACCGCTGACGGGGCCGGCCCCGACATTCAAGCGGCCATCCGGAACGGCGGGGCCGGGGTAGGGCGGACCAATCCGTTTGAGCCGTTGGTCGACGCACCAGCGTCGGTCCGCCCATCGGGCCCGGGGCAGCCACCTTCGCCGCCGCGGCGCGCCGTGGGCGGGGCTACCGTGTCGCTCCCGCCGATTCCGCCGCTCGACCCAAGCGGTCCACTGCCTGGAGGGACGGCGGCGGGCGGCCCCCCACCGTACCCCGCCGCGCCGGCGGCCATGCCGCCGGCAATGGCGCCGGCTGGGCTCCGGCTGGCCGGCTTCATCACGGGGCCCGTTGTACTCGCCGTCATCGAGTACGGTGGGCGGTCGTACGTCGTCGCGCCGGGGGAGAACATCGAGCCTGGGCTGCGCGTGACCGCCATTGACGCCGCTCGGCAGATGGTGCATCTAGAATGGCGGGGGGCGCCGCTCGACCTACGGGTGTCCATTCCGACTCCGTGAGCTCATATTCGCTGACGACGATCGACGGACTGCTGCGCCGTGCCGTCGAGGCCCGTGCCTCGGATCTCCACCTCACGGCCGGCGTTCCTCCCATGTTGCGGATTTCCGGAGCCCTCGAAGCAGAGGGCGACGCGCCGCTGACACCTGACGACACGGCCCGCCTGGCGTACAGCATGTTCAACGATCAGCAGCGCGAACGCTTCGAGACGGTGCGGGACTTGGATTTTTCTTACGCGGTTCCCGGGACGGGGCGCTTCCGCGTCAACGCCTACCGGCAGCGGGGAGCCGTCGGCCTGGTCGCCCGCGTCATTCCGGACCGCGTCCCGTCGATCGAAGACTTGAATCTGCCCGCGGCGCTCGTGGAGCTGACCCGCCGCCCGCGCGGTCTCATCCTCGTCACAGGACCCACGGGCCACGGCAAATCGACGACGCTCGCGGCGATGATCGGGTTCATCAACAGGGACCGCAATGCGCATATCGTCACGATCGAAGATCCGATCGAGTACATCTTTCCGCACGGCACGTGCGTCGTGAACCAGCGCGAGGTCGGGAACGACACCCACAGTTTTCTCAATGCGCTGCGGGCCGTGCTGCGTGAAGACCCCAACGTTATCGTGATCGGCGAGATGCGGGACCTCGAGACCATCGCGGCGGCGCTCACCGTGGCCGAGACGGGGCATCTGGTGTTCGCGACGCTCCACACCGCAAACGCGGCGCAGAGCATCGATCGGGTCATCGACGTCTTCCCGCCGCACCAGCAGCAGCAGGTCCGCGCCCAGCTTTCCGCCGTGCTCCAAGCCGTGCTGAGCCAGCAGTTGCTGCCGGTGCAGCCGGCGCAGCGCGCGGCCGACGGCCGGGGAAACGAGACGCGTGAAGCGGGCGGGGCGTTTCTCGATTCGATGCACCGCGTCCCGGCGATGGAAATCATGATCGCGACGCCCGCCATCCGCAATCTCATCCGCGAAGGTAAAACGCACCAAATTTCGTCCGCGGTGCAGACCGGCTCGCAGTACGGCATGCAGACGATGGACCAGTCGCTCCTCGCGCTCTACAAGCGGGGTCTTATCAGCGCGGAGGCGGCACTGTCGCGGGCGATGCACGCGGACGATCTCCGGCGGGCACTGGAGCGTGACGGCGCGACCATCGCGCCGGCCGATCCGTCGCTCCAGGCCGCGCCGCCGCAGCGGGTCGGCGCGAAGCCTCAGACGGTCGGCTAGCCGTCAGGGCGGGGCGGCCGCGCCCCCGACGCTCCACCGGATCACGGCGGGGATTTTCGGATCCGGCCCTCTAGCGCAGCGCGATGGCTTTCATCGCGATCGTGATGTCGAGATTCGCCGCCCCGGCTGCCGAACGGGACGCGCCGGCGAGTGTCAGGGACTCCTCGACCGCCACCGGCGGCGCCGCTTCCATCGCCCTCAAGAACCACACCACGTGGTCAAACGAGCCGCGCAATCGGACCGTGAACGCCAGTTCTTGAATGGGATCCGTCGGCGACGCGGCCGGCTGGGTGCCCTGGGGAAACGTGACTTCGATGAGCTGTACGCCGCTGGCGCCGATCGCGGCGCTGAGGCGGCCCATCAGGCCCGAGACACTGATGATCGGCGGGATCTGCCGCTCGACGCGCCGGAGCCGCGCGGCTTCGGCGGCCCGCTGACGCTCGAGCTCGGGCACGCGGGCGGCGTCGGCGGCGGCCGCGGCGAGCTGGACGGTTTGCGCCTGGACGCGACGGCCGATCGTCGAGAGGGCGCGGATCTCCGGCCCGAAGACGAACGCATACCATGGCACCAAGATGGCCACCGCGGCCGCGCCCAGCACCATCACCCTCTCGCGCGCCGTGAACCGCCTCACGGCGCATCCCCGCGCAGCGTGGCGTCGATCTCGAACGTGTAGATCCGGCGCGCCCCCGCGTCCTCCTGGCGCACGTACTTCAGCGACGCGCCGGTGAGAAAGCGGGCCGAGGCGAGCCCCGTGGTGACGGCCGACACGGTGCTCTCGTTTTCGGCCTGGCCTACGACGGCGAGCTGCCCATTCGTGATGCTCATCGAGGTGAGCCACGCATCCGGCGGCAGGGCGTCGCGGAGATCGACGAGGGCGGCCGACCAGCGCGGGAACCGGGTGGCGAGGCGGGTGAGGGCGTCTTCGCGCTGGCGCAGCCCGGCGAGATCCCCGTCCAGCTTCCTCGCCTTCACCGCGAGCGGGGTCAAGGCGCCGATCTGCCGGGTGAGCGCCGTGGATCGAAATCGCAGGACCTCGGTCCGCGCGTGGATGACGCCGTAGGCCAGCACGAACGGTAGCACCGCGAGCCCGACGAGGAGCATCCGGTTGCGGCCGCGGCGATGCGCTTGGCGCTGCCGCATGAGATGCGGCGGGAGCAGATTGAGCGTGATGTCGATCACGGCATGGTCCTGAGCGCGAGACCCACGGCGATCGCAAAGGCCGCCCGGTGCTCGCGCAGATCTCCGTTGACGCTGCGGGCGAGTGCAAGGTGCGCCAGCGGGTCGCCGACCGCAACCGGCAGGCCGAGGTCGGCCTTCAAGAGGTCCGCGAACGCGGGCACCGCCCGGCCTTCCCCCGTCACGATGACGCGCTCGATCTTGCCGACGCGGGGCTGCGCCTGGAAGTAGTCGATCGACCGGGCCACGCCGTCGAGGAGATCCTGCCAGCCAGGTGCCCCCGGGGAATCCGACGGCCCGGCCAGGTGGACGTCGCCGACCGGCAGTGTTCTGCATACCGGCGGAAGATCGCGGTGTGCGATTACCACCTCGGTGGCATCCGCGCCGAGATCGACCGCCGCGCTTGGGCCATCGGCGCCTGCCAGCGCCCGCGCAAGCGCGAGTGACGACACCTCGAGTGCGGCGACGTCGAGCCCGGCGTCGTGCGCGACCTGATAATAGGCGAGGGCATCGCGTTCGGGGACGGCCGCCATCAGGATCTCGAGGCGGCGCTGGCCGTCCTCGGTGACCTGGCGCACCACCTGCGCGTCGAGCACCGTCTCCTCGATACGGAGGGGGAGCTGGCGCTCCGCTTCCCATCGGACCGCATTCTTGAGTTCGTCGTCCGGCATTGGCGGTACCAGGAAAGTACGTACGATGGCCGTCCGTCCTTGGATGCCGACGACGGCGCGCGCCCGGCCGACGCCGCCGCTGCGAAGCGCGTCACGCAGGGCGGCCGTCAGGGCCGCGGGATCACGGATCACGCCGGCCTCGATCGCCCCCGCCGGCGTCGAGAACCTTACCGCATGCACGACGCGGGGAGTCGGTCCGCCCAGGACCGCGACCAGCTTGATCGCGTGCCGCCCGAGATCGACGCCCACTGTGGGGATAGGCCGCAGGACATTCCAAGGGGCCGCGCCCCGCCCGCTCAGCGTTTGCACATTAGTCGGATATGCCCGGCGTCCGTGCACAGCAGACCGTTATCGGCCCGACGTCCAGGAGATCGGCAGGAGCACAAAGGGCGGCGTCAACGGGGTGGTGAGACCCGACGGCAGGCCCGCGAAGAAGCTCGATGGGTCATAGTTTAGCAGGGAGCTGTCGAAGGTGCCGATGAGTTGACCTACGACCATGCCATTGATCGTAACCGGCGCACCGGCGGCTCCCGTGGCTTGGTACCCTGGGTTTGACGGGGCAGCGCTCACCGGATTCGTGGTGCCGGCCAGAATATAGACCAAGCCGTTGACCGTGATGGTACCGGGGGCAGTGGCGCCGGCGAGGGAGATGCTGCCCCCGACCATGATCGCCGGCTCGCCGTTTTGCGCCGTGATCGTGATCTGGTTCTGGCCCACCACGGTCCCTAATTGGAGGTCTCCACAAGGAGTCGTCGCGCGGCAGTTACCTTGGCTCGAGTCATAGACGACCAGCGTCCCGTTGAGCCGCAGATTCTGCTCGCTCGCCACGTTGGGCAACACGAGGCCCTTTTTGGCGTTCATGAACCACACGCCGGTAATGGTCCGAAAGCCCGAGAGATCGGGCGTGACCGCCGAGATGCAGGCATCGAAGTTGCCTTGACTCGTAAACAGCGTATTCGCCTGGACGAGCGGGCACGGCGACGTGTTGGCCGAGGCCATCGTGGAATACTGCGCGAAGTTGAAGCTGGGGAAGGGGATCTGAGCTTGGTTCGTCGCTGGCGCACAGGCGATGCAGGTACCGGCGGCGCTGATCGTGCCGCTGCCGGCGGTGATCTGCCCCACGCCCTCGGTGCCCGCGGCCACCGTGACCGATGTGGCGGCGGACAGCGCGTTGTTACCGTGAATCGCCCCGAGCTGCCGGAGGACGGTGTTCTGGATCGTGGGCGTGATGCCGGCCGCGGCGGCGGTCGACACGGTGGTGTTGCTGAACGCCGGCTTCGAGAAGGCCTGGGGGAGGACGAGAAAGGTCTCGCGGATGGTCTGGCCCGCGCCGGCCGGCGTGTTCGCGACGCTGCCCGTGCTGACGATGCTCTTGACCGCCCCGAGAGCGCCAGCCTGGGAGGCCGCCGCGTCGACCTGTACCGTGTAACTGCCGCCCCCGAGCGTCTGCGTGATCGGCCCCGTCCACGCGTTGTTGGCGCTGAGCTGATTGGCCGCGGCCGCGAGACCGGCCTCGGCGAGGTACCGCGCCTGGACGGCATTGCTGTCGGTCGTCGCGATCTGCAGCTCGCTCACGGTCCCGTTCATCATCGCCACTCCGACGAGCGCCACAAAGAGCGTGACGAGCAGGAGGACGACGAGCGCGAAACCGGCCTCATCGCCTCGGCCGGATCGTGGCCGTGCGCCGGTGATGCGGGGCAGGGGCTGCGATTCCGGTGTCCGTTCCCGGCTCATCGAAGCGGCGGGTTGCGCGGGATGCCTTCTGTCGTGTCCGTGACCAACTGGACCTGGCCTCCGGCGGCCGCTGTCTGCGCCGACCGGCCGGCGATCTGAACCGTCACAATCTTCTTGCGCACCGTCTGCCCGGCCGCGTGTGTGACGAACAGCCCCTGGTCCAGATTCACGGTGCTCCCGGCGATCGACACGATGCCGCGGATTTCGGATCCGATGAAAATCAGATCCCCCGCCGCGAATCCCGCGGTGCTCGCCACCGTCGGTGTGGTGACCCCGGCCGGGGCCTGCGCCGACAGCGTGGTCGCGGTGCCCGTGATGGACAGGGCGCCGACGTAGTCGGCCAAGGTCTGGCCCGCCCGCATCATCTGTGTGCCGCTGGATGTGTAGGTCACGGCGATCGGGCCCACGAGGGTGCCGTAGGGCAGGCCGAACGGCGCCGTCCCGGACGTCACGGCCGGTGTGATCGTCAATGCCGTGCCGGTCACGCCGTTGACCGCGCAGGCGGCCGGGGCGCCGATCGTCAACACCGTCGTCGGCGACACGCCGGCCGACAGCGCCGTCAGCGTGACGACGCTCCCGGCCTGGAGGTCCGTGACGTTCTCGACGTAGATCGTGCTCGCCGGCTCGGTCGCGGTGGTGACGGGACAGACGATGATCGTCGCCTTCTGCACCGCGAGCGTACCGCCGGGGGCGTCGTCGAGCGCCTGCAGAAGATCGGCGACGACGCGGCCGCTCGCCGCCCGCGGGTTCTGCTGCGTGTCGAGCTGGCCCTGAAAGAGCAGCCATCCCCGCGTCGTCGTCGCGATCATGAAGTAGAACGTGGCGACGACGCCGCCGAGCAGCGCCACGGCGATCACGAGCTCGATGAGCGTGAACCCGCACTGGCCGTGGGCGGCGCGGGGGCGCGGCATCCCGGTCAGAAGTAGTTCTGCACCATGGTCGTCAGCGTGACGGCCTTGGGCAGACGAGACGAGGGTTCTTGCCAGGACACCGTGACGGCCACGATCGTCAGGTTCGGGCTCTGTGTGGCCGTCACGGGGTTGGGACACGGCACCGTCGTCGTGACCGCGCACCTGGTCACCGTGACGTTGCGTGCGAAGTTGACACCCCACTGGGTGAACGTCGCGCCACCGGTGTAGTTGGTCGGCGTCACGTACGTGAACGTCTTCGTTTTAACTTCCTCCATCTGCTGCTGCGCCAGGAGGGTGGCGTACGTCACGTTGCGGCCGAAGGCGCTGTTCGACGACGCGGCGGGATAGTAAAGACCCATCACCATCGCCAGCAGGGCGAGCAGCAGGACGGAGACGGTCAGCTCGACGAGGGTGAACCCGGCCTCGCCCCAACCTGCCGCCGCGCGGCGCGGGGGCGACGCGGCGCTCAGCAACTGCCGGTGCCGCCCGCGAGCGCGGCGTGGCCCGTGGCCTGCGTGACGGTCACCGTCGTTGTCAGCCCGCGTGTGTTATCGACGCACAAGGCCACCGCGGTCCCGGAGCCCGTCGCGGCCCCGTTGCTCTGAAAGGCAACCGCAAGCCCGGGCCACGAAGAGGTCGCGTGGACAGTCGAGGGAAACGTGACCGTCCACAGGTTCGTGGCGCCGTTTTGGACACTGTAACCGGTCACGACCGTCCCGGCGCCCGCGGTGAGAGTCACCGTGATGGGGATGTTGAGCGCCTCCGCCTTCTGCTGCGCGGCGCGAAGATCCGACGCGAATTGTCGGGCGACGGTCTGCATCGCCGAGGTGCTCTGATAGCCGGTCAGGCCGGGCAGTGCGATGAGGACCATCGCGGCGAGGATTGCCGCGACCACGACGATTTCGATCACGCCGAACCCGCCGGCCCGGGTTAGTCCGCCGTCTCCACGCGGTGCGCTGCCGGTGATACGGGCCGGACGGGTGAGGTGGCCGGCGGCGCCCCCTCGTCCGTCGCGCCCCGGGGGATTCTGTCCCATTGCGTCACGGGCAGGTGCTTCCCGGCTGGAAGACGTCGTAACCGCTGCCCGCGCCCGTTCCGGTGACCGTCAGCACCAGGTCGTACTTCTGACCGGCCACGTTCGTGTTGGCGTTGCCGAGCGCGCACCGCGTCACGGTGCCGGTCGCAAACGTGTACGCGTTCGTTGTGCTCGCGAAGTTCCAGTTCGTGCCGTTTTCCGAGTACCCGATGGCGCTGTCGCTGCCGCACGTGCCCGTGACGCCCTGGGTCAGGTAGCACGCCCACTCGAGCGTACGCCACTCCTGGCCGAGCACCCGGGCCTCGTCCCGCGCGGCCGTCTGCCGGGCCTGGTTGTAGCTCGGCAGGGCGACGGCGATAAGGAGGCCCAGGATGAACAGCACCACGATCAACTCAATGAGCGTGAAACCGTGCTCGCCCTTCAACCGCGTTCGAAGCACCCTACACATCAGCCGAACACCTCCACCGGCTTGGACCGTGTGTGGCACTCAATCCGGCCAACGCGAAGCAAGGGCCGGTGTGACAGCGCGGCATATAAAATGTCACTAAACTTCCGATCATCTTAGCACCACAGTTCTTTGCCCATACGCGAACCACGGTAGACCTCGGTTTCGCCGGCCGCGCCGGGCAGTGCGGCGCACGCACCGCCGCGGCCGCATCAGCGCAGAGTGCCGATGAGGCGCCACAGCGGGAGTAGTATGGCGATCGCCACAAACGCGACCACGCCCCCGACGAAGATCACCATGGCGGGCTCGATGAGCGCCGCCAGCTGCCGCATCGTGTTGTCGACGTCGCGCTCGTAGTAGTCCGCCGCCTTGTCGAGGACGTCTTCGAGGCCGCCGGTCTGCTCGCCGACCGCGACCATCCGCCACAGCATGGGCGGAAAGACTTCGAAGGACCCCAGCGCCGCCGCCACGGGCTGGCCTTCGCGCACCCGCGCGGCCGCGCCCTCACAAGCCGCGGTGATGACGGTGTTGCCGGCGGAGCGCGCCACGATCTCCATGCCCTGGACGAGCGGGACGCCGCTGCGCGCGATCATGGCGAACATCCGCGCGAACCGGGCCAGCGAGATCTTAAGCGCCAGCCGGCCCAAGAGCGGCAGGCGCAGGACCGTGCGATCCACGCCGGCGCGGCCCTCGGGGCTTCGGCGGATCGCCGCGAGCCCCGCCGCGAACAGCACCGGCGCGGCGAGAAGGGCGTACCAGTAGTGCTGCGTCGCGCCGGTGAACGCGAGCAGCACCTTGGTCGGCCACGGGAGCGCGACCGGCAGCCCGCGCATGAAGAACAAGAGGCGCGGCAGGACGAAGAACACGGCGAAGAAGGCGACCGCGACCGCGGTGCCGAGCACGATCAGCGGGTAGACCGCGGTGGTCTTCACGCGCTGAACCAATTCGAGATCGCGCTCGAGGTAGTCGGCGATGTAGACGAGGACGCGGTCGAGGGCGCCGGCCGCCTCGCCCGCCTGAATGAGATTGACGTACAGATCGGAAAAGACCGCCGGGAATTTCGCGAGTTCGCCCGACAGGTTGCCGCCGGCTTCGATGCCGTCGCGGACGCTGTTGAGCACGGTGCGCAGGCGCGGGCTGTCGGTCTGGCGCGCCGCGATCTCGAGGCCGGAGAGCAGCGGCAGGCCCGCGGAAATCATCGTGGCGAGCTCGCGCGTGAAGAGCACGAGGTCACGCCGGGGCACGCGTACCATCCGGCCCATCTGCTCGGCGACCGACGGCGGGGCGACCTGCTCCTTGAGCATGGTGGGCAGGTAGCCGCGCGTGCGCAGCTGCGCGATCACGGCCCGTTCCGACTCGGCTTCGAGCGAGCCCTCGATGAGACGGCCGCCCGTGTCGCGCCCGCGGTAGGCGTAGACCGGCACGTCAGGCCGCCTCGTCGGGACGGCGGGCCGCCGCCCGCCCCACGCTCAGGGCGATGCCGGCGAGCACCCAGAACACGTTCGCGTCTCCGATGTGACTCCACAGGAACTGCAGCCAAACGAAGTACGCGGCGAAGCCCGCGAGGAGTCCGGCCGCTTCCGGCGACGTCCCGCGCGGGCGGGGCACCGCGGGAGGCGGGCCGCCGCCGGCCTGGGGAAGCGCGACGGCGCATACCACGGTGAACCAGATCCAAAGATACGCGGCGACGCCCAGCAGGCCCATGTTGACCGCCACCTGGAGCAGATCGTTGTGCGCAACGTCGATGAACACCGCCGTGTGCCCGAAGACCCGATAGTAGCTCGGAGTGCCGAGTCCGGGGAGATGCCCGAGCACTGCGGAGAACCCCCAACCGAGCACGGGACGCTGCCGGATCATCGGCAGGACATGTTCCCAGATCCACAGCTTCCCCTGCATCGAGCTGTCGCCGGCACTGAACGCGGACTGCGCCCGTCCCCCGAGCGAGACCCGCGGCTGCGTGGCAATCATGACGGCCGTGACCGCGAGGCAGGCGAGCGTCAGCGCCGCGAGCCGGCGGTACACGACGGCGGTCCGGGGCAGCCGCCACAGCAGGATCGCCGCGGCGAGTGCCACGGCCGCCCACGCCGATCGCGTCTGCGAGCCCAGGAGCGCGCCGTACACCAGAATGACGGCGCACGCATAGCCCCACCACTGCCGCCGTTCCGCGGCCCCGGCCGCCATGGCCGCGCCGATCGGCAGCACGAGTGCTGAGTAGCCGCCGAGGAAGTCGGGATTGGCGAGCGTGCCCCAACTGCGGATGCCGTAGTTGAGTCCGCGGCTCCCGATCCACGTCGTCGGATCGAAGCCGTAGTACTGCGCGATGCCGGTGGCGCCGATGAGCGCGCCGGCCCCCAGGAGGACGGCGAGGAGTTCGCGCGCCTCCGACCGCCCGAGGCGTGATGCGGCGAGCGCGGCGGCCAGATACACGACGTAGTCCAGCAGTCCTTCGCCGCGCGTGCTGTTCGGCAGGGCGCTGAGCCGCGGGTTGACGCCATAGACCGTCGCCAGCACGGCGACGGCGAAGAACGCGAGGACGGGAAGGTCGAGCGCCGTCCGGCCGAACACTTCGCCCGACCGCCAGGCGACGTACACGCCGAAGAGCAGCACGCTGCCGGTGACCCATACGGTGCCGGCCACCTTCATCTCGTTGGTCGGCAGCAGCGGGACCCCAGCCGCGCACAGCAGGAGGGCCATCATGACGGTGCGCCGGCCAAGGTGCCGGTCGAACGGCTTAGGCACCGCGAGCGGCGCGGCGTTACTCGACATCGACGACGCGGGTCGAGCGGACGACTTCTTCGAGCGTGGTCCGACCCTGCGCCACTTTGCGCAGGCCGTTTTCGCGCATCGTCGCCATGCCGTCGGCCCGCGCGGCCACGGCCAGTTCTTCGGCGGAGGCGCGGCGGATGATGAGGGGCCGGAGCCGCGGCGTGACGGTCAGCAGTTCGTAAATGCCCGTTCTCCCGCGATAGCCTGTGTTCCGGCACCGAGGACAGCCGCCCGGTTCGTAGACTTCGACCGTGGCGCCTTCGCCGGCGAGGCCGCGGAGTTCGGCGTCGACTTCGGGCAGCGGCGCCGTCCGCCGCTTGCAGTCGGCGCAGAGCACGCGGACCAAACGCTGGGCCACCGCGCCCGAGAGCGACGACGCGATCAGGAACGGCTCGACGCCCATGTCGAGCAGCCGCGTGATGACCGACGGGGCGTCGTTCGTGTGGATCGTCGAAAAGACGAGGTGCCCCGTCAGCGACGCGTGCGTGGCGATTTCCGCCGTTTCCGTGTCCCGGATTTCGCCCACCATGAGGACGTCGGGATCTTGGCGGACCAGCGACCGCAGCGCGTTGGCGAACGTGAGGCCGGCGCGGACGTTGACCTCCATCTGGCTGACGCCGGGGATCTGATACTCGACCGGATCCTCCACCGTCATGATATTGCGCTCGAGCGCGTTGAGCATCGCGATGCTGCTCACGAGCGTCGTCGTTTTGCCGCTGCCGGTCGGGCCCGACACGAGGATGATGCCGTACGGCAGCCCGATCAGCTGCTGATACCGCGCGAGGGTGGCATCGTCCATGCCGAGCTGCGGCAGCGTGAGAATCGCCTGCGACTTGTCGAGGACGCGCAGCGCCACCCGTTCCCCGTGGATCACCGGGATGGTGGAGACGCGAAAGTCCACGGCGCGGCTCCCGGTCGTGATCTGGAAGGATCCGTCCTGCGGCACGCGGTGTTCAGCCACGTTCATCCGCCCCATGACCTTGAACCGCGCGACGAGCGGGATGTACACTTGCCGCGGCACCGTCATCGCGGTGTGCAGGACGCCGTCGATGCGGTACCGCACCCGGACTTCCGTCTCCGTGGGTTCGATGTGCACGTCGCTGGCCCGATCGCGAATGGCCTGGTCGAGGATCAGGTCGGCGAGCCGGATGACGGGCGCGTCGGAGCGCTCCGCGGCCTCCGCGGCGGCTTCTTCGGGCGGCACCGCGGCCGGGGCGATCTCCTCGATGATCCCGCGCGCGTGCTCGCGAATCCCGTAGACCCGCTCGATCGCCGCCTTGACGTCGCTGACGGTGGCAATGACCGGAGTCACGCCGAGGCCGGTGGCGATCGACACGTCGTCGAGGGCGACGACGTCGATGGGATCCGCCATCGCCAGCGTGAGCCGGCTGTCGGTCCGCTCCACCGGCACCACCGTGTACTTGCGGGCGAGGGTTTCGGAGAGCAGGGACGCGGCCGCGGGATCGATCTCCTGCTGGTGCAGCTTCACCAGCGGCAGGTTGAGCTGCCGCGCGAGGGCTTCCGCGATCTTCTCCTCGCGGACGCCGAGCGCGATCAACGCGCGGCCGAGCCGCTCGCCGGTCTGCCGCTGGCGCTCGAGCCCCTGCGCAAGCTGCTGGGCGGTGACGATGCCGGTTTCGAGCAGGAGGTCCCCGAAGAGCTTCGTGTGCGGCTTAACCGACATGGGCGACCCGGCGGGCACGCCGCGCTTCGGGGAATCCGCGGAGAATGGCTTCCGCGCGCATGCTTTCAATAGGAAGATCCAAGATCGCGAGGCGTTCGCGGAGTGCCACGGCGGTCTGCGTGCGGGCATGCCCCGTGCCGTAGGGACGGTGTGTGTGGAGCCCCGCCGCCAGCCGCTTCAACAGCGGCAGTGTCGATTCGGCCCGCGTGTTGTGCGGCGAGGACTGTGCGATCTCGCGTCCACCCTTTGCGTTCGCTGTGTGTGCTTCATCACGCCGGCCGTCATTGCCGGCACCTATGATAACGTCGCCCGAATGCATCGGCAACCGGCGCGCGCCGCGGCCGCATGATCGCGGTTCGGCACATTGCGTCCCGCCAAAACATCACGCCGCCATCGGGGAACATGCCGCGACACCGCGTTGACACCGATTCCACGCGGGTGCTATCCTCTGTCTTGCCCCGTGATGCTCTCCGCGGGACACGGATCACATCCGCAGAGCCGGAGGTCCCGTTGGGCGAGAACGAGGACGTCATCACTTTGCTGGACGACGAAGGCGTCGAGCACGAATTCAGCATCGTGGATGTCCTGGAAGTCAGCGATCAGCGCTACGCGATCCTCCAGCCGCTCGGCACCGTCGAGGAACCGGACTCGGCGGTGATTTTTCGAATGGAAGGCGACGCGCTCGTCACGATCGAGGACGACGCTGAGTTCGAGCGCGTGCGGGCGGCCTACGAGGCGGAGGCGGACAGCGTCGACGGCGAGGTGCCGGACGGCGCGGACGAGGCGGAGGCGGCCGGCCCGGACACGGAGAACGGGGGCACAGAAGCCGGAGGCCCGTCCGGGGATCACGACACGAACCCGTCGCACTGACGGGTCGCGGAGGCCGCGGCGTGGGGCGCTGGCTGCGGCCTGATGTGGAAGCCGACTCTCTCTACGCGATCGACCCCTCCGCGTTGCGCGCCCGCGGCATCCGCGGAATCATCCTCGACCTCGACAACACGATGGTGCCGTGGGGCGCCTGGGACGTGCCGACGGCGCTGCGTCCGTGGATCGCCGCGGCGCGGGCCGTGGATCTCCAGTTGTGCATCGTGAGTAACAACGCCGGCGCCCGCGTCGCGCACCTCGCCGCGGCCCTTGACCTGCCGTGCGTCGTGGGCGCGTGGAAGCCGCGCCGTCGCGCGCTGCGCCGGGCGCTCGGCATGATGGGTACGGCGCCGGATGCGACGGCGCTGATCGGCGATCAGGTCTTCACCGACGTCCTCGGCGGCAACCGGCTTGGGCTCCACACGATTCTCGTGCACCCGCAGAGCCCGCGCGAATTTCCTCTCACGCGGCTGAGCCGCATGGCGGAACGCCTGGTGTCACGGCTGCGACGGAGCCGCGCATGACGGCCGGGGACGGCGCCGCGGCGTCCGCCGCGGCGGTGGCCGGCCATCTCGACCGCGCGCGCGCCTACCTGCGCGGCGCGTCCGTCGACGCGCTCCTCATCGTCCGGCCCGAGAACCGCCGGCACGTGACGGGCTTCACCGGCTCCGCGGGGCTCGTCCTGATCACCCACGACGCAGCACTGCTCGCGGTGGATTTCCGCTACTACGAACAGGCGGCGACAGAGGCGCCGGCGTTCCGGGTGATCCGCGGCGGCACCGATCCCGCGGGGGCGCTCGCGGACGGGCTTAAGGCGGCGCCGTCCTCCGGGGCGGATCCGCGGCCCGGCCGCATCGGCTTCGAGTCGGAGTTTCTTCCGTATGCACAGACGGAGCGGCTCCGCGAGCGATTCGCGCCGGCGCAGCTTGTGCCGCTGCCCGACGTCGACCGGATCCGCTGGGTCAAGGACGAGGTCGAGATCGCGACGGTCGCCCGCGCGGCGGAGATCGCCGACGCCGGCTTTGTGCGCCTGCTCGAAGTCCTGCGCCCGGGCCTCACCGAGCGCGAGGCGGCGCTCGAACTCGAGATCGCGGTCCGGCGCGCGGGCGGCGAACGCCTGGCGTTCGACACCGTGCTCGCGAGCGGTCCCCGCGGCGCGCTGCCGCACGGGCGGGCGACGGACCGCGTGATGGAGCGCGGGGAGTTCGTCACGGTGGACTTCGGGGCCGTCTACGACGGGTACGTCTCCGACTGCACGCGGACGGTCGCGCTCGGCGCCGCCGGCGCCCGGCAGCGCGAGGTGTACGACGCGGTGCTGGCCGCGCAACTCCGCGCGCTCGAAGCCGTGCGGCCCGGGGTGGCCTGCCGCGACGTCGACGCCGCCGGCCGCGCGGTCATCGCCGCGGCGGGGTTCGGCGAGGCCTTCGGCCATGCCATGGGCCACGGCATTGGGCTAGACGTGCACGAGGGGCCGCCGGTCTCCCCGCGCTCGGACGCCGTGCTGGAGCCGGGCATGATCGTCACGATCGAACCGGGTGTCTACGTACCGGGCTGGGGCGGCGTGCGCATCGAGGATGCCGTGGTGGTGACGGAGGCCGGCGCGCGGGTGCTGGGCCGCCTCCCGAAGGACCTGCTCGTGGTCGGCGGTGTCTAGGTTCAGATAGATCCGACTACGCCTGAGACTCGGTGCCACGGCGGCACCGCGGGTACTTTCGGCCGTTGGGGGGTGGCTATACTGGCACCACCATGGCCATCCTCAAACCGCTCCTGCGTCGGCGCGTCCGGG
>DATGHZ010000040.1:0-147489 GCA_035307565.1 bacterium | reverse complement strand
GCATGCCCTCGACGACCTCGACCGTCGTCTCGATGCCCTTCGATTCCTCGATCGTGATCACGCCGTCTTTGCCGACCTTGTCCATGGCCTCGGCGATGATCTGGCCGATCTCCGCGTCGTTGCCCGCGATGCTGGCCACGTGCGCGATGTGTTCCTTGCCCTCCAGCGGCGTGCTGATTTTCTTGAGCTCGGCCACGAGCGCGTCGACGGCCTTGTCGATGCCCCGCTTGACGATCATCGGGTTCGCGCCCGCGGCGACGTTCCTGAGACCTTCCTTCACGATCGCGTGCGCGAGCACCGTCGCGGTGGTGGTTCCGTCGCCGGCCGCGTCGTTCGTCCTGCTGGCGACTTCCTTGACGAGCTGCGCCCCCATGTTCTCGGTGGGGTCTTCCAGTTCGATCTCCTTGGCGACCGTCACGCCGTCCTTGGTGATCGTCGGCGATCCCCACTTCTTTTCGAGGACGACGTTGCGGCCCCTGGGACCGAGCGTCACGCGCACGGCACTCGCGACCTTCTCGACGCCGCGCTCGAGGGCCTTACGCGCGTCCTCGTCGTACAAGAGCAACTTTGCTGGCATGCCCGCAGCCTCCTCATCGCGTGTTTAGCACTCAAACGCCAGAAGTGCTAACCGACACTATTGTTCATAGATTGGGGCGCTACTTCAACCACATGAGAGTGAAGAAAAGGCCAATTACTGGCTAATGTGCGGTTTTTTCTCGCATTCTCTGCGTTTTTCTCTCGTTATCGCATGAATTCGCCGTAGGCAAGAGCACGATGGAGGCTAATCGGACAGCCTGTCAAACCCAAGCCGATGTACGATGCAACTCGGGCGCCAGCATGTGTCGTCGACATATGGGTGGCCGGTTCGGGGGACGGATGAGGCAGCAGTGGCAGACGGGGTTTGCGATCTTGCTGCTCCTCGCCGGCTTTCTGTTTGTCCTCCAGATCCGCGCCAATCAAACACTGCGGACGGCGTCGGCGCTACCGTCCCGCCGCCTCGAAGATCTCAGCGTGCTGCTCCGCCGCCAGCAGGAAGCGGACCGGACCCTTCGTGACGAATTGGCCGCCCTTCGAAAGAAACTGAGCGACTACCGCGCCGCCGACACGGGCGGACAGACTATCACGGACCAGATGCGGCGCGAAGTGACCGATCTGTGGATCGTGCTGGGCCGCAGGCCCGCGCAGGGTCCCGGCCTCGTGGTCACGCTGGCAGCGCCGTCCCAGCGCGTCGTTACGCCTCAGGCGCAGGACGTCGCGGCGGTCGTCAACGAGCTGTGGGCGGCCGGTGCCGAAGCCGTCGCGGTGAACGGCGTCCGGGTCCTCGCCGTGGAGGGGTTCGCCGGTGATCCGGCAGGAGTACGGCTGCGGCATCGTCTGCTGCACGACCCGTTTCGGATCGTGGCCATCGGAGACGCCGCGACCCTGGAGGGCGCGCTGCTGGTCCGAGGCGGAATCGTAGACGGCCTTGAAGGCGTCGGCCTCAACGTGACGGTTGCGCGGTCGGCGTACCTCCGCACGTCGGCGTCGGATGCGCCGCTTCACTATAACTACGCGAGACCGGTGGGGCCGCCGTAGCGTCCGGACGCCGCGCGGCCGCACAAACGATCGGCGGCCGCCGCCGAGTGCGAGTGCACGCTCGCTCTCGGCTGTCGCAGCCGCCGATATCCCCGTCCTAGAGACGCATCCGCTCTTGGCCCGAGCCGCAACGACAAACCTTGTAACCACGTCCGGGCGTTGCAGACCGCACTCATCGAGACGGGAGCAAACCATAGCACGCTGAGCTTTCGCCTGTCAATAGCGCGAATCCACTCGTTGTAATAGATGAACGACCCTATTACCCCTCAAACGATTCTGTCGCCCTCAATAGGACAGTGACTATGTCACCAGGACGGCGGTCTATGTCACCGCACACGCGTCCTTGCTTACGCGGAGCACACATCCGGCGCGACCTGCCGCGCGTCGCCGTGGCGCGACCTGCCGCAGGAGGGCTGGCTTTGCGGTGGCCCGAAGCCTACGGGGGCGTGGCGCAGAACGGCGCGGAAGCGGACGGTGGCACGCTGGGACGCGCGTACCAAATCGCCGTCCGCGACGTGCGCGCATGTTACAATCCCGACGGCATCGTGGCCGGGCGCTTGAAGTTCAACGCGTACTGGGCGCGCGATGGCCTCTGGGCCGTCTTCGGGGCCCTCGCGCTTGGCGATGCCGCGCAGGCCCACGCGCAGCTCGACATGTTTGCGCGGTACCAATTGCCTTCCGGCAGCATTCCCGTGCGCGTCGAGTTTGTGGGACACCATCTCACGGGCTACAACACGCTGCGCAGCCGCCCCAAAGTCGTGGGGCGCGCGGGCGGAATTTTTCGCGACCCGGCGGACACCGCGGCGTTGTTTGTCGTCGCCCTCTACGAGTACTACACTGCCACGGAGGACCACGCCAAGTGCGCCCGGCTGTTGCCGTCGGCGGCGGCGGCGCTCGCCTGGCTGCGGGCGAAGGACCGCGACGGCGACGGCCTGGTGGAAACCTTCTATCTCGCCGACTGGATGGACTCGATCATGAAGCGCGGCAAAGTGCTGAACGTCAACGTCATGTACTACGCGGGGCTGCGGGCGTTTGCGGCACTGGCCCGCGGCACCGGCGATGAGCCGGCCGCCGCGCGCGCGGATGCCGCCGCCGCCGCGGTCCAGGCGCGCATCACCGCCGTATTTTGGAACGGCGAGTACTTCGCCGACTGGGTGCACGGCCGCCGCCGCGGCGGGTTCTCGTCGGACGGCAACGTCTCGGCGATCTTCTTCGGCGCGGCGAATGAAGAACAGGCGCGGCGCGTGCTTGCGTACATCGCCGCGCGCGGCCTTGATATCATGACGCCGCTGCGCACCTGCGACCCCGTGTACCGCTGGTGGCAGGTGTTCCCGCTGTACTACCTCGCCGGTATTGGCGACTACCATCGGTCCCTCATCTGGCCGTGGCTCGGGACGCTCAACGCGGTGAACAAGGCGCGCCTCGGCGACCGCGAGAGCGCCGTGCGGGATCTGGAGCGGATCGGCGGCTGGTTCGTGCGGTGGGGCGCGGTGAACGAGGTGTACTCGCGCACCGGGATGCCGGTGTCGCGCCGGTTCTACACGTCCGAAGTACCCTTCGCCTGGAACGCCGCCCTCTACGTCTACGCGCTGCACGCGCTGCGGCTGCTGCCGTGACGGGCGCGGCGAGGGTCCGCGCGCGATGGACGGCCTGGGTGGGGCTGCTGCTGCCTGCTCTCGCGCTCATCGTGTTGCTGGCCGCGGCGTCCGTGCGGCGCGACCGGATGCTCGCGATTGGCGCCGCTCTTGCGCGGGGAGAAGCACCGCCCGTGCCGGCACTCGTGCTCGGCACGCTCCCGTCCGTGACCGGCACCACGCGCACTGTGGGACTGCGGGATCTGCGCGGGCATGCGGTCGTCCTCAATTTTTGGGCGTCGTGGTGCGAGCCGTGCCGGGAGGAAGCGCCGCTGCTCGAGGGACTCGCCCGGGACTACCGGTCGCGCGGGGTGCTGGTGGTGGGTGTGGATACGCAGGACCTCGAGGCGCCGGCCCGGGCGTTCCTGACCCGCTACGCGTTGACGTACCTCAACCTGCGCGATCCGGACGGCGGCGTGGGGCGCATGTTCGGTACCACCGGCGTGCCGGAGACGTTCTTCATCGATGCGGCCGGCCGTATCCAGGGCAAGTTTCCGGGCGAACGCCTCGACCCCGCGGCGTGGCGGCGCGCCGTCGATGCGCTGCTGGCCGGCCGCCGGCCGATGCCGTGAGTCCGGCGCGGGGTGCCGACCCCCGCGTTTCACTAGTCGCTAATAGCCGTTGCCCGGATAGGTCCACAGGTGCGGGCCGACGGGACCGCGCACGCCGGGAACCACGCCGGGCGGCAGGACATCCACCCCGTCCGGCACGTTCAGATATCCTGGGGCCTTTCCGGCGATCCCCGTGTGGCCGTACTGCCAGACGATCCGGTTCGTCCCGGGATCGATGACGATGACGCGATGGTTGAAGTCGTCGTTCAGGAGGACCATGCGGTTCGGCAGCTGGACCGCGAGCGACGGATGGTTGAGCTTTCCTTCACCCGAGAGCACCCGGTATCGCCAGAGCTCTTTGCCGTCCCGTGACATGATGATGACCGCGCCCGGGTTCGTGTAGAAGGCGCAGATCACGTTGCCGTCCGGAGTGAAGTTCGCGTCGGACGGGTAGGAGAGCGGCGCCGGAAAGCGCAGGGTCCACACCATCTGCCCCTCGCGGTCGAGCAGGATCGCGTCGTTGCCGTTGATCTGCGTGACCAGCATGCCCTGGTCCGGCGCCGGGAAGTCCCCGTTCGGGGCGGAGAAGGCGCGCGGCGGATCGATCCGCATCACGCCGGTGCGGCCGTACTGCTTGATGATCTGCTTGGCCGCCCGGTCGATGAAGAGGATCCGCTGATTCTTGATGTCCGCGACGGTGACGAGTCCGCCGCCCCGGTCATAGAGAAACGCGTCGTCCGGCGTATTCAGAAACCCCGGCTTCCCGCCCGGCCTGCCCGCGTGGCCGTACGACCAGACGATCCGGCGGGTCCGGAAATCGATGATCGAGATGACGTGGTGGTCCTCTTGGTTCGTGATGATCTCGTCCCAGCGCGGCGAGAAGAACACGTCGTCGTCGTCCTTGAGGGGCGAGGGTTGTCCGGGTTCGGGCATCTGCCACACGATCCGCTTGTCCGGTGTCACGAGCAGGATGCGGTCGTTCGAGGCGTCCGCGATGAGGACGTCGTCCGGCAGATAGGGGTTGGCCGCGTGCGCGCCCCACGGCAGGGCGGGCCCGGGGCGGGTCGGCGTGGGCCGCGTGGTGACCGGCGGCCGGCCGCAGCCGGCCACGGCGACCGCCGCGAGCGCGCAGAGCAGCAGCGCGCCCCGGCGTCCCGTCACCAGTCTCCGCCCATCAGCCCGCGGGATCCGGAACACGGCCCCCACAGTACCATAATGAGCGACTGCAATGAGCGGCTGCCAGGCATTGTTGACATTCCCGGCCCGGCTGGTAAAATTAGGACAGGTTAGTCCTAGGACCCTCCAATTCTAGCATGGACGGGCCGGGATACCGGCCGAGGCGGCAACTGTGCGGCGCGACTGCGGGAATCGGGAACGAATTCTGGAGGCTGCGGCGCGACGGTTCCACGAGCGCGGCTTTCAAGGGACGTCGCTCGACGAGATTATCGCCGCGAGCGGGGTCTGCCGCAGCAATCTCTACTATCATTTTCGCAGCAAAGAAGCGCTCGGACTGGCGGTCTTGGATTGGCTCGCGCAGCGTTTTGCGGCCGGGGTGGTCGATGCGACGCTCCATGACCTGCGCGTTTCCCCCCGCCGCCGGCTGGAACGATTCCTGGCGTCGATCGCCGAAGGAGTCGAAGCCGGGGCGTACCGCCGCGGCTGTCCGTTTGGAAACCTTGCCGCGGAACTGGCGGGCGAACATCCCAAATTTCGGGAGCGGCTCGGCGATTTCTTCCGGCGGTGGGAGACGGCCCTCGTCGGGTGTCTCCGTGACGGCATCCGGAGGGGCGAGTTTCGATCGGACCTCGATGTCGATCGTGTCGCGACCGCATTGGTCAGCCAGTTCGAAGGCGCGGTGCTGCTGAGCAAGGCGTACGGTCACGGCGGCCCGGTTCGCGCGGCGCAGGCGACACTGGTACTTCTCGAGAACAGGTGAACATCGTGGACCAAACACGCGCAACAGAGACAACGCACGCGGGAGGGGGTCCGGTGCGGACACTCTTGCCCCAGGGCCGGCTCGCCAACCCCGCGCCCGCGGTGCCGGATACGCGCGTCTCTCAGGAGGCGGCGCTGCTCGACGAGATGGTCAAGAGCCATCTCGACGCGCTGTACCGCACGGCACTCCGGTTGACGGGGCGCTCCCAGGACGCCGAGGACCTCGTACAGGAGACGTTTCTCCGGGCATGGCGGTCGCTGCACACATACCGCGCCGGCACGAACCCGAAGGCGTGGCTGTTTCGGATTTTGCACAACGCGCACATCGACCGGTATCGCGCCTCGTCGCGCACGGTCCCGACCGTCGATGAGATCGAGGGACAGGATCCCGCCTTCGTCGTCGAGGAGACGCCGGAATCGCTTGTCGCCGGTGCGGTCATGGAAGCGGAAATCCGCGACGCGTTGATGCAGTTGCCGGAGGTATTCCGGACCTGCGTGGTGCTCGCCGATCTGGAAGGCTTCAGCTACCAGGAAATCGCCGACACGCTGGGGATTCCGCGCGGGACGGTGATGAGCCGGCTGTTCCGGGGACGCCGGGCCATGCGAAAGGCGCTCTCCGCCTACGGCCGGACGCACGGATATGCGCGGCCGAACTGACCGGTCGCTACAGCCAAGGGTAACGCGGGTCGCGGTACATCCGCCCGAGGTCGAGCCCCGAGGCGACGACCTGGGCGAGCAGGTCGACCATGTGGCCGTGCAGGCGGCCCGGCACCGCGTCGGCCCCCGGGTCCAGCAGTCCCGCGGTGTTGTGCGCGCCGGCCGCGGCGCACCGCTCGTAGACGCGGGCATCGACGACCCGGTCGTGCAGGACGTCGGGGCGGCGCAGCAGTAACGCGAGCGCCGCCTCGATTCCGTACGCGCCCCAGTTTGAAATCCCCGACGTAACCAGCACGTCCGCCTCGACCCAGGGTACGGTCGTTCCGCCGCACGGGCACGCGCACCGGCGGGCCGACGGGACGACGCGCAGCACGGTCTCCCGGATGGGGGCGGCGCCGAGTTCGTTGCCGCCGTCGGCCACCGCCAGCGTGAGCACGCTGGCGGTCCGCGCCGCTTCGAACAGCACATCGATCTTGGCGCAGTGCGCGGTGAGGCTCTTACCGTCCGCCTGATGGTACTGGCGGTGTTCGTTGGCGCCCGGCCGTTCGACCGTGATCAACGCCGCCGGATGGAGGGCGTCGAGCAGTTCGCGCGTGCATGCCGCGGCCTCGTCCCATTCCAGCGGGAACGCCAGCACCGCCGCGGTCGTCGGTGTGGTGCGGGCTTCCGGCAGCGGACGGACGTAGAGTCCCGCGCCGCCCACCGCCGCCGTGCACAGCTCGATGTTGACGGGGTCGGTCACGATCACCGGCCGCACGCCGAGGGCGAGGACGAGCGCGCGTGCCAGCGTCGCGGCGCCCACCGGTCCGTCTTGCTCCCCAACGAACCACGGGGCCATCGGAAAGCCGGTCGCGAGCACCACCGTATCACCACGCCGCACGCGGGCAAGCAGGCGCGCGGCCGCTTCGAGGCACAGCGGCCCATCCTGCAGCGCCCGGGCGGCCGGATACAGCTCGTCGATCACGCCGCGGCCGGCGCCGTCCGTCGCGACGAGCCGGTCGATGCTCTCACCAATCTTGCGCTGCTCGCTCGTGGGCGCGGTCACGGCCTCCCTAATGCCACGGAGGCGAGAAGGCCTCCTCCCGCGGCTCGGAACGGTGTCGCGAGGTCCCGGCACCCCGGGGGCGCCTTGTGCCTACGTTGTGGGGTCGTCGGTGATGCAGCTCGGCGCGGCGCCGCCGCCCGGGCGTTCGGCAGGGGTGTGAGCAGCGCGGCGCCGTGCCGAGCGGGCAGGAGGAGCGTACTCGCCGGCAGCCGAAGCCCGCGACCACCATGACCGGCAGCGCGACAGTACCGAACGCCGGCGCCCTGTTCGAAGACCTCGGCCGCCGGCTCTATCTCGACGCCCAAATCGACATCCCGCCGGATGTCCGCCAGGCCCTGCGCGACGCGGCGGCGCGCGAGTCGCATCCGGGCGCGCGTGGGATCCTGGCCACCATGCTGCGGGCCATCGACGTGTCGGACCGCAAACAGACCCTCGTGTGCCAGGACACCGGGATCCCGATCTTCTGGATCACGATCGGCCGCGGCATTGCCGTCGACGGCGCCGCCATGCTCGAGGCGCTTCGCCGGGGGGTGGAGCGGGCGACGCGCGAGACGCCGCTGCGGTCCAGCATCGTCTCGCCGCTTGAACGCAAGAACCGGCAGACCAGCAGCGGCGACGGCGTCCCGGTGTTCCACGTGGAATTCTCGAGCGCGATCGATCACATCGATATCGTGATGATGCCCAAGGGGTCCGGCTCGGAGAGCATGTCGTTCCTCAAGATGCTGACGCCCGCGGACGGCGAAGGCGGCGTCAAGAAGTTCATCCTCGAGACGTGTGTCGGCGCCGGCGGCCGGCCGTGCCCGCCCACGATCGTCGGGGTGGGGATCGGCGGATCATCGGATCTCTGCATGACGCTCGCCAAAAAGGCGACGCTGCGGCCGGTCGGCCAACGCCATCCGGACCCGGCCATCGCCGCGCTCGAGGTGGAACTCCGCGACGCGATCAACAGCACCGGGATCGGCCCGATGGGCCTCGGCGGAGACACGACGGTGCTCGACGTCCACGTCGAGGCGGCGTGGACGCACATCACGCTCAACCCTGTGGCCGTGAACATGCAGTGCTGGCGCGGCGAGCGGCGGCGCGCGCGGGTCTACCCGGACGGCCGCGTCGACATCGGCTACTGAGGACGGCGCGCCCCCCGATGGAGCATCGCCTGCGGACGCCGCTCTCCGAGGAGGACGTGCGCCGCATGCGCGCGGGCGACGCGGTGACGCTGGACGGGGTCGTCTGGGGTCTCCGCGACGCGACGCTGATCCGGATGTTCGACCACGGACAACCGCCGCCGGCGGACCTCCGCGGCGGCGTGCTGCTGCACGTGGCGCCGAACGTGCGCCCGTCGGCGTCGGCGCCGAGCGGCTACGAGCCGATGACGGTCGGCACGACGACGAGCCTTCGGATGGACCGGTTCACGCGCGCGCTCCTGCGGGACCACGGCGTGCGCGCCATCATCGGCAAGGGCGGCTTGTCGGACGACAGCAGCGCGGCGTTCCGCGAGTACGGCGGCGCGTACCTCGCGATCGTCGGCGGCGCCGCCTCCGTCGAGACCGAACAGGTCGAGGCGATCGAGCGGGTCTACTGGGAAGACCTCATGCCGGAATGCCTGTGGCAGTTTCGGGTCAGGGCGTTCGGGCCGCTCACGGTCGCGATGGACGCCGCCGGCGCGAGCCTCTACCGTGACGTTGCGCGTACCGCGCAGGAGCGCCTGGCGCAGATCTACGCCAAACTGGGCCTCGGCTAGAGACGGACGACCGGCCCCTGATGGAGCCCCTGCGGTGCGACATCTTGGTCCTGGGCAGCGGCGGCGCGGGGTTGATGGCGGCGCTGCACGCGTACGACGCGGATCCGCGCCTCAAGATCGTCGTGGCGAGCAAAGGACTCATCGGGAAGAGCGGCTGCACGCGGCTCGTGCAGGGCGGCTTCAACGCGGCGCTCGATCCCCGCGACTCCGCCGACCTGCATTTTCGCGACACGGTCGCCGGCGGCCAGTTTCTCAACGACCAGGACCTCGCGTGGGCGCTCGTGTCCGAAGCGCCCGAGATCATCCGGCGCCTCGAGACCACCATCGGCGTCTTCTTCGACCGCCAGCCGGACGGACGCATCCACCAAAAAGCCTTCGCCGGGCAGTCGTTCGACCGGACGGTCCACCGCGGAGACCTCACGGGCATCGAGATCGTCAGCCGGCTGCACGACCAGCTCTTCGCGCGCGAGATCCGGCTTCTCGAGGAAACTCGCGCCGTCGACCTGATCCACGACCGGCCGGGCGGCCGCATCGTCGGGGCGCTGCTCCTGCGCCATGCGACCGGCGAGTTCGTGCTGGCGCAGGCCCGCGTGGTGATCCTGGCGACGGGCGGCGGGCCGCGCATGTATACGTTCTCGGCGCCGTCGCTCGAGAAGACCGGCGACGGCTACGCGATGGCGTACCGGGCCGGCTGCGACCTCATCGACATGGAGATGATGCAGTTTCATCCCACCGGCCTGCTCGCCGGCGCCTCGCGGTTGTCGGGGATGGTGCTCGAAGAAGGGCTGCGCGGCGCGGGCGCGCATCTCCTCAACGGCCGCGGTGAGCGCTTCATGGCGCGGTACGACCCGGCGCGCATGGAGCGCGCCACGCGCGACGTCGTCGCGCGCGCGAGCTATCTGGAAATCATGGAAGGCCGCGGCACCCCGGCGGGCGGAGTCCAGCTCGACGCCTCGCACCTCGGGGCGGAATTCGTGCTCGAGAATTTTCCCGGGATGGCCCGCCGCTGCGCCGAGGTGGGTTACGATCTGGCGCGCCGGCCGGTCGATGTCATTCCCACCGCGCACTTCCACATGGGTGGGGTCCGCATCGACCCGTCGTGCGGGACCCGGCTCGCCGGCCTGCTCGTCGCCGGCGAGGACGCCGGCGGCGTGCACGGCGCGAACCGCCTGGGCGGCAACGGGGTCGCGGAATCATGTGTCTTCGGCGCGCGCGCCGGGGCGGCCGCGGTCCGGCTGTGCGCCGCGCTGCCCGCGGCCGCCCCCGACGCGTCGGAAGCGCAGGCGGCGCATCATGCGGCGAGGGTGCCGCTCGGCCGGGGAGGCGGGGAGAACCCGTTCGCGGTCCGTGACGTGCTGCAGTCGGTGATGTGGCGCCACGTCGGGCTGGTGCGTGACGACCCGGGACTGCGGCGTGCGCTGGACGAGATCGATGCGCTCGAGGACCGCTTGGAGCGGGCCGGCGTTCCCGCCGGACCGCGGGCCAACCTCGCGTGGCAGCAGGTTCTCGACTGCCGGAGCCTCCTGACGGCGGCCCGTCTCACCGCGGTCGCGGCGCTGTACCGGCGCGAAAGCCGCGGGTCGCATGCGCGGCGGGACTTCCCGGCGCGGGATGACGCGCGCTGGCTGGTGCACGTCCACCAGGCCGCCGGCCGCGAGCCGTGGACGGAACCGGTGCGGCTTTCCCGGCTGACGCCGCGGGACGTCGAGGCGCCGGGCCCGGTGCGGGCGTGATCGTTCGGGTCCGCCGCTTCGATCCGGCCGCGGACCGCGGCGGCCGCTGGCAGGCCTACGAGGTCGAACCGCGTCCGATGATGAGCGTGCTCGACGCGCTGTTCTGGATCCTCGAGCACGACGACCCGACGCTCGCGTTTCGTTACTCCTGCCGGGCCGGGATGTGCGGGTCCTGCGCCATGGTGGTGAACGGCCGCGAAGCGCTCGCGTGCGCGCTGCGGCTTGCGGACGTTCGGGCGCCGGTCAGCGTCGAGCCGCTGCGGTCGCTTCCGGTCGTCAAAGACCTGCTCGTGGATCTCGGGCCGTTCTTCGACAAGTACCGCGCCGTCGACCCGTTCTACGTGGGCGACGCGGCATCGCTCGCCGGTCCCGCGCTCGAACCCGCCGCCGTGCCGCGGGGCGACCCCTCGCGCGAGGTCGTGGACCGGCAGATCGACTGCATCTCCTGCGGCGCCTGCTACTCGGCGTGCCCCGTGGTCGCCGTCACGCCTGAGTTTCTCGGTCCCGCCGCGCTCAACCGCGCCTACGCGGTCGCCGCCGACACGCGGGATCGCGCGGGCGCCGCCCGCCTGCGCCGCGTGACCCGGGACGGCGGGGTCCACGCCTGCCACAGCGTCGGCAACTGTGTGACGGTCTGCCCGGTGGGGGTCAACCCGCTGCTTTCCATTCAATTACTGCGAAAGGGCGCCGTCCATCGTTAGCCCGTCCGGGACCCGGCGTGACCGGCCGGGGCGGCAGGCGGTTGCGTGGTACTATCTGCGGATCAGCGGCGCGCTGATGGTCGCGCTCGTCCTTGTCCACTTGTTTCTCATGCACTACGCGGCCGTTCCGTCAGCGACGACATCCGGGTTTGTCGCGGCCCGTTGGGCCGCCCCGGGCTGGCGCGTCTTCGACGGGCTCCTGCTGCTGCTCGCGCTCACGCACGGCATCGTGGGCGTGCACGGGATGGCGCGCGACGCGCTGCGGGGACCGCGCGTGCGCGCGGCGGTCGACGCTGCGGCCGCCACCGCGGCGGTGGTCTTTCTCGGCCTCGGCATCGCGGCGGTGTTTGCCGCCTCGCCGGCCCAGCCACGGAGCGCGGGAGCGCTCTCGGTGTACGGCTGGATCCCCGGCGCGCTGATCGGGACCCTCATCGCGGTAGCGACCGCCACCTACCTTGTCATCGCCGCGGCCGCCGCGGGGCTCGCCTGGCGGCTCGCCCGCGGCGACCCGATCGGCCGCTGGACGTACGCGGGACAATGGGCGTTTGCTCTGAACCGCGCCGCCGGCGCGGGCATCTTGGCGTTCCTGCTCGTGCACGTGCTGGACGTCGCGCTGTATCCGTTCGCGCCCGCACTCTACGATCGCACCGTCGCCGCGTACGCCATGCCGTACCTCGTGCCGATGGAGGCGGGCCTTATCGCCGCGGTGCTCTACCATGCGCTGGACGGGCTCCGGCTCATGACCCTCGAGGCGCTCGACCGCCGCGGCACGGCGCTCGCGGCGCCGTCGTTCGTCGTGCTTCTCATGCTCACGGTCTCGCTCTCGCTGCCTGCGCTCGCGATGCTGCTGGGATGGCGGCCCTAAGGCCGTGCCTCGGGGGGGGCGCCGTAAGATCGGGTCTCCGCAGTATTGCGGCCTTCGCCAAGCACGCGTAAGGTTGCGGCTTGGTCCAATCTTTCGCGAGGTCGCGAGTATGGCGTATCTCCGGTGTTCGACGGAGACCCTCCGAGAAGGGGTACTGGTCCGGGTCAACGGCGACGTTGATCTGGCCACCGCGCCGCTGTTGGCGGATCACCTCACCAAGGCGTTTGGCGCACATTTCCGCGTAATCGTCGACCTGGATTCCGTCCCGTACCTCGGCAGCGCCGGCCTGCACGTCTTGGCCAGGACGGCGGCCCGGTACGCGGGGCAGTTTGTGGTCGTGCAGTCCACGGCCCGCCTCCGCCGACTGCTCGACATCCTCGGCGTCAACGGGCTGCTCCCGGTGGTGACATCGATCGCCGAGGCAGAAGAATACCTTCGCAACCATGATGACCGCGCGGACGGCGGCGCGTCGCGCGCCGCCGGCGACATGGACTGACCATGGTGTGGAAAGCGGGGGAGACCGCAGAATGTCTCTTGAGTTCCTCTTTGGGCGCGCTGATTATCTTGTTCGCCACCGGCCACATGATGGTCCGGTAGCGCCGGGCGCCGCCGCCGCTTCAGCCGATCTGGCGCGCGTGTGCGAGGGCTCCGAGCAGCGTCAGCAGGAGGCGCGCCGCGAGCCGGCTCGTCAGGCCTCCAACATCGGCCTCGGGTACGATCTCCACGACGTCGAAGCCCGCAAGACGGCCCTTCGCCGCGAGCCCGCGGAGCAGGCCGGCCGCTTCCGTGTAGGTGAGCCCGCCGAAGGCGGGACTCGCCACGGCCGGCGCGATTGAGGGATCGAGCGCGTCCATATCAAGCGTGATGTAGTACCGGTTCGCCGCCGGAACGCGGCCGAGGGCCGCTTCCACGCCGGTCCGGTGGACCTCTTCCGCGCCCACCAGGACCGACCCGTAGGCGCGCGCATCGTCGAATTCCTCCCGCCGCGCGCTGCCAAAGCCGCGGATTCCTACCTGCGCCATCCCGTGGATCCACGGCATCTCGGACGCCCGGCGCATCGGACTGCTCAGGCCCTCGCGGATGCCCTCGCGTTCGTCCCGCCAGTCGATGTGGGCGTCGATTTGCACGATGCACATCGGTGGCTGCTCGGCGTACGCGCGCAGCACCGGGATCGGGATCGAATCGTCGCCGCCCAGCACAAACGGGACAGCTCCGCGCTCCAGGATAGTCTTGAGCACCTCGGTGGTGATGCGTGTGTTGTCGTCCCAACGCCCGGGCTTCATCGCGATGTTGCCGCAGTCCACGATCCGCACGGACCGTCCCGCGAACAGGTCTCCGCCGAAATCGAAATCATAGTGCGTCTGGTACCACGGCACGTAGCGCATGGATTGCTCGCGCAGGGCGGCCGGCGCACGGCTCTGCGCGGCCGCGGTCTGGAGGTCGTAGGGCACTCCGTACGGCACCCCGATGATCGCAACATCCGTATCGAGTGCGCTCAGGTCCGTGCACCGCGGCACGTCGAGAAACGTCGGGTGATCCCGGGGGACCGGCGTGAGCACCGTTGTCATGGCCGGTGCACTTCTCTCCCGCGCCCGACCGCCCCTGGACCCCGGCCGCGACCGCCGGCTGATCACCGCGTCAACCATCAAGCCGCCGGCGGCAGGTGGCGCCTGAAGAATGCCGCGATGCGCCGGTCGTATACGTCCATTCCGATGCGGCGTGTCCGGGCGTGTCCGGCTGCCCCGATCACCCAGAGGTCTTTGGGTTCGCCGCACGCGCGGTGGAGCGCGCGCGCGTCCTCGACGGCGGTCAGGCGGTCGCGGCGCCCATGGATGATCAGGACCGGGCGCGGTGCGATCGAGGCGATGGCTTCGATCGGAGCCACCGAGGCAAGCCGTGTTCCGATGAGGCGCTCGCCGATCCAGGCGGCGTGGCGCCACGCCGGCGAGGCGAAGGGCCCGGCACGTCGAAGAACGCCCCGCACGGCCTTGTCGAGCCTCGCGTAGCTGCTGTCGGCGACCAGCGCCGCGATGTCGGGCGTCCGCGCGGCCGCGAAGATGACGGCCGCGGCGCCCATGGACAGACCGACCGCGCCGATCCGATGGTCACGGCCACCCTCCCGTTTCACGAAGACGACGGCGCCCACGACGTCATCGGCTTCTCGATGGCCGAATGTGATACGCGCGCCGCCGCTTTCGCCCCAACTACGGAAGTCGAATGCCAGCACCGCGAATCCGGCATCCATGAGGGCGCGGCCCAGGCCCGCCATGTCTCGCTTGTCGCCCGGCGCGCCGTGACAAAGGATGATCGTCGCGGCGGCGCCGCGGGGCGTCCCGTACCAACCGGCGAGGGGTGTCCCGTCCGCGCTGTGGAACCGGACCGGGCGCAGTCGTGGGTCCGGGATCGCGTGGCGTCGCCGAAACCGGCCGCCACGGCATGCTCGAAGCAAGGACGTGATCATGTCGCGTATCAGCACGTTACGGCACGAGGCAGACGCGTGAGCCCACGTCCGTGCGCTTCTCGGTCCCTGGGCGGGCGTCCTCGTGACACGGGGGCACTTCCCAGGACGCTACTTGGCAGCCGACACCGTGCTGCACTACATCCCGGCCGCGGTTGTCGGCGCGCTCGTACCCTCGCTGGCGGGGAGGGTGCGGCAGTGAGCGCTCGCCGCGTCCCGGACTTAGCGAGGAGCCGTCGCGGCGGACTCCCGGTGTGCCGTTTCCAGGCACGCCGCCAGGCGGCCGGCTAACGCCGGGACGTGCCGCGTCACGCACGTGAGATGGTCGCCGGGCGTCACATGCACATCCATCCGCTCGGCCACGGCACCCCATCCGAGGTCAGGCCGGGGGTCGGGGCTGTCGGCGGCGCGCATGACGGTGATGGCGCCGCCGTATCGCGCGGGGACGTATCCGAGAATGGCGGTGAAGTAGGCTTCGGCGACCCCGGGAGTCCCCCGCGCGTGGAACAGGGCGGCGAGCGTTTCACGAAGGCGTCGGCCTTTCCGCTGGACGGCCGCGGCGCGCTCGGCCCGCGGCGACGCCACGAACCACGCCACGCGGCGCCGATAGTGACCGGGCAATCGCGCGGATTCGAACATGAACCGTCGCAGCGAGGCCACGAATTGCACCTGTGCCCGGGCGTCACCACGCGTGACGAGGCCGAGACCGCGGGCGAGGATCGCGAACGCGCGCGGGGCGATGCCGGCGTGGAGCAGGGGAGCTTCCACTAAGAACAGCAGACTGATTCGCTCCCCCTGCGCGTGAAGCCGCCGGGCCATCTCGAACGCAACCTGGCCCCCGTTGCAGTACCCGCCCAGGTGATACGGCCCGTGAGGCCGGATCGCGCGCAGCGCGCGGAGGTGATCGCGCGCCATCTCCTCCACCGAGGGCGGGACAGGCGTGCCGTCGAGCCCGTGGGGGTGGAGCACCACCAGAGGTTGTTCCGGACCCAACACCTCTGCCAGCCGGTGACAGTAAAAGCCGCCGCCGGCATAATCGCCGTGCAGAAAGAACAATGGCGGCCGTGTACCGCCCGGGTGAATGACCGCGGCGGGAGACGGGAAATTCTCGCGCTCGCGTTGGAGGAGCACCTCCGCGGCGTGCCTGACCGTCGCTTCCTCAAACAGCGCGCTCAGCGGCAGCCGCTTGCCGAGTTCCCGCTCGATGGCGGCGACGAGGCGCACCGCGAGCAGCGAGTGCCCCCCGAGATCAAAGAAGTTGTCGGCAACGCCAACCGGATGGACGCCGAGGACCGCTTCCCATATCCGCGCGAGCGCATCTTCGGTGGGGGTTTCCGGGGCCACATAGCCCGGCCGCGACGCGGCGATCTCATGAGGGGGCAGGCTGCGCCGGTCCACTTTGCCGCTGGTCGTGAGCGGTAAGGACTCGAGCGGCACGACCGCCGCCGGCACCATGTACTCCGGAAGCTTGGTTCGCAGGAAGCGCCACAGGACCTCGGTGTTCGGGGCCGCTCCGTTACGCGGAACCACATAGGCCAGGAGGCGCTTCTCTCCCGCGGCGTCGTCGCGGAGGACCGCCGCCGCGTCGCGCACCTCCGGGTGTTCTCGCAGTACGGCTTCGATCTCGCCCAACTCGATTCGGAACCCGCGGAGCTTGACCTGATCGTCGAGCCGGCCGAGATATTCGAAGGTCCCGTCCGGCAACCGGCGGCCGCGATCCCCCGTTTTATAGAGGCGCGCGTCCGGGTCCGTGCTGAACGGATGCCGGATGAACCGTTCCGCGGTGAGGTCCGGACGCCCGAGATAGCCGCGGGCCAGGCCGGCGCCCCCGACATATAGTTCGCCCGGAACTCCGATCGGCGCCGGCTGGAGATGGGCGTCGAGCACGTAGGCTTCCGTATTCGCGATCGGGCGGCCGATCGGCACGAATTCGCCGGGGACGTGCGCGCCGGCCACCCAGTATGTATCGACGTTCCCCTCGGTGGGCCCGTAGAGGTTCACCACCTCGACGTCGAGGCGGCTGCGAACGCGTTCCACCAGTGCGCGCGGCAAGGCCTCTCCGGCGGAGAAGACGCGCCGCAGCGACCGGCACTCCTCGATCCCGGGCTCCTCGACCATCGCCTGCAGCAACGCGGGGACGACGTGGAGCTGGGTGACACGCTCCGCGCGAATCGTGTCGATGAGGTAGCGGCAGTCGCGATGCCCGTCGGGCCGGGCGATGACGAGCCGAGCTCCGACCAGCCACGGCGCGCACACTTCCCACACCGAGATGTCGAAGGTAAACGGCGTTTTCTGGAACACGACGTCTTGCGCGGTCAGCGGGAAGGCTGCCTGCATCCACAGCACAAAATTCGAGACCGACCGGTGGGGGATCATGACACCTTTGGGCCTGCCGGTCGATCCGGACGTGTAGACGACGTAGAACAGGTCGTCCGCGGAGGCGCCCGGCTTCGGCGGCGTCACATCCTCGCGTGCGATCGCAGCCCAGTCGGCGTCCAGACACACCGGCGCGGCCCCGGCCTCGGCGACGGCGGCCGCGAGCCCGCGGCGCGTGATGACGAGCGACAGATTGGCATCGCGTACCATGAACGCCAGGCGTTCGCGGGGGGAGGCGGGGTCGAGGGGCACGTAGGCGCCGCCGGCCTTCAGGATGCCGAGCAGGCCGACGACCATGTCGACCGACCGCTCGAGACACAGGCCGACAAGAACGTCCGGGCCGACGCCCCGCCGGCGCAGGTGATGCGCCACCTGATTGGCGCGCCGATTCAACTCTCCGTAGCGGAGGCTCTGGTGCTCGTCCCGCACCGCGACGGCATCAGGCGTCCGGGCGGCATGGGCGGTGAACAGATCCTGAAGACACGGCGGTCGCTCGTGCCTCGCAGGTGTCCCGCCGTCCGCGAGCAGCGCGCGGCGCTCCCCCTCCGTTAGTAACGGCAGATCCCCGATCGGCCGGTCGGGGTCGCCGGCGATCGCCTCCAGTAGTGTCTGGAAATGGCCGGTCATGCGGATGATCGTCTCGGCGTCGAACAGGTCGGTGCTGTAGTCCCAGCCGCAGCGCAGCCCGTGCCCGGTGTCCAGCATGAACAGGACCAGATCGGACAACCCGGTCCAACGAAAGGTGACGCCGAAGCGCAGCCTGATCCCCGAGCCTTCGAGTTGGGACGACAGCATATCGGGATCAAAGACGAGGACCACCTGACACACCGGCTGCCGGCCGCGCTCCCGCTGGAGCGCCGCGGCCACCCGGGCAAACGGAACGTCCTGGTGCGCGTACGCGCCGAGCGCGACGTCGCGGACCCGCCGGAGCAGCGTCCGAAACGAAGGATTGCCGGACACGTCCGTGTTGAGCAGAACGAGGCTCACGAACAGTCCGATCACGTCGGCGAACTCGGCGCGCTGGCGCCCGGCCGTCGGTGAGCCGACGCTGATGTGGTTTTGGCCGCTGTAGCGGTGCAGCAGCGTCTGCAGCGCCCCGAGCAGGATCATGTACAGGGTCGCGCCCTCGGACCGCCCGAGCGACTGCAGCCGCCGCACCAGATCCGGCGGCAGCGAGAACTCGCGCCATCCGCCGCGATACGTCGGAACCGGCGGCCGCGGGCGGTCGGCCGGCAGGTCCAGCGCCGCGGGCGCATCGCGCAGCCGGCTCTTCCAGTACTCCAACTGCGCGCCGGCGGCCCGGCTCTCGAGGTGCCGCCGTTGCCACGTCACGAAGTCCGCGTATTGCGCCGGCAGCGGGGGCAGCCGGGGAACGCGGCCGTCGCGAGACGCGCCGTAGAGCGCCACGAGTTCCCTCAAGAACACGGCGAGCGACCAGAGGTCCCACACGAGGTGGTGCACCGTCAACAGCAGGCGGTGCTCGTCCCTCAACCGCAGGAGGGAGGCCCGGAGCAGCGGTCCGTGTTCCAAATCGAAGGGTCTCTGCGCGTACCCGGCCTCCACGCGCGCGGCCGCCGTGTCCCGCTCGGCGTCGGGGAGGCTCGAGAGATCGATCAGCGGGACGGACACCCAGAGATCCGGAGCGATGACCTGCACGGGCGCACCGTCGACCACCGCGACGCTGGTGCGGAGCGCGTCGTGCCGCCGAATAATCTCGTTGATGCTGCGCTCGAGCGCGCTCCGGTCCACCGGCCCGGAGATGCTGAGGACGCACGGGACGTTGTAGGTGGACGTTTCGGGTTGCAGCTGTTCCTGGAACCACATGCCTTCCTGCGATGCGGAAAGCGGAATGCGGGACGGCGTTCGCCGCAGCCATTCCAGAATCTCGCCCTTGTGGACCGCGAGTTCGGTCCGGAGTTCCTCGGTTAACACGCCCTGCGGGGCCCGGCAGCGCAGTTGTCCATCCTCACCCCACAGGCGGGCTCCGCGTTCCACGAGTTGGGCGATTACCTCGGCGGGATTCACAATCTGATCTCTTCCAACTCCAGGGGCCGGTTCGCGGCCGATTCGCTCTGCTCCACACGTGCGTCGCGGGTCAGCTCCGTCGCCAGTTGGGCCAGAGTCGCGCCGCCGAGCAGCATCATGATGGGTATATCGCGACCGAGCTCGCCCTGAATCCAGGTCCGCAACTCGATGGCCATCAGAGAATCGAGACCCAGCATGACCAACGGCTGCGCGGCGTCGAGCTTGGCTCCCGACAACCCCATGATCTTCGAGATCCGAGCGCGCAGATGGGATTCGATTAGGGTGTGCCGCCGCTCCGGCGCAGCCGCCGACAGTTGGGAGAGGAGGGAGGCGCGGTCCGCGGCCGCCGCGTCCGGCGCCGTCCGGCCGTCGCCGGCGAATTCGGCGAAACGCGGAGACGTCGCGATGGGGTACCCGCGCCGGAATTGCGCCCAGTCGTGAGGGAAAATCCCGATTTCCGCCGGCGCGCCCGGCAGGGCGGTCTCCAGCGCCGCCAACGCATCCACCGCCGGGACCGGCGCGACAACCGCGGCCCGTTCGACGGCCCGGCCCACTTCGTCGTGCTCGGCAAGATATCCGACGTCTGCGATCGCGCCCCAGTCGACCGCGGTGGCGGCCCGGCCGGCGGCCCGGCGATGCCAGGCCAGCGCGGTGAGGAAGGCGTTGGCCGCCGCGTAGTTGCCCTGGACGGGATGGCCGTGCACGACCGCGACGGACGAGTACAGCAGATACAGGTCCAGCGGCGCCTGCGCGGTGAGCCGGTGCAGGTTCCACGCGCCGAGCATCTTGGGCGCCAACACGCTCATGAAGCGGTCCGCGTCCATCCGGAGGAGCGCCCCGTCGTCGAGGACCATGGCGGCGTGCACCACCCCGCGGAGCGGGGGGAGCGACCGCCCGATCTCGCCCAGCAGGTCTGCGAGTTCGCCTTCGCGCGTGACGTCCGCCCGGAACACCTCGACCGTGACGCCCGCGTGCCGCAGGCGCCGGACGGCGGCCTGCGAAGCGGCGGACGCCGCGCCCCGCCGGCCGACGAGCGCCAGGTGACGCGCGCCGCGCGCCGCCATCCACTCGGCGGTGACGAGGCCAAACCCCCCGAGCCCGCCGGTGATCAGGTACGTGGCGTCCGCGCGGAACAGCTCTTCGGGCGCTACCCACACCCGCGGCGCTTCCTCGGCCTTCACGTCGATCACGATCTTGCCGATGTGCCGCGTCTTGGCGAAGTGGCGAAACGCCTCGGCCGTGTGCGCGATCGGGAACACCCGATGCGGCAGGGGACCGATCGCACCGGCCTCCACGCGGCGCACCATCTCGTCCAATATGGCGCCCACGAGCGCGGGACGTTCGGCCCGAAGCTGCGACACGTCCAGCGCGGCATACGAGAGATTCTTCTCAAACACCCGAAGCCCGACGCGGTGCCCGGCCAGGATGTCGGTCTTGCTGATGTCGACGAAGCGCCCGCCGGGCCGCAGGACCGCGAGTCCACGCTCGATGGCCTCGCCCGCGAGCGAATTCAGGATGACGTCGACGCCCTCGCCGCGCGTGCGCCGCATCACCTCGTCGGCGAACTCGAGCGAGCGCGAATCCATGACGTGCTCGACGCCGAGGCGCCGTAGGAATTCGCGCTTCTCAGGACTGCCCGCGGTCGCGAACACCTCCGCGCCCAGCCGCCGCGCGATTTGGATGGCGGCCAGGCCCACGCCGCCGGTCGCGGCGTGAATCAGCACGCGTTCGCCGCGGGCCAGGCGGCCGAGATGTTCCAATCCGTAGCAGGCGGTCACAAACGCGACGGGCAGCGTCGCCGCATCGGCAAAGCTCACGCCGGCCGGCTTGCGGACGACGAGCGCCGCGGGCGTCGTGATGAACGCGCCGAGACATCCGGGCGCGAGTGCCATGACGTGATCGCCGACCCGGAAGCGCTCCACGCCGTCGCCAACGGCGCTGATCCTGCCCGCGCATTCCAGCCCCAACAGCATTCGCTCCGCCGGGATGACCGCGAGCGCCGTGAGCACGTCTTTGAAGTTGAGCGCGGCGGCGAAGACCTCGATCTCCACCTCGGCGGTGCCGGGCGCGCGCCGCGGCGCCGTCTCCAACCGCACGTTTTCGAGCGTGCCCCGTGCCGGCAGCGCCGCACGGAAGCCGTCGCGATGCGGCCGGCGCACCGTCCTGAGACGGCCGGCCGGCAGCCGGTCGAGCCTCGGAACCCACCGCGCCCGTCCCCGCAGCGCGATCTCGCGCTCGGCCGTGGCCGATACCAGCTCCGCGCACAGCGCCTCCACGTCAGCGCCGTCGCGCTCCGCGCTCATGTCCACGAGCATGCACTGAAATTCGGGGTGCTCGTTTTGGATGACGCGGCCAAGGCCCCAGAGCGGCGACTGCCCCACGGCCCGCGTTTCCAGTTGGCTGCCGCCCGTCGCCAGCCACAGCCGCGGAGTCCACCGCGCGCCGTCCAACGCCTGAACCAGATGGAGTACCGAGACAACGCCGAGGGCCTGACTCTGCGCGAGCGCAGCAGACGAAAGGGTGTCGGATGACGGGATGTCGAGGCTCCAGAGGTGCAGCACTTGGCCCGAGGCAGCCTGCCCGGTCCCGAGCGCGTCCAGCACGCGCCGCATGTCCTCCGCGCAGCCCGGCCTCACCTCAAACCGGTCCGCGGCGGGCCGCGCGAACGCCTCTGCGTGGTCCACAAGCACGCAGCTCGCGCCGCGCTGCCGAAGCCACTGCGCCACACGCGCCGCGATATTCTGCCGGTCGGCGAAGATGAGCCAGGTTCGTGCTTCTCGCGGGAGTTCTGCCGGCACCGCGGGCGGCGAGGGCGCCTCGAGCGGTCCTCGCGCCACGATCGCCGCCGGGCGTCCGTCCTGACCGGTGCCCGCGACAACCTCGACGTCCGCGAAGCCCGCCTGGGCCAACACCTGGCGGATGCCGGCGGCGGATCCCGAGTCCCTGCACGGCCAGTAGCCGGGAAGCGCTCCGAATGCAACATCCGACCACCGGCGCGTCCGGCCCAGCCTCGGGTCCGCCAGCACGAGAAGGCCGCCGGAGGCCAACAACGCCCCGAGGCGCCGAACGGTGGGCAGCAGTCCGTCCGCCACGCACCGGAAACTCGAGAGCAACACGAGGTCGAACGCATGGGGCGTGAAGCCCTGGCCGGCCGGATCATGTGCGAGATCCAACCGCCGGTACTCGACGAACGGATAGTCCGCGAAGCGCTGTTCCGCGTGCGCCAGCAACGACGGCGACACGTCGCTCAGTACATATTGCGCGCGGCCGGCGGGGACCCCCGGCAGCACGTGGGCTGCCGTTCCTCCCAGCCCGCCGCCGGCTTCCAAGATACGCAAAGCCCCCCAGGAGGGCAGCGAATCCAGGACGCCGTCGACGATGCGCCGTACCCGCTCGTTGCTGTTGCGGTACGTTGGCGAATCCTGGTAGTACCACTCCACGGTTGCGAAGTCGCCGTCCGGAACAAGGAGCTGCTCGGGGTCGATCTCGTCCCGGAGGACACGCGCCAGCCTGTCGCCGGTGCTTCGGAGCAGCCCGAGTTCGGCATACCCGGCGGGCCACTCGCGAAGCAGCGTTTGCCACGCACGCTGCAGAGATGCGCCGTCCTCTCCGGCCGGAACCCGCTGCACAATCCAGCGGTCATCACCGCGGCGGTCCAGCAGGCCGTCCTCGTCGAGAACGGAGAGGCACCGCGCGAGAAGGCGTTCACGCCGCGGCGGAACGCCCAACGCCTCCGCCGCCTGGGCCAGGGAGATGTCATCCCCGGTGCGCCACGGCCATCCGAGCTGCGCAAAGGCGCGCACCACGTAGGCACCGGCCAGCCGGTCGAGCCCGGATTCGAACCCGTCGTACTCGGCGTCCGCGCCCACCGCCGGGGACGCCGCCGCGCCGCGGACATGCGCCGCCAGTTGCGAAGGCGCCGGCAGCTCATGCGCCGTCTGGCCTGGTGCATCGCCCGGACGCGGCTCAAGGCGCCAACGCGGTTCGTACAGCCAGTCGGCGTGCTGATCGCGCCGCCCGGTCCCCTCCAGGTACCTGCTTTCCACACCGTCGAGCGCCAGCACGACGTTGCCGGCCTCGTCGCACAGGACGAGGTCGGCGGTTCGCGCGCGCCCGTCCCGCTTCACCATGCGGGCGTACGCCCACAACGGCGATGCGGCGCGGCCGAACAAGCGGGCACGGCGGATGCGGATGGGCAGGTACAGGCCGTCCATGTCGCGCTCGTGCTGCCCAATCACGATGGCAGGCATCAGTTGAACACAGGCGTCGACGAGCGCCGGGTGGAGCAGGTAGGCGTGCCATTCGGCCTGCACCGGCTCGGGCGCCTCGATTCGCGCCAGTGCTTCCTCTGCGCCCACCCAGAGTTGCCGCACGGTCCGGAACCGCGGCCCGAGCGTTTGGCCGGCCCGTTCTTTCTCGGAAAGGAACGCGTCAATGGGGATCTCGCTACGGCACCGGGACCGAATGGGGTCGAGCGGAAGCGGCGGCGGCACGTCATCACGCCCGACCGGCGGCGGCAGTCGAAGAGCGGCGTGGAGAATCCACGGCGATTCCCCGCCGGCCGCACGGCTGTAGATCTCGAAACTTCCATCCGCCGGCGTGTAGAGCGACTGCACCGCGCGCGCGGCGCCGCCTTCAGGAAACGCCATCGGCTGACGAATTTCCAATCCTTCCAACGTGTACGGCGGCGTCTCAAACAGCGCGCGGGCCGCCGCGAGACCCATCTCAACATACCCGGCGCCGGGGTAGACCGCCGTGCCCTGAACACGATGGTCGGCGACAAGCGGGAGGCGACGCGGGTCCGTCTTGGTCTCCCACGACGGACGCGCGGTGTTCTGACGCCGGCCCAGGAGGGGATGATCGTCCTGGCCCAGCCGCTCCCGGCGCGAGGCATCCGATTCGAGCCAGAACCGCCGCCGTTGCCACGGATAGCGCGGGAAGCGGACGAAGCGGCCGCCGCGATACAGACGGTTCCACTGAACGGGATGGCCCCGCGCATACAAGGCGCCCAACGTTCCCCACATCACCGCCTTCTCTTCATCGTGGCGGCGGAGCGAGGGTAGCGCGGCGCCTTCTTGGCCGGCCGCCGCGAGGCATTCGGCGATCGAACCCGCGAGCACCGGGTGCGGACTCACCTCGACGAAGAGGCGGTATCCCTCGTCGATCATGGTCCGCATCGCCTCGGCGAAGCGGACGGGCTGCCGCATGTTGCGCCACCAGTAGCTGTTCCCGAGTTCTTCGCCGCCGGCGCGTTGACCGGTGACGGTGGAAAACAGCGGAAGGGACGCCGTCCGCGGGCGGAGGGATTGCAACACGTCTTCAAGTTCCCCGCGCAGGGGATCCAAATAGTGGCTGTGAGCGGGGCTCGGGATCTTCAAAAACCGGCAGAAGATTCCCTTCGCCTCACACGACGCGGCGATCTGCTCCAGGGCCCGCGTTTCCCCGCTGAGGGTCGCGGCGTGCGGACTGTTGAGCGCGGCCACCGAGACGCGCCCCGGCCATTGAGTCGCCTCGCGCCCCGCCTCCTCGGGCGACAGTCCGACCGCAAGCATCCCGCCGATCCCGGCGGTACGTTGCTGGAGCCGGCTGCGATGGCAGATGACGCGGACCGCGTCTTCGAGGCTCAAGGCCCCGGCCAAATGCGCCGCCGCTACTTCTCCGGTGCTGTGGCCGACCACCGCGTCGGGTACGAGGCCCCATGAGCGCCACAACGCGGCGAGGGCGATTTGGATGCCAAACATCGCCGGCTGCGCGACCGAACTGTCGTCCAGGCGCGAAGAGGCCTCGCCGGCCGTCAACGCTTCGAGCAGCGACCAGCCGGCTTCGCGCCGGATCGCGGCCTCGCAGCGCGCGACCGCGTCCTTGAAGGCGGGCTCGTCCGCGAGCAACTGCCGGCCCATGCCCCACCACTGCGGACCCATCCCCGAGCAGACGAAGGCGATTTTCGTTCGCTCGCTCGGTACGCGGCGGCCCACGACCAGACCGGCGTGCTCCTGGCCGGCCAGAAACGTGTCGAGAAGTTCCTGCGCTTCGTCACACGAGTGCGCGGTGAGCGCGAGCCGGTAGTCGTGATGACTGCGCCGCACGCCGAGGCTGTAAGCGAGATCCTCGAGTTCAGCCGGCGCAGGGAGGGTGCCGATCAGGTCCCGGCATGCCTGGGCAAACGCGCGAAGGGCCTCGGCACTGCGCGCGGACAGGGGCAGCAGGTAGGGCCCGGAGGAGGACGGCACGGACGCGGGCACGAGCGACGTGCGTTCGCGGTCAGTCGTCCCGGCCGCGCGGGGTTCCGCTGGTACCTCGGACGGGGCTTCCTCCAGGACAACGTGAGCGTTGGCTCCCCCGAAGCCAAAGGCGCTGACGCCGGCGATCGCAGGGCCGGGGCCCGCCGGAAACGGCTCCAACTGAACCGGCACGCGGAAGGGCAGCCGGTCGAACGGGATCTGCGGATTCAGGCGCTCCAAAAGAGGCTGGGGAGGCACCAAGCGGTGCCGCAGACACAAGGCGGCCTTGATCAGGCCGACAATGCCCGCCGCCGAACTGAGATGTCCCACGTTGGCCTTCGCCGATCCGAGCAAGCACACGTTGCCCGGACGGCGGCCCGCGCCGAGCGCCTGTCCGAGGGCCTCCACTTCGATCGGGTCACCGACGGGCGTCCCGGTGCCGTGCGCTTCCACGTAGCCGACGCGGTCGACCGGCACGCCGGCCCGCCGGTAGACATCACGCAGCAGCGCCGCCTGCGCATCGGCGCTCGGCAGCATGATCCCGCTCTTGTGCCCGTCGGTGTTGATGCCGCTGCCGCGGACGACGGCATAAATGGGGTTGCCGTCCGCGAGCGCGTCGCGCAGACGCTTGAGGACGACGACGCCCACGCCTTCCGCGCGGCCAAACCCGTCGGCGCGCGCATCGAACGTCTTGCAGCGGCCGTCCGCGGCGAGCATGTGCGCTTTGGTGTAGCCGATGGAGAAATGCGGTCGGATGAGCACGCTCGCGCCGCCCGCAATGGCCAGCGAACACTCGTCCTGCCGGAGGCTCTGACAGGCAAGATGCACCGCGGTCAACGCGGAGGCGCAGGCCGTGTCGACCGCCATGCTCGGCCCGCGGAAGTCGAACACGTACGAGACGCGGTTGGCGGCGAGGCTCAACGCCACGCCTGAATTGGTGTAGGCGTGAATCAGGTCGACGTCGTGAATCGTGACGCCCTCGTAGTCGCTGCGCGAGATGCCGATGAACACGCCGGTCTGGGTTCCCGCCAGCCGCTCGGCGACCTCGCCGGCATCTTCCAGCGCCTCCCACGCTGTCTCCAGCAGCAGACGGTGCTGCGGGTCGATGCCGGGGGCCTCGCGGGGCGAGATGCCGAAAAACTCGGCATCCATTTGGTCGATGTGATCGAGGAAGCCGCCCCGGCGCATGTTCATCGTGCCGGGCTTGTCCGCGTCGGGATCGTAAAACGTCAGCGGGTTCCAGCGATCGGGCGGAATTTCACCGGCGGCCACGCGCGCATCGCAGAGAAATCTCCAAAATGATTCGGGATCGTTCAGGCCGGACGGCAAACGGCAGCCGATACCAATGATGGCGAGGGGTTCCTGATGGAGGCTGTGGCTCGAATGGGTCATCCCGTCCCCCCAGGGCGGCAGTACGCTATGGCCGGCGATTTGGCCCGACCCGTTTGCGCGTCCGCGCGCAGATCCAGCCCAGAAGCGCAACTTCCTTTGTTCGGTTTTCAGTGTGGCGGAAGCCTTTGATCAAAGGAAGAGAGAATTCCATCAAAATGATAGAGTTGCCTATCCGCGGCCGCTCCGTGAGGCCGTAAGCAGCCATAGTGGCTGCGAGCTCGCCGGAGCGTCAAACGTGTGTTTGGGGGGAACCCGCGGCTCGACTTACCGGTGGAAGGCCGATTTCGGGCAACCTCTCGGCGTGGTGCGCGACGCTCGCTGCAAACTCGTCAAGATCCAAGTTCTCTGCCGCAGCGAGGGCGGAAGCAGTTCGTAGGCCGCGTGGAGTTGCTCGAGTTTCCGACTCATGTGAGTGCTGGGCCAGTCTGTCGGCCGCCCGGCGGTCGAGGAGGCATCGTCGGATACACGACGGAGAGACCGATACGTTGCGACGAAGACCGAAGTCACAGAATCCATGACCGATCCCCTCCCATTTGCTACGACGGCGATCACCAGTGCTGCCGGCCGTGCCGGGGACCCTTTCGCTCCCCAACCCCGGCTCGGGGACCATTATGGGCGGGGCGAATGGCGGCTGACATCCGTATAAAAACGGAGGGGGGTCCCTACACCGACGGAGCTCAAACGGACCCTCACGTCCGGGGTCGACCTTCGGCGCTCAATGGCTGGTTCGAGTAGCCCCACCATGCAGTGAGACGCGCGCGCTGCGGCTGGAGGTGATAGCCGAGGCCGTCCACGGTGCCGAGTGCGGTCAGCTGGACGTCCGCCGCGGTCGTGCGCAGACCCAGGTGTTGATCTCCTCGCCGAGTCGCCGCGGTGATGCGAACCCGCAACTCGACCGCCACCTCGACGGCCGGGTAGTCCCCGCGGAACCTCGGAGCGACCCGAACGGATCGGACCTCCTCGATCGCGACCGTGGGTTCGCTGAAAACCAGCGGGACCGCCTCTGAGATTTCCAGACTCTTGCTGATATACTGCTCGATGTCACGACGCTCGCGAACGAGGGCGGCGACGACAAGAGCATAGACGGCGGCACGGCGCATATAGACGCCTTGGTCACGATGCCAAGGCTTCCTGCCGAACAAAGAGCGGTTACGCGGACGTAACAGACAAGGGCTCCAGCGATGCGCCGGACCAGTAGCCGGTTCGCATCACGACAGGGCAGGGCGGGGCCATTCCGCGCCCAGCGCCTCGGTGAGCGCGGCGTACGCGTTGTAGACGCGCTCGTCGGCCGCGCTCGTTCGCCGCGTCCGCTTCACGAATACCACTAGCGCACCCCCATTCTCCAGCAGTGCCGATGGTCGCGCGTGGGCGTCCATAAGGAGATTCTTTTGCGACCGCTCCCCACAAGTTCATGGGACACCCAGGTAGGTCAATGGTTATCGTGGCCGCCGTACCGTGAGAAGTACCCTGATATATATGTTAATCGGTCTCGAGCTCCAGATGGTATACTAGTGGTGGCCCTGGGACATCGTCGGATTTTGTGGCGCTGGTTTTCGTCATTCCCCCCGGCTGACAGACTGGAACAACATCAAACGAGGCACTGCTCTTCACACTCTTCTCAGGGAGAGGAAAACGCATGCGCCAGAGACCCATTGAGGCACTTCTAGAACGGATTGGCGGCCGGTTTGAAATGGTGAATGCTGTAGCCGCCCGGGCTGAGCAACTAGTCGCGGGGGACATACCGGCAATTGAGACCAGTACGCGCAACCCCGTCCTCGTCGCGATGGAAGAACTTGCGTTGGGGAAGTTCCACATCGTCCGCAAACGCCCGACGGAGGGTCAACCAATCGGGGCATTGTCGGAAAGCACCGTGTCTGATAACCAGGTTGGCGGGGAGAAACGCCTTTCCGTCAGCGTAGTATCAGTGGCGTAAAATCGGTCGTGCAAGTGCGCTTACTTCGTTCTGATCAACACCTCCGATCCCGTCGATGGGCCTACCCTTCGCCGATGAGGTAGGCCGTCGTCTCGACGGCCTTCACCGGTTGAGTGGGCTTTCCCGCGGAGTCTACCCCAGGATGATTTTCAGCAGGCTGTTGAGTTGGTTCACTCGGGACGTGGGCGTCGATCTCGGAACGGCCAACACGCTGGTGTACGTGCGGCGTGAGGGCATCGTGCTGCGGGAGCCGTCGGTGGTCGCGCGGCGCGTCGGCGGCGGGGAAGTGCTGGCCGTCGGCGACCAGGCGAAGAAGATGATCGGCCGCACGCCGAGCGACATCGTGGCGACCCGGCCATTGCGCGACGGCGTCATCGCGGACTTTGACACGACGGTCGCCATGCTCACGTACTTCATTCGTAACGGTCTGCGTGGCCGTCGCTTTCTTCGACCACGTGTGATCGTCGGGATTCCCAGCGGTGCGACCGAGGTGGAAAAGCGCGCGGTCATCGACGCAACGCTCCAGGCGGGCGCGCGCGAGGCCTATCTCATCGAAGAACCGATGGCCGCCGCGATCGGCGCCGGGCTGCCCGTCTCTGAACCGGTCGGCAGCATGATGGTGGACATCGGCGGGGGCACGACGGAGGTAGCGGTGATCGCGCTCGGCGGCACCGTCACGTCGCGCAGCATTCGCATCGCCGGCGACGAGATGGACGAGGCCATCATCCAATACTCGCGCAAGGCCTACAATCTGCTCATCGGCGAGCGCACCGCCGAAGACATCAAGATCAAAATCGGGTCGGCCTACCCGCAGAAGGACGAGCAGTCGATCGAAGTGCGGGGCCGCGACCTCGTCTCGGGCCTGCCCCGGACCGTTCGGATGACGAGCACCGAAATTCGGGAAGCCATGGCCGAACCGATCGCGGCGATCGTTGAGGCGGTCAAGATGACGCTCGAGCGCACGCCGCCCGAACTGGCCGCCGACATTGTCGACCGCGGCATCATCATGGCGGGCGGCGGTTCGCTGCTGCGCGGGCTCGACCGGCTGCTCGCCGAGGAGACCGGGATGCCGGTGATGCTCACGGAAGATCCGCTGAGCAGCGTCGTGCTCGGGACCGGCCGGGCGCTCGAAGAAATCGAGACCCTCAAGAAGGTGCTCATCACGCGCAAGAAGAGCTAGAGTGGGCTGTGCTGCTTGACGCTCGCCTATTTCCGCTGGGTTACGCGCGCGAAGAAAGCGATTGTAAGGGAGACGCGTCGGGGCTAGGCTAATTTCGAGATCTTCGGCGACGTCTGGGTTCTTTGGTCGCCGGATGATAGGCGCAGAATCGCAAGCAGACTGATGAGCAGCCCGGCGAGGGCCACGCCCTCGGCTGCGACCAAGACCGCCGTTGATGGAATGAGCGCCCGCAATACGGCTGAAAGCGGTCGCCTATTGAGGCCGCGAGTTTCCCGCGCAACGTCGAGCGATGCGACGACGGGGACCGCGTCTAGCAAGTTCAGGATCGCAAACAGCCGGTGAATCGCCGGAGATGGGCCGGCCACGACGAAACGGCCGGGGTGCTCGCGAGCGGCGCTCTCCAAGACACGGATACCGGCACCGTCCAAGAAATGCACACGGCGCATGTCGACTATGAGGCGTCGGTTCGGGCGGTAGCCGTCCGCGATCGCCGTCGCCAACATTGACGCGCTGGACAGGTCCACGTCACCCTCGACGTGGAGCACGGTCGCCTCGGCCTCGGCGTCCATCGAAAAATGCGTGTAGTCGCGGCCGGTCACTTCTCCCCCGCCCTGATGCTCGGCTGCGCTACTACCATCCGCGGGGTGCCTCTCCCCGCTCAGACAACCGGTAGCTCACTACTCGATATGTGCCGTACGGAAGTATAGCGTGACGAGACCTGACAGTGTTGCGAGAGTCCCAAGCACGTCGGACTCCTCCGGAGAGCCGGCGTGCTTGTCGACAGCAAGCGGGGCTTGATTGGTGGGCCGTGCAGGACTCGAACCTGCAACCTTGGGATTAAGAGTCCCCTGCACTGCCAGTTGTGCTAACGGCCCCGGGGTCATTCTAACAAAGAGGTCCGGAGATTGGAAAGAGCCGAGGACAGTTTGACGCAATTCCACAGCACGCCGTAAAATCGAAGCGCACCACGGAATCGAAATGCACGCTTTTGGTTGCGGGCGTGGCGGAATCCGGCAGACGCACCAGGCTTAGGACCTGGTGGGCCGAGAGGCTCGTGGGGGTTCAAATCCCTCCGCCCGCACCAGTCACGAGCGCCGCGGTTACCAGGAGAGTTCGGGTGCTGCGCGATCGCCGGGCGATTACCGCGGAACGACCCCACACCAATCCATGATCATGCGCGCGAGAACTTTCGTCGACTGAATCACACTTTCGAGGTCGGTCCATTCGTCGACCCCGTGGTTGTTGTCGCCGCGGTGGCCGAAACAGACCCCCGGAAAGCCGAAGTAATGCGGGAACCGCGAGTCGACGCCGGAGGTGCGGCTGAACGTCTCGATGGAGTGGCCCAGCACGGCGCGTCCCGCCTCCTGCAGCGTCGTAATGAAAGGATCGCGCTGGTCCTCCTGCCACGGTTCCGCGTCCCACCCGAACCACTCAATCACCGGCGGATGGTCTCGCATCCATGGATCGTCCGCCACCGCCGCGCGGCATGTGCGTTCGATTTCCGCGCGGACGTCGTCGCGCGTCTCGCCCGGCAGGTAGCCGGCGCGCGCCTCGATCTCGGCCCACCCCGCGACGGTCGACGGCCAGTCTCCGGACCGCACCGAGCCGACGCTGAGGTGACACGCGCGGCCGCGTGAACCATCGGCGAACGGCGAGCCCTGGTGCCGGCGGGCGCGCTCCTCATCGAGCCGGCTGAGCGCGAGCAGAATCGGCGCCGCCTTGACGGCCGCGTTGACCCCGAGGTGCGCGTTCCCGGCGTGCGCGGTCTTGCCGGTCACCTTGACGCGGAAGTACATGATCCCGCCGTTGCCGATCCGGATCCGGTGGCCGCACGGCTCGGTGGCGATGAAGGCGTCCGCCCGGTAGCCCGCGACGAGCAGGGCGAGGACGCCGCCGCCTCCGCCCGCTTCTTCTTCGATGGTCGACTGCAGTTGCACGGTTCCGCGCGGCAGAAGCCCCGCGTCCAGGATCGTCCGGAGCGCGTAGATGTTGCTGATGAGGCCCGCTTTCATATCGTTCGCGCCCCGGCCGTAGAGGCGGCCGTCCACGATGGTCGGCGTCCAGGGGCCGTAGGTCCACTGCGACTCAGGTTCCGCCGAAACGACGTCCATGTGCCCGTTCAGGATGAGAGTGCGGGCCCGAGAGCCTTCGGAGGCGCCCGGCAGTACTCCCACGACGTTCGGCCGGCCCTCGTACGCGGCCGGGTCGGCCCGCCACCCGCAGTACGCGCGGTGATCTTTGATCGCCTGGAATTCGACCGGAACGATATGAGTCTCGAGGCCGAGGCGGCGGTAGCGCTCCGCGATCCACTCCTGGCCCGGTCCCTCGTGGCCGACGACGGTCGGAATGCGGACGAGCGCCATCACATCTTCGATGAGCGCGTCGCGCAGCGCGTCGGCGCGTGCCATGACCTCGGCCGTCTGATCCTTGACGTGCTCCATCGTGCCGCTCTTACGCGGCCGCGTGGGCGATTCCTTGCGCCGGTGGACGGGCGGCGGTCGTTTTGCCGGCCGCCACCCCGGGGAAATTCTTAATGTCCTCGTACCGTCACCACAGAACGCGAGGTGTCTGTCGTGCCCGAACCTCCTCGGAACGGCCTGCTGTCCCGCTGGCCCATCCTCAAACAACTCATGGCGCGCGATCCCACCGCGCTGGGCGAGACGGCGTGGTCGGATCGCAGCCGCGCGCTGGCTCCGCGCACCGCCTCGGCGGATCGCGTGGTGCGCTCGGTGTGCCCGTACTGCGCGGTCGGCTGCGGCCAGCTCGTCTACGTCAAGAACGAGAAGATCACCGACATCGAGGGCGACCCGGATTCGCCGATTTCCGAAGGCTGCTTGTGCCCGAAGGGCGCCGCGACGTTTCAGCTGGTGACCGGTGCGCATCGCCTCCATCAGGTGCTGTACCGGTGGCCCTACGGCACGGCGTGGGAGACGCTGCCGCTCGATGTGGCGATGGACATGATCGCGGAGCGGGTTCGCCGCGCGCGCGACGCCACATGGGAAGAGGCGGACGGCGACGGGAATCCGCTCCGCCGCACCATGGCAATCGCGCACCTCGGGGGCGCGACCCTCGACAACGAGGAGAACTCCTGATCAAGAAGCTGTTCACCGCCCTCGGCGTCGTTCAAATCAACAATCAAGCCCGGATATGACACTCCTCGACGGTCCCCGGTCTGGGGATCTCATTCGGCCGCGGCGGCGCGACGACGTTTCAGCAGGATCTCCAGCACGCCGACTGCATCGTCATCGAAGGCTCGAACATGGCGGAATGCCATCCTGTGGGATTCCGTTGGGTCATGGCGGCCAAGGCTCGCGGCGCGACGATCATCCACGTCGACCCGCGGTTCTCGCGCACGAGTGCCGTGGCGGACATCCACGTCCCGATCCGCGCCGGCAGCGACATCGCGTTTCTCGGCGGCCTCATCACCTACGTCATCGGACACGAGCGCTACTTCAAAGAGTACGTGGTGAACTACACCAACGCGGGCGCGATCATCCGCGACGAATTCCGGGATACGGAGGATCTCGACGGCCTGTTCAGCGGCTGGAACGCCGAGGAGGGCCGGTACGGTTTGGAAATGGATGGTGCCGCTGTATTTCTATGCCGGCGGCGCGGCGGGAGCGTCGTGCGTCCTGGGCGCCGCGGCGCAGGCGGTCGCGCGGCGGCCGATGGCAGGCCTCGTCACGCGCGCACGCTGGCTCGGGGTCGCGGGCGCCGCGGCCGGAACGGGCTCCTAATCGCCGACTTGGGCCGGCCGGAGCGGTTCCTGAACATGCTGCGGGTCTTCCGGCCGACCTCTCCCATGAGCGTGGGGTCATGGGTCCTCAGCGCGATGGGCGCGTGCGTCGGGCCGGCGACGCTGCTGAGCCGCGCCGCCGGCCCGCTCGGCACCGCCGGGGATGTCGCGGCCTACGGCGCGGCGCTCGCCGGCCCTCCGCTCAGCGGGTACACCGCCGTGCTGCTGGCCAACACCGCCGTGCCGGTCTGGCAGGAAGCGCGCCGGTCGATGCCGTGGCTCTTCATGGCGTCGGCGGTCACAAGCGCCGCGGCCCTGCTGGAACTGCTGCCGGCCACCGAAGAGGAGCACACCGCCCTCGAGCGCTTCCATAAAATAGGGTCGCTCGCGGAACTGGCCGCGATGGCGGCGGTCGAAACGGAGATCTCGAGGGTGCCCCGGGTCGCCCGGCCGCTCCGGGAAGGGGCCCTGGCCGGCGGCCTGTGGCGGGGCGCGATGGTGTGCGCGGCCGCCGGTTTGATGTTGTCGATTCTGCCCGCCCGGTCACGCCGCACCCGTCTGGCCTCAAGCCTGTTCGCCACCGCGTCGGCCGTGACGGTTCGGTTCGCCATCTTTCTGCTCGGCAAGGCCTCGGCGCGCGATCCGCGTGCGACGTTCCATCATCAACGGGCGGGGCACGGCGGCGCCGAAGTCACGACTCCGGCGGTCGCCGGCGACGGTCGCCGGGCGTCTGCGCGCACGGACGCCCGGCATGAAACGTTGGGGTCCGGACGCCCCTGACCGGCGCCAAGCACTCAAGGAGCAACTGAGGCGGCGGAAGACGGCAGCGTCCCCGCCGTTTCACGGTTGGCGGCCGGGACCGGCAGGCGCGCGCGATGCGCGGCGTGAACCCCTCCCTCGTGCCCGCGGACTCACCGCGGGCCGCCATGAGATTTGGCCCGGCGCCGGGGAAGCCCAATGCGAAGGTACAGGCGCCGAGCGCGGGGGCAGGCCGATGAAGTCCAAGGCCGCGGTGCTGTTTGAAGCGGGACGCAAGCTCGAAATCCACGACGTCGAGGTGCGGCCGCCGAAGGCCGGCGAGGTCCTGGTGCGGATGGCCGCCGCGGGGGTCTGTCACAGCGACCTTCACGTGATGACGGGGCATCTCTACGCGCCGCTGCCCGCGGTGCTGGGTCACGAAGGATCCGGCGTGGTGGAGGAGACCGGTTCAGGAGTCACGTCGCTGCGGCCGGGCGATCATGTGATTCCACTCTGGCGCCTCAGCTGCGGGGAGTGCGAGTACTGCACGGGAGGCCGGCCGGCGTTGTGCGCGTCCGGCACGGCCGTTCGGATGACCGGACACCTGCCGGACGGAAGCACACGCTTTGCGCTTGGGGACACGGAACTGAAGCACTTCGCCGGTGTCTCCAGTTTCTCGCAGTACTCCGTGATTCCAGAGCGGGCGCTGCTCAAGATCCCTCAGGACCTCCCGCTCGACCGCGCCGCGCTCTTCGGCTGCGCGGTGATTACGGGCGTGGGCGCCGTCGTCAACGCCGCGCGGGTGCGGCCCGGGTCGAGTGTGGCCGTGTTCGGCGCCGGCGGTATCGGGCTCAACGCGATCCAGGGCGCCCGGCTCGCGGGCGCGGTCACCATCATCGCCGTGGACGTGCTGGGGCGCAAGCTTGAATACGCGCGCCAGTTCGGCGCGACGCACACCGTGGACGCGTCCGCCGAAGATCCGGTGGCCGGGATCCGGTCGCTGACGGGCGGGCGAGGCGTCGACTACGCGTTCGAGGCGATCGGCGTGCCGGCGGTGATGCGGCAGGCCTACGATTCGCTCGCGAAGCGGGGCGTCGCCGTCATTGTGGGCGTGACGCCGATGACGGCGGAGGTCGCCGTTCCCATCATGTCCCTCGTCTTCGAGGAGCGCGTCCTGACCGGGTCGGTGTACGGGTCGAGCCGTCCCCGGGTCGACATTCCCAACTTGATCGCGCTCTACCGCGCCGGCCGGCTCCAGCTGGACGAACTGCTGACCCGTACCTATCCGTTCGAGGAAATCAACACCGCGTACGAGGCGTTGGAGCGCGGTGAGGTGGCGCGCAGTGTCGTCACGTTCTAATCCCGCCGGCGCGTGACCGCGTTTGCCGGGCCACGCGCCCGTTCGACCCGGACGCTGTCTTGACCGAACCGGCGGCGGATCAGTATACTGCGTCGAGGATCACGGCGCCTCGACGAGCCCTCTCGGTCGGGGCGCCGGTTGTTGGGAGGCGTTGTTGACGGCATGAAGGTGGAAACGCGCAACGAGGCGGCGAGCCGCGTCGTGCTCGAGATCGACGTTGCCGAGGACGTGGTCGCCCGCGCGATGGATCAAGCGTACGCGCAGCTGGTCCGCCGCGTGCAGGTGCCGGGCTTCCGGCGCGGCAAAGCGCCGCGGCCGGTCTTTGAACGTCACGTCGGCACGGAGACGCTGCGCGAAGAGGCACTCCGGCGTCTCGTCCCCGAGCAGTATTCCGAAGCTGTCGAGCAGACCGGCGTCTCGCCGATTACGCGCCCGTCGATCGAAATTAAAGACGGCGCGGACGGCAAGGGCCTTCACCTCACCGCGACCGTGGACGTTTATCCGGCGATCACGCTGCCCGACTATCGCGCCATTCGCATCACCGCCGAGCACACGCCGGTGTCGGACGAGGACGTGGACCGCGCGATCGAAGACATCCGCGACCGGCACGGGCGGCTGACCAGTGTGGCGGAACCGGCCCGCCGCGGCGACTTCGTGCTCCTCGCGGTCGTGTCCGCGCCCGAGGGGCACGAGCGCCTGCAGCCCGGGCGCGAGCTGCTGGCCGAGGTGGGAGGCGGCCTGCTGCCCGAACCCGTCGAGGCGGCGCTCGAAGGAGCGTCCGCGGGTGACGAACGGAGTGCCGATCTTCCCGGTGCGGCCCAGCCGGTCGTGGTGCGCGTCACGGATGTGCGCCGCAAGGAACTCCCGCCCCTCGACGACGCGTTTGCGCGCACGGTCTCGGATCGGCCCACCCTCGAGGCGCTGCGGGACGGGCTGCGCGAGAAATTGCAGGCCGAGCGCACGGCTGAAGAGGCCCGGGCGCTGCGCGAGCGCGTGCTCGACGCCGTGCTGGCGCAGACGGCCTTCGACGTCCCCGAGAGCCTCGTCGCACACGAGGTCGAGCACATCCTTGAGGACCTCGCCGACCGCCTCCGCAGCCGCGGGCTCACCCTGGAATCGTATGCGCGCGCGCTCAACAAAGATGAGGCGGCGCTGCGCTCGGACGCGCGTGAGGGGGCGCTGCGCCGCGTGCGCAGCCGCCTCTTACTCGAGACCGTCGCGGAACGCGAAGCGCTGAGTGTCTCAGAGGAGGAGATGCGCGCCGAGGTCGAGAACCTCGCTGCGGAATTGAAACAGGACGTCGCGAAGGTGCGGGCTTGGCTGGCCGAAGGCGGCCGGCAAGAGGGCCTGCGGGAGACCCTGCTGCGGCGCAAAGCGATGGCGTTTCTGGTCGACGCGGTTTCGGGAGCGGGAACCGGCGGATCGCCGCCGGCGGCGGCTCCGGAGCCGCCCCCACCGAATACCCCGTGAGACGGTTCGAACGGAGGCTCGTGGAATCCATGGCGTACGTCCCCATGGTAGTGGAGCAGACCGCGCGCGGCGAGCGGGCGTACGACATCTACTCGCGTCTGCTCAAAGAGCGCCTCATCTTCATCGGCGGCCCGATCGAAGATGAGATGGCCAACCTGATCATCGCGCAGTTGCTGTATTTGGACTACGAAGACCCGGAGAAGGAGGTCCAGCTCTACGTGAACAGCCCGGGCGGGTCCGCGACGGCCGGGCTGGCCATTTACGACACGATGCAGTACATGCACTGCCCCGTCTCGACCATCTGCGTGGGCCTCGCCGCCAGCGCGGGGGCGATCATTCTCGCCGGGGGAACCAAAGGCCGCCGGTTCGCGCTCCCGTATTCACGGATGATGATCCACCAGCCGTGGGGTGGCGCGCAGGGCTCGGTCGCGGATATCAACATCCAAACCAAGGAGTTTCTCGCGATCCGCCAAATCTTGGACGAAATCCTGGCCAAGCACACGACGCAGCCGCTGGAGCGGATTGAAAAGGACACGGACCGGAATTTTTGGATGAGCGCGAACGAGGCCAGGGAGTACGGGCTCGTCGATGATGTGATCCAACCCCGGCAGCCCGGCCGGCCGGGACAGCACGTGGCAGGCGGTCCGGTACTGCGATAGCGCGCGGACGAGGATCGGGGCGCGCCGGGGGAGACGCGACAGACATGTTCAAAGCGGGAGACGAGCGGGACCGCACCAAGTGTTCGTTCTGCGGCAAGACGCAGGAACAGGTCGGCACGCTCGTCGCCGGCCCGGGCGTCTACATCTGCGACGAGTGCATCGAGCTCTGCAACGAGATCATCGAGGAGAAACTCGCGGGCCCGCAGCCGGCAGCGAAGCCGCGGGCGATTCCGAAACCGCACGAAATTTACCAGACGCTCTGCCAGTATGTGATCGGCCAGGAGCGCGCGAAGAAGGCGCTCTCCGTCGCGGTCTACAACCACTACAAGCGGATCTCGTCGCACTCCAAGCGCAGCGGCGAAGTCGAACTGGCGAAGAGCAACATTCTCCTGATCGGCCCGACCGGCTGCGGCAAGACCCTCCTCGCGCAGACCCTCGCCCGCATCCTCGACGTGCCGTTCGCGATCGCGGACGCGACCTCGCTGACCGAGGCCGGCTACGTCGGGGAGGACGTCGAGAACATCCTGCTGCGGCTCATTCAGGCGGCGGACTACGACGTCAAGCGCGCCGAGCGTGGCATCGTCTACATCGACGAGGTCGACAAGATCGCGCGGAAGTCGGAAAACCCGTCGATCACCCGCGACGTGTCCGGCGAAGGCGTGCAGCAGGCGCTGCTCAAGATCCTCGAGGGGACCACGGCCAACGTCCCCCCGCAGGGCGGGCGCAAGCATCCCCACCAGGAGTTCATCCAGATCGACACCACGAACATTCTGTTCGTCTGCGGCGGCGCGTTTGACGGCCTCGACCGGATCATCGAATCGCGCATCCGGGTGGCCAGCATCGGCTTCGGCGCGGAAATTCAACCCAAGCGGGAACACCGCATGGGCGCGCTGCTCGCGCAGGTGATGCCGCAGGATCTGCTGCGGTACGGGCTCATCCCTGAGTTCATCGGCCGCCTCCCGGTGGTCACGCCGCTCGAGCCGCTCACCGAGGCGGACCTCGTCACGATCCTGGTGGAGCCGCGCAACGCGCTCGTGCGGCAGTACCAGAAGATCCTCGAGATGGACGGCGTCGAGCTCGTGGTCGCCGACGACGCGCTCCGCGCGATCGCCCGCCAGGCGATGATCCGCAATACCGGGGCGCGCGGGCTGCGCACGATCATCGAGGAGATCATGCTGGACATCATGTACGACATCCCCGAGCGCGGCGACATCAAGCGCTGCGTGATCACCCGGGAGACGGTGGACAAGCGGGTGGAGCCGATACTGCTCACCGCGGCCGACCTCAAGAGGCTGGCAAAGGAGAAACCGGCCTGAGAAGCCCGAGGCCGCACAAGTCAATATTTGCTCGACCGGGACGGAGCCTCACGGCTCCGTCTCCGTTTTTGGGGCCCGGCAGCCGCGCGCCGCCCCTTGGGGCCGAAGGCCTCCGGCAGCTCGCGAGGCAGCGGCCGGGGTCAGCGGGACCGGCCGCCGGCGGGGAATCGTCACCTCCGTGCTGTGCGTATACATATATGGATAGTGGGGCATAGTAGGGCAGGGGATCGGGCAGGCCCCTGACGGGACTCGCCGGGAGGCATTCATGGCCGAGCATACGCCGGAGCATAAACCAGAGCAGAAACCCGAGAAGATTCAAGCCACGACGCAGGCGTCCAAGGCGCCGGAGCCGGTGACGTACCCGAGCGTCCTGCCGCTGCTGCCGCTGAAGGGGACCGTCGTTCTCCCCGGCATGGTGGTGCCGCTGGGGGTCGGCCGCCCGAAGTCGCTGGCGGCGCTGGAGGCCGCGCTGCCCGCCGAGCGGATGATCCTGCTCGTGGCGCAGCGCAAAGACGACGAGGAACAGCCGGAGGCCGACGGCCTGTACCCGGTCGGCACGATCTGCCGCATCCTTCAAGTCGGCAAGCAGCCTGACGGGACGGTCCAGGTCGTCGTCGAGGGCCTCGTGCGCGGCGCGATCGCGGAGTTCGTCCAGACGTCGCCGTTCTTCCAGGTGCGCGCGGACACGCGGCCAGATCCGACCGACAAGCCGCTCGAGATCGAGGCGCTGATGCGCGGCGTGAGCTCGCAGTTCGAGCGCTACGCCCGCCTGTCGCGGTCGGTCCCGCCGGAGGCGTTCATGCTGGTCATGTCCACCGAGGAGCCGGGGCGCCTCGCGGACCTCGTCGCGCAGCATCTGCAGACGCGCGTCGACACGCGCCAGCGGCTGCTCGAGGCGGCGCCGCGCGAGCGGCTCGAGATTCTTAGCGGGACGCTGACCAAGGAAATCAACATCCTCGAACTGGAGCGCAAGATCCAGAACCGCGTGCGCAAGCAGATGGAAAAGAGCCAGCGCGAGTACTTCCTCAAAGAGCAGATGAAGGCGATCCAGCAGGAGCTGGGCGAGAAGGACGAACGCACCGCGGAAGTGGACGAGTACCGCAAGAAGATCGAAGAAGCGAAGCTCCCCGAGAAGGTTAAAGAGAAGGCGATCGAGGAGCTCGGCCGGCTGGAGAAGATGCCGCCCATGGTGGCGGAGGCGGTGGTCGTCCGCACGTACCTCGACTGGATCCTGGCGCTGCCGTGGAACGCGAAGACCGACGACCGGCTCGACACAAAGGCCGCGCGGAGCATCCTGGACGAGGATCACTACGGGCTCGACAAGGCCAAGGACCGCGTCGTCGAATACCTCGCCGTCCGCAAACTGGCCCCGGAATCCAAGGCGCCCATTCTGTGCTTCGTCGGACCGCCCGGCACCGGCAAGACGAGCCTCGGCAAGTCGATCGCGCGGGCGCTCGGCCGGAAGTTCGTGCGGGTGTCGCTCGGCGGCGTGCGCGATGAGGCGGAGATCCGCGGGCACCGCCGCACGTACGTGGGCGCGCTCCCGGGCCGGATCCTGCAGGGCATGCGCACGGCCGGCAGCCGCAACCCGGTATTCATGCTGGACGAGATCGATAAGCTCGGCATGGACTTCCGCGGCGATCCGTCCGCGGCGCTCCTCGAGGCGCTCGACCCCGAGCAGAACAACGCGTTCAGCGACCACTATCTGGAGCTGCCGTTCGATCTGCGCGAGGTCATGTTCATCACGACGGCCAACATCCTTGACACGGTGCCGCCGGCGCTGCGCGACCGGCTCGAGGTGATCCGCTTCTCCGGCTACATCGAGGAGGAGAAGCACCACATCGCGACCCAGTTCCTGCTGCCGAAGCAGCTGAAGGAGAACGGCCTGCGGCCCGATCAGGTCACGTTTACGGACGACGCGCTCCGGCACGTCATTCGCGAGTACACCCGCGAGGCCGGCGTCCGCAACCTGGAGCGGGAAGTGGCGACGATCTGCCGCAAGATCGCGCGGGAGGTCGCCGAGGAGACCGTCACGGCCGAGAAGGTCACGGTGCAGAACGTCCACAAGTTCCTGGGGCCGCCGAAGTTCCGCTACGGCAGCGCGGGGCTGGAAGACGAAATCGGCGCCGCGACGGGGCTCGTGTACACCGAGCAGGGCGGCGACATCATCACGGTTGAAGCCTCGTTGCTCCGCGGCGACGGGAAACTGACGCTCACGGGCCAGCTCGGCGATGTGATGAAGGAGTCCGCGCAGGCGGCGCTGAGCTACATCCGCGCGCGCGCCCGGCGGCTCGGCGTCGACGACGGGTTCGCGTCACGCCACGACATGCACATCCACGTGCCGGCCGGGGCCGTTCCGAAGGACGGGCCGTCCGCCGGGATCACCATGGCGGTGGCGCTCGCCTCGGCGGTGACCGGGCGTCCCGTGCGCAAAGACGTCGCGATGACCGGCGAGATCACCCTTCGCGGCAAGGTGCTGCCGATCGGCGGGGTCAAGGAAAAGGTCATCGCCGCGCACCGCGCCGGGATGAAGATCATCGTGCTGCCGAAGGAGAACGAGAAGGATCTGTACGAGATCCCGAACAACGTGCGCAAGAAGCTGCGCTTCGCGCTCGTCGAGCACATGGATCAGGTGCTGGACGAAGCGCTGGGTGAAGGCGTGGGTCTGCCCGCGCTGACACCGCCTCCGGTCGGCGTGCGCCGTCCGCCGTCGCAGCCCTCGATTCAGGCTTAGGCCGGACCGCGGCCGGGCATACGGAGGGGCGGGGATGTCCCGCCCCTCCCACGTTTCTGCCGTCCCGTTCTGCCGTCCATCCTCACACAAACTTCCGGGTAACCTGCCGCGACCTTGCGTCCGGAAGCCAGTCGCCGCGAAACTCCCGGAGACCTCCGTACAGATACGGACGGGCCTCCGTATTGATACGGATACTTGTGCTTAACCGGGTGTCACACAATAGGCGTGGGGGCGCGGGGGCTCGACGAGGGGAGGATTCCCGCTTGTGATCGTCTCTGACGTCATGACGCCGGCGCCGGTGTATCTCTCGGCCCGCGATACGGTGGCCGCGGCGGCCGGCGTGTTTCGCGCCCACCGGCTGCCCGTCCTTCCCGTGCTCGACGCCGGCAGCCTTGCCGGCGTGGTGACTCCCGTCGACCTGCTCGCACAGGACGCCCGCTGCCCGCTCGCGGATGTCATGACCCGCGGCGTGGTGCCGGCGACACCGGATCTGCCGCTCCTCCAGGCCCACGTCCTGTTCGTGTCGCAGCAGCGCGATGTGCTGCCCGTTTTGGACGGCGCCCGCCCCGCGGGCTACGTCTCGCTCACGGCGGTCCTCCGCGCCGTGAGTCAGGCCACCGATCCGCTCACGGGTCTGCCGTGGGCGACCGGACTTCGCATGTGGGCAGCCGACACCCTCACGCGCGGTCACGAAATTTCGGTGGTCTTCGTCGATCTCGACAATTTTCGCGAAGTCAACCGCGCGTTCGGCTACGTAGCCGGCGACGGCGTTCTGCGGATGATCGCGGACATGCTCCAGCGGAGCATCGATCCGAGGACGGATGTGCTGTGCCGCTACGGGAGCGACAAGTTCGCGATCGCGACATCGCGCACCGGCGAGGCCGTGGGCACACTGGCGAGCCGCCTCGGCGACGCGGTGACGATCCCGGTCGCCGGGGCGGACCCGCTGACCGCCAGCGTCGGGTATGCGGGCGGCCGACGGCGCCGGGTCCGCGCACCCGGCCATGCCGCCGCGACGGTGAGCGACCTGCTGGCGCTGGCCTGCCGCGCGTCGAGACTGGCCAAACACGCGCCGGCGCGGGAGACCGGGCGCTCCGTCGCCTCCGGGCACGACGCGCTACCCGGCGGCGCGCGCGCCAAACTGCTGGACGTGCAGCTGGATTCGGGCGCGGCCGAGTCGGTCGCGCGGGTACGGCTGCGGCTCGGGGCGCACGAAGTGGAGGGTGTGTCCTCGGCTGTTGACGTCCCACCTGTGGACGCGGCGCGGACGCTCGTGGCCGACGCCACGCTGCGGGCCGTGCACGGCATTCTGGGCGAGCCGGACGTGTACAGCGTCGAAAATGTCTTCAACTCGCTGCCGACCACGTATCCGTTGGCGATCGCGGTGTTGTCGGCACGCCCCGCGGCGGGCCGCGGGCCGGAGCGCTACGTCGGCGGCGCCACCGCACTCGACCTCCCGCGCGCGGTGTGCAAGGCCGTGCTCGACGCCATAAACCGTCCCCTCGCGCCGAGACTCGGGGCGCTGCTGGCCGCCGAGCGGCTGGCGTAAACGGCCCCACGGCCAGGTCACGAGAGGCGCCGGGTTCCCGGCTCCGCGCCATCGGGCGATAGCGCTCCTCGAGACGGGCATAATTCGAACCGGCGGGACTCTGGGCCGGGGAACGCTCGTTTCGCTCTATTGGTGCCTATGCAGCCGGCGATCATCGACGTTCGGGATCTGGCCAAGCGCTTCGGACCGATAGAAGCCGTCCGCGGCGTGACGTTCGCCGTCGCGGCCGGGGAGATCTTCGGATTTCTCGGACCGAACGGCGCCGGCAAGACGACCACCATCAAGATGCTGGCGACCCTGCTGCGGCCCACCGCGGGACGCGCCTCGCTCGCGGGCTACGACGTCGTCGCGCGGCCCGCGGACGTGCGGCGCTCGATGGGCATCGTGTTCCAGGATCCGAGCCTCGACAACCGCCTCACCGCCGAGCAAAACCTGCGCTTTCACGCCATGCTCTACGGCGTGCCGGGTTCGGAAATCGAGCCGCGGCTCGCCGAGGTCCTCGCAATGGTCGAACTGAGCGACCGGCGGCGGGCGCTCGTCGCGACGTACTCCGGCGGGATGAAGCGACGTCTGGAAATCGCCCGGGGCCTGCTGCACCGGCCGCGGGTGCTCTTCCTCGACGAGCCGACGCTCGGCCTGGACCTCCAGACCCGGAACCATATTTGGGAGTACGTCGTCGGTCTGCGCCGCCGCGAAGGCGTCACGGTGTTCATGACCACCCACTACATCGAGGAGTCCGAGCACTGCGACCGCATCGCCATCATCGACGGCGGCCGCATCGTCGCGCTCGACACGCCGGAGGCGCTTCGCCGCCAGGTCGGCGGCGACGTCATCACGATCACGTCGCCGGATCCGCAGTTGCTCGCCCGCGAGATCGGGGCGCGGTTCGGCGGCGGCGCGGTCGCCCGCGCCTCGGACGGGCAGGTGATCGTGGAGCAGGAGCGGGGGGCGGAGTTCGTGCCGCGGGTCGCGGCGGCGTTTCCCTCGCTCGTCACCGCGGTGACCGTCAAACGGCCGACGCTCGACGACGTGTTTCTCAAACTCACGGGGCACGCGATCCGCGAGGAATCGGCCTCCGCGGCCGACCAGCTCCGGACAATGGCCCGGGCCTGGGGCCGGCGATGATCGGCACGGCGGCCCGGTCGCCCGGCGGCGTGCCGGGCGCGGCGCCGGCGCGGCTGCCGCACGAGATTCGGGCGGCCTACGCGATCTGGCTGCGGGAACTCACCCGATTTGTTTCCGAGCGCGCCCGCATCGCCGGCGCGCTTGGACAGCCGCTGATTTATCTCGCGATCATGGGCACCGGGTTCGGCGCGACCTTCCGCTCCGCCGCGGTGCCGCGCGGCTTCAGTTACCTCCAGTTCATGTATCCGGGCGTGCTCGGGATGACGGTGCTGTTCACCGCGATGTTTTCCGCCATCTCGATCATCTGGGACCGCGAGTTCGGATTTCTGAAGGAAATCCTCGTCGCCCCGGTGGCGCGGGCCAGCATCGTGGCCGGGAAGGTCGCCGGAGGCGCGACCGTGGCGACGCTGCAGGGTGTGCTGCTGCTCCTTCTCGCGCCGCTCGTCGGCGTTCACCTCGGCGCCGCGCAGGTCGCGGGGATCGCCCTCGCCATGCTCCTGGTCGCCGCCTCGCTCACGAGTCTCGGCCTTGTCATCGCCTCACGCATGGCGACGATGGAAGGCTTCCAGGTCGTGATGAACTTCCTCGTGCTGCCGCTGTGGCTGCTCTCGGGCGCCTTCTTTCCGCTGCGGGGACTGCCCCTGTGGATGACGGTGCTGACGCGAATCGATCCCCTGACCTACGCGGTGGACGCGCTGCGCGGCATGGTGTACGGCGCCTCGCCGCTCGCCCGCGCGCTCGTGGTCCATCCGTACCGTTTGAACATCGGGATCATAGTGCTGTTTCTCGCGGTGATGCTGACCGCGGCCATTGCCACGTTCCGCTCGCGGGAGGATTGACGTTGGTTCCGCGGTGACCCTAGACACGGCGATTTCACGACACGGAGGGCCGTGGTGTCTGATCAATATCCCCTCGCGATATCGATCACGTTGGCCAGCGGTTCGCCGGTGATGTAGCGTCGAATATTGTCCGCAAAAACCGACGCGATCCGTTCGAAAAACTTCGGCGTGATCCCGGATACATGCGGGGTGATGATTACCTGCGGGAAGTCGTACAAGGGATGGTCGCCCGGGAGCGGCTCGGCGTCGAACACATCCAGGCCCGCGCCGGCGATCCAGCCCTCCCGCAGCGCCCGGATGAGCGCGGGCTCCTGTACGATGGGGCCGCGCGACACATTGATGAAGAACGCGCTCGGTTTCATCAAGCGGAACTCCCGCTCGCCCAAGCGGCCCCGGGTCTTCGGAGTGAGCGGCAAGAGCGCGACGACAAAGTCGGCCTCCCGTAGCAAGTCCTCCGTGCGGTCGGGCGGAAGCACTTCGTCGACGTGCGGCACCGGCGCCGGCGTGCGCTTCGTTCCGATGACCCGCAGGCCGAACGCCGCGGCGCGCGCGGCGAGCGGTTTGCCGATCTGCCCGAGTCCGAGAATGCCGAGAACTTTGCCGGCCACATCCTCGCCGATGCCCGCGGGCCGGTCCCACTCGCGGTTCACCTGGCGCCGGATGTCGACGTGCAGCCGGCGGGCGAACGCAAGAATCAGAGCCATGACGTGACCCGGCAGGGCGACGTGCGCGCCGACCGTCCTCGTCAGCATCACGCGTCCGTCGCGTATCCCCGGAAGTCCGACGAATTGATCGACGCCCGCGGTAAACGCGTGAATCCAGTCGAGTCGCGCGCCGCGTTCGAGGACGCCGGCCGGCACCGACCACCCCGCGGCGACTTCGGCTTCGGGCGCCTGCGCGACGGCGTCCTCGCGCGTGGGCGGCATCAGAATCCGCGCGCCGGGGGCCGCGGATTGGGCCGAACTGCGGAAGTGTTCCCGCGCCGCCGCGGGAACGTATGCGTCGATGATCAACATGATGGAAAGATCCGACGAATTGCGCGGTCTCACCGCCCGGGTACGGCCGCCCCCGCGCGCGACGGTTCGGCCAGCGCCCGCCGGCCCGCGAGCACCGCGCCGTATGGTCCGGTCTCCACGATGACACCGTTCCGAAGCACGATCGCAAGGCCGGACAGCGGCGAGATGCGGTCGCCCGGCAGCAGGACGCCGGCAAGATTCAGCGGATCGGCCGCGGAGATCACGACGTCGACGGTCTCGTCGGGCTCGCGCCGCACCGCCCGCAGCGCCTCGACGGCGCCCGGCAGCGCGTACTGCTCGCCGGCGACGCCCGCGACGAATCGCCCGCCGCGCACTTGACCCTGCGCTTCCCACCGGCGGTAGAGGTCGAGCAGCCGGCGCCACGGCGGCACGGCCCGCTCACGCGCGAGCAGATCTCGAAACACGATCCCGTAGCGGCGAAGCAGCTGGCGCGCGACAATCGCGTCCCGCTCCTCCGGCGCGAGCGCGGCATCGCCCGGCCGCCACACGGCCCACCGGCCGGCCGGCAGCACCCGGCGTGGCGGCCGGCTGCCCTGCGGACGCGGCCCGTTGATGTGTAGGAAGCGGCGGCGCCGGTTCGTGTCGCTCCGGTCGATCAATTGGCGCAACCCGGCGAACCCGTCACCGCTGACGAGGCCCCGTGCGACGAGTTCCCACAGCGCGGACTCGGTCTCCGCGGGCAGACGGCCGGTGCCGCGCGCGATGTCACCGAGGAAGGACGCCCCCCGCTCGGAGAGGTGGCGGAAGACATCCGCGGCGGCCCCGCGGAGCGACGCGCCCGCATCTTCCCCGCCGTCCGCGGCGACAAAGGCTCCGAGATCGTCGCGCAGGAGTAGCGCGATGGGGGCGGACCGTGACATGGCCGCCGAGCCACGGCGCACCGGCCCGCTCCCGCGGCCGTGTCTTGATCGGTTCCCGCCGGCCCGACCGGATCCGGCGCCGCCCGAACCGGCGCCGTCTGCGGCCTCGGCGCGCTCCACGGTCAGGCGCCCCCACGTGATGAGCCCGTTCAAGCACAGGACGTTGAGATCGTCAGGATTGTACAGCCGGATCCGTCCGGACAACACGTGCTCGTCCCAGGCGGGCGCGGGGACTTCCAGTCCCTGTAGCATGCCGACGATCTCCGCGACACCGTCGCGCCCGTGCAATTGCGTTCCGGGCTGAAGGTGCTGCCATCGCAGGAGGAAGCGCATGAAGACGGCCGGCGCGACCGCGTCGATTTCCCGTCGCAGCCGCCCGAGGGTGAGCCGGTGGATCCGCGCGAGCAACCGGCGGTCGCACCACTCCTCCTCGTGGGTGCCCGGGGTGAACCGGCCCCGTAGGACGGCGCCGCCGCCTTCGAGGGCCGCGAGGGCGGACTCGACACTCCCCCGCGACAACCCGAGCCGCGTCGCCAGACCGGCGGCCGTAAACGGCCCGACGCACTGCACCCACCCATGCACAATCAGCTGCGCGGCTTCGGATGGCTCCGGGCCGGACCCGGCACTCCGCGGCACGGGAGGCGGCGCCGGCTCCCATCGGACGTCTCCCAGCGCGCGGGCGACCTCACCGGTGCGGTCGGTTGCGACGTACGCGCGGCGTTCCCGTCCCTCCGCGTCCTGCCAGACCGCGATCACGGTCCGCCGCTCCGCGACGAGGGCGTGCGCCGGCGCGTCCCACGCGGCGGCCTCTTCGAGCGGCAGCAGGCGTACGGTGAGCAGGAAGTCGTGCAGATCATCCGCGCCGCGCACATCCGGCCACGCCTGCGCCGCCACGTCCGCGATGGCGGTCGCGTCCAGCACGCCGGGTCCGTCCGCGGCGGCGCGGTCGACGTGGCGCAGCGCAACCGCCCGGGCGCGGCGTTCCTCGAGCGGCGCGTCGTCGAGGAACGCGTAGGGATTCGCATTCAGAATCTCGTGCGACATCGGCGACGGTGCGGGCGTCTCCACCGCGGCGGCGCGGATCAGGCCCCGCTCCAGATCGGCGAGGACCGAGGCCAGGCCGGCCGTGTCCATCGCTTCGTCGAGACAGTTGCCGATCGTCTCGTTGACGAGCGGATGGTCCGGCGGGATGATCGGTCCGGCGTGATTGTCCTGGCAGGCCACCTGACCGGGAAAGACGGCGGCGAGGAGATCTTCCGCGCGCATGCGCTGGATCGGCATCGGCACGCGGCGGCCGCCTTGATACCGCGGCACGGCCAGCGACCGCGCCGCGTTCCAGCGCCACCGGGTGGTGAAGAGCGGCGAGGCCAGCACCGCCTGGATGATGTCGTCGCGCAGCGTCGCCGGCCGCACAAAATGGAACACCGACTCCAGCGGAAAACTGTGCTGGGGTCCGAGCGACAGGACGATGCCGTCGTCGGTGGCCGCCGCCTGCAGCTCGAAATCGAACGTCAGGCAGAACCGCTTGCGCAGCGCGAAGCCCCAGGCGCGGTTGATCCGTGCCCCGAACGGCGTGTGCAGGATCAGCTGCATGCCCCCGGCTTCGTCGAAGAACCGTTCCGCGACGATCCAGTCCTGGGTCGGCACACCGCCCAGGGCGGCGCGCGTCTCGGCAAGGTACTGGACCGCCTGGGCGGCGCCCTCGAGGTCGAGGCCCGTTTCGGCGGCGAGCCACTGCCGGGCGGCGTCCGTGTCCTCGAGCCGGTCGGCGATGCCGCGGCGCAGCGCGGACACCGCGGCCGACAACTCCCGGCTGCGGCCCGGTGATTCGCCGAGCCAGAACGGCACCGAGGGCGGCGCGCCGTGCGCGTCCTCCACGCGCACGCGCCCGGATTCCACGCGGCGAATCCGCCACGACGTGTTGCCGAGGAGAAACACATCGCCCGTCATGCTTTCGATCGCGAAGTCTTCGTTGACCCGGCCGACCAGCACGCCTTCCGGATCATGGATGACGTCGTAGTCGGCCGTGTCCGGGATCGCGCCGCCCGAGGTGATCGCGGCGAGCCGGGCGCCCCGCCGGCCGCGGACCGTGCCGCGCGTGGCGTCGCGGTGCAGGTACGCCGCGGCGCGTCCCCACCGGCGTGCGACGCCTTCCGCGAGCATTTCGACGACCTGATCGAACTCAGGCCGGGTGAGCCCGCGGTAGGCGTGCGCGCGGCGGACGAGCGCGTACAACTCGTCCTCCGCGATTTCTTCCGCGGCGGCCGCGGCGACAAGCTGCTGGGCGAGCACGTCGAGCGGCTTCTCCGGGAGCACGACCGTGTCCAGGTCTCCGGCCCGCGCGGCGCGCACCGCCGCGGCGCACTGCAGCAGTTCGTCGCGGGTGAACGGCAACAGGATCCCGCGGGAGACGCCGCCGACCGTGTGGCCGGCGCGGCCGACCCGCTGGAGCAGGACCGCGATCGACGACGGCGCGCCGAGATGGCAGACGAGATCGACGTGTCCGATGTCGATGCCCAGTTCGAGCGACGCCGTGGCCACGACGACGCGCAGTTCCCCGGTTTTGAGCCGCCGTTCCGCGTCGAGCCGGAGGCGCCGGGAGAGACTGCCGTGGTGGGCGGCCACCTGCGTCTCGCCGAGCCGCTGCCCGAGTTGGTGGGCGACCCGCTCGGCCAGACGCCGCGTGTTGACGAACACGAGCGTCGTCCGGTGCTGCCGCGCGAGGGCCGCAAGCCGGTCGTAGATCGCGTCGCGCACGTCATTGGCGACGATCGGTCCGCGAGGCGGCCCCGGCACCTCGATGGACAGATCCCACGGCCGGCGGTGTCCGACGTCGACGATGGCGCAGGCTCCGTCTCCGCCGGCGCCGGTGAGGAGGCGCGCGATCTCCTCGACCGGCTTCTGCGTCGCGCTCAAGCCGATCCGCTGCAGCCTGCGGCCGGCCAGACGGTCGAGGCGCTCGAGCGAGAACGTCAGGTGCGCGCCGCGCTTGTCCTGCGCCACCGCATGGATTTCGTCCACGATGACCGTGCGTGCGTGCTTGAGGTACGCGCGGCTGCCGTCGGCGGTCAGCAGGATGTACAGCGACTCCGGCGTGGTGATGAGGATGTGCGGCGGCCGGCGGCTCATTCGCGCCCGCTCGGCCGCCGGGGTGTCGCCGGAGCGCACGGCAAGACGGATCTCCGGCAGGTCGACGCCGGCGGCGGCCGCGCGCTCGCGGATCTCTGCCAGCGGTCCGATGAGGTTGGCGTGGACGTCGTTGCCGAGCGCTTTGAGCGGCGAGACGTACACGACCGCCGTTTCATCCGGCAGCACCGGCGGGCCGCCGGCCCCCGGCGGGGTGCGGCCGTCGAGACCGCGCACCAGGAGCGCGTTGACGGCCCACAAGAATCCCGCCAGCGTCTTTCCGGATCCGGTGGGCGCCGCGATCAGCGTGTCCCGGCCCGACGCGATCGCGGGCCAGCCGCCCGCCTGCGCCGGCGTGGGGGCGCCGAAGCGTTCCGCGAACCATTCCGCGACGATCGGGTGAAATCGGTCGAACGCCATGGGAATCTCGGCCTATGTTCGCGCGAGGCCGTCGCGGCCCTTCGCGTCCGCTGCCCGCCGGCCCATCCTGTCAGCAAAATTCGAGCGAGACGGTCGCGGGGCACCGTCCCGGTTCATGGCCGGTCGCGCTTGTCCCGTTCGCAATCCGTTATCCAAAAATGTTGCGTTGGGGGAGGAGAAACCGAACCTGTACGTCAGCACGCGTACACACCTCTCGGGCAACACCGCCACGGACACGCCGGACCGCACCCGGGACACCGCGACCGCGCGGCCGCCGTGCCGTTCCAGAACCGTTCCGCCGTTTCGAAGCAGGAAGTGCCGGCCGTTCTTCGACGACCACCACTCCACGATATCACGAATATCGTCGCGCCCGTTAGGTCACTGGCCGAACATTTCGTCCGTCGCGGTCGGGAACAGGGCGGCCTCAACGCGTCCCTGTTCAGCCAACCGGCAACGCCACCAAGTCATAAGGAGATATTATTCTTTCTGGCCCCGGCGGTAGCAATTATCTCATCGCTGAATTAGTCGGCCAAGAAGAAAACGTCGATTAAACCCAGTCTTAGAGCAAGTCTTAGAGCGCGTTCATCAATTTTGTCCCGTCGGGACTGCCCAAGCCTGTACACGGATCCCAGCCGGGCCCCGCTTGGTAGTCGCCGTTCGTGCCCTGCGTGATGTCGTGGAACGCCCCTTGGCCCGCCAGCCGGTACAACACGGGGTTCAAGTGTCCCACAGGCTTACCCTTACGCTGATTGATGAGGGCGCACAGTGCGGCCCAGAGTGGAGCGACCGCGCTGGTCCCGCCAATCACGGTCGACACCCCGTCCACGAGAACCGCGTACCCGGTGGTCGGGGAGGCGTCGCCCGCCACGTCGGGTATTCCGCGGCCCTTGAAGCCCGCCGTCGGCGAAGGCGGCACGCCGGCATTCGCCTGCCACGACGGCAACGGAAATTGCTGGCTGATACCGCCGCCCGTTGCACCGTCGCCGGGGTCGTTCCACACCACCTCACTCATGATGTCCGTGCCCGATGACGACAGCCGTGTCCCTCCACACCCGAGCGCGAAGGGGCTCGAGGCCGGGAAATCGACGTGGGGGCGGCCGTCCTGAACGCCGTCGCTCGCTCCGCTGTCTCCTGCCGCGCAGCATACGGTCACGCCGACCGCGGCCGCTTCCTGAAACGCCTGATCCATGGCCGTCATGGCCTGGGCCGTCCAGTCCACCTCGGGCGCGCCCCAACTGATCGAGAGGACCGTTGGGTTGTTGGTGCTGTCATGGACGGCCGTGGTAACCGCATCAAGAAAGCCGCGGTCCGTATTGGGGGCGAAATAGACGACGATGCGCGCTCCGGGCGCGACGGCGCCCGCCACTTCAATGTCGAGGTCGACCTCCGCATCCGGGCCATCCGGACCGCTGGGGGCGTTTTGCCCGCCGTCCACCGATACGGCGACGACGTCGGGCGTCTGCAGCTTTAGTTGGCCGAAGTAGGTGTTTAGATCCGTACTCTTGTAGCCTCCCCCGAGTTCGATGATGCCGATGCACTGTCCCTGCCCTGCCGCGCCGGTGGGGAAATCATAGAGCGTCGCGAGTTGGGGCGGCGTGTAAGAAACGGGGGCTTCACGGGGAGCCACGGCGATGGCGCTGGTCCTCCCCCGGCCCTCCAAACGGCGGAAATGAGGCTTGGCCTGAGGCCGGTCGTCGAGGCCAAACACCCCCTCGACGATCCCGGTGAGCTCAGCGGGGAGAAAGATTTGGCCGGTGCGTCCACGGAAGCTGCGGCCCGCGTGCTCGTACCGCGCGAGCTCGACCCCAAAGGCGTTGGCCATGGCGGCCGCCGTACCCGCGAGGACGATGCTTCGGCGCGCGGGGCTTTCGTCAACGACGGTGAGGCCGTATTGGCGCGCGAACGCCCGAATCTTGTCCACGTCGTTGGGGTCGGCGCCATGGAGATCGCTGAGCTGCTCACGTTTGAGGTACTGACGATCCCGGGGCAACTTGGCGCCCAGCTCCTGGACGGACGGAAGACCGGTCTTGGACCGCGAGCGCAAGCGCAGGGTAATCTCCACGCGCTCGTTGGGATCCACCGGTCCCACACGAGTCCCGGGAGGCGCTTGTCTGTCGCTGTGGGGGAGCGGGACACGATCTTTACGCGATGCCATGGGGTCTCTCCTTGATGGCGCGCCGCAGCCCATCGAGCGGCAGGCGGTAGACTCAACGCGGCGCTGCGGTTGCTATCCAGGATTATATAAGGTCTCGCGGACTGACCGGCTCGCGGATCACGGAGGGTGGGTCCGGCGGGCATTCTCGCGACGCGGAATCTCGCCGTACCAAATATTGGCAGGAACGTTACCGGCGGGCGGACATTGAAGCGGCGCTTCGGACGCACTGAACCCTACGTCGAGCCGGGTTTGAGACGCAGCGGCCAGGACGGCGGGAAGATTGCCACACCACGCCGCCCTTTTACTGAACTACCTCAGAAACATATGGCCCGTCGCAAATAAGACGACGCCGAGGAGCAGCAGCAACAAGAGCATAGTCCGCTTCCTCCTTTCCTCGACAGGTCTCGCGCCGCGTTCCCGCATGTACGCGGGTTCGCATACCGTTGTGATACCGTGAACGTGCGCGACTTAAACAAGTGGAATGGGCGACTGGAACGGTGCGAGCGGGGGGACGAGGAGCAAGCGCCCGCGATCACGGCACGCTCCTCCTGCAAGTTCCTAATGAGGGCAACAACCTCGTTGACCTCATATCGCGGTCCGTCATAGGATTGACGCGGCAAAGACCGCGAATGTGACAGTAGGAGGAAACCGGATGAAGATCAAGCTGACGAGCGTGTACGTGGACGACCAGGACAAAGCGCTGCGGTTCTACACAGAGGTACTGGGCTTCGTGAAGAAGGCAGACTTCTCGCAAGGACCCTATCGCTGGCTGACCGTAGCCTCAGCCGAGGAGCCGGACGGCACCGAACTGCAGCTCGAGCGGAACGACAACCCGGCGGCCAAGGCCTTTCAGCAGGCGAAGTTTCAGCAGGGACAGCCCGCAGCGATGTTCTATACTGATGACGTCCAGCGTGACTACGAGCGGGTGAACGCGGCGGGCGGCAAATTCACGATGCCGCCGACCAAGGTAACCGGCTCCACCATCGCTATGGTGAACGACACCTGCGGCAATCTGATCCAGATCGCGCAATTGGCTCGCTACAGCGGTTAGCCGAGGCCGAGTGTTTCGGACGCGGCAACCCTAGTCAAATATGGCGGAGTTATTTCCGTGACGGTCTAAGCCTGTGATATAATATCCCAGCGTAAAAGAACGCGAGGACGGGGAGGAGTAGGTTCCCGCGGCGCCCGAGCGAGGGGAGGGGTTGGTGAGAGCTCCCCGGGCCGCCTGAACCGAACGTCGCCCCCGAGCGACGGATCACCGGCGGGGTCTTGCGCACACGTGCGCAAGTGCCGCCCCAGAATCCGACGGGTGCGCCCGAGACAGCGCGAGGAGCCGCGGACTCGTCCGCCCGGAGACACCGGCCGGATGTGCCGCGGGATGAAGGTGGTACCGCGAAGCGCCGCTTCGCCCTTTGGCGAGGCGGCGTTTACATATGTGCGGCACCCTGGGGAGGGCACGGAGATGGCGGAGAGCGCAAAGACGGTTGAGCTGCCCAAGACGTACGATCCGGCGGCGACCGAAGAGCGCTGGTACCGGACGTGGGACACGCGCGGGTATTTCCGCGCGCTGCCCGATCCGGCCATGCGCCCGTACACCATCATGATGCCGCTCCCTAATGTCACGGGCGAACTGCACATGGGCCATGCTCTCAACAACGGCGTGCAGGATTGTCTCGTCCGGTGGCAGCGCATGCGCGGCCGGATGGCCCTGTACCAGCCGGGCACGGATCACGCCAGCATCGCCGTGCACGTGGTCATGGAGCGAAGGCTGGCGCGCGAGGGCCTCACGCGTTTCACACTCGGCCGCGAGCGCTTCCTCGAAGAAACCTGGAAGTGGCGGGAGCAGATCGGCCAGACTATCCTCGGCCAGATGCGGCGCCTCCTACTCTCATGCGACTGGGAGCGCACGACCTTCACGATGGACCCGGGCTACGCGCGCGCCGTCGCGGAGTGCTTCATCCGCCTCTTCAAGAAGGGCGTGATCTACAAAGGCAAGCGGATGATCAACTGGTGCCCCAAGGACCAGACCAGTATCTCCGACCTCGAAGTCGAGTACGTCGAGGAGCAGACCGTCCTTTATCACGTCCGGTATCCCGGGGCAGACGGGAGCGCCGGCATCGTCATCGCGACGCAGCGGCCCGAGACGATCCTGGCCGATGCGGCCGTCGCCGTGCACCCCGATGACCCGCGCTACCGGGCCCTCGTCGGCACGCGCGTCATCGTCCCGATTGTCAATCGCGAGGTCCCGGTGATCGCCGACCGGCGCGTCGAGCGTGGCTTCGGTACCGGCGCGGTCAAGATCACGCCCGGGCACGATCCGCTCGATTACGAGATCGGCGTGGACCACGAACTCCCGGTGTTGATCGCCTTCGACCAACACGGGAAGATGGAGGATCTCGGCCGGCCGCGGTACCGTGGGCTCGACCGGGTGCAGGCGCGGCAGGCCGCGGTGGACGACCTGCGGTCCGCCGGCCTGCTCGTCCGCGAGGAGCCGTACGTGACCAACATCGGCCGGTGCGACCGCTGCAAGACGACGGTCGAGCCGTACATCTCCGACCAGTGGTTCTGCCGGATGAAGGACCTCGCCGCCCCGGCGATCCGCGCGGTGCGCGAGGACCGGGTGCGGTTCCATCCGGCGCGCTGGACCAAGTTCTTTCTCGACTGGATGGAGCAGATCCGGGATTGGAACATCAGCCGACAGTTGTGGTGGGGACATCAGATTCCGGTGTGGCACTGCGCGTGCGGCGAGATGATCGCATCGATCGAGCGCCCCGCGTCGTGTCCGAAGTGCGGCGGCGCGGCGCTCACGCAGGATCCCGACATCCTGGACACGTGGTTCAGTTCGGCGCTGTGGCCCATGGCCACGCTCGGCTGGCCGGACGAGACCGCCGATCTCCGCTACTTCTATCCGACGAGTACCTTGGTCACGGCGCGCGACATCATCTTCCTGTGGGTGGCGCGCATGATCATGTTCGGGCTCGAGTTCCGGGGCAAGGTCCCCTTCGCCGACGTCTACATCAACCCGACCGTGCTCAATATCGAAGGGCGGCGGATGAGCAAATCGCTGGGCACCGGTCTCGATCCCCTCGCGCTGATCGAGCGCTACGGCGCGGATTCGCTCCGGTTTGCGCTCATTAACCGCTGCACGGGGGAGCAGGATCTGCGCTTCTCCGAAAAGATGGTCGAGGACACGCGGAACTTCGCCAACAAGATCTGGAACGCCGCCCGGCTCGTGCGCCTGCACATCGAAGGCCGCGACGTGCCCGCCGCGCGGCCGCGCGACACCCGGTCGCTGCCCAACCGGTGGATCCTGGGCCGGTTCGCGCGCGCGGCGGCCGATGTGACGGGGGCGCTCGAGTCATTCGAGTTCAGTGTGGCCTGCCGGCGGCTGTACGAGTTCGTCTGGAACGAATTCTGCGACTGGTACCTCGAAATGGCGAAAGTAGACCTTCAGGCGGCGGAAGATGGGCGGGCCCCCATTGGGGAGGGGGCGGCAGGCGAGACCCGCCACGTGATGAGTTGGGTCCTGGCGCAAACGATGGCGCTGCTCCATCCCATCATGCCGGCCGTGACGGAAGAGATTTGGCAGGCGCTGCCGCACGACGGCGAGACCGTGATGCGCGCTCCGTGGCCGGACGCGCCCCGTGAATGGATGGACGAGGCGGCGGACGGAGCGATGGCGGAAGTGATGGAGATCACGAGCGCGGTGCGGGGTCTGCGCGCCGAGATGGCGCTCGCGACGCAGCCCGTGGGGGTGTCCCTCCATTTCGGGCCCGCGGACCGCGGCAGGATCGACGGCGCGCGGTTGTACCTCGCGCATCTCGCCCATCTGGATGCGGACCGGCTGCAGGTGTCCGGACTCGACGAGCATCCGCCATACGGCATTCCGTCGCCGTGCGGGACGGGACGCATTGAAATCCACGTCGACAGTCCGGATCTCCGCGCGCGGGTGCGCGACCGATTTCAAAAACAGCTCGGATCGGTCGAGCAGGAGCTGGCCGGGGTGACGAAGCGCCTTCAGGATCCGGTGTTCCGGCAAAAAGCGCCGGCCGAGACGGTCGAAGCCACCGGTACCCGGGCGAGCGAACTGCGCGCGCGCCTCGATACGCTGCGGCGCTACGTCGCCGATCTCGCACCGCGCGGAGGCGCGTGAGACACCGATGAGTCCGCTCGAATCGGACGCGCCGGCCGTCGCGGGTCTTCCCGCCGTTCCCGCGACGGCGCCGCCGGCCCGGTGGCTCGGCTATGCCCTGGCCGCCGGCGGGGTGGCGATCCTGGTCCTCTTCGGCGCGACGACGAATTTCGGCAGCGCCGCCCGGGCACTGCGGGATGTGCGGCCGTTCGTGTTCCTCCTCGCCGTCCTTGCGGTGCCGGCGCAGATCGCGGTGCGGGCGGTGCGGTGGCGGTACATGGTCCGGCGCCTCACCGATACCGTGATCACGGGGCGGTTCGCCGTCGTGTCGATTGTCTGCGGCATCGCGGCGGGCAGCATGACGCCCGGCCGCAGCTTCGAGCTGGCGAAGGCCCTTATGCTGCGCGACGCGTATGGGGTCGGTCTCAGCCCGTCGGTGTCCGCGATGCTGATCGAACGGCTCTTCGACATCGCCGGCTTCGTCGCGGGGCTGCTCATCGCGGCGATCCTGCTGCCGCGGCAGACGGTGCTGGCGAACGCGGTGCTGCCCATTCTGATCGCGGCGATCGTCGCCGGCGTGGCCCTTCTGGCGGGCGCCCCGGCGCGCGTCCAGGCCGGAGCGGCGCTCGTCCTGCGCGCGGTACCGGCGACCGGCCTTCGCGCGCGCGCGCAGAATTTCGTCGATTTGCTCTGCGGCAGCGTGGCGATCGTCCGGCGCCGGCATACCATCGGCGGGTTGCTGGCGCTGACCGCGTGCATCATCGCACTCGACTTCGCGCGGGTGGTGGCGGTCTTCGGTGCGCTGCGCGTCGCCCTGCCGCCGCAGATTCTCGTCTTCACCTACGTCGGCGCGATGATCCTCGGGATGGCGCTTCTCGTGCCCGGCGGCGTGGGGGTCACCGAGGTCTCGCAGGCGGGTCTCATCGCGGTGCTGGCGCCGCACGCCGTGGCGACGGCGGTCGCGCGGAGCGGTGTCCTAATTGACCGCATTGTGTCGTATTATGCCTTGCTGGTGGCCGGCGGCATCCTGCTCACGGCCTACCAGCGCTACCACCGCGCCATCCGCTGAACTATCATGGTGGCGGGCACGCGAACAGGGGAGGTGCTGTGATGCTGCGCCGCGGCGCTCTCGCGCTCGTGCTGGCGGCCGGTCTGTTCTTCGGCTCCCTCGCAGCCGGGTTTCTGCTGGCCGGTGTGTCGCTTCGTCACTCGGCGGGGGCTGGTCTCACCGCGGCACCATTCGTCCCCAGACCGGCCGGTCAGCTCGGCAGTCCGGTCGCGTCGCCGGGCCCGGCGACCGGCGGCACGGCGGGGCCGGATGCCCGCTCGGGAGTCGATGCGGGAAGCGCATCCGGACCAGCCTCCACCGCGGCCCCCTCCGCGGGCGCCCTCCGGCCCGCCGCGCCGGCGCTAACGCCGCCTGCCGGGGACTTTCCGCCCGCCGCGGCGGGGAATCTGTCCTCTGGAGGCGCTCCCGGCCCGGTTCGTACACCCGGTCCAGCGGCGCCCGGCGCCGTCACCGTGACGCCCGCGCCGCCAACCGGCGACACGTCGATCATCATCCCTGTAACAGCCCCCGATGCGCCGCTGCCGCCGGGTGCGACGCCGCTACCGCCGGCCGCGAGGGCGCCCGTTCCGCCCCCGATGCCGGGGCGCTTCCACGTGCAGGTCGGAGCCTTTGACGAACGGCAGAACGCCGACGCGCTCGCGATCCGGCTGCGCGCCGGCGGGTACGCGGCCACGGTCACGGACGGTCCGCCCTTCCGCGTGTGGGTCGGCGGGTACCTCGATCGCGCGACGGCGGAACGTCTCGCCGCCGGGCTCAAAGACCTCGGCCTCACGCCGGAGCTGGTCACGCAGTAGGCCCGCGGATGGCCGAAGACTTCGTTCTACAGCGCGTCGAGGGCGGCGTCGCGCTCGTCACGCTCAACCGGCCTCAGGTCCTGAACGCGCTGAGCCAGGCGCTGATGGAGCAGCTGGCCGCGACCTTGGAGGGATGCGACCGCGACGCGGCGGTGCGGTGCATTGTGCTGTGGGGCGGTCCGCGGGTGTTCGCAGCCGGCGCCGATGTGCGCGAGATGGCGGAGGCGACGACGGCCGACGTCGTCAAGTCGTACCGCTTCGAGCAGTGGATGCGGATCCGCCGGGTCGCCAAACCGATCGTCGCGGCGGTGTGCGGGTACGCGCTCGGCGGCGGCTGCGAGCTCGCGATGCTGTGCGACATCATCGTCGCGTCGGAGAGCGCGCAGTTTGGACAGCCCGAGATTCGCCTCGGGCTGATGCCCGGCGCCGGGGGCACCCAGCGGCTGACGCGCGCCGTCGGCAAGTCGCGGGCGATGGAAATGGTGCTGACCGGCCGCTCGCTCACCGCGCAGGAGGCCTACGCGGCGGGTCTCGTCTCCCGCATCATCCCGCCCGAGCTGTGTCTCGACGAGGCGATGCGCGTGGCCGCGGAGATTGCGCGGCAGGCCCCGGTCGCGATCCGGCTGGCCAAGGAGGCCGTACTGCAGGCCTATGAGACGTCGCTCGAGGCCGGCCTGGCGTTCGAGCGCCGCTCGTTCCACGCGTTGTTCAGCACGGAAGACAAGCGCGAAGGGGTGCGGGCATTTCTCGAGAAGCGCCGGCCGGACTTCCAGGGCCGGTGAGCGCGGGCGCCGTCCGTCGTACGCTGCGCCCGTCGCGCGGTCTGCCGCCCGGGCGCGACTCGCTGCGCTTGGTCGCCCGCGACATCGTCGCCTGCACCCGCTGTCCGCGCCTCCGCCGCCACTGCGCCCGTATCGCCGCCATCCGGAAACCTGAGTTTGCGTCGTGGACGTACTGGGGCCGTCCCGTACCGGGATTCGGCGATCCGCGGGCGGGGCTGCTGATCGTCGGGTTGGCACCGGCGGCCCACGGGGCGAACCGCACCGGCCGGATGTTTACGGGCGACCGGTCGGGCGACTGGCTGTTCCGCGCCATGCATCGGGCCGGGTTCGCGAACCGCCCGACCTCCGTGCGCCGCGGAGACGGCCTGCGCCTCGTCGACGCCTACCTGACGGCGCCGGTGCACTGCGCCCCGCCCGACAACAAGCCCACCCCCGCCGAGATCGTCCGGTGTCTGCCGTTTCTCGAGCGGGAACTCGCGCTGCTGCCCAACGTGCGGGTGATCATCGCCCTCGGCCGCATCGGCTTCGACGTGTGCCGGCGGATGCTCGCGGCGCGCGGAATCCCAACACGGTCGCTGCGTTTCGCGCACGGAGCGGTGCACGATCTGCGCCCGCGCGGCCCGGTGCTGATCGCGTCCTATCATCCGAGCCGCCAGAACACCAACACCGGGAAGCTGACGGCGCCGATGTTGGACGCGGTGTTCCAGGAGGCGCGCGGGGTGCTGAACCGCGGATGACCGCGGGAAGCGCCGCCAAAGGAGGGGACCCGGCGGTGTACGAGACCGTGCTGATCGAAGACCGGGACAGTGTGCGCGTGATCACGCTGAATCGGCCCGATGTGCTGAACGCCTTCGATGCCCGCCTCGGCGAGGAACTACTGGACGCGCTCACCGCGGCCGCGGACGCGGCGGACGTCCGCTGCGTGGTCCTCACGGGCGCGGGACGCGCGTTCTGTTCCGGCGCCGACCTGCGCGGGCACACGCCCGGCGAGACCTCGCTCGGCGCGCTGCTGCGGACCCGGTACAACCGGATCATTCTCCGTCTGCGGACGATGGAGAAGCCGGTCCTCGCGGCCGTCAACGGCGTCGCGGCGGGTGCGGGCTGCAACCTCGCGCTGGCCGCGGATCTGCGCATCGCGTCGGACCGGGCCAGCTTCATCGAGGTGTTCACCCGCGTCGGCCTGATCCCGGACTCCGGCGGGACGTGGCTGCTGCCGCGCTTCGTCGGCATCGGCCGCGCCCTCGAGATGATGTTTTTTGCCGACCCGATCGACGCGGCCGCGGCCGAGCGGCTCGGACTGGTGAACCGTGTGGTGCCGCAGGACGAACTGATGCCGCGTACCCTCGAGTGGGCGTCGCGGCTCGCCCACGGGCCCACCCGCGCCTACGGGCTCATCAAGCGGGGCGTCGACCGCGCGCTCACGCTGGACCTGCGCGGCGCGCTCGAATACGAAGCCTTCCTGCAGGAAATCGCGGGCCGCTCCGACGACCACCGCGAAGGCGTCGCGGCGTTCCTTGAGAAACGCGCGCCCTCCTATGCGGGCCGGTAGCCCCGCGCCCGGACGCAGGCGTTCGCGGGTGGAATGAGAGACGGAGGCATCCGGTATGCGTGACGTGGTGATATTGGACGGCGTGCGCAGCCCGATCGGCCGGTACGGCGGGGCGCTGCGCGAGATCCGCCCCGACGATCTGGCGGCCCGCATGATCGAAGCCGTCGTGCGGCGCAACACGCTTGACCCCGCGGCGATCGAGGACGTGGTTATGGGCTGCACCAACCAGGCGGGCGAGGACAACCGCAACGTCGCGCGCATGGCCGTGCTCCTCGCGGGCCTGCCGGACACCGTGCCGGGACAGACGGTGAACCGCCTATGCGGATCCGGCATGCAGGCGGTCCACGCCGCCGCGCACGCCATCGCCTGCGGCGACGGCGACGTGTACCTGGCCGGCGGGGTGGAGAGCATGACACGCGCGCCGTTCGTGGTCGGGAAGGCCACGCATGCCTTTCCGCGCGGCGCGCAGGTGCTCCAGGACACCACGATCGGCTGGCGCTTCCCGAACCCGCGCCTCGAGGAACGGTTCCCGCTGTACACGATGGGCGAGACCGCGGAGAACGTCGCCGAGCGGTACAGCATCTCCCGCGAAGCGCAGGACGAGTTCGCGGTGGAGAGTCAGCGGCGCGCCGCGGCGGCCCAGCGCGACGGCCGCTTCGCGGAGGAGATCGTGCCCGTCGCGGTCCCGCGGCCGCGCGGCGAGCCCGTCATGGTCGATACTGATGAGCACCCGCGGCCGGAGACGACGTTCGAAACTCTCGCGGCGCTGCGCCCGGCGTTCCGGACGGACGGCACCGTTACCGCCGGTAATTCTTCCGGCATCAACGACGGCGCCGCGTGCCTTCTCGTGGCGGCCGCGGAATGGGCGGAGCGTGAAGGCCGCCGGCCGCTGGCCCGCATCGCCGCCATGGCGGCGGCCGGCGTGGATCCGTCCTACATGGGAATCGGTCCGGTGCCGGCCACACAGAAGGCCCTCCGGCGCGCCGGCCGGACGCTCGAAGAGATGGACGTGATTGAACTCAACGAGGCCTTCGCCTCGCAGGTCCTGGCCTGCATTTCCGAGTTGGGCATCGACCGCGCGCGGCTCAATCCCAACGGCGGCGCCATCGCGCTCGGCCACCCGATCGGGGCGAGCGGCGCCCGCATCCTGGTGACGCTGATCCGCGAGCTGGCCCGCCGGCAGGCGCGGTGGGGGCTTGCGACGATGTGCATCGGCGTCGGCCAGGGAGTCTCGACCATCGTCGAGGGGCTCGCCTGACGGCGGCGCGCGCCCCGGCCGCCGCCGCCGGGCAGGGCATGCACGCGCGGTCGATGCTCTTCACGCTCTTTGGCGATTACGTCCGGCACTACGGCGGTACGATTTGGATCGGCAGCCTCATCGCGCTCATGGCGGAGATGGGGTTTCGCGGCTCCGCCGTTCGGGCCGCCGTCTCGCGGATGATGCGGCAGGGCTGGCTCACGGCGCTGCGCGCCGGCCGGGCGAGCTACTATGCCCTCACGCCGCGGGGCGACGCACGCATCGAGGAGGCGGCCCGCCGTATCTTCAAGCTGCACCCGGAGCGGTGGGACGGCCTCTGGCGGATCGCCGTGTTGCCGTCCGGCGCCGGGATGCGGCGGGAGAGCCGCGCGGCGCTGCGGCGCGAGCTCGAGTGGATGGGGTTCGCCGTGCTCGCCCGCGGCGTCTACGTCACGCCCAACGACCTCCTCGAGCACATCCCCGCGCTCGTGGAGCGGCACGGGCTTGCCGCGGCCGCCGAGATGTTCGCCGCCCGGCTCGCCGGCCCCGAGGAGGCGGCCGCGTTCGCGGCCCGGCATTGGGATCTGCCGGGCATCGACAACGCCTACGCCGCGTTCGTCGGAGCGTGGCGCCCGCGGCTGAACAACTGGCGCGCCGCGGCGGCGCGTGCGGGCGGCGTGCCTGACCTGCCGGACGGCGCGGCGTTTCGGGAGAAGACGCGGCTCGTGCACGAGTTCCGCAAGTTCCTCTTCGTGGACCCCGGACTGCCCGCGGACGTCCTGCCGGAGCGCTGGACCGGCACCGAAGCCCGCGGGCTCTTCTCCGCCGCCTATCATCTGCTCGCGGAGCCGGCGCTCCGGTTCTTCGAAGCGCAGTATCGTCCGGCGCCGGGCCGTGAGGGCGACGTCCCCGAGGGCCGCCGCCGCGCGCGGCGCGACCCGTTTCGCCCGGCGGACGCCGAATCGCTCGCCTCGCGGCTCGTTTGACACTCCACCGGGCCGCCGATATAATGAGCGCGTTCGACGCGCACCTGGGCTTTTTTTGTTTGTGCGCGCTTCGCGGTACGCCGGCGCGGCGGAGGGATCGTTCGGGGTGAAGCTCAGCAATCCGGTCCGGCTTGCGGGCGTGATCGTGATCGCCCTCGCCGCATTTCTCATCGCCTTCCAGCCGATCCGCCTGCAGGGCTCCGTGCCGGTGCTGCAGGCGCCGCAGCCCCATCTCAATCTCGGCCTCGACCTCCAAGGCGGCAGCCACATTGTGCTGCAGGCGGAGCCGACCGCGCAGACGCAGGTCACCAACGACTCGATGGACGGCGTGCTGAAGATCATCCGCAACCGCGTCGACCAGCTCGGCGTCGCGGAGCCGGCGATCACGCGCCAGGGGACCAACCGCATTCTCGTCGAGCTGCCCGGGATCCAGAACCCGCAGCGGGCCATCGATCTGATCGGCAAGACGGCGCTGTTGGAATTCGTCGATACGGCGGCGGTCTCGCTGCCCCAGGGCACTCAGTGGAAGGATTCCACCACCGCGGTGCTGCCCGACGGCTCGGCGCAGCACGTGGCCAAGAACGTCATCCTGACCGGCGCCGACCTGAGCGACGCGCAGGTGCAGTTCGACCAGTACGGGCGCCCGCAGGTGGGGTTCACCTTCAAGAGCAGCGCGGCGAAGAAGTTCGAAGACTACACCACGAAGAACGTCGGCCGGTACCTCACGATTGTGCTCGACAACCGGGTGATCAGTTCGCCGGTGATCCAGTCGCCGATCCCGGGCGGGAAGGGCGTCATTGAAGGCGGCTTCACGCTCGAATCGGCGCGGGATCTCGCGGTCCTGCTGCGCGGCGGCGCCCTGCCGCTGCCGGTGCACGTCGTCGAGAACCGCACCGTGGGGCCGCTGCTCGGCCGGGACTCCATCGACCGCAGCCTCCACGCCGGTTACGTTGCGATCGTGATGGTCGGGCTGTTCATGGCCCTGTACTATCGCCTGGCCGGCGTGCTCGCCGACGCGGCGCTCGGCGTCTACACCCTCATCCTGTTCGCGCTGCTCACGCTGCTCGGCGCGACCCTCACGCTGCCCGGCATCGCGGGCTTCATCCTGTCGCTCGGCGTCGCCGTGGACGCGAACGTCATCATCTTCGAGAAAGTCAAAGAGGAGCTGCGCGGCCACAAGACACTGCGCGCGTCGGTCGCGACGGGGTGGAGCCGCGCCGTCGTCACCATCTTCGACTCCAACACGACGACGCTGATCGGCGCGGCGGTGCTGCTGTGGCTGGGCACCGGCCCCGTGCGCGGATTCGCCGTCACGCTGATCCTCGGCATCCTGACCAGCATCTTCACGGCTATCGTCGTCACGCGGGTCTTTGTCGACCTGATTCTCGACACCGGCCTCGCCCCGTACATCCAATCGCTGGCCTCGGCCGGGCGGTCCGCCGCCGGGGCGGCCCCCGTCGCCGCCGGCGGTTCGGCGGGCGGAGCGGAGGACTAGGCCCCATGAGCATGGCCACTGGCGTGGGGCCGACCGGCGCGGGCGCCGGACGCGTCGAGCCGGCACGGGCTTTCGACATCATCGGCCGGCGCCGCTGGTGGTACGCGCTGTCGCTCGCCGTCATCATTCCGGGGCTCATCGCCCTCTACACGCACCACGTCCGCGACCATCACGCCCTCAACTGGGGGGTCGACTTCACGGGCGGCAACTCGCTCGAACTGCAGATCACCCAGCCTTTCACGGTGGGCGACGTCCGCACGCTCATGGACCGCTTCGGGCTCGGCGATGCGGTGATTCAGAAGTCCGGCGATACCGAGGTCTTCATTCGCACGCGGCCGCTCACGCAGTCGCAGATGAACGGGATCATCGACGCGGCGAAGGCGCGCTGGACATCCGCCGCGATGCTGCGCGAGGATACGGTCGGGCCGGAAATCGGCGCGGAACTGCGCAACGTCGCGATCCTCGGCGTCGCGATCGGCCTTGTCCTGCAGGTCATCTTCATCTCCATCCGGTTCCGCTCCGTGCGGTTCGCCATCGCCGCGGACATCGCGCTGCTGCACGACCTGCTGGTCGTGATCGGGGCGTTCGCGCTGTCGCAGCGGGAGATCAACTCGTCCTTCCTCGCGGTTCTGCTCACGGTCGCGGGGTATTCCATCAACGACACGATCGTCATCTTCGACCGGATCCGCGAGAACCTCGGCCTGCGGACCCGCGAGCCGTTCGAGCCGCTCGTGAACCGCAGCGTCCTCGAAGCGCTCGTCCGCTCGATCAACACCGCGATGACGGCGGTGCTCGCCATCGGCGCCGTGTACGTGTTCGGCGGCGAGACGATCCGCGACGTGGCGTTCGGCCTCGTGGTGAGCATTATCACCGGCGGATACTCGTCGATTTTCAACGCGAGCTGCATCCTGGTGGACTGGCACCACTGGAGCGAACGGCGCGGCGTCCCCGCGGGCGCGGGTGCGGGGGCTCCGCGCCGCATCGAACCCCCGCGCGACGTGCGGGCGGCCGCGGACGGCGCCGGTCCCTCGGCCGCCGAGACCCCGGCGGCCGTTTCAGGCGGCACGCCCCGGCCACGGCCGGACGTCTCGCGGCGCCGCCGCCGGCGGCGCCGGTAGGAACGCGGGCCCATGCGCGGCGCCATTCTCGCGGCGCTTCTCGTCTTGCTGGCGGCGACGGTGTTTGCGATCAGCAACACCGATACCGTCCGCGTCATGTTCTGGCAGTGGCCCGTCTACACGGGGCCGCTCGCGGTGGCGATCGTCGGCGCGGGAGTGATCGGTGCGCTCCTTGCCTACCTGCCGTCGCTGGTGCGGCACGCGCACCTGCACCGGCGCGTCCGCGATCTGGAGCGCCGGCTGGCGGCCCACGAGGCCGCGGCGCCGGCGCCCCCGGTGGCGCCGGACACACCGCCCGGAGTCGAGGAGACCCGGCCTCTGGCCTAAACACGCCGCGGTTGTTCTGATCGCGCCCGCCGGACGTTGCGCACCGGCGCGTTCTGCCGGTGGGCGTTATAATACATTCAACAATGCCCGTCCTCGATCGGCCGGCGTGGATCGTGGCGCCCGCGGACGCCGATACAACGGAGTTCGCCGGTGCGCTGGGGATATCTCCGCTTCTGGCCGGGCTGCTGCGGCGGCGCGGCCTCACCACCGTTGAAGCGGCGCGGGCGTTTCTCGCGCCCTCCCTCGACGACCTCAACGATCCTTTCGCGATCCCCGGGATGCGGGAGGCGGTCGCGCTCGTCGCCGGCACCCTGCGCGGCGGGTGCCCCATCGCCGTCCACGGTGACTACGATGTGGACGGTATCACGGCGACGGCGATTGTGGTGCGCGCGCTGCGGGGGCTCGGCGCTTCTCCGCGCTGGCGGCTCCCGCACCGGATCCGGGACGGCTACGGTCTCGGCGTGCCCGCCGTCGAGGACTTGGCGGCCGCCGGGGCGAGGCTCCTCATCGCGGCGGACTGCGGGATCACCGCGTGCGAGGCCGTGGCGCGGGCGCGGGCCCTCGGGATGGACGTCGTCGTGCTCGATCATCACGAAGCGGGGCCGGAACGGCCGGCCGCGATTGTGGTGGAGCCGGGCGCGCGCGAGGTCGGCGACGCGCCGCCGTGTGCCGCCGGGCTGGCGTTCCTGTTTGCGTGGGCTCTCCGGCGGCATCTCGGGGCCGCGCCGGCGCCGCCGGCGGACCTGGTGGGGTTCGCCGCGCTCGGGACGGTTGCGGACGTCGTGCCGCTCACCGGCGACAACCGCCGCCTCGTGGCGGCGGGACTCGCGCAGCTCCGCGCCGACCCGCCCCCCGGCGTGCGGGCGCTGCTCGAGGAGGCGTCGATCGCGGGGCGCATCGACGCGTGGCACATCGGCTGGCAGATCGCTCCCCGCCTGAACGCGCCGGGCCGGCTCGGCGATCCGGCCCCGTCGCTCGATCTGCTGCTCACCGACGACCCGCAGGAGGCGCGGGCACTCGCCCAGATGCTCGACGCCGCCAACCGCGAACGGCAGCTGATCTTGGATCAAGCGTTGACCGAAGCGATGGCGCAGGTCGAGGCCGCGTCCACGTCCGCCGTGGCCGTCCCGATGGGCCTCGTGGTCGCGCGTGAAGGATGGCATCCGGGCGTGGTCGGGCTGGTGGCCGGCCGCCTGGCCGACGCCTACGGACGTCCCGCGATCGCGATCAGCCTGTCCACCACGGCGCCGGGGGTCGGACGCGGATCCGCGCGTAGCGTGTCCGGATTCGATCTTGTCCGCGCGCTGGGCGAGTGCGGCGAATTTCTCACGGGCTACGGCGGCCACGCGATGGCCGCGGGGCTCTCGATCGCCGAAGAAGCGATTCCGGAATTTCGCGCCTGCTTCGCCGAGCGCGCCGAAACGGCGCTGGCGGGCCGCCCGCCCGAGCGCATGCGCGTGGACGCCGAGGTCGCGCTGGCGGACCTCACCCCCGCGTTGGTCGCCGACCTCGAACGCTTGGCGCCGTTTGGTCCGGGCAATCCGAGCCCGCTGCTCTCGGTGCGGGGCGTACGGCCGGTGGCGCGCCGCCTGGTCGGGGACGGCGCCCATCTCGGCATGGGCGTGACGGATGGGACCACGTTTGCCGACGCGATCGGATTCTCGATGGGAGGATGGCTGGACGTCCTGACGTTGACCGGGGCGTCCGTCGACCTGGCGTTTACGCCGGAACTGGATCGCGGCGGCAGCGAGCGGGTGCGCCTGCGGCTCGCCGCGCTCGACGTGCCCGGCGTCGACATGAACGCCGTACTGCGCGACACCGGGCTCGTGGTGGACCGCTTGTTCCGGCGCGCCGATGACTTCCTCGGCGAGGGCCGGTACGACGGTGTGGAAGACACGGCCGCGTTTCATACGAAGGCCGTCGGCGTGACGTTCGGCGGGCGGCCCGCGGTGGTCGCGACGCTGCGGGCCGGCGACCGCCTGCGCCTTCGCCGGGAGCCCGCGAATCCGCACGATCCGCACGCCGTCGAGGTGCTCACGCAGGACGAGCGGTCCGTCGGATACCTCAATGCGCGGCTCGCCGGGCGCGTGGCGCCGCTCATGGACGCGGGCGTCCGCTACGTCGCGTCGGTCGCGGGTGTGACGGGAGGCGGCGAACGCGCCGCCGGCCTCAACGTCTTCGTCGAGCGTGAACCCGAGGAATCCGGGGGCGCGATTACCGCGGCGTCCGCCGCTTCCCCGGCGCACGGCTGGCGGGCGGGCGGCGCGCGGGCGGCGCTCGCGCGGCTTCCGATTTACCTCAACGCGGGGCGGCCGTTCCGGCTCGGACTGTCAGAGGCACTGGATCTGCTGGCGGCCGGCCGACGCGTTGCGGTGATGATTCCGCCCGGCCGCGGCCGGGTCACCGCGATCGGGGCGGCCGCGGCGCTCACGGCCGCGGGGGGACGGAGCGTGCTCGTGGCGGTCCCGGCGCGCAGCCACGCCGTGCACCGCGCCGCGCAACTTGCCACGCGCCTGGCTCCTCTCGGACTCTCCGTCGAGGCGGCGCACGGACTCCTGTCGTTCCCGGCCCGCGACCGGCTCGATGAGCGCCTGCGCCGCGGCGCGGTGGACGTGCTCGTCGCCACCGCGGAAGTGCTGCGCGAACCCGGGCGGCTCGCGCCCTTTCTTCCTTTCGCGGGCACGGTGGTCGTTGACGGAGGTGTGGAGCAAGATTGGCGGCCGGCCCTCTCGGCCGTCGAGACGGCGGCCGTGTTCGCTGTCGGCAGTGGGACGCTGTGCCGCAGCGTCGCGCGCGCCGCCGCGGAGACCACGATCGTGCACGAGCAGGCGCCGCGGGCGCCGCTTGTGATCGTGGACCGCCGCGCGGAGCCGGGCGGGCCGGAGCAAGCCTCGCGCATCCTGGACGAGGCGCTGGCAAAGGGCGAGAGAGCGGTGGTGATCGTGGCGCCGCGCGCCGCCGCCGTCCGCGTCGCCGCGGACGCGCGCGACCGGCACGGCTCGGGCGTCGCCTACCTCCACGGCGGTCTGTCGCCGCGTCTCCGCGAGATCGTGACGCAGGCGTTCCGGGAAGGGCGGCTCCAGGCGCTGGTGACGACCCCGGCCTTCGACGAAGAAGCGCTGCCGCCGGACGTGCAGCAGGTCGTCGTCGGTGCGCTGGCGCCGGATCTGTCTCGATGCGTCGCGGCGATCGGCGGCGCGCTTGGCGGCCACCGGCCGGTCACGGTAACGCTCGCCGCCGGCACAGACGAGCGCGACAGCGCCCGGCGTGCGCTCGATGAACAGGCGCCCGGGCGGGAACGTCTTGTCGCGATTTATCGCACCCTGCGCGATTGGCGCGGTGAGCAGCCGTTCGTCTGGCCCGATGAGGCGACGTGGGCGCATCTCGCCGCCGCGATCCCCGGGCTCGCGCGGGCCACCGTCGACGCCGCGTGCGACATCTTCGTCGAGGCGGGGCTTGCGTCGCGCGAAACCGTGCCGGGCGCATCGCCCTCTGCGGGGACCTTCGGTCGGCGGGACCTTCGGCCAGCGTCGCACATACAGCTGTCCCCCGCGGCGGGGCGGCGCGACCTCGGGGCCTCGCTCCGCCACCGCGAGGGGCGCCGCGTCCGCGCGGAGTTCGAAGCGGCCGCCACGTGGATGCTGGCGGCAACTCCGGCGGAAGTGGAGCAGAGTCTATGACCGGCCTGCCGGCGAAGTCGGGACCGCAGACGCGCGAAGGGCCGCAGCCGGCCGACGCCGCGGAACTGATGCGCCGCGTGCGCGAGGCCTTCCGGTCGCGCGCGGATCAGGACCTCATCGCGCGCGCCTACGACTACGCGCGGGACGCGCACGCCGGGCAGACGCGCGCGTCCGGCGAGCCCTACGTGAGCCACAGTGTCGCCGTCGCGTCAATCCTGGTCGGGCTCCGGCTCGACGCGGCGACGATCGCGGCCGCGCTCCTGCACGACGTCCCCGAGGACACCGAGCACTCCATCGACGACATCCGCGCGGCCTTCGGGCCGGAGATCGCGAGCCTCGTCGACGGCGTCACCAAGCTCGGCCGGATCGAGTGGAAGAGCCGCGAAGAGCGCCAGGCCGAGAACCTCCGCAAGATGTTTCTGGCGATGGCGAGCGACATCCGCATCATCCTGATCAAGCTGGCCGACCGGGTCCACAACATGCGCACCCTCGAGCACCTCCCGGAGTGGAAGCAGAAGCGCACCGCCCGCGAGACGCTCGACATCTACGCGCCCCTCACGGAACGGCTCGGCATCGGCACGATCCGCCGCGAACTGGAGGACCTGTCGTTCCGTGTGCTCGAGCCGGAGGCGTATGCCTCGATCAGCGGCGATATCGACCGGACGAGCCAGGCGCAGGAAGCGCTGCTGAGCCGCGTCCTCGACACGCTGTACCAGGAGTTGACCCGCGCCGGCATCCGGGTGGACCGCGCGAGCCTGAGCGCCCGCCCGAAGCACGTCTACAGCATCTACCAGAAGATGCAGCGCCCGAAGTACCAAGGCCAGGGCGTCGGCCGCATCTACGACCGCATCGGCGTGCGCGTGGTCGTGAACGACGTGCGGGAGTGCTATGAGACGCTCGGGATCGTGCACTCGCTGTGGAAGCCGATTCCGGGCGAGGTCGACGATTACATCGCCAACCCGAAGACGAGCGGCTACCAGTCGCTGCACACGGCGGTGATCTGCGAGGGCCAGCCGCTCGAGATTCAGATCCGCACCCCGCACATGCACCGGGACGCCGAGCACGGGATCGCCGCGCACTGGCGGTACAAGGAAGGCGGCGGGCGCGCGGAGGGCGCGTTCGCGCAAAAGCTGTCCTGGCTGCGCCAGCTGCTCGAATGGCACCAGGAGATGCAGGACGCCCGCGAGTTCATGCACTCCGTGAAGATCGACCTCTTCCAAAACGAGGTCTTCGTCTTCACGCCGATGGGCGATGTCATCGATCTGCCGGCCGGCGCGACGTCGGTGGACTTTGCCTTCCGGATCCACACGGACATCGGCTACCGGACGACGGGCGCCAAGGTGAACGGCCGGCTCGTGCCCCTGAGCCAGCGTCTCCAGTCCGGCGACATCGTGGAAGTCGTCACGAGCAAGAACGCCGCGGGGCCGAGCCGGGACTGGCTCGCGTTTGTGCAGACCTCCAACGCGCGCACGAAGATCCGGCAGTGGTTCAAGCGCGAGCGCCGCGAGGAGAACATCGTGCGCGGACGGGAGCTCCTCGAGAAGGAACTGCGGCGCGGCGGCGGCGGTCTCACGCTCGCGAAGCCGGACTCGCTGCGGGGCGTGGCGGGCCGTTTCGGTCTGCCCGACGATCAGGAACTCCTCGCCGCGGTGGGCAACGGCGACGTCTCCCTCCTGCAGGTGGTCCAGGCGCTGCGGGGCGTGCCGGCCGAAGAGGAGCCGGAAGCCCCGCCGCCGTCCGCCGCGACCCCGCCCCCCGCGGGGGCCGCGACCGGCGTCCGCGTCCGCGGCGTGGAAAACGTGCTGATGCGGTTCGCCCGCTGCTGCAGCCCGCTGCCGGGCGACCGCGTCCTCGGCTACACGACGCAGGGCCGCGGCGTCACGATCCACCGCGCGGACTGCCCGAACCTGCCGTTTCTGCGCGCGCATCCCGAGCGCATTCTCGACGTGGAATGGGAGCCGACGTCCGGCGGCACCTACCATGTGGCGATCGAAGTGGAGGCCACGGACCGCGTGGGCCTCCTCAAGGACATCCTCACCGCGATCGCGGAGCACAAGACGAACGTTGTGTCGATCAACTCGCGCGTGCGCAAGGACAAAATCGCCCTCACCAGCATCGTCATGGACATCCGCAACGTCAGCCAGCTGACCGCGGTGATGCAGCGGATCGGGCAGGTCAAAGAGGTGCTGAGCGTCGAGCGGGTCGTCCCGCATTGAGGTGGAGGGGACCGGCGCCCGGCGTGGAACGCTGACCGGATCGCCACGGCCTGGGACATCTTCCGGCAGGGAGGACTGAGATGATTCTGACCGCCGCACGCGTCGGCGTCTTCACCGAGTCCGTGATCCGCGAGATGACGCGGCTCGCGATGGAGCACGGCGCGATCAACCTGGCGCAGGGCTTCCCGGATTTTCCGGCGCCGCCGGACCTCCTGGCGGCCGCGTCGCAGGCGCTCGCGGACGGCCACAACCAGTACGCGGTGACGTGGGGCGCCCCGCGCCTCCGCCAGGCGATCGCCGAAAAGGTGCGCTGGTTCAACGGCCTGGAAGTGGACCCCGACCGGCACATCACCGTGACGTGCGGGGCCACCGAGGCCATGATGGCGACGATGCTCGCCACCATCAACCCCGGCGACGAGGTGGTGGTCTTCGAGCCGTTCTACGAGAACTACGGGCCGGACGCGAAACTCTCCGGGGCGGTGCCGAAGTTCGTGCCGATCCGCCTGGAGCCAGGGTTTCCGATCGACCTGGACCGCGTCAAGGCGGCGATCACGCCGTACACCAAGGCGATCATCCTCAACACGCCGCACAATCCCACCGGCAAGGTCTTCACGCGCGAGGAACTGGAGGGCATCGCCGCCCTGTGCCAGCGCCACGACCTGCTCGCGTTCACGGACGAAGTGTACGAGCACATCATCTACGACGGCCACCGGCACGTCAGCCTGGCCGCGCTGCCGGGCATGGCCGAGCGCACCGTGATCGTGAACAGCATTTCGAAGAGCTACAGCGTCACGGGGTGGCGGGTGGGGTGGACGATCGCGCCGCCCCAACTCGCGGACGGCATCCGCAAAGTCCACGACTTCCTCACCGTGGGCGCGGCCGCGCCGCTGCAGGAGGCGGCCGTGACGGCGCTGCGGTTCCCGCGCCCGTACTACGCGGACCTCGCGGCGATGTATCAACGCAAGCGCGACACGCTGCTCGAGATCCTGCGGGAGGCCGGATTCGAGTGTCTTGTCCCCGGCGGCGCCTACTACATCATGTGCGACATCTCCGCGTTCGGCTTCGAGGGCGACGAAGCGTTCACGAAGTACCTGATCGAGCAGGTTGGCGTGGCGCCGGTGCCCGGCTTCTCGTTCTTCCACGAGCCGGCGTCGGGCCGGCGGTACGTGCGCTTCGCGTTTCCGAAACGTGATGAGACGTTTGCCGAGGTGCGGCGTCGCCTTGCCGCGGTTCGTCCCCGCGGGGGTGCCGTCGCGGCGGGTAAAGTCGCGACCGCTCACGCGGACGGCGAGCGGGAGGCATGAGCGGCGCGCCGGAGGGACTGTCGCGGACGTCCCCTGACGAGGACCTACGGCCGGCCCCGGCGGACCTTCGGCCGCCGGGGCCGGCCCTCTCCTGGGCGGCCTACCGCGCGGAGTTTCCAATCTTCGAGCGCGTCACGTACCTCAACACCTGCTCGCTCGGGGCGTTGGGGGCGCGGGTGCGCGCCGCGGTCGGCCGGTTCCTGGACTTGTGGGACGCGTGGGGCGCGTCCGCCTGGTACGGGCCCTGGTGGGAGGAGCTCGACGCGCTGCGCGGATCATTCGCCGCCGTCATCGGCGCCGACCGTAGCGAGGTCGCCCTCGCGCCGTCGATCACCGGGGCGCTGACCGCGGTGGCCGGGTGCTTCGACTACGCGGCGCGGCCCCGCGTCATCGTGTCGGACATCGACTTCCCCACCGTGCCGTACCAGTGGCTGGCGCGGCGCGGCATCGAGGTCGTCTATGCCCCGAGCCCCGACGGGCTCGGCGTTCCCGTCGAGACGTTTGAGCGCCTCATCGATGAACGGACGCAGCTCGTCGTCGCGTCGCACGTCTACTTCCAAAGCGGCGAGATCCAGGACGTGACGGCGCTCGCGCGGCTCACGCACGCCCGCGGCGCGCTGCTGCTCGTCGACGCGTACCAGTCGGTCGGACAGGTGCCGGTGGACGTGCGGACCCTCGGCGTCGATTTCCTCGTCGCCGGCGGGCTCAAGTGGCTGCTCGGCGGACCGGGGATCGCGTACCTGTACGTCCGGCGCGAGCTCCATGCGGCGCTCGCCCCGTCCGCCGTCGGCTGGTTCGCGCACGGCCGCCAGTTTGCGTTCGACACCCGGCATTTCGAGTACGCGGACGACGCGCGGCGATTCCAAGGCGGGACGCCGTCCGTCGCGGCGATCTACGCGGCCCGGGCCGGCCTCGAGTACGTACACGAAATCGGTCCCGCTCGTCTCCGCGCCCGCCAGATCGAGCTGCTGACGGACTTGGCGGCGGGGCTGGCCGAGATCCGGGCGCTTCGTCCGCGGATGCGGGGCCGGGTCCAAGACCTCGCGGGTATTCTCACGGTTCCGGTCGCCGACCCCGCCGCTGCCGTCGCCGGGCTGCGGGAGCACGGCGTCATCGTCGACGCCCGGCCGGGCGTGATTCGTCTGTCTCCGTACTTCTATAATACGGCCGAGGACTTCGAGCGCACGGTCGCCGCGCTGCGCCGGCATCTCGCGTAGGTCTCGCACGTTGCGGGCCCTGGTACAGCGGGTGCGGCGGGCCGCCGTCTACGTCGTCGAGGACGACGAGGCGGCCGGCGGTCCGCCCGGCACCCCCGCGGGGCAGATCGGCCGCGGCTTTGCCGTTCTCCTCGGCGTGAGCCGAACGGATACGCCCGCCGACGCGCGGTCGCTTGCCGGGCGCGTCGCGACGCTGCGGGTGTTCGGCGACGCGGCCGGGCGGCTCAACCGCTCGGTGACCGATGTGGGCGGTGAGGTGTTGAGCATTCCGCAGTTCACCCTGTACGCCGACACGGCGGGCGGCCGGCGTCCCAGTTTCGTCGAGGCGGCGCCGCCGGAACAAGCGGAGCCGCTCTACCGGCTGTTCAACGAGACGCTCGCCGCGTCCGGCGTGCCGGTCGTGCCGGGGCGGTTTCGCACGCACATGATCGTGGAGATTCACAACGATGGCCCGGTGACGGTCATGCTGGAGACGGAACGTCCCGTCCGGAGCGGGCCGCCGGGCGCGTCACGATGAACGGCACACCGGCGAGGTGGGAACTCTTCGGCGCGGGGGTGGCCGTCGGCGGAACGGCGGTGTGGGCGCTGGCCGCCGCGGCGCGCGTAGGTGTCCTGCGCGCGATCCTGGACGCGTTCCCGCGCGGCTCCCGGGACGCGGTCACCTGGGGATTGATTCCGGCGCTGCTGCTCGCGCCGATCGTGGTGCAGGGTTTCGCCGTTGCGATGCTGGGGGACCGCCGCCGCCCCGCATGGACGGCCGCCGCGGGCGCGCTAGCCGGGTCCCTCGTCGCACTCGCGGTGTTCGGGGCGGCGCTCCTGGTGGGGGTCCGGCAACTTCCGCACGCGGCCCAGGCGTGGCTCGGACGGACGGCGAGCGAGGCGCTCATCATCGGCTTCGCCGGTGCGATTGTCGCCGGCTGGCTGCTGGTGGCGGGCCGCCTGCTGCGGCTGCCCTACGTTCGCCGGGCGGCCGTGCCGATCGCGGCGGTCGCGGCGGCGGCGGGCTGGATCGGCGCGCGCCACACTATGGTGGCCCTCAGTTACGTCCTCGATCGCCCCGAGGCGAACGGGTTCTTTGCTGCGGTGGCCATCGGGGGGGGCGTCGGATCGGCATGGATGGCCCGCACCACGGGCGGCCCGATCCCGCGGCAGGCGGACGAGGCGCGTCGCGGTCGCGTCGGCCGGACGGAGCGGTCCGCGCGCAGGTCCCGGCGAGTCGGAGCGTCGCATGGAGCTTAGAGCGCCCCGCGGTATGCAGGACGTCCTGCCGGATGAGACGGTCCGGTGGCAGTGGGTGGAGGGTCTGATGCGCGGGGTCGCCGGCCGCTACGGATATCGGGAGATCCGCACGCCGATCCTCGAGCACACCGAGGTGTTTCAGCGCGGTGTGGGCGCCGGGACGGACATCGTGGATAAGGAGATGTATACCTTCACGGACCGCGGGGGCCGCAGCGTGACGCTCCGCGCCGAGGGAACGGCGCCCGTCATGCGCGCGGTGCTGGAACACAATCTCACGGCGTCTCCGCCGGTCCGCGTGTACTACATCTGCCCGATCTTTCGCTACGACCGTCCGCAGGCCGGCCGCTACCGGCAGCACACGCAGTTCGGCGCGGAGGTGATCGGCAGCCCCGAACCGGCCGCGGACGCCGAGGTGCTGAGCCTCGCCGTGCGGGTCGCAGAGGCCGCCGGTCTGCGCGGCCTCGATGTGCGCTTGTCCAGCGTCGGCGACGGTGTGTGCCGGCCGGGCTACGAAGACATGCTGCGCGCCTTTTACGCGCCGCACCTCGCCGAACTGTGCGAGGACTGCCGCCGCAGGTTCGAGACCGCGCCGATGCGCCTGCTCGACTGCAAGCGCGAGCACGACCGGGCGCTGGCGGCGAACGCGCCGCGCATCCTGGATCACTTGTGCGGGCCGTGCCGCGCGCATTTCGACGGCGCGCGAGCGCACCTTGACGCGATGGGAATCGCGTACACCGTGGATCCGCTCATCGTCCGCGGGCTCAACTATTACATCCGCACCGCCTTTGAAGCGGTCTCGGGCGTCCTCGGCGCGCAGAACGTCGTGTTCGGCGGCGGCCGCTACGACGGGCTCGCCGAGCAAATGGGCGGCCCGCCGACGCCGGGCGTCGGATTCGGCATGGGCATCGAACGGCTGTTGCTGGTGATGGCAGACGCGGGGGCCGCGGCGCCCGCGGACGGCCGGGTCGACCTCTTCGTCGCCACCGCCGGCACCGGGTCGGCCCACGCGCTCGCGGTCGCGGACCGCCTGCGCGCGGGCGGGCTCACGGTGATGGCGGATGTGATGGGCCGCGCACTGCGCAATCAGATGCGGCAGGCGGATCGGGCCGGCGCCGCGTGGGTGCTCCTGCTCGGCGAGGACGAGGTGGCCCGCGGCGTCGCGATCCTGCGCGAGATGGCGGGCGGCGCGCAGGAGGAAGTGCCGCTTGCGCGCGTGGTCGACGAGGTCGCCGCGAAGATCCGTTCGCACGCGGCGGGGGCCGCGCGATGACGGGCGAGCGCGAGCCGCGGACCGAGGGGAGGAGCAGCGAACTCGGCGACTGGCGCCGCACCCACACGAACGGCAGCCTGCGCGCCGCCGATATCGGGCACGACGTCGTTCTCATGGGGTGGGTGCAGAGCCGGCGGGACCTGGGCGGGCTCATTTTCCTCGATCTGCGGGACCGCACCGGTGTGACGCAGATCGTGTGCAATCCGCAGGAGGCGGCGGAGGCCGCGTCCGTGGCCGCCGCTGTGCGCGCGGAGTATGTCGTGGCGGTGCGCGGCGCGGTCGCGGCGCGTCCGGCCGGGACCGAGAATCGCCGCGTCGCAACAGGCGCGGTCGAGGTCCGCGCCCGGGCGCTGCGCGTGCTGAACCCGTCTGAGACGCCGCCGTTTCCCATCGACTCCGACGTGGCGGTCGACGAGACCGTGCGCCTCAAATACCGTTACCTCGACCTCCGCCGGTCCAAGATGCAGGCCAACCTGACCCTGCGCCACCGCCTTGCGAAGGCCGTGCGGGACTACCTGAGTGACGCCGGTTTTCTCGAAGTCGAAACGCCGATGCTCATCAAGAGCACGCCGGAGGGCGCGCGCGACTTCCTCGTGCCGAGCCGAGTGCACCCCGGCAAGTTCTACGTCCTGCCGCAGTCGCCGCAACTCTTCAAGCAACTGCTGATGGTCGCGGGGACGGAGCGCTACTTTCAGATCGTGCGCTGCTTCCGCGACGAGGATCTGCGCGCCGACCGGGCCCCCGAATTCACGCAGATCGACATCGAGATGTCCTTCGTCGGCCCGGACGACGTGCTGGCAATGGCGGAGTCGATGGTCGCCTATGCCGTGCGAGAGGCGCTCGGCATCGAGGTCCCGCGGCCGATCCCGCGGCTCACGTACGCGGACGCGATGCGCCGCTACGGCAGCGACAAGCCGGACCTGCGGTTCGCCCTCGAGATCGCGGACTGCGGTGACCTCTTCGCGGACAGCCCCTTCCGCGTGTTCAGCCGGGCGGTGGCGTCGGGGGGCGTCGTGCGGGCACTCGCGGCGCCCGGCGCCGCGGGGTACAGCCGACGCGAGGTCGGCGAACTGGAAGACATCGCGCGAGCGGCCGGCGCCGGGGGCCTCGTACCGGTGCACCTCGATCCGGCCGGCGTCCGCGGACCGCTCGCCCGGCACCTCTCGCCGGCGGCGGCGGCGGCGCTGCGTGCCCGCAGCGGGGCCGCGGACGGCGATCTGCTTCTTCTCGCCGCGGGCCCCGAAGACACGGTCGCTCCGGCCATGGGACGCGTCCGGCTCGAGCTGGCGCGGCGGCTCGAACTGGTTCACGGCGGTTTTGTGTTCACGTGGGTCGTCGACTTTCCGCTGCTCGAACGGTCGTCCGACGGCGGGCTCGCGGCCGTGCACCACCCGTTCACGGCGCCGCTCGACGACGACGTATCCCTTTTGGACGCAGAGCCGCTGCGAGTGCGGGCGAAGGCCTACGATCTCGTCTTGAACGGGGTGGAACTCGGCGGCGGCAGCATCCGGATCCACCGACGAGACCTGCAGGAACGCCTCTTCGCGCTGCTCGGCATCACGCCGGAGGCGGCGCGGGAGCGGTTCGGCTTTCTCCTCGACGCGTTCCGGTACGGAGCGCCGCCGCACGGCGGCATCGCGTTCGGGTTCGACCGCTTCGTGATGGTGCTCGCCGGCGAGGAGTCGATTCGCGAGGTCATCGCTTTCCCAAAGACGCAGAGCGCCACCGATCTGATGACGGGCGCGCCGTCCGAGGTCGATCCGGCCGCGCTCGCAGAGGCGCACATCGAGGTCCGCCGGTAGCCCGGCGCGGCGTCTCGGCACAGGTTCAGATAGATCCGGCTACACCGGAATAGGCTCTTGACAGCGTCGCGTCACGCGATGCTATCATCGAATTGGCTCCTGTGGTGCGCGCTAGGCATAGTGGTCCCGACCAACAGTAAGACGTAGGGAGCCCGCCTCCGGACGGTGACGACATGGCCCCGACCACTCGGCTCGGGGGGCTAGCCGGATCCGCTCGGGAGGGCACCCACCTGTTGAGAACAGGTTCGGGGACCGCGGCCGGCGGTATCGCAGGAGCCACGCGCGTGTTTACCGGATTGTCCCTCGCCGATTGATGAACAGCCGGTCTCCTCATCCGACCAAGAGCGCCGCCGAGGCCCCGCCCGCGCCCGGCCACGAAAATCCGTGGACGATGGCGCTGCGCCAGTTCGCCGTCGCGGCGGATCGCCTGTGCCTTCCGCCCGCCCATCGCGACGTGCTCGCGCATCCGGAGCGTGAATTCGCGGTGCACTTTCCGGTGCGCATGGATGACGGCGGTATCAGCGTCTTCGCCGGCTACCGGGTACTCCACAGCACGGCGCTCGGTCCCACGAAAGGCGGCCTCCGGTTCAGTCCACAGGTCGAGATCAATGAAGTGCGCGCCCTCGCGATGTGGATGACCTGGAAGTGCGCGCTCGCGCACCTGCCGTACGGCGGCGCGAAAGGCGGCGTCGCGTGCGATCCGCTCGCGCTGTCCGCCTCGGAGCTTGAGCGGCTCACGCGCCGGTTCGCGACCGAACTCCGGCCGATGATCGGCGAGCACGTCGACATTCCCGCCCCCGACGTCGGGACGAACAGCCAGGTGATGGCCTGGTTCATGGATACCTACAGCATGCACGCCGGGTACTCGGTGCCGTCGGTCGTGACCGGCAAGCCGATTGCCATCGGCGGGTCCGCCGGCCGCCAGGATGCGACCGGCCGCGGGGTCATGATCGCGGCGCGCGAGGCCGCGAAGATGCACGGCGTGCCGTTCGCCGGCGGCCGCGTCGTCGTGCAGGGGTTCGGCAACGTGGGCGGCACGGCCGCGGCGCTGATGGCCGCGGAAGGGTGCCGCGTCGTCGGCATCAGCGACGCCTGGGGCGGCGTGTACAATCCCGGCGGACTGGACCTCGAGGCGCTCCGCCGCCACGTCGGCGCCACGCGCCGCGTCGACGGGTTCCCGGGCGGCGAGGCGGTGACGAACGCGGAACTGCTTGAACTGCCCTGCGACTTTCTCGTCCCCGCCGCGATCGAAGGCCAGATCACCGCCCGCAACGCCCCGCGCATCAACGCGCGGATCATCGTCGAGGGCGCCAACGGACCAACGACGCCCGACGCCGACGCGATTTTGGAGGGCCGCGACATCCTTGTCGTGCCGGACATCCTGGCCAACGCCGGCGGGGTGATCGTCTCCTACTTCGAGTGGGTGCAGGATCTGCAGGCGTATTTCTGGAGCGAGGCGGAGATCAACGCGCACCTGGAACGCATCCTCGTGGAGGGCGTGGCGCGGGTGGCCGCGGTGGCGGCCTCCGAGCACGTGTCGCTGCGCACCGCGGCGCTGCTGGTCGCGGTCGGGCGGGTCGCCGCGGCGCTGGACGAACGGGGCGTCTACCCGTAAGAGCGGCCGCGCGCCGCGCCGGTTTTCTTGACACATTTGCACGTCGGCCGCATGATGTCCGTATGGAGCTGTTCGAGCAGAGCCGGCGCGAGGACATCGCGCGCGACGCCCCCCTCGCGGCACGGATGCGGCCCCGGACACTTGAGGAGATCGTCGGGCAGCCGCACCTCCTCGGGCCGGGCCGGCTGCTGCGCCGTGCCATCGAGACCGATACCCTGACGTCGGCGATCCTCTACGGGCCGCCGGGAACCGGGAAGACGTCGCTGGCGCGCGTCGTCGTCGCCGCCACGCGGGCGCATTTCGAGCCGGTGAACGCGGTCGCGGCGGGCGTCGCGGACATCCGGCGTCTCGTGGAGGAAGCGCGCGAGCGCCGGGTCCTGCACAATACCCGCACGATCCTGTTCGTCGACGAGATCCACCGGTTCAACAAAGCCCAGCAGGACGTGCTGCTTCCCCACGTGGAGGACGGGACCGTCATCTTGATCGGCGCGACCACGGGTAATCCGTTCGTCGATGTGACGCCGACGCTGGTCTCCCGGTCCCGTGTGTTCGCGCTCGAGCCGCTCTCGCTCCCGGATCTCGAGACGATCCTCCGCCGCGCGCTCGCGGACCCGCGCGGGCTCGCGCCGCGGCGCGTCGAGGCGTCGGCCGACGCGATCGCGCACCTCGCCCGCGCCGCGAACGGCGACGCGCGCGCGGCCCTCAACATGCTGGAGCTGGCGGCGATGGCGGCCGCCCCGGACCCCTCGGGCATGCGGCGCGTCACGGCGGCGGAGGCCGAAGAGGCCGTGCAGCGCCGCCTGGTGCCCTACGATCGCGCCGGCGACCAGCACTACGACGTCATCTCCGCCTTCATCAAGAGCCTCCGCGGCGGCGATCCCGACGCGGCGGTCTACTGGCTGGCCCGGATGCTCGCGGGCGGCGAGGATCCGCGGTTCATCGCGCGCCGCATGATCGTGCACGCGGCGGAGGACGTCGGCCTCGCGGATCCGCAGGCGCTCGTCGTGGCGGTCGCGGCGGCGCAGGCCGTGGAGCTGGTCGGGCTGCCGGAGGCGCGCATCCCGATGACGGAGGCCGCGATCTACATCGCGACGGCGCCCAAGAGCAACGCGGTGATCCGCGCCATCTCCGCCGCCGCGCAGGACGTCGAGCGCGAGGAAGCGCGGCCGGTCCCGAAGGCGCTGCGCAGCGCCGCGGCGTCGGGGGCGCGGCGGCTCGGCCACGGCGAAGGGTACGAGTATCCCCACGATCACCCCGGCGCCTTCGTCCCGCAGCAGTACGCGCCCGACAACATCAAAGACCGCATCTACTACGAGCCGACCGAGGCCGGGGCGGAGCGGGCGATCCGGGGCCGCCTCCGGACTTGGTGGGCCGGCCTGAAGCGGTACGGGGGGGAGTAGCGTCGGCATGGTCCGGGTGGCGGTGGCGATGAGCGGCGGCGTCGACAGCGCGGTGGCGGCGGCGCTGCTCGTCGAGCGCGGCCATCAGGTCGCGGGGTTCACCATGAACCTGTGGCCGGACTGGGTGCCGCCCGCGGACGACGGTCCCGGATGCTGTGGGCTCGGCGCGGTCGACGACGCGCGCGCCGTGGCGCGCACGCTCAGCATCCCGCACTACGTGCTGAACCTCCGCGACGCGTTCGAGCGCGCCGTGATCCAGAACTTCGCCGATGAATACGCGCGGGGGCGCACGCCCAACCCCTGCATCGCCTGCAACCGCGCCATCAAATTCGCCCTTCTGCTGGGCCGCGTCCGGGCCCTCGGCATGGACTATCTGGCGACCGGCCACTACGCGCGCATCGAGCACGGCGCGGACGGCGCGGTGCGTCTCCTGCGCGCGGCCGACCGCCGCAAGGACCAGTCGTACGTGCTCGCCGGGGTGCGTCCGGAGCAGCTAGCACGGACGCTGTTTCCGGTCGGCGCGCACACGAAGCCGGAGATCCGCGCGATCGCTCGCCGGCTCGAGCTTCGCGTGGCCGACAAGCCGGACAGCCAGGAGATCTGTTTCGTGCCGCACGGCGACCACAGCGCCGTGGTGGCGCGCTACGCGCCGCACGCGGCGCGCCCGGGCCCCATCTACGACGGCGCCGGCCGGCAGGTGGGCGAGCACCGCGGCCTCGCACGGTACACCGTCGGCCAGCGGCGCGGCCTCGGCGCCGGCGGTGCCGGCCGCGCGCGGTACGTGGTCGCGATCGACGCGCCGCGCAATGCCGTTCAGATCGGCGGCCCGGACGCGCTGTGCTGCCAGGAGCTCACCGCCGCGGACGCCAATTGGATCGCGATCGATGAGCTGCGGGAGGAGCGTCGCGTGACGGCGCGCATCCGTCACGGCGGCGCCGACGTTCCGGCAACGCTGACGCCGCAGGACGGCGGGCGGGTGCGGGTCCGGTTCGCGGAGCCGGTCCGGGCGGCCGCGCCGGGCCAAGCCATCGCGTTCTACGACGGCGACGTGGTAATCGGCGGCGCCGTGATCGACCAGGCGCCGGCGGCCCGCACGGGCGAGAACGGCGATGGTCACTGAGATCAGCCTCGCCGTCATTGCGGCCGCCTGCGTTGTGGCGGCGGGCGCCGGCGTTCCGGCGCTCGTCCAGTTCCGCCGCACCGCGGCGCGCGCGGAGAACGTGCTCGCGGAACTCGAGCGCACGCTGCCGGCGCTGGTGATCGAAGCGCGGGCCGTCACCGCCCGGGCGGATCGGACGCTCGCGGCGATGGACGGTGTGCTCGATACGATAGCGCGCATGGACCGGTTGACCACGGCCGCGGCCCGGAGCCTCGAGGGCGCCGGCGCGATCATGCGGCAGATGGCGGCCGGTACCATCGCCCCGACGGTCACAAACGCCGTGGGGTTACTCGCGGCGCTAAGGGAGGGTATACAGTGGATATGGCCTCGACGCGAGAGGAGGGGGGGTCTTCATGACTGAACGCCGTGATTTCACCGCGGGACTCGTTGTTGGCGCAATGTTCGGCGTAGCTCTCGGTCTGCTCTTTGCCCCGCAGCCCGGCACGGAGACGCGTGAGCGCCTCCGGCGCGAGGGCGAGCGCCTCCGCGAGCGGGCGCGGGTCAAGGCCGACGACGTCGCGGGCCAGGCGCGTCGCGCCGCCGGCGACGTGGCGGACCGGATGCGCACCAGCGATTTTGTGAACCGGGCAATGGACGCGGCCGGCGACGCGATCGCGCGGGGCCGGTCGGCCTTCGAGGCGCGGAGCGACCGGGTCCGCCGCGCCTATGAAGAAGGACGCAGCGCCCCCGACACCACGCTGGAGGAGCCCACCCACTTTGGCGAACCGGAGAATTGACGTGGTGCCGAACCGGCCGGTGCGGAACGGCGACGAGCGCGTCGAGATCTCGATTCCGGTCCGGCCGGAATTCGTGAGTGTGGCCCGCCTGACCGCGGCGACGGTGGCCGCGCGGCAGGGCTTTACATACGACGAGATCGAGGATCTCAAGATCGCGGTCGGGGAAGCGTGCACGGCGCTGATCGTGGCGCGGCCGGACGCGACGCAACCGCTGACGACGGCCTTCGTGCTGTCCCCGGGTTCCATCGAGGTCCTCGTGTCGGCGCGCGCGCCGGCGCCGGCCTGGGCGGCGGACGGCACGGGGCCCGCGACGGGCGATGCGCCGATCGACGAAAGCCGTCTCGGGATGTTCCTCATGCAATGCCTGGTCGACGAAGTCGAAGCGCGACACGATGCCGCATCCGGCGTGACCGAGCTTCGGCTCCTCAAGCGGCGCCAGGACTAGCGCTCCATGGCGACGCGCCGGCGGGGCCGTCGGCTCCTGGACAAAGAAGAAGTCCGGGCCCTCTTCCAAAAATTTCAGGAGACCCGCGGCGCGAACGTCCGCGAAGAACTGACGCTGGCCCATGAGAGCCTTGCCGTCTACCTCGCCCGCAAGTTCGCCGACCGCGGCGAGCCCCTCGAGGACATCATCCAGGTCGCCCAGATCGGCCTGTTGAAGGCCATCGACCGCTACGATCCCGACCGCGGCATCGAGTTTACGACCTACGCGACGCCGACCATCGTCGGCGAGATCAAGCGGCATTTTCGCGACAAACTCTGGGCGATCCGGGTGCCCCGGCGGCTGCGCGAACTCAACTATACGCTCATGCGCGCGATCGAGGAACTGTCGCAGCGCCTCGGCCGCTCGCCCACGATCCCCGAGATCGCGCAGTTCACCGGCGTCGACTTCGAAGATGTGATCTCCGCGCTCGAGGTGGGCCGCGCCTACAGCCTCGTGTCCCTCGACGCGGAGACGAGCGACGGCGACGAGGAGCACAGCGTCTCGCTGCTGGAATCGGTCGGCGACGAGGACGAGGCGCTCGAGCGGCTCGAAGACCGCGCCACCCTCGATTGGGCGCTCGCCCGGATGCCGGAGCGGGCCCAGCAGATCATCCGCATGCGCTTTTTCGACGACCTTTCGCAGGCCGAAATCGCGCGGCGGCTCGGCATCTCGCAAATGCACGTGTCGCGCATCCTCCGCGAGGCGCTCGCGCGCCTTCGCGCGCTGGTGAGCGACCGGCGTCCCGCACCCGAAGACACGTGATCCCGGCCGGATAACGGGCGGTGGCCACCTTTGTGTCGGCCGCCGCGGTCGTGGCGCGCCTGCGCGACGCGGGCTTTGAGTCTTATCTCGCCGGCGGGTGCGTCCGCGACCGCCTGCTCGGCCGTCCCGCGGCGGACTACGACGTGGCCACGGCCGCCCTTCCCGCGCAGGTGACCGCCTTGTTTCCGAGGACGGTCGAGGTGGGTGCCGCGTTCGGCGTGGTCCGCGTCGTCACCGACGACGGCGAGTACGAGGTCGCGACGTTCCGCACCGAAGGCCCGTATCTTGACGGCCGCCACCCGTCCTCCGTCGAGTTTGCCGGGCCCCGGGAGGACGCCCAGCGCCGCGATTTCACGATCAACGGACTCTTCTTGGACCCGGCGGCGGACGCCGTCCTCGATTTCGTCGGGGGGCGGGCCGATCTCACCGCCCGCGTGGTCCGCGCCATCGGCGACCCGGCCCGGCGGTTCGAGGAGGACCGGCTGCGGATGCTGCGCGCGCTGCGTCTCGCGGCGGAGTTGGACTTCGCGATCGAGGCCGGCACGTTCGAGGCGGTGCGGCGCCATGCCGGCGATATCGGCGCGGTGAGCGCCGAGCGTGTGCGCGACGAACTGGTCCGCATGCTGACCGGGCCGGACCCCGGCCGGGCGCTTTCGCTGCTGCGCGACACCGGGCTGCTCGCGGCGGTGCTGCCGGAGATCGCCGCGGAGATCGGCGTGCCGCAGCCCGCGGAGTTTCATCCCGAAGGCGACGTCTTCGAGCACACCCGTCTCGCGGTGGCCGCGCTGCGCGCGCCGTCGCCGGCGCTCGCGATGGCCGCGCTCCTCCACGACGCCGGAAAGCCGGGCACGTTGGAATACGCCCCCGACCGCATCCGGTTCAGCCGCCACGATGAGCGCGGGGTGCAGATCGCGGAGGCCGTGATGGCGCGCCTGCGGTTTCCCCGCCGCGACATCGACCGCGCCACGGCGCTCGTCGGCCGCCACATGGTGTTCAAAGACCTGCCGCAGATGCGAGAGGCGAAGCGCCGGCGGCTCTTCGCGGACGAGATGTTCCCCGACCTGCTGGAGCTGCACCGGGCGGACTGCGCGGCCAGCCACGGTGACCTGATGCTCTATGACTGGGCGCGCGCCGAGGCCGCGCGGATCGCCGAGTCGCCGCCCGCCCCGGCGCCCCTGGCCACGGGCCACGACGTGCTGGCGCGCGGCGTGCCGCCGGGCCCCCGCGTGGGTGCGATCCTCGAGGCGGTCGAGGACGCCCGCCTGGAGGGCCGCATCCGTACCAGGGAGGAGGCGCTTGCGCTCATCGACCGCCTCGCCGGCGAGGGAGGCGGAACCGAACCCGCTCCCGGCAGAGGAGATCGGTGACCCGCGGCGAACAGGCGTGCGACCATCGGCACGGAGGACGGGGACCTGGGGGTAGAACGGACGACCACGGCCCGCGTGATCGCCCTCGTCAATCAAAAGGGCGGATGCGGTAAGACCACCACCGCGGTTAACCTCGCGGCCTGCCTCGCTGTCAGCAAGCGCCGGGTGCTCCTGATCGACCTGGACCCGCAGGCTAACGCCACGGTCAGTCTTGGCACCGATCCCGCGGCGCTCACCCGCACGATGTACAACATCTTAGTGGAAGATGTGCCGGGCGACGGCCAGGGCGCCGAGCTCGCCAGCATCGTCGCACCCTCGAACGTCCCGAACCTCGACCTCGCGCCCTCCTCGATCGACCTTGCCGCGGCCGAACTGGAACTGTCGTCGCGCATCGGCCGCGAAAACGCGCTTCGCAAGAAAATCGCGCCGCTGCGCGAGCGGTACGAATACATCATCGTCGACACGCCGCCCAGCCTCGGCCTGCTGACGCTCAACGCCCTCGTGGCATGCAACGAAGTCATCATCCCGATCCAGACGCACTATTACGCGCTGCTCGGCATGCGGCAGCTGCTGCGGACGCTCAAGGCGGTCAAAGAGGAAGCCGGGCACGAGGTGGAGATCGCCGGCGTGGTGCCGACGATGTACGACGCGCGCACGAGCATCGGCAAGGAGATCCTGCATGGGATCCGCGACTATTTCGGCGAGAAGGTGTTCGCGAGCGCGATCCACTTCAACATCAAACTGGTGGAATCGAGCATGGTCGGCGTGCCGGTCTTCGTCCACCTGCCCTCCTCGCGCGGGGCCGCCGAGTACATGAGCCTCGCCAAGGAAGTGATGGCCCTTGAACAAAAAGCGGGACGCGCTCCGGCGCGGAATTAGAGCACTCATCGCGGATACGACGCGGGATCTCGCGGCCTTCGAAGGCCGCGAGCCCGAGCGCCGGCCGCCCGCGCCGCGCGGTCCGTCCGCGGAGGCGGCACCGGGTGGCGCAGAGGATACCACCGTGGCGGGCGCGACACTGCCGCTCTCGTTGCCGCCCGCGGATGACCGGCTGCCCGATGCGGACCTCCCGCCCCCGGGTGATCTCAGGCCGGCGGCGATGCGCTACGAGGTCCAGCCTTTGAACGGCTCGCCGATTTCCCCCGCCGGGAACGCGGCGGAGACGGCGGCACCGGCCGGCAAGACCGCGCCGGAGCGCACGGTGCCCCCCGCCGTTCCGTTTGAATTCATCACGGAGACCGCCGTGTTCCCGCCGCCGGTGCCGGCCGAAGGGGCCGCGGGCTCCGCCAGGCGGCCGGCATCGCGGTCCGGCAAGACGCACCCGGCGAAGGCGCGGCGTCCGCGTCCGGCCCGTGCGGGCGGCGGTACGTCGGGTGAGTCGCCGCGGAGCGGGGGGACGCGGCGCGCACGGCAGGGCCAGGCATCCCGCGCGCCCGTCGAGACGGCCGGGCAGAACCGGCCGTCCGGGACCGACGACGTGCCGGTGGATACCCTGGCCCCGGCACCCGCGGAGTCGCGCACCGGCGTCTGCCGATCCTACTTCATCAACCAGGAATGCTGGCGCGTAGCCAACGCTTATTGCAACACGGCGCTGCAGGTCTGCGTGATCCGCAAGTGCCCCGTCTATCATCTCCATAAAGACGCCTTGGAGCAGCGGTTCGCCAAAAAGTTCAAGCATCTCTGGTAGCCCATGGCCGACGTGGGGTTGATGATCGAGGGGCAGGAAGGGCTCACCTGGGAGCGGTGGCGCCGGCTCGCCGAAGCGGCGGACCGCCTCGGTTATGAATCGCTGTGGCGCTCCGACCACCTGTTTTCTCTCTTCGGCGTGACAACGCGGCCCGGCCTCGATACGTGGCCGTCGCTGGCGTACCTCGCGGCCGCCACGCGCCGCATTCGATTCGGCCCGCTGGTCTGTCCGATTACGTTCAGGCATCCGTCGATGCTCGCGCGCGAGGCCGCCGCGGTCGACGTGTTGTCGGGTGGGCGGCTCGAATTGGGCCTGGGCGCCGGGTGGCACGACGGAGAGCACCAGGCCTTCGGCATTCCGTATCCCCGTGTCGGCGAGCGCATGCGCCGCCTCGACGAGGGCATTCAGGTCATTCACGCGCTCTGGGCGGACGGTCCGGCTCGGTTCGAGGGTCGATACTACCGGCTGGACGGCGGGACGGGATGGCCGAAGCCGGCGCAGCGGCCCCGCATCCCGCTGGTCATCGGCGGCAAGGGGCCGAAACTGCTCGAGATCGCCGCCCGCTACGCGGACGAATGGAACTGCGGCGGCGCACAGCAGCCGGCGGCCGTGCGGGAGCGAACCCACACGCTCGAAGCCGCCTGCCGTAAGGTCGGACGCGATCCGGCGGCGATCCGCCGGTCCTGGATGGGCGGCATTCTGATCGGCGAGAACGGAAGCGTGCTCGAGCGGCGCGCGCGTGTCGTGCAGGAGTACGTCACCACACGCGCGGCGACGCCCGCGGCGGCGCTGCCGAAGGAACTCCGCGACGCCGGATGGCTCGTCGGAACGGGGGAAGAGATCGTCGGGCAGATGCGCACGTTGACCGCCGAAGGGATCAGCCGCTTCAACCTGCAGTTCTTCATGCTGGACGACCTCGACGCGGTCCGGGAGATCGCGGAAGAGGTCATTCCGGCCGCCGCCTCGCTCTAACTCGGCCCCGCCACCCGCCCCGCGGCCGTCACGGCGCGCCGGTAAGCGTATAGCTACGAGGTGGCGTCGCCGAAGTTGATCGCGAGCAATTCCGAGAGATGGTGGATGACGCGCCACGGCCGCAGGCCGTGCGGGCGCAGTTCGTCGGCGGTGCGCCGGTACGCGATGAACCGCGCGCCTGCCCTGGCGGCCGCGCTCCCGTCGATCCACGAGTCGCCGATCACATACGCGCGCGCCGCGGGGCCGAGCCGGCGGAGTGATTCGATCGCGCCGTCCGCGGCCGGCTTCATCGCCGGGACGTCGTCCCGCGTCACGACCGTGTCGGCGGCGCCGGCGAGGCCGGCGGACTCGAGCGCCCGCAGCGCGGCGGTCCGGCTGTTGTTCGTGAGAATCGCGAGGCGATAGCCGCGCGCCCGCAGCGCCGCGAGCACGCCGGGGGCGTCGTCGAGCGCGGCGGCGCCCCGCAGCCCTTCGGCCTCGTGCGCACTGATGATCGCCCACATCGCCGGGACGAGCGCCGTGCCGCGGCCCCGGTCGTACGCCGCGCCGCAGGCGACCAGTTCCGAGATGCTCCGCGGGCGCAGCCGCTCGTCGGATTCGTCCGTCGCGCCGGCCTCGCGGAGTATCGCGCCGAGCGCCCGCCGGATCGCGGCGAAGTCGATGTGCGAGCCGAGTACGGTGTTGTCCATGTCGAAGATGAGCGCGATATCGTGAGGCGGGATCACAGGCGCAAGTCTAAGCGCTGCACCGCGGCACCGCAACACACGGGCAGGGTCCCGGCGGCGCGCTCTGGAAAGCGCAGACGCTTCGACGTGAAAGGAGCCGGACAGCATGCCCGCGGTACCGGTTGAGCGTCTCGCCGCGCACGCCGGCGAGACGGTGGAGATCGACGGCTGGCTCTACCACCTCCGCAGCAGCGGCGCCATCCACTTCCTCCTCGTGCGTGACGGCACCGGCATCGTCCAGGCCGTCGCGGCCCGCGCGGACGTGCCGCCGGACGTGTTTGCGACAATCGGAGGGCTGACCCAGGAGTCCGCGATCATCGTGCGGGGGGTCGTACGCGAGGACCGCCGGGCGCCGGGCGGCTACGAACTGTCGGTGCGGGACGTGCGGGTCGTGCAGGTGGCCGCGGCGTACCCCATCACGCCCAAGGAACACGGCATCGAGTTCCTGATGGATCACCGGCACCTGTGGCTGCGCAGCAGCCGCCAGTGGGCGATCCTCCGCGTTCGCGCCGAAGTCGAGCGCGCGATGTGCGAGTACCTGGACACGCAGGGCTACATCCGCATGGATACGCCGATCCTGACGCCGGCCGCGTGCGAAGGTACCTCGACGCTGTTTGAGACGCCGTACTTCGACACGCAAGCGTATCTCACGCAGAGCGGCCAGCTGTACAGCGAAGCCGGGGCCGCCGCGTTCGGCCGCGTGTACTGCTTCAGCCCGGCGTTCCGCGCGGAAAAGTCCAAGACGCGGCGGCACCTCACCGAATTTTGGATGATCGAGCCCGAGGCCGCGTATCTCGACCTGGACGGATGCATCGACTTGGCCCAGGGCCTCGTCGCCTTCGTGGTCGCCCGCGTCCTCGAGCGGCGCGACGCGGAATTGCGGGTGCTCGAGCGCGACCGCGCGCCGCTGGAGCGGGTGCGCCCGCCGTTTCCCAGGATCACCTACGACGAGGCGGTCGAGCGGCTGCGGGGCGGCGGCCTCCCGATCGCGTGGGGCGACGATTTCGGCGGCGACGAGGAGACCGTGCTCGCCAAGGCGTTCGACCGGCCGGTGTTCGTGACGCACTATCCGGCCCAATGCAAAGCCTTCTACATGCAGCCGGATCCCGCGCGCCCCCAGGTCGTCCTGGGCGCGGACCTCTTGGCGCCCGAAGGCTACGGGGAGATCGTGGGCGGCGGGCAGCGGATCCACGACCTCGCGCTGCTCGAACGCCGGCTCGAGGAGCACCGCCTGCCGCGCGAGCAGTACGCGTGGTACCTTGACCTCCGGCGGTACGGCTCGGTTCCGCACAGCGGTTTCGGCATCGGCGTGGAGCGCACGGTCGCCTGGATCTGCGGGGTGGAACACGTGCGGGAGACCATCGCCTTTCCGCGGCTGATCAACCGGCTCTATCCGTAGGCCGGTGCAGGGTCACGGAGGTGGCGCATGTCCTTTCATTTTGTTGTGCGGTTTGACCCGCCCGCGGGAAAGGCCGAGGCCTTCAGGGCCGCGCTGCTGGCCGTCCTCGGGCCCGCGCGGGCCGAACCGGGCTGCGTGGTCATGCGGGCGTTCGAGTCGGTCCGCGAGCCCCGCTCGTTCGCGATTCACTCGGAATGGGTGGACGCCGCCGCCTTTGAGACCCACAGCACCCTGCCGCATACGGTGCGGTTCGTCACGGCCGCGGAGGAGTTGCTCGGCCGTCCCGTCCAGGGCCTGCGCCTGCGGCAGATCGGCGGAGGGCCGGGAGCCGCCGGACGCCCGGGACCGCCGTCGTGAGAGCAACACGTACGGCAGGTGCCGGAAGACCGGCAGGCCAGACCGTTGTTGGCTCCGGTAGGTCTATGGTATAATCTTCCAAGCAGTTTAGCGGTACGTGCGGCCCGGGGCCGGCTCCGCCGCCACGACGCGGCGACACCATAGCTCGATGCGGAGCAGGGGCGAACGGGCGTGCGGTAGTAACGGGGATCAAGTCGGCGCGTCTGCGGGGAGTGGGTAGTACACCCACTCTTTCGTTTCTTCGGGGCGCCGAAGGGGAACGGGCCGTGAACAGGCGGCAAGAGATCGCGGGCCAAGTCGAGGCGGTCGCGGTGCCGATCGGGGCCCGCATGGGCTTGGAGATTGTGGACGTGGAACTGGCCGGGGATCCGCGGCATCCCGTGCTGCGCATCCTCGTCGAGCGGGACGGCGGCGCGGGGATTGAAGACTGCGCACGCCTCAGCGAGGCGCTCGGCCGCGAGCTTGATTTGTACGATCTGCCGATCGAGCGCTACACGCTCGAGGTAGCCAGTCCCGGCCTCGATCGGGCGCTGCGAAAGACGGCGGAGTTCGTCCGGTTCGCCGGCCGGAGCGTCGCGGTGACGCTCCACGCGCCGGTGGACGGGCAGCGGCGATTTCGGGGCCGGCTGCTCGGACTGGTGGACGGGCGGCCGGCGGTGCAATTGGAGGACGGACGCGAGGTGCGCTTCGACATGGACAATATCGCGCAGGCGCGCCTCGTTGTGGAAGAGGAGGTACTGCGCCAAGATCTGCGGCGCTCATAGCCGGAGCCAGGCGGGAGGCCGCGCGCGCGGTCCCGCCGGTGGCGCTGGAGGTGTCCGGTGAACAATCAGGAGCTGATTCGAGCGGTGCGGCAACTCGAAGAGGAGAAGGGCCTCAGCACAGACGTGCTGGTCGAGGCCATCGAGGCCGCGCTGTTGTCGGCGTACAAGAAAAATTTTGGACAGGCGGCGCAAAACATCCGCGTGGAGTTGGACCGGGAGACGGGCGAGCAGCACGTCTACAGCGTCCGGACCATCGTCGAGCAGGTGGGCGACCCGAACACGGAGGTCCCGCTGGCCGAGGCGCGCCAGTGGGATCCGGACAGCCAGGTCGGCGACATCGTCGAGGTCGAGGTGACTCCGAAGGACTTCGGCCGCATCGCCGCCCAGACGGCCAAGCAGGTGATCGTCCAGCGCATCCGCGAGGCGGAGCGCGACATGGTCTACCGCGAGTTCCGCGACCGGGAAGGCGACATCGTGACCGGGACCGTGCAGCGCGTGGAGCGGCGGAACGTCTACATGGACCTCGGGCGGATCGAGGCGGTCCTGCCGCCGACGGAGCAGGTCCCGCGCGAGGGCTACCGGCAGAACGACCGCGTGAAGGCCTACGTCGTCGAGGTCAAGCAGGGCAATCGCGGGCCGCAGATCGTGGTCAGCCGGACGCATCCGGGGCTGTTGAAGCGGTTGTTCGAACTCGAAGTGCCGGAGATCTACGAAGGCATCGTGGAGATCAAAGCGATCGCGCGTGAGGCCGGCGCCCGCAGCAAGGTCGGCGTCATCTCCCGCGACCGCAACGTGGATGCGGTCGGCGCCTGCGTCGGGCCGAAGGGCACGCGCGTCCAGTCGATCGTGGACGAACTGCGCGGCGAGAAGATCGACATCGTGCCGTGGTCCGCGGATCAGGCGACGTTCGTCGCGAGCGCGCTCAGCCCGGCGAAGGTCATCCGCGTAGAGATCAACGAGGAGACCAAGACCGCGCTTGTGATCGTCCCCGACAATCAACTGTCGCTGGCCATTGGGAAGGAAGGGCAAAACGCGCGCCTTGCGGCGAAGTTGACGGGCTGGCGCATCGACATCAAGAGCGAGTCGCAGATCAAAGAGGCCGAGGCGCGCAAGATCTTCGCGGATCTCCCGGCGGAGGAGCCTGCGCCGGCGCGTCCGGCCGAAGGTCCCCGCGAGGTGCGGACGGCGCCGGCGGCCGCCGCCGAGCCCGACGCCGCCAGGTCCGAGCCCGCGCCGGTCGGCGCCGAAGGTTCCCATCAGGCCGAAGGCCCGCCGGCCGAAGCCCGGCGCCAGGGGGAGACGGAAGGACGTCCGGCGGACGGCGATCCCGCGTCCCGCGAGGCGGCACACCACGTCGGCGAGCGGGCCGGCGGGCGCTGAAGCAGGAGGACACCGGCGGTGCCGAAGGTACGCAAAGTCCCGCAGCGGCAGTGCGTAGCGTGCGGACAGGTTCGCCCGAAGCGCGAGTTGGTGCGGGTGGTGCGCACGCCCGGCGGCGACGTGCGGTTCGATGCGACCGGCAAGGTGTCCGGACGCGGAGCGTACGTGTGTCCCGACCCCGCGTGTATCGACCGCGCCGTCCGCAGCGGACGGTTGTCGGGCGCGTTGGAGCGGCCCGTCGCGGAGGACCTCGCCGAGCGGCTTCGCGAAGCGATCGTGCGGCAGGTGCCGCCGCGCGCCCCGGTCATTCGTCGCGTGTCGCTCAAGGAGCAGCGGCAGCCGGACGGTACTGAGGCTCGTGTTCGTGAAACGGAGGGGTGCTGGTGAAGGTACACGAGCTGGCCAGGGAACTGGGCCTGACCAGCAAGGAACTCATCGATCGGCTGGAGACTCTCAAGGTCTCGGTCCGCAATCACATGTCCGTGCTCGACCCGGACACGGAGGCGCGGGTCCGCCGTGCCGTCGCGGCCTCCGCGGCGGCGGCGGGAACGGCGCCGGCTCCCGAGCCCGCCCGCGGTCCAGCCCGCGTCGTTGCCGACGATAAGGTCCGCCAAAGCGACTTCTTGAGAGAGAAGTACGGCTCGGACGTGAAGGGCGTGCGGGTGTTCCGCGCGCCGCGGCCCGAGCCGGCGGCTCCGCACACCGCGCCCGAACCCGCGCAGCCCGCCGCGGCGAGCGTCACCACGCGGCCCGCGGCCGGCAAACCCGCGGAACCGGCCGGGCGTGGTCCGGCGGCCCGGCCTGCCGCCGCGGCCGGCGGAACCGCGGTAAAGCGCCCGGAGGGCAAGACCGAAGCGAAGCGCCCGGCGGCGCCCTCGCGCGAGCGTCCTGCCGCGCAGGCCCCCGTGGCCGCCCAAGCCGCGGCCCCGTCCGCGCCGCCAAAGGACAAACCGACGATTCGGTTTGGCGACCTGCGGAAGGCGCCGCGGTACGAACCCGGTACGGCGGCGCCGCGTCCCGCGCTCGAGCCCTTCCCGCCCGCGCCGGAGCCGGCACGACCGGAACCGCCGAGACCGGCGGAGCCCGCCGCGCGGGTCAAGGAAGTGCCGCAGCCCCAATCGCCGGCGCCTGAGCCGGTCGCCCCACAGCCGGTGCGGTATCTCGAACTGGGCGGTCCGATCCAGGTCGGCGATCTCGCGGCCCGCATGGGTGTGGGGCCCGGCGAGGTCGTGAAGCGGCTCGTCGAGGGCGGCGTGCTCGCCGGGGTCAACCACATGATCCCGCTCGAAGTTGCGACCAAGGTCATGGCCGCGTTCAACTACGCGCCCAAGGCACGTGAGGTGGAGCAGGTCCAGGAGGTCGCGCCGACGCTCGAGGTGCCCGCCGCGACGCCGCAGGAGAAGGGCACGACCACGCGGCCGCCGATCGTGACGGTGATGGGGCACGTCGATCACGGCAAGACGAGCCTCCTCGACGCGATCCGGAAGACGTCCGTCGCCGCGCGGGAGTTCGGCGGCATCACGCAGCACATCGGCGCGTACACCGCCGAGGCCAACGGTAAGAAGATCGTCTTCATCGATACCCCCGGCCACGAGGCGTTCACGATGCTGCGCGCACGGGGCGCGCAGGTGACCGACCTCGCGGTGCTGGTGGTGGCGGCCGACGACGGCGTGATGCCGCAGACGGTCGAGGCGATCAACCACGCCAAGGCCGCCCGCGTGCCGGTGGTCGTGGCGATCAACAAGATAGACGTGCCGCAGGCCAACCCGGACCGCGTGAAGCAGCAGCTGTCCGACCTCGGCCTGGTGCCGGAGGACTGGGGCGGCGACACCATCACGGTGCCGGTCTCCGCCCGCCAGCACACCGGACTCGATACGTTGCTGGAAATGATTCTGCTGGTCGCCGAACTGCGCGACCTCCGCGCGACGCCGGACAAGCCGGCGCGCGGAACCGTGGTCGAAGCCCGGCTCGACAAGGGCCGCGGGCCCGTCGCCACGGTGTTGATTCAAGACGGGACGCTGCGCGTCGGCGACGCGGTGGTGGTGGGGGAGACCTACGGGCGCCTCCGGGCGATGCACAGCGACGCCGGCGCGCGCGTCGACTCGGCACCGCCGAGCACCCCCGTCGAGGTAATCGGCCTGAGCGATGTGCCGCAGGCCGGCGACCTGCTGGAGGCCGTCTCCAACGAGCGCATCGCGAAGGCGGTGGCGGAGGAGCGCCTGGAGCGGCGCCGCGCGGTCGAGCAGGTGCGCTCGCGGCAGCTCAGCGTGGAAGAGATCTCGCGCGAGACCGGGACCGTGACGGAACGCAAGGAGCTCCGGGTGATCGTGAAGGGCGACGTCCAGGGCTCTGTCGAGGCCCTGGTGCCGGCGATCGAGCGGCTCACGACGCCGGAGGTCCTCATCACGATTCTTCACGCCGCGGTCGGCAACGTCAGCGAGTCGGACGTGATGCTGGCGGCGGCCAGCCAGGCGCTGATCGTCGGCTTCAACGTGCGGCCCGAACCGCAGACGCGCAGGCTCGCGGAGCAGGAGCACGTCGACATCCGGCTGTACCGCGTCATCTACGAGGTCCTCGACGACGTCAAGAAGCTGACGACGGGCCTGCTGGCGCCGAAGACCCGGGAGGTCGTCCTCGGGCGCGTCGAGGTGCGGCGGGTGTACTCGATCAGCCGCGTCGGCACGATCGCCGGCTGCTACGTGACGTCCGGCCGCGTCACGCGCGGCGCGCGCGTGCGGGTGATCCGCGACGGCGTCGTCGTGCACGAGGGCATCGTCGGCTCGCTGCGGCGGTTCAAAGAGGACGTGCGTGAGGTGGCGGAAGGCTTCGAGTGTGGCATCGGGCTCGAGCGGTTCGGCGACGTCAAGGAGGGCGACGTTCTCGAGGTCTTCGCCGTGGAGACGATGCCGGCTTAGCCTGACGCCGCGGGCCGCCGACGCTTCGCGATGGTGGTTGGTGTGCTGCGCGTCGAGTGCGGCCTTCCGGGCACGCAGAGCATCAAGGACAAACGCCGGATCGTGAAAGGGATGCTGGACCGCGTGCACCACCGCTTCAATGTGGCGGCGGCCGAGGTCGCGCATCAGGATTCGTGGCGGCGCGCGGGCTTCGCGGTCGCCTGTGTCAGCACGGAGGTCCGTCACGCCGACGCCGTGCTGGCGCGTGTCGCCCGCGAGTTCGAGCGTCACGGGGAACTCGTGATGCTCGACTACAGCACCGAGATGCGGTGATCCGGCTCGGAAGGGAACACCCGTGACGAGTCCGCGCATCGCCCGGCTTCGCGAACTCTTCAAGGAGGAGACGAGCCTCATCCTCAGGCGCGAGATGAAGGATCCGCGCATCGGCTTCGTCTCCGTGACGGATGTCGAGCTGAGTCCGGATCTCGGCCACGCGCGCATCTTTGTCAGTATCTACGGTGACGCCGAGGCGAAGGCGACCACGATGGCGGCGCTCACGAGCGCCGCGGGCTTCGTCCGCACGGAACTCGCACGCCGGATCCGGCTCCGCCACATCCCGGCGGTGAGTTTTCGCCTCGACGAATCCATCGAATACGGCGACCGGGTCAACCGCCTGTTGCGCCAGGTCGCCGGGGAGCGGCAGGACCGGGAACCCGAATGACGCCGGCGGAGCGCATCGCCGAGACACTCCTCGGTCGGCGGGTGCTGCTTCTGAATCACGTGTCGCCGGACGGCGATTGTCTCGGATCCACCCTCGCCCTTGCCCGCGCGCTGCGCGCGCGGGGGCAGCACGCGGTCGTGGCCAGCAGCGACGGCGTCCCGGACATGTACCGGTTCCTGCCGGGCGCGGAGCAGGTCGTTAGTGAGATCGCCGCGGACACGCCGTTCGGGGCCGCGGTCTTCATGGAATGCAGCACGCCCGATCGGGCCGGCGCGCTCGCCGGCCGGGCGGTCGGGGCGCCGCTGTGGATCAACATCGACCATCACGTCAGCAACGGCGGCTACGGCGATCTCATCCTGTACGATCCGGCCGCGGCGGCCGTCGGCGAACTGGTGACCCCCATCGTCCAGGCGCTCGGACCGATTGACGCCCCCACCGCGACCTGTCTCATGGCGGCCCTGCTTACCGATACGGGCAGCTTCCGCTACGCTAGCGTCACCCCGCGCACGCTCCGGATCGCCGCGGATCTCGTCCAGGCCGGGGCGAGCCCGGCGGACGTGTTCACGCGCGTCTACGAGAACCGGCCCGCCGCGGCGATGCGGCTCCTCGGTATGGCGCTCGACCGGCTGCAGCTCACCCCGGACGGCACCGTCGCGTGGACGGCCGTCACGCAAGAGATGCTGCGCGCGTCGGGCGCGCCGATGGAGGAGTCGGAAGGCATCGTCGGCACGCTGCGCTCGATCGCGGGGGTGCGGGTCGCTCTCCTGTTCAAGGAAGAACCCGACGGGATCCGCGTCAGTCTGCGCGCGCGCGCCGGCGTGCGGGCGAACGTGATCGCGGAAGCGTTCGGCGGAGGGGGGCACGCCGCGGCGGCGGGCTTCACCGCGACCGGCCCGCTGCCCGACGTCATGCGACGCACCCTCGACGCGGTGCAGCGGGAAATGGCGGCCGGCGCGGTTTCGTAGCCGCGCCGACCATTCGAGCATGGACGGCGTTCTCAGCGTACTCAAACCCCCGGGCATGACCTCGCACGACGTGGTCGACGCCGTGCGGCGGCTCGGCGGGCTGCGCCGTGTCGGCCACACCGGCACGCTCGACCCCGGGGCGTCGGGCGTCCTCGTCGTGTGTCTCGGACGCGCCACGAGGCTGAGCGAATTCCTGATGGACGTCGACAAGGAGTACCGCGTCGAACTGCGTCTGGGTACCCGGACCAGTACGGGCGATGCCTACGGCGAGATCCTGCCGCCGCGCACTCCCGACGCTGCGCCGGGCCGGGCGGCCGCGGGCGGTGGCGCATCCGCCGGGGGACGCGCGCAGTTGGAAGCCGTCCTCCGCCGGTTCACCGGCCGCATCCTTCAGGTCCCGCCGATGGTCTCGGCGATCCACCACGAAGGCGCCCGGCTTTACGAACTCGCGCGGCGCGGCGAAGTGGTCGATCTCCAACCCCGCCCCGTGGTCGTTCATCGCATCGACATCGTGACGCACGACCGCGAGTGGACGCGCGTGCTGCTCCATGTCGTGTGCGGCAAGGGAACCTACATCCGCAAACTGTGCGCCGATATCGGCGATGCGCTGGGCTCCGGCGGCTACGCGCATTTCATGGTGCGGACCCGCACCGGCGCCTTCGCGGTCGAGGAGGCGCGCACGTTCGAAGAGCTGCAGGCCCTCGCGGCGGAGGGCGCGCTCGCCGGCGCGCTCGTCTCGATGGATGACGCCGTGGGACATCTGCCCGCGGTCGACCTGTCCGATCAGTCTGTCAGCGACGTGCTGCACGGCCATCCGGTGCCGGTCTGGAAAGCGGGGCACACCCCGCCGGCCGACGACATGCCGGTGCGGCTTCGCAGCCGCCGTGGAACGCTCGTGGCGCTCGCGCGGGTGGAACAGGGGCAGCTCCGGCCCTTCAAGGTCCTCGCCGGGGCGGCAGCGCCGAAGCCGGCCGGCGGTCTTCGAGCGGGAGGCGGACGTGCGCCGCGCGTTCGGCCTCGCTGACTGGCCCGCGGATGTCCGCGGGCCGGTGCTCGCGCTCGGCACGTTCGACGGCATCCACCTCGGCCACCGGCGCGTGCTCGGGCTCGCCGTCGACCGGGCGCGCGCCCGCGGCGGCCCGTCTGCGGCACTGACGTTCGAACCGCATCCGCTCGAAGTTTTGCGCCCCGCCCACGAGCCGGTGCTCCTCTCCACGGTCGACGAACGCCTCGAGCAGTTCGAGGCGCTCGGCATCGACGTCGGCCTCGTGCTGCCGTTCGACGATGCGTTCTCGAAGATCGCCGCCGCGGCATGGCTCGACGGGGTGCTGCGGGGGCGCCTCGATGCCCGCGAAATTGTCGCGGGATCGTCGTACACGTTCGGGTTCCGGCGTGAAGGCACGGCGCGGCGCCTCGAAGCGTGGGGCCGCGCCGCCGACGTGCCCGTGCATCTCGTGCCCGCGGTGCTGGCCGGCGGTGAACCCGTCAGCAGCAGCCGCATCCGCGCGGCGCTGCGCGAGGGCCTGGTCGAAGACGCCGCCCGTCTCCTCGGCCGCTGCTACCGCCTCGCGGGGCGTATCGTGCCCGGCGCGGGGCGCGGCCGGACGATCGGCGTACCGACCGCCAATCTCGCGACGCCGCCGCGCAAGATCGTGCCGGCGCACGGCGTCTACGCGACCGTGGCCTCGGTGCGTGGCCGCCGATACCGCGGCGCAACCAACATCGGCACCCGCCCGACGTTTGGGGGCGCCGGCGTCACCGTGGAAACCTTCCTGCTTGACTTCGAGGGTGACTGCACGGGCGACGAGATGGTCCTTGAGTTCGTCCGCTATCTGCGGGGGGAGCGCGCGTTTCCGGACGCGGGCGCGCTGACCCGGCAGATCGCCCAAGACGTGGCGGCGGTGCGGGAGTTGCCCGGCGAAGAGGAAGCGGGTATAATGTGACAGTGCAGGACCCTGTGATGTGCGTCATGCGCGCCGCGGGGCGCGCGGGCGGGCTCCGTGAAGACGGGCGCCCGCAGGGTACGTATCTGACCACCGCCCGGGTGGTCAGTTTCTTTTTGCGATGACTTCGCGCCGTCAGGCCCGCGAAGCCGCTCTCGGGGTGCTCTTCCAGATCGACCTCGGCAAGATAGACGCGGGCGATGCCCTCGACAGTGTGCGTGCGCAGGGATGGCCGCGCGACGACTGGACCCTCATCGAGCGGCTCGTGCGCGGCACGCGGGACCACGTGGGCGAGATCGACGCGCTGATCCGCGGCGTGGCCGAGCACTGGACGCTCGAGCGCATGGCGACCGTCGACCGCAACGTCCTGCGCATGGCGATCTTCGAACTCCAGCACACCGACACCCCCGTCGGTGTCATCATCAACGAGGCGGTGGAACTCGCGAAGCAGTACAGCACCGAGGAGTCCGGCCGGTTCGTCAACGGCATGCTCGGCAAGATCGTGCGGCAGGATTCGCGGATGGTCCGCCAGGCAGCGCCGTAGTGCCGACCTCCCGTGCGCGTGCATCTTGTGGTGTCGGGCCGGGTCCAGGGCGTCGGATTCCGTGAGTTCACCCGCCGGACGGCGCAGCGGCTCGGCGTCGGGGGCTGGGTGCGCAACCTCACCGGCGGCCAGGTCGAAGTCGTCGCGGACGGCGAACGGCCGGCGCTCGAGGCGCTCGTGAACGCCGTGGCCGGCGGACCGGCCGGGGCCTTCGTGCGCGACGTCCGCCGGGAGTGGCAGGACAGCCCCGATGGGGAGAAGGAGTTTGTGATCCGCTAACACAGCATGCCGGAAACGTCCCGCCGACCGGTGGCCATCGAGTGCGTTCTCGCCGAGCACGGCCGGCTCGTCGACACCGCCCTCGACCGGTATCTCCCTCCCGAAGACGCTCTCCCCGCCGAGGTCCACCGCGCGATGCGCTACAGCGTGTTCGCCGGCGGCAAGCGGCTTCGCCCGATCCTCGTCATCGCCGGCGCCGCGGTCGCGGGCGCGCCGCTCGAGTCCGTCCTGCCGCCCGCCTGCGCCGTCGAACTCATCCACACGTACTCGCTGATCCACGACGACCTGCCGGCGATGGACAATTCGCCCCTTCGGCGAGGACGCCCGGCGTGCCACGTCGTGTTCGGCGAAGCGACGGCGGTGCTGGCGGGCGACGCCCTCCACGCGCTCGCGTTCGAGCTGCTCGCCCGAAGCGCCGAGGCCGCGCCGTGTACGCTCGAGCGCGTGCTCGAAGACCTCGCGATCTACCTGCTGGAGCGGGACCGGTGACCCGGCGGCCGTCCGGCCCAACGCCCGAGCGCGGCGCGCGCCTCGACGAGCGGCTTGTCCGGGACGGTCTCGCGGAGACGCGGGAGCGAGCGCAGGCCGCGGTGCTGGCCGGGCGCGTCACGGTCGACGGCACCCTCGCCGACAAGCCGGGCCGCCGCGTCACCCCGGCCATGCGCGTGGCCGTGACGGCGCCGGCGCACCCCTACGTCGGACGGGGCGGGATCAAACTCGTCCACGCGCTCGCGGCCTTCGGCGTGGACGTGGGGGACGCGGTGGCCGTCGATCTCGGCGCAAGCACGGGCGGGTTCACCGACTGCCTGCTGCAGCGGGGCGCGGCGCGGGTCTACGCGGTCGATGTGGGCCGCGGACAGCTCGCGTGGCGCCTCCGGCACGATCCCCGCGTCGTCGTCATGGAAGAGACGAACGCGCGGACGCTCACGCCGGAGGCCGTCGGCGGCCCGCGCGATCTTGTGACGGCGGACCTCTCGTTCATCAGCCTGCGCCTCGTCTGGCGCGCGATCGCGGGGCTCGTGCGCGCCGGCGGAGACGTCGTCGCGCTCGTCAAGCCGCAGTTCGAGGCCGGACGCGCCGCGGTGGGGCGCGGTGGGGTCGTGCGGGATCCGGCGGTGCACATCGCGGTCCTCGAGGACGCGCTCGCGGCCTCGGTGCGCGAAGGACTCGAGCCCGCGGGCGTCACCGCGTCGCCCGTCGCTGGACCGGCCGGCAACATCGAGTACTTCGTGCATCTGAAGAAGCGCGCCGCGGCGGAGGTCCGGGGCGGCGGGAACGGCGCCGGCCGTGTCCTGGAGCCCTCCGGACTCGACATCCGCGAGGTCGTCGAGGTCGCCCACGCCCGATTCGGCGGACGGGCCGTGCGGGAGGGGCGGCGCGGCGCATGAAGGCCGTCGCTCTGTTCGTCAACGTCGACAAACTGCGCGCCGACCCGGAGGTGGGCCGCCTCGCGCGGGACGCCGCGGCGCTGCTCGCGTCGCGGCGCGTCGGCGTCGTCGTCAACGAGGAGAGCGCGCGGGAGCTCGGCCTGCCGGAATCCGGCGTCCCCGCCGCCGATCTCGGCCGGCGCGCCGACGTGCTCGTGGTCTTCGGGGGCGACGGCACGATCCTGCAGGCCGCGCGGCAGGCGGCGCGCGACGGCATTCCGATCCTGGGCGTGAACCTCGGCGGGTTCGGGTTTCTCGCGGAGGTGCAGGATCGCGCGGTTGACGACGCGCTGCTGCGGGTGCTCGGCGGCGACTACCGCGTGGACGAACGGATGATGCTGCAGGCGCAGGTCTGCCGCTCGGACCGGATCGTCCGCGAACTGCTCGCGCTCAACGATGTCGTGGTGACGAAGAGCGGGTACGCGCGCCTCCTGCGCATCCGCACCGACATCAACGACGTGCACCTCGCGACCCATACGGCGGACGGCCTCATCGTCGCGACGCCGACCGGCTCGACGGCCTACTCGCTGTCGGCGGGCGGACCGATCCTGCATCCCGATCTCGACGCCATCGTGCTCACCCCGATCTGCGCGCACACGCTCAGCGCCCGCGCCGTGGTGCTCTCCGGCGCCGAGGCGATCACGATCCGCGTCGAGCCGACGGGCGCCCCGTCGGTGCTGACCGTCGACGGGCAGGAAGGCCACCCGCTGGAGCCGGACGACGTGGTCCGGGTCGCCCGGGCGCCCTGCCGCGCGCGGCTCGTCCGGCTCGGGCGGACCGGATTCTACAAACTGCTGCGCACCAAATTGTCGTGGGGCGGCGAGCGATGACGCACAGCGCCGGGGGGACGGAGCCGATGACGCACGCTACACCGCAGCGGCCGGTGAAGTACATCTTCGTCACGGGGGGCGTGGCGTCGGCGCTCGGCAAGGGCATTACCTCCGCCTCGCTCGGCCGGCTGCTGAAGAGCCGGGGCTGGCGGGTCAGCGCGCTGAAGTTCGATCCATACGTGAACGTGGACGCGGGGACCATGAACCCGTTCCAGCACGGCGAGGTCTTCGTCACCGACGACGGCGCGGAGACCGACATGGACCTCGGGCATTACGAGCGCTTCATCGACGAGAGCCTCGGGCGCGACAACAACACCACGACGGGGAAGATCTACGGGGCCGTGATCGCGCGCGAGCGCCGCGGCGAGTACCTCGGCGGCACCGTGCAGGTGATCCCGCACATCACCAACGAGATCCGCGAGGAGATCAGCCGCGTTGCCCGCCTCCAGCGCGCCGACGTGCTGATCGTGGAAGTCGGCGGGACCGTCGGGGACATCGAGAGCCTCCCGTTTCTGGAGGCCATCCGGCAGTTCCGCCGGTACGTCGGCGAGGCGAACGTCATGTACGTGCACGTCTCGCTCGTCCCGTACCTCCGCGGCGCCGGCGAGCTCAAGACCAAGCCGACGCAGCACAGCGTCAAAGAGCTGCGCGGCATCGGCATCCACCCCGACGTGATCGTCTGCCGGACGGAACGGCCGCTCTCGCGGAGCCTCCGCGACAAACTGGCGCTGTTCTGCGACGTGGCCCCGGAGGCCGTGATTCAATCGATCGACGCGCCGAGTGTCTACGAAGTGCCGCTCGTCCTCGAGGACGAAGGCCTCGCGCGCATCGCGGAGAAGCGGCTCGACCTGCCGGTGCAGGTACCCGAGCTCGGGGACTGGCGGCTCATGGTCGACCGGCTGCTTAATTCGCCGGAGATCGTGGAGATCGGCCTCGTCGGCAAGTACATGGGGAACGACGATTCGTACATCAGTATCGAAGAGGCGTTGCGGCACGGCGGCATCGCCACCGGCTGCCGGGTCCGCATCGTCAAGCAGGACTCGGAGGAACTCGACGCCCTGGAGCCGGACGGCGTGGCGGCGCGCCTCGGCCGGTTCGACGGGATCCTGGTCTGCCCCGGCTTCGGCGCGCGGGGCGTCGAAGGCAAGGTCAAGGCGGCCCAGTTCGCGCGCACGCACGGCGTGCCGTTCTTCGGCGTGTGCTACGGCATGCAGTGGGCGGTGGTGGAGTTCGCGCGGCACGTCTGCGGTCTGGACGGCGCGAACACCACCGAGGTGGCGCCGTCCACCCCGCATCCGGTGATCGATCTGCTGCCGGAGCAAAAGGCGGTCACCGACAAGGGCGGCACCATGCGGCTCGGATTGTATCCCTGCCGGCTCGCGCCCGGCTCGCTGGCCCACGGGGCGTACGGCGCGGACGACGTGGAGGAGCGCCACCGGCACCGGTTCGAGGTCAACAACGAGTACCTGCCGGTGCTCACGCGCCACGGTCTTCGCGTCACCGGACTCTATCCCGAGCGCAACCTCGTCGAGATCATCGAACTCCCGGGGCATCCGTGGTTCCTCGGCACGCAGTTTCACGCCGAGTACCGCTCGCGGCCCACGCGGCCGCATCCGCTCTACCGCGCCTTCATCGCGGCGGCGCTCGCGCGGCTGCGGACGCAGGTACCGCGGGTCGCAAAGGAGCCGTCCGCGCCTACGGCGAACCGATGAGTCTGCCGGATCCGCGCCGCGCGCCCTGGGACCTTCGGGCGGCGCGGCGAGTTTTCATCCGGGCCGGAGGGGACACGAGCATGGGCACCGTGTACATGAACGGCCGGTTCGTCGCCAAAGAGGACGCCAGTGTCTCGGTGTACGACCACGGTTTCCTCTACGGGGACGGGGTCTTCGAAGGCATTCGCTGCTACAACGGGCGGGTCTTCAAACTCACGGAGCACGTGGACCGGATCTTTGAATCGGCCCACACGCTCAAGCTGGAGATTCCGATGAGCCGCGAGGCGTTCACCGCCGCGATCGTGGAGACCGTGCGCCGCTCGGGGCTGCGCGACGCCTACATCCGGCCGGTCGTCTCGCGCGGGCCGGGCGATCTCGGCATCGATCCGCGCAAGTGCCCGAAGGCCAACGTGGTCATCATCGTCGACTCGATTCAACTGTATCCGGAGGAAGCCTACCGCAAGGGACTGCGGGTCATCACCACCTCGACCCGGCAGCGTCCCGTCGACGTGCTCAATCCGCGCATCAAGACCTGCAACTACCTCAACAACATCATGGCGCGCCTCGAGGCCAACCTCGCCGGCGTCGACGAAGGCCTGATGCTGACGACGGACGGCTACGTCGCGGAGTGCACCGCTGACAACATCTTCATCGTGCGGCGGGGCCGCGTCCTCACCCCGCCGCCCTACATCGGGATCCTGCAGGGCGTCACCCGCCAGGCGGTGCTGGATCTGTGCGGCACACTCGGCGTCCCGGCCGCGGAGCAGGTGATCACGCTGCACGATGTGTACACGGCGGACGAGTGTTTCCTGACCGGCACCGGCGCGGAGCTCGGACCGGTGGTCCAGATCGACGGGCGGCCGATCGGCCCCGGCACCCCCGGGCCGGTCACCATGAAGATCCTCGCGGCGTTCCGCGACTTTGCCGCCCGGGAAGGCACCCCGGTCTACGAGACGACCGGAGCGCGGGGCGGAGACTAAGCGAAGCTGACACCGGCCGTCCTGCGCGCCGCCGCGCCCCGTACGGGTCGATGACCGGCGGCGCCGAGCCGAAGGTCCTCCGCAGCCGGCATGTGTTCCAGGGCCGGGCATTTGCGGTTCGGGTCGACGAGATGGAAAACCCGAGCGGACGGCGCTGGTCGCTCGAAGTCGTGGAGCACCCCGGCGCCGTGGCGATCCTGGCACTCCTGCCAGATCGTGACGTCGTCCTCGTCCGGCAAACGCGCCCGGCGGTCGGCCGCGTGCTGTACGAGATCCCGGCCGGCACGCTGGAGCCGCCCGAGCCGCCCGAGGCGTGTGCGCGGCGCGAACTCGCCGAGGAGGCCGGCTACGCCGCGCGGACGTGGGAGCGGCTCGCCACGTTTTATCCGGCGCCCGGGATCTCGACCGAAGAGTTGCATCTGTTTCTCGCCCAGGACCTGCACCCTGTCTCGGCCCAGCGTGAAGAAGAGGACATGACGGTGCACCGCGTCCCGCTTGCCGTCGCGCGCCGCCTGGTCGCGACGGGCGAACTCCACGACGCGAAATCGATCGTGGCGGTGCTGCTCGCGGCCGAGCGCTTCGGCGTCCCGGCCGGGTGACGCCGTACCCGGCCGCAGGTCCGCTGTCCAAAGCCCAGCGCCAGGGGACGCGCGTGCTCGTCCTGGTCCTCGACAGCTGCGGGATCGGCGGCGCGCCGGACGCGGGCCGGTACGGGGACGAAGGGTCGAGCACGCTGCCGCACACCGCCGCGGCATGCGGCGGGCTGCGGCTGCCGGCGCTGGGACGGCTCGGGCTCGGCCGGCTGGCGCCGATCGCCGGCGTGCCGCCGGCCGACCATCCGCAGGGCGCCTTCGGCGTGCTGACGGAGGTCTCGGCCGGCAAGGACAGTACGACGGGACATTGGGAACTCATGGGTCTGATCCTCGAGCGTCCGTTTCCGACCTACCCGCACGGGTTTCCGCCCGAGGTCATCGAGCCGTTCGAAGCCCGCATCGGCCGCCGCGTGCTCGGCAACCGGCCGGCCTCGGGGACGACGATCATCGCCGAGCTCGGGGAAGCGCACATCCGCACGGGCCGGCCGATCGTCTACACGTCCGCCGACAGCGTCTTTCAAATCGCCGCGCACGAGGCGGTTATCCCGGTGGCCGCGCTCTACGGCATGTGCGAGATCGCCCGCGCGATTCTCACCGGCCCCCACGCCGTCAGCCGGATCATCGCGCGCCCGTTCGTCGGCGAACCGGCCGAAGGGTTCGTACGCACCGACCGCCGGCGGGACTTCTCCGTGCCTCCGCCGCGGGACACCGTGCTCGACCGCCTGGCGGCGGCCGGTGTGCCGGTCGTGGGGATCGGCAAGATCGGCGATCTCTTTGCCGGGCGCGGCATCACCAGGGTCGTGCATACCCACGACGATATGGACGGGCTCACACAGACCGTGCAGGCGCTCCCGGCGCTCGAGCGTGGGCTCGTGTTCACCAACCTCGTCGACCTGGATACCCTGTATGGCCATCGCAACGACCCCAAGGGGTACGGTGCCGATCTCGAACGGATCGATGCGCGCCTCGATGAGGTCCTCGCGCAGCTGGGGCCGGCGGGGCTCGCGTTCATCACCGCGGACCACGGAAACGATCCGACCTCCGGGAGCACGGATCACTCGCGCGAGCGCGTGCCGCTGCTCGTGGCGGGCCCGCGCGTGCGCGGCGGGGTGAACCTCGGCGTGCGCGCGACATTCGCGGACGTGGGCGCGACCGTGGCCGCGGCCTTCGGCTTGCCGGGGACCGGCGCCGGCGCTAGTTTTCTCGAGGAGATCCTCGCACCGTGACGGGGCGGGGAGGAGAGCCGGTGCAGCCGCCCGCGGGAGCGCTCGCCCGGGCGGTCCACGAGGCGGCCGATGCGATCCGGGCGCACTGGCCGCAGGTTCCGCAGTGCGCCATCGTGCTCGGCAGCGGACTCGGCGGCCTCGCCGGCGAGATCGATGGGGACGCTGTTGTTCCGTACGGCGCGATTCCGCATTTTCCCGTGCCGAGTGTGGCCGGCCACGCGGCGGAGTTGGTGCTGGGCCGGCTCGACGGGCGGCCCGTCGCGGCGCTTGCGGGCCGCGCGCACCTGTACGAGGGCTACACGGCCGGACAGGTGGCGTTTCCCGTTCGCGTGCTCGCCGCGTTGGGCACGCCGGTGCTCGTTCTGTCCAACGCCGCGGGCGGCCTGAATCCGGCGTTCCGCCGCGGCGATCTCATGCTCCTGACCGACCACATCAATCTGACCGGAGCGAATCCGCTCGTCGGCCCGAATGACGACCGGATCGGGCCGCGGTTCCCGGACATGTCCGCGGTCTATGATCCGGGGCTGCGGAGCGTCGCGGAGGCCGCGGCGCGCGCGGACGGCATCCCGTTGAGGACGGGCGTGTACGCGGGTGTGCTCGGCCCGTCCTATGAGACCCTCGCGGAAATCCGGATGCTGCGCACGTTGGGGGCGGACGCCGTCGGCATGTCGACGGTCGTGGAAGCGATCGCGGCGCGGCACGCCGGCATGCGCGTGATGGGCATCGCCGCCATCACGAATGCGATCGACGGCCGAGACCGCGCGGCCGAGGCCGCGGTCGCGCACGAGGACGTGCTGGCCGCGGCCGCGGCGATCGGGCCGCGGTTCGCCGCGCTCGTACGGAAGATCGTCCGCGACCTGCCGGCCGGCGGCGTTCGGGGGCGGGTGCCCCGTCGGACGAGGCAAGACGCCTGATGTCCCGGGGCCGGAGCCGCATCTGCACCCATTCGTCGAGGGCGCGCGCGCCGAGGCGCCGGTAGAAGCCGATCGCCGGCCGGTTCCACCGAAGCACGCTCCATTCCATGCGCCCGCAGCGCTCGCGCACCGCGATCCGGGCCAGCGCGCGCAGCAGCGTCGTGCCGGCGCCGCGGCTCCGCTCGGCCGGCAGCACGAAGATATCCTCGATGTATAGCGAGGGCCGTCCCATGAAGGTCGAATACGTGAGGAAGTACACGGCGATCCCGATCGGCCGCGTGCCGCGCCGGCAGATCAGGGTCTTGAAGTAGGGCCGCGGTCCAAATCCGTGCCGGCGCAGGCGCGCGGGCGTCGCTTCGACCTGCCGGCGCAGCCGCTCGTAGACGGCCAGACCCATGAGCAGGTCCCAGACGACGCCGGAGTCCCGCGCGGTCGCCGGACGAACGGTGAGCGCGTCGCGCCGCGGCGCCGGCACGGTCACGGCGGCCCCGCGACCAGGGCGGGTGGACGGAAGACCCCGATCGCCGCGGGCGCGGCCGGATATTTTTCCACTTCGACCAGCGCGGAGAGCGCGCTCGGCCCCTGCGCGAGTCTCGACGTGCCTTCATCGAACGAAAGCACGTTGGGATTGCCGTGGCGATCGAGCGGCCGGTCGCCGCCGTCGCCGGGATCGTACCAGGCGCCCGTCGCCATGACGACGACCGCCGGTGCGACACCGGCGTCGACCTCTACCCCGGCGAGGCAGGCGCCGCGGTCGTTGTACACTTTCACGACATCCCCCGACCGGAGTCTGCGCCGTGCCGCGTCGTCGGGATTCATCCGAAGCCTCTCGCAGCCCGCCACCTTGTACGCCGCCGAGACCGGCCCGGGGTCCATCTGGCCGTGCAGGCGGTGCGGAGGCTGGATGGTCACAAGGTGCAGCGGATACCGCCGCGCCGCCTCGGCGCCGAGCCACTCCCTGGGGGGCAGCCATGTGGGGTGCGGCGGGCAATCATCGTACCCGAACGCCTCGATGGCCGCGGAGTAGATCTCGATGCGTCCCGACGGTGTTCCGAGCGGATGCGCCTCGGGCGCGCGGCGGAAGTCGGCAAAGAGCACAAAGTCAGCGTCGGGCGCCGGCTGTTCGACGTAGCCCCGTTCCCAGAACGCGTCGAACTCCGGCAGCGCGATGCCGGCCCGGGCGTTCGCGGCGCGCGCTTCGGCGTAAATATGGCGCAGCCAGGCCGCTTCGTTCCGGCCCTCCGTAAAGACAGCCTCGAATCTGCCGCGTGCCGCGAGGTCGCGGAAGATGTCAAAGTCGTTCCGGCTCGCTCCGACCGGCTCGATCGCCCGGTGCATCGCGAAGAGGAAGCGATCACGGGACGAACCGCCGACGTCGTTGCGCTCCAGGCCCGTCGTCGCCGGCAGCACGATATCCGCGCGGCGCGCCGTGGCGGTCCACCACACCTCGTGCACGACAACCGTCTCCGGCTTCGTCCACGCCGCGCGCAGCCGGTTCAGATCTTGATGGTGGTGGAAGGGGTTGCCCCCGGCCCAGTAGACGAGCTGGATGTCGGGGTAGCGTTCGCGGCGGCCGTCGAACTCATACTCCGCGCCGGGATGGAGCAGCATGTCGGCGACACGCGCCACCGGAATCGCCCGCCCCGCGGGGTTCCGGCCGTGCCGCAGCGTTGGGGCGGGTACGTCCGGCCGCGGGTTCCCGACGCCGTTGATCGAGCCGTGCCCGAATCCGAACCCGCCCCCCGGGAGGCCGATCTGCCCCAGCATGGCGGCGAGCGTGATCAGCATCCAGTACGGCTGCTCGCCGCGGTGCGCGCGCTGCAGGGACCACGCGGCCGAGAGCATCGTCCTCGCCGCCGCCATGTCGCGGGCGAGGCGTCGAATGGTGTCCGCGGGGATGCCGGTGATGGCCGCGGCCCACTCCGGCGTCTTCGGAGCGCCGTCGCGCCCGCCGGTGAGATAGGGCCGGAACCGCTCGAAGCCGGTGCAGTACCGCGAGAGGAATTCGTGGTCGCAGCGGCCTTCGTCGAGCAGCACAAATGCGACGGCCAGCATGAGCGCGGCGTCGGTGTTGGGGCGGATGGGGATCCAGTCCGCGTCGAGAAAGTCGGGGCAGTCGGCCCTCGTCGGGCTCACGACCACGAACCGGCACCCCGCGTCGTGCGCGCGGCGCAGCCACGCCGCCATCGTGTGCTCCCCGCCGCCGCCGCTGTTGACCTGTCCGTTCTTGACCGCCAGGCCGCCGAAGGCGACGAACAGCGTGGTGTGCCGCACGATGCTCGGCCAGTGCGTGACGTGGCCGTCGACCGGGCCGTACGTTCCGATGACGTGCGGCAGCAGGAATCGCGCGCAGCCCCACGAGTAGTTGCCGGTCTGGTCGACGCACCCGCCGCCGGCGAACAGGAACCGTCGCACGAGGGTCCTGGCGTGGTGAAGGCGCCCCGCCGATGACCACCCGTAGGATCCCCCGAAGATCGCCTCCGCGCCGAAGCGCGTCCGCACCCGCGCCAGTTCCTCCGCAACGAGCCCAAGCGCCGTGTCCCACGAGACCTCGACGAAGGGTTCCGCCGAGGAGCGCCCGGAGGCGCTGCGGTCCCTGAGCCAGCCCTCCCGCACGGCTGGACGCGCAATGCGCAGCGGGGAATGCAGCATCGCGGGGATGGCCTCGAGCATCGGGGACGGATGCGGATCGCGGGCAAACGGTTCGCAGCGCACCACACGGCCGTCTTCAACGACGGCCGTGAACGCGCCCCAATGCGACAGCGAGGGAAAGCGTCCGTTCGGCGCCGGCATCGTCCGCCGGAGTTCGAAGACGCGCCGCAGCGCTCCTGCCGTGCGGCGCCGGAGCGCCGGTCCACGCGGCCGCGGAGGGTTTGTTGGAAACCGAAGGTAAGACACCCGCGACCCCGATGCGTTCGCGACATCGGCCGCCCCGCGTGGGTCGCGGAGGGGCGTCCGCGGGGCGGTTTCGCTGGAGCCGGTGGATGCGTTCCTACGAGGTAATCAGGACGAAGCGCGACGGTGGCGCCCTGCCGGACGACGCGGTGCGCGAGTTTGTCGGCGGCTTTGTCCGCGGCGACGTCTCGGACGCCGAAATGGCCGCGTTTCTGATGGCGGTCTATTACAAAGGACTGTCCGAGACGGAGACCTCCGCGCTCACCCAGGCGATGGTCGCGAGCGGCGAGACGCTCGACTTGAGCGGTGTTGAGGGTCCGACGGTCGACAAGCACAGCACGGGGGGCGTGGGCGACAAGACGTCGCTCGTCGTGGTCCCGCTCGTCGCCGCCGCGGGCGCGCGGGTCGCCAAGTTGTCCGGCCGGGCGCTCGGCCACACCGGCGGGACGCTGGACAAGCTCGAGGCCATTCCGGGCCTGCGTGTGGAATTGGAACCGCGCGCCCTCGTCGCGCAGGTCAACCGCGTCGGCTGCGCCATCGCCGGCCAGTCGGCGAAGCTGGTGCCGGCCGACAAGCGGCTGTACGCGCTGCGGGACCGCACGGCCACCGTGGAGAGCGTGCCGTTGATCGCCTCGAGCGTCATGAGCAAAAAGATCGCCGCGGGCAGCGGCGCCATCGTGCTCGACGTCAAGACGGGCAGCGGCGCCTTCATGAAAACGCCGGCCGCCTCCCGCGCGCTCGCCGAAACGATGGTGAAGATCGGACGCGCCGCCGGCCGCCGGACCGCCGCGGTGCTCAGCAGCATGGAACAGCCCCTCGGCCGGACGGTCGGCAACGCGGTCGAGGTGGTGGAGGCCATTCGCACGCTCCGCGGCGCGGGCCCGGACGACCTGACGGAACTCGCGCTCACCGTGGGCGCCCAGATGCTGGTGCTTGCCGGTGTGGCGGGCGCCGCCGGGGAGGCCCGGAAGCGCCTGGAGGCGGCGCTCGCCCACGGCGACGGGGCGCGCACGTTCGCGGCGATGATCGACGCCCAGGGCGGAGATCCGCGGGTGGTCGATGAGCCGGACCGGCTTCCGCTCGCGGAGATGGAACAGCCGGTCGCCGCGCCCGCGGACGGGTTTGTCACCCATATTGACGCGGAGGCCGTCGGATACGCCGCGATCGCGCTGGGCGCGGGCCGCGCGGCCGCGCGCGACCGGATCGATCCGGGCGCGGGCATCATTCTGGAGCGTAAGGTGGGGCACCCGGTGCGGCGTGGCGATGCCCTCGCGAGACTTCGAGGATCGGACGCGGGCCGCATGCGGGAGGCCGGCCGGCGCATTCTCGGCGCGTACCGGATCGGCGCCGAAACGCCCGGCGCGCTGTCGCTCGTCTTAGATGTGATCGCGTGACCGGGAGGTGGGGCCAGTGGCATTTCGAACGGTCGGCGTGGTCGGGTTCGGGCTCATGGGATCCGGCATTGTGGAAGTGTGCGCGAGGGCCGGCTACGACGTGACCGTCCGCGAGATCTCCGACGACCTCGTCTCGCGCGGACTCGACCGCCTCGACCGATCGCTCGCGCGCGGCGTGGAGCGCGGAAAGGTGCCGGCCGCCGACCGCGACGCGGCGCGCCGGCGGGTGCGGGGCACCACGCGGCTTGAAGACCTGGCGCGGTGCGACCTCGTCATCGAGGCGATCGTGGAATTGATGGACAAGAAAAAGGCGCTGTACGCCGAGCTGGACGGCGTCTGTCCTCCGGGAACGATCTTTGCCAGCAACACCAGCTCATTGAGCATCACCGAAATGGCCTCCGTGACGCGCCGCGCGGACCGATTCCTCGGGCTGCATTTTTTCAACCCCGTTCCGGTGATGAAGCCCGTGGAAATGGTGCGCGGCTTTCTTACGTCGGAGCAGACGCTCGCGGCCGCCCGGGCCTTCTGCGAGACGCTCGGCAAGACCGTCGTGCTGTGCAAGGACTCGCCGGGATTCATCGTCAACCTGCTCCTCGTCCCGTATTTGCTGGACGCGGTCCGGGCGTTGGAGATGGGCGTCGCCAGCCGGGAGGACATCGATACCGCCGTGCAGTTGGGGCTCAATCACCCGATGGGGCCGCTCACGCTGCTCGATTTCGTGGGAATCGACACCACGTACTACATCGCGGAAGCGATGTATCAGGAGTTCAAGGATACGCGGTACGCGGCGCCGCCGCTCCTGCGCAAGATGGTGCTGGCCGGCCATCACGGCCGGAAGACCGGCCGCGGGTTTTACGACTACGCGGAGGGGCGCCGCTCGTGACGTTCGAGACGTTCGAGACGTACGCCGAACGTCTCCTCAGGAGCGACGAGGTGCCCGGCGCCGCCGTCGCCGCGGCACGCAGCGGGACGGTCGTCTACGCGCGCGGCTTCGGCGCCGCGGACCGGGACGCCGGGATCCCGGCCGGGCCGGACACTATTTTCGGCGTCGCTTCCGTCACCAAGTCGTTTACGGCCGCCGCGGTCATGCGGCTCGCGGACGATGGGCGGCTGTCCGTGGACGACCCGGTGGTCGAGTACCTGCCGGAATTCCGGCTTCCGCGCGGCGACGCGCCGGCCGTTCGCATCCACCACTTCTTGACGCACACGCCCGGCTTTCCGCCGCTGCCGTCGCGATGGTATGCTTTCGGCGCGAGTGCCCGCGAAGATTCCGACGGCACTCCCCCGCCGGTGGACGTCGGCGCACGGCCGCCGTTCGAGACGCCCGAAGACCTGATGAGCTACCTGGCCAACGGTGATTGGACGCCGCTCGGGCCGCCGGGCGCTTGCTTCAGCTACTGCAACGAGGGCTACGCGCTGTTGGACGCGATTGTCGCGCGCGTGAGCGGCCGGCCGTACACGCGCTACGTTGCCGAGACGATCCTGGAACCGGCGGGCCTGACGAGCACCGCCTTTGGTCCGCCGCCCCCACATCCGCCGGCCGGTGCGATGCCGATGCCGCCCGGCGGCGTGACCACGCCCTACATCGCCAAGAAGGCAAACGGCCGGCGCATGATTCTTCCGGCGCGGACCTGGTGGTATTCGGAAGTGTGGCATCCCGCCGGAGGTATCTGTTCCACGGTGACGGACCTCGCGCGCTACCTCGAGCTCTATCGGACCGGCGGCATGGTCGGCGGCCGGCGCGTCCTTTCGGAGCGCGCCGTCGCGGCCATGACCCGTCCGCATGTCAGGGTCGGCCCGGGTCAGGGCTACGGGTACGGGCTGAGCGTGCTGCCTGAATACCGGGGCGGGGTGCTCGTCGGGCACCACGGGGGGCGGCGCAGCATCTCCGCGCAGATCGCGGTGGTACCGTCGCGCGGCGCCGCCGTCGCGGTGCTGGCGAACCTTGCGGACGCGCCGGTGAGCGCGATCGCGTACGGCCTGGTCAATGTTCTGGACGGCGCCGATCCCGACGTCCCGCCGATCGTCTATCCGGAGTACGCGTGCCCGCCGGAGCGGCTGCGCGTGTACGCGGGGGAGTATCGATCAGCGGAAGGCACGCTGGTGCGGGTGTCCGCGGACGGCGCGATGCTGACGATTGTCGCGGACGACATGCGTCTCGCCACGCGCCCGGTCGGTCCCGACGCCTTCGTCGTGCGCCCCCACGGCCTCGAACAGTACGTGCACTTCCTGGTGGACGGCCGGCCGGGCGCCGGTGCGGCGGCCCGCGCGGTCGCGTACGGCTCCCGCATCATCGCGCGGAGCGGTCCGCCGCCGCACACGGCGTAGTACGATAGAGTCGGAACGCCCCGTGGGGAACAGATGAGACAATGGACTTCACGCTGAGCGAGGAGCACCGCCTCGTCCAGTCCACGGTCCGGGAGTGGGCCACGACCCGCCTGCTGCCCAGGGCCGCGGAGATGGACCGCGCGGGGGCCTACCCGCGCGAATTCATCCGCGAACTCGGCGAGATGGGGCTCACCGGCGTCTTCACCCCCGAGGAGTACGGCGGCGGCGGGATGGACATGGTGTCCTACTGCATCGTGATCGAGGAGATCGCCCGGGCCGAGGCCGCGCTCGCCGCCGTCCTGTCTGTCAACAACTCGCTTGACTGCTACCCCATCTTGGCGTTCGGCACGGAGGCGCAGAAGCGGAAGTACCTGCCCGACCTCGCGCGCGGCCGCACACTTGGCTGCTACTGTCTCACCGAGCCCGCGGCCGGCTCGGACGCGGCGTCGCTGCGCACGGCCGCGCGGCGCGACGGCGACGGATATGTTCTCAACGGCACCAAGGTGTTTGTCACAAACGGCGTGGAGGCGGACGTGCTGGTCGTCTACGCCCGGACGGGCGGGGAGGGGCCGCGCGGCATCAGCGCGTTCATCGCCGAGCGGGGTGACCCCGGACTGCGCGTCGGCAAGATCGAGCACAAACTCGGCATTCACGCGAGCAGCACCTGCGAGATCGTCCTCCAAGATTGCCGGCTGCCGCGCGACCGGCTGCTCGGCGAGGAGGGCAAAGGCTTCACGGTCGCCATGGCCACGCTCGACGGCGGGCGCATCGGCATCGCCGCGCAGGCGCTCGGCATCGCTCGCGCGGCCATGGAGGACGCGATCGCCTACGCCAAGGACCGCCGGCAGTTCGGCCGGCCGATCGCGGAGTTCCAAGCAACGCAGTGGAAAATCGCCGACATGGCGACGCGGATTCACGCCGGGCGCCTGCTGATGTATCGCGCCGCCTGGATCCGAGACCAGGGCCGGCGCCACAGCCTGGAGGCGTCGATAGCCAAACTCTTCGCCTCGGAAACCGCGATGTGGGCGGCGACCCAGGCGGTGCAGATCTTTGGCGGCTACGGGTATATCCAGGACTATCCGGTGGAACGCCATTTCCGCGACGCCAAGATCACCGAGATCTACGAGGGCACCTCGGAGATTCAGCGGCTCGTCATCGCCCGCCACGTGCTGGCCGCGGCGGAACGCACGCTCGAGTCCCCGGTCGAGGACTGCCGGCCGGCGCGAACCGCGCATGACTAGGAGGCCCGCGTGAACGTCGTGGTGTGCGTGAAGCACGTGCCGGACACGGAGGCACAGGTGCGCCTCCGCGCCGACGGCCGCGGCGTCGACGAGAGCGGCCTCAATTTCGTCCTCAACTATTACGACGAGCACGGGGTCGAAGAGGCGCTGCGCATCAAGGAGCGCCTCGGCGGCACGGTGACGCTCGTCACCGCCGGCCCCGCGCGGGCCGTCGAGGGGCTTCGCGCCGGTTTGGCCATGGGCGCCGACGCGGCGGTCCACATCCAGGACCAGGTCGTCGCCGGGCTCGACCACATCGGCACCGCGCGCGTGCTGGCGGCGGCCATCAAGCCGCTGCCGTGCGATCTCGTCCTGTGCGGCAAACTCGCGACGGACGACAACGCGGGCATCGTCGGACCGGCGCTCGCGGAGTTCCTCGGCCTGCCGCAGGCGACCGCGGTTACCAAGCTGGAGTTGGGCGACGGCCGAAGGGCCACCGCGCACCGCGAGGTCGAGGGCGCGGTCGAGACTCTGGAAGTCCGTCTCCCGGCCGTCATCACGGTGGAGCGGGGGATCAACGAGCCGCGCTATCCGTCGCTGCCCGGCATCATGCGGGCGAAGCGGACGGCGATCACCGTGCGCCGCCTCGCCGACCTCGGCATGAGCACCCCGCCCACGGCGCACGTCGAACTGCTGCAGCTGGCGCCGCCGCCCAAACGCCAGGCCGGCCGCCGGCTCGAAGGGGAAGCCGCGGCGGTCGTGGGGGAGCTCATCCGCGCGCTGCGCGAAGAGGCCAAGGTCCTGTGAGCGCCGCCACGGACGTCTGGGTCGTCGTAGAGCCCGCGGCCGGCGGCCGGCCCCGCAAGATCACGTACGAATTGCTCGGACTGGCCCGCACGCTCGCCGGCCCGCTCAGGGTCCACGCCGTCGTCGCGGGACGCGCCGTCCGCGGCATGGCGGACGACCTGGCGGCCCACGGCGCGCACGTCGTGCACGTCGCGGAGTCGCCGCTCCTCGAGCCGTACACGACGGATGCCCATGTGCAGGCCGTCGGGACGGCGCTGGCCGGCGCGGCCCCGGGACTCGTCTTGATCGGCAGCACCGCGGCGGGCCGGGATCTCGCGCCCCGCCTGGCCGCGCGGCTCGACGCCGGGATCGTGACGGACTGCGCCTCGGTCGCGATCGAGGACGAGCGGGTCGTGGCGACCCGGCCGACGATGACGCGGAAGGCGATCGCGCGCGTCGCGTTTGGCGACGGTATCCGGATCGCTGTAGTGCTGCCGAATGTCTATCCGCCCGCGCCGGCCGAAGCGGGCCGCTCAGCGGAGGTCGTGCCGGTCGCGTTCAACATGGACGCGGGGGACGTGCGCACCCGGGTGGTCGAGGTGTCCGCCATCAAGCGGGAGACCGTTCCGCTGACCGAGGCGGACATTATCGTCTCCGGCGGCCGGGGTCTTCGCGGGCCCGAGAACTTTGCGCTGCTCGACAAGCTGGCCAAAGAACTGGGCGCGGCCGTGGGCTCGAGCCGCCCGCCGGTCGACTCCGGCTGGGTGCCGCACGATTACGAGATCGGCCAGACCGGCAAAACCGTCAACCCGCAGCTGTACATCGCGTGCGGCATCTCGGGGGCGCCGCAGCATCTGGCCGGCATGTCCGGCTCCCGCTACATCGTCGCCATCAACAAGGATCCCCAGGCGCCGATCTTCGGGATCGCGACCTACGGCGTCGTGGGGGACGTGTTCGAAATTCTGCCGCTCCTGACCGAAGAAGTGCGCAAGCTCAAGAGCGCACAGAGGGCCGGCGGCTGATGGCGGACCCGGACGGCCCGCGCGCCGAGCGGGCTTCGCGCTTTAGCACGATCTCGGATCTCGAGGTCAAGCGCCTGTACACGGCGCACGACCTCGCGCGGCACGATCCCGCGCGCGATCTCGGGGCACCCGGCGAGTTTCCGTTCACGCGCGGCATCCACGCCACGATGTACCGCGGCCGGCTGTGGACGATGCGGATGTTCGCCGGGTTCGGCACGGCCGAGGACACGAACGCGCGGTTTCACTATCTACTGCGCCAGGGCCAAACCGGTCTCTCCACGGCGTTCGACATGCCGACCCTCATGGGCTACGACTCGGATCATCCGCGCTCGCTGGGCGAGGTGGGCCGCGAAGGCGTCGCGGTCGACAGCATCGAGGACATGGACGTTCTGCTGCGCGACCTCCCCCTCGACCGGATCACGACGTCGATGACGATCAACGCCCCCGCGAACGTGCTGCTGACCATGTACGCCGGCGTCGCGACGGCGCGGGGCCTCAGCTCGGCGTCGCTCGGCGGCACGACGCAGACCGACATTCTCAAGGAATTCATCGCCCAGAAGGAATGGATCGTCCCGCCGCGGCCGAGCATGAAGCTGGTGCAAGACCTCATCGTCTACGGCACGCGCGAACTGCCGCGCTGGAACACGATCAGCATCAGCGGGTACCATATCCGGGAGGCCGGCGCGACCGCCGTCCAGGAACTCGCGTTCACCCTCGCCGACGGCATCGCGTACGTGCAGGCGGGGATCGACGCGGGGCTCGACGTGGACGCCTTCGCGCCGCGGCTGTCGTTCTTTTTCGACGTGCACAGCGACTTCTTCGAAGAGGTCGCGAAGTTCCGGGCCGCGCGCCGCATGTGGGCCCGCATCATGCGCGAGCGGTTCGGCGCGCGCAACCCGCGCTCGCAGATGTTGCGCACACACGCGCAGACCGCGGGCGCGAGTCTCACCGCGCAGCAGCCGCAGAACAACATCGTGCGGACGGCGCTCCAGGCGCTGGCGGCGGTCCTCGGCGGGTGCCAGTCGCTGCACACGAACTCGCTCGACGAGACCTACGCGCTGCCGACGGAAGAAGCCGCGACGCTCGCGCTGCGGACGCAGCAGATCATCGCGCACGAGACCGGCGTGACCAACACGGTCGATCCGGTCGGGGGCGCCTACTTCATCGAGGCCCTGACGGACCGCATCGAGGCCGACGCCGCGGCGTACATTCGGACGATCGACGAGCTCGGCGGGATGCTGGCCGCGATCGAGCAGGGCTACCCCATGCGCGAGATCGCGGAGGCCAGTTACCGCCACCAGCAGCAGCTCGAGCGCGGCGAAAAGGTCGTCGTCGGCGTGAACGCGTTCGCCGACCAGGCGACCGTGCCGATCCCGCGGCTACGCATCGACCCCGAGGTCGAACCGCGCCAGATCGAGCGCGTCCGCCGGGTCCGCGCGGAGCGCAGTCAGGCCGCGGCCGCCCGCGCGCTCGACGACCTGCGGCGCGTGACCGACGCCGGGGGCAACACGATGCCGGCCATTGTCGACGCCGTGCGGGCGCGGGTGACGATCGGCGAGATCTGCGATGTGTTCCGGCGGGCGTACGGTGAATACCGGGAGCAGGCAGTGTTGTAAGGCTACCAGATCACTCTTACAGGGTACCGCTCGATCTGTGCGTCTCCGGTCAGCACGGCAAGGCCCTCCCCCAGGGCCTGCGCGACAAGCAGCCGATCGAACGGATCGCGATGAACCGGCGGGAGCTCGGCAACCCCCAATGCATGTTCCATGCTCACCGGCAGCACCGCGAAGCCGTTTCGGAGAACGTGGTGGGGAATGAACCTCGGCGCCGCATCGGGCAAGGTGATTCGTCCGGCCGCCGCCTTGACAACGATTTCCCATGCGCTTACAACGCTGAAGAATACCTCGTTGGCCCCGTCCGCAATGAAGTCTCTTGCCGTCTCGGACAGACGTGGGTTATCCGTGATCCACCACAGGAACGCTTGCGTATCCAGCAGCGCGTTCATTCAAAGTGTCGTTGGAACTCTTTCGGCATGGGAGCGTCGAAATTTGCCGAAATTGTTACTTGCCCCTTGGCCGACCCGGGCGTTCGAGAGACTACAGCGGTTTTCACAGGCACAAGCCGGGCAACGGGCTTGCCGGCCCGCGCGATCGTGATGTCCTCACCTAGTTCCACCCGCTGAATGAGCTTTGACAAGTGCGTTTTTGCGTGGTGGATATTGACCATCGCCACAGGACATCACCACTTGCTATGGTGGACTAAGGCATGGACTAAGTCAACGCATGTGCCGGTAATGAACTCTACGTGCCGGTAGGAAACGGTTGGGCTGGGAGATTCAGGGGTTTGTGCCGTCGACGGGCGGTTTCATGATATCTCGGACATGCTGCTCCGCGGCGCCGGCGGCGTGCTGCGCCGCTCCGGTAGCCGCGTTGTAGGTGGTGTGCGAAGATTGCTGGGTTCTGGGCGCCGCCAGGTACAGCATGATCGCGACCGCGAGCAGCAGGCCGAGCAATCCAAGGTACCGCATGGAATCTCCCCCTCGTTCTGGAGGCGCCGGGACCAACGCCTGCGACGCGCGGCCGGCGTTGCCAGCGTGTTAGTGCCCCTCCGGCCGAGCGTCTAGACTGCCTCAGCGCTGCCTTCATTACAGTTTTCGACGGCCAAGCGAGAGATCGTTACAGAGTCGCCCCAACCGCCTAGGAGAACCGGGTCCATCTTTCCTGTGGGGCGATGTACCGCACAACAGCCGGACCGGCGTGACGCCGGTCTGGAAAGGGGCAGGTGAGCGAAGTGAGAGCACTATATGTCGCACTCACGGCCGTTCTCGTGGCCGGCGCCATTGCGCCGGGTCCGGTGGCCGCGCAGACCAACCTGTCATACAATCTCACGTTAACCGGGGAGTCGTTTTCGGGCGCCACCCCGCCAGGCGGGATTGCGGGCACCTTCGGCGGGGTCGCCGTGGACGGCTCGTATGCCCGAGGCCTGTGGACGTTCGCGGTCTTCGGGTGTCCGTTTGCCGCGGGCACGTACCAATGTGTTCACATCTGCCGCTTCAACGGGACAATGCTCGCGGGCCGTCCGCTGATCTACAACTGGACTTCCCAGGTGCCGACGTGGGACGCACCGAGGCAGGTCACGGTGGGCAATGTGGGCCCCCTGTTCGCGTCCAGCAGGGACTGGGCCACCCAGGTCGGTCTGTGGGCACAGGCGAAACGGCCTGTCGCCTGAGGAGGAGACGCGCCTCATCGTCGATTCGCAGACCGGCATGTAGCCAAACATGCGCGAAGGAAGCGTGAGGGGAGCGGAGATAATCCGCTCCCCCTCATGCTTTTTGAGTGAGCCGCCGGCGCTATGGTGACGCTTGGTGCGACCCGATGGCCTTGAGGTAGCGCCCCGCGGACCGGGCCACGATCGCCTTCGCGCGGGCCGGCACTACTCGATCGAACCAGCCGCCGTAGATCCGGTCGAACGCCAGCGGCTCCACCGCCTCTGCGATCCGCCGCACGGCCTCGGCCGGCAGCGGAATGTAATTCGGATAACTGTACATGAAGCTCACCGCCCGCCGGTTCGGAACGGCCTGAATCGTGTCGCCGGTCAACAGCGCGCCGCGGCCTTTGGCCCCCTCCGGCCAGTGCAGGAGCGTGGAGCCGTCAAAATGCCCGCCGCACCGGACGAGCGTCAGTCCGCCGGGGAGATCGCGGTGATCACCGTCCCAGTACTCGATGACCCGGTCCGGCCGCATGACGTGGCGGCGGTCCGCCGCGTGCACGTAGACCGGCACGCGGCCGAAGGCGTGGCTCCAGTCCACCATGGCCGCGTAGAAATGCGGGTGGGAGATCGCGATGGCGGCGAGTCCGCCCATCGCCGCCACGCCGTCGACGACGGCGGCGTCGAGGAGCGGAACGCAGTCCCATAGGACGTTCCCGTCGCGCGTGCGCACGAGCAGCGCGCGCTGGCCGATGCCAAACGACGGCTCCATGCCGATGCCGGTAAGTCCGGGTTCTTCCGCGCGCAGCACGTTCCGGTGCGAGCGGCGGAGCGCCTCGGGGCTCGTCCACATCTGTCCGCGGACATTCACGAACTGCCGCTCGTCTTCGCAGACTGGACACGACTGTGGAGGTTCCGGCCCCTTCGCGTACTGGACACCGCACGTCGTACAAATGAAGGCAACCCCGCGAGATCGCACCGGACGGGATCGCGCCCCGGGGCGGCCCGGTCCGGGATGAGACCGGCGAGACGAGACGCGGGGGCGGCGGGCGGGGCCGCGGCGAGAGGACATGACGCGACATTCGCGTAGGACGGCGGGGCGGCCTGCGGTCCGTGTGCCCGCGCGTCCGCTTGTCCGGGCCTCGGTGCGCGTGGGATAATAGCAGGCATGGCGGATGCCCCGATCCGAATCCTGGTAGCCAAGCCTGGCCTCGACGGCCACGACCGCGGCGCGAAAGTCGTCGCGCGCGCGCTGCGGGACGCCGGCTTCGAGGTGATCTACACTGGGCTGCACCAGACGCCGGAGATGATCGCCACCGCCGCGATCCAGGAAGACGTGGATGCGATCGGCCTCAGCATCCTTTCCGGCGCGCACAACGTGCTGCTGCCGAAGGTGATCGATTTGCTGCGGGCCCAGGGGGCGGGGGACATCAAGGTCTTCGCCGGGGGAATCATCCCGGACGACGACATTCCGGTGCTCGAAGGGGCGGGCATCGCCGCGGTGTTTACGCCGGGGACGCCGCTGGAGCGGATCGTCGCCTGGGTGCGCGAGAACGTCAAACCGCGGGGCGTGGCGGCGTGAAGGTGCTCATTCGCCACCAGAAGCGCGAGGTCGAGGTCCGCGGGGCCCGGCGCGTGCGCGAGTTGCTGGCCGAACTCGGCATCAACCCGGAGTCCGTACTCGTGATTCGCGGGGCCGCGTTGTTGACGCACGACACCCGCGTCGGCGACGAGGACACCGTCGAGTTGCGTCCAGTCATCTCGGGAGGCGTCGCCTGATGCGCTGCCGCAAATGCGCCGCGGATGCGGCTGTGGAAATCCGCCGGCACCACACGGCCTTCTGCAGCGAGCATTTCTTGGAGTTCTTCGAACGGCAGGTCGCCCGGGCGATCGAGCACGAGCGGATGTTCACGCCGGAGGACCGGGTGCTCGTGGCCGTCTCGGGCGGCAAGGACAGTCTCGCGCTGTGGGACGTCCTGCGGCGCCTCGGCTATCCGACCACTGGTCTCTACATCAACCTCGGCATCGGCGAGTATTCGGCCGAATCGCAGCGCAAAACCCTCGCGTACGCCGAAGCCGCGAACGCGGAACTCCTGCTGGCGGACATTCCCGGCGAGTACGGCATGAACGTCGAGGAATTGGCGCGCGCCACCCACCGCGTCGCGTGCTCGGCGTGCGGGCTCAGCAAGCGCTACCTGTTCAACAAGGTCGCCCGCGACGGCGGGTTCGCGGCGGTCGCCACCGGCCACAACCTGGACGACGAGGCCGCGGTCCTGCTCGGCAACCTGCTCCACTGGCAGACCGAGTATCTCGCCCGGCAGGCGCCGGTGCTCGAGAGTACCCATCCGACGCTGGTCAAGAAGGTGAAGCCGTTCTTCCGCATCGCGGAGCGGGAGACCGCGGCCTACGCGATCATCCGCGGCATCGACTACATCGTGGACGAGTGTCCCAACAGCGTCGGCGCGCGAAGCCTCCTATATAAGGAAGCGCTCAACGTGCTCGAGCAGGCGGCGCCCGGGACGAAGCAGAGCCTCTACTGGGGTTTCCTCGAGCACGGCCGCCCGCTTGTTCAGGGTCGCGAGCCGGTCGATCTGCGGGCCTGCCTGCACTGCGGGCAGCCGACCACCGGGGAGGTCTGCGCCTTCTGCCGCATGACGGAGCGCGCCGCGGAGCGCATGCGGCTCCGGCGCGCGGGCGGGGCGCGGGTCACCACATCTCCGGCGTGAGGGTCTTCGGCGAGGGCGATCCGGTCCTGTTATATGATCGCCGGCGCCGGCGCTACCTCATCACACTGCGGCGCGGCGGGTCGAGTGATCTCCGCGGCGGGCGCGTCGTGCACGACGACCTCCTGGACCACGAAGAGGGCGGCACCATCCGCTCGACGCGGGGTGAACGGTTTCTGGTGCTGCGGCCGACCCTCGGCGAGTTCGTGCTTGAGATGCCGCGGGGCGCTCAGGTCGTGTATCCGAAAGACCTCGGAGCAATCGTCCTTGCCGCGGATATTTTCCCCGGCGCGCGCGTGCTCGAGGCAGGGACCGGGTCCGGCGCCCTCACGATGGCGCTCGTCCGTGCCGCGGGACCGCAGGGTCGCGTCACCAGTTACGAGGTACGCGAGGACTTCGCCCGCGTCGCCGGGCGCAACATCGCGCGCTACCTCGGCGAGACTCCGTCGCTCGTGCTCCGCCGCCGGGATCTCGGGGAAGGGATTCTGCCGGACGACACGCCGGTCGACCGGATGCTGCTCGATCTTCCCGAGCCGTGGCGCGTGGTGCCGGCGGCGGAGCGTGCGCTCGTGATGGGCGGGATTTTTCTCGCCTATCTGCCGACTGTGCCGCAGGTGATGCAGGTCGTCGACGCCCTGACCGGGGCCGGCACGTTCGCGCTCATCGAGACGGCCGAAGTGCTGCTGCGGCCGTGGAACGTCGACGGCCGGAGTGTCCGGCCGGCCCACCGCATGGTCGCGCACACCGGGTTCTTCGTCACGGCCCGGCGGGTGGAGCGCGGCGCCGGCGCCGCCGCGGGCATGGTCGCGCGGACGGCGCCGTTATCGCCCGAAGAGGCCGATCAATCCAACCACGATGAGATAGATCGCGACAATGAAGTTGAGCAGGCGCGGGATCATGAGGATCAGGATGCCCGCGATGAGCGCGATGAGCGGTGAGAGCCGTGCGACCGTGATGACCGTGTCGTGCGGCACAGGTCGTCCTCCTTTGGCAGTCCGTCCTTTGGCGACGGGGCGGGAGAGCAAGACAAGACGATGCGCCATAATCTTTACCCCGGTCGATGGCAGACCGTGGAGGCCCGGTGGGGTTGAGGTGCAGCAATGCCTGAGGTCGTGATCCTGAGCGGAGTGCGCACGCCGATCGGCCGGTTCCAGGGCGGCCTCGCCCCGGTGCCGGCGCCGCGGCTGGGCGCGGCGGCGATTGCGGAGGCGGTGCGGCGCGCGGCGGTTCCCGCGGAGCGCGTCGACGAAGTGTATATGGGCATCATCCTCGCGGCCGGCGTCGGGCAGGCCCCGGCGCGCCAGGCATCGATCTACGCCGGGCTGCCGAACACCGTGCCGGCGACGACGGTCAACAAGATGTGCGGGTCGGGCCTCAAGGCCGTCATGCTCGGAACGCAGGCGATCCAGACCGGGGATGCGGAGGTCGTCGTGGCCGGCGGCATGGAGAACATGAGCGCGGCGCCCTATCTCCTGGACCGTGCGCGCACCGGATACCGCCTCGGCCACGGCCAGCTTGTCGACTCGATGATCCGCGACGGCCTGTGGGAGGCCTACACCGATCAACACATGGGCAACTGCTGCGAACTGCTGGCGCGCGAGTACCGGATCTCCCGCGAAGCGCAGGACGAGTATGCCCGGCGGTCGTACACCCGCGCGCTGGAGGCGCTCGATTCAGGACACTTCCGGCGGGAAACCATCCCGGTTCAGGTGTCGAACGGCCGCGCGCCCACGACGGTCGCCGAAGATGAGGAGCCGCGCCGTTTCCTCGCCAACAAGGTGGCGTCTCTGCCGCCGGTGTTCGAGCCGAACGGCACCGTTACGGTCGCCAACGCGTCATCGATCAGCGATGGGGGCGCCGCGCTGGTGCTCGCGTCCGCGGAGGCGGCGCGCAAGGTCGGGACCCGGCCGCTCGCGCGCGTGGTGGGCCAGGCGGTCTCGGCCCGCGCCCCGGAATGGTTCACGATCGCGCCGGCCGGCGCGATCCAGAAATTGCTCGCGCGCGTTGGGTGGTCGAAGGACGACGTCGACCTCTACGAAATCAACGAAGCGTACGCCGCGGTCGTGCTGGCGGTCACGCGCGAGGTCGGCATCGACCTGGAGCGCGTCAACGTGCACGGCGGCGCGGTCGCCCTGGGCCACCCGGTGGGGGCGAGCGGGGCGAGAATCCTCGTCACGCTCCTCAACGCGATGGCCGAGCGCGGGGCACGGCGCGGGGTTGCCGCGGTGTGTCTCGGCGGGGGCGAGGCGGTAAGCCTCGCGGTCGAACGCCTCTAGACACGCGATGATTTTCGGTGCGCATGTCGTCGTGTACAGCCACAACGACAGGCACCAGCTGTATTTCATGTGCGAGGACCTTGCAGCCGCACCACCGCCGCCGTCGTCCTGTCAAATCATCTAAGAACCTTACCTGAGTAGGGTTCATCTTGTCATTTAAGATCTTACCAGCGGCCGCAGCTCGGCGCTGCGGCTGCCAGGGGATCGTGGGAAGAACATGTTGTTACAAGAAGTCGCCCTCCGCCGAGTTGCCGGAGTGGGAGACCAGATCCATTTCGATAAACCCCGGCGTCGTCACGTCCAAGTGGTCGGTCTTAATGGGGATGTGATGCTTCAGTAGGGTCCCGGGCTTTGTGCGGCCGTAGAGGCGGCGCTTGAGTCGCCGCTTTCGGCCCTTCAGGCGGCGATCGATGGTGCTGGGGCTAATCGCACGGAGTTGCTGCTCCACGTGGGGCGAGATAGCCAGGTGTTGCTTGGCCCACGGTAGCCACAAGGGTAGCAACGCCTTGAGACGCGCCGACCACGGATAGCCTGCCGCTTCCCAAATCGTGGCAAGCGTCGTGATGGTGGAGGGGCGGTACGTCGATGGCCGATGGCGGCTTGTTGGCGAAGGTGGGGCCGGGGCGGTCAGGAGGGTGATCGCGTACTTGCGATGGTACCGGGTCGTGGCGCAGAATTCGTCTAAGGTACGGGCCTTCGCGGCGCGCGATGCCTGGCGACAGCGCGGTCGCACAGCGTTGGCGTAGTCGCGACGAGAGGTGCGCGTCACCGGCGCCTCCGGGGGCGGAGCGTGGGTGCGGCGTCGGTAAGATTTTCGATGAGTTGACGATGGGTGCCCCGGTAAGATCTTACGTGAGTTGATTCGGTCGTTTGACACGCCGTCGCGGCGCGTGATACCGTGACGGTGGCGTCGCCGGCCCGGGTCTACTGGGGCCGGCCGTCGCATATCGAAGGGTGACGAGGGCAGGCGAACAGGGGTGAAGACCGGCGTGGATGCGGTATCGGCGGCCACGGGTCAAGACGTGCTGCTGGGCGAGGCGCGACAGGGGCGGCTTGCCCTGGGCGGAGTCCTTGCCGCCGACCTGGCCCAAGAGTACGGCACGCCCGTGTACGTCATGGACGAGGACCGTGTCCGTGCGAACTGCCGCGCGTATGTGCGGGCGCTTCAGGCCGCGTATCCACGCGGGCGAGCGGTTTTTGCCAGCAAGGCGCTGTGCTGCATGGGCACATGCCGCCTGGCCTACCACGAAGGCCTGGCTGTCGACGTCGTGTCCGCCGGCGAAATCCACACGGCACTCCGCGCGGGAGTCCCGGCCGCGCATCTCCTCCTGCACGGCAGCAATAAGACGCCCGACGAAGTGCAGCTTGCACTCGAGCGCGGGGCCGGCCGGATCGTCGTGGACAATTTCTACGATCTGGACCTGTTGGAGACGCTGACCGCGCGCACCGGCCGGACGGCGGACGTTCTGCTGCGCCTGACGCCGGGCATCGAACCCCACACGCATCAGGCCATTCAGACCGGCGGTGTGGACAGCAAGTTCGGCTTCGGCATGGTCGATGGCACGGCCCGGGAGGCCGTCGCGCGTACGCGCGACACACCCCGTGTGCGTCTGCGCGGCCTGCATTGTCACATCGGTTCCCAGGTGATGGACCTCGATCCGTTCGTGCGTGCCGCCGAGGCGATGATGGAGTTCGCCGCCTGGATGGCGCGGGACCACCGTGCGCCGGTCGACGAACTCGACTTGGGCGGCGGTCTCGGCATCCGCTACCTGCCCAGCGACGAGCCCCCGTCGATCGAGTCGTACGTCGAAGCCCTCGCCGGCGTGGTCCGGCGGCGGGCGGAGGAACACCGGCTTCCCCTGCCGCTGCTCATGGTGGAACCCGGCCGCTCCATCGTCGGCGACGCCGGGGTTACGCTCTACACTGTCGGCGCGGTCAAGCAAATCGCGGGGATCCGCACCTACGTCTCCGTGGACGGCGGCATGTACGAAAATCCCCGGCCGGCTCTGTACCAGGCACGCTACCACGCGGTGCTGGCGGACCGCCTGGACCAGCCGCCGGCCGAGACCGTTACGCTGGCCGGCCGCTGCTGCGAATCGGGAGATGTCCTCATCTGGGAATCGCGGCTGCCGAAGCCTCGCGCGGGAGAGCTGCTGGCGGTCTTCAGCACCGGCGCGTACAACTACTCGATGGCCGGCAACTACAACCGCTATCCGCGACCCCCGATCGTCTCCGTGCGCGGCGGCCGCGCGAGGGTCGTCGTCACAGGCGAAACGATCGACGACCTGCTGGCACGGGACGTTTCGTTCCCGGACGAGGGCCTCCGGGCGTCTGCCGGGGACACCCCGTCGACGGCGTAGCAGCCGGCACCCCCGCGCGCGCCGCCGATGCTCGGATTCGGCAGGTTCGATCCGCTGGCCCTTGCCATCACGCTGGCGGCGGTGATTGTGGCGGCGACCGTCCATGAATTCGCGCACGCGGTGGTGGCGGACCGGCTCGGCGATCCCACACCGCGCAACCTCGGACGTCTGAGTCTCAACCCGCTGGTCCACCTGGACCTGCTCGGCACGCTGTTCTTCGTGGTCTTCGGCTTCGGTTGGGCGCGGCCGGTGCCGGTCAATCCCCGCAACTTCACCGATCCGCGGCGCGGTATGCTGCAGGTCGCGCTCGCGGGCCCTCTCGCTAACGTCACGCTGGCGTTCCTCGTAGGCGCTCTCCTGAAAGCCCCGTGGCTGCCGTCCGACCCCATCGCCGGCGCCGCGCTGTCGACGCTGATCTGGATCAACGTGATCCTCGCCCTCTTCAACCTGATTCCGATTCCGCCGCTCGACGGCTCCCGCATCCTCGAGGCGCTCTTGGTCGGGCGGCAGGCGCTGGCGTATCATCGCCTCCAGCCCTACGGCACGCTGTTGCTCCTGATGCTCTTGTACACGGGCGTCGTGGGCCGCGTGATGCTGCCCGCGGCGCGCTGGTTGTACCACGCGTCGACCGGCGGTCTTCCGGGACTCTAACTAACACTCCCGGCCCGGCCGCCGCCGCGCAGGGACGGACCGCGCGGGTGTCAACGCGCGGCGGGCTCCGCGCGTGTCCGGAGAAGGAACGCCAGGGGGTATCTCGAACATAGGCCGGGACCACTGCTCGGGGTTGCCAACGTGTCTTTTCGATGCAGCAGAGGACCCAGCACCGACTCATCGCAGCAGCGGATGGAGGAGCAGAGGTGGCCCACCACGTGCAGTGCGAGGTCTTTGACGGCCCTCTCGATCTGCTCGTCAGTCTTGCCCACCGTGGTCAGATCGATCTCTCCCGCGTTCCGCTCGGGTCGCTCGCCGAGGCCTACCGCCAAGAGCAGTCCCGCGGCGGCCCGAATCTTGACGAAGCCACAGATGCGCTTGTGCACTTCGCCGTGCTGGCGGATCTGAAAGCCCGCACCCTGGTGCCGAGCCCGCCCCCGGCCGAAGCCCCGCCGGCCGCGGAAGAGCCGGCCGGCGACCTGCGGGACCGGCTCGGGGCACAGATGGCCGAGTACCTGCAGTTTCGCGAGGCCGCGCAGGCGCTGCGGCATCTGGAGCACATTCAAAGCAACATCTTCGGGCATCCCGCGGCGGCGGCCGACCTCGGGGACGAAGTCCTGCTGGACGGCGTCACGCTCGAAGACCTCTTCACCGCGTTCACGCAGGTGCTGCACCGCGCCGAAAACGCCCCCACCGAGATCGCGGGCGAGGAGTTCACGGTCGAGCAGAAGATGACGGCCGTCGTCCAGGCGCTCGACGTCGCCGGAGGCACCGTCCTGTTCGGCACGCTGTTCCGGACGGGCGCGAGCCGGCTGGAAATCATCGTCACGTTTCTCGCGCTGCTCGAACTCATCAAATCGCGCCGCATCCGCGCGCGGCAGTCGAAAGCCTTCGACGAAATCGAAATCGTGTTGGTGGACGCGCGATGAGCGACGGAGCAGGGCACACGAACGGGTTTGCCCGGCGGGCGACCGCGGCCCGGCTGCCGGTGGCGGAGACCCCGGGCGTGCCAGCCCCGGGTCGGGCGTCCGTCGAGCGCCCCTCCCTGGAGGAGCCGCCGGCCGAAGGCCCCGCGGCCGACCCCTGCCGGCCGGGCGAGATACGCAACATCATCGAATGTCTACTGCTGGCGCGCGGGGGCATCCTAAAGATCGGGGAAATCAAGAAGGTGATAGACGTCGCCGAGGCCGAAATTCGGGCGACGCTCGCCGCGCTCGCCGTGGAATATGGAGGACGCGGCCTGCAAATCCAAGAAGTCGCCGGGGGCTATCAGCTCTGCACGAGGCCGGAATACGGGGGCCACGTGCAGCGGCTGCTGCGGCTGGGGGACGCGGACCCGCTGACGCGCGCGACGGTCGAGGTGCTCGCGATTGTCGCCTACCGTCAGCCCGTCACGCGCGCCGAGGTCGACGCGGTGCGGGGCGTGCAATCGGTACACCATTTGCTAAAATTGCAGGACCGCCGGCTGATCCGGGAGGTAGGCCGGCGTCCCGGCCCCGGACGGCCGATTCTGTACGGGACCACGGAGGGATTCTTACGGCATTTCGGTCTGCGAGATCTCGCCTCGTTGCCGAGCCGTGCGCACCATGACGGACCACCGACTCTACCGTCCGCAGCGTCGTAACCTGACGCCCCGGGTACTGCCGCCCGTGCCGGCGGCCGCCGCCGCGTTGCGGCGGGCCGCGGCGCTTGCGGTGAGCGCGGCCCTCGTGCTCGGGGTGACGGCCGCGTCTGTAGAGCGCGACGGTATGCCGCTGGTCGCCGGGTTGCCGGGTCGCGTCCCAGCGGCGGGGTCTGCGCGGGGCCTGCGGCGGATTCCGCAGGCGGTTCTGCCGCCGGTTGTTCGGCCGTCCAGTGAGCCCGCGTACCGGCCGTGGGACGTGCCGTCGATCCGCCACTCGCTGACCGCGACGACGCCGGTCCGGATCACCGCGACCGCCGCGATCCTCGTGGACGGCCGTTCGGGCCAGGTGTTGTACGATCGCAACGCGCATCTGATTTGGCCGCCGGCCAGTACCACGAAGATCATGACGGCGCTCGTCGCGGTGGAGTCAACGCCCCTCTCGACACCGATCACGATCAGTCCCAACGCCGCACATTTCCGGGACGGCTCCGTCGTCGGACTGCCTGAGGGCGCGCGCATTCCGCTGCACGACCTCTTGTACGCGCTGCTGCTGCCCTCAGGCAACGACGTCGCGATCGCCATTGCCGAGGGCACCGCGGGAACCGTCTCAGCATTCGTCGCGCGCATGAACGACGAGGCCCGCCGGCTCGGGGCGACGCAGACCCACTTCGGGTCTCCCCACGGCCTCTACACGCCCGACAATTACACGACCGCCTACGACCTCACCGTGATCACCCGGGCGGCGCTCCGCAACCCCACGATTGCCGACATCGTCCGCACCAAGCGATGGATGTTTCAGGTGCCCGGGTACCGCGCGCGGGTGCTCACGAACCACAACAAACTGCTGAGCCGGTTCCCCGGCGCGGACGGGGTCAAGACCGGCTACGTGGACGAATCGGGCCTCACGCTCGTCGCATCGGCGACGCGCGACGGGTGGCGTTTGATCGCCGTGGTGCTGCACACCCACGACATGTGGGGTGACTCATCCCGTTTGCTGTCGTACGGGTTCGCCCATTTCCGTCCCAAGACGGTCGCGCTCGCCGGCGAGCGCCTCGCCGTAGTACAGCTGCCTTCGGCGAAGCAGACGGTCGTGGGCACGGTGCCTGGCGACGTCACGCTCGACACGACGCCCGGGGAGGCCGTGGGCCGGATCGTGTCCCTCGCCGCGGACGTGAGCGCACCGGTCCGTCGCGGCGAGCAGATCGGCGAGGTGGCGTTCTCCTCCGGCGGAAAGGTGATGCAGATTTCGCCTCTGGTGGCCGCGGACGATGTGATCACGGAACGGTCGCCCGTCGAAGAAGTGGTGAACTGGATCGGGCACCTTGGACATTTCTTAGGCGCGGCCGTCTTCTAAGCACAACCACATCACCGGCCGGGATGGCCGAGCCCCCCTGGGTCCTGCGGAGCCTGCTGTTCGTTCCCGGGCACCGCCGCGACATGATCCCGAAGGCCGCCGCGTCGGGGGCCGATGCCATCATTCTGGACCTCGAGGACGCGGTCGCCGCCCCGGAAAAACCGGCCGCCCGCGGGGTCGTGGCCGGCGCGCTCGCGGGTGCGCTGCCGGAACGCCTCGTTGTCTTCGTCCGCGTCAACGGCCTTGGGTCGGGGTTGATCGACGAAGACCTTCACGTCGCCTCGCGGCCGCGCCTCGACGGCGTGTGTCTCCCGAAATGCGAAGCACCGGCAGACGTCCAAGCCGCGTCGGCGCGGCTGCTCGCCGTGGAGGACCGGCTGCGGCTGCCCCGGGGCCGCCTGCGGCTGCTCGTATTGGTCGAGACGGCGCGCGGCGTGCTGGAGGCGGCGGCCATCGCGCGAGAATCCGTCCGCACCTGCGGAGTGGTGTTCGGCGCCGAGGACTTCACCGCTGATACGGGGCTCGCGCGCACTCGCGAAGGCACGGAACTGGCCGCGGCCCGCTCGGCCGTCAGCGTCGCCGCGCACGCGGCGGGCGTCGATCCGATCGACGGAATCTTCGCGGACTTCCGCGACGAGGCGGGCCTCATCGCCGACACCACGGAGGCGCGGCGGCTCGGCTACACCGGCAAGACGCTGATTCATCCGGCGCAGATCGCGCTCGTGCACCGGGTCCTGGCACCGGCCTCCGACGAGATCGCGCGGGCGCGGCGCATCGTCGAGGCGTTCGAGCGGGCCACGACCGCGGAATCAGGCGTCGTCGTAGTCGACGGCGCTATGGTCGACCGCCCCGTCGTACTGCGGGCCCGGCGCCTGCTGGCGCGGGCCGAGCGAGGGGAGGCGTAGATGCGGCCCCGCCTGTACCGCTCCCGCAGCGACTACTGGATCGCCGGAGTGTGCGGCGGCCTCGGCCGCTACTTCGGCGTCGACAGCAACCCCATCCGGCTCGGGTTTGTCGTGCTGGCGGCGTGGAACGGGCTCGGCGTCCTCCTCTACCTGATGACCGTCCTCATTGTGCCGGAAGAGCCGGTGGTCGGGGAGCCCGGCGCGACGCCCGGGCCGGTTTCACCCCCGGCCCCTGGCCGCGCCCCGGTGCCGTACGAGAGCCGCCGCGTCCGGATGCTGGGATGGCTGCTCATCTTGGGCGGCGCGTATCTGCTGCTGCGCAACCTGCACCTCTTCATCCCCATTGTGCAGGACGAAGTGTTCCCTGTCGTGCTGATCCTCGGTGGCCTCGTGCTGCTGCTGATGCGCAGCGAGTCCCGGCGCTAGCGCCGCTCGCCCCGCAGCCGGTCCTAATACACGAAACGCCGGCCAGAACGCGCGAGGGGCCGGCCGTCGAACTCCCGGCACCACACCAAATCCAGCTTCCGCACGACCACGCCGTCCCGCACCAGCGGTACGGACGGCCCGCGCTCCACGGCGCGGCATCCCCGGCGGAGGTCGACGCGGCGTGGATACCGCCCGTCCTGGATGAAGAGGCCGTCGCGGCCCCGCAGATCGCTCCAGCGTGTCCAGAGCGCGTACTGATCGGTCCCGGTCACGGTCGCGGCCGGATATCGCCCGCCTGTGCTGAAGTCAAACTGCGCCAGCACCTGGTAGCGGTCGCTGGTGATGAAATACGGGCGGCGCGCATCCCGCCGCGCCACGGCCGCGATCGCGGGCGCCGCCGCCGACCATCCATAATAGTCCACGGTCGGGTCGAGCCCCGGCGGCAGGACCCAGCGGGAAATTTCCGGCAGCGCGTGCGCGAGTGCGGTCACGGCCACGGCCGAGGCGATGCCCGCCGCGATCCCCAACCGCCAGAGCCGTCCGCGCGCGGCCCACGCTCTCTCCGCGATGAGGCCCCCGAGCGCGACGGTGGCCGCGAGGTACCCGGGCGCGGCCCAGTGCCCCTTCGCGGTGCCGACGAGGCTGGCGGCGAACACGCCGGCGATGATGGGCACGCCGGCCACCCCGAGAAACAACCATGCACCGTCGCCCGCGAGACCGCGGCGACATGCCACGGCGAGCGCCCACACGAGCCACGGGAACAAGAGCGGCGCAAGATACACGAACTGGAGGCCCAGGAACACCGGCGCGTTCGGACCGGCGGACCAACTCGAGCGCCCCGCGATCGCGTAGTGGTAGGACGCCCACTGGTGCGTGGCGTTCCACCACACCACGGGCGCGAACAGCAGCGCCGCGACCGCCGCTCCGGCATACGGCTCGGGCCGCCGGAACCAGAACCGATAGCGCGGCGCCGCGGCCATCCACACGCAGATGGAGACCGGGAGCGCCGCGGCGGTGTACTTGCTGTCGAGCGCGAGTCCGAGCCAGACGCCGGCGGCGAGCCAGGCGCCGCCGGCGCGTCCGTTGGCCCCCCGCCACGTCCACAGGAGCGTCATCACCCAGGCGAGACCGAGCGGCCCGTCCGGCGCGGCGAGCAGACCGCCGGCGGCGAAGACCGGGATCACATTGAAGAGGGCGACGGCGGCCGCCGCGGCGTCATCGCGGCCCAGCATTTCGCGCGCGAGCGTCCACAGCGCGAACGACGTGAACGCCAGGAGGACGGCGGCCACGAGGTGCACGGCAAATGGCGTGCTTCCGAACAGCGAGGTACTGGCGCGAATCAGCCATGCGATGGCCGGGGGCTGATCGACGTACCCGGCGGCGAGATGCCGGGACCACTCCCAGTAGAACGTTTCGTCGTCGCCGAGCGGCAGACGGACCGCGAGGGCGAGGCGCGCGAGGGTGATGGCCGCGATCCCGGCGATCACGGCCCACGGCAGTCGGGGACGACGCGCGGCCATCGCGGGCGTACCGCTCGCGGGGCTGTTCACCGCCGAAGCATTTTCCGCCACGCGGTGATCTTACCTTGTTCCCGCGGCCGGCGGAAGCCCCGGGACTCTCCTCCGCGAGGCAAACCGCACAAACTCGGCGAATCGCACCCGGCGTGGGCCAAAAGGACCGGCAGATCGCCGTCGCGATCGACGGACCGATGGGCTCGGGCAAGAGCACAATCGCCCGCGAAGTCGCCCGCCGCCTCGGATACCGGCACGTCGACACAGGCGCGATGTACCGCGCGGTGGCCGCGGCCGCGCTGCGCCGGGGTCTCTCGACCGACGACGCCGAGGGCTTGGCCGCGCTGGCGGGTGGTGTCCGCGTGGAACTGCCGGCGGGCGCCGGCGACGTCCGCGTCTACGTCGATGATGAAGACGTCACGCCGGGGCTGCGTACCGTCCTCGTCAATCGCGTCGTGGGGCGGGTCGCGCGGGTGCCGGCCGTGCGTGCCGCGCTTCGCGATCTGCAGCGTGCGCTCGGTGCGGGCGGCGGCATCGTGATGGAGGGGCGGGACATCGGCTCGGTGATCCTGCCGGACGCCGCGGTCAAAGTCTTCCTCACCGCATCCCCCGAGGAGCGGGCCCGCCGGCGCCAGGCGGAGCTGGCGGCGGCGGGCCAGGACGTCCCGCTCGACGAGGTCCGTCGCATCGAGGCCGAAGACGATGAGGCGGCGACGAAGCGCGAGGTCGCGCCGCTCGTCGTGGCGCGCGATGCCGCGGTGATCGACAGTACGAACCTCGCGGTCGACGACGTGGTCGCCCGCGTGCTCGCGCTCGTGGACCGCGCGCGTGGTTTATAGTCTCTCCAGACTGCTGCTGCGGCTGCTGCTGCGGATGGGATTTGGCTTCCGCGTGGAAGGCCGCGGCCATGAACCCGAGGCGGGGCCGGTCGTCGTCGTCTCTAACCACCTGAGCGACCTCGATCCGCTCGTCGTCGGGTCTGCTCTGCGCCGGCGGGTCACCTTCATGGCCAAGCACGAATTGTTCCAGATCCCCGGCGTGCGGTGGTGGGTCACCGCGTGCGGCGCCTTCCCGGTGCGCCGCGGCGCTCCGGATCGGCAGGCGCTGCGCACGGCGCTCGCCATCCTCCACGGCGGGGGCATCGTGGTCATGTTTCCGGAGGGGACGCGGGGCTGGGACCGCACGCTGCGGGATCCCGAACCCGGAGCCGCGCTGCTGGCCCGCCGGACCGGCGCCGCGCTGCTGCCCGTGGCGATCCTCGGCACCGACATGGTGCTGCCGCGCGATGCACACCGTCTCCACCGCGGCCGGATCACCGTCCGGATCGGCCCGCCGCTCCACGTCGGCCCGCCGTCGCGCGACGACGGCCGGAGGAGCGCCGGCCGGGACGATCTCGACGCGATCGGCCGGCGGTTCATGGGGGAGATCGCCCGCCTCCTCGCTTAGACGAAACTCTGTTATGATGAGGTCGCCGTGAAGATTATCGTCGGCAAGCACATGGGATTCTGCGGCGGGGTGCGCCGCGCCGTCGACATCGCCCAAAAGGCGGCCTCGGCCGCCGGCGGTCCCGTCACGACGTGGGGGCCGCTGATCCACAACCCGCAGGTCGTGGGCCGTCTGGAGGCGGCGGGCGTGCGCGTCGCCGACCGTCCGGACGGGCTCGAGGGCGAGGCGTTCGTCGTCTCCGCGTACGGGGTCGAGCACGCGGTGCTCGACGCGGCGCGCGAGCGGGGGCTCCGCATCGTCGACGCGACCTGTCCGGTGGTCACGCGGGCGCATACGCTGACCAAGCAGCTGGCCGCCGAAGGCTATCAGGTGATCTGCGTGGGCGACCACGGCCATCCCGAGATGGTCACCCTCAAGGAGATGCTCGGCGATCGCGTCACCGTCGTGCATACCCGCGAAGAGGCGGCCAAGGTCAAGGTGGGGGGCAGGGTGGGCGTTGTCTCGCAGACGACGCAGTCGCAGGAGAACTTCCGGCAAATCGTCGGCGACCTCGCGATCCGCGCGCGCGAAGTGAAGGTGCTTAACACGCTGTGCCCGGCGATCACGGTCCGTCAAGAAGAGACCGATGTCATGGTCGAGGAAGTCCAGGCGCTGCTCGTCATCGGCGGCCGCGGCAGTTCCAACACGACGCGTCTGGCCGAAATCGGCCGGGCGCGCGGTCTGCCGACGCACCATATCGAAACCGCGGACGAGTTGTCGCCGGAGTGGTTCGACGGCGTGGAGACGCTCGGCGTGGTGTCCGGGGCGAGCACGCCGGAGTGGATTATCAAGGACGTCCTGCTGCGGCTGCAGGACATCGGCACGCACTGAGGCCCCCTCGGGCGCCCGCGTTTCTCGCCGTCCCTCGACCGCATCCGGCCCGCGGCCGGTAGCCGCATGAACGCCGGTTCGCCGATCGTCGCGATCGTCGGCCGGCCCAACGTCGGGAAATCTTCGCTGTTCAATCGGTTCTTGCACCGCCGCCTCGCGATCGTCGAAGCCGTGCCGGGCCTGACGCGCGATCGCCTGGAGGCGCCGTGCGAATGGCGCGGCCGCACGTTCACGCTCGTCGATACGGGCGGGCTTGTACTCGGCCGCACCCAGGGCCTGCCGGCCGCGGTTCGCCGCCAGACCGAGCGGGCCATCGCCGACGCCGCACTCGTGGTGTTTGTCGTCGACGTGACGGCCGGCGTCATGCCGCAGGATACCGAGATCGCCGAGGTCCTGCGGCGGCAGCCGCGGCCCGTGCTGCTGGTCGCGAACAAGGCCGACACGCCCGTCGCGGCCGCGAACGCGGCCGAGTTTCATACGCTCGGACTGGGCGACCCGATGCCGGTGTCCGCCGCACATGGGCTCAGCACGGGCGAACTCCTGGACGCGATCGTCGCGGCGCTGTTCGGGACCCCGGCGAGCGGCGCGTCACGCAGCCGGGCCGCGGGGGCGGCACGCGACACCGGGACCGTCGAGGAACTCGAGGAAGTCGAAGAAGGGCAGGCGCCGGTCCGCATCGCGGTGATTGGGCGCCCCAACGTGGGCAAATCGTCGCTCGTCAACGCGGTCCTCGGCGAGGAGCGCGTCGTGGTGCACGAGGAACCGGGCACGACGCGGGATGCCGTGGACACGGCGTTCACCTACGGCGGCCGGGCCGCGGTTTTGATCGATACGGCGGGGCTGCGGCGGCGGAGCCGCGTGGCCGAACCGGTGGAATTCTATAGCACCACGCGAACCCGGCAGGCGCTCGCCCGCGCGGACGTCGCTGTTCTCGTCGTCGATGCGACCGAAGGCATCACCGACCAGGATCAGCGCATCGCGCGGGAGGCCTATGACGGGGGAGTCGGGATCGTGGTCGCCGTCAACAAGTGGGACCTGCTTCGCGGCTACTCCGCCGCGCAGGTGGAGCGTGTCGCGCGGGGACGCCTGCGCTTCCTCGGCGCGGTGCACGTGCGTCCGACCTCGGCCGTCCGCCGCGAGGGGATCGACGGATTGATGAGCGCGGTGTTTCACACCGCGGAAGCACGCGCCGGCCGGATCCCCACGGGGCCGCTGAACCGCGTCGTCAACGAAGCGGTGGCGGCGGCGGCGCCGGCCGCCGACAGCCGCGGCCACCGCCTGCACATCTACTACGCGACGCAGCCGGAGTCCGCGCCGCCGACCGTGGTGCTGTTCGTCAACGATCCCCGGCTGATGACGCCCGACTATCAACGCTACCTCGAGCACCGGCTGCGCGATAAGTTCGATCTGGCCGGCACGCCGATCCGCTGGGCGCTGCGGGGAAGGAGACCCCCGGAAACCGCACGAACGTCCCCGGAGCGATGACGCCGGCACTCCTCGTCCTCGCGTACTTCATCGGCGCCCTGCCGACGGGCCTGATTCTGGTCCGCGTGCTGCGGGGAGAAGATATCCGGCGGCACGGCAGCGGCAACATCGGTACCGTCAACGTCCTGCGGGTCGCCGGCCCGGCCGTCGCGGCGGCCGTGCTGCTGGTCGACGTGCTCAAGGGCCTCGTTCCCGTCCTGCTGGCGCTGCACGCCGGCCTGGCCCAGTGGGTCGTCGTCGCGGCGGGGCTCTTAGCGATCGCCGGGCACAACTGGTCGGTTTTCCTCGGCTTCCACGGCGGCAAAGGCATCGCGACGTCGTTCGGGGTCCTCGTCGGTCTCTCGCCACCCGTCGCGGTCGTCGCGGCCATCGTCTGGCTGATCGCCGTCGCCATCACGCGGTTCTCCTCGCTGGGATCGCTGCTTGCCGTTGTGTCCGTGCCGATCATGCTGTGGCGTCTTCACACGCCGGCCGAATACGTGGCCTTTGGGATCATCGCGGCCCTGTTCGCCATCTACCGGCATCGCGCGAACATTCAGCGTCTCGTCGCGGGAACGGAACTCCGGATCACCGACCGGGTCGCCCACAAACCGTAGCGGCATGCGGGTGCTCGTGTACGGCGCGGGGGCCGTTGGGTCGCTCCTCGCCGCGGCTCTCGCCGAGTCGCGCCCGTCCGCTGCCGGCGAACGGCCTGCCGTCACGCTGCTGGGCCGGCGCGCGCACGTCGCGTCGGTTCGCACCTGGGGGCTCATCGTCGAGTCGTCGCACGGCCGGACCGTGTCCAAAACGGTGGACTCGGTCACCTCGCTCGAGGATCTCGCGGCACCGCCGGATGTGGTACTGCTGACCGTCAAAGCGTACCAGCTGCCGGAGGCACTCGCGTCGCTCGCCGGCGTGCTCGCGCGGCCAGACGTTCCGGTCGTCATCCTGCAAAACGGCATCGGCAGCGAAGAGACCGCGGCCGGCGTGGTCGGCCCCGATCGCACGATCGCCGGTGCCGTGACGATCAGCGTGGAAGTGGAGCGGCCCGGCGTCATCCGGCGCCGCACGAGCGGGGGAGGCGTCGCCCTCGCGCCGGTGGGCCCCGGGGCGCCGGTGGAGCCTCTTGCCGCGCTGTTCCGAGCCTCGGCCCTCCCTGTCCGGGTCTATCCCGGCGCGGCGCAGATGAAATGGAGCAAGCTGCTGCTGAATCTCTTGGCGAACGCGTCCTCCGCGATTCTTGGCCTGCCGCCGGCATCCATCGCGCGCGACCCGCGGCTCTTTGCCCTCGAGCGACAGGCGTTTCGGGAGGCGGTCCGCGTCATGCGGGCGCTGTGCTTGCGGCCGGTGCCGCTGCCGGGGTATCCCGTCCCGATCCTCGTGCGGGTGATGGCGGCGCCGCCCGCCGCCGGCCAGTTCGTCCTGCGCCGCGCGCTCTCTCGCGGCCGCGGCGACAAGATGCCGTCGCTGTGGCAGGACCTGGAGCGAGGACGCCCGCAGAACGAAGTCACAGTCCTCAACGGCGCGGTGGCGCGCGAAGGCGAGCGCCTCGGCGTGCCGGTGCCCGTCAACCGGACGCTCACGGACATCCTGCTTGCGCTCGCGGAAGGCCGCGCCGACCGGGAATCATACCGCCACAGGCCCGACGCGCTCGTCGCGGCGTGCCGCGCGCGGGGCGCGCCGTTGTAGCGACCGGGCCGCCCCCGCGGCGTGTCCCTCAGGGTAAATGTTCGAGGTATCATAACGCCATGGTGGAATCGGCGAACAGCGCACAATGAGCCAGTGGGGCGGTTCACCGCCGGCACGCGGGCCGGGCCCGCAGCCCGCGCCTCCGTCGCGTCCCCAGCCCTGGCTGCTGTGGATCCTCGGGCTCTACCGCGCCCGATTCTTCGCTGTCCGCGGCGGCGGCCTTCGGGGCGGCGCGCGATCACAGCGAGGCGACGGCGGCCCGGATCGACCGCGAGACATCGGCGCTGCTCTCGCACGCCCACGAGCGCGCCATCGCGCTGCTGCGCGGCTGTCGCGCCCCGCTGGATCGCATCGCGCAGGCGCTGAGCGACGAAGAGATTCTCGAGTTGGCGGAGTTGCGGCGGCTCCTCGATGCGCCGCCGAAGGCGAAGAAGCGGCCGGACGTCGCCTGACCGTGGCGCAGTCCGGAGCGACGGGGGAGCGGTGGTCTGCCCCCGTGGCCGAGTGAGGTGCGCCGCTGTTTCCCGCGCTCGCAGAGGAACGCTCCGTGCGTGGGTGCTATAATGAACGACGTCGGGCCGTAGCGCAGCTTGGTAGCGCACCTGAATGGGGTTCAGGTGGTCGCCGGTTCAAATCCGGCCGGCCCGACCAGTAAATTCAACGTTTCTGAACACGCACTCACGGGGCAAGAGGCCTCGGTCTTGACACAAGGTTGCCACAAACCTCGGCGGCGCGATCTTGGGCCGCTGCGACCGCGTGCGCGTACCGCCGAATCAAATATCCGGGATCTCTGTGCCCTGCCCGATCAGCGGCCGTCCGCGCGTCCACGTTGTTCGCAATCGCGTAACTCACGCTGTGGTGGCGTAAGTCATAGATCGTGATGCGAGGCAGGCCGAGGCGCTCGATCCTCGGCAGATGATCTCGCGCGCGCAGCACCCGCAGGTCGAGCGGCCGGCCGGACCGGGTGAAGAAAAGCGTCCCACCATCGTGGAAGCGGGAGCCGAGCCGGAGTTTCTGCTCATGTTCCCACACGAGCGCACTCCGGATGACGTCGACCGCTTCTGTCGAGACCCGGATGCCGCGATGTCCCGCGTCTGTTTTGGGCGCGTCGAATACGGGGGCTCGGCCGGGCGCGACGAGATTCAGATGCACGCGGACGATCCCGTGTTCGAGATCGATCGCTCCCTCCGGTGCGCCTGCCAGCTCTCCGGGCCGGCAGCTCGTGGCGAGGATGGTGCGGTAGAACGCGTGGACGCTCGGCGTCGCCGTTACCTCAGCATCCGCTAGATATGCAGCGATTGGCTCGGTCGTCCATATGTCGAGATGCCGGCGCTTCAGCACAGTCGGCGGGGTGCAGTAGTCGGCCGGATTTTTCATGATCAGCCCACGCCGGACGGCCTCTTTGAGCGAGGCATGCAGAATTGAGGCGACTTGCATAACCGTGGCCGGCGCCAAGCCAGCAAGGCTGCGCTTTTGCTGCAACCGAGCTGCGACCGAGACGCCATCGGAGGCCTGATCCAAATGCTCCGTACCGAGCCGTACAGAGCTCGGGCGACGGACGTAGTTATCGGGGTGGCCTGGGGGGTTGTGGCAGTCCGTTTCCCAATCCGCAGAGTAATTCGTCGATCGGAGGTGGATCACAAAACTGAACGTCTCAGGGTCTGCGGACATCCTGATATCGTGGTTACGGGACCGAAGCCGGACGGGAGCGGACGGGAACACGGACGGGAGCGAGACGGGAACTTTAGCAGACACACCTGCCCCACCGGTGTCGTGCCGGAAACGCGGGCTGTCTCTTATCCCCCGGATGTAACTGGTCGATGGTCGAGAACGCGATTGTTGCATACCAGGTGGTCGATTTCCAAGGAGGTGATGCGCCATCGGTATCCGTATGCGAGCGCCACACTGAGTGACGCTCCGCATTAGTGTGGCGGATGAACGGGCTATCCGATCATGGGCTGGATGCGTTCAGGATGGCGGCACCGATGCAAAACCGCAAGATTCCAAGAGGGCCGCATCACGTGCCCGCCGAACCGCCATCGCCAAACTTGCACCGCGCGAGTTTGGGAACGGTGAATCGGCGATGACAAGACGGCCGAGAAAGCGCACCGTGAAGCACGGTGTAGACAAGCGCCGTTCGCGACACGTGCGAAAAGAAAACCTTGCGCCCGAGTCTCAGACTCTTCACAATCTTCCCCCTCAGTTCACCAGCTTTATCGGCCGCGAACGTGAGATTGCCGACATCAAACAGCTCCTCTCGGCCGCCCGCCTTGTTACCATTACCGGGACCGGAGGCTGCGGCAAGACGCGGCTTGCCCTCAAGGTGGCAGTCGAACTTCTTTCGAGCTGCGTCGACGGCGTCTGGGTCGTGGATCTGGCGGCGCTGTCGGACCCCACGTTCGTACCCCAAACACTTGCTTCGACGCTCGGCGTGCCGGAACAGCCGAACCGGCCGCCGCTCAAGTCGCTGATCGATGCGCTACGCCGCAAATCGCTTCTACTCGTGCTCGATAATTGCGAGCACCTGTTGGGCGCCTGCCGCGACTTGGCTGACGCGCTGCTCCGGAACTGTGCGGACGTGCGAATCCTTGCGACCAGCAGAGAGCCGCTCGGAATCGCGGGAGAATCGACGTACCGCGTTCCGTCGCTTTCACTCCCGCAGCCGGACCATCCGTGCACGATGGACGATCTCGCGCGCTACGAGGCGTTGCGTCTGTTTTCAGAGCGGGCGACCCTAAGCCACCCAGATTTCCGCGTCACCACGCGTAACCTCCCAGCCGTTGCACAGATATGCTTCCGGTTGGACGGCATTCCGCTCGCGATCGAGTTGGCTGCGGCCAGAGTCAAGGCGCTTACAGCCGAGCAGATCGCCGCACGCTTAGGCGACCGGTTCGGACTGCTCACCGGCGGGAGCCGCGAAGCGCTGCCCCGACACCGTACGCTGCGGGCTACGATGGACTGGAGCTACGCGTTGCTGTCCACTAAGGAGCAAGCGCTGCTGCGGCGGCTGTCGGTCTTTGCGGGCGCCTGCACGCTGGAAGCAGTAGAGGCCGTGTGTGCCGGCGACGAGCTTGAATCGTCCGAAATCCTGAACGTGTTGACGCAACTCCTCGATAAATCCTTGGTTCAAATGGAGGATCGTGAGGGGGAAGCCCGTTATCGCCTGCTGGAGACTGTGCGGGAGTATGGTCGCGGCCGGCTTGATGAGGCTGGGGAAACCGATTCCACGCGACTACAACATCGCGATTGGTATTTGGCGCTGGCCGAACGGGCGGAGCCGGAATTTCGCGGGCCCAACCAAATCGCGTGGCTTGAACGTCTGGAGGAGGATCACGACAACTTCCGCGCTGCTCTTGACTGGACGAGGGCCCGCGGGGACGGCGACTCTGCCGGGCTACGTCTCGCCACGGCGTTGTACGAATTCTGGGAGATCCATGGCCACTTTGTCGAGGCGCGGACATGGCTGGACGAAATGCTCCGCCTCGAACAAGATGCACCCCCGGCGCTTCGCGTGCGGGCCCTCAATTTTGCCGGGCATCTAGCTTACACGCAAGGCGACCCTCATCGGGTCTCGGTGTTGTGTGAAGAGGCGCGCGCCCTCGCCAAGGCGGCGGGATATGAAAGCGGATACGCTCGCGCCCTCCACTACCTGGGACACGCGGCCGAGGGCGCCGGCGATCACCGGCGTGGCACGGAATTGCTGCGGCAGAGTGCGGAGACTCACCGTGTGGCCGGCAGCAGGCTCGAACTGGCGCGAGCTCTGCACTGTCTCGCCAACGGCCTTCGGTTTCAAGGCGATTTCGGGAAGGCGGCGCCGCTCTTCGAAGAAGCATTGGCTATCTTTCAGGCCTGTGCGGACAAGCGAGCGATCGCCACCACACTCCACAATCTTGGATACCTGGCACTCAGCCAGGGCGACCAAGCGCGGGCCCTGAAGCTCTTCCGCGAGGGTCTCGTGCTGGCGAGAGAACTGGGCGATCGACGCGTCCTGAACTGTCTTGCCGCCCTAGCGGGCGCGGCCGCCGCCGCTCGACCGCAGTGGGCCGCTCCGTTGTTCGGAGCAGCAGACGCGCTGATGGCCGCGGCCGCCGTTCAGTTAGAGCCGGCGAATCGTCCCATTTATGACCAACGGATGGCGGCGACCAAACGTCGGCTGGGCGAAACGGCGTTCAACGCGGCGTACGCGAAGGGCGCGCCGATGACGCTGGGGCAGGCCATTGCATATGCGCTTGCCGACGAAACGGCGCCGTCAGGGGACATCCGTGGGCGCAGATTGACCGCGCGGGAGCGTGAGGTCGCTTCACTCATCGCACAGGGCCTCACCAACCGCGAGATTGCCTCGCGTCTCGTCATCGCCGAGCGGACGGCGGACGCTCACGTGGAGCACATCCTGAACAGATTGGGATTCGGCTCCCGAGCGCAAATCGCTGCCTTTGCCGTGGAAGCGGGCCTGTATCAGCCGTCTTCAGAGTGAGTTTGCCGGCGCTGTCAGGCCGCCCGGCAAGTCTTGTAGGTACTTTGCCCGATCCATCCGGACCCACCTATGTGCCTTTCTCTCGATGGCGTTCGCTCGCGGCGGCCGTACCGTAAACTTCGCAGGCCAAATTCTCATTGGAGGTGTGAGATGAGGGGGAATCATTTGCGCGCCGTGCTTTGCATCCTTGCATTCATAGCTGTGGGAATCATCGTGAGCCATGCGGCGGGTCAGGCACCCAGCCTCTCGCCGGTCGGCGTGTCCCGGGCCGCGTATCCAATCGAGGTAAAAGCCGGAGAATACGAATTGATCGTCCAGGTCGCCGATCTGCCTCCTGGGTCCGGGGTGCCGCTGCACGTCCATCCGGGACCGGTCGTTGCGACCGTCATCACGGGCGAGGTAACACTTGTGGAGTCGGACAGCGAGCGAGTCGTGAAGGCCCGACAAGGCTGGCAAGAAATCCCGGACAGCCCAAACGCGCTGTTCAACAGGAGTTCCGGATACGCCCGCGTGGTCGCCGCCTACCTTATCCCGAAGGGCGCGGCTCAGATTACGTTCATCAAGAAATAGGCTCAAAGTTGACCAACATTCCGCAGTACGGGGGAGCGGACGAGCGGGCTATCCCGCGCGACTCCGCTCCCTCTCCGGGTCGGGGCGGGTCGAAGGTCTTCACGACCAGGGTAGCGTTGTCTTCGACCACACCTCCAACGCCTCGCCCGGACCTGCCCGCCCCACGCTGCGGAAATGTTCCTTTCCGTTAGAGCAGCTTGCGGAACTCTTCGGGCGAGATCCGCGCGGCCTTGAGGATCGCGGCGGCAGTCCCTACCCGCAGGTCGCCGCGTGGACGGGAACGGTAACAGCGCGGCCATCGGGATGGCGAAGACGGACGTGACTCCCTTTGGTCCTTGCGATCGAGAAGCCGGCGCGCCCTAATGTCGCGAGCATCTCGCGGGCGGTAACCCGCGGAATGCCTCCGGGACCCGTGCGAGAGCTGGCTATGACGCGAGGGAAACTGAAACTTGTGCCACGCGGACGCCGGGGGCATCATCCGGAACCGGCTCCCCGCGTGCGATAAGATCCTCAAGCGTGAGGCTGATGGCCTCACGGGCGTTCGCCAAGGCCTCCTCCAGGGTAGCCCCCTCGGTGACGCAGCCTGGGAGCGCGGGGACGAGAACCGTGAAGCCCCCCACATCCGGATCGGGCTCAAGGATGATCGTGTAGGTTTTCACGACGGAAGCCACGCGCATAGCGTATCATGCACCGCGAGAAGCGGGCAAGCCGAAGGGGAGCCCACGTCTGGGCGGCTCCCCTTTGACGCACCAATTTGCCACAATCTTGCCACAAGCCCTTCGCTGACCCTTGAACCGCAAGGGTTCGCGGGGCGACGTAGTGAATGGGGTTCAGGTGTCGCCGGTTCAAATCCGGCCGGCCCGACCAAGCAAAATATGGTCCAGCCCGGAGACATAGGTAACACTTTGTACCTAAGACATGGGTAACACTTTCGGCCCAAACGGATTGTCGAGCGGCTCAAGGACGCGCGTCTCCAGATCAAAGTAGCCCAAGTCATAATCCATAAAACTGACCAGCCAGATGCCGTCGTGCACTTCTTTAATGCCGACGGCTTGTCCCGCAAAGACCTGGCTGAGATTGATTTTTGCCGTGCCCAGA
>DATGHZ010000039.1:0-21915 GCA_035307565.1 bacterium | reverse complement strand
CTAGGCTAGCGAAGAAACGGAGCGGGTCAGGGATTCTGACTCGCTCCCGCTATTTGATTCCACCCCAATGGATCAGTCGGCCATCGCGCGGTAGGTCATCGCGGCGCGTCCCCATACTCGTCCGACTCGACCGGCGGCATGAACGACAGCATGCGCCGCTCCGCCGCCTCGCGCTCCAGATTGCCGATCTGAGGCCCGGTGTGTATCGGGAGCGAGTGGGGTTCATCGCCGGAAGTGACGCGGCCGCTCGGGGACGAGATCACCCCGCTGGGATTCCGCGCGTTCGCATTCCGGGGCGCCGAAGTGACCATTCCGGCGGATGCCTGGGATATCGATGCCGAGAGTCCACCGGCGATCCCGCCGGGCGAACTGGAAGGGATGCGGCGGCGGGGAGAAGAGATCTTGGAGCGGCAAACGCGTTTCATCGTCGAGTTCGCCGGGGCATTCCAGAATGTCGATCTTGCGAGAGCGCTCGGCGGGCCGGCCTCAGGAGGCTCTCCCCCGGGCGTTTGAGGTCGGGTTAGTTCGTGGTACGCCCCCACAAGTCTCCCACCGTGAAGCCGTTGGGCAACGGGTCATCGGGGTCGACGACGTATTGAGCAAAACCGGTGATCCACGCGGTGCCGGAAAGCAGGGGAATCACCGCCCGGTAGGGACCGACGGTGGTCTCTTCTATCAGCCGGCCGGTAAACGTGGTGCCCAGAATCCCTTCGTGCACGAAGTCCTCGTGTAGGCCCAGCTTGCCCTTCGCGTGCAGCGCGGCCATCCGGGCGCACGTCCCCGTTCCGCATGGCGACCGGTCCAAGGTCCCTGTCCAGGACTCCGGACGAGTCCAGTCCAGCGTGCCTGTGGAGACGATGACGGCGTTCTTCGCCGTGGCGTCTGGACGGGTTGACGGCCCGGTCAACTCGGCAATTGTGACGCCCGCGATCTTCGGATTGTCGGGGTGCACCACGGGCAGCTGCTCTCTCGTCGCCGCCTTGATCATCTCGCCGATGCGGACGATATCGCGGCCTTCGTCCGGCGAAATGCGCAGTCCGACCTGAGACGCGTCGGCGATGACGTAGAACATCCCGCCGTACGCGACGTCGACTGTCACGGTGCCCAACTGGGACACTTCCACCTCCGCGTCGAGGTGCACCGCAAACGCGGGCACGTTTCGGAACGTCACCCGTGTCACTTTGCCCTGACTCACGTCGGCCCGCACCGAGATCAAGCCGGCTGGGGTTTCGAGCGTCAGGTGGGTCACCGGTTCGGCCGCCGGAACCATCCCCGTCTCGATCAGAGCGGTCACGACGCAGATCGTGTTGCTCCCAGACATGGGAGGGTATTCGGTTTGCTCCATGATCACAAAGCCGGCCTGCGCATCCGGATGGGTCGTCGGGAAAACGATGTTGCAGTTGGCGGCCGGGTAGCCGCGCGGCTCTCGCAGCATACGCTTGCGAAGATCGTCGGCGTAGGTCTCCAGGTAGGTCTTCTTGTCAAACATCGTCCTCCCCGGGACGTTAAGCACGCCCCCCACAATCACACGGCCGGGTTCACCGCATGCATGAAGATCGACAGCGTGGATCATCGAAGAAAAACGCATTCCGTCCCCCACCCCCGAGTGTTCAAACTGTCCCGGTTGCGATGCGGAAATCTTTTTGGCCGCCAGGTACGGGTTCGGGATGCGCGCGACACTTCCCACGATGCGGAGATAGGGCGCTCCGCCGCCCACGCGAATCTAGTCTAAAGGAACCGCCCCGTGTAGGCTCGAAGCCCCAGCGCCGCGAAGAAGAGAGCGGCAGCATTTTGGTGCGGGAGGGAAGGCGGAATGCGACGTGCGAAGCCGGCGCGGCTCGTTCTGTGCGTCTTCGCCATGGCCGGGGCCGCCGCCGTGGGCGTCGGCTCACAGGCTGTCGCGGCCGGCGATCCCGCGGCGAAGGCGGAGGCAATCGCCGCGTTTCAAAAGCTCAATACCGTGCCGAGCTACCGGATCAAGTGGACGTCGCCGGAAGGGGTGGGCGTCGCGGAAATTGTCCAGCCGGACAAGCGGCACTTTACCGGCAAGGGCGACAAGGGGTCGGTGGAGATATTCCAGATCGGCGCCGATCGCGCCATCCGTTACGACGTCCCGGGCATGCCGAGCGGGTGGCGGTGCGGCAAGAGCCAGACGATCAGCACATACTTCGACATCGACAAGATGCGGAGCGACACGACCGTTGAGGCGGTTCGCAAACCGGACACGGTCATCGACGGCATGCCGGTCCATGTCTACGCCAACGCGAACTCCGGCGAGGAACTGTACGTCGGCGCACAGACCGGCTTGCCGCGCCGCTACTACAGCTCGGACAAACGTGTGACGGCGGATTTCTACGATTACGGGGCGCCCATCACGATCACGCCGCCCCCATGCGGATAGGATGCGCCGCCCGCGATGCTAGAGTTCCCTCAGCCGAACGCGTCTTCATTATCTATTCGTCTCCGTGAATTGTTGTTCACGCGGGCAAAAACCGGGAACACCTGGGAGTCGGGCCGACGTTGTAACTCGTAGCATAGGTGTCGAGGTACCCATGTCTGTGAAACCTCTCACCCCGCAGCTGGTCAGGGCGGCTGCCGGCGTCGTCGCCGTGAGCATGCTCATGAGCGCAGGCGCGGTGCCGTCCGCCGTGCGCAGCGCGGGACCCAATATGAGCACGGCGCCTGCGGGTGCCGCCGCACCCGCGCCATCCGCGACGGGGCCGAAGAGGCCTGTCCTCGTCGCCGTGGGCGCGCAGGTGTCCGGCACCGTTTTGAAGATCGACGTCGCGGAGCGCGGTCACGTGACCGCCGGCGCGGTTCTCGCCGAATTGAACCCGGCGTACTACCGCATGGCGGCCGGGCAGGCCCGGAGCCGTCTTGCGGCGCTGCGGTCGCAAATCGCCGTGTCGCGCGCCGCGCTGGCTTCCGGACAGCGGCGGGCCGCGTCGGGCGTGACCGCGGCCGTGGACAGTGTCGGGACGATGCCGCCCGTTCCAGCGCTGCCGCCGGTGGTCGTTCCGCAAGTTGACGCCGCGACCAAGGCGCAATTGGCGCAGGCGCGGCGCCAGATCGTGGCGGCGCGGTCCGAAGTCCTGAAGGACGCCCAATCGGAAGCCGCGTCGGCCGGGCAGACGCTCGGTCGAGATCAGGCGCTGCTCGCCCAGGGGCTCATCGCGCCCCGCCAACTGGAGACCGATCGCGCGGCGTACAGCGCGGCGCAGGCTCAAGTGGCGGTGGCCCAGTCGGCGCTGCACCAATCGCAATCCGGCTCGCCGGGGGCTGCCGGGAGCATCGCGCAGGTGCAGGTGGCGATCGCCGCCGCCCAGCGCAATGTAAGGACGGCGCAGGCCGACGCCGCCGCGGCGAAGCGGATCGTCGATCGTGACACAGGCCTCGCGGCGCAGGGCGCCGTGGCGGTCCGCCAGATCAGCGCCGATGAGGTGACGAGGGACGCGGCGGACGCACGCGCGAAGGCGGCCGCCGCCGAACTCCAGCGCGCACAAGCACAGCTTGTGGCGGCAAAGGCCGAGGCCGTCGCGGCCGATGCCAGCCGCCGCCAGGCCGAGGTATTGCGCCGGGCCCAAGCGGCCCGTGCACAGCACGCGGCGCAGACGAGGGTCCTGGCGCAGCAGGCCGCCTCGAACATCGCCACGGCCGCGCAGCGGGCGCAGGCGCTGGCGTCCCTTGAGACAGAAGCGGTGACCGCGGAAGCCGACGTGCAGCGTGCCGAAGCGGACCTCGCGGAAACAGTCGTCCGCGCCCCGGCCGACGGATGGGTCGATAAGACCCTCGCATCGCCGGGCCGGAACGTGCGGGCGGACGATGCGGTCGCGGTGATTGCCGTCAATCCCAACCGGCCCCCGCATCCGGCCGCCGCGTCCGCTGCTTCCGCTCCGGCCGCGCAGGATCGCGCGCGTCTCGCGCAGATCGCCTCGAGCGAGCACGAAGTCCTCGCCGAACTCAACGCCGAAGCAGCGAGCATCTCAGCGATCACCGCCGCTGGCATTCCGGAAGTGCCGCCGGTCCCCGGGGCCGCGTTGTCGCCCGTGCCCTATCCAGCGTACCAGTCGAATGGCACGCTCCCGACACTGCTCAACGGCCGCATGCCGTGGCCGGTCGCGGGCGCCGTTACCTCCGGCTTTGGATGGCGGATCCACCCGATCTTCGATACACCCGAGTTTCACACCGGCGTGGACATCGCCGCCTCGATGGGGACGCCGATCGAGGCGCCCGCCGCCGGGACCGTCATCTTCGCCGGTTCCCTTCCGGCCAACGGGACGCTTGTCATTCTCGACCACGGCAGCGGCATCACGACGACGTACTCGCATCTGTCCGCGTGTCGGGTGTACGTCGGGGAACACGTGCAGCGCGGCCAAATCATCGCGCAGGTCGGCAGCACGGGGTGGAGCACCGGTCCGCATTTGTTCTTCGAGATCCGCAAAGACGGGCATGCAATCGATCCCCTGAGCAACTAAGCCGAACCACGAGGGGGCGCATGGGCCGCGAGTGGTTCCACAACCTCCGCGCGGGCGGCATTCCCCGCGTGCTCTCCGCCGGTATTAGCGCGCGCGTGTTTCCGGGCACGTACGTGATGCTCTCCGTTGTCGAGATCGAGCCGTGGTCGGAGTCGCCGGTGCACGCGCACCCGAACGAGCAGTGGGGTGTGTGTCTCGAAGGGGAGTGGATCCGGATCCAGGACGGCGTCGAGTATCCGGTCAAGGCCGGCGATTTTTGGGAAACGCCGCCGAACGTGCCGCACGGCGGGCGTGCCCTCGGCGGGCGCTGCGTGGTGCTCGATATTTTTGCCCCGCCGCGCGATGACTACCGCCGCGCCGGGTCGGGGTACGGCGACGCCGCCGTCGCCGAGGCGGAGGTTCACCGACCGTAGCACCGAACTTGCGTGTCCATGCCTCACGACGCGCTGGAGGCGCGGGTCCGCGAGACCATCCGCCGCTACGGGATGCTGGCCCGCGCCGAGCGTGTGGTCGCCGCGGTCTCCGGCGGTCCGGATTCCACCGCGCTGCTGTCGGTGCTCGCCTCGCTGCGCGGCGAACTCGCCCTTGACATTCATGTGGCGCACCTGAACCACGCGCTCCGGCCCGAGGCCGCCGCCGACGCGGCGGCGGTGGCGCGGACGGCCGGCGTCTACGGCTTCGGCTACCATGAAACGACCGAAGACGTCCGGGCGGCCGCGGCGCGCGAACACCGCTCGCTCGAGGACGCGGCGCGCCGGACGCGCTACGCGTTTCTCGCGGGCGTGGCGCGGAACATTCAGGCGCAGGTCATCGCAACGGGGCATACGCTCGACGATCAGGCCGAGACGGTCCTCATGCGCCTCCTGCGCGGGACGGGGCCGCGGGGCCTGACCGGGATCCCTCCGGTCCGGCCGCACGACGGTCTGCGGGTGATTCGCCCGCTGATCGAGACGTCGCGCGCCGACATCACGGCGTACCTGTCACGGCACGGCCTGGAGGCCCGCGACGATTCGACCAACCGCGACGTGGCGATGCTCCGCAATCGAGTGCGCGTGGTCCTCCTGCCAATCCTTGAAGGGTATAATCCCGATGTGCGGCGCGCGCTCGCGCGGCTCGCGGAAGTGGTGCGCGACGAACTGGATGCCGTGGACGCGTTGAGCGCGGCCGAAGTCGACGCGGTGCTGCACGGGACCAATGCCTCGGTCCGCATCCCCCCCGAGGCATTCGCCGGCCTCCCGGTGGCCCTGCAACGGCGGGCGCTGCGCGAGGCGATCCGGCGGGTGCGCGGGAACGACGCCCAAATCGCGTTCGTTCATATAGAAGAAGCGCGTCGCGGCGTGCTTTCCGGCCGCCCCGGCGGGGTGTACGAAGCGCCGGGCGGGGTCCGGATCGTCCGTCGGACGGACGCGATCGAGGTGACGAACGCTCCGAACGGCGGGCGCGGCCGCTCGTCCGAGAGGCCGGCGGATGAACGGAGCGGTACAAACGGATAAATATGGGGGGATCAGCGTTCGGAATACCGAGGTGACAGGGTGTGTTATAATTTGTTGAAGTCGCGGCACGCACAGGCTTCCGGGCGGATGGGACCGGCGGGCCGGCTTCAGCGCGGAGGTCCCCGCGGTGTTTAATAAGTACGTTCGCAATTTATTGGTCTGGGCACTCATCCTGGTGGTGGTGCTCTATCTGGTGCTTCCTCTCTACCACCAGCGCGCGCCGCGCGAAGAGATCTCGTACAGCGAGTTCATCGACAAGGCCCGCAGCGGCCAGGTCTCGCAGGTCACGGTCAGCGACGAGAGCGTGTCCGGATCGCTCAAGGACGGGCGGTCGTTCCGGACCTACATCCCGTCCGGCGACGCGTCGTACATCGACCTGCTGCAGTCCAAGGGCGTCACGATTACCGTGGAGCCGCGCTCGCGAACCTCCATGTGGCCGAATCTGCTGACGACCATGCTGCCCTTTATCGTCCTCGTCGGGCTCTGGATGCTGATGCTGCGGCAGGCGCAGTCGGGGTCCAACCAGGCGATGTCGTTCGGCAAAAGCCGGGCGCGGCTGCACACCGAGGCGAAGACGCGCGTGACGTTCGATGACGTCGCGGGCGTGGACGAGGCCAAGGAGGAGCTCGAGGAGATCATCGAGTTTCTCCGCCACCCCAAAAAGTTCCAGGCGCTCGGCGCGAAGATTCCCCGCGGTGTGCTGCTCGTCGGTCCGCCCGGCAGCGGCAAGACGCTCCTGGCGAAGGCGATCGCCGGCGAGGCCGCGGTGCCGTTCTTCTCCATCTCCGGCAGCGAGTTCGTGGAGATGTTCGTCGGCGTGGGCGCGAGCCGCGTCCGTGACCTGTTCGAGCAGGCCAAGAAGTCGGCGCCGTGTCTCGTGTTCATCGACGAGATCGACGCGGTGGGCCGCCAGCGCGGGGCCGGCTTGGGCGGCGGGCACGACGAGCGCGAGCAGACGCTGAACCAACTGCTCGTGGAGATGGACGGCTTCGATCCGAACGCCGGCATCATCGTGATCGCCGCGACGAACCGTCCGGATATTCTGGATCCGGCGCTCCTGCGCCCGGGGCGGTTCGACCGCCGGATCGTCGTGGACAACCCGGACGCGAAGGGACGGCGGGCGATTCTCGACGTCCACGTGCGGGGCAAGCCTGTGAGCGAAGACGTGACGCTCGACGTGCTGGCGCGCCGGACCCCCGGCTTCAGCGGGGCGGACCTGGCGAACATGGTGAACGAAGGGGCGCTCCTCGCGGCCCGGCGCGGCAAGAAGCGCATCGGGCGGTCGGAGCTGGATGAGGCGATCGAGCGGGTGATCGCGGGCCCGCAGCGGAAGAGCCGCATCCTGTCGCCGAAGGAGCGTGAACTCACCGCCTACCACGAGGCGGGGCACGCGCTGCTGGGCAAGCTGCTGCCGCAGGCCAACCCGCCGCACAAGGTGACGATCCTGCCGCGCGGGATGGCGCTCGGGTATACGCTGCCGCTGCCGCAGGAAGAGAAGTACACGCTCACGCGCGGCGAGATCCTGGCCAACATCACGGCGATCCTCGGCGGACGCGTGGCGGAGGAGATCGTGTTCGGCGAGATCACGACCGGGGCCGCGAACGACTTCGAGAAGGCGACCGACCTCGCCCGGAAGATGGTGACCGAGTTTGGAATGTCGGACAAGCTCGGCCCGCTGACGCTGGGCGCCAAGCATGGGCCGGTCTTCCTGGGGCGGGATTTGGTCGAGAGCCGCAATTACTCCGAAGAGATCGCGTACGAGATCGACAAAGAGGTGCGCCGGATCATCGACGAGTGTTACGGCCGTGCCCGCCAGGTGCTGACGGAGCACAAAGCGGTGCTGGAGCGTATCTCACGGGCGCTGCTCGAGCGGGAGTCGCTCGACAGCGACGAACTCGACCTCCTGATCGCCGGCCAGCCGCTGCCCCCGGATATGCCGGAAACGCCGGCTCCGCTGCCCGGTGTCGCGCAGGAGGTCAAGTCGTTCCCGCGCACGGACGGAAAGCCTGTGACGGGTCCCCTGAAGCCGGAGGCGACCGGCTAGTTTCGGACCGCGGTCGCGCCGAACGTGTGGAGAGGAGGAGCCGCGCCGGCTCCTCCTTTTTCATTGGGGTAGTCGCCGGAGAGCGCGCGAGGAACGGGCGTGAGCCGCGCGGAAGTTCGTGCGGGTCCTTCCGCCACCGGACACCGCCGATGATCGAGATCCCCGAACCGCCGGTCGAATCGCGCGTCGACGTGGCGCCCGCAGCCACGGCGCTCGTCATCGTGGACATGCAGAACGATTTCGTAGACGCGGCCGGCAGCCTCTGCGTCGCCGGGGCGGCAGAGACCGTCCCGCCGATCGTCCGCCTCAGGGACCTCGCGCGGGCGCGGCGGATGCTCGTCGTGTACACACAGGACTGGCATGCCGAGGACGATCCCGAATTTGCGATCTGGGGCCGGCACGCCGTCGCAGGCACGTGGGGCGCCGACATCGTCCCGGCGCTCGCGCCGGGGCCGCGCGACCTGGTGATGCGCAAGCTCCGGTACGACGCGTTCTACGACACGCCGCTCGAGCACGAGCTGCGGCGCAGGGGGATCGACACGCTGATCATCACGGGCACCGTCAGCAACATCTGCGTCCTGCACACCGCCGGCAGCGCGGTGCTGCGGTGGTTCCGCGTGATCGTCCCGGTGGATGCGGTGTCCGCGCTGACCGCGTTCGACCAGCGCGCGGCGTTCCGGCAGATCGCGTTTCTCTATCGCGGGACGCTCGTCCCAAGCGCGGGCGTTGCGGTGAAGGCCGCGTAGGGTGGCGAGGGCCGAGCGGCCGCCGGCCGCACCCCAACGCCCGCGCGGGCGGCCGAAGGGCCTGGCCCGGGGATGGGGCCACCGCCGCAACTGGGTGCCCGTCGCGGCGTACGTCGGATTCGTCGTCCTGGTCGGCGCCGGCCTCTTCGCGTGGGACCGCGCCTACGAGGCGCGGCAGCAGGCGTTGTTTGCCCCGGCGGCGCCGGACGTCGTGGTGCGCAATCTCATCGAGAGCGTCGTCGGACGCGGCACGGTGACGGACGTCAAGCTCGACCAGAGGGCCGGGACCCTCAACGTGACGGTAAAGGACGTGCTGGTGAAGCCCGGCCAGTCGCTCGACGAGAAGAAAAAGAACCTCTCGACCGAAGGCACGCTCGCGATTCAGTTCGTCGAGAGCCGGTTCCGCTTCAAAGTGATGACGGTGCACCTGGTCCAGGACGGCACAGTCCTGGCGACGGTGACCGCCTCGGGCCAGAGCGCGCCGAAGACGGAGTACGCACCCGACTTGAAGTAGCTAGAACGCGAAGACCGCCCGCACCTGGGCGTCCACCGGCATCGTCCCGGGCAGCACCGGCGTCGCCGGGGCCGCCTGTATCACGCCGACCGCCTGCCGCGGATAGACGAACGCCGACGTCTGCTCGATTCTGACAAGCCGGACGCCGCCGACGCCGGCGGCGGACGCGATCGCGTTCGCGGTGGCCTGCGCGTTCTGCACGGCGATTCGAAGCGCCTGTGCGCGGGACGCGGTCGGGTCGCGCAGACTCCAGTTGAGACTGTCGACCCCGTCGGCGCCCGCACCGACGCCCGCGTCGATGACCTGGCCCACCCGGCTGATGTCGTCCACGGTGACGACGACTCGGTTCACCGCCTGGTAGCCGACAATCGGGCCGGTGCCGCCCGACTCAGGCCGGTGCTGCGGATAGAGCGACACCGTGCTCGTCCGGATCTCGGTTTGCGGAATCCCGGCGGCGACGATCGCGCGCACGATCTGAGCCATCGTGCTGGCGCTCTGTTGCTGCGCGTCCCGCGCCGTGGGACGCTGGACGATCACGGACAGCGCGACGGTCGCCCTGTCGGGCGTGACATCCACGGTGCCCTCGCCGGTGACCACGATCGTGCGCTCGCGTACCATGGGCCCTCCGCCCGGCGCAGGCGGCGCCTGTGCCGACTGACTGTAGGCGGCGCCCGCCCACGTCGCCGTTATAGCGACGAGTCCCGCCGCGAGCCATTCCAGCCACCGCATTCGCATTCGCATCGCGCACGCCTCCGATGTGAAACGCATCGACGATCTTAGCGGCTAAACGCCGCGGATGGCGCGGCGGTTCCGAAGGGCCTTAAGGGGCCTTCGGCCGGCGGCATGCGCCTGCGTCGCAGGAACCCCTCGTGCCGGACAGAAGCAAGCGTGGTCCTCGCCGGCAGTCGCGCCTCTGGGCCCACGGCGTGACCCAGGACGCCAGCGACCCGGCTCCGACGGAGGGCACATGTTCGCGCTGAACTTCTACTCCCCACTGCTCGCTGCTGCGCTTCGCGATGGAACCAAGACCCTTACCGTCCGGTTGGGCGATAAACGGAACAAATACCAGGACGGTCAGATCGTGTGGGTGACCGTGGGGCAGAAGCACGGCACGCGCCAAAAGGTCTTCACCGCCGTCATCGACGGCGTGGAGACCAAACTCGCCCGTGACGTGACGCCTCGTGAGATCAACAAGGACAACCCCGCGGCGCGGCAGCACAGCGACCTGCTGGAGTTCCTTTCGACGATCTACGGCCGGCGGGTCGGGCTCGAGGACACGGTGACGGTGATCCATTTTTCGCGCATCGCCAACGCCAAGGAGGAATAGGCGCGCCACTCCCCCTCATCGAATGCGTGCCCAACGTGAGCGAAGGCCGGCGGGCGGCTGTGATCGCCCGGCTCGCCGGTGCGGCGCGCGCGGTCCGAGACGCGCGCTTGCTCGATGTGTCCTCCGACCCCGATCACAACCGCAGCGTGCTGACGCTGGTGGGGACCCCCGATGCGGTATTGGGGGCCGCGTGCGCCCTTGCGGCCGAGGCGGTGGCGGCCGTCGACCTGAACGAGCATGAGGGCGTCCACCCGCGCATCGGCGCGATCGATGTCGTGCCGTTCGTTCCGCTCTACCACGCCTCGATGGCCGGCTGCGTCGCGCTTGCGCAGCGTTTCGCCGAGTACGCCGCGGGGTCCCTCGGTCTGCCGGTGTACCTGTACGCGGAAGCGGCCCGCGACCCCGCGCGCCGCGGACTCGCGGTGATCCGCCACGGCGGGTTCGAGGAGTTGCGCGAGGCGATCGGCACCCCGGCGCGCCGCCCCGATGTGGGGCCCGCCCGAGTGCACCCGACGGCGGGGGCGGTCGCCGTCGGCGCGCGGGACGTGCTCATCGCGATGAACGTCGACCTCACCGGCGCCGACGCGCCCGTCGCACGGTCGATCGCGGGCGCGGTCCGCGAGTCGTCGGGCGGTCTGCCGGCGCTCCAGGCGATGGGGGTGTGGCTGCCGCGCCGCGGGCTGGCTCAGGTATCGATGAACCTTCTCGATTACCGACGGACGTCTCCGCTGGCGGCCTTCCAACGCGTTCGCGATGAAGCACACCGCCGCGGTGCCGCGGTGGCGGCGGGCGAATTGATTGGCTGCGCCCCGAGGGAGGCGCTGCCGGCGGATCCAGCCGCGGCGCTTCAGCTTCGGACGTTCGAACCGAGGCAGATCTTGGATCCGGAGCGACTCGCCGCAGCGTTCGATGCTCCCGAGCGCGGGGCTTCCGGACCGCCGCCCGGTCCGGCGAGTTTGTGATGCCGCGCCCGCCGGATCGCCCGCCTTCGCCGGGCCGGGTGGCTGCGCACCCGGGCGACGCCGCCGCGCCGCGCGCGCAGGGAAGAGCGCCGGCGCCGCTTCGGTGCGGCGGGACGGTGTTCGAATTCGGGTCCCGGACGTTCCTTGTTGGCATTATCAACATGACGCCGGACTCGTTTGCCGGCGACGGACTGAACGGCGACGCCGGCGCCGCCGAGGCGTTGGGCCGCCGGTGGAAGGACGAGGGCGCCGACCTGCTCGATGTCGGCGGGCGCTCGACGCGGCCCGGCGCGGCGCCGGTCCCGGTGGACGAAGAGCTGCGGCGCACGCTTCCCGCCGTCCGCCGCCTGGTACCGCTCGGCCTGCCGGTAAGCGTCGATACCTCGTCGGCGCGTGTCGCGGCCGCCGCGCTCGATGCGGGCGCCGCGATGATCAACGACGTCACGGCGTTTACGGGGGATGCCGGCATGGCGTCCGTCGTGGCGCGCGCCGGCGTGCCGGCGGTCTTGATGGACGGCCGCAACCGCCGTGAGGCGGCCGACGTCATGGCGGAGGTACGCCTCTATCTTGCGGAGCGCCTCCGCGCCGCGGACGCGGCGGGGATCGACGTCTCGCGAATCGTGGTGGATCCGGGATACGGGTTCGGCGTGACGCTTGGACAGAACATGGAGATGCTGCGGCGGCTACGGGAGTTGACGGTGCTCGGCCGGCCGATTCTCATTGGTACCTCCCGAAAAGGGAGCATCGGCCGGATCTTGAACCTTCCGGCACACGATCGGTTGGAAGGTACCGCCGCGACCATCGTCGTGGCCATCGCCAACGGCGCCGACTTCGTCCGCGTGCACGACGTGCTGGCGATGGGCCGCGTCGCCCGGATGACGGACGCCATCGTCCGCGGCCTGCCGCCGCACCTCCGTGGCCGCGATGGCTGACCACGCGTTTGGCGGCGCAAAGGAGCTCCCGGCCGTCTCAAGAGGCCCCGGACGCCTGCCCGACCGCATCGTGTTGAGCGGCCTTGCCTTTTACGCGCACCACGGCGTAAGCGCGGAAGAACAGGAGCGCGGCCAGGTCTTCACGGTGGATCTTGCCGTGGAGGCGGACCTGCACCGTGCCGGGCACACCGATGCCCTCGCCGACACGCTCGACTACCGGATCCTATACGCCCGCGTTCGGGAGGCGATGACGTCGACCCGGTACCATCTGCTCGAAGCTGTCGCGGAGGCGATCGCGCATGCGCTGCTTGATGTGGAGCGCGTCCACGCCGTCACGGTGCGCGTGCATAAGCCGCACGTCCGGCTCGGCGGCCCGCTCGAGAGCGCGGCGGTCGAAGTGACACGGCGCCGGATGATGCGCGGGGAACCGTCGTAGGAATGGCGGTCGCGTATCTCGGCCTGGGCTCCAACCAGGGCGACCGCGCCGGCTACCTGCGCGAGGCGCTCCGCCGTCTTGAAGCCCCGGACCTTCGTGTGACCGGACGTTCGCCCATCTACGAGTCGGTCCCGTGGGGACGGACCGGACAGCCGACGTTCCTCAATCAAGCGGTCGCGGTCGAGACGCCCCTGGCGCCGCGCGCGCTGCTGGAACGGGCGCACGCCGTGGAGGCGGCCCTCGGCCGCGCCCGCGTGGAGCGCTTGGGGCCGCGCACCATCGACGTGGATATTCTGCTCTACGGCGATGCGGTGGTCCGCGAGCCCGACCTCGTTGTCCCGCATCCCGAACTGGCCCGGCGCGCGTTTGTGCTCGTGCCGCTTGCCGAACTGGCCCCCGGCCTGCGGCTGCCGGACGGCGCGACCGTCGATGCGCTGCTGGCCGCGTGCCCCGACCGCGACACCGTATGGCCGTGGGACGAGAGCGAGACCGGCCCGATCGGCCGCGAAGTCCGATGGTTCTCGACGATGACGTCGACCAGCGAATGGGCGCACAGCCTGTCGGAGGGCGGCGTCGCGGAGGGCACGGTGGTCGTCGCCGAGACGCAAACCGCCGGGCGAGGGCGTCTGGGCCGCCGCTGGGCGTCGCCGGCGGGCGGGCTGTGGTTTTCGGTGATCATGCGGCCGCGTATCCCCGTGGACCAGTTTCCGCTGATCGGTCTCGCCGCATGTGTCGCGGTCGCGCGCGCGATTATGGAGACGACGGGGCTGCGCACACGCCTCAAGTGGCCCAACGACATCCTCGTCGAGGGCCGCAAGGTGGCCGGGCTGCTGCTCGAGACCGGTCCCCTCGGGACCGCAGTGCGCGACGACGTTGATAGAGTGGTGCTCACGGCGCCCGCCACGCAGGCTCCCGCTCCGCCGCGGCCCGTGTGGCTGGTGCTTGGGGTCGGCATCAACGCTAACGTGGCGTTGGAAACCCTCCCACCACGGCTTCAGTATCCCGCGACGTCGCTCATGGCCGAACTCGGCCGCCCCGTGGAGCGCGGGCGGCTCCTGCGTGCGGTGCTCGGCCCCTTGGGGCGCGATTACGCAGAGCTGCAGTCGGCCGGCGGAGCCGGCATACTGCGGCGGTGGCGCGCGTGGTCTGAGACGCTCGGCCGGTTGGTCCGCGTGGCGCTGGCGCCCACGGGCGCGGGCCCTTCGCCGATCGTCGAAGGGATCGCCTACGACGTCGATGACACGGGAGCGTTGCTCGTACGAACACGCGACGGGACGGAGGTGCGCGTCGTCGCCGGCGACGTCACGAGCCAGATGACGACCGGGGACGCGCCGTGACGGCGCCGTCCATCACGAACGTCCCCGGCATCGCGGTCGGGCAGGCCACGGACGTGGCGCATCTCACCGGCTGCACCGTGGTGCTGTGCGAGGCCGGCGCGGTCGGCGGCGTGGCGGTCCTCGGCGGAGCGCCGGGCACGCGCGAGACCGATCTGCTCCGCCCGGACGCCGTGGTGGACCGGGTGCACGCGGTGCTGCTGTCGGGGGGCAGCGCGTTCGGCTTGGCCGCCGCCGACGGCGTGGTCCGCGTGCTCGAACATCGAGGCATCGGGTTCGACACGGCCGCGGCCCGCGTGCCCATCGTTCCGGCGGCCGTGTTGTACGATCTGGCCATCGGCGAGGCCGCGGTTCGGCCGGACGCGGCGATGGGGGAGGCGGCCTGCCGCGACGCGCGGTCCGGACCGATTGAGGAAGGCAACGCGGGCGCCGGTACCGGCGCAACGGTGGGCAAACTACTGGGGGCCCAAAGCCGCATGAAGGCCGGCGTCGGCACGTGGAGTATGCGGCTGCCGTCGGGCGTCACTGTAGGCGCGCTCGTGGCCACCAACGCGTTTGGCGACGTGGTGGATCCCCGCACCGGCGCGATCGTCGCCGGTGCGCGCGACCCCGGCACCGGAGGCTTTCTGGGCACCGCGGCGCGTCTTGTGGCCGGAATCGTGCCGGCCCGGCGGACGCTCGAGCATACGACGATCGGCGTCGTTGCGACGGACGCGCCGGTGACGAAGGCCGACGCGGCGCGGCTGGCCGTCGCGGCGCACACCGGGCTTGCGCGGGCCGTCTCGCCGTCCCACACGTCCGCGGACGGCGACACGTTCTTCGCGCTCGGCACCGCCGGGAACCGGTCCGGGTCGAGCGGCGTAGAGGCGCGCCTGGCGCTTGAAGCCGCGGTAGCGGCGGTCGTCGTCGAAGCGGTGCTGCGGTCTGTGCGTCTCGCGCGCAGCGCGGGCGGCGCGCCGGGACTCGCGGGCTAGCGGGGACAGGAGAGCCGCTCCGGCAGGTCAAACACGCACCATGATGGAGCCATTCCGATGAAGCGCGTGGTGAGCGTGAGCCTCGGAAGCAGCAAACGCGACCATCGGGTGGAGACCGTCATTCTCGGTGAACCGTTCGTCATCGAGCGGATCGGCACGAACGGGGACATGGGGCGGTTCGCCGCCCTTGTCCGCGAACTGGACGGGCACGTCGATGCGATCGGCATGGGGGGAATCGACCTCGACCTGCGCGCCGGCGCCCGCCGCTACCGCATCCGGGACGCGACGCGCCTCATCCGCGACGTGCGGCGGACGCCCGTCGTGGACGGGGGCGGAATCAAGGCGTCGTGGGAAAAGTACCTCATCCTTGAATACCTGCCGCAGACCGAGGGCATTTCGTTTTCCGGCCGGAGGGTGCTGCTGGTCAGCAGCGTTGACCGGTACGGCATGGCCGAGGCTTTCACCGAGGCGGGGGCCGTCACGCTCTTCGGCGACTTCTACTTCGCGCTCGGCCTCCCGATCCCGATGCGCCGGCTCGGCACCGTCCGGCTGCTCGCCGCGTGCCTCTTGCCGGTGATCACACGCCTTCCTTTTCAGTGGCTGTACCCGACCGGGGAGAAGCAGGAACGGGTGACGCCCAAGTATCCGGCGCTCTTTGCCTGGGCCGAGGTAGTCGCGGGCGACTTTCACTTCATCCGGCGGTATATGCCCGACAAGCTCGCCGGCAAGACGATCCTGACGCAGACGATCACGGCGGACGACCGCGAGGCGCTGCGCCGCCGCGGCGTGTCGCGGCTCATCACCGCGGCCCCGGAGATGGAGGGGCGGTCGTTCGCCACCAACGTCCTCGAGGGCATCGTCGTCGCCCTCTCCGGTGCGCGGACCGATACGATGCCGCCGTCTGAGATCATCGACTGGCTGCTGCGGGCCGGCATCCGCCCGCGGGTGGAGAGCCTGGCGCCCGGCGAGACACCGCGCGCGGCCGGGGCGGTGTCGTGAGCGGCGCCCCCTCGCGCCGGGCTGTGGCCGGCGGGCCTTCGGCCGCGCCGGGGCGGTTCGCGTTCGTCATCCATCCGCTGTACGTGCGGCAGTACGCGCAAAAGTTTCCGATCACACGGTTCCTGCCCGGCCGGCTCGTCGAGCGCGCCTTTCGCGCCGTGCCGCCGTTCGAAGCGTCGCACATCACCGGCATCGTTTCCGCCACGGGGGCCCGGGCCGAGGGCTGGTTCATCGCCCTACCGTGGACCCCGCGGGTCTTGCTCGACGCGCCGGTGCCGCTCGTGTATCGTCGGCTCGTCCAGGCCGGGCGGATCGCGGAGCGCCTCGGCGCCGGTATTCTGGGACTCGGCGCCTTCACGAAGATCGTGGGAGACCGCGGCCTAACCGTGGCCCGCGAACTCGCGATCGGCGTGACCACGGGCAACAGCCTCACCGCCGCGACCGCTGTCGAAGGGGCGCTGGCCGCGGCGGAGCGGATGGAGATCGATCCCCGCCGCGCGCGCGTCGCGGTGCTCGGAGCCACGGGTTCGATCGGCGCCGTCTGCTGCCGGCTGCTGGCGCCCCAAGTCGCGGGGCTCGTGCTGGCGGCCCGGCACCGCGGCCGGCTGGACGCGCTCGCGGCGCGCCTCCGGACGGAAGCCTCCGCCGACGTCGAGGTGACCGCAGACGTCCGCGACGCCGTGTCGTCCGCGGAAATTGTGCTGACGGTCACGTCCGCGACGGACGTGCTCGTGGAGCCGGAAGACCTCCGGCCGGGCGCGGTTGTGTGCGACGTGGCGCGCCCCCGTAACGTGTCGCAACTGGTGTACGAGCGCCGGCGCGACGTGCTCGTGATCGACGGCGGCGTGATCGACGTGCCGGGGCCGGTCGACTTCGGACTGGACTTCGGATTTCCGCCCGGCAGCTGCGAGGCCTGCATGGCCGAGACGATGCTGCTCGCGCTCGAGCACCGGTACGAGGACTACACGCTGGGGGCGGAGGTCGAGGTCGAACGGGTGCGGGAAATCCATGCGCTGATGCACCGGCACGGGTTCCGGTTGTCCGGGCTGCGCCGGTTCGAACGGCGGATCGGCGACGACGAGGTCGACGCGATCCGGCGCGCCGCGCGCGGCGCCGTCGGGGCGGTCCGCGCGCGCCCGGTCGACGCGCCGGCGGGGTGATCCCTTTTGACAAACGCATTCCGGCTTCTGTATACTCGTCCCCGCAGGCCGAGACTGAGGAGATTCCTCGGTCTCGTCCGCTTGTTGCGGGAAAACATCATCCGGCGCGCCGCCGACGGATCCGGGGATGCATCGATGTCGCCGGCGCGTTCAGATCGTAGACTCCACCAGGTGAGCTGAGCCGCATGGACGAGAAAGAGACGATTCTGACCCCCCAAGGACTGCGCAAACTGGAGGAGGAGCTGGGCCACCTCAAAACGGTGAAGCGCAAAGAGGTCGCCGAGCGTATCAAGCAGGCAAAAGACTTCGGGGATCTCTCCGAAAATTCCGAGTACGAAGACGCGAAGAACGAACAGGCCTTTACGGAAGGACGCATCCTCACCCTCGAAGGGATGTTGCGGAACGCCCGAGTGATCGATAACCACGACGTTCGTTCGGACGTGGTGTCGATCGGCAGCACCTTGAAGCTCATGGACGAAGACGGCGAGGAACTCACCTTCACGATCGTGGGGTCACCCGAAGCCGACCCCGCCCACGACAAGATCAGCAACGAGTCGCCGGTCGGCCGCGCCGTCCTGGGGAGGCGGAAGGGTGACACCGTGACCGTCCAGGCGCCGGCGGGTGCCATCAAGTACACGATCAAAGGGATCAGGCGCTAGCCGCGGGATCCCCGCTCTCCGGCGCCGGGCGGTCGCCCGGCGCCGTTGTCGTTGGCTCATACGCGGCAGACCCCCACGGCGTGGACGGGCGTGCCGGGACCCATCTACAGGTCTCGCGCCGCCCCGCGGGCCCCGGCAACCCGATGTCACGAAACGGCAACCCGGAGCCGCCAAGTGGTAGGACCAGCCGTCTGCGCTTTGGGCTATCGGGGAAAAATACGAGTGCACAAACGGTGCCTGCGCACGAAGGACGGCGTCGTCCGGCACGAGCGTGGCGAGAAGCGGCAGGAGTCCGAACACAGGCGAAGAAAAGGACGCACAAGCGGTTTTGGGATGCACCGAAAAATTTTGATTGAGGAATCTTCACCGAAGCCGCGGCGTATCACTGGTGGGAACCGTGGGAAGGGGGGAGATCCTTCCCAGACTCTGCCGGACTCCCGGACGCTTTTCGGCTGCGGCGGCACCGCACCGGGGCCTAACGTGAACACCGAGACGGCGCGAATCGTACACACTAGCAAGAGGATGATGCTGACGACGCGGCATAGGACACACTCGAGGCTCTGGCAGAGAGGGGGTCAGCCGCAGGATGTTTGAACGGTTTACTGAGCGTGCACGCCGCGTCATCATCCTGGCGCAGGAAGAGGCCAAGCGGCTCAACCACAGCGCGGTCGGCACGGAGCACATCCTCCTGGGCATCATCCGCGAAGGGGAAGGCGTAGCCAGCAAGGTCCTCGAGTCGCTCAACATCAACCCCGAGCGCGTCCGCGCCGAGATCGAGAGCGCGATCGGCCGCGGCGAACGCACGCCGTACGAGGAAGTCGCGTTCACCCCGCGGGCCAAGAAAGTTCTCGAACTCGCGCTGGACGAGGCCCGCCGGCTGGGTCACAACTACATCGGGACGGAACACCTCCTCCTCGGCCTGATCCGCGAAGGCGAAGGCGTGGCCGCCCGGGTGCTCGAGGCGATGGGCGCCGATCTCGAGCGCGTCCGCTCCCAAGTCGTCTACCTCCTCGGCGAGGAAGGCACCGCCTCGTACACCAAGCAGGCCAGCAAGACGCCGACCCTGGACGAGTTCGGCCGCGACCTCACCAAACTCGCGCGCGAGAACAAGCTCGACCCGGTGATCGGCCGTGAGCGCGAGATCGAGCGCGTCATTCAGGTGCTGTCCCGCCGGACGAAGAACAATCCCGCGCTGATCGGCGAGCCGGGCGTCGGCAAGACCGCGATCACCGAGGGCCTCGCGCAGCGCATCGTCCGGGGTGACGTGCCGGAAGTGCTGCGGAGCAAGCGCGTCGTGCAGCTCGACCTGGCGGCGCTCGTCGCGGGCACCAAGTACCGCGGCGAGTTCGAAGAGCGCATGAAGAAGGTTATGGAGGAAATCCGTAAGGCGCAGGGCGAGGTCATTCTCTTCGTGGACGAGCTCCACACCCTCGTCGGCGCCGGCGCGGCGGAAGGCGCGATCGACGCGAGCAACATCCTCAAGCCGTCGCTCTCGCGCGGCGAACTGCAGTGCATCGGCGCCACGACCCTCGACGAGTACCGCAAGTACGTCGAGCGGGACGCGGCGCTCGAGCGGCGCTTCGCGCCGATCCTCGTGTCGGAGCCGAACGTCGAGCAGGCCGTGGAGATCCTGCGCGGCCTCCGGGAGCGGTACGAGGCGCACCACGGCGTCAAGATCGGCGACGACGCGCTGGTGGCCGCGGCGCAGCTCGCGGACAAGTATATCTCCGACCGCTTCCTGCCGGACAAGGCGATCGATCTGATGGACGAGGCGGCGAGCAAGATCCGCCTGCAGGCCAGCTTCCTGCCGCAAGAAGTGCGGCAGGCCATGGAAAAGGCCGACCGCGCCCGCCGCGAAAAGGAAGACGCGATCAAGAACCAGGACTTCGAGAAAGCCGCGGGACTGCGCGACAAGGAAAAGGTGCTGCGGCAAAAACTCGAAGAACTGGAGAGCTCCTGGAAGACCGACAAGGGCCGGGACATCACGACGGTGACGGCGGACGACATCGCCGACATCGTGTCGAGCTGGACCGGCATTCCGGTGATGCGCCTCGTCGAAGAGGAGACGGAAAAGCTCCTCAAGATGGAGGACCAGATCCACAAGCGGATCGTGGGCCAGGAAGAGGCCGTCACCGCGGTCTCCCGGGCCGTCCGCCGCGCGCGGGCCGGACTCAAAGATGCCCGCCGCCCGATCGGATCGTTCATCTTCCTCGGGCCGACCGGCGTCGGCAAGACCGAACTGACGCTCGCGCTCGCGGAGTTTCTCTTCGGCGACGAGAACGCCGTCGTGCGGATCGACATGTCGGAATACACCGAGCGGCACACGGTGTCCCGGCTGGTCGGCGCGCCTCCCGGCTACGTCGGCTACGAGGAAGGCGGTCAGCTCACCGAGCAGGTGCGCCGCCGCCCGTACTCGGTGGTGCTCCTCGACGAGATCGAGAAGGCGCACCCGGAGATCTTCAACGTCCTCCTTCAGATTCTCGAGGACGGGCGCCTCACGGACGCGCAGGGCCGCACGGTCGACTTTAAGAACTGCGTCGTGATCATGACGAGCAACGTCGGCGCCCCGCAGATCCAGCGGGAAGGCGCGGGCCTCGGCTTCCGCGGCACGGTGGATGTCGACCTCGACGCGCAGCGCCAGTACGACAAGATGAAGGCGCACGTCATGGACGAACTGCGGCGGACGTTCCGGCCGGAGTTCCTCAACCGGGTGGACGAAATCATCGTGTTCCGGCCGCTGTCCCGCGGTCAGATCACCGCGATCGTCGACATCCTGATGGACCGGGTGCGGCGCGAGATCCGGGGCCAGGGGATGGACCTCGCCCTCACCTCAGCGGCGCGGGAAGTGCTGGCCAAGGAAGGCTTCGATCCCCAGTACGGGGCGCGGCCGCTGCGGCGGGCGATTCAACGGCTCGTGGAAGACCCGCTGTCGGACGCAATGCTGCGCGGCCGGTTCAGCGCCGGCGACGAGATCATCATCGACGCGCACGACAACGAGCTCGTCTTCGAGAAGAAGCGCGAGCCGGTGACTGTGGACAAGGGGTAGATTCAAGTCCGCCCAGGCGGACGACACGGTGCGGTACGACGGCCCGGGCTCTGAGCCCGGGCCGTCGCATAGTCCGGGGGGCGAGCAATGCCGAAAGCCACGCGTTCAGGCGGCGCGGAGCCGCGGACCGTTTTCGTCTGCCAGGAGTGCGGGTACGAGTCGAGCAAATGGCTCGGCCGCTGTCCCGGGTGTTCCGCGTGGAACAGCCTCGTCGAGGAGCGCCTGGCGGCGCCCGCGGCGGGACGGCGGCCCGGACCGCGGCGTGACCCGGCGCTGACCGCGGCCGCGGACCGGGCCGGCGGGCCGGGTCCGGCGGGGGCCGTGCCGATCGCCGAGGTCGTCCTCGACGACGCCGTGCGCCGCCGGACCGGGCTCACCGAGGTCGACCGGGTGCTCGGCGGCGGCGTCGTGCCGGGATCGCTCATCCTCGTCGGCGGCGACCCCGGCGTCGGCAAGTCTACGCTCGCGCTCGCCGTCGCCCACCACATGGCCACCTCCGGCGGCGCGGTCCGCGACACCCACCCGGTGCTCTACGTCTCCGGCGAGGAGTCGGTCCGCCAGACCAAGATGCGGGCCGCGCGTCTCGGCGTCGATGCGCCGAACCTGCTCGTGCTGGCGGAGACCGATCTCGACCAGATCATCGCCCAGATCGACCGGCTCCGGCCGTCGCTCGTCGTCGTCGATTCGATCCAAACCGTATACCGCGCCGACATCACCGCGGCGCCGGGCAGCGTCGCCCAGATCCGGGAGTGCACCGGCGATCTCCTCCGCGTCGCGAAGACCGACGGCGGGCCGGCGGTGCTGGTGATCGGCC
>DATGHZ010000038.1:0-148347 GCA_035307565.1 bacterium | reverse complement strand
GCATGCCGCGCCGCTCCCGGGGAGAGATAGTCTTGTCAAGGCGGTCGAGCCGCAAGGAGGGATTGATCTTCTCCCCGAGAGTGGCATCCCTCAGTTGCCATCGTTCGACACTGACCACAGGCACTGTGACATAAGAGGAGGAGCTCTTCATGAATCCAGGCATCAGCTTGTTTGTCTACCCCGTCAAAGACTTGGCGCGCGCAAAGACGCTTGTACCGCAAGTTCCTGGGCGTGGATCCGTATGCCGATGCGGCGTACTATGTCGGCTTTCGGGTTGGGGACCAGGAAATCGGGTTGGATCCCAACGGCCACAAGAAGGGCATGACCGGTCCCATCCGCTACCGGCAGGTCGAGGACATCAAGAGAAGTTTGCAAGCGCTCCTGGATGCCGGCGCGCAGGCTCAGCAAGAAGTCACGGACGTTGGCGGGGGGAAACTGATCGCGTCCGTCAAGGACGCGGATGGCAACATGATCGGGCTGCTTCAACCGAGCCGATAGCCCATTCCAGACGAGACATGGCGATGGACGGCTTGCCCTACCGCGATTTTCCTCCGTCCCCTGCATGATCGCTGTCCTCCTCGTGGGGCGCTCCCCGGCCGCGGCAAGGCAGCTCGCCAGCCGCGCCCGCCGGCGGGTGCAGGGGAAGCCGGCAGTTCCCGCCCCCGACCGCCCCCGTCAACACGCGGTCGTCGACGCCTTTCTTGCCGCCCTGCGCGGCGGAGACATCGAAGGGCTGGTCGCGGTGCTTGATCCTGATGTCATGGTTCGAATCGACGAAGCTGCGGCACGTCCGGGTGCGCCGAGAGAAATCCGCGGCGCGCGGAACCGGGCCGCCGGGGCGGTCACCCTCTCACAGGCCGCCCGTTTTGCGCTGCCGATGCTCGTCGACGGAGGAGTGGGACTTGTCTGGGCTCCGGGGCGGCTGTCGCGGGTGCTCAAGTTCACGATCACGCGTGGAAAAGTCACCGAGGTGGACATCGTCGCCGACCCCGCGCCACTCCGGCTGCTGGACCTCGTGCCCCTCAACCGCTGACGAGACGGCCTGTCCGGCCAATGCCCTCAGGGATGTTAGAATATGTGACGGCCTATGCCCGCGAATTTGACGCCGCAGTATCTCGAGGCGGAACGCCGGTTCCGCCAGGCCACCACGCCCGACGAGCAGCTCGAAGCGTTGGAAGCGATGATGGCTACGATCCCCAAGCACAAGGGGACGGAGCACATGCGGGCGGACATCCGCCGGCGCATGGCCAAGGTCCGCACGGAGGCGGCGCGCAGCCGCAAATCCGCGGCGAAGGGACCGACCTGGCATCACGTCCCACGCGAGGGCGCCGGTCAGGTGATGCTCGTCGGGGCGCCGAACGCTGGCAAATCGCGCCTGCTGGCCGCCCTCACGAACGCGAATCCGATCGTCGCGCCTTACCCGTTTTCGACCCGGGCGCCGCTGCCGGGCATGGTGCCGTACGAAGACATTAAGATCCAGTTGGTGGACCTGCCGCCGATCGCGCCGGAGACGGCGGAGCCGTGGCTGTTCGCGCTCATCCGTCAGGCGGACGGCGCCCTGCTCATCGCGGACCTCGACGATGACGATCTGCTCGCCGCGATGGACCGCGTGATGGAACTTGCGGGACAGGGCCGGGTCGAGTTCGCGCGGGGGCGCGGGCAGGCCACCGGCACGCCGGCGCTGCTCGTCGCCGCCAAGTTGGACGCGCCGGACGCGGATGTCCGGCTCGAACTCCTCCGGGAGGCCTACGGCGCGCGCTTCGAGATCCTGCCGGTCTCGGCCGAGAGCGGGGACGGTCTAGAAGCGCTGCGTCAGGAATTGTTCCGGCTCCTCGGCGTGATCCGCGTGTACACGAAAGCGCCGGGCCGGCGGGCCGACAAGTCGGTGCCGTTTGTGTTCCGGCGCGGCATCACGGTCGAGGAAGCCGCCGCGGTCGTGCACAAAGACTTCGCCGAGCGCCTGAAGTACGCGCGTGTGTGGGGCAGCCGGACGTTCGAAGGACAGATGGTCCAGCACGAGCACGTCCTCGAAGACGGCGACGTGCTCGAACTGCATGCCTAGCGGGCGGCCGGTCCTCGTCGTGACCGGTGGCAGCCGCGGCATCGGGGCCGCCGTCGCGCGGCTTGCCCCGGGGCGCGGCTACGCGGTGGCCGTCAACTACGTGCGCGACGGAGACGCGGCGCGCGGCGTGGTGCGCGACATCGAACGCGCCGACGCCCGGGCGTGCGCCATCCAAGGCGACGTCTCAAGCGAGGCCGACGTCGCGCGGTTGTTCGACGAGGCGGCGAAGACGCTGGGTCCGGTGACCGCGCTCGTGAACAACGCCGGGGTGCCGGGACGCCCCGGCCGGTTGGACGCGCTCACGGACGAGGACCTGTCACGGGTCCTTCGTATCAACGTCGCCGGGACGATCCTGTGCGCCCGGGACGCGGTCCGCCGCATGTCGCGGCGGCACGGCGGGCAGGGCGGGGCCATCGTCAATGTCTCGTCGGCGGCCGCCCGCCTCGGCGGTCCCGGCGAGTGGGTGCACTACGCGGCCAGCAAGGGGGCGGTCGAAAGCTTTACGATCGGCCTCGCGCGCGAAGTCGCCGCGGATGGAATCCGCGTGAACGCGGTCCGTCCGGGCCTGATTGCGACGGAGATTCACGCGGCGGCCGGGGATCCGGCTCGGCCCGCGCGGCTGGCGCCGACGGTGCCGATGGCGAGGGCGGGGACCGCCGAGGAGGTCGCGGAGGCGATTCTCTGGCTGCTGTCGCCGGCGGCGTCCTACACGACCGGCGCGATCCTCGACGTCGCCGGCGGACGGTAACTGAGGGTGCCGGAACGCCGGCCGGGCCGGAGGGCGCGCGGGATCCGCGGGCGGACGAGGAGAGGATAATGCCGGAGGTCAGCGCATCGATCGTGATTCGGGCGCCGCTCGACACCGTCTACGCGAAGGCCCGGCGCGTCGAGGACTTCCCGCGATTCATGCCTGACCTTGAACGCGTCACCGTCCTGGAACGAAACGGCGAGGTGCCGACGCTGACCGAATGGGTGGGGACCGTCGAAGGCCGCCGCATCCGCTGGGTCGAGGAGGACCAGTGGGACGACGCGGCGCATCGCTGCCGCTTCCGGCAGCGCGAAGGCGACTTCGATCGGTACGAGGGTACATGGGAATTCACGGCCGATGGCGACGCGACACGCACGACCATCACGGTGGAGTTCGAATTTGGGATTCCGCTCATCGGCCGTCTGTTGACCGGACTGCTGCGGGTCAAGATGCGGGAAAACATCGACGGCATGCTGCGGGCGCTGCAGCAGCAGATCGAAGGGGCCCGCTGAACCCGCGGCGGAGCGCGGCTTGCCGCGGCATCCGGCGCAGGAAAAACCCCGGAAATGTAGAACGGTCGTTCGGATTCACGAGAGGTAGCCCGGCCTGACGATGCCGACGACCTCGCGTCAACTCATCCCGATCGCACAGCCTCTGATCTCCGAAGAGGACAAACGCCGAGTCCTCGACGTGCTGAGTTCCGGACAACTCGTCGCCGGTCCCCGTGTCGCCGAATTCGAGCGCCGCTTTGCGGAGTACGTCGGCACGCCCCACGCCGTCGCGGCGAGTTCGGGCAGCACCGCCCTCATGGCGGCGCTGCGGGCCGCCGGAGTGGGGCCCGGCGACCGCGTCGTCACCACGCCCTTCTCCTACGGGGCGACCGCGTCGACGATCCTCTCGTGCGGCGCGGAACCGGTCTTTGCCGACATCGATCCCCGCACGTACAATCTGGATCCCGACGCGGTCGCGGAGACCCTGCGGCGGCAACCCGGCGTCCGGGCGATCCTCGTCGTGCACCTCTATGGCTTGCCCTGTGCGATGGACCGCTTCGAGACGCTCGCCAAGTCCCACGGCGCGATGATGATCGAGGACGCCGCGCAGGCGCACGGCGCGTCGTTCCGCGGCCGCCGGGCGGGCGCCTTCGGCCGCGCGGCGGCCTTCAGTTTCTATCCCTCCAAGAACATCACCACCGGGGAAGGCGGCATGGTCACCGCCGCGGACCCCGACGTGGCCGACCGCGCGCGGCTGTTTGTCCGGGGCGGCGAGCGGCAGCAGTACCAGTACGAGGCGGAAGGCTACAACTACCGGATGACCGAGATGGCCGGAGCGCTCGGGATCGGCCAGTTGAGCCGCTTGGACGGCTGGAATCAGCAGCGCCGGCACAACGCCGCCCGCCTCACCGCCGGACTCAAGGATTTGGACTGGCTCGCGTGTCCCGTCGCGCCCGAGGGCTGCGTTCACGTCTACCACCAGTACACCGTGCGTGTGCCGCGGGGCCGCGACGGCCTGCGCCGGCATCTCGAGGCGGAGGCGATCGGCACCCGCGTCTACTACCCGGCGCCCATTCACACCACGCCGTTCTACCGCAGCCGCTACGGAGACAGCCGGTGTCCGGAGGCGGTGCGTGCGGCCGATCAGGTCCTCAGCCTGCCGGTGCACCCCGGTGTCGGCGATGCGGATCTCGAGCGGATCGTGACCGCCGTGCGGCGGTTCCGTCCCGGAAGCTCGTCGGTTGGGCAGAACGCGTGATGGCCGGAGATCGTCACCGCCGCCGCTGATGCCGTACCCGCACACCTAGGGAGGTGACAATGGCCGGGCCGATCCGCCTCGGTGTCGTGGGGCTGGGCCAATGGGGACAGCATCACGTCCGCATCTATCATCAATTGCCCGGCGTGCAGCTGGCCGGCGTGGTCGATACGTCCTCCCGCGCCGCCGGCGCATTTGCCCGGCGGTACGGCACAACCGGATACGGCGATTATCGGGATCTCTTCGGGCGGGTCGACGCGGTGAGCCTCGTCGTCCCCACGGCGCAGCACTACGAAATCGCGCGTGATCTCCTGCGCCACGACATCCACGTCCTCGTCGAAAAACCCATCACCACGAGCGTCGACGAAGCCGCCGATCTCGTAGATCTAGCGCAGCGGCGCGGGCTCGTGCTCCTCGTCGGGCACGTGGAGCGGTTCAAGCCCGCGGTGCAACGCCTGCGCCATCTCGTCAAACATCCGCTGTTTATCCAAGTGCGGCGCGTCCGGCCGTGGAACCCGCGCCGGAACATGGATGTCGGCGTCGTGCTCGACTTGATGATCCACGACCTCGACATCGTCCTCGACCTCATGCCGGTGCCGGCCTCACGCGTCAGCGCCGTGGGGGCCGCCATCCACGGCGAGGACGAGGATCTCGCGGTCGCGCATCTCGCGCTTCGCAACGGATGCATGGCCAGCTTCGTCGCGAGCCGTGTGTCGCCGGTCAAGGCCGCGGAGCTCGAGATCACGCTCCCGGACGGATTCATCCATCTCAACTACCTCACCCAAGCGCTCACAGTACGGCAGGACGGCGTCGAACGGCGGCTGATCGTACCGGTCGGCGAGCCGCTGCGGGCCGAACTGACCCATTTCGTCCAGTGCGTCCGGGGCGAAACCGTCCCGCTGGTCTCGGGCGCGGACGGGCTGCGGGCGCTCGAAGCGGCCCTGGCGATCCTTCAGACGATGACCGTGATCAGCCCGCGCGTCGCGGTGTGACATCCGGCGCGGGCTAACGGCTCAGGTCCGCACGGCGACGCACGTTACGATTTTCGACACCCCTTCGATCGTCCGGATGTGCGCGTCCACGAGCGCGGAGATCTCCCGCGTGACGTCCGCGTGAATGACCGCGAGGACATCGTAGTCGCCCATCACCGCGTGCGCCTGCGCGACGCCGGGCAGCGCGCGGATCAACCGGGCGACTTCCGCCGGCGTTCCGCGGCTCAGATTGATGAGCACGAAGGCGGTCTCGGGCATGCTGGCCGCCGCGTTCATTCGGGCGGGATGGTGGAGGTTCCTACGATGCGCCGCCCGCGCGAGCCCGCGGCGGGGCGCGCCGCGCGGCGAGCCGGAGACGCGCCATGACGGCCGGCGGCCGCGACCGAGCGATCCCCGTCGGCAAAGTACCTCCGGACCTGCTGCACGACCTGGTGTACCGGCACCTCGGGGCGCGCCGGACGGACGTCGTCGTGCATGCCGCCTTCGGCGAAGACTGCGCCGTCGTCGATTTCGGGACCGGCCTTGCCGCGGTGACCACCGACCCGATCACCGGGGCGGGCGAAGACCTCGGCTGGTACGCGCTGCTGGTCGGCACGAATGATCTCGCCGCCGCCGGGGCCGAGCCGGTCGCCGTCGTGCTCACGATCCTCCTGGCCGAGGCCCACGCCGGGGACGATCTGGCGCGCATCATGCGCGACGCCGCGGACGCCGCGGCGTCGCTCGGTGTCGAAATCGCCGGCGGACACAGCGAGGTGGTGTCCGGCATCGTCCGGACGCTCGTCGTCGTGACGGCGTTCGGGCGCGTCCCCCGGGACCGGCTGCTGCGGAGCGGCGCCGCGCGCAGCGGGGATACGGTGCTGCTGACCAAAGCCGCCGGCATCGAAGGGACGGCGATTCTTGCGGACGCGCGCCGCGACGAACTGCTGCCGGCCTTGGGGCAGTCCGTGCTGTCGTGTGCACGGGCCTTCCGCGAGCGCCTCAGCGTGCTCCCCGAAGCGCGGGCCGCCGCGGCGGCGGGGGCGCGGGCCATGCACGACGTGACCGAAGGCGGCGTTCTCGGCGCGGTGTATGAACTTGCCGCCGCCGCCGGAGTGGGCGTGCAGCTCGACGCGGACCGAGTCCCGGTCCTTCCCGAAACCCAGGCGATCTGCGATGCGCTCCGCATCGACCCGCTGGCGCTCATCGGAAGCGGCGCGCTGCTCGTCGCGACACCCGAACCGGACACGACCGCGGCCGCCGTCACGGCCGCCGGCGTCCCGGCCACCGTCATCGCGACGCTCGGGCCCGGGGAGCGGCGGATGCGGCGTGCCGGACGGGAGGCCCCGCTCGTGCCGCCGGAACGCGACGAACTGTGGCGCGTGCTCCCGCGATGACCAAAGGCCGCCGCCGGACGGCCCGGGCGTCGACGCGAAAGAAGGTGGTGTGGCGCCGCGCGCGGGCGGACGCGAAGGCCGCCAAGAAACGGACGGCGGCCGCGCCGGCGGCACCGCGGACGCCGCGCGATGCCGGTGAGCGGGGCCCGTTGGGCCCGACCCTCAGATCGCGAACGCAACTGGAGATCCGGGTGGGGCACGGCGCGCGGGCGCTCACCGCCACGGAACAGGCGGCCCGGCTCGCGAGCGCGCGCATGGAACGGAGAATCGGCCGGCTGCTCTCGCGCGGTGTCAAACTGAAGTTTCGCTGACGCCCGCGCACGTCGCGTTTGCACCGGCGGACGGTATGGTATACTGAATTGACAACCGCATAGCAGGGGGAGCTTGGGACGACCAGGCTGAGAGGATGGCTCGAAGCCATCGACCCCGGAACCTGATCTGGGTAATGCCAGCGGAGGGACAGTAAGCGCGCCGCCCGGTTCCGGGAACGGCGCGCATGTTTTTGTAGGAGCCGGCGGGGAGGACCTGTGGCCGCGGCACTCGAGATTCGGGATCTCAAGAAACGGTTCTGGCACAACGGCGGATGGCTCGACGTCCTGGCCGGCGTCTCCCTCCACGTCGCGCCGGGCGAGTTTGTGACGCTCGTGGGGCCGAGTGGATGCGGCAAGAGCACCGTGTGCAACATTGTCGCCGGTCTCGTTCGCCCGGACGGCGGCACCGTCGCCGTCTGGGGCGAGAGCCCCCCGGCGCGCTCCGCGGCGACCGGCGGGGCAGGGGCCGGCCGCGTCGCGTACATGCAGCAGAAAGATCTCCTGCTGCCGTGGCGCACGGTGCTCGACAACGCCGTCCTGGGGCTCGAGATTCAGGGAACGCCGCGCGCGGCGGCGCGCGCAGAAGCCCGCGCGATGCTCCGCCGCTTCGGCCTGGACGGCTTTGGAGGCGCTTATCCCGCGACGCTGTCCGGCGGCATGCGGCAGCGCGTGGCGCTCGTCCGCACGCTCCTGTGCCGGCGCGATCTCCTGGTCCTCGATGAGCCGTTCGGCGCGCTCGATGCGATGACGCGCGGCGCGATGCAGGGGTACCTGCTGCGGCTCCGGGAGGAGTTCGACCGCACGGTGCTACTCATCACGCACGATGTCGAAGAGGCGGTGCTCCTATCCGACCGCGTCTACGTGATGGCGGCGCGGCCCGGGCGCATCCGCGCCGAACGCCGGCTCGACCTGCCGCGGCCCCGCCGTTCGACCGATCCCGGCGTCGTGGCGGAGAAGGCCGCGCTCCTAGACCTGCTTCACGCCGACATGGCGGAGGCGTTTGCGTGAGCGTGCTCCGGACGGCGCCGCGCCCGCCGGCGGCGCCGCACATGGACGAGGGGCCGGCGGACCGGCCGCCGGATCCGAATCCTCGCCGCGGAACGGAGACCGCCCCGGCCGCCCGCGCCGGTCTCCGCGGCTGGACCGCGCACGTGGTGCCGCCGCTGGTGCTCCTCACGGTGATCCTCGCGGCGTGGGAAGCCGCCGTGCGGGCGTTCGGCATCCCGTTCTACATCCTCCCGGCGCCGAGCCGGATCGCCGGCGTCCTCGTCACCGACCGCGCCCTGCTGTTCGGCGAAGCGGCGGTGACGCTCGGCGAAGTGATGCTCGGGTTCGCGATCGCCTTCGTCGTCGGCGTGGTGCTGGCGCTTCTGATCTTCTCGTCGCGGACGGTGGAGCGCGCGGTCTATCCGCTCGTTATCGCGAGCCAGACGGTGCCGGTCTTCGCGATCGCCCCGCTGCTCGTGGTCTGGTTCGGCTACGGCACGGTGTCCAAGGTCGTGATGGCCGCGCTCATCGTGTTCTTTCCAATCGTGGTGAACACGGTCGACGGGCTCCGCGCGGCCGACCCCGACATGGTCAACCTCCTCGTAATTCTCGGCGCGCGGCCGGCCGCGATCGTGCGCCGGGTGCGCATCCCGGCCGCGCTGCCCTTCGTGTTTTCCGGCACCCGCATCGCCGTCGCCACCAGTGTGATCGGCGCGGTGATCGGCGAGTGGGTCGGCTCCACCCGCGGGCTCGGGTATCTGATGATCCACGCCAATGCGCAGCTGCACGTCGATCTCGTCTTCGCCGTGATCGTCTATCTCAGCGTGATGGCGACGGCCCTGTTTTGGACGGTGTCGCTCGTGGAATGGGCGGCGCTGCCCTGGCGGCGCGCCGGCACCGCGGGACAGGGCGGCGTCTAGCATGCGCGGCCGCGGATCCATCCTGCTCGTCGCGGCGGCCGCGATCCTGGCGGTCGCCGCGACGGCCGCGGGCGGCGCTACCGGCGCGCGCGCGCGCGCCGTCACCTTCATGCTGGACTGGTTTCCGAACCCGGACCATGTGCCGGTGTACGCGGCCGTGCGCAGCGGATACTTCAGCGACGCGGGGCTCCGTGTAACGCTGCAGGTCCCCTCGAACGCGGACGACCCGCTCAAGCTCGTCGCGGCCGGCAAGGTCGACGTGGCGGTCAACTACGAGTCGAACGTGATCCTGGCGCGCGCGCAGGGCCTGCCGGTGCGCAGCATCGGCCTGCTCGTGTCGCAGCCGCTCACAACGGTCATGTACCTTAAAAGCTCGGGGATCCGCCGGCCGCGCGATCTCGTGGGCCGGCGCGTAGGCTTCGCCGTCTCGGGCCTGGAGGACGCGATGATCGACCAGATCATGAACTCCGACGGCGCGGCGAAAGGCAGCGTAACGCTCGTGACCGTAGGGTTCGATCTCGTGCCGGCGCTCCTGTCGCACAAGGTCGACGCGGTCGTGGGCGCCTACCGCAACGTAGAGCGCGTCCAGATCGAGATGCAGGGACAGTCCGTCGGCATGTTCGAGCCGGAGCGGTACGGGGTCCCTTCGTTTTATGAACTGGTCTTGATCGCGAACGACGCGGCGCTCGCCCGGCGCCGGCCGGTCCTCGCACGGTTCGTCGGGGCCGTCGCCCGCGGGCTGCGCCTGACGGCGGCGCAGCCGTCGGAAGCGTTCAACCAGTACGTCGCGCTCAATCCGACGCTTAACGACGCGTTCAACCGGCGGTCCTTCGAGGCCACGCTCCCCACCTTCGCGCGCAGCCAGCAGCAGCAGCGCGGGCGCTGGGCGGCGTTCGATGACTGGATGGCCGCGCGCCACGTCATTCCCGCGCCCGTGGCGGTGGACCAGTTGTACACGAACGTGGTCACGCAGCCGTGACGGACGCGACCGTCGCCCCGCGGACGCGGCCGGCCTGGCCGTGGGCCGCGTCACTCGACACCGCGCTGGACGCGCGGCGGGAGGAATTGTTCGCGCTCACGGAGCGGCTCATCGCCTTCGAGACGCCGTGTCCACCGGGCCGCAACACGGGCCCCATCCAGGACTTCCTCGCCGCGCGCCTCCGCGCTCTCGGCGCCGACGTGCGGATGGTCCCGTTGTATCCCGGCGACTCACAGCTCGTCGCGCGGCTGCCCGGCCGCGGCCCGCACGCCTCGCCGGGCCGAAAGTCCCCGTCAGGCCGCACGTCCTCGTCAGGCCGCAGGTCCTCGTCAGGGGGGGAGGAGGAGGACGGCGGCGGGCGTGCGCTGCTATTGAACGGCCACGTCGACGTCGCCTCGACGGCGCCCGGCGAGGGGTGGACGGCGCCGCCGTTTCACCCGGTGCGCAGGGCGGGCCGCATCTACGGTCGCGGCGCGACAGACATGAAGGGCGGGATCGCCGCCGCGCTGATCGCGCTCGAGACGGCGATCGCGACGGCCGGCCCGCTGTGTGGCGACGTGACAGTACAGTTCGTGACCGGCGAGGAGATGGGCGAGGCCGGGACGCCGACCGCGTTGGGACACGCGCCCGCGGCGGATCTCGCGCTGGTGCTGGAACCCTCGAGCGGCGAGATCTCGCTCGGCCAAGGCGGTGTCGTGACCGGCTGGATCACCATTCAAAGCCCGGAGACATTCCACGACGCGATGCGCCGCCGCATGATCCACGCGGGCGGCGGGGTGCGGGGCGCGAGCGCGATTGAGAAAATGATGGTCGTCCAGCAGGCGCTGCAGACGCTCGAGCGCCACTGGGCCGTCGTGAAGTCGCACCCCGGGTTCCCGCCCGGCACGACCACGATCAATCCCGCGGCGATCGAGGGTGGCCGCCATCCCGCGTTTGTCGCGGACCGGTGCGCCCTGTGGATCACCGTGCACTTCTACCCCGGCGAAACCGTGGAGGGGGTGACCCGCGAGATCGAAGCGACGGTGCTTGCCGTGGCGGCGGCCGACCCGTGGCTGCGGGATCATCCGCCGGTCTTCCGGTGGGGCGGCCGGTCGATGATCGAGGACCGGGGCGAGGTGTTTCCGGCCTTTGAGACGCCGGCGGATCACCCCGGCGTCGCACTCGTCGCGCAGGCCCACGCGGATGTCTGCGGAACAGCCGCGGCGTACCGTACGTCCGGCGGCGTGTGCGACGGCGGATGGATCGCCCAGCACGGCATCCCGGTCGTCGTCTACGGCCCCGGCGGCTGGGGACAGGCCCATGCCGTCGACGAGTACGTCGCGCTCGACGACCTGGTGCGCTGCGCCCGGGTCTACGCGCGCGTGATCGCCGGGTGGACGGGGGCGGTATGAGCCTCTTTGCGCGGCTGCAGGACACGGCGGCGCCGATCCGCGAGCGGATCTTCGCCCATCCCTTCGTACGGGGCCTCGGCGACGGCACGCTCCCGGGCGACCAGTATCAGTACTACCTGCGGCAAGACTACATGTTCCTCATCGAGTACTGCCGGGTACTGGCGCTGGCGTCCGCGCGCGCCGCGGACCTTGCCGTCGCCGGGCGGTTCTCCGACCTGCTGAATCAGACGTTGAACGTCGAGATGGACCTCCACCGCGAGACGTGCTGGGCCTGCGGCATCTCGCCCGAGGCCCTCGAGGACACCCGGCCGGCGCCGACGACGCTCGCGTACACCAATCACCTCCGCCTCGTCGCGGAGACCTCGGCGCTGCCCGCGATCGTGGCCGCCATTCTGCCGTGCGCGCACGGATACTGGGAAATCGCGACGGCGCTGCGGGCCCGCGGCCTGCCGCGGGTGCCGGCGTACGAGAACTGGATCAAGGTGTATACGGCCGACGAGTATGCCGCGGCGGCGCGATGGCTCGCCGATCTGCTCGACCGGTTGGACGAAGACACCCGTCCCGCGGGAGACGGCGACGATGCGCTCCGGGACGTGTTCCTGACCAGCACGCGGTACGAATATCTATTCTTCGACATGGCACAGCGTATGGAGGAGTGGCCTGTATGAGCATCTCACCCCGACCGGCGGCGGCCCGCGGTCCGGCCGTGCCCCGCCGTGAGGAGCAAAGCATGCATCTTCGGCGCCTCGTGCTGGCGGCGATGTTCGCCGCGATCGCGACGCTGTTGGGTCCGCTCAGCATCCCGGTCGGGCCGGCGCGGGTGGCGCCGCTGCAGCACACCGTGAACGCGGTGACCGGCGTGCTCCTCGGTCCCTGGTACGCCGCGGGCGCGGCCCTGGTGACCGCGATTCTCCGGTACAATCTGCACTGGGGCTCGATTTTCGCCTTTCCGGGCAGTCCGTTCGGCGCGCTCGTGGTCGGGTACGCGTACCGCTGGCTGCGCAGCGATGCCGCCGCGCTCGCGGAACCGCTCGGCACCGGGCCGATCGGGGCCACGCTCGCGGCGCTCGCGTTTCAGCCGATCGTGCACTCGCACCACACGATCTGGTGGTTCCAGGTCGCCTTCCTGTCCAGCAGCATCCCCGGGGCGGTGCTCGGCTTCGTCGTGTTGAAGATGCTGCGTCCCGCGCTCCGGATGGGGCGTGTGAACGCGGCGGTGTAGGTCCGCGTCCGTGGCGCCGGCCGGTACGCTCACCCCCGCGGCCGCGGCGGCGATTCTCGCGCGCGTCCGCGAGGCCCGGCCGCTCATCCACCACATCACCAACACGGTGACGCAGAACGACGTGGCCAACGCCACACTCGCGATCGGCGCCGCACCGGTCATGGCGCACGCGCCCGAAGAGGTCGAAGACATGGTGGCGCAGGCGCAGGCCCTCGTCCTCAACATCGGGACGCTCACGGCCGCCGTGGTGGAGGCGATGCTGCGCGCCGCGCGGCGCGCCAACACCGCCGGCATTCCCGTCGTTCTGGATCCGGTCGGGGCCGGCGCGACCCCGTTTCGCACAGCTCAGGCCGAACGGCTGCTCGCCGGCGCGCGGATCGCCTGCGTTCGCGGAAACGCCGGAGAGATCGCGGCGCTCGCCGGCCAGTCCGGAACGGTGCGCGGCGTCGATGCGGCCGGCGCCGCCGGCCCGCGACCGGCGGCCGCGGACGCGGAGGCGGCTTTGGCCGCCGCGCTGGCCGTACGGCTCGGGTGCGCCGTGGCCGCGACGGCGGCCGTCGACGTCCTAACCGACGGTGCGCGCCTCGTCCGGTTGGCGCACGGGCATCCGCTGCTGCGCGCGATCACCGGCGCCGGCTGCATGGCGACGGCCTGTATCGGCGCGTGTGCCGCGGTGGAGGCGGATCCCCTCGCCGCGGCGGTGGCCGGCCTGGCCTGTTTCGAGATCGCGGCCGAACGCGCCGCGGCCCTCGCCGCGGGGCCCGGATCGTTCCGCGTGGCGCTTCTGGACGCGCTCGCGGCGCTGAGTCCGGCGGATGTCGCCGCGCGCGGTGCCTGGCGCGCGGAGACGGTCACGCCCGCGGGCGCCGCGGGCCGCGCGTGACACAAGAGCCCCGGCCCCGAACACCGGCAAGCGGCGATTGGCGCGTCTACGTCATCACGGCGGATCCGGAACAGGCCCGCGGGCGCTCGCACGTCGCGATCGCCGAAGCAGCGATCCGCGGCGGGGCCACGGCGCTGCAGTTGCGGATGAAACATGCGCCGGCGCGCGCGGTCCTCGATGCCGCGCGCCTCATCGCCTCGCGCTGCCGCGCCGCGGGCGTGACCTTCGTAGTGAACGATCGGGTCGATGTCGCCCTCGCATCCCGAGCGGACGGCGCGCACGTCGGCCAGGATGACCTCCCCGCGGGGGACGCGCGGGCGCTGCTAGGCCCCTCACCGTTCCTCGGGGTGTCGGCCGCCACAATCGACGAAGCCGCGGAGGCGGCACGGGCCGGGGCCGATTACCTCGGCGTCGGCGCCGTCTATGCCACGGCGACCAAGGCGGATGCCGGGGCGGCGGTGGGGCCGGCGCGCCTCGCCGAGATCGCGGCGTCCTGCGACCTGCCGGTCGTCGGGATCGGCGGCATCACGCTCGACAACGCGGCGGCGGTGATTCAGGCGGGGGCGGCGGGCGTCGCCGTCATCACGGCCGTCACGATGGCCAACGACATGGCCGAGGCGACGCGGCGCCTCCGGCAGGCGGTGGACCGGGCACGTGCCGCGCGGGTCTGACGCCAGGGCCGGGCGGCGGGCGCGCGCCGGGCGGCCCTGGCAAGACGCGGCGGCGGCCGCGGCGTGGGATCGCCGGGGGCCGGCGCTCGGCGAATTCGAACTGATCGAACGGCTGCGGACGATCGTGCCGGGCGGCGGAGCCGGGGTCGTACGCGCCATCGGCGACGACACCGCGGTGCTGCGGCCGGCGGCGCTCCTTCTGGCGACGTGCGACGTACAGGTCGAAGGCATTCACTTCACGCGGGAACTGTGTTCGCCGGCCGACGTGGGATGGCGCGCGCTGGCCGTGAACCTCAGCGACATCGCGGCGATGGGCGGCGTGCCGCGCCACGCGCTCGTGGCCCTCCTGGTTCCGCCCTCGGTCGGGTCCGCCGCGCTCGAAGAACTCTACGCGGGGATCGCCGAACTCGCCCGGCTCTACGGCGTCGCCGTGGTGGGGGGCAATGTCTCCGCCACCTCGGGGCCGCTCGCTGTGGATGTCACGCTGCTCGGTGATGCCGAGCACCCCGTGCTGCGCAGCGGCGCGCGGCCGGGGGACGGCGTATGGATCACGGGGGAGACCGGGAAGGCCGTGGCGGGACGATTTCTCCTGGAGCACGCCGGCATGGCGGTGGCCGCGCGGGATACGCTCGAGGCCGCGTACCGCCGTCCGGCGCCGCGCGTCGCCGCGGGACGGGCGCTTGGGACGCTAGCGGCATCGGGCCTCGTCACCGCGATGATCGACACTAGCGACGGCACCGCGAGCGATTTGCTCCACCTGGCGGAGGCGTCGGCGGTCGGGGTGCGGCTGGACGCCGCGCGGCTTCCCATGCCCGCGGCGCTGCCGGAGATCGCACGGGCGGCGGGCGTGGCGCCCGATACGTGGACGCTCGGCGGCGGCGAAGACTACGAACTGCTCTTCACCGCGGCGGCGGGATTCGAGGCGCGGGCGGCCGGCGTCACCAGGGAGGCGGGCGTGCCGCTCACCCGGATTGGCGAGGTGCTGGCGGAGCGCGACGGCCGGTGGGTGGTCACGGCCGAGGGCGAGCGGCGGCCGCTTCGCCCGGCCGGCTGGGATCATCTCGCCGGCGCGCCCGCACGAGCGCCCGCGTAGAGGGATGGCCGTGGTCATTCCGCGCGCGCTTTCGATCGCCGGCTCAGATTCGGGCGGAGGGGCGGGCATTCAGGCCGATCTGAAAACGTTCTCCGCCTTGGGCGTCTTCGGGATGACCGCGATCACCGCGGTGACGGCGCAGAATACAAAGGATGTCACGGGCATCGTCGAGATCGCGCCGGAGATGGTGGCGCGCCAGATCGACGCGGTCGTTGCCGACATCGGCGTCGACGCGGCGAAGACCGGGATGCTGAGCAGCGCCGCCATCATCGAGATCGTGGCCGACCGCATCCGCCGGCACCGGCTCGACCGGCTGGTGGTCGATCCGGTGATGATCGCCAAGGGCGGGGCCGTGCTGCTGCGGCCCGACGCGGTGGATGCGCTCCGCCGGCTGATTCTGCCGCTCGCGCTCGTGGCCACGCCGAATCTGCCGGAGGCCGCGGCGCTGTGCGGCGCGCCGGTCGACACGCCCGCGCGGGTGGACGACGCCGCGCGGCGCATCGCCGCGCTTGGTCCGCGCTACGTGGTCGTGAAGGGCGGGCACCTCGCGGGCGCCGCCGTGGATACTATGTACGACGCCACGGCGGCGCGCATCGAGCGGCTCGAGGCGGCCCGCATCGAGACGCGGAACACCCACGGGACAGGGTGTGTGTTCTCGGCGGCGATCGCGGCAGGGCTCGCGCGCGGCGACGACGTGCGCGGCGCGATCCTCGCGGCGAAGACGTTCGTCACCGGCGCGATCGAGGCCGCGCTGCCGCTGGGGGGCGGACACGGCCCGGCCAATCCGATGTACCGCGGAGCCCGACCGCCGCGGTGACCGGGCACGCCCGGCGCGCCTTGTCCGTATTAAATGAAGGGACCGATGCGCCGGCTCGTCCGGATGACGGCCGCCCGTGGCTTTTGCCGGTGATGTGCCCGTCGGGCAAAATAGAGCGCGGCATCGCACACCAGGACTTTGGGGAGGATCTTGCACCCATGCGCGACTATTTGGTCCGCGCGACGGCGGCCGGCGAACGCGTGCGGGCCGTCGCGACGGTCACGACGGAAACGGTGGAGGACGCACGAATCCGCCACGCCGCCTCGGCAACGGCGACGGCGGCGCTCGGCCGGTCTCTGACGGCGGCGGCGCTGCTGTCCGCCGGGCTCAAAGAGGGGCAGTCGGTGACGCTGCGGGTGCTCGGCGACGGTCCGGCGGGAGGTATTATCACGCAGGCCGACGCCGCGGGGCGCGTCCGTGGTTACATGGTGAATCCGCAGGCCGATCTGCCGGCAACGCCGGCGCACAAACTCGATGTCGGCGGCCTGGTTGGCCGCAACGGCACGCTGCACGTCACGCGGAATCTCGGCATGCGCACGCCGTACTACGGGTCCGCGCCGCTGGTCTCCGGAGAGATCGCGGAAGATCTGGCCGCATACTTCGCACGCTCCGAACAGGTCCCGTCAGCGGTCGCGCTGGGCGTGCTGGTCGGCCGCGACCTACGGGTGCTCGCCGCCGGCGGGCTCTGTGTGCAGGCGCTGCCGGGCGCCGACCCCGCCGTGGTGGCGGGGATCGAGGGCCGGGTACGCGCGCTGCCGCCCATCACCGACCTCGTCGCGTCGGGGCGGACGCCCGAGCAGCTCCTGGAGGCGGCACTCGACGGGCTGGCCTCGGAGGCCCCGAGCGCGGGACCGGTAACCTTCATGTGCCGGTGCAGCCGGCAGCGGGTGGAAGAAATGCTGAGCGTGCTGGGGGCGGACGAGCTGGAATCTCTCTTGCGGCAGGAGGGGCGGGCGGAAGTGACCTGCCGGTTCTGCGGAGACCGCTACGTCCTGACCGAGGAAGAAGTGCGCCTGCTCATCGCCGCGCTCCGGAGCGGCAAGCGCACGGAGGAGTCGGTAAGTTAGCCCGGCGTCCCCCGGCGGGGAGGCCCGCGGGCTTAGGCCGCGCGCTTCACCTTCCCGGCCTTCAGGCAGGCCGTGCAGACCATGACCCGGCGGGCCGTCCGGCCGATCAGCGCGCGAACCCGCTGGAGATTGGGATTGAAGCGCCGCTTGGTTTTATGATGCGAGTGGCTGACCGAATTGCCTGTGCGCGGCGTCTTGCCGCAGATGACGCACCGACGTGCCATGAACAGAACCTCCTATGTCCGGCCCCGGCCCACTCGCGGATCCGATGCGAACGGGCCGGGACGCGGCGTACAGTGTAACACGTGACCCCCGGCAGGGGCAATGGGCAGTCCGTAGAACAACAGCGCCGGGCACGTCCCGGCATACGACGCACTTCGCCGCAGGAGGACGGGGCGCATGGCTAGCGCGGCTGGCGCTGGAAGGGCTCGGGTTCGCGCCGCCGCCGCGTCCGAGTCTGCCGCCGTGTCCCAGCCATCGCCGGCGCCTGCGCGCGCCGCCCGCTCTGACCCGCCGGCCGGCAGCATCGATGTCCCCATTCGGTTCCTCCGCGGGGTCGGACCGCAAAAGGCGGAGCGCTTCGAACAGGGACTCGACCTCCATACCGTCGCCGATCTGTTGTACCGGGCGCCGAGGCGGATCGAAGACCGCCGGACGCTCCATCGTATCTACGACCTCACGCACGGTGCCGTGGAAACCGTGGAAGGGACCGTCGGCCGCGCGCAGGCGTTCCGGCCGCGGCGCCGGCGCAACTTCGTCATCGTCAAAGCCGCGATCACGGACGGGTCGGGCGTGCTGCACGCCGTCTGGTACAACCAGGGCTACATCGCCAAGCAGCTGCCGCCGGGGGCACGCGTGATTGTCCACGGCCGCGCGCAACGGCAGGGCGGCGAGATCCAAATGATTGCCCCCGAATTCGAAGTGCTCGAGCCGGGCGAGGACACGCTCCACGCCGGCCGGATCGTGCCCGTCTACGCGGCGACGGAAGGCCTCACGCAGCGGGCGCTTCGCGCCATCGTCATGCGGGCCCTCGAGGAGTATGCGCCGGCCGCGCGTGACTGGCTGCCCGGCCAGCTCCGCGACCGGTACGCGTTTCCTCCGCTCCCCCAGGCGCTGCGCGACCTGCACTTTCCGGACACCGAGGACGCGCAGCGCAGCGCGCGGCAGCGGCTCGCCTACGAAGAACTGCTCCTGTTTCAAACGCTGCTGCTGCGGCACCGGCAGGCGCGGCAGCGCGAGCCCAAGAACATCCGCTACGGCGATGCCGACTCGCTGCTGGAACAGTTTGAGGCACGGCTGCCGTACCGCCTGACCCGGGCGCAGCGCCGCGTCGTGAACGAAATCACCTTCGACATGAACGCTCCGCACCCGATGAACCGGCTGCTCCAGGGGGACGTCGGATCGGGCAAGACCGTGGTGGCCGCGGAGGCGCTCCTGCGCTGCATCGGCGGCAGCGCGCAGGGCGCGCTCATGGCGCCGACGGAAATCCTCGCCGGCCAGCACTACCTTACGCTGCGGGCGCTGCTCGACCCGATCGGTCTCACGACCGTGCTGCTGATCGGCGGCCAGTCCCGCGCCGCGCGGCGGGAAGCGCTCGACCTCATCCAGGACGGCGGCGCGGATCTCGTGATCGGCACGCACGCGCTCATCGAAGAGGACGTGCGCTTCGCGCGGCTGGGCCTCGTCGTCGTCGACGAACAGCACCGGTTCGGCGTGGCGCAGCGCGCCGCGCTGAGAACGAAAGGCAGCCGCCCCGACGTGCTCGTCATGACGGCAACGCCCATCCCGCGCACGCTCGCGCTCTCGCTGTACGGGGACCTCGACATCTCGGTGCTCGACGAAATGCCCCCCGGCCGCGCGCCGGTCCGCACCCTTGTCCGCGGCGGATCCAGCCGGCCGCAGATCTATACGTGGGTCGCCGACCGGGTGCGCGAGGGACGGCAGGCGTATATCGTCTGCCCGCTCATCGACGAGTCGGAGAAACTGGAAGCCGAGACCGCCACGGGGCTCGCGGCGCGCCTGTCCGCGGGACCCCTCCGCGGCGTGAAGGTCGAGTGCCTGCACGGCCGTATGAAGGTGGACGAGCGCGACCGGATCATGCGCGACCTCCGCGCGGGCCAGATCGACGTGCTGGTGGCGACGACGGTCATCGAAGTCGGCATCGACGTGCCCAACGCGACCATAATGGTGATCGAGGACGCGGACCGGTTCGGCCTGTCGCAGCTCCACCAGCTGCGCGGCCGCGTGGGCCGCGGTCCGCACCCATCCTACTGCGTGCTGGTCGCGGCCCCGAAGACCGACGACGGCGGCGCGCGGCTCCAGGCGATGCAGGATACGGCCGACGGATTCAAGATCGCGCAGCGCGACCTCGAGCTGCGCGGCATCGGCGAACTCCTCGGCGAAACCGGCCGCGCGGCCCTCCGCCAGCACGGCGTGGGCGAGCTCCGCATCGCCGACCTCGTCCGCGACCGCGAGTGGCTGGAACGCGCCCGCGCGGACGCCGCGGCGCTGTTGGCGAAGGATCCCGCGCTCCGGCAGCCGGCGGCCCGGCCCGTGGCCGAGGCGCTGCGGGCGCGATTCGGCGCCGCGCCCGTCGACAACGTGCGGGTCGGCTGATGCGGATCACAGCCGGCCGCGCCAAGGGAACGCACCTGCGGGGCCCGCGCACCGGCGTGCGGCCGACGGCCGACCGCGTCAAGGACGCGCTGTTCAACTCGCTGGCGCCGCGCCTCGCCGGCGCCCGCGTGCTGGACCTCTTCGCGGGGACCGGCGCGCTCGGGATCGAAGCGCTGAGCCGGGGAGCGATCCGCGCGGTGTTCGTCGAGCGGGACGCGCGGGCGGCCGCCGCGATCCGGGCGAATCTGGCGGCGGCGCGGTTTCAAGAGTCCGCGGAGGTGCGCCGCGGCGGGGTCGAGGCCGAGATCGCCGCGCTCGAGCGGGACGCGGCCGAATTCGATCTCATCGTCCTCGACCCGCCGTACGGCCAAGATCTGACGGCCCGGACGCTCCGGCGCCTCGCCGCCTCCCGGGTCCTTGCCGGCGGCGGCCTTATCGCCGCCGAGGGGCACTGGCGCGACGATCCGGGTGAGGTCCCCGGGCTCGCGCGCATTCGGACCGCGCGCTACGGTGAGACCACGCTGTGGTTCTACGCCCCCGGCGGCCGGCCGGACGGCGAGGGGACGGAGGAGGCATGACGACGCCCGACCGCGTCACGGCACTCTACCCCGGCAGTTTCGATCCGGTGCACAACGGGCACCTCGACATCATCGTGCGCGCGCGCCGCCTCTGGGGCCGCGTCGTCGTGGCGGTGGCTACCAACGTCGAGAAGGCGCCGATGTTCGCGGCGGAGGACCGCGTCGAGATGCTGCGCGCGGCCGTGTCGGGCCAGGAGGGCATCGAGATCCACGCCTTCGAAGGCCTCACGGTCGAGTTCGCCGCGGCGATCGGCGCGGGCGTCATCGTGCGCGGTCTACGTGCGAACGAGGATTTCGAGTTCGAGCTCAAGATGGCCGCGATGAACAAACGGCTGCATCCCGAGATCGAGACGGTCTTCATGATGACGAGTCCCGAGTACGCCTACCTGAGTTCGACGCTGATCCGGGAGGTGAGCGGGTTCGGCGGTTCCGTGACCGGCCTCATTCCGCCGGGCGTGGAAGAGCGGCTCGCGCGGATGCCCAAGCCGAATCGACCGAGGACAGGATGATGTCACGCCTGGGCCTACGGCGTGCGCCGAGACGCGGCGCCTTCTGACGACCTCGGCGTGGGTCTCGTCGCGAACGCCCGGCTCCTAAGCGCCGCGGCGGACCAGAAGGGGGTGGGCCCGTTGTTCCGCGAGTTCAAGGCCTTCATCGCACGCGGGAACGTCATGGATCTGGCGATCGCCGTCGTCATCGGCGCGGCGTTCGGCCGCGTCGTCACGTCGCTGGTATCCGACGTGATCATGCCGCCAGTCGGTCTGCTGCTCGCGGGGCTCGATTTCACGAACCTGTTTGTCGCCCTGCGCGGCGGTCCGTATCCGTCGCTCGCCGCCGCGAAGGCCACCGGGGCGCCGACGGTCAACTACGGCATCTTCATCAACACCGTCATCGATTTCGTCCTCGTGGCGCTCGTGATGTTCCTCATCGTCCGCACCGTCAACCGGTTCCGCGAGGCGCCCGAGCCGACGCCGACGACGAAGCCGTGTCCGTACTGCCTCTCCGTCGTCCCGCTCAAAGCGAGCCGGTGTCCGCAGTGCACGTCCGATCTGACGGCGAGCGCGGGCACATAGGATGTGTCGCAGCGCGCCGCCTTGACAATGGAAACCGGGCGTCCGTATAATGAACGCGTGTTCGTGTGCCCGGCGTGGTCGACCGCCGGGCACATGTCGTGAGGTGCGTACGTGCGCGTGAACGTGAGTGACCTGCTGGCGGACCACGACGGCGTCAGAGTGCTCACGTTCGCGGAACCGCTGCTGGCGCCCGCCGACGAGACCGTCTTCGCGGAGCCGGTGACAGGAGACATCACGCTCACCGGCACGGCCGGCGGGGTGTCACTGCGCGGACAGGTGCGAGCGGTCGCCACGTGCGTGTGCGGCGCCTGCCTCAAGCGTTTCGTGCTGCCGCTCACGGTCGACGTGGCGGAGGATTTCGGTCCGCGCGGCCCGCAGACTGCGGCGGCGGCGGCCGGCGAAGAGCGCGAACTGACGGCCGGGGACTTCCTCGTCCCGGTGGACGCCGGCGACATAATCGACGTGACCGAGGTCGTCCGCCAGCACGTGATCCTGGCGTTGCCACTCGCGCCGCGCTGCCGCGACGACTGTCCGGGCCTGTGTCCGCAGTGCGGCGCGGATCTGAACGACGGACCGTGCGGATGCGCCGCGGACGAAGTGGACCCGCGGCTGGACGTGCTGCGGCGCTGGCGCGCCTGAACGGCCTGAGTCGAAGTCGGGGAGCGTGAACGATGGGACTGACGAAACGCCGCTTCAGCAAAGCGCGCACGGCGTCCCGGCGCGCCGGCTTTCGCGCGCGCGCGGTGACGCTGGTCGATTGTCCGCAGTGCCACGCCCGGATGGTTCCGCACCGCGTCTGCCCGGCGTGCGGACACTACGCCGGCCGCCAGGCGATTCAGATCAAGATCAAAGAAGAGAAAACCGCGTAATCCGATGCCGGGTCCCGTGGCGCCGCCGGCGCCGTCGACCGGTCCTCGCAGGGCGCCGGGCATCGCGACCGCGTAGGCTGGCCGGCCCCCCCAGCACGGCATGATGCGGGTCGCGCTCGACGCAATGGGGGGCGACCACGCGCCGCGTGAGATCGTCGCGGGCGCCGCGGAGGCCGTCCGCGATCTCGGGATCGAGGTCGTACTGGTCGGCCCCGAAGCCCGGCTCCGCGAGGAAACGCGCGGCGGACCGCCGACCGGCCGGCTCCGCATCGTCGACGCCCCGGAGGTCATCGGTATGGCGGAGGCCCCCGCGATGGCGCTGCGCCGCAAGCGCCGGTCCTCGATCGCGGTCGCGCTGGATCTCGTCCGCCGCGGCGACGCCGACGCGATGGTGAGCGCGGGCAACACCGGGGCGGTTATGACCGCGGCGCTGTTGACGCTGCGGCCGATCGAAGGGATCGACCGGCCCGCCATCGCGGCGGTGCTGCCCACGCAGCGCGGCCGCGCCCTCATGCTCGACGCCGGGGCGAACGTCGACTGCCGGCCCAAGCACCTGCTGCAGTTCGCGGTGATGGGCAGCGTGTACGCGCAGCGCGTCATGGGGGTTCAGGCGCCGCGCGTCGGCCTGCTGAGCAATGGCGAAGAGGACACCAAAGGCAACGAGCTCGTGATCCGGGCCGCCGAACTGCTGCGCCGCTCCGGCCTCAGGTTCATCGGCAACGTCGAGGGCCGCGGCGTGTTCGCGGGCGACGTGGACGTGGTGGTCTGCGACGGGTTCGTCGGCAACGCCGTGCTGAAGTTCGGCGAGGGGCTCGCGCTCGGCATCTTCAGCCTGCTGCGCGAGGAATTGAGCCGCGGCCTCCTCGTGCGCCTCGGCGTGGCGCTCGCCCGCCCGCGCCTGCGCGCGCTCGCGCAGCGCCTCGATCATACCGAGTACGGAGGCGCGCCGCTGCTCGGCGTCGACGGCATCTGCATCGTCAGCCACGGAAGCTCCAAAGCCAGAGCCGTCCGGAACGCCATCGCGCTCGCGGCTGAGTCGGTTCGCTCGCGGATGGTGGACGCCATCCGGGCGGACGTCGCGCGGCTCGCCGAACTGGCCGTCGCCCAGGGGTCCCCCGCCGTCTAGTGCCGCCCCGGCAGCTCACCGCAACGGCATCCGAGGCCCTGGCAAGGCCGCGTATGCGGACGGGCACGACCATCGTCGGGCTGGGCCGGTGCGTGCCGGAGCGCGTGCTGACCAATGCCGAACTCGCGGGCACGATCGCGACGACAGACGCGTGGATCGAGTCCCACACCGGCATCCGGGAGCGGCGGATCGCGGACGCGGCGACGGCGACATCCGATCTCGCCTGCGGAGCCGCGCGGGAAGCGCTCTCGGCGGCGGGGCTCACGCCCGCGGACGTGGACCTCATCGTGATCGGGACGACAACGCCGGACATGGTGTTTCCGAACGTGGCGTGCCTCTTGCAGCAGCGCCTAGGTACGCGCACCGTCGGGTGCCTCGACGTCTCCGCCGCGTGTTCCAGTTTCATGTACGCGCTGAGCGTGGCGCACGGCGCCGTCGTCTCCGGCCAGGCCGAGACGGTGCTCGTCGTCGGCGCGGAGACGCTGTCGCGGATCACGGACTGGCGGGACCGCTCGACCTGCATCCTCTTCGGGGATGCCGCGGGCGCGGTGGTTGTGCGGCGGGCCCGCGATGGGTACGGCTTCCTGTCGTTCGCGCTGGGCGGCGACGGGACGGCGGGCGCCGAGATGCTCTATCTGCCGGCCGGAGGCAGCCGCCGGCCGGCGTCCGGTGAGACGGTGGAGCGCAATGAACATACGATCCGAATGGCGGGACCCGAGGTGTACAAGTTCGCCGTCCGGGCGATCCCGGAAGCCGCGCAGGCGGCGATGGCCAACGCCGGACTCGCGGCCGAGGACGTGGACTTTGTGATTCCGCACCAGGCCAATTTGCGGATCATCCAGTCCGCGGCGCACCGGCTCCGCGTGCCGCTCGACAAGTTCTACATCAACGTCCAGCGGTACGGCAACACGTCGGCGGCGTCGGTGCCGGTCGCGCTCTACGAGGCGGTGGCCGCCGGCCGCGTCCGGGACGGCGACGTCGGCGTGATGGTGGCCTTCGGCGCCGGCTACACGTGGGGCGCCTGCGCGATTCGGTGGGGCGGCGGCGCATGACGGCGTCCGGGGTCGCGGCAGTTTTTCCGGGCCAGGGCGCGCAGTACGTCGGGATGGGGGGCGACCTCGCCGCCGGGTTCGCGGAGGCCCGGGAGGTCTTCCGGCGCGCCAGCGACGCCGCCGGCATCGATCTCCACCGGCTCTGCGTGGAGGGGCCCGAAGACGCGCTGCGGCAGACCGCGAACACGCAGCCGGCGATTCTGACCGCCAGCCTGGCGTGCCTCGCCACGGTGCCGGTGCGTCCGGCCTGCGCCGCGGGCTTGAGCCTCGGCGAGTACACCGCGCTCGTCTGCGCCGGCGCCGTCACGCTCGAAGATGCGGTGCGGCTCGTACGCCGGCGCGGCGAGTACATGCAGCAGGCGTGCGACGGCCTCGACACGATGATGGCGTCGGTGGTCGGACTCGACGCGGAACGGGTGCGCGAAGTCTGCGCCGCGCACGCGCATCTCGGGGTGGTGGAAGCGGCCAACTTCAACAGTCCCGGCCAGGTCGTGGTGGGCGGCGAGACGGCCGCGGTGCGGGCGGTGCTCGACGCCGCGCGGAGCGCCGGCGCCCGGCGCGCCGTGCCGCTCGCGGTGAGCGCACCGTTCCACACACGCCTAATGGCCCCGGCGGCGGAGCGGCTCGCGGCCGATCTCGAGCGGCTGCCGATCCGGGACGCCAGCATTCCCGTAGTGGCCAACGTCTCCGCCGCGCCCGTGCGCTCGGCGGATGAGATCCGGCGCGCGCTGCTCGCGCAGGTCGCCTCGCCGGTGCGCTGGGAGGAGTCGGTCCGCCGGATGCACGCGGACGGGGTGCGGATTTTCGCCGAGTTCGGACCGGGCACCGCGCTGAGCGGCATGATCCGGCGGACGGTGGGCGATGCCGCCGTCTGCCACGTCGAGGACGCGGTGTCGCGCGAGGAGGCGCTCGCCGTGCTCGCGGCCGGGCAGGGGACGCCCGCGGCGCGCGCGGCGGACGGGCCGCGCGCCCGAAGGGCCGGGCGCGCGGGAGAGACGCGGCCGTGATCGCGGACGGCCGCGTGGCGCTCGTGACGGGCGCCTCGGGCGGGATCGGCGGCGCGATCGCGACGCGGCTCGCGCGCGAGGGGGCGGCCGTGATCGTGCACTACGGCCGCAACGCGCAGGGCGCGGAGGAAGTGCTGCGGCAGATCACGAGCGCCGGCGGGCAGGGCACGATGCTGCAGGGCGATCTCACCGACGCGGAGGTGTGCCGGCAGTGCGCGGACACGGCACACGCGTGGCGCGGCCGCCTCGACATCGTCGTGAACAACGCGGGGCTCACGCGCGACGGCCTGCTGCTCCGCATGCGCGACGAAGATTGGCACGACATCCTCGCGATCAACCTGCACGGCGTCTTTTACTTAACGCGCGCGGTGCTGCGCGAGATGCTGCGGCAGCGGTGGGGGCGGATCGTCAACATCTCGTCGGTGGTCGCGGAGGTTGGGAACCCCGGACAGGCGAACTACATCGCGGCCAAGGCGGGCGTGATCGGATTCACCAAGGCCGTCGCCCGGGAAGTGGCCACGCGCGGCATCACCGCCAACGCGGTCTCCCCCGGCTATATCGACGCGGGGCTGACCGGCAAACTCACCGACGCCCAGCGGGAGCGCTTCGTCGAACACATTCCGGTGGGACGCACCGGCCGGCCCGAGGAGGTCGCGGCGGCGGTGGCCTTCCTGGCCGGCGAAGACGCCTCGTACATCACGGGCCAGGTGCTGAACGTCGACGGCGGGCTCGTGATGCGCTAGCGAAGATGGGATCCACGGCCTAAGGAGGTGTGAGATGGCATCGGCATTTGACCGGGTGAAGGCCATTGTGGTCGAGCAGCTCGGGGTGGACGCCGCCCAGGTGACGCCGCAGTCGAAGTTCGTGGAGGACCTCGGCGCCGACTCCCTGGATGTCGTCGAGCTCGTCATGGCGCTCGAGGAAGAGTTCGACATCGAGATTCCCGACGAGGACGCGGAGAAGATCGCTACGGTCGGCGAGGCGGTCAAGTACATCGAGAGCCACGTGGAGGCGCCCGCGGAATAACCCGCGCGCAGACCGCCATGACCGAGACACGGGTGGCCGTGACCGGCCTGGGGGTCGTGAGCCCCATCGGCACGGGGGCCGACGAGTTCTGGAACGCGATGATGGAAGGCCGGTCGGGTGTGCGCCGCCTCACGGCGTTCGATCCGGCGCCGTTCGAGTCGCAACTCGCCGCGGAAGTCCTCGACTTCGATCCCGCCGCCTACCTCGACCGCAAGGAAGTCCGCCGCAACGACCGCTGCGTGCACTTCGCCGTGGCGGCCTCCCGCATGGCGCTCGACGACGCGGGCCTCGCGATCACGCCGGCGCTGCGGGACGACGTCGGGGTCGTGATCGGCACGGGCAGCGGCGGCGCCATCACGTGGGAGGCGCAGCACCAGCTGCTCCTGGAGCGCGGCCCCGCGCGGGTCAGCCCCTTCTTCGTCCCCATGATGATGCACAACAGCGCCTCCGGCATCGTCAGCATGCTGACGGGCGCGCGCGGCCCGAACTTTTCGATCGCGTCGGCGTGCGCGACCGGGGGTCACGCGATCGGCGAAGCGATGCGCATCATTCAGCGGGGCGACGCGCTCGCGATGCTGTGCGGCGGTACCGAGGCGGCGATCACCCCGCTGAGTCTCGCGGGCTTCTGCGCGGAGAAGGCGCTCAGCACCCGCAACGACGCCCCGGCGAAGGCCGTCCGGCCCTTCGACCTTCACCGGGACGGGTTCGTGATGGGCGAGGGCGCGGGCATCGTCGTGCTGGAGGCCTGGGAGCACGCGGAGCGGCGGGGCGCGCGCATCTACGCGGAGATGATCGGCTACGGCCAGAGCGCCGACGCCTTCCACATCACGCAGCCGGACCCCGAGGGCGACGGCGCCGCGCTTGCGATGCGGCGCGCACTGCGGGACGCGCACCTCGAGCCGCACGAGATCGGCTACATCAACGCGCACGGTACAAGCACGCAGTACAACGACAAGTTCGAGACGCTCGCGATCAAGCGCGTCTTCGGCGCGGCCGCGCCGCGCATCCCCGTCAGTTCCACGAAATCGATGACGGGGCACCTGCTCGGCGCCGCCGGGGGCGTGGAGCTCATCGCCTGCGCGCTCGCGATCGTCCGCGGGAAACTGCCGCCGACGATCAACTACGAGACGCCGGACCCCGACTGCGATCTGGACTACGTGCCCAACACGCCCCGGCCTGCCCGCCTCGTCACCGCGATGTCGAACGGGTTCGGCTTCGGTGGGCACAACTCGATCCTGGTGGTGCGGAGTCCGTCCTGACGTGATCGAACCGCTCGCCCCCGACCGCGACGCGCAACTGGCCGATCTCGAGCGCCAGCTCGACGTGCGGTTTCGCGACAGGACCCTGCTGCACACCGCGCTGGTGCACGGCTCCGTGGGTACGGACGCCCGCAGCCGCCACGGCGACAACTACGAGCGCCTGGAGTTCCTCGGCGACGCCGTGCTCAACCTCGTCATCGCCGATCACCTCTACCGGCTGTTCCCGACGCGGCTCGAAGGCGACCTGGCCCGCCTGCGCGCCGCGGTCGTGAGCGAGGGGCCGCTGGCCCGCGTCGCCCGGGCCATGGACCTCGGCCGCTACATGCTGCTCGGCCGCGGCGAAGAGAAGGGCGGGGGCCGGTCGCGCGCCTCCCTGCTCGCCGACGCGCTCGAAGCCGTCGTCGGCGCGGTGTACGTCGACGCCGGGTACGGCGTCGCGCACCACTGCGTCACGCGGTGGTTCGCCGAGGACCTCTCGCGCCTCGAGGAGCCGGGCGGCGGCGACTACAAGAGCCTGCTCCAAGAACTCGTGCAGCAGCGCGAGCGCCGGCTGCCGCGGTACCGCATCACGGGGCAGGAGGGGCCCGAGCACAACCGGGCCTTCGTCGCCGTGGTGGAAGTGAGCGGCCGCGTCATCGGCGAAGGCCGCGGTAAGAGCAAGAAAGAAGCGGAGCAGGCCGCCGCCCAGCAGGCGCTCGAGCAGCTCCGGCGGAGCCGCGCCGGGTGAAGTATCTCTGGGCGCCCTGGCGGCTGCAGTACATCAAAGGACCGCCCATGCCGGACTGCATTTTCTGCGCGTTTCCGCGCGAGGGCCACGACCGCGAGCGCGGCATCCTCCTGCAGGGCCGCCTCGCGTTCGTTATCCTCAACACGTATCCGTACAACTCGGGGCACCTCATGGTCGTGCCGCACCGGCACGTGGCCGACCCCGGCGACCTGACCGACGACGAGCAGCTGGAGATGGCGCATCTCACGCGCGCGGCGATGCGGGCGCTGCGCGAGGTGTACCGGCCGGAAGGGTTCAACATCGGCATGAACATCGGCCACGCCGCCGGCGCCGGCATCGCCGCCCACCTGCACACGCATGTCGTGCCGCGCTGGGTCGGCGATACGAATTTCATGCCGATCCTCGGCGAGACGAAGGTGCTGCCCGAGGAACTGGGTGTCACGTACGACCGGCTCGCGGCCGCGCTCAAGGCGGCCGAGTCGCATTCGCCCCGTTGACGTGGACCCCGCTCCGGCGTACCGGATCCCCGACGCGCTGACATGATCCTGCGAACACCGGCCGCGGCCGCCGTGCTGCTCGGTGGGCTGTTGGCGGCTGTGGCGGCCGCCGGTCCGCACGCCGTTCCGATCCGCGCCGCGCCCGCATCGCCGCTCCCGGACGTGGCCGTCAGCGACCGGACCGCGAAGGCGCTCGGGGTCGCGGCGGGAGATCTGGTGGAGATTGCGCCGACCGCGGCAGGACCGTGGCGGCGGGTGCGGATCGCGCAGGTCTACCGGCCGCTCCTGTATCCGACGGAAGTCGCCGACCGCGACGCCGACATCCGCCTGCACCTCCCCGACCTGCAGGCCCTCACCGGCACGGGCGATGCCGCGGACAGCATCGTGATCCGCCTGCGCCGGGGCGGGGAGGCGCCGGCCGCGCAGGTCGCCGCGGACGTGACCGCGATGGGGCTGGGGCTTCGCGCGTACACATCGGCCGACCTGGCACGCCGGAACTCGGCGTCCTTCGAAGTGGTGGCGCGCTTTCACCGCGCCATCGGCGCGATCGCCGTGCTGGCGGGCAGCGTGTTCCTCGTCACCATCATGACGCTGCGGGGAGAAGAGATGCGCCGCGAAGTCGGCACCATGCGGCTCGTCGGTCTCGGCGGCCGGACCGTGGCCGCCGCGGTACTGACGATCGCGGCCGCGGTGGCGGGGGCGGGGAGCGCGGCCGGCGTGGGCCTTGCGTACGTGCTGTCGTTTCTGATCAACGGCTATTACCGGCGCGTCTTCGATACGAATCTCGTCTTTTCGCGCGTCACGTGGGGGCTCATCGCCGACGCGGCGGCGTTGTCGATGGTGCTCGGCCTTGCGGCGGGCGGGCTGACGGCCTGGCGGCTCCTCCGGCGGCGGCCGCTCGACCAGCTCGGACGGTAGGGGATGCGCGCGCCGGCGTTCCTCGCGCTCCGCACGCTCGGGCGCAATCCCATCCGCACCGTCCTGGTCCTGCTTGGTCTCGCCGTCACCGGCGCGCTGCTGCTGGACATGACCATGCTGGCCCACGGCCTTGAGACAAGCCTCGGCGGGGTGCTGAGCCGCGTCGGCTTCGCCGTCCGCGTCGTGCCGAAGGGCACGCTTCCGTTTGTACCGGGCGCCATGATCCCGGACGGGGACGGCCTGGCCGCGGCGATCGCCGCGCAGCCCGGGGTCACGGCCGCGGTGCCGGTTGTCGGCACGAACATCTTTGTGGCGCGGCGCGGCCGCCGGACCCCCGCGTTCGTCTTCGCGGTGCCGGCCGGCGGGACCGGCGCCTACGGTCTGCTCGAAGGCCGCGACCTTCCGCCGGCGGCCGGAAGCGGCGCCGGCGGACGCCTGCCGGCCGTGGTCGTGAATCCCAACATGGTCCGGCTCGACGGCGTCCGCATCGGCGATACGCTCGTACTGGCGGCGGGACCGTCCCGCGGCCTCGCGCCGGTCGCCGCGCCCCGGACCTTCCGGGTGACCGGGGTCGCGGATTTCTACATCGACCTGGCCACGCAGCGCTCCATGGCCATCGCGACGGCGGACCTGCGCGCGCTCGAAGGACGGCCTTCCGGCGCGGCGTCTCTCATCCTCGTCCGGCTCGGCGATCCGTCGCGCGCCGGGGCGCTGACCCGCTGGATCGGTGCCCGCGATCCGCGCGTCGACGCCCTCAGCATCGCGGACTTCCTGGGGCGGCTCCAGACGCGCCTCACATACTTCAACCAGTTCTCCCTCGTCCTCGGCTCACTCAGCGTCGCCGTGTCGTTCCTGCTGATCACGGCGATCGTGGCCCTCTCCGTCAGCGAACGGCTCGGCGAAATCGCGATGCTGCGCGCGATCGGGTTCACCCGCGCGCGGATCGCCGCCCTTGTCGTGCTGGAAGGGAGCGCGCTCGGCGTGGCCAGCCTCCCGGGCACCTTCGCGCTGGGGCTGGTCATCGCGGGTTATCTCGACACCATCTTGCGCGGGGCGCCGGGCCTCCCGGTCGATCTGCATTTCTTCGTGCTGACGCCGGGCGCCGCGGCGCGAACGGTGGCGCTGGTGCTCGGGACCGGTACCGTGGCCGGCGTGTACCCCGCCGCGGTCGCGTCGCGGACGCCGGTGGCGGCGACGCTGCACGCCGAGGTGCTGTCATGAGCCGCGCGGAGCGCGCCGAGGTCGCGCCGCCCGTGACCGCGGCGCCCGTGGCCGCGGCCGACGCGGTCGTCAAGGACTACCGCGGGCCGGGCGGGACGGTGCACGCGCTGCGCGGCGTCAGTTTCGCCATCGAGCAGGGACAGATGGTCTCGGTCGTCGGCCCGAGCGGCTGTGGCAAATCGACGCTGCTGCACCTGCTCGGCGGGGTCGATCTTCCGACGACCGGCACCGTGACGCTGCTGGGGCGGGCAACGCAGACGCTCGACGACGCGGCGCTCGCGCGGCTGCGGCTGCGGCACGTGGGCTTTGTCTTCCAGCGGTTCTTTCTGCTGCCGATGCTGACGGCCGAAGAGAACATCATGCTGCCGATGCTGGAAGCGGGCGTTCCGGGCGGGACCCGCCGGGCGCGCGCGCAGCTCCTCCTGGCGCGGATGGGGCTGGCCGGCCGCGCGCGTCACCGGCCCGCGCAGTTGAGCGGCGGAGAGATGCAGCGGGTCGCGATCGCCCGCGCGCTGGCGAACCGTCCGGCGCTGCTCCTGGCCGATGAACCGACCGGCGAACTCGACGAGGCCACCGGCCGCGACATCTTCGGCGTCCTGCGCCGGGCCGCCGAAGACGGCTGCGCCGTGGTTGTCGTGACGCACAACGCGGATTTGGCGTCGCTGGCCGACCGTCAGGTCCGCATGCGAAACGGCATCGTGATCTGATGCGCCGCGGAGCCGCAGGCGCATGACCCCCGCGGCCTGGCTCGTCGCGCGCCGCGCGCTCGTGGACCGCCCATGGCGCTCGGCCCTCTTGCTCCTCGGGTACGGGACCGGTGTGGCCATCATGATCGTGCTGCTCTCGGTCGGCGACGCACTCTTGGACGAAGCCCGGGACCGCAACCTCGTGGCCGGCGGAGATGTGGTCGTACTGCCCGAAGGCGTGGATCCCGCGGTCATCAAGGTGAACGGCGTGACGGGCCTCTTCCTCACGATTCCCAACGCCCGGTATATTGTGCGGGACCTCCTGGACGGTCCCCGGTTTCACGCCATCGTCGCCGCGGCCGCCCCGCAATTGTCCGACCGGCTCATCTACGTGCGGGTCCGCGGGCGCGTCGTCGCGGCGACGGCTTCGGCCGGAATTCCGTCGCTGGACCGGGCGGCCCGCGCGGCGCGGGCGGTGGCGGGCGGCGTTGATAGTCCGGCGGACCGTGCGTGGCTGGACCCGCCGCTTCCGGAACTGGCCGGCCGGCTGGACCATTTCCACGAACCGCCCGCGGCGGGCGAAATGGCGCCGGCGGGCGGCCCTCCGTCGCCGGACCGCGCGGGGTGGGCGGAATGGGATTACTTCAACGTCATCGACCCGCGGAGCCACGCGTACGCGTATCTTACGCTACTCGCCGGCGCGAACGGCAAAGGGGCGATCATCGCCCGCATCCGCCGTCCGGGCGTCCCCCTCCAAGATGTTGTGCTCCCGGCCCGCATCGGCCCCGCTGACATCTCCACGGTCTCCGCGGACCAGCGCGTCGGACCGGCCCGCGTCCGTGTCGGCGCGGAGGGATACCGCGTGACCGTGCGCGATCCGCGGCTTCGCGTCGACCTCCGGATCCGGCCGGACCGCGGGTTCACGCTGCCTCCAACGGAGGTGCGGGTGGACGGGGCGATCAGCGGATACGTCGTGCCCATCGTCCGCGGACGCGCGGACGGCGCGATCACGACCGCGGCCGGTACGCTCGTACTCAAGAACGCCCCGGCCTACCACGACCACAACTGGGGAACGTGGCGCGGCGTGACCTGGGAGTGGGGCGAGGCCGCAAGTACGTCGGGTGCGTACGTGTATGGAAACGTGCACCTGCCGCGCGGTGAGGCCTCGGAAGGCGGCCAATTCGGAACGCTGTTCGTCTGGGGCGCACACGGCGTCGCTCCCGCGCGGCCGGCATTTCCCGCACCGTCGGGTGCGGAACAAACGGAGCGCGGCGGGCTCATGGCCGCGCTGCCGATCACGCGGATCACCTACACGGGCTGGCATCCCGGCCCGGCGGCCGGCGGCCGGCGCGTGCGGGCGCCGGCGCAGATCATGGTGCGGGCGGCGAGCGGTCCGGACAGCGTGCTCCTGACCATACGGGTGTGGGACGCGCTCGGCAGCCGTCCATTGGGTGCGCAGGCCGGCGCCGCGGAAGCGGCGCAGGCGTTTCTGCAGCTGCGCGGAGACGCAGATTTGCAGGGCACGATCGGGGGCCGTGCGATCGCCTGGCAGGGACCCGCGGCGTCCGAGACGTTCGTGGGCCCATGACGGGGCCGGTTCAGGCGGTGATCTTCGACTTCGACGGCCTCATTGTCGATACGGAGATGCCCGAGTACCTGGCGTGGCAGGCGGTGTACGCGCGATACGGCTGGACCTTCCCGCTTGCGTCGTGGCTCCGGAACGTCGGCCGCAACGACAGCCCATTCGACCCGCTGCGGCCGTTCCGCGAGGCCGGCGGCCTGATGGGCCCCGGCGACGCGCGGGCGCTGTGGCAGGACGAGCACGCGCGTCTCGAGCGAGAGTACCTGAAGCCGCTTCCCGGCGTCATCCCGCTCCTGGACCGGCTCGCGGCGGGCGGCATCCGCGCCGCGGTGGCGTCGTCGTCGCGCCGGCTCCGGGTCCGGCATCTGCTGTCGGACCTGCGGCTCGACGGCCGCTTCGACGCGCTGGCGTGCGGGGACGAAGTCCCCCTCGCAAAACCCGCGCCCGACGTGTACCTGCTCGCCGCGACCCGGCTCGCCGTTCCCCCGCGGGCATGCGTGGCGCTGGAGGACAGCGAGCCCGGCGTGCGCGCGGCCAAGGCCGCGGGCATGCCGTGCATCGCCGTGCCGTCGCACTTGACCCGCACGATGGATTTCTCGGCCGCCGATCTCATCGCCCCGAGTCTGTTGGACGTGAGCCTCGACACGATCGCACGGGTCGCCCGCGGCATGGATCCGGTCCCCGACGGGTAAAATGGACGCGCTCTTCTGGACGGCCTTTGCCCTCGGACTCGCCTTCTGCGCGCCGCCCGGCGCCGTCATGGCCGAAGCGCTGCGCCGCGGAATCCATCGAGGCTTCGGCGGCGCGCTGCTGACGGAACTCGGTTCGCTCGTCGGCGACGCCACCTGGGCGGCGCTGGCGCTCTCGGGCGTCGCATACCTGGCGGTGTACCGGCCCGTCTCGGCCGGACTCGCCGCGCTCGGCGTGCTGCTGCTCTTCTATCTGGCCGCGCGCGCGTTCCGGGACGCGTGGGTGAGCGCCGGCCCCGTCACGGACGCACCGGCCTCTGGCAGCGATCTTGCCGCCGGCGCCGCGCTCTCGCTGTCGAACCCTCAGAACATCGCCTTCTGGCTCGGGATGGGCGGCGGGGCGGTCGCGGCGTTGGGCGCGACCCGTCAGCAGCTGCTGACGGTCTTCTTCGCGGCGTTTATGCTGGCGTGTCTTGCCTGGTGCTTCTTCATGGCCGTCATGATCGCGTGGGGCCGGAGATTTCTCACCGGGCGATGGTATCGATGGATCAACGTCGCCTGCGGGACGGCGATGGCGTACTTCGGCGTGAAACTCCTCGCCTCGCTGATCGGAACGCCGCCGGCCGTCCGGGCCTTCTGACCCCGCCGCGGCGGGGCGTTACGCTCGGGTCTGTCCGGACCCCCACACAATCCACTTCGTCGTGGTGAGATCCGCGAGCCCCATCGGGCCGCGCGCGTGCAGCCGGTTGGTGCTGATGCCGACTTCGGCGCCGAGCCCGAACTCGCCGCCGTCCACGAGGCGCGTCGACGCGTTCACCAGCACCGCCGCGCTGTCCACTTCGCGCACGAAGCGCTCCGCGCGTCCGCGGTCGCGCGTGACGATCGCATCGGCGAGACCGGTGCCGTGCCGGCCGATATGCTCGACCGCCGCGTCCAACCCGTCGACGACGCGGATCGCAAGGATCAGGTCAAGATACTCCGCGTCCCAGTCATCGTCGTCGGCCGCCGCTATCTCGCGGGCCCACCGCCGGGTCTCCGCGTCCCCCCGCACCTCGACCCCCGCGGCGCCCAGCGCGGCGACGAGCGGCGGGACCACCCGCGGGGCGATCGGCGCGTCCACCAGCACCTTCTCGAGCGCGTTGCACGTGCTCGGCCGGTTCGTCTTGGCGTTGACGATGATCCGGACGGCCATCTCGAGATCCGCGTCCCGGTCCACGAACACGTGCGTGACCCCGCGGTCGTGCTTCAGCACGGGAATCCGGGCGTGCTCGGTGACGAGCCGGATCAGCGGCGGGCCGCCGCGCGGGATCACCAGGTCGACGAGCCCGTCCAGGCGCACGAGTTCGCGGATCGCATCATAGTCGCGACGCGCGAGCAGCGTGACCGCCGCGGCCGGGAGGCCCGCGGCGCGCAGCCCGTCCGCGATCGCCTGCCCGAGCGCTTCGTCCGTACGGCGCGATTCCGCCCCCCCGCGCAGGATGACCGCGTTGCCGGCGCGCAGGCACAGGGCCGCGGCGTCCACCGTCACGTTCGGGCGCGATTCGTAAATCATCGCGACGACCCCGATCGGCACCCGCACCCGCCTGATCTCCATCCCGTTGGGCCGCGTGCGCACCTCAAGCGGCGCCGCGAGCGGGTCGGGCAGGGCCGCGATCTCGTCGACCGCGGCCGCGAGGCGCTCGGTTCGCTCCGGCGTGAGCGCAAGACGGTCCCGAAAGGCCGGCGGGCGGTCGCGCAGCGCCTCCACGTCCTCGCCGTTGGCCGCGAGGATGGCGGGGACGTTCGATCGGATGGCCGCCGCCATGGCGGCGAGCGCGCCCCGCCGCGCCGCATCGGAGGCGTGGTGCAGCGCGCGCGATGCCTCGCGCGCGGCGCGCGCCTGCGTGGCCACATCCACGACCGCGGTGCTCATCGTGCCGCCGTCACCACCAGGTTGTTGCGATGGACGGCCTCGTCGGACGTCTTGTCGCCGAGGACGCGCGCGATCTCGGAGGTCCGCCGGCCGCGGATTCGGGCGAGATGCGCGCTGGAGTAGTTGACGAGTCCTCGCGCGAGCTCCTGCCCTTGCCCCGTCGTGATCGCGACGGCCTCCCCCGCGTCGAACGTGCCCTCGATCCGGACAATCCCGGCCGGCAGGAGGCTCTTACCGCGCCGCAGCGCCGCGGCGGCGCCGTCGTCGATGACGAGCGCGCCGCGCGCGACCATGCCGAAGGCGAGCCAGCGGCCGCGGCCGGAGAGGCGGCCGGCGGGGAGGAAGAGCGTGCCGTGCCGCTCGCCCGCCAGCAGGCGGGCGAGCGGCCGGTCGACGGGCCCGCCGGTGACCACGGTGGCGACCCCCGACTCCGTGGCGATGCGTGCGGCGTCGATTTTCGTGGCCATGCCGCCCACGCCTTGCGGCGTGACGGTCCGCCGCGCCGAGCGGACGATTTCCGCATCGATGCGCGTCACCGTGGGGACCAGTTGGGCCGCGCGGTTGCGCCGCGGGTCCGCCGTCATGAGGCCCGGCACATCCGACAGCATCACCAGGAGGTCCGCGCCGACGAGGCTCGCCACGAGCGCCGACAGCGTGTCGTTGTCGCCGATCTGGATTTCGTCGGTGGCGACGGCGTCGTTCTCGTTGATCACGGGGACGATCCCCTCGCCGAGCAACGCGAGCAGCGTGTGGCGCGCGTTGACGTGGCGACGGCGGTCGGCGAAGTCTTCACGCGTCAGGAGCACCTGCGCGGCCCGCAGCCCGAGCCGGCCGAAGGCCTCTCCGTACTGCTGCATCAGCACCGGCTGGCCGACCGCGGACAGCGCCTGCTTCTCGACGAGGCGCCGCGGGCGGCGGCGGCCGAGCAGCCCGGCCCCGGTGACGATGGCGCCGGACGACACGAGCACGACCTGGCGGCCCGCCCGCACCGCCGCGGCCACGTCCTCGGCGACGGCGGTGACGCGGCTCGGGTCCACGACCGGCCCGCCTCCGGTCAGCGTGATCGTGCCGACCTTCAGCACGATGCGGAACGCGCCGCCCGGATGCCGCGGGCCTACGGCGGGAGCCGGCACGTCACGCCGCCGCGGGGGCCGGCGTCACGGCGCGCCCAGCGTCAGTTTCACCGGATAGTTGGAGCCGCTCTCCGGGACGGTCAAAATGCGAAGGCTGCGCCGTGTCTGCGCTGGCAGCGGGAGGGTGAAGATGACCTGGGGGGCGTACGGCTGGACGAGGGGACTCTCCACGACCTGGTCGCCGATGAGAAACGTCCCGCGCGCCTGGCCGCCGGCCGCGTGCAGGACGAGCACGGCGATGGCGGGCGCCGGGGTCGGATTGTCGAGGTTGATATCGAAGCGGTACACCACGCCGTAGTTGCCCTGCAGCAGCGTCCCGGTCTGGCCCTCGTGCAGAAGGTCCGCGTTCACGGCGATATCCATCACGGCCAGCGGGCCTCCGACCGTGTACGCCACCGTCCGCCCGATCTGCGGGCGCACGAACGCCCCGCGCTGATGGATGCGGTCGAAGTCCGGTTCATAGCTCATCATCGGCGGATCCGCCTCGGTCGCGAGGCGCGCCGCGACCTGGACGTTCAGGCGCGCGCCGTCGAGGAGCCCGGCCTGCATGATCCCGCTCGTGATCCCGAGCGGGGGCAGGTCCACGACGAACAGCGGGACCGTCGTGTTGCCCGGCAGCCGGACGAGAAATCCGGCGTGGTGGACATAGTCGACGAGAAAGATCCGGGCCGCGTCGTGCCCCGGCGTCACCTCGTCCTGCGACGGACCGCCGATCGCGCCCTGGACCCACACCGCGGCGGGATCGCGGGACGGATTGCTGAGCGTGACCGTGAGGAACATGTGCTGTTCCTTCGAGCCGTTTTGGTGGTGGAACAGCAGCCTGACGGTCTGCGCAGCCGACAAGGCACCCGTGTACAGCACTTTCCCGAGCGGGATGGTCTCGGGGCTGTTGCTCACAAGGAGCGTCTCGGCGTCGTTCCAGGGGATGATCGCGTTTGTGAGCGCCACGCGGACGACGTGCGTCACGGGCGGCGCGCCGGCCGCGGTGACGGTGAGGCCGGCCGTCACCGTTTCGGCCGCCGAGGCGTCGAGGGGAACGAGCGGCGGCTGAGTGTCGGCCACCGTGACGACCGCGGAGGAGGTTTGGTAGCCGAGGGCGAGGCGAGCGGCCGTGGTAATCGCAAGCCGCAGGGTGTCGAGCGTGGCGGGGCCGCCGGTCACCGCGATCGGCAGCAGCGGGGGCGCGGACGGCCCCTGCGCGGCGCCGGGCCGCGCCGGCGCGGCGGCGAGCAGCGCGGCCAGCGTGAGTGCGGCACACAGGCGAAGTCCGATCGATGATGTCATGGCTCGTCGCACGCAATTATTCTACGAATCGATATCGCCATGGGTTTTCCAACCCCGGACGCCGACTCCTCCCGCGCCGGACCGGAGGAGGCGGCCGTCGAGGAGGCCAAGCATCCCCCATGCGGTTCGCCTCCTACCGGGCCGGTGACACCGAGCGGGCCGCCGTGCAGGTCGGCGGCGCAATCTACGATGTCGAGCGCCTCGCCGCCGGCGCGGACGTGCGCGTCCCCGCGACGCTCGACGGCTTCATCGCCGGGGAGGCGCTCGACCGCTTTCGCGCCGCGCTCGACCGGCTGGGCGGTCGCATCCCGGCGGCGCCGCTGCCGGACGCGCGGCTCGTCTGTCCGCTCAGGCGGCCGCCGAAGATCTGGGGCATCGGGCTGAACTACCGCGCGCACGCGCAGGACCTCGGGGTCGCGGTCCCCGATGAACCGGCGTCGTTCATGAAGCCCGCGACGACGCTCATCGGCCCGGAGGATCCGATCGTGCTGCCGCCGCAGTCGCGGCGGGTCACCGCCGAAGCAGAACTCGCCCTCGTGCTGGGACGCCGCGCGGCGGAGGTCCCGGAGGCCGGCGTTGGCTCGGTGTTGTTCGGCTATGTGCCCGTGCTCGACATGACGGCGGAGGACATCCTGCAGCGCAATCCCCGGTTCCTCACGCGCGCGAAGTCCTTCGCGACGTTTCTGAGCCTCGGGCCCTGGATCACGACCGCGGACGAGATCCCGTCCCCCGCCGGACTGCGCGTGAGCACGCTGCGCCGCGGGGAGATGGTCGCCTCCAACACGGTATCGGACATGCGCTTTGCCCCGGCGATGCTGGTGGCGTTCTTCTCACGCGTCTTCGAGTGGGAGCCGGGGGATCTGCTGCTGACCGGCACGCCCGGGGCCGCCGTGATCGAGGACGGCGACGTGGCCGGGTGCCGGATCGACGGCTTTCCAGAACTCGCTAATCCGGTCCGGCGCGCGCCGGGACAGAGACGGGAGGAACGCTGATGCGGATCGATTTGTCGGGCCGCGTGGCCGTTGTGTCCGGCGCGAGCGCCGGCATAGGCCGGGCCATTGCCCACGGCTTTGCCGACGCCGGCGCGGACGTCGTCATCGGAAGCCGGCGGGAAGACGCGATCGCCAGGGCCGCGGATGAAATCGCGGGCGCCACGCGCCGCACCGTGGTACCGGTCACCGCGGACGTTGCGGCCCCGGCGGGCGTGGACCGCCTGCTGGAGGCGGCGCGGACGCGATTCGGCCGGCTCGACATCCTGGTGGCGAACGCCGGCGGCCCGCCGGCCGGGTCGGGGCTCACGCTCACCGACGCCCAGTGGGAGCAGGCGTTCAACCAGAACCTGATGAGCGCGGTGCGCCTCATCCGCGGCGCGGTGCCGCTCATGCGGGCCAACCGCTGGGGCCGCATCCTCACGGTCATCACATCGGGGGTCAAAGTCCCGATCCCGCAGCTCATCTTGAGCAACGTGTTCCGGTCCGGCGTGGTCGCCTACACGAAAACGCTGTCGTTTGAACTGGCGCCGCACAACATCCTCGTCAACAATTTGGCGCCGGGCCGCATCGACACGGACCGCGTCCGCTGGCTCGACGCGGCGCGCGCCAAAGAGACGGGCCGGTCGGTCGAGGACATCGTCAAAGAAAGTGTCGCCGCGATTCCGCTCGGGCGCTACGGCGAACCGCGCGAGTTCGCCGCGCTGGCGGTCTTCCTGGCGTCCGAGGCGGCGAGCTACATCACGGGGCAGACGATTTGTATCGACGGCGGACAGACCCGCGCGATGATGTGATGGCGGCGCCATTTTCGGTCGCGGTCTTCGCCGGCAGCCTACGGGGCGGCTCCCACAACCGCGCGCTCGCGCAGGCGGTGCGCGAACTCGCGCCCCCCACGCTCGCCGTCGCGGTCGAAGAGATCGACGGCATTCCGCTCTACAACTTTGACGTCGAGCGCACCGCGTTTCCCGACGCGGTGACGCGGCTCAAATCGGTCCTGCGCGCCGCCGACGGCACGCTCATCGTCACCCCCGAATACAACTTCTCGGTCCCGGGGGTCCTCAAGAACGCGATCGATTGGCTCAGCCGGCCGCCGGGCGACGCCGCGCTGCGCGGCAAGCCGGTCGGCGTGCTCGGCGCCAGCCCGGGCGCCGTGGGCACGGCGCGCGCGCAGATGCACCTGCGCGCGATTCTCGCCAACCTCAACGCGATTGTGATGCCGCAGCCCGCGGTGGTCATCGCCGCCGCGGCGCAGAAATTCGACGCGGCGGGGCACCTGACGGACGAGGACACGCGCAAGCACGTCCGCGCCTACCTGGACGCCTTTGCGCGATGGATCGCCCTGATTACGCATAAGGATCTCGCGGAAGGGTAGGCGCGGTCGCGCGTCCGGCCGGGCGAGGCCGTTCGCTAGCGCGTGGTCGGCGCGGCTGCCGTCTCCAAGAGGACGCCGAGGGCCCGGGCGATGGGACGGTTAACGGCGTCCAGTACAGCCTTGCAGACCGCGCGCGGAAGGTCGCGCGCGGTCGCCCCGCCGATGTAGCGTTCCGGATTCCGGCTCCCTTTGCGCCGGGCCGACACCACGGCGACGACCAGCGGGTGCGAGGCCGACAGCGAATCGAGGACGTCTTCCACGGTATAGACTGGCCGGTCGCCGAGAATCCCGTGCAGGGCCCGCAGCGTGGCTTCCGCGACCATGAAGCGTGGGGCGGCGTTCGGCGTCAGAATCAGATCCGACGAGACCCCGACGACCTCCCGGGGCCCCAAGCGGAGCCGGACCTCCGCGGACGACCGTCCGTCCCGCCACTCCAGGTGCACGTCCACGAGCTGGACCCGGGCTTCCGACGGCGGTGCGGCCTCCGAATGCCACGTCGCCCTGCGGGCGGCGCCTTCGGGTGAACTCTTGGCAAGCGTGGAGGCGCGGCTGGCCAGCGCGAGCAGATCGTCGACCGTGGAGGCGACATGCCCGGGCCCGCGTTCCTCGTGGCGGCGTCCCCCGGCGAAACCCACCGTGACGGTCACACGCCGGTCGGTCTCGGCCACCGGCACCGTGACAATCTCCTGAACGCGATCGGCAAGCGCCTCCGCGTCACCGTCGGGCCGGGTGGTCGCAATCGCAAACTCGTCGCCGCCGTACCGGCACAAGAGATCCGTCATCGGATCCGTGCACTGCTGCAGCAGGCCGGCGACGCTGCGGAGCACCCCGTCGCCGGCGACGTGGCCGAGCGTCTTGTTGACTTCACGGAAGTTGTCGAGATCGATGAACAGCACGGCGACCTCGCGCCCGCGGGCCAGCGCGTCGGCCGCCCACATCCGCAGCCCCGTGGCCCACGGCAGCCCGGTGAGCGGGTCGGTCTGCTGGTTGACCGCGCGCAGCACGGCGGACAGCGTCAGGTGTCCGACGGCGCGGTCGCCGTCGAGAACCGGCAGCGCGTCGCGGCCCTGGGAGACCAGCAGCGCGTGAGCCTGCAGCAGCGGCAGATCCGGCGTTGCGGCGACCACACCGCGCGTCATCAGATCGGAGACGGGACGGAAGGGCCGTTCTTCCATGAGATCGAGCGGACCGAGCACACCGGCGAGTGCCCCGCCGTCGAGCACAGGCATGACGGGGAGGCGGTGCTGCCGGAACGCGGCGGACGCCTTCCCGGCCGTATCTCGCACCGACACGAAAACCGGCGCCGGCGTCATGACGTCCGCCACGCGATCCAACCTGCCGTCCATGTGTCACCGTGCGTTCGCTTCAACGTGGCGCGTTCCTTTGTAGGCTTTCGAGTGTGCGGCGCGTGTGGTTCCACACGTCGCGCGCGGCGCGGCGTGCCCCGCAGGTGCGGCGAAAGCCCCCCGAAGCATCGCGGGAGGTGTTCGCCGGACCCGGTCAAGTTTGGCCGAGAGATGGCGCCGGCGTGACGGGGATGTGACGGGACCGGCGGGTGCAGGGTGCGGCGCGCGGCCGGTCGAAGGCGCACACGCTCCAGTCCCGGCCGGCGCGGGACGGTCTCGCGGCCGCAGGTCCCCGCAAGGGGGGACGCGCGAGCCCATCTGCGGCCGGGCACGACTCCCCCGTCAGAGGCGGTGATCCCGGTGGCGGTCTCCCGGTACGTCGGCGCGCGTGTGAAGCGGATCGAAGACCCCAAACTCATCCGCGGCGAAGGACAGTACGTCGATGATCTGACGATGCCGGGGATGCTGCACGCGGCATTTGTGCGCAGCCCGCACGCCCACGCGCGCATTATGCGCATCGATCTCGGCCCCGCCCGCGCGATGCCGGGTGTGGTCGCGGCCATGGCCGCGGCCGATCTCGCCGAGATCCAGAAGCCGCTGCCGGTCCTCGCCGTGGCCGACATGCGGACGGTCGCGCACCAACCGCTCGCCTCGGGCGAAGTGCACTACGCGGGCCAGCCGCTCGCCGTTGTGGTGGCGGACAATCCGTACGGCGCGCGCGACGCCGCGGAACGCGTCGCCGTGGAGTACGGGCCGCTGCCGGCCGTGATCGACCTCGACCGGGCCGCCGCCGGCGCGCCCTTCGTCCACGAGTCGCTCGGCACAAACGTCGCCTACCGCCAGGTGCTCGACGAGGGCGACGTCGACGGGGCGTTCCGGCAGGCGCCGGTCCACGTGCGGCAGCGCATGGTCAACCAGCGCCTCGCGCCCGTGTCCTTGGAGCCGCGCGGGACCGTCGCGATGTACGACGGCAGCATGGGGCAGGGCATCCTTACCGTGTGGACCTCGACGCAGGAAGCGCACGCGATCCGGGATGGGATCGGGCAGACGCTCGGCCTCGAAACCCGCCGGATCCGTGTCATTACCCCGGACGTCGGCGGCGGGTTTGGGGCGAAGCTCAACACGTATCCGGAAGACGTCGTCGTGGCGCACCTGGCCCGGCGGCTCAGCCGGCCGGTGAAGTGGATCGAATCGCGCCGGGAAAACATGCTCACCACGACCCACGGCCGCGCGCAGGTGGCGGACCTCGAGGCGGCGGCGGAGCGCGACGGCCGCCTGCGCGGTCTGCGCATGCGGCTGCTGGCCGATCTCGGCGGAGAGCTCATCTACCTCACGGCGATCATTCCCACGCTCACGCCGCTCATGATCCAAGGCCCCTACACGATTCCCGCGATCCACAGCGAACTGCTCGCGCTCTACACGAACACGTGTCCCACCGGCGCGTACCGCGGCGCCGGCCGGCCCGAGGCGACGTACTACCTGGAACGCGTGATGGACCTCGTGGCGCGCGAGGCCGGACTCGACCCCGCCGACGTGCGGCGGCGCAACTTCATCCCGCCGTCCGCGTTTCCGTACAAGACGCTGACCGGCGCGACCTACGACTCGGGAGAGTACGCCAAGCCGCTCGACGAAGCGCTGCGTCTGTCCGACTACCGCGGCTTCCGGCAGCGGCAGACCGAGGCGCGGCGCGACGGGCGCTGGCTCGGCATCGGCGTGAGCAGCTACGTCGAGATCTGCGGCTTCGGGCCCTGGGAGCTCGGCACCGTGCGCATGAACCCCGACGCCACGGTCACGGTCATCACCGGCACGTCCCCCCACGGCCAGGGCGACGCGACGGGGTTCGCGCAAATCGTCGCCGACGCCCTCGGCATCACGCCCGACCAGGTGACGGTCGTGCACGGCGACACGCTCATGGTGCAGTTCGGCGGCGGAACCAGCGGCAGCCGCAGCATGTCGCTCGGCGGATCCGCGGTCTATCTCGCCTCCCTCGAGGTGCGGGAGCAGATCCTTGGGATCGCCTCCAACATGCTCGAAGCGGCGAAGTCCGATCTCGTCCTCGAGGACGGCGGTGTGACCGTGCGCGGGGCGCCCGCGCGCGGCGTCGCGCTCGCGCAGATCGCCAAGGCCGCCTACGCCGGCAAACATCTACCGGAAAGCCAGAGCCCCGGCCTCGAGGCGACCAGCCGGTTCAAGTCGCAGGGCACGACCTTCCCGTTCGGCAGCCACGTCTGCGTGGTGGAGGTCGACCCCGACACCGGGGGCGTGCGGCTCGAGCGCTACGTGTGCGTGGACGACTGCGGCCGCGTCATCAACCCGCTGCTGGTCGACGGACAGATCCACGGCGGCGTCGCGCAGGGGGCCGCCCAGGCGCTGTTGGAATACGCGGCCTACGACGAGAACGGCCAGATGCTGACGGCCGCGCTCTCGGAGTACGCGGTGCCGAGAGCGGTGCACCTGCCTCGCGTCGAGCGCGGGCGCTCCGTCACCCCGACCCCGCGCAATCCGCTCGGCGCGAAGGGTATCGGGGAGGCCGCGACCATCGGGTCGACGCCGTGCGTGGTCAACGCCGTCGTGGACGCGCTCGCGCACCTCGGTGTACGGCACCTCGACATGCCGCTCACGCCGGAGCGCGTGCGCTCGGCGATTACCGAGGCGGGCCGGACGAAACGGTAGAGGGGGCGGCGGCCCCGACCGCATCGGTCAGGGTCCGAAACCCGTCGCGGTCCAGGAGCGCCACGAGACCGCGCGCCACGGTGCGCGGCGCGGCGGGACCGCCGTACACGAACCCGGTGTAGAGTTCGACCAGACTGGCGCCCGCTGTGATCATCGCGTAGGCGTCGCCGGCGGTGAAGATCCCGCCCACCCCGATGATCGGCAGGCGGCCTTCGGTGAGCCGTCGCAGACGGCCCACGACAGCCACGGCCCGGGCGTGCAGCGGGCGGCCGCTCAGCCCTCCGGCTTCGTCGCGGGCGGGGCTTGCGAGGCCGTCGCGCCTGAGCGTCGTGTTCGTCGCCACGACGCCGTGTGCACGATGACCGATCGCGTCGACCACCTCTTCGAGGTCGCAGTCCGTCAGATCGGGCGCGATTTTCACGAAGATGGGCTTCTCACCGAGCGCCCGGTTCCGCCCGCGAAGCGCCTCCAGCAGCGGGACGATCGCGTCCCGCATTTGGAGTTGCCTCAGTCCCGGCGTGTTTGGCGATGACACATTGACCACGATGAAATCCGCGTGCGGCTGCAGGCGGTCGAACGAATACAGGTAGTCGTCAACGGCCTCTTCGTTGGACGCCGCGCGGCTTCGCCCAATGTTGACGGCGAGCGGGATTGGGTAGGGCCGCCGGCGCCGCAGCGCGGCGAGACGCCGGGCCATGACGTCGGCGCCGGGCGAATTGAAGCCGAGCCGGTTAATCAGCGCCCGATCGTCGGGTAGCCGGAACACCCGTGGTCGTGGATTGCCGGGCTGCCGGCGCGCGGTGACCGTGCCGACTTCCACGAAGCCAAACCCGAGCGCCGGCCACGCCCACAGCGCCCTCGCCGATTTGTCGAAGCCGGCCGCAAGTCCCACCGGGGTGGGGAACCGCAGTCCGGCGACCGTAACCGAGAGCCGGGGATCTACCGCCGGAGTCAGCTGTCGCGCGAGTCCGGGTCCGGCCGCGCCGAGCGCGGTCAGCGCCAGATCATGACTCTTTTCAGGGTCGATGTGGAACAGCAGCGGTCGCAGAATCGCCCGATAGATCACACGGGCGGCTCCACGAGCCAGTTCTCAACAGAAAGGCCCGGGACACGGGCAAAGTAACGGGTATTGCCGGTCACAAGTGTAAGCGAACGTGCCAGCGCAATCGCAGCGATCCGTAGATCGGGTTCGTTGAGAGAGGCTCCCTCACATTCCAACGTTACCCGCACCCTGCCATATATTCGTGCGGCATCCGCGTCGAATGGCACGACGGTGACATCCCCGAACACCTGTTCATCAAGCCGTTGAAGAAAGTACTCGGGACGGTTGCTTCGATACGCGCCGTACGCAAGTTCACCGACGGTAATAGCGGTCGTAAATTGCCGGTCCGGCGGCACAGCAGCCAAGCGGCGAATGAGCGCCGGTGACGGTGTCGGCCGTATGAGATTGCTTATTGTGTCGGTGTCAAACAAATACATCTACATTCTACGGCGGGAACGACACTGATCTGTCTACAGCAGCCTCTCGTGCAGCATAGATATCTTCAATCAATCGATCCAGACCGTCATAGTCGGCCCAGGCTCCGACCGCGCCCAGCAATCCTCGCCGCGGCTCTTCGTCGGCCGGCTGCTCCGCGGACAGTCTCTTGAGGTCATCGAGGCCCACGAGCGCAGCGACGGGTGTACGGCGGCGTAAGACGACGATGCGTTGTCCGTGATAATGGACATCCGCCACGAACTCCGAGAAACGCCGTTTGAACTCCGCAACTGTTACCGTCTTCATATTGCCATTATGACATAAAGACATATCGGCCGGCCAGAGGGTTCGTTCACTGGTCCAGCGAACATTAGTTCGATTCATCATACCTTTGTATCACGATCCTGCAGGAGCCGCAGCATGACATTGGACCAGATCATCGAAGCGCTGCGCACACGTCCGCGGTTTGCCCCGCAGTTCACGACATGGCATTCCATTCCGGAACGCCAGGCGCAGTACGAGCCGTTTCCGCCCGGCCTTGACCCGCGGCTCATCGATGCGCTCAGCCGCACGGGAATCACGCGGCTCTACTGTCACCAGGCGGAGGCGTACGGCCTTGTCCGCGGCGCCGCCGACGCGGTCGTGGTCACGCCGACCGCCTCCGGTAAGACGCTGTGCTACAACCTGCCGGTCCTGGACGCGATCCTGCGCGACCCGCAGGCGCGGGCGCTGTACCTCTTTCCCACCAAGGCCCTCGGAGCCGATCAAGTCGATGAACTGCAGACACTGATCGGACTGCTCGGCGCGGACGTCCGCGCGTTTACCTATGACGGCGACACGCCCGCCGACGCGCGGCGGACGATCCGCGCGGCCGGACACGTCGTCGTAACGAATCCCGACATGCTGCACACGGCGATTCTGCCGCACCACACCAAGTGGCTGCGCCTGTTTGAAAACCTGCGCTTTGTCGTGCTCGACGAACTCCATCACTATCGCGGCGTGTTCGGCTCCCACCTCGCCAACGTGCTGCGGCGGCTCGAACGCATTTGCCGCTTCTATGGGAGCGCCCCGCAGTTCATCTGCTGTTCGGCCACGATCGGCAACCCGAAGGAACACGCCGAGCGGCTGACCGGGCGGACGATGGCGGTGGTCGACCGCAACGGCGCGCCGTCCGGCGAGCGCGTCATCGGTTTTTACAATCCGCCGGTCGTCAACGCGCAACTGGGCATCCGGATGGACGCGGTGCGGGAATCCGTCGCGCTGGCCGGCGAGCTGCTGGGCGGACGCATTCAGACCATCTTCTTCGCGCGCTCGCGCCTCGCCGCCGAACTCCTCACCACCTATCTGCGGGCCGCCGCCGAACGCCGCTCTCTCCCATCGGATGCCATCTGCGGATACCGGGCGGGCTACCTGCCGTCGGAGCGCCGGCGGATTGAAAGCGGACTCCGCAGCGGCGCGGTACGGGCGGTGGCAGCCACCAACGCCCTTGAGTTGGGCATCGACATCGGACAGCTCAGCGCCGCGATCCTGGTGGGCTACCCGGGCACGATCGCCAGCACCTGGCAGCAGATGGGTCGCGCCGGCCGCCGCCGGGAGCGGGCGCTCGCGGTCCTCGTCGCGACGAGTGCCGCGCTGGATCAGTTCATCGTGCGCCATCCCGACTATCTGCTGCGCCGCGAAGCGGAAGAGGCGCGCACCAACCCCGACAACCTGCTCGTGCTCGCGAGCCACTTGAAGTGCGCGGCCTTCGAACTACCGCTCCGCGACGGCGAGACCTTCGGGCCGAACACGCTGCCGGAGATCCTCGCCTACCTGGAGGAGGCGCGCGTGCTCCACCACGAGGACGACGCGTGGCATTACGTCGCCGAGGCGTACCCGGCCGAGGAGGTGAGCCTGCGCAGCGCGAGCCAGGAGAACGTCGTCATCATCGATACGACCGATCCGCGGCCCCGCGTCGTCGGCGAGGTCGACCTCGCGGCGGCGCCGGCGTTCGTGCATGAGGACGCGATCTACATCCACCTCGGCCGGCAATATCATGTCGACCGGCTCGATTGGGAAGAGCGGAAGGCCTACGTCAGGCGCGTCGAGGTCGACTACTACACCGATGCGCAGATCGCGACGGACCTGCGGGTGCTGGAGGAGTTCGCGCGCGCCCCCTCCCAAGGCCCGGCGGCCGGTACGAACGCGGCGCACGGTGAAGTCACCGTCCGGTTTCGGCCGACGATCTTCAAGAAGCTGACCCTGTCGACGCACGAAAACGTCGGCTTCGGAACGATCCATCTTCCCGAAACCACGCTCCACACAACCGCCGCATGGTGGATCTTCCCCCGGGCGCGGGCCGCGGACCTCGACAACGACGCCCTGCAAGGCGCCCTCCTCGGCGTCGCGAACGCGCTCCACAACATCGCGCCGCTCTACCTCATGTGCGATCCGCGCGACCTCGGTGCGCTGGCCGAGATCCGATCCCCGCACACCGGCGAGCCGACTGTGACCCTCTACGAGCAGGTGCCGGGCGGCGTCGGGCAGGCGGAACGCCTGTATGCGTTGCGCGTGGACCTGCTCGACGCCGCCGCGGCGCTCATCGAGGATTGCGGCTGCGCGGCGGGCTGCCCATCGTGCGTCGGCCCCGTGTTGACCGTCGGCCCGGACGCGAAGCGGCGGACGCTGCGGCTGCTGCGCGACGTGTGTGTGCCCGCCTGACGCCGCGGCGCTCGAGCGCCTCCGGGAGCGCCTGCGGCGCTACGGCGGCGGCGTCCCGTCTCCCCGCCGGCCGGCCGCCTCCGCGGGCGCGGAGACCGCGGACGGTATTGAGATCGTGCGCGGCCGGTACGCCTTCGCCCACCGCCACGGGGCCGTCGAAATCGGGGCGAGTCTCGGATGGGTCGCGGCCGAGCACGCGGGGGCCGCGGCCGGCCTGGTCTGGCTCGACACCGAGACGACCGGTCTCGCGGGAGGAACCGGCACCTACGCCTTCCTGATCGGCCTCGCGTACCTCGACGGCGAGACGCTCGTCACGGAACAATTTCTGCTGCGGCGCCTTCGCTCAGAGGCGCACCTGCTCGCGGCGGTCGGCGAACGCCTCGCCGGGCGGCCCCACCTCGTGACGTTCAACGGTCGACGGTTCGACTGGCCGATTCTCGAATCGCGGTTTATCCTGGCCCGGCAGCGGCCTGCCGCGCCCGAGGTCCATACGGATCTAATCACCCCCGCGCGCCGGTTGTGGCACCGGGTGCTCGGCACGCACCGGCTCAGCACCCTCGAGGCGCACGTCATCGGCGCTCCACGGCACGACGACGTCCCCGGATGGCTGATCCCCGGCATCTATGTCGGCTATCTGCGCTCCGGTGATCGGACGGCGCTCGAACCGGTGCTCGCCCACAACCGCGCCGACCTGCTGGCCATGGTCGCTCTCCACGGCGAGGTGATCCGAACGCTGCGCGATCTCGAGCGGTCACGGGTCCCGTTCGACTGGGAAGGCGCCGGCATGCTGCTCGCACGGCGCGGGGACCACGCGCGCGCGGCCCAGTGCTTCGACCGCGCGGTGGGGCAGGCGACGGGGCCCCGCGACCGCTGGCGGGCGTTGCGGCGGCTCAGCCGCGCCTATCGTCTCACCGGGGCGGAGGGGGCCCGGCGGGCGCGGGTCGAGGCGGAGGCGGCGTCGTGGCGGACGGCCGACCTCTACCGCGTGCACGTCCTCGAGGAAGCCGCCAAGATTCGCACGCGCGCTGGGGATCTCGCGGGCGCGCTCGCGGCCGCCGGCGAGGCCCTGCGGCTCGCGACGCGGCTTGGGCTGTCGAGCGTGGCCGCGCGGCTGAGTGCGCGCGTGATCAGGCTCGGCACCGCATGAGTCAATGCATCGATCTCGGACATTGATAAGACACTGCCGCTGAGCGGTTGTTCAGGTTATACCCACGATCGGGGCGCGATGTGGGGCACCGCGCCGGATCACGGTCCGGTCAGGAGAGCGCTACGGGGAGCACGCCCTGCGGCGTGATGAGCCCGGCAAGCGCCCGCGCCGCCGCGCGGAGCGAGGCCGGGTCGTCGCCGTAGACGGCAAGACACGTCGCGCGCCCGGGCACCTCGGTAAGCACGTACGGGGCGCCCGTGGCGACGGCGATGAGCGGACCCGCGGCCGCCGCGGCATGCGCGACGCGCGCCGCGGCGGCCCGCGTCTCCGGCGTGTCGCGCCGCGGATGGCCCACCGGCACGACGCGGACCGCACCGCGGTCCGGCGCGAGTCCCTCGGCCGGTACCGTCACCGCGTCGCGCCCCGCCGCGCGCAGCGCATCCGCGAGGCGCACGGCCGTGGCCTCGCCCGCGGCCCCGTCCACCACCTCGACCGGACCGGGACCCAGCGCGAGCAGGCGCTCCGGGTCGCGGACCAGAGTCACCGCGGCTTCCCCGGCGCGGTCCGCGACCACCTGATGCGCCGGTACCCCGACGCGGCGCGGGATCTCGTCGACGGGGACGATCGCGCGCTCACCGACTTTGAACCGCTCTTTCAGCGCGCGGACGCGCGCGGCGGCGTCTTCGATCCGGCCGGGCGGGATGCGTCCGTGCGATGCGGCCGCGCGCACGGCGTGGAGCGCTTCCTGCTGCGCCTCGTGCGCGCCGCACGCGAGGATGATATCGGCGCCCGCCAGCACCGCCTGCACGGCCGCTTCCCCCCGGGACGCGTACCCCGTAATCGCATCCATCGCCATCGAATCTGTGACCAGGACCCCGGTGAAGCCCAGCCGCTCACGGAGGAAGCCCAGCACGGCGGGCGAGACGGTCGCGGGTCGCTCGGGGTCGAGCGCGCGAAAGATGATGTGGGCCGTCATCACGGCGGCGCAGCCCGCCGCGATGACCGGGCGGTACGGCGCCAATTCCATCCGGTCCAGGTGGCGGAGATCGTGCTCCACCACGGGCAGGCCGAGATGCGAGTCCACCGATGTGTCGCCGTGCCCGGGAAAGTGCTTGACCGTCGCCGCGACGCCGGACACCTCGAGCGCGCGCACGGCCGCGGTGCCGAGACGGCCCACGCGCTCAGGGTCTTCGCCGTAAGAGCGCACCCCGATCACCGGGTTGAGGGGATTGGTGTTCACGTCGAGAACGGGCGCGAAGTTCATCTGGACACCGACGGCGCGGAGTTCCCGCGCGGTGATCCCGGCCGCGGAAGCGACGAGGGCTTCGCTGCCGGCCGCGCCGAACGCCATCGCGCTCGGAAAATGCGTCGCGCCGGCGCGCAGGCGCACGACGGGACCGCCTTCCTGATCCATGCTGATGAGCAGCGGCGGGCGGCCGGCGTCCGCGGCGATCCGCTGGAGGGCGTTTGTCAGCGAGGCGATTTGCGCCGGCTCGGCGACGTTCTTGTCGAACAGCACGACGCCGCCGACGCCGTCGCGGACGAGGCGCACGATCTCCGCCGACGGCTCAAGGCCGGTGAAGTCCACCATGAACAACTCGCCCACGAGATCAGACGGCGTCACCACGCGCCCCCCATCACGGCCGGTTCAACGATTCTCGGCTTCGGCCATCATGCTGCGAGCGACAGCGAGTGACATTCGCCGGACCGGTGCGAAGTCTTGGCGCCCGAGGCGCCGGCGCAGGCAGCGTCACAACGATCGCTCGCTGTGACGGTAGCGCCGGCACGGCGTGAAGCCGAGTCTCCCATAGAATTCGAGCAGGATCGTCCAGTCGATCACCATGTCGTCCACGCCCAGGGCCGCGAGATGGACGATCGCGCGGTCGACGAGCGCCAGGCCGAGGCCCCGGCCGCGGAGCGCGGAGGAAAGGCCCATCGGCCCGAGCCCTCCGGTCCGCGCGTCGGGTCCGGCGCCGGGCGTTCCCCACGCGACGCTTGGACCGATCCACCGCGAGGCCGGGTGAAAGAGCTGCGCGAACCCAGAGACTGTGCCGCCGCGCACGGCGCCCACGATGTCGCCGATCGGGCCCCCGCCGTCCAGGAACCGCCCGATCGTGTACCGCCACCGGCCCGGGAACGTCGCGTCGAGAAACGCCAGCAGGGCCGCCTCTTCGCCGTGCACGAGCGACCGGATGTCGACGCCGGCGTTGTCCCGCAGCGCCTCCGCGACCGCGGGCGGCGTCCGGTAGCCGCGCAAGGACCGGCACAGATCGTAGGCCTCGCCACGCAACGCATAGCCCTGCGCTTCGAAGAACCCCGAGGCGTCGGTGTCGTCGGGGACCCCGGGGAAGAAGTGCGCCGGGTCGCTGCCGAGCATCGCGGCCGGCCGCTCCTTGGCGCGCAGGAACGCTTCCCCGGCACGGAGCAGCGCGGTCCCGAGGCCGCGGCGCTGCTGATCCGGATGCACGACGACGAAACTCAGCCATCCGCGGTCCGGACGCAGCCCGTCGGCGCCCAGCGGCACGCGCGCCACCTTGGCAATACCGCACCCGACCACGCGTCCCGTGGACGGCTCGCACGCGATGACCGCCCCGGCGGGATCGAAATGCGGGTCCTGCACCGTGTTCTGCAAAAACAGCGCCTCGCGCAGCGGGAACGGCCCGCCCGCCGCCGCGTTCCAGACCGCCACGATCTCGCCGGCGCGCGCGGGGTCGAACGGACGCAGTTCGAACGGGGCGCTCACCCGATGCGGAGATCCAGCGCGACGTGGAACAGGCGGTTCCAGGGAAAACCGACCCGCCCGATCGCGATCGGGACGCGGAACGAGGAGGCGACCGGCGGCACGCAGGCGGCCTCGAGCCATGTGCGCGCCGCCTCGGCGCAGGCGGAGTACGCCGGACCGACGTCGGAGGCGCCGGCACCGGGGAAGCGCGGCAGAATCTCCGCCGCAAGGCGCTGGCGCACAATCGCCTGATAGCCCCAATCGTCGAGCAGCCGCAAGATCGTGAAGTCCCGGTTGGCCCGCTCGCCGGCCGCGCCGCCAGCGGCGCCGGGTCCCGACAGCAGCCCCTGCGCGAGGGCCATCCCGAGCGTATTGCTGGCGGTGTTCCAGCCGCCGTACGCGGACAGCCCGGAGGCGCGGGGCCCCGCGAGCACCCGGTCCACGAGCACCCGGTCGGCGCCGTTGCTGTACCGGACATCGGCGAGCGCGCACGGGATGCCGGCCGCCCGTGCCTCGTCGAGTGCCGCAAAGAAGCCGTCGAGCTGCGAGCTCGGGTAGGAGGCCTGCTCCGGGGCTTCCCGCTGCTCGCCGGGCGAGTTGTGCACGAGCAGGCACAACTCCGCGGCCCCGTCGACACGCCGGCAGCCGGCGGTCTCGATGTGGGAGGTCACGGTCAGATCGAGCGCCTGGCCTTCGTATCGCGGGATCACGGCCCGGTGCGCCGGCGACGAGTAGGTGACCCGTACGCGCGGGGGTTCACCGTCCGGCGTCGCCCCGGCGCGCCGGGTCACGACGTCGCGCGCAAGGAGGCGGGCGGTCAGTTCGTCCGTCCCGTAGGTCACCCACGCCCGGCCTCCGGCGCGGTGCTCCGCCACCGCGGCGCTCACGGCTCGCAGATCGCGCCGGGTCCAGCCGTACTCCGCGGCGTCGTCCTGGCCGATGAGCAGTCCGTCGAACACGCCCGCCGCCGCGAACTCGATGAGGCGCCGGAGGACCGCGAGGTTACGCGCTCGGCGCCAGCGCACATCGGCCAGCACCGGCCCCGGCACCGCCGCGGCCGCCGCCGCGGCGCGCTCGCGCGATGCCGCATCGCCGGTGGCCTCGTAGCGGTCCTCGTGAAAACTGTGCGCGAAGATCTGCCGGCCGTACTCCACCCAGTAGTCCGGTTCCTCGGTCGCATCGTCGCTGTTCGGCAGGCGCAGATTGCTCGCGGATAGGAAGATCGGGCGGCGCGGCGCCGCGCGGCGGGTCTCGCGCCACCGGTCGGCCAGCGCGAGGCACCGGTCGAGCGGTTCGCGGCCGACCCGGGACGGCACCAACCCGCCGTAGATGAGCAGTTCCGTCGACGCGATCACGAGGTCCGCGTCCGCGCCCAGATCCCCGAGCCAGCCCCAGAGCGCCTCGACGTCCGCCGGCCGCTTGAGTTCGCCCAACCGCTCGCGCGCGGGCGTGACCACCTCCGCGCCGGCGATCGCGGCGAGCCGGAGGAAGGCGTCCCGTGTCACCGGCCGTTCGTCGAGCGGCAGAAACGCGATCTTCATGGACGCGTGCGGCTCACTTGACCGCGCCGAGCATGATCCCCCGCAGAAAGTACCGCTGCAGCGCCACGAACACGGCAATGACCGGGACCGTCATGAGCACGGCGCCCGCCGCGACGTAGCGCGTGTTGTGTGCGAACAGGCCCGACAGGTACAGCAGGCCGACCGCGAGCGGGTAGCGATCCGGCGACTTCAGCACGATGAGCGGCCAGAGAAACGAGTTCCAGTAGGCCGAGAATTCCACGATCGCGAGCGTCGCGAGCGCCGGCGCGACGAGCGGCAGCATCACCTGCGCCCACAGGCGCAGTTCGCCGGCGCCGTCGATCCGGGCCGCGTCCTCGATCTCCGCCGGCACGACCAGGTACGCCTGCCGGAGCAGGAAGATCCCGAAGACGCTGGCGAGGCTCGGCAGGTACACCGCCGCGTACGTGTCCACCAGATGCAGGCGCATCATCGTGACGAAGTTTAGGATCAGGCCGACGTGCTGGGGGAGCATCAGGCTCGCGACGATCGCGTAGAAGATCTGGTCGCGGCCCGGAAACCGCATCCGGGCGAGCGGATACCCGGCGAGCGCGCTCACGAGCAGCGTGAGCACAATCCCCATGCCCGTGATGTAGATCGTGTTGACGAAGAACCGGCCGACGGGCATCGTCCGCCAGACGCCGGCGAAGTTGGCGAGCGTGGCGGGGTGGGGCACCAGCGCGGGCGGGAACGCGAACACGGCGCCGCGCGAGCCGAGCGCCGTCGCGAGCAGCCACAGAAACGGGAATACCGTGACCACGGCGAGCGCGCAGAGCAGCGCGTACATGCCGGCCGTCTCGCCGGCGCGGCGGACGGATCGGGGCCGGGCGGGCCTAATAATAGGAAAGACCTCCCTGCCGCATCAGCCGGAAGTTCACGGCGGAGAACAGGGCCGTGATCGCCGCGAGCACGACGCCGATCGCCGCCGCGTAGCCGAGATGCAGCGAGTTGAACGCCTGATCGAACATATAGTAGAAGATCGTGTACGTCGAGAAGATCGGCCCGCCTCCTGTCATCACGTAAACTTCTTCGAAGACCCGCAGGGCCGCGAGAATCGAAATCGTGCTCGCGAGCAGAATGCTCGGTCGCAGGAGCGGAATCGTCACGTGGAACAGGCGCGCGGCCGGCCCCGCGCCGTCGAGGGCGGCGGCCTCGTCGTAGTACGACGGGATCGCCTCGAGGCCGGCCAGGTAGATGACCATGTAGTACCCGAGGCCCTTCCACCATGTCACGAGCATCACGGCGTACAGCGCGATCCCGGGGTCGCTGAGCCAGTGGATCGGCGTGCCGATCAGGTGCAGGCGCAGCAGCACGTAGTTTAGGAGCCCGGCTTCGTCGTACAGCCAGCGCCACATCAGCCCCACCACGACGATCGAGGTGACGACCGGCACGTAGTACGCGACCCGGAACCACGCGATGCCCCGCAGCGGCCGCCGCACCCACAGCGCCAGCACGATCGCGGACAGCTGGAGCGCCGGGACGACCGCGAGGTAGACGCCGCTGTTGCGCAGCGCCGTCCAGAAGTAGCGGTCCTGCCACAGCGCTGCGAACTGTGAGACGCCGACGTAGCGCGGTGGCGAGATGACGTTGTAGTCGAAGAGGCTGAGCGCCGTACCGAAGACGACGGGGTAGAAGGTGAAGACCGCCAGCAGCACCAGCGCGGGTGCAAGGAAGAGATAGGCGACGGTGGCGCGGCCGAGCGCGCCCCGGCGCCATCCGACGGCGTCCGGCCGCCGCGGGGTGAGGGACCGCGGGGGTGTCCCTTCGCGGGGGCGCTCGGCCGCGGCCGTCCGGCGCGGCCGAAGGTCCGGAGGGCCCGGCGTCAGAGCCGCTTGTTCCACTCGCGGACGGCCCACTGCAGCGCCTGCGCCGGGTTCATCTTGCCGTAGAACGCGCTTTCAATCGCTTCGCGAAACACCCGGTACAAGTCGTCGCTGTGGGGCACGACCACCGTGAGATCCTTCGCCGTGCCCAGCTCCCGCGCGGCCACGACGCGCGCGCGGTCCTCCGGGCTCGTTCCAGCCTTCGTAAAGTACGAGTCCGCCGCGGCGGCACGCGTCGAGGGGAAGATGTCCACCTGCTTGGAAAATGCGAGCTGGTTGGCGTCGTCCGTGACGTAGAGTGCAAAGGCGACGGCCTCATCGTGATGGCGGCTCGACACCGGCACGGCGAGGTCCATTGTCGGCAAGTCGAGCACGCGCCCGCGGCCAAGCGGCGCCGACGCCACAGCGGTGGCGCGGTAGACGTCGGGGTTGTCCGTGCGCACACGCAGCAGGAACTGCGGACCGGTGGTCAGCATCGCGAGCTGGCCGCCGCCGTACCGCTCCGTGGCGCCGAGATAGCCCCGCCGCAGGGTGTCGTCCGGAAACTCGTCGTGCTTCAAGAGGTCGACGTAGCGCGCCAGCAGCGCCACGTGCGACGGGGTGTCGAACACCGCCCGGCGCCGGTCGGGGCTCAGCACGGGGAGGCCTTCTTCCTGAAAGACTTTGAGGAACCGGATGCCGTCGACGTTGGGCATGAAGCCGTATACGCCCGTCTTTTTCTTCACGACAACCGCCGCCCGGATGAGGTCGTCGGTCGTGGCGGGCGGATGCGCGGGGTTGAGACCCGCCTTCGCGAACAGCGCTTGGTTGTAGGCGAGCACATCCGGGGTGACGTACCACGGCACGCCGTAGGCGCGTCCGTCCAGGCGCAGGGAGGCCCAGATGTTCGGGAAGTAGCGGGCCCGCGCGTCGGCCGGCACCGCGCCGTCCATATCGAGCAGCGCGCGCTCCTGGGCGAGACGCAGCGTCGTCTCCGTGTTGAGGTTGACGACGTCCGGGGCCACGCCGCCCGCGATCGCGGAGAGCAGCTTCTGATCGAGCGCCTGCGGCTGCACATCGATCCAGCGGATCCGAACGCCGGGATGCGCGCGCTGGTAGCCGTCGATGAGGCCGTTGATGAATTTCGTGAAGAACGGCTGCAGCGAGATCGTCCAGAACTCGAGGGTGACCGGACCGGCCGCCTCCGCGGACGGCGGACCCGCCATCGGGCGTCCGTCCCCGTACCTCGGGCCTCCCGCGGCGGCGGCGAGGGTCACGGCGACGAGCACCGCGATCCCGGCCGCGCGTCCTCGCAGGGGCAGGGCCGCGCTCGCCTTCGGGCGGCGCATCAGGCGGGACTCTTCTGCATCGTCTCTCAGGATCGTATCATACCCGCTCGAGCACGGCCCCAGCGTGCGGAGGACCGTCGTGGAATGGTCCGAACCTTCTTACGCGTGGGCGCGGCCGAATGGTTCGACCTCAGCGGCCAGGTCGCCGTCGTCACCGGCGCCGGCCGGGGCATTGGGCGTGGCCTCGCGATGGGACTGGCGCGGGCGGGCGCGGATGTGGCCGCGGTCGGCCGCACGGCGGCGGAAGGCCTCGCCGCGGAGATCGAGCGCCTCGGCCGGCGCTGCTTCCCCATCGCGGCCGATCTGTCCGACCCCGCGCAGGTGGACCGGGTGATCCCGAAGGCCGTCAAGTCGTTCGGCCGCGTCGACATTCTCGTCAACAACGCAGGGACCGCCACCCGGGGACCGGCGCTCGATGTCACGGCGGATGACTGGCACCGTGTGCTGCAGGTGAATCTGCACGCCGTCTTTTCGCTCTGCCGGGACGCCGCGCGCGACATGCTGCCGCGCGGCCGCGGGAAGATCATCAACATCGCGTCGCTCATGAGTTTCCAAGGCGGCATCCAGATCGCCGCCTACACCGCGAGCAAAGGCGCGCTGGGGCAGCTGACGAAACTGCTGGCGAATGAATGGGCGCCCCGCGGCGTCAACGTCAACGCCATCGCCCCCGGGTACATCGAGACGGATCTAACCCGGTCGCTGCGCGACGATACGGAGCGAAACGCGGCCATTCTGACGCGGATCCCGGCGGGGCGGTGGGGGCGGCCCGAGGACCTCGCCGGGGCCGCCGTGTTTCTGGCGTCCCGGGCGTCCGACTACGTGCATGGGCACCTGCTGGTCGTAGACGGCGGATGGCTCGCCCGCTGACGGAAGACGTGCGGCCGGGTCCGCGGGCCGGCCAAAAGACTGACAGGGCGGGGGCGACAGGGGCGGCGCCGCGCGCGGCGGGGTCCCCGCCGCCCTTTCACGCGGCGATCGCGGAAGTCCTCGATTGGATCATCCTGTTCGCGGCCCTGGTCCTGCTCGGGTGGAGCGCGTCGACGGGATTGACGTTCATGCCCGCGGCGGGCTTTCTCGCGCACCGCATCCCGCTCCTCATTTTCGAACAGGTCTGTCTCGCGATCGCCGGGGCCGCCGGGGTACGGTGGCTGTTGGGCGCGCGCCCGCTGCCCGGCGCGCCGCTCGCCGGGCTCGCCGCGGTGGGGGCCGTCGGGCTGTTCGCCATCGCGCATACGACGAACCTCTACTCGACCCGCGAAGAACTGTTTTTTCTGATCGCCGTCGCGATGCTGACGCTGGCGCTTTTGATGGTCTTGACCGACGGGATCAAAACCCAGGTGTTTCTGGCGGGCCTTGTGGGCATCGCCTGCTGGCAAGCGGCCCAGGGCTTGGGCCAATATGCCGCGGGCCTCGCCACGCCGGCGTACTGGCTGAGTCCGTCCTTCGCCGACATCATCCACACGCGCGTGTACGGCACGCTCGGCAGCCCGAACGTGCTCGCCGGCTTTCTCCTGCTGGGCATCGCCGGGGCGGCCATCCTCGGCATGACGCTGCCGGTCTATCTGCGCCCGGTCGTGGGCGCGGCGTTGGTGGCGCAGGTGCTCGCGCTCATGCTGACCTACTCGCGGGGCGGGTACGCCGGGCTCACGGCGTTTCTCCTCATCGCCGCGGCCGTCCTCATTCCGGTCCGCCGGCGGGCGCGCTGGGTCGTGCTGCTCGTGATGATCACGGCGGGCGTCGCGGTGGCGCGGCTTCCGGCGGTCGGACTGCGCGCGGAGAGCCTTGCGCCCGCGCAGGAGGACACGGTGACGAGCCGCCGGTTCATCTGGGGGACGGCCCGGCGAGTCTGGGCCGACCACCGGCTCTGGGGCACGGGCCTCGGTACCTTTAATGTCGTGTACTCGGCGTACCGGCCTCCTGGAGTCTACGCGACGTACGCGCTGCTCAAGGTTCCGGCCTCGGCCCACGACGATTACCTGCAGATCCTCGCGGAGACCGGCGCCGCCGGGGCCGGAATCCTGACCGCGGTGGTTCTCTGGGGCCTGTGGCGGGCCGCCGTGCGCTACCGCATCGGGGGCGCCGACGATCGTGTGTGGCTCGGGGTGGGGGTGGCCGCGGCGGCGGGTGTCGGGGTCATGAGCCTGGCGGACGAAAACCTCTATGTGATCACCAACCTCACGATGCTGGTCGCGCTGGCCGCGGCGGTGGCCGCCTATACCGTGCGGGATCGGCGCGCCACCATGCCGGTGGGGCGGCGGCTGTTCGTGCTGCCGCTCGCCGTGGTGTTCGTCGCGCTGCCGCCGCTGCTGGTGCCCCCCGTCGTCGCGACGATACTGCACACGGAAGCGTCGGACGACGTGGCCGCGCAGCGCTTCCCCGAGGCCGTCGACACCTTCCTCGCCGCGCTGCCGCTCGACCCGCTGGACAGCGTCATTCCGGTGTACCTCGGCGACCTCGCGACCGACCTGTACACCCGGCGGCTGACGACGGCGCTGGGACCGTGGCCGTCGCTGCGCGACGTCGCCGCGGCCTACTACCGGCAGGGCATGGCCGAGAACGTGTGGGACGCCTACCCGCGCGTCGAGTTGGGGCGCCTCTTTCAAGATCAGCACCGGTACGCGGAGGCCGTCTCGGCGCTGCGCGACGGGGTGCGGCTCGACCCCTACGCCCCGCGCTACCGCCTGTGGCTGGGCGACGCGCTCCGGCTGGCAGGGGACCGGGAGGGGGCCCGCCGCGAATACGAGGAGGCCGCGCGGCTCTATCCGGTGGAACTCGTGCTGATCGAGCACCATGAGGGGCGCGGGACCCGCTACGCGGCGTCACGGGCGCAGCTCGACCAGGTTCAAGCGGCGCTGCGCGATCTCGGACCGGCGCCGTAGCCGGTATCCGCGACGATGACAGAGCCGATCATCAGACGAACGGAGGGAATCGATGAGAGCGATACCGTACCGGATCGCGGCGTGCGCCATCGTCCTGCTCGCCCTGGGCCTCGCGCTGCCGGCGCCGGGAGGGTGGCCGCGGGCGCAGACCCTGGCGCTCGCGCAGGCGAAATACCACGAAGCCCCGATGCTGGCCGCGCTCGTTCGCGCCGGCAAGCTGCCGCCGGTGGAGCAGCGTCTGCCGCGGGACCCGCTCGTCGTCGACACGGTGGAGGGCATCGGCCAGTACGGCGGCGTGTGGCGGCGCGGCTTCCTCGGTCCGAGCGATTTCAACAACGTGCACCGCATTGTCTACGACGCGCTCGTCCGCTACTCGCCCGACGGCACCAAGGTGGAGCCCAAGTACGCTTCGAGCGTGACGCCGTCCGCCGATTTCAAGACGTGGACGGTCAAGCTGCGCCGCGGCGCCCGGTGGTCGGACGGCTCACCGTTTACCGCGGACGACATCATGTTCTGGTACGACGATGTGCTGCTGAACAAGGACCTGACCCCGGCGCTGCCCGTCTGGATGAAGAATCACGACGGCAGCCCCGTCACCGTGCAGCGTGTGGACGATATCACGGTGCGCTGGATCTACAAGGAACGCAGTACGACGTTCATGATGGAGCTTGCCAACAAGGACAGCGGCGACCGGCAGTACGCGTGCTTCCTGCCGGCCCGCTACCTCAAACAGTTTCACGCGAAGTACACGGACAAGGCGAAGCTCGACCAGATGGTCGCCGCGGCGAAGTTCAAGACGTGGGGAGAGCTCTTCGCGTCGAAGGCCCATCCGCCGGAGAACCCGGATCGCCCCGTGATGGCCGCGTGGGTCTCGGCCACGCGCGTGAGCGACCAGCTGTACGTCCTGCGCCGTAATCCGTACTACGTCGGCGTCGATCGGGCCGGCAACCAGCTGCCCTACATCGACACCGTCCAGTTCAAGTACTTCGCGGACGCCCAATCGCTCAACCTCGCCGCGATCGCCGGCCAGCTCGACGAACAGGAGCGCCACATCATCCTCGGCAACTACCCGGTCCTCAAGGAGCACGAGAAGGACGGCAAGTACCGGGTCATCCTCTGGCAGGGCTTCGGCGGCGCGGATGCCGACGTGACGTTCAACGAAACGTACACGAAGGACGCGGATCTCGGGCGCCTGTTGCGGAACCGTGATTTCCGCATCGCGATGTCCTACGCCATCAACCGCAACGAAATCAAGGAATCGGCGTTCCTCGGCCTGGGCGAGGCGCGGCAGCCGGTCGCCGCCCCGTGGTCGCCGTACTATCCGGGCGACGTCTACGCCCACAAATACACGGAGTACCGGCCCGACGAGGCGAACCGGATCCTCGACCGGATCGGTCTCGACAAGAAGGACGCGGACGGCTTCCGCCTCTACCCGGGCACCACCCGGCGCGCCACGGTCGAAATCTCGGTGGTGCCCGTGTTCGGCCCGTGGCCGGATGTCGCGCAGCTGATCGCCAAGGACTGGGAACGGGTCGGCATCAAGGCCATCGTGCAGGTGCGCGAGCGGTCGCTGCACTTCCAGATGCGCCAGGCCAACGACCTGCAGGCGGAGATCTGGAACGAGGACACCGCGGGGTTCCCCTTCACCGGGACGCCCAAGTTCGATCCGCGCACGATCATTTACGGCAACATCACGACCGGCCCGCTGTGGAAGCAGTGGTACGACACCGGCGGCAAGGAGGGGATGGAGCCGCCCGCGGCGGTCAAGCACCTCGTGGAGTTGATCGACAAGGCCAAGCAGGACGACCCGCGCCACCAGGCGATGGACGGCCAGGAAATTTTTAAGACGTGGGTCGACAACATGTTCGAGATCGGAACGGTCGGCCTCACGCCGATGGACCAGGGCGTCGTGGTGGTCAACGTCCACATGCACAACGTGCCGGCGAAGCTCGGCAAGGACTGGCCGCTACGGACGCCGGGCAACGCGCGGACCGAACAGTTCTTCTTCCGATGATCCGAGGGAGATAGTCTCGCGGGGCCGGCGGCGATGTGCGCCGCCGGCCCCGCTCGTCCGGGCGGCCTGCGATGCTGCGCTTCGTGCTCCAGCGCCTGGTCCTGCTGCCGTTCCTGCTCGTTGTGTTCTCGATCGTCGTCTTCGCGCTGGTGCAGGCGCCGCCGGGCGGCTTTCTCGCGAGTTACGTCGCCACCCTGGCCTCGTCCGGCTCGTCGATCGACGCGGCGCAGGTGGAAGCGCTGCGCCGGCAGTTCGGCCTCGATCAGCCCTTCCACGTGCGCTATTTCTTGTGGGTCAACGGCCTGCTCCACGGCAACCTGGGGCTCTCGCTGGAGTACCAGCGGCCCAACGCCGAGTTGATTCAGCAGTATCTGCTGCTCACGGTCCTGCTCGCGCTCTTCTCGTTCGTGCTGACGTGGGTGCTCGCCATTCCCGCCGGGATCTACTCCGCGACGCATCCGCACTCGGCGCTCGACTACCTGCTGACCGTGCTCAACTACGTCGGCGTCGCGGTGCCCAACTTCATGCTGGCCCTCGTGCTGATGTGGATCGCGTTCGCGTGGTTCGGGCTGAGCGTGACGGGGCTGTTCTCGCCGGAGTACGTGCAGGCGCCGTGGAGCGCCGCCCGCGCGGCGGATTTGCTGAAGCACATCTGGCTGCCCACTCTGGTGCTCGGGCTGGCCGGCACTGCGCGCCTGACGCGGATCATGCGCGCGAATCTCCTCGACGAGCTGCACAAGCCGTACGTCGTGACGGCGCGCGCCAAGGGGCTCCCGGAGTGGCGGCTGGTGTTCAAGTACCCGGTCCGCGTCGCGATCAACCCGCTCGTCAGCACGATCGGCTGGTACCTGCCGCAGTTGTTCTCCGGCAGCCTGATCGTCGCGACGGTGATGAACCTGCCGAACATCGGGCCGCTGCTGCTGCACGCCCTGATCAGCCAGGACATGTACCTCGCCGGCAGCGTACTCATGATCTACTGTTTCTTCACGGTGATCGGCACGCTCATCTCGGATCTGCTGCTCGCGTGGGTGGATCCGCGCATCCGCATGGAGCGCTGAAGATGGCGGAGCGGATCGACGCGGTCGGCCTCCCGGACGCGGCGCTCCCGGCGGCGCCCCCGGCCGCCGCGGGCCCCCCGGCGAGCGCCGGGGCCGCGGCCGAAGACCGCGTCTCGCTCGCCTCCAACTGGACGCTCATCTGGTGGCGCTTCCGCCGCCACCGGCTGGCGATGGCGAGCGCCGCCGTGCTGGCGGTCTTCTACGTGGTCGTCCTGGTGCCGGACTTCTTCAGCACGCAAGATCCCGAGGCGACGGACGCCCGCCTCGCATTCATCCCGGTGCAGTGGCCGGCACTGTTCACCGGCGGGACCGGTGTGTCCGTCCCGGTGGTGACGGGCCGGCGCAATCCGGTGACGCTGCGCATGGAGTGGCGCGTCGACGCGGCCCGGCGCATTCCACTGCATCTGTTCGCGCAGGGCTACCCGTACCGCATCCTCGGGCTCGTCAGAACCAATCTTCATCTGGTCACCGCGGGCCCGGCGGCCGCGGGCGCCGACAGCGGCGCGCACCTCCTGGGCACGGACCGCCTCGGCCGCGACCAATGGTCCCGCCTCATGCACGCGACGCGGACGTCGATGACCGTCGGCCTTGCCGCCGTCGCGCTCAGCGTGGTCCTAGGCGCGCTCCTCGGCGGGATCTCGGGGTACGCCGGCGGATGGCTCGACCTCGGCATCCAGCGCCTCATCGAGCTGCTGCAGTCGCTGCCCACGATCCCGGTCTGGCTCGCGATGAGTGCCGCCCTGCCGCGCGACTGGCCGCCGCAGAAGGTCTTCTTCGCCATCTCGCTGATTCTCGCGTTTGTCGGGTGGACGACGCTCGGCCGCGAGGTGCGCGGGCGGTTCCTGTCGCTGCGGGAAGAAGACTTCGTCCTCGCCGCGGAGCTGGCGGGCTGCAGCCGGTACCGCATCATCACGCGGCACATGCTACCCGCGATGACGAGCCACATCATCGCGACGAGCACGCTCGCCATTCCTGTGCTGATCATCAGCGAAACGTCGCTCAGTTTCCTCGGTCTCGGCATCCGGCCGCCCGCGATCAGCTGGGGCGTGCTGCTGCAGGAGGCGCAGAACATCCAGACGGTCGCTCAAGCGCCCTGGCTGCTCATCCCCGGGGCGTTTGTGGTCGTAGCGGTGCTGGCGTTCAACCTCGTCGGAGACGGGCTGCGGGACGCCGCCGACCCCTATGGCCGGTAACCCGGCCGCGGGCGCCCCGGCGGCTCACCCCGTCACCCCCGCGGCGCGCGGCGGCGGCGATGCCACCGCCCCGCTCCTGTCCGTCCGCGACCTGCGGGTGCAGTTCTTCCTGCCGGAGGGCGTGGTCCGCGCGGTGGACGGGCTGTCGTTTGACGTCTTTCCGGGCGAGGTCTTCGGCATCGTCGGCGAGACCGGCTGCGGAAAATCGGTGGCGATGCGGGCCCTGCTGCGGCTCGTGGACCCGCCGGGGCGGGTCGTCTCGGGCCGCATTCTGTGGCGGCGTGCCGGTGGATCCGCGCCGGACCGCACGGCGGCCGGCGATGAGAAGGGCGGTGGGGCCGGCCCCGCGGGGCCCGACGGCGTGGTCGACCTCGCCGCGCTGCCTGCCGGCGGGCGCGTGATGCGCGCGATCCGCGGCGCGGAAATCGCGCTCATTCCGCAAGAACCGATGGCCGCGTTCAGTCCGGTGCACTCGATCGGGGATCAGATCACGGAGGCGATCGAGCTCCATCGGGGGATTCACGGCGGGGACGCCCGCCGGCTCGCCGCGGCGATTTGCCGGGAGGTCGGCATGCCGGCGCCGGAGCAGCGGCTCGCGGACTACGCCTGGCAGCTGAGCGGGGGCCTGCGGCAGCGTGCGCTGATCGCCATGGCCGTGTCGTGCGACCCCCGCCTGTTGATCGCGGACGAGCCGACGACGGCGGTCGACGTCACGACACAGGCCCAGATCCTCCGCCTGCTGCGGCGGCTGCGGCGGGAGCGCGGCGCCGCGATCGTATTCATCACCCACGACCTCGGCGTGATCGCCCAAATGGCCGACCGCGTCATGGTGATGTACCTGGGGCGCGTGATGGAACAGGGGCCCGTGGAGGCGATCTTCCACGACCCGCGCCACCCGTACACGCAGGCCCTGCTGCAGTCGATTCCGCGTCTCACATCCACGCCGCGGGACCGGCTGCCGGTCATCAGCGGATCGATCCCGCACCCGCTCAATCAGCCCCGCGGGTGCCCGTTCCATCCGCGCTGTCCGCACGCCATGCCCGGCACCTGCGACACCCACGTCCCCGCGCCGCGGGAACTCTCGCCGGGACACCTCGCGGCGTGCTTCCTCTACGAACCCGCCGGCGCGCCGCTGCCAACGCCGCCCGCGGCACCGCCGCCGTGCAGTTGACGCCGTCCGGCGCGCGCTCCCCCCGGCCGGCACCCGGGCCGGGGTCCGCCGGCGCGTCGCCGCTGCTTGAGGTCGCGCACCTCCGCAAATACTTTCCGATCCACCGCGGGTTTTCGCGGCGCGTGACCGGCTGGGTCCGCGCCGTCGACGATGTGAGCTTTACGATCGCGGAGGGCGAAACGCTCGGCCTCGTCGGCGAGAGCGGCTGCGGGAAGACGACGGTCGCGCGCTGCATTCTTCGCGCGCACGTGCCGACCGGGGGCGAGGTCTTCTTCCGGGCCCGGGACGGCGCGACGGTGGACCTCGCGCGCCTGCCCCGGCGCGCCCTCCGCCCGCTGCGCCGCGAGATCCAAATGATCTTTCAAGATCCGTACGCGTCGCTCAATCCAAGAATGTCGGTCGCCGACATCGTCGGGGAGCCGCTGCTCGCCGCGGGCGGCGTCCGGGACCGCCGGGTGCGCTTCGAGCGGGTGGCCGACCTGCTGCGGCTGGTCGGCCTGCGCCCGGAGTTCATGCCGCGTTTTCCCCACGCGTTCAGCGGCGGGCAGCGGCAGCGCATCGGCATCGCACGGGCGCTGGCCCTGCACCCGCGCCTCGTGGTTGCCGACGAACCCGTGTCGGCGCTCGATGTGTCGGTGCAGGCCCAAACGCTCAACCTGATGATGGAACTGCAGCAGACGCTCGGCCTGACGTATCTGTTCATCGGCCACAATCTGAGCGTCGTGAAGCACGTCTGCGACCGCGTCGCCGTGATGTACGTCGGCAAGATCGTCGAGACGGCGGCAACCGCCGACCTCTATCGCACGCCGCGGCACCCGTATACCGCGGCCCTGCTCGCGGCGGTCCCGATGCCGGACCCGCGGCGGCGAAGCGACGACGGCGAGTTGCGCGGGGAAGTACCGAGTCCCGCCAACCCGCCGTCGGGATGCTACTTTCATCCCCGGTGTCCGTTCGCGGTGGAGCGCTGCCGCGTGGAAGCGCCCGGCCTCCGGACCATTGGCCCGGGCCACCGTGTCAGCTGCCACCGGGCCGAGGAACTGTCCCTGCCGGGGGTCTCCTGAGCTTCTATCGCCTGACGGTGGTCCCCATGAGCAGCAGGATGACTCCTCCCGCGATCAACACGATGCCGGCGACGGAGGGGATGGGAATCGTTTTCTTTTCCTTCGCGGTCAGCTCGACCGGCCCGAGCCGCACCGTCGTCTGCTTCGCCGTGTAGGTAATCCCACCGTACGCCAGGCCGGCCACGCCGGCGACGATGAGCACGATAGCGAGGAGGACGAGGGGCTTCATTTCGGGATCAGTATACCCCGGCCCCACCCGACGGAGACGCGGCGCACCGCCGCGGGCGTACGGCGCCGGCGGCGGACAACGCATGGATCCCGTGGGACCGCGCTAGTCGAACGTGAACTCTCCCCGTCCGACGATCACGGCCGAGCCGCCCACTTCCACGCGTTCGACGCGGCCGCCGTCCGCCGTGACCCGCGCGTGCAGCGCCGACGGCCGCCGCACCTCCGCGCCCTGCGAGATCACAATCTCCTCGCCGGACGGCACGAGCCCATGCCGGTGCAGGTGGACAACCAGCGACCCCGCGGCCGACCCGGTGGCCGGATCCTCGGTCATGCCGTGTCCGGGGGCGAACATCCGCGTCTTCCAGCGGGCGCCCGCGCCGGCAAAGCAGTTGACCCCATACTCCGCGAACTCTTTGGCGAGCCGGCCCATATCGGGGGCCAGGCGGGCGACGGCGTCGGGGCCGTCCAGGGCGACGAAGACGTGACGGACGCCGTTGTCGTAGGCCTCGATGGGCACGGCGGACCGCGCGGCGCCGACCGCCGCGAGCAGCGCGTCTCCCGCGGCAAACGGAATCACCGCCGGCAGCGGCTGGATCATCCAGCCGAACGGCGGCCGGCCGGCGCGCCGCTCAAGGCGCACGGGAATGACGCCGCGCCCGGTTTCGAGGCGGATGCCGTCGCCGTCCGCGGCGGCGAGCACGATCGCGCTGCCGAGGATGGGATGGCCGGCGAACGGCAGCTCGCGGCCGGGCGTGAAAATCCGAATCCGCGCGTCGCCGCCGGCGGCGGGCGGATACACGAAGACCGTCTCCGAGAAGTTGATCTCACGCGCGATCGGCTGCAGCCGCTCCTCCGGAATGCCGGGCGCGTCGCGGAAGACCGCGAGTGCATTGCCGGCGAGGGGCGTCTCGGTGAAGACGTCGCAGATCACGTACCGGTAGTCCGGGCTCATGACGGCACGGCTCCAGAGGGCGCAGGCTTCGATGCCGCGGCGCCCGAGGCCGCGTGCAGCGCGCGCAGAATTTTGGCGGGCGTGATCGGCAGCGAGGTGACCCGGACGCCGACCGCGTTCGCGACCGCGTTCACGATCGCGGCCGGGGTGGGGATGATCGGCGGTTCGCCGACGCCTTTGACGCCGAGGTTGTTCGCGACCGGGTCGGGCCGGCCGACCGCGAGCGCCTCGATCTCGGGCACCATCGACTGACGCGGCATCGCATAGGTGTCGAACCCGAGGTCCATCACCGTGCCGCTGTCCGGATCGGTCACGTGGTCTTCGCACAGCGCCATCCCGAGTCCCTGAATGACGCCGCCTTCAATCTGACTGCGATAGCCCATCGGGTTGATGACCCGGCCGACGTCGTGGCAGGCGGTGATCTTGATCACGCGCACCTCGCCGGTCTCGGGGTCGACCTCCACCTCGGCGATGTGGACGCCCCAGGTGCGAATCGTCACGTTGTCGGGATTGGCGCCGCGGAAGCCCCGGCCCGCGATCGTGAAGTTGCCCATGCGGCCGGTGAGTTCGTGCACGGCGAGCTTGCGATCCGGCACCCCGGCGACGCTGAGGCCGGCCGCCTCGAGCCGGATGTCGGACGGCGCCGCTTCCAGCACCGAGGCGGCGGTCTCCACGAGATGCCGGCGCGCTTCTTCCGCGGCCATCCGGACCGCCGGTCCGCAGGAGGCAATCGTTTGGCTCCCCGCCGACAGCGGACTGTACGGGAAATCCGTGTCGCCGAGGCGGACGGTGACCCGCTCGATGGGCAGGGTCAGGACTTCCGCGGCGATCTGCGCCAGCGCCGTGCGGGCGCCCGTCCCGATGTCCTGCGTCCCGATCCGCACGTCGACTGAGCCGTCCGCATTCACACGCACCTCCGCGTACGCGGGCGCGGATCCGGCGCCGCCCCAGATCTGCGAAGCCATCCCGAGCCCGCGCCGCGGCCCGCCGGTGCGCACCGGTGCCTGCGGCGTGCGGGTGCGGCGGGACCAGCCGGCGGCGCGGGCCGCCATGTCATAGGCCTCGCGGAGGAATTTGCTCGAGTAGCCGCGGTCGAGCACCTGGTCCGCCGGGGCGTAGTTGGTGAGACGAAGTGCCAGCGGGTCCAGGCCGAGGCGGTCCGCGAGCGCCTCCATCGCGCAGTCCAGCGCGACGGTACCCTCCACGAAGCCCGGCGCGCGAAACGCCGCGCTGGGCCCGGTGTTCGTGAAGACGTTCCAGACCTCCGTGCGCACGTTCGGGCACGCGTAGAGTTCCTTGGCCGGACCCGCGAGCGGGGTGCCGATCGCGCGGTACGCGCCGACACCGGACACGCCCCGGTACTCGATCGCGACGAGCCGTCCGTCGCGCCGCGCCCCGAGCCGGATGCGCTGGACGCTTCGCGGCCGCTTGCCGGCGGCGATGCTCTCTTCCGCGCGCGTGAACATGATCTTGACGGGGCGCCGGAGGCGGCGCGCCGCCAGCGCGGCCAGGACCGTGTACTTGGCGGCCTGGTTCTTGCTGCCGAACCCCCCGCCCATAAAGCGGCTCAGTACCCGGACGTGATCCATCGGAATGCGCAGCGCCGCGGCGAGCTGGCGGCGTACGCCGAAAATGTGCTGGGTGGAGTCCCAGATCGTCAGCCGGTCCCCGGTCCACTCGCAGATCGAGCCGTGCGTCTCCATGCTGTGGTGGAGGACGTCCTGGGTTTCGGCCCGCAGCTCCACCGTGACGTCCGCATCCCCAAATCCCCGCTCCACGTCGCCGCGCGTATACTGCTCCGGCGCGCCGCCCAGCACGTTGCCGCCCGCGTGGATCTTGGGCGCGTCCGGGGCCAGCGCGGCCTCCGGATCGACGACGTGGGGGAGCACCTCGTAGTCGACCTCGATCAGCTCCATGGCGTCGCGCGCCGCCGCCGCGCCGTCGGCGAATACCGCGGCCACTTCCTCGCCCGCGTAGCGCAGTTCGACGTCGAACAGCGCGCTGAGCCCGTTGTACCAGGGAATGCCGGGGGCGTTCAGGTGCGACAGCACCGCGCGCACGCCCGGGGCGCGCTCCGCCCCGGCGGTGTCCAGCCGCCGGATCCGCGCGCGGGCGTGCGGCGACCGCAGCACCGCGCCGAAAATCAGGCCGGCCGGGTAGAGGTCCGCGGTGTACTGCGCGATGCCGCCGGCGCGCTCGGCGCCGTCGACGCGGGCGACGGGCGTGCCCACGATGCGAAAGGACTGCTCCGCCTTCCAGATGGGAAGGTCGTCGCCTTCCAGGACGACGTCGCGCTCTTCGACGCGGCCTTCGAACTCAATCTTCTGCCTGACGATCTTCGGCATCAGCGGCTCCGTCTCACGTCGTGGCTGCTCGTGCGATCCCGCGCGGCCTCAGCCGCGACGGGGCCGCCGCCGGGGTGATGCGCGGCCGCGCCGGCCAGTTCGCGCGCCGCGGCCTGAATCCGCAGCTGCGTGCCGCAGCGGCACACGTTGCCCTCGAGCGCGCGGCGCAGCAGTTCGTCCGACGGGTGCGGCGTGCGGCGCAGCAGCCCCTCGAGCGCCATGATTTGTCCCGGCGTGCAGAAGCCGCACTGCAGCGCATCGTGCCGCACGAACGCTTCCTGGATCGGGGCGAGCGCCCCGTCGCGCGAGAGCGACTCGATCGTCTCGACCGCGCGGCCGCCGGCCTGGACCGTGAGCAGCAGGCAGGCGAGCACGGGCCGGCCGTCGAGCAGCACGGTGCAGGCCCCGCAGGTCCCGACGGCACACCCTTCCTTGGTGCCGGTGAGGCTGAGGTCTTCGCGCAGCGCCTGCAGCAGGCTGCGCCGGGCGGGGACGTGGAGCGTTTCCGCCCGGCCGTTGACCGTGACGGTCACGGCGTGGAGCGGCTCCGTGGATACAGCGGCGGTCGGCATGAATTCCTCCTGCTCGCGGGGAGTACGCGGAGATATCGTGGCGCCGGACACCTCTCCGTTTCGGGCCGTCGCGGTCACGCTCCTCCGCTCGCGGATCCCGGCGGCGGCTCCGCACCGCCGTGTTACACTATGCAACGAGATGGCCCGCCGCCCTATGCCCATCCCCACCGAGATCGCGCAGGATCCGGAGGCGCGCGAACTCCGCATCACGTGGAGCGACGGGCACCAGAGCCGCTACACGTACCGGCGGCTGCGCCAGGCCTGCCCCTGCGCCATGTGTGTGCACGAGTGGACGGGGGAGCGCCTGCTGGATCCGAAGCGCGTGCCCCCCGACGTGCATCCCAAAGAGGTGGCGCGCGTCGGCGCGTACGCGCTGCGCTTCACGTGGTCGGACGGCCACATGACGGGCATCTATACGTTCCCGCTGCTGCGCAACGTCTGCGAGTGCGACGCGTGCGCGCACGCGCGCGCCGCGGCGCCGCCGGCCGAAGGTCCCCGTCAGGGGGCGGAACGTCCCCGCTAGACTACGGCCGCACCGCGAAGCGCTCCAGTTTCTCCGGATCGAGCTCCAGGCCCAACCCCGGCCCGGCCGGCAGGGCGATCATCCCCTCCCGCGGCACCGGGAAGGGCTGCGTGAAGAGTTCCCGCAGCGGATTTTCGACGTAGGCCGTTCCCATGTACTCGTACGTGAAGAAGTTCGGGGCCGCGGCGGCGAGATGCAGCGAGGCGAGATGCGCTACGCCGCCGCTGAACCCGGTGTGCGGCGCGTACGCCAGGTTGTGCGCGTGGGCGAGCGCCCACAGACGGCGGGCCGGCGTGATGCCGCCGATCCGCGCGACTTCGGGCTGCAGGACGTCCACGCAGCCGCGCGCGATGAGATCGCGGAAACCGAAGAGCCCGAACTCCGTCTCGCCCGCGGCGAGCGGCACGCGGACCGACCGGCGCAGATGCGCGTAGCCCTCGAGGTCGTCGGCGGGGACGGGTTCCTCGAGCCATGTGACGTCGAGGTCCTCGATTTGCCGCCCCACGCGCACCGCCGTCCCCACGTCGTAGGCGCCGTTCGCGTCGAACATGATGGCGACCCCCGGACCCACCGCCTCCCGGACGGCCCGCGCGGTCGCGACATCCGCGCGCTCCCCGCCGTGCGACGCCGGCCAGCCGAGCTGCACCTTGATCTGCGAGAATCCCCGCGCCGCCTGGGCGCGCGCTTCGTCGGCCATGCGCGCGATGTCGTCGAAGTAGACCTTGGAGATGTAACACCGTACGCGGTCGCGGCCCGCGCCGCCGAGAAACTTGTACAGCGGCACGCCCGCGGCGCGCGCGAGGAGATCCCAGATCGCGGTATCGATGCCGCTCATCGCCTCCAGCACGAATCCGCGGGAGTGGCCCCACCGCCGGAGCAGGGCGAGCATGTCGTCCCACAGCCCCTCGACGTCCCAGGGATCGCGGCCGATCACGAGCGGCGCGAGCAGCCGGTCGACGATCGTCGTCACGACCTCGGGAGCGCGGCGCACGATGCACTCGCCGGCGCCCTCACGCCCGTCGTCCGTGCGCACCCGCACCACCGCGGCATAAAAGGTCGGGAACGTCCCGATGGAAAATTCCACCGCGCGCGGCGCGCGGGCGGCAAGCGGCGTGCAGGTGACCGACGCGATCTTCATGCCGCGGCTCCCAGGACGGGCATCGCGCCACACAGGTTCGGGGAGGGGCTCCGCCGCTCCTCGACGCCGGCGTTCGCGGCGCGATCGCGCGGAATGCGGCCGGGCGCCGCCCCGTTGAATCAGGCACCCGCGGCCGCGCGGGACCGTGATTGCGTGTGCGCACGGCGCCGGCCGGCCGGTGTGAGGAGGAGGCAGCGATGGACTGGAGTGCGGTGTTCTCTCAGGGACTCGGTTACGACGAATTCTTGCAGCGCCACGGGACCGCCGAGCACCAGGCGCGGTGGAAAGGCGTGTACGACAAGGTCGCGCTCACGGGCGAGCAGCGCGAGCTGCTCGCGGGCTTCGTGCGCGAGATGCACGTGCTCGTCGTGGCGGGCGCATGGTGCGGCGACTGCGTGAACCAGTGTCCCATCTTCCAGCGGATCGCGGAGCAGAATGCCCGCATCAACGTGCGCTTCGTCGACCGCGATGCCCAGCCGGCGGCCCAGGATGCCGTGGTCATGAACATGGGCAGGCGCGTCCCGGTCGTCGTGTTTCTAGGCGAGGACGACCAGGAGTGCGGCCGCTACGGCGACCGCGCGCTCGCGACCTACCGCCAGATGGCCGCGGACCGGCTCGGCCCGGCGTGTCCCACCGGCATCGTGCCGCCGGGGGCGGCGCTGCTCGCCGCGGTGACGGCCGAGTGGGTGGGGCAGTTCGAACGGATCCAGCTGATGCTGCGGCTGTCGAAGCGCCTCCGGGAGAAGCACAACGACTGAGGCTTAGCGGCCGCGCGGACGCCCGGCGCGGCCGGTCCGGATCAGCGCGGCTTCGATCCCGGAAAGCAGTTCCACGGCCCGGGCGCCGTCCTGCGGGAAGGTGACGACGCCGGCCGCCAACGTGAGGCGCTCGCGCCGCAGCAGACCGGCCGCAGCGCCGTCGGTTTCGAGCCGCGCGATCAGTTCGCGCGCCTTCTCGAGCGCGTGGACCTTCGGCACCTGCGGCAGCAGCACGGCGAACCGCCCCGCGCCGTCATACGACAGAATGTCGATCCGCCGGAGCGACGCCTGGAGGAGATCAACCGCGCGGCGCAACGCCAGATCGCGGTCGGGCGTCTCGGTCCGCGCGGTCGCGTAGTCCTCCATGCGGATGCCGATGATCGAAAACACGATGAGCAGCGAGCGGCAGCGCTCGATCTCGTCGCCGACGAACCGCTCGAACTGCGCCCACGGGTACAGGACCGGCAGCGGATACATGCGGATCACCCGCTGAACTTCTTCGCGCAGTGGCGGGGAGGGCAGCAGCTCGCGCGCGGGCCCGGCCCGCGCGGAGCTCGTTCCGGCGTCCGAGGGCCCCAAGCGGATCCCGCCCGACTCGCCGGCGCGGTGCGGCGGCCCGGCGCCGGCGGCGGCTTCCACAACGCGAACGGCCCGGCCCGCGGCCGCGGAGGCCGTGAGCTCCTCGACGCGGACCCGCAGTTCGCGCGTCGCCTCGCCGAGGCGGCGATCCAGTTCAAGATTCCACCACGCGCGGTGCGCGGTGGTGCGCCGCTCTTGGACGACCATCCCGAGGACCACGGACAGCAACACCGCCCCCGCCATGAAGGCGCCGAGCCGGAAGGTCACCGTGGCAAACGTGGACGCCTGCGCCAGCGCGGTACACAGCAGCAAAATCGCGGCCGCGGCGACGGCGATGGCCGGCGCAGCCGGGCGCCGCGCACGCGCGAGACGGCGGCGCCCCTCCGGCGGGGGCCGCAGCCGTCCCGAATCCGCCGTGGATGCTCGGACCGGTATCGCAGTGACTGCCATCAAATCGGCCATAGCACTACGGGTGTATGCCCACGCACTTAGGAAAAACGGACATCATTAGTACCGATGAACTCCGCCCGAGATCGCCGCCTCAGGGCACGACGAGCGGCGCCTAGGGCACACCTTGACACCCTCCGGGCTGGCTCAGGTATAATGAACGTATAACGGCTTTCGGTCCACCGGCGCAAGAACGTCACATATCGAGGGCCTTTGGGTATGTCCACGGTGTCTCCGGCAGGAGATGAGGCGGTACGGCTCGAGCGCTTCACCACCCGGATCGCATCCGGCGACCAGATTGAAGCGGGCGAGTGGATGCCCGAGCAGTATCGCTTCGAGGCGCTTCGCCTGATCCAGATGCACGCCAACTCCGAGATCATGGGCGCGCTGCCCGAGCGGGAGTGGATTCCGCGCGCGCCGACGCTCGCCCGCAAGATGGCGCTCACCGCGAAGGTCCAGGACGAGGTCGGTCACGGCATGCTGCTGTACCGCGTCGCCGAGACGATCGGCCGGCCGCGGGAGGAGATGTATGCCGAATTGGTCGAGGGCCGCGCACGCTTCCACAATGTCTTCCACTATCCCGCGGAGACCTGGGCCGACGTCGCCATCATTCAGGTCTTCGTAGACGGCGCGGCGATGCAGACGCAGGGAGCGCTGCGGTCCTGCTCGTATGCGCCGTATTCCCGCGTGCTGAAGCGCATCTGTTACGAGGAGGACTTCCACATTCAGCTCGGGCTCGACGTGTGGCGGGCGCTGGCCGAAGGCACGCCGGCCCAGCGGGCCATGCTGCAGGACGCGCTGAACCGGTGGTGGACCCCCATCATTCACTTCTTCGGCATGCCCGACAGAGTGTCGCCGCACACCGAAGCGATGCTGGCCTGGCGCCTCAAGGTGAAGTCCAACGAGGAACTCCGCCAGCAGTTCCTGCGGCGGTTCGTGCCGGTCATCCTCGAATACGGCCTGGTGGTCCCGGATCCGGGGCTGCGCTGGCTCGAGACGGAGCAGCGCTATGAGTACACCGAGCCGGACTGGGACGAGTTGAAGCGGGTGGGCCGCAACGGCGGTCCGAAGAGCGCGGAACGTCTCGCGCTCCGGCAGTCGTTCTACCGGCAGCACGCGTGGGTCCGCGAGGCGCTGAGCCGGTGGAGCCAGGCGGCGGCGTGACGCCTCGCGGCGTGGAGGCGGCGCGTCGCACGGAGGCCCCGTGGGTCCGTACGCTCGAGGCGGCGGACGGCGTCTGGGCGGTCTTCCTGCAGGCACGCCGGCGTGACGCGCACGTGCACGTCGGCGACGTGCACGCGCCGGACGCCGAAATGGCGCTCGTGCTGGCCAAGGAAAATTATGCCCGCCGCGACCCGTGCGTGAGTTTGTGGGTCGTGCCGGCCCGCGCGATCCGCGGCACGGCCAGCGACGCCGCCGACATGTTCGAGCCGGCCACCGATAAGAGTTACCGGTTCGGCGGATCGTACCGTCAGCAGCAGCGCGTCTACCGCGGCGGCTATTCCGCCGGTCCGACGGAGGACGACCGTTGACCGTGCCGGCCTCGTCCGTCGCGCTTGGCGATCCCGCGGTGCGCGCGGCGTTTCGAGAATGGCTGCTGCGGATCGCGGATGACGAACTCGCGATCGGGCACCGCCATGCTGAATGGACCGGGGTGGGGCCCGACATCGAAAGCGACGTCGCCATGAGCAGCATCGCGCAGGAAGAACTCGGCCACGCGCGGCTGTTGTACGAGCAGATCGCCGGCGAGGCGCCGGGGGCCGTCGACCGGCTCGCCTTTGGGCGTCCGCCCTCCGAATTTCGCAACGCGGTACTCCTCGAACAGCCCAACCAGGGATGGGAGTTTTCCATCACGCGGCTCGCGCTCTATGAGGCGTTCGAGAGCGTGCGCTTCGGGCTGCTCGCACGCTCCGGGCAGGAACCCGTGGCGGCGCTGGCGGCGACGCTTGCGCGCGAGGAGCGCTACCATGGGTTGTTCGCCGCGACCTGGCTCGAACGGTTGGCCGGCGCGTCGGTCGACGCCGGCGGGCGCGTCCAGGCCGCGCTGGACGTGGCGTGGCCGTACGCGCTGGGATTCTTCGAAACGACCGACGCCGACGGCGTGCTGCTGCGGGCCGGCCTTGTCAGTGACTCCGCCGAGCGCCAGCGCGACGTCTGGGAGGCGGCCGTGCGGCCGTTGCTCGAGCGGTGTGCGCTGACCCCTCCCGTCGCGGAGCCGCGGCTCGGTGGGCGGCGCGGCGTCCACACGCCCGCACTCGGTGAAATGCACGCCGCGATGACGGAAGTGTGGGCATCGGATCCGGAGGCGCGGTGGTGACACTCGATCTCGACAATGCGGCCTCGCGACCGCGCCCAACCGATTCCCCCGCGGCGGCTGGCGTCGCGAACGTGAGCGCCACGACGCACACGCCGCTCGAGCAGGCGGTGTGGGACGTGCTGCGCAGCGTCGAGGACCCCGAACTGCCCATCGCGATCACGGACCTCGGCCTCGTGCGGGACGTCCACGTCGACGAGGGCGCCGGGATCCGCGTGCGTCTCGTGCCGACATGGAGCGCGTGCCCGGCGCTCGCGGTGATCCGCACCCGCATCCGCGACGGGCTCGGGGCCATTCCCGGCGCCGGAGACGTCGTGGTGGAGTACACCTATGACGAGCCCTGGACGCTCGAGCGCATGACGGCCAAGGGCCGCGAACAGCTGGCCGCGCACGGCCTCGCGGTCCCGGCGTGCCGGTTCGCCGAAGCGCCGGTGTGTCCGTACTGCGGCTCGCGCGACGTCGCGATGGACAGCCTGTTTGGCCCGACGCTGTGCCGGTCGACCTACGTGTGCCGGCGCTGCCGGAATCCGTTCGAGCGCTTCAAGCCTCCGGCCGAGCGCTAGCTATAGCTCGCCATTGATCGAGGACAGACCGCTCGTTGAGATGCTCCTCGAAACGCTTGACCTAAATGACGAGGACGCGGAACTACTCCTCGCAATGGCGCGGCGGCTTCGCAACAAAAAGGCGGATCAATAGAGACTAGAGACCCCACTTCGAGGAGCGCGCCGCTCTGCCTCGAACGTAGGCCCACGGGAGGGAGGTGGCCCGTGAACGGGGATCTGCGAACGCCGCTCTGCGATCTGTTACGCATCGACTATCCGATCATTCAGTCGGGGATGGGCCAAATCGCGGGCCCCGAACTCGTCGCCGAGGTATCGCGGGCGGGCGGTCTCGGCATCCTCGCGGGCCTCGGCGTGCCCGCCGACGAACTCCGCCGGCGCATCCGCCACGTGCGGGAACTGACAGACCGGCCGTTCGGCCTGAATCTGTGGCTGCATACTGCGCTGCGCCCGCCGACGGATCCGGCGACGATTCCTGACGACGCGCTGTCCGCCGTGCAGCGGACCCTGAATCGCGTCCGCGACCGACTCGGCGCCGCGGCGGTGGAGACGCGTCCTGCCCGCATGCCGGACTTGATCGAGGAGCAGTTTGAAACAATCCTGGACGAGCGCGTGCCGGTATGGAGCATCGGCCTCGGCAACCCCGGCCCGGAAATGGTGCGACGCTGCCGCCAACGCGGCGTCACGGTGATGGCCATGGCCGCTCGGGTGGACGACGCGAAGACACTGGCGGCGTCGGGAGTCGACGTCATAGTCGCGCAGGGCGCCGAGGCCGGCGGGCACCGCTCCACGTGGGTTAAGACCGGAACGGCGGAGGAGGCGTGCGTCGGTCTGGTCTCCCTGGTGCCGCAGGTGGTCGACGCCGTGCAGGTGCCCGTCGTGGCATCCGGCGGCATCGCGGACGGCCGCGGTCTGGTGGCCGCGCTGGCACTCGGCGCGCAAGGCATCCTGCTCGGCACGCGGTTTGTGGCCACTCGCGAGTCAATGGCCCACGAGTTCTACAAGCGCGCGCTAATCGAGCGGGACGGCACCGCGACCGTGGTCACGGACGCCTTCACCGGCCTGTACGCGCGAGCGCTGCGCAATGCCTACCTCGACGACTACGCCCACTCGGGCGCGCCGGTCCTTCCCGGACTGACGCAGCGTGCCGCGGCCCAGGACATTTTCGCCGCCTCCGCCGCGCGTGGAACGGGAGACTACTTCCCGATGTTCGCCGGCCAGAGCGTAGGTTTGATCCGCGATCTGCCGAGCGCCGGCGACGTGGTCCGTTCCATCGCCGAAGAAGCGCGGAGCGTGCTGGCGGGCTTGCGCGCCCGGGCGCGGCAATGAGCGCACGATGCGCGACGCCGCCCCGCTGGCATCCCGTGTAAGCCGTGGCTGCACGGCTCCGGAAACCTAAATATAGCTAGATCGCGTCGATCGCGGCCCGCAGGACGGTCGCCGCGGCGACCATGCCCTCCACCGTGGCGTGCTCACCCGCGTTGTGCGCCTGTCCGGATGAACCCGGACCGAGATTGCAGAGGTCGCGCGTGCGCTCCGCGAAGATCGACAGGTCCTGCCGGCCCTGCGAAAACTGCAGCGGCGCCTCGCCCTGCACCCGCGCCAGCGCCTCGCGCACGACCGCGAGCGTCCGGCCGTTCCGGTCGGCCAGGGTAGGGAGGCACAGCTTGGTGACTTCCAGCGTGTGCGCCGTGCCGTCGACCGCGCCCCGCAACTCGGCCTCGAACGTGCCGTAGTCCTCGCCGGGCGCCAGTCGCCGGTCGACGGTGAGGTGCAGCCGGTCCGGAATGATGTTGTCGGCGATGCCCGCGCGGGCGGCGACCACGGACAGCGATGGAGCGCTCTGCACGCCGGGGGCGATCTCCACACTCTTGTGGCGGGCGGCGGTGCCGGCGATCCGTTCGATCACGTCGAGGCCGCGATAGATCGCGTTGTCGGCCCGGCGCCAGTCCGAGGAGTGACCGCTGCGGCCCAGCACGACCAGGCGGCCGATCGCGCGGCCCTGGCAGCCGATCCCGACGGAAAGCCGGCGCTTCGCCTCGTCGTAGGCCGGCTCCGTGGTGATGGCGTAGTCCGGAGAGGCCCTCCCGATCAGGCGGCGTACGCCGTTGCGGGGGGTGAGCGCGCCGCCTTCCTCGTTGTTGGTGAACGCGAACCATGTGCGGACTTTTGGCCGGACGTGCTGCGCCAGCCAGATCATGCAGGCCAGCCCGGCCTTCATGTCGGAGGCACCAAGACCGGTCACGCGGCCGTTCTCGACGCGAGGCGAGAACGGATCGTGCTTCCATCCGTCCACCGGCGGGACGGTGTCCATGTGGCCGTTGACGACGAGCAAGCGGTCGCCCGATCCAACCTCCGCGGTCACATTGCCTTCTTCGTCGCGCTCGACCGGCACGTTGCCCCGCTCGAGCGTGTCGTAAATGTACTGCGAGATCGCGGCCTCTTCGCCCGTCACGCTGCGGATCGCGATAAGATCACACAGCGTCCGTTCCAGATACGCCGCCATGTCGCTCACCGATGAATCGCCTCCTCACACGCCGCCGGGCCGCGCGCGGCGGCGCGCGGCCCGCGTACGAACTGACGCTTCGCTGCGGGCCCAAGCGACCCTCCGGCGCGCCCGCACCGGACTACGCCTCCGGATACACGACGCGAAACCGGTCGTAGGCTTCGATGAGCGGCGCCTCGGTGGCTGGATCGCGAAATGCGTACTCGTACCGGCTGAGGCGCGACAGGAGCAGGGGACGGCCGTTGAACGTCACCCCATCGCCGATCGGCCGTAGTGCCCGCGGATCCCCGGTCGCCAGCGGGCTCGCCGTCAGGAAATAGTCGTCGACGAGCCGGTCGCGCAGCAGCGACGCCAGCACGCGCGGGCCGCCTTCGGTGAGTACGAGCCGCGCCCCGCGCCGTCCGAGCAGGCGGACCGCCGCCGCCGCCCGCGGGCGGCCGTCGGATCCGGTCTCCACGCGGGCGACTTCAACCCCGCGCGTCTCGACGCGCCCCGCGTGTTCCGGCCGGGCGCGATCGCCGGTGATGATGAGCCGGTCGAACCGGACGTCGGTGAAGAACCGTCTCGCGAGGACGTCATCGCCCCATGCGAGATCGGTCGCGAGCAGCGCGACGAGGAGGCGCGGACCGCGCCCGGCGGCGGCCCGCAGCGCCGCGTCCGCCTCCGGCACGACGGCCGTGACGTCCTCCGCCAGCATCGTCCCCGCGCCCGAGAGCAGCACGTCGGCCGACGTCCGGAGACGGCCCAGGATGAAGCGGTCCACCGGCGTCCCGATCGGCGCGGCCTTGCCGCCGATCGCCGCCTCGCCGTTCAGCGTCATGACCATGTTCGCGATGACGGCCGGCAGTCCGTCGGGGCGAGGCGGCACCTCGATCCGCGCGTACAACTCGGCCAGCGGGACATCGCGCGGGTACGGCTCGGCGGCGTGCCACACGAGCCGCACGGCCGGGGGGAGGGAGAGGCTGCGCTTCCAGCCGGGGCCGGTCACGGTGAACTCACGGGAAGTGGTTCACGAAGGACGATGCGTTTTCCCCGACGATACGGTTGGCGCCTCACCTGCCACCAGACTAGAATAGCGGGAGAATGGACGACGCCGTCTGGCGGCAGTTATGGAGCGCGCTCGTTGTGCTGGAGACGCGCGCACGGGACCTCCGGCGGCTCTCCGAAGAGGAGCCGCTCAAGAAGCCCCGCCCCGACTACCCGCACGCGGGCGTCGGCCGGGCGCACGACGAGGAGTTACGGGGCGTGTTCGCGGACCTGGACCGCGCCCTGACGGACGTGATTCGACTGCTGCCCGCGGCGTTGCCGGACGGTTCGGAACCCGCGGTCGGCGTGGTGGCGGATGAGACGCCGGCCGCGCTGGCGCGCCGGCTCGCGACGCTGCAGAAACTTACGGCGGACCTCGCGCGCGCCGCGTTTGAACCGCTGCCGCCGCTGCCGCCCCACGCGCCGCCGTACCTCGTCACGATCCCCGGCCACGATCTGCCGTCCAGCAAAGCTCTCGCCCTCGGGCACGGCCTCGCGGAGACGGTGACGGCGCTCCGCAATGCGTTGCTCGCCGCCGCGAACGCACAGCGGCCCTAGACGATGACGTCACCGCTGGCATGCGACCTCACCGTCTTTCGCGCCGACGAACGCCAGGAGCTTCGGAGCCTCGCGCGCCGTGTCTTTGATGCCTGCGACGGCGTGGACGAGCTCGCCGACGGTTACCGGCTCCGATTCACGGACGGCGGGGAGGACGGACCGAGCGAGCTCGTGACGGCTGTGGTCGAGTGGATCGCGCTGGAGCGCCGGTGTTGCCCATGCATCGCCTTCGTGATCGAGTTTCCGGAAGATCACAGACCGATGGCCGTGCGGATGACGGGCCGGCCCGGCATCAAGCCGTTTCTCGTCGCCGAATTCCAGGGCCGGCTCACCGGCAAACTGCCCCGCGGCCGGTAACCGCCGGCCGCGGGACGTCCGTTACGTGCGGACCGACGCGGCGACGTGCGGCTTGATCACGTCGAGCGAGGCGAATTTGCCCCCGAGGATCCCGTCGCTCCGCACCCCGAGCCACTGCTCGAGCACGGTGCTGTAGACGCTCCGGAAGTCGGTCTGGTATTTGAGGTCGCCCTGATCAAGGTCGGTCAGGCTCGGCTGCGCGCCGTGGACCCCCGGCTTCACCTGTCCGCCCACGAGCAGCATCGGTGCGGCGGTGCCGTGGTCCGTCCCGCCGGACGCGTTCTCGGCGACGCGGCGGCCGAACTCCGAGAAGGTCATCAGCAGCACCCGATCTTGGATCCCTTTCGTCTTCAGGTCCGACAGAAAAGCGCCGAGGCCCGCGCCGAGCGCTTCCAGCAGGCGGTCGTGCCGGCCGGCCTGCGTGACATGGGTATCGAACCCGCCGAGGCTGACGTAATAGACGCGCGTCGGTGAGCCGGCCGCCATCAACTCGGCCACCACCCGCAATTTCTGCGCGAACGGATCTTTGGGATAGCCGGACCCCGCGTCCTGGGCGAGCCGCCCGGCGAGTTTGTTGAGGTCCGCGGCGGCCAGCAGCGCGTTCATCTCGGTGTGGGTGAGAAAGTCGACGAGCGGCTCCTCGCCCGGGACGGGCTGGATCAGCCGGCGGAACGCGTCGATCTCCGCGGCCCCGCCCCCCTGGACCGGGTGGAAGCCGAAGCGCGTGATATCGTCGGCGGCGACGACGCGCGGTGACGTGCCCTGCATCGCCAGCGGCATCTCCGCCGACAGGGTCATGCCCGTGTTGGACGCGCAGTCCGGGCATTCGCTGTCGAACAACCTTCCGAGCCAGCCGCTCTTCGGTCCGGTTCCGGCCGGGTCCGCGGTGTGCCAAATCTCCATCGACCGGAAGTGACTGCGATTGGGATTGGGGTACCCGACACCCTGGACGACCGCCACACGGCCGTCGTCGTACGCGCTCTTGAGTGCCGTGAGCGCCGGGTGCAGGCCGATCTCATCGGTCAGCCGCAGCACCTTTTCCCGCGGCACGGCGAGCTTCGGCCGGGCGCGGTAGTATTCATCGTGCACGAACGGCACCAGGGTGTTGAGGCCGTCGTTCCCGCCGCCCAACTGCACGACCACGAGGGTCGGCCAGTCGGGCTGTCCCGCCGCGGACGCCGTGAGGCGCAGGTCCCACGGGTTGTTGAGCGCGAGCGCCGTCCGCGTCAAGAACATCGGCGCGGTCGCGCCCGCCGCCACGATGGTCAGCCCCTTCGTCAGGAACTCGCGCCGCGTGGTCATCGTCCGGATCATCGGCACCCCCTCCGCCTCACGCCACCAGGTACTCGGGTAGGCTCATCACAAGATGCACGGCCTCTCTCGTGGCCCGCCCGTCCACCGCGCCCGCGAGCACCGCGCGGCGGTGCGGCGCCAGCGGGCGCGCCAGCAGCCGCTGGGTCGTCGCCTCGAGGGTCGGAAAGGCCCCCTCGTCGACCGGACCGAGCCGGTCCGAGACGAGCGCCACCGCCAGATCGGTACGTGCGAAAATTGTTCCGGCGTTAATCCAAGTGGTGCCGCCGTGCCAGCCGGCCACGGTCGGCGGGAAGAACAGCCGCTGCCCCATCGCGCCCGCGGCCTGATACACCCTTACCCAGTCGGGGGCATTGATGCCGAGATGACGGACCGCCCCGACCGCAAACTCCACCGGCCCTTTGACCTGCGCCAGCATGGCCGCCGGCCGGTAGAACGCCCGCGAGCGGAACAGCGCCCGCAGGACCGGGGCAAGCTCGTAGTTCATCGCGCGCAGCCGCCCGGCCATCGCGTCCACGAGCGCCGGGTCGGGATCGGGAGCGACGAAGAACGCGGCCAGCTTGCCGGCGAGGAAGCGCGGGGTGGCGTCCTGGGCGAGGATCATCCTCATGATGTCCGTGCCGTCCCAGGGACCCTCCCGGCCGAGAAACGTCTTCGGGCCGTCGTCGTGGATCGCGGGCTTGAAATCGAACAACCGCCGTCCGTCCCCCGTGCGGTAGTCGCGCAGGGTCCAGCCCGTCCACGCCCGCGCGGACTCCTTGACGTCGGTTTCGGTGTAGTGGCCGATCCCCATGGTAAAGAGCTCCATGAGCTCCCGCGCCCAGTTTTCGTTGGGGTGGCCTTTGCGGTTGGCGTCGTTGTTGAGGTAGCGCAGCATCGCGGGGTCGCGCGCCACCTCCGCGAGCAGCGTCCCGAAATTGCCCGCCGCGTGACGCCGGAACAACTGATTCTGGTTGAACATCGCGATCGCGTCGTGAACGTCGCCGAACGCGCTCGTGAAGTGCCCGTGCCAGAAGAGCGTGAGCTTTTCTTGGAGCGGGGCGGGGGAGGTGGCCATCCGGTCCAACCACCACGCCGCGAGCGCCACGACCGCGCGGGCGTGCTGCCGCTGCGCTTCCTGGTACAGCCCGCGCAACTCAGGATGCGTCTGGAGGTCGATCCGCTGGTTCGCGGCGCGCAGCGCCTCGACCGCGGACTCGACCTGCTGCTCCGCCGCGCGAACGTCGGTGAACAGCGCGGGCGCATCAGACTGGGGCGGGAACGCGAAGAGCGACTCCACGGCCCGCTCGGGCCCGGCAGCGACCGCCCGCGAGACCTCGTCCGGCAGCGGGCCGAAGCCGGCGCGGCGCAGCAGATGCGCCGCCTTGCGTGCATCCCACGGGTCCGAGGAGGATGGGACAAACGGATCGAGCACCCCGGCCATGCGGAACCTCCACCAGAGTTCTGTCGCGGCCGGGGCCGCCCCCCGCAGCCGAAGGCTCCGGCCGCCGTCCGGTGACGGCGGGGGGCAGGCCACCGCGACCGCGCCTGCTTTCTCTAAGCGGAGGAAACGTCCGGCGAGTTCCCTTGGAAGTCGCCGCGGATCCGTTCGAGCGCCTCCGGCGAGGTCAGCAGATCGATCGCGGCGAGCACCATCACCCGTGCGTCGTTGAGCATCCCTGTGAGGCCAATCTCGGCCTTCCCCGCTTCGAGCGCCTCCCGCGTGTGCATACCGACGCCCGGGGCGCACGTCGGCAGTGTGTAACTGACCGTCGGCACGGCCTGGCTAAGGTTGCCGAGATCGGTGGAGGCGCCGACAAAGCGTTCCTCCATCTCAAATCCCAACGCCGCCGCGTTGTCGCGCACCACTCGGGCGAGGGCCGGCACGTAGCGCAGCGAGTCGAGAAACATCCCGCGCGAGGTCTCCACCCGCGCCCCGGTCGCCTCGGCGGCCGCGCGGGCGCAGGCCTCGACGCGCTCCGCGAGGTACCGCACGTAGTCGCCGTCCTGAGCGCGCACGCCGAACTCTGCCGCCGCCCGCTCGGGGATAATGTTGACCGCTTGGCCGCCGTCCCGGATGATGCCGTGAATCCGAGCGTCCGGCCGCAGCTGCTGACGCAGCGCGCCGATGGCGTTGAAGGTGAGGATCACGGCGTCGAGCGCGTTGACGCCCTTCCAGGGCGCGGCCGCGGCGTGCGACGGGCGGCCGGTGAACGCGACGCGCACGGACTGGATGGCGAGGCACCCGGTCGCGACCGAAATGTCGTCGCCCGCGTGGTATTGAAGGGCGACGTCGAGGCCTTTGAAGACGCCGCGTTCGAGCATCAGCACCTTACCGCCGCCGCCTTCCTCCGCCGGCGTGCCGTAGTACGCCACCGCGCCGGGGAGTTCCGGCAGCACGCTCCGCAGTGCCGCCGCGGCCGCCATCATGCCGGCCGCCATGAGGTTGTGCCCGCAGGCGTGGCCGAGCCCCGCGAGCGCGTCGTACTCGGCGATCAACCCGACCGTTGGCCCGGGCCGCCGGCCTTCCGCGCGCGCGACGATCGCGGTGTCGATTCCCGCCGCCCCGCGCTGCACGGCGTATCCGTGCCGCTCGAGCGCCTCGCTGACCCAGCCGGCCGCCTGCCGCTCCTCAAAACCGGTTTCGGGGTGCGCGTGGATGCGCAGCGCCAACTCGCGGGCCTCGGCGGCCACCGCGTCGAGCGCGGCGAGCGCGCGCGTCTTGAGGGCCTTGGTGTCGGCGCCGGTTGTGGTGCTCATCGGTTCAAGCCTCCTGTGACGCGGCGACTGAACCCGGACCGCACGGCCGCGGGCGGCCGTCTTCGGCCCAAGGGACGCGTGTGCCGTCGTGACATGTGTGCCGTCGTGACATGTGTGCCGTCGTGCGTCTTCATCGCCGGCCAAAGACCCTCCTCGCGGGCCCTCTTAGGCGACTCGGGGTGCCGGCCGATGGATCAGCACGCTCACGACCAGCAACAGCGCGACCGCCGCACCGACGGCCAGCGCCACACGGGTGCGACCTCCCAGCGCGGCGCCGGCGAGAAACGCGGCCAGCGCGAACACTGAGAGCGGGAGGACACGTCTTGCGCCGCGCCGGATCACCGCCGGCGGCCGTGCCCGGGGCCGTACTCAAGGCCATGGCGCCCTCCGGGCCCGGCTTTGTTTACTTGCGGCGCACCGCCGCGGCGGAGGGCGCGGCGTTCCTATAGCGCAGCCGCCGCACGGCCTGCCGCAGCCGCGCGTCCGTCACCTCATAGTAGACCTGCGTCGTCACGGGACTCTCGTGCCCGAGCAAGCGCTGCGCTTCCTCGATGCCGAGCCCGACGTTCGCCATCTGCTGTCCCGCGGTGTGTCGCAGGTGGTGAAAGGCGATGCCGTCCGGGACCGGCACGCGCGCGCGGGCCGCGTACTGCTTGAAGATCTTCTCCACGCTCGCGTAGTGCAGCCGGGCGCGGCGGCGCTGGAACGGGAGGCGAAAGAACAACGCGGTGGTGGCGACGGCCGGCCGGGCGGCGAGCCACCGGACCAGCGCGGCGCGCGCGTCCGCGGTGAGCGGAAGCACCTGTTCCTTGGCGCCCTTGCGCCACACGACGATCGCGGCGCGGTCCGGATCCGCGAGCGCGATGAGCCGCTCGATGTCGAGGCGCACCACCTCGCTCACGCGCAGACCCATGAGGCCCAGCTCCGACATCGCACGGTCCCGCAGCACCCGCGGCTGATCCCCCTCGAACGCGGCGCGGAAGCGGGCGACCTGTTCCTCCGTCCACCAGCGGTGCACGCGTTTGGAGCGGCGGGGCGGGTGTAGGTCCAGCGCGACCGAAAACGCCCGCTGCTGTCGCCGCCGCAGCCACTCGTAAAACTGCCGGAGGGCCGTGACGCGGCGCGCGCGGCTCGCCACCGACAGGCCGGCCTCCGTCATGCGGCGCGTGAAACGCAGCAGGTCGTCGGGCTCCGCCCGTTCCAGATTGCCGCCGACATAGGCGGCGAAGTCCGCGACATCCCGCACGTACGCGAGCCGCGTGTTGAGCAGGCGCCCGGCCGTCTCGAGATCGGTCCACCACTCGAGGAGCAACGGATGGGTCGACGGCACCGGAGATCTAAGCCGGCGGTGCGCGGGCATGAGTCCCCTCCGACGAATGCTGCGACTGGTAGGGCGTCCGGCCGCCTGTGGCGCAAACCAATACGTCGGCGGAGGGTTCGCAACACCGGCGTGCATCTCCTGTCCTCGCCACGCGGGCCGCGCGCCACGTCCGCCGCGGCAGGGCCGGCCGCGGCGGCTCGCCAAGATCAGACGCAGTGCGCCGCGCAGCGCGGCGCGGGATAAGGAGGCGAAGGACCATGGAAGCGGCAGCGGTGTGTTCGAAGTGCGGCAAGCCCTACACGCCCGAGGCAAAGGGGTGGGTCGCGCGCATTGAAGGTCCGGTCACGAGCGGGCGGACGGACGCGCCGCTGCGGCAGGTGCTGCTGTGCCCAACGGACTACGGCAAGCTCCCAGCGCGCGCCCGGATGGCGTGGCACGAGCACACGGGCCACACGCAGGGCCCCACCCGGGAAAAACGTCCCGGTCATCTCGGCGAAGCCCCGTAACGTCACAGCCTTCCGGCGTCCGACGCCGCGCCGGGCCACGCGCCGCGGCGCGGCGGGTGTCAGCGCGTCGCCGCGGCGATTGATTCTCTGAGAATCACCGGAATGCGATCGATGGTCTCCTCCGGCGTCATCAGCGGGGGCGCGAGCGTGATCGTGTCCCCGGCCGCGGGATCGACGGACCCGCCGCGGATGCGCGCGATCAAGCCGCGGGAGCGGGCTTCGCGGACAACGCGGCCGCCGAGGCCGATCGCGGGCTTCTTCGTGGCCTTGTCCTCCACGAGTTCCACCCCGCACATAAGGCCGAAGCCGCGCACATCCCCGACCGACGGAAGTTCCCGCAGCGTTTCGAGCCCGGCGAGCAGCCGGCGCCCAATCACGGCGGCGCGGGCCACCAGGCCTTCGCGCTCGATGATATCGATGTTGGTGAGGCCGACGGCGCAGCACACCGGGTGCCCGGAGTACGTGGCCGCGTGCATGAATTTCTGATCGGGCGGGGCCTCCAGCAGCGTACCGTGCACCCGATCGGACAACACAATGCCGCCGAGCGGCAGGTACGCGCTTGTGACGCCCTTAGCGAACGAGACGATGTCGGGTTCGACGTTCCAGTGCCCGAGGGCGAACCAGCGGCCGGTGCGGCCGAATCCGGTGATGACCTCGTCGGCGATGAGGAGCACCTCGTACTTGTTGCAGATCGCGCGGACCCGTTCGAAATACCCCGGCGGCGGAGGAATGACGCCGCCCGCGCCCTGGACCGGTTCGGCCAGAAAGGCGGCCACGGTGTCCGGGCCTTCGCGTACGATCGCCTGCTCGAGCGCGTCCGCCGCCTCGGCCGCGACGTCTCCCCCCGGCCAGCGATAGGCGTACGGAGCCGGAATATGGACGAAGTTCGGGACGAGCGGACCGAACATCTTGTGAAAGACGGCCATGCCGGTCGCGCTCATCGCGGCCATCGTGACGCCGTGATAGCCGTGGATGCGCGAGACGATCTTGACCTTGCCGGGCTTGCCGCGGACCTTCCAGTAGAACCGTGCCGTCTTGATCGCGGACTCGTTCGACTCCGCGCCTCCGGTCGTGAAGTACACACCCGAGCTGTTGGGATAGGCGAGGTGGACGAGGCGCTCGGCGAGCCGGATCGACGGGATGTTGGACGCGCCGGCGTAGTTCGAGTTGAAGGCGAGCCGTCGCATCTGATCGGCCGCGGCCTCGGCGAGTTCGGCGCGGCCGTGGCCGACGTTGACGTTCCAGAGTCCCGAGAGGCCGTCGATGTACTCGCGGCCGTCCGCGTCCTTGAGCATCGCCCCGCGGCCTTCCACGATGATGACCGGACTCTGGTGGTCGTTCGGATGGTGCAGGGGATGGATCAGGTGACGCTGGTCGTGCGCGAGCAGTTCCCTCGTCGTGGCCATGCGCGCTCCCTCCGCCGGCGCCCGGACGGGCGGCCCCGGCGGTGGTACTGTTCTGTGCGGGCGGAAGCGTCCCTGTCCGGCGCTGCGCGGCGGGTCCGCGAAACTACAATGGAACCGTGACGAAGCGACGCCACGCCAAGTCGGTCAACGAGTACATCGCGTCAAAGCCGGCCGCCGTGCGAGCAGTCCTCGCGCAGGTCCGAAACGCCATTCGCCGGGCCGTGCCGGAGCCGCAGGAACGGATCTCGTACGGCATTCCCACGTACACACTCCACGGGAGGGACGTCCTGTATTTCGCCGGGTGGAAGCAACACTACTCGCTGTATCCTGCCAAAGGGCCCGTGGCCGCGGCGTTCAAAGATGACCTTGCGCGGTACGAGGTGGACAACGGCACAATCCGCTTTCCGCTCTCCGAGCCTGTCCCCGCAAAGTTAATCGGGCGCATCGCGAAGTTTCATGCGAGGGAATACTCGGCATGAGTGTCCGCGCCGTGTCGCCCCGGCACGCAGATCTTCCAGGAGGTGGAAGGCATGCCCGCAAACACCATTCCCGATCGGTACCATACCGTCACGCCATACATCGTGGTCGACGGAGCGGCCAAGGTCATTGACTTCGCCGTCACGGTGTTCGGCCGGGAAAGTGATCGAGCACATGACCAAACCGGACGGCCGCGTCCGGCATGCCGAAGTGCAGATCGGCGACTCGGTGTGGTGATGGTCTCCGATACGGGCGCGCAATTCACGTCGATGCCCGCGATGCTGTATGTGTACGTGCCGGATGTCGATGCGACCTATGCCCGCGCGCTACGGGCGGGCGCCGCATCAATCATGGAGCCGGCGGACCAATTCTACGGCGACCGCCACGGCGGCGTGCGCGATTCCGCCGGCAACCAGTGGTGGATCGCGACGCACGTTGAGGACGTCTCGCCTGAAGAAATGCAGAGGCGAAGCCAAGCGGCGTTCAAAACGGCGGCCGGGCCTTAGCGAAACCGGCCTGGAGAGGATATGAAGCCTCGGCTGAATGTCATTACGTTGGCCGTACGCGACCTCGAAAAGTCCCTGGCATTCTACCGCGACGGGCTTGGTTTGCCCACAAACGGCATCATCGGTACCGAGTACAAGGGGAACGACGTCCAGCCCTCCGGTGCGATTGCGTTGTTTGAGCTACGGGGCGGTCTGCTCCTGGCACTCTATCCGCGCTCCGAACTTTCAAAGGACGCGAAGATGCCCGATACCGCACCAAGTGCGCTGGAGTTTAGCCTCGGGTATGCAGTGGTGAGCCAGGAAGCCGTCGACGAACTGCTTCAGCGTGCGAAAGCCGCAGGTGGTACTGTGACCGACAAGCCCCATAACCGGCCGTGGGGCATTTACTCGGGCTACTTCCTGGACTTGGACGGGCATCTGTGGGAGATCTTGTGGAATCCTCAGATCCAAATCAAAGATTAAGGTGACAATTCAGGGAGAATCGAAGGCCCGAGTCTATCCGTCCGCCGCGACACACCACTCCCGGTCCACGTCGCCAAGCCCCTCGCAGCCGTGTTCCGTCACGAGGACGCTGTCTTCGAGTTTGATGTGCCCGACGTCGGGATGACGGACCTCCGTCTCGATCGACAGCACCATCCCCGGCTCGAGCGGGCGGCCCGCGTCCTGCGCCACAACCGGCGGCTCGTGGCTCACCATCCCGAGTCCATGGGCAAGGAACCGCCCGTACTCCGCGCCCCGGCCGCTCTTCACGGCCTCGGTACCGGCCCGCCACAGGTCCCGGCACGGCACGCCGGGCGCCACCGCCTCTCGCGCGCGCGCCTGGGCGGCCACGCAGACGTCAAACAGCGCGGCGGCCTCGGCCGGCGGTGTGCCGACGGACCCCATGCGCGCGATGTCCGCGACGTATTCGTCCAACTCGGCGCCGACGTCGAGATGCATCGGGCGTCCCCGGCCCCACGCCTCGGCTGACGGGGCGCGGCGGAGACCCGGCCCGACGTTGATCAGGGAGTAGAGGAAGACGCCGCCGCGTTCGCCGACGCGGCGTTGAATCTTCGCGGAAATCTGCCCGGTGGTAGCGGCCGCGCCGCTCTCTTGAAAGACGCGGCGGATGACCTCCGCGGTGAGGCGGTGCACCTCACGCAGGCGCTCCACCTCGCGCGGTTGTTTGACCGCGCGCAGTTCGCCGAGCAGGGCGGTGCCGTTGACGAAGGTCGCCTCGGGCAGTTCGCGGCGCAGGGCCTCATAGGCATCGGCGGGCAGGAACGAGGATTCGATCGCGATGGTGGCCGAGGCGTGGCCGCCCGCGCGCAGCGCGCGGGCGGCCACGGTCGCCGCATCCTGCGACATGCTGGGCCCCCGCGGGACCCATTGGCGCTCGGCGATCCAGAACGGCCCGAACGCGTCGATGTAGTGCTGCTCGTCCAGGATTTCGTCACGGCGGCCGACGTAGAGGGCGCCTTGCGGATGCGCCGCCGGCACCGCGACAAATGACAGGTACTGGCCGCCGCCGAACCGCGCCGCGCGCGCGAAAAAGTGCAGGTAGTACCCGCCGGTGAGGTACCGCACGTTGTGCCGCGTGCTCGCCAGCACGACGTCGACGCGCGCATCGCGCGCGAGGCGGGCCAAACGTTCGCCGTCAAAAGGCAGCATCGCCCTCACCCAAGCGCCCGTCCGGGCGGAGATGAACCGCGTCGCATCGTGACGCGGCGCCTCGTCGTTCGCGCGGAGAGGAAGCGGGTCCTGCGAATGCCGGCGCCGGCCGCGCGGCGGAGGCTCGGCGATTACGGGCGCCAGGTCGCGGCCAAGGCGACGACGGCCGCGGTCATGACGGCGGTGCTCACCCACCCGATCACGTTCAACACAGGACCGTTCACGCGGTCGCCCAGGATCGCGCGATTGTTGGACGCGAGCATAAGAAAGAACAGCACCGGGGGCGTGAGAAAGCCGTTGATCACGGAGGTAATAAAGAGCGCGTCGATCGGATTGATGCGCGTAAAGTTGATCAGCATCCCGATCCCGGTCGACAGCACGATCGCGGCGTAGAACCATTTGGCGCGCCGGGGCCGGTCGGTCAGACTGGCGCGCCAGCCGAACAGGTCGGCCACGGCATAGGCCGTGGACGCCGTGAGCACCGGAATGGCGATGAGGCCCACCGCGGCCACCCCGACGGCGAAGAAGACGAAGGCCAGCGGTCCCGCAAACGGCCGCAGCGCCTCGGCCGCCTGCGCCGCGGAGGTGATGTCGGCCCGTCCCGCCTGGTGCAGGGTCGCGGCGGTCGCGGTGATGATGAAGTACATGACCAGGTTCGAAATCACCATGCCCGTCCCGACGTCCCAGGCCGCGTAGCGGAGCTCCGCCGTACTGCTGCCCCGCCGCTGCAGGGCGCGGCCCTGCCCGATGGCCAGCCGTTCCTCGACCTCCTGGCTCGCCTGCCAGAACCACTCGTACGGGGAAAACGTCGTGCCGAGCACCGCCACCAGCACCGTGAGAAACTTGGCGTCAAAGGTGACGTGAGGCACGAACGTCGCGAACAGGACCTCCCGCCAGTTCGGGCGGGCCAGCACGCCCGCCGCGACGTACCCGAAGAGCGCGAAGCACATCCACTTGAGAAAGCCGGCGAACAGCCGGTACGACCCCCACACCTCGACGGCCACCAGCACGGCGGCGATCGGCACGATCATCACCGCGATGGGAACCGGCACCAGGAGGTTGACCGCGGCGGCCACCGCGCCGATGTCCGCCCCGGCGTTGATCGTGTTGGCGACGGCAAGACCGAGCACCGCGCTCGAGACGGCCCAGCGTGGGTAATGGCGGCGCAGCGCCCCGGCCAAGCCGTAGCCCGTCACCAGGCCGATCTTGGCCGACATGAACTGCACGGCCGCGATCATTGGCGTCGTCACGAGCGCCGTCCACAACATTCCGAAGCCCACCGAAGCTCCGGCCACCGCATAGGTGGCGACGCCGGACGGGTCGTCATCGGTCGCGCCGGCGATCAGTCCGGGGCCGAGCACGGCCCACCAGCGGGTGAGCGGCGAGCGCGCGGCCCAGACGCGCCGTTCGCGGGCACCGGGAGCGGGCCTGCGGGGGCGGGCGGGCACAGGAGGGTCCCTTACGCGGGCAAGCGTGTCACAGCGGCTCGAGGCATGGGGTGCAGTCTGTTTTGCCCCGAGCGCCCGGCGGTCAACCCGCCGGCGGGCGCGGCTCGCCGGCGGCGAGGATGCGCTAAGGACTTCCGGTCCGGTACCCCGCCGGCCAGGCGACGATGGCGCCGGTCGCGCCGCGCGCGGCATGATTAAAGACCGAGCAAAACATCGACCATGGGCCGCGCCCCGTGGGGACGAGCGTCATGTCGGCCGCCTGGTCGGCCTCGAGCAGAATGTACTTGACGCCGTCCGGCGTGACCCCTTGTTTGGCGGGCCCCTCGACGGTGTAGGCGGTCGCGTTGAGGTACATCGAGGCCAGCGAATGGGCGCGCTGTTGCGTATCGTCATTCGTGAGGTGCAACACCGTCCGCTGCCCCTCGTGCAGCGTAATGAGATCTGGAGCGAACTTGAAGGAGACCATGGACACCTTGATTGTTTGGACGGGCTGGGCCCGTCCCGCGGTCCCCAGGCCGCCGAGGGCCAGAATCACAAGCAATACCCGCAAAGTTACGCGTGCCATCACGTCCCTAGCCCTCCAATTAATACGTACATATGATCGGTAAAAAATTCGCGGATTTTGGTAGATTTGCGAGGTTTAGACGCGCCACCTGCCGGGGATAGATGGGGATTAGGTGCCTAGGGAATCGAGGAACTGACACCGCGCCGGGAAGGCTATGCAGAGAAACCATCGGGCGCCCGGTACGACGCGGCCACAACGATACAATCCACGACTGGGGGGAGTAAGCGTGGATCGCAAACGGCAGTCCGCGGAAGTCTTGCAGACGGTCCGCTCGGCGCACGAGCGCCTTGAAGGCGCCCGGGCGAGCGGGGCCCTCGACGCGAATATCATCATCGGCAACGCCCCCGACCCCGTGTTCGTCTCCGACCTCGAAGGCCGCATTCTTCAGACGAACGACGCAGTCTCGCAGCTCCTCGGGTTCCGCCGCGACGAAGTGATCGAGCAGTCGCTCTCGCGGTTTATCTCGCCCGAGGAGACGCGCGAATTCCTCGCCGCGCTCCGCGAGGTCGTCGAGCGGGGCGTGACCCGCAACGTCCGCCTCAACCCGAAGAGCGCCGCCGGCGAGATCATCCCGACCGCGCTCAACGCCTCGGCCCTGCGGGACGCCGAGGGCCGCGTCTTCGGGGCGATCGGCATCCTCCGCGACATGCGCGAGATCGGCAAGGCCCGTGCGTACGCGGAGGCCCTGATCAAAAACGCTCCGGACCCGGTCTTCGTTTCCGACCTCGAAGGCAAGATCATCGAGTCCAACGACGCGGTCTCGCAGCTCCTCGGGTTCCGCCGCGACGAAGTCATCGAGCAGTCGCTCTCGCAGTTTATCTCGCCGGCTGAGACCCGCGAGTTCCTCGCCGCGCTCCGCGAGGTCGTCGAGCGCGGCGTGATCCGTAACGTCCGCCTCAATCCGCGCAGCGCCACCGGCGAAGTCATTCCGACGACGCTCAACGCCTCGGCCCTGCGCGACTCCGACGGCAAGGCCATCGGCGCGATCGGCATCCTCCGCGACATGCGCGAGCTCGACAAAGCCCGGGCCTACGCGGAGAGCCTGATCAAAAACGCCCCGGACCCCGTGTTCGTCTCCGACCTCGAAGGCAAGATCCTGCATACGAACGACGCGGTCTCCGAAGTGCTCGGCTTCCGCCGCGACGAGGTGATCGAGCAGTCGCTGTCCCGCTTCATCTCTCCCCAGGAGACCCGCGAGTTCCTCGCGGCCGTCCGGGAAGTTGTCGAGCGCGGCGTCACCCGCAACGTCCGGCTTACTCCGCGCGCGGCCACGGGGGAGGTCATTCCCACCAGCCTCAACGCGTCCGCGCTCCGCGACTCGGACGGCAAGGTGATCGGCGTCATCGGCATCCTCCGCGACATGCGCGCCTACGAGCGGGTGGTCCGCGACCTCGAGAAATCGAAGCTCGAGTTGCAGGAAAAGATTCTCGAGCTTGAAAAGTTCGAGGAGGTCGTCGTGGGCCGCGAGATCAAGATGATTGCCCTGGAGAAAGAGGTAGAGCGGTGGCAGAGCGAAGTCGAGCGGCTGCGGGGCGAAGGGCAGCAGTAGGGGCGGACGTCGGCCCGACGCCGTCCCCCTCCGCGGCCCCCGTTGCGGCCGGCAACGGCCGCGACGGGGGCGCGCTGCCGCAGGCGTTCTCGGCGGCCGGGGGTGAGGTGTCCGCGGCCGAGCACGCCCGGCTTCTTGCGCGGATTGCGGAGCTGGAGTCACGGCTCCGGCAGCGCGACGAGCAGCGCCGGGCGATGCTGCACATTATGGCGGACCTGCATGACCTGAACCGCCGGCTCGGCGACCAGCGCAAGGCGATGCTCCACATCCTCGTCGACTACGAACAGGACCGGCGCCGCCTGGCTCAGCAGACGGAGCGGCTCGACGCCTCCCGGCGCGCGCTCCTGCACATCCTCCAGGACTCGCACCGCTCCAATCTCCGCCTGGAGCGGGCCCGCCGGGCCATGATTCACATCATGAGCGACCTGCACCAGATGACGACGGAGATGCAGCGCCGCGAGCAGGACCTCCGCGACAAACAGGAGCAGCTTGTCCAGGCCGGAAAATTGGCGACCCTCGGCGAGCTCACAACCGGTGTGGCGCACGAGCTCAACAACCCGCTCAACAACATCGGCCTCTTTATCGGCAATGTCCTCGATCAGATCCGGCTCCGCGGGGGCGCGCGGGCCCTCGATGTCGAACGGATCGGCCAGGAGCTCGACCGCGCGACGGCCCAGGTGCGCAAGGCGACCGAGATCATCTCGCACCTGCGAACCTTCGGCCGGGCCGCGCCCATCAGCCGTGAACCGGTCGTGCTGAACGAGGTCGTGATGCACGCGCTGTCGCTGATGCAGGAGCAATTGCGCCTGCGGGACATCGAGGTCACGCTCGATCTCTGCGCCGTCTCGCCCATCGTCGCGGCGAGCCCGATCCAACTCGAGCAAGTCTTCATCAACCTCCTCACGAACGCGCGCGACGCGCTGACGGAAGTGCCGCCCGAGGGCCGGCGGATCGAAATCCGCAGCGTTTCCCGGCCGGGATGGGCCGACGTGCTGGTCCGGGACACCGGCCCGGGGATTCCCCCCGGACTCGAACGGCGCATCTTCGACCCCTTCTTCACGACCAAGGGGGTCGGGAAGGGCACCGGCCTGGGCCTCGCGATCATCTACGGGATTCTCAAAGACCACGGCGGGTCCATTACCGTGGTCAAGCAGACCGAACCGGGCGCGGCGTTTCTCGTGCAGCTGCCGCAGCTGCAGGAAGCGCTGCTGGAGCCGGTCATCACATGATGCCGCGCGTGCTGATCGTCGACGATGATCCGGCGCTGCTCGAGGCGCTGCCCGAGACCATCCGCCTGCGCATGCCCGGCACCGTCGCGGACACGTCCGCCGCCGCGGCGGCCGCGCTCCAGCGCATCGCGACGGTCGACTATGACGCGATCATCAGCGACATCAAAATGCCGGGGATGGACGGCCTCACGCTGCTCGCCGAAGTGCGCAAGGTGCGGCCGGACACCCCGGTGCTGCTCATCACGGGGCACGGCGAGCACGACCTCGCGATCCGGTCGCTCCGCGCCGGCGCCTACGACTACATCCAGAAGCCGATCGACCGCGAATACTTCGTCGCCTCGCTGGGGCGCGCCGTGCAGGTGCGGCAGCTGCGCCGCCAGATCAGCGAGCAGCAGCGCGCGCTCGCCGACCACGCCGGGCGCCTCGAAGAAACGGTTCAGGAGCGCACGAGCGAGTTGCGCCGGACGATCGAGCAGCTGCGGGCCCTCACGGACGTCGCGGCGGCGATCCACGGCGCGCGCGGCGTGGAGCAGGTCCTGCGTTCCGTCGTGGACGCGGCGTGCCGGGTGTCCGGGGCGGGGCTCGCGGTGGCCGGCTTTTACCGCGGCACCAATCACGCCGACAGCCTGGCGGACCCCAGCCGGTGGTCCGTCGCGATGGCGCCCGACACGCCGGCGGGCGAGGTGACCCAAGCCGACCTCGCGGGCATCTTCGCCGCCCTGTGCGCCGGGGAACGCAGCCCGGCCGAGCTGCCGGAGGCGCTCTTTGCGCCGCTCGCGCGCGTCGCCGCTAACGGCGACGGGCCATGGTCGTCCTTCTTCGCGCTGCCGGTCCGGAGCCGTGAGGGACAACCGCTCGGCGCGATCATTTTGGCCCGGCCGAGGCATGTGTTTGCGCCGGAGGTGCGCGTTCAGATCGAGGCGCTCGCGCTGCAGGTGGCGGTCGCCCTGGAAAACACGCTGCTCTACGAGCGGGCCCGCGGGACCGCCGAGACCCTCCAGCGCAGTTTCATGCCGGAGCACCTGCCCGAGATTCCAGGCCTCGCGCTCTCGGCGCGGTATCTGCCGGGCAACCAGGAGGCCGTGGGCGGCGATTGGTACGACGTGCTGACCCTGCCGAACGGCCAGATCGGCCTCGTGATCGGCGACGTGGCCGGCCGCGGCGTCTGGGCGGCGGCCGTCATGGGACAGCTGCGCAATGCGCTGCGGGCCTACGCGCTCGAAGGGAACCCGCCGGCGCTCATCGCGGAACGGCTCGCCGGACTCGTCGACGACCGGACGATGGCCACGTTGGTCTACCTCATCATCGATCCGGAAACACGGAACGTGCGGTATCTGAACCTCGGCCATCTACCGCCGCTGCTCGTGAGTCCGGCCGGCGTGACGCCGCTCGACGCGGGCGCCCCGCCGCTTGGGGTACGGGGGGTCGTCTACCGGGAAGAGACGGTCACCCTGCCCGCCGAGGCGACCATTCTGGTGTACACCGACGGCCTGCTCGAGGTGCGCGGCGAAAGCATCGATATCGGCTTCGCCCGCATCACCGGCGTGTTGGAGCGCTGCGCCGGCGCCCCGGTCGACGAGCTCGTGGAGAACGTCCTCGCGGCGGCGCACAACGGCCGGATGGCCGAGGACGACACGGCGCTGGTCGCGCTGCGGCTTGCGCCGCTCAGCCCGGCGCGCCTGGACATCCGGCTGCCGGCGGTCCCGTCCTCGCTCGCACAGATGCGCCAGGCGCTCCGGCGCTGGCTCCGTGCGGCGGGGGTGAGCGAGGAAGACGGTTACGACGTGTTGACCGCGGTCAACGAGGCCTGTGCGAACTCCATCGAGCATGCCTACGGGCCGACGGACGGGCTCTTCGAATGTGAACTCGCGCTGCGTGACGGCGAACTGACGGCCGTCGTCCGCGACATCGGCCGGTGGCGCTCCGCCCGCGGACTTCATCGGGGCCACGGGCTGAAACTGATGGAGGCGCTTATGGGCGAGGTCGAAGTGACGGCGGGCCGTGCCGGCACCGAGGTGCGGATGCGCAAGCGGGTGGACCAGCGGCAGGGTGTGCGGGTATGACGACCGCCGTGGATGTTCGTGTGACCGAACAATCCGGCATTCCGGTGGCGGCGCTCGACGGCGAGATCGACCTCGCGAACGCGGCCGATCTGCGCAATCAGATTTTCGCGATGGTGTCCAACGCCGCGCCAGGTCTCGTTCTCGATCTCAGCGGCGTCACGTACCTCGACAGCCGCGGCGTGCAGCTGATCTTGGAATTAGCGGAGCGCCTCAAGATGCGGCATCTCAAGTTTCGGGTGGCGATGCCGGAGAAGTCGCTCATCCGGCGCATTCTGCTCCTCACGCACGTCGATGCCGTAGTGCCGCTCGATACGAGCGTGAGTGAGGCGCTCGCGATGATCCGGGAAAGTCCCTAGTTGTAGGTTGGCCGATCATCCGTGACACATGACCTGAAGCTTCTCACGGAGCCGCTCGTACGGGGTCTGCCCCTGGAGGCTGCCGTGCGGCCGCGAGTAGTTATAGAACCGTTCCCACTCTTGGAGCAGGTCGTTGAACTCAGCAACTGAGGAAATGACGACGCCCTCGAGCTGCCGGTAGAACTCTTCGTCGTCGATTCGATGGGAGCGCTCGCTCTTCCCGTTCAAGTACGGGCGCCGCGGCCGAATGTAGCGGTGCTGAATGCCTTTGTCGAGGACGTGCCAGTGAAACTGCGGGCCAAACTCAGCGCCGTTGTCGGTCTGGATGCACTCCACCCGGAACGGGAGTTTGGACAGCACATAATCGACAAAGGTGATCGCGCTCTGCTGGGTGTTCGCATCGAAGATTTTGAGGATCCGGATGCGCGTGCAATCGTCGATGGCGGTGTACTGGTAGTATTTCCGGGCGCGACCAGCGACGGGCGCCAAAAACTTAACATCGATCTGCAGCTGGTGGCCAGGCAGCGGCTTCTCGTATCGCTTGAAGCGTTGCTCACGGCTTTGGTAGCGCATGTTGGAAGGGAGCCGGCTGACGCCCGCACGTTTCAGCAGCCGCCAGATACCGGACTGGCTGATCGTCAGGGCGTGATAGCGTCGCAGGTACGTGCAAATGCGGGCCGGCCCGAAGTGGTAGTACCGCCGCAAACAGAGCACCTTCTCGACGACTTCCGAGGGCGTCGCCCGGGGCGAGTGCAAGGGCCGCGAGGATCCGTCCCGAAGCCCGGTCTCGCCCAGCTTCCCGTAACGCCGATGCCAGCGATAGTAGGTCTGGCGGCTGATCCCAAAGTACCGACACGTCTTGGCGACATTGTGGGTAACCTCGTCGACGTGCCGAAACCAGCCCAATCGTCGATGAACGGCGCGGTCATCCGGACCCATGGGCACCCCCCTCTAAACTCTGGCGGTGCTACCCTATGTGTCACGGATGTCCTGCAGTCTTAGACCTAGTCCCTAGCCCTTCGGACGGGGCCGCGCCGCGGCCGTAGGCCGCTCGACGGACACCACCACGCGGGGCGCCACCGCCACGGCGTCGCCGCCCGTGGCTTTGGCCGCGTACATCGACCGGTCCGCGGCGCGCAGCAGAGCTTCGATCGTCCGCCCGTCGTCCGGGAAGCTCGCGACACCGAGGCTCACCGTTACCCCGGGCGCGGAATTTCCGTCCTCGGCGGCCGGTCCCTTCGCGGGCGCGCCCTTGGCGGGCCGGCCCACGACGGCGCGGCGGATCCGCTCGGCCGCGGCCGCGGCCTCCGCCTTCGCCGCCTGCGGGAGCAGCGCCACAAATTCGTCGCCGCCGTACCGCGCGACGACGTCTACCTGGGCGCGGTGCTGCTGGAGCAGCACCGCCGCAACGTGCCGCAGGGCGTCGTCGCCCCGCAGGTGCCCGTGGGTGTCGTTGTACTGCTTGAACCGGTCGACCTCCACCATCACCACCGAGAGTGGGGTCCCGTAGCGTTCGGCCCGGGCGAGTTCGCGCTCGAAGGCCGGCCACAGCATGCGCCGGTTCGGCAGGCCGGTGAGGACGTCGGTCGTCGCGAGGGTCCGGGCTTCCTCGTAATGGCGCGCGTTCTCGATCGCGAGCGTCGCATAGCCTGCGAGCGTAATCAGCAGCTCCAAATCGGCCGAGGCCAGCACCGGTTCAATGCTCTCGACCGTAATGACGCCCGCCACGGCGCCCCGGCTCGTGATGGGAGCGCTGGCCTGCTGGGTGACCAGGGGATGCGAGGCGATGTAGTCGGGATCCCGCCGCACGTCGAAGACGAGCGCCGGCTGGCCCGTCCGCGCGACGCGGCCGGCGATGCCGCGCGAGATCGGGAAGCCCTTCTCCGCTGCCGTGTAGCCTCGATCCGCCACGAGGCGCAGCGCATCGCCGTCGACGACGTGAAGGGAGACGTAAGGATAGCCCAGCGTCGAGTGCAACTCGTCGACCAGGACGGTGAAGACCTCTTCCGTCGACAGCGGGGTCGCGACGCGCACGAAGGCGCGGTTGAGCAGCGCCAGCTGGTGCGCCCGGCGCTGCGATTCGCGGAGCAGATCGGCGTTGCGCGCCTGCAGCGTTTCGGCGCGGGCGAGGTGCGCCTGCGACTCGCGGTACAGCCGCAGGTAGTTGACCGCAAACGCCGCCTGCGCGGCCAGCATCGCCACGGCGCGGTCCTGCGCCGCGATGAAATAATCCGGAATCGAATGCACCACGCCGACGGTGCCGACCAGGTTCGACCCCGCGGCGAGCGGCGCCAGCATGACGCTGCGGACGCGCTCGCCCGACACGAGCAGCGGCTCCGGCCACGCGCGGGCGTGATCGGCGATCCGCACGAACCGCGCAGAGCCATCGGGCCGCGGTCCCCACAGGTCCCGCGTGAGGGCGTCGGCCAGCGGCTGGGCGGCCGCGCGCTCGATCCCGCGGGATACGACCGCCTCGAGGCGTCCGTCGGTGCGCAGCGCCACCCACAGCGCGGCCGGCACCGCGAGCCGCTCCACGACGTCGGCCGTGCGCTGCAGCAATTGGTCCAGGTCTCCGGCCTGCACGAGGTCGGTCCCGGCGGTGTAGAGCCGGACGAGCTGCTGGTTGGTCTGTCGGTTGGAGCCGTAGATGAGGAACATGAGGCCCGCGATGACCGGCACCACGAGCGCGTATTCGCGGTGCGGCGGCGCGGTGTCGATCTGCAGGGCGAGGAGCGCGGTCAGCAGCCCGAACGACCCCAGCGTTGCGGTGGCCGTGACGCGGAGCGACGCATTGCCCGCCAGGACCGTCCACACCGGCTGCGCGCGACGCGTGGCCGAGTAGACGCTGACGAGGAGGTGGGTCGCCACGGTGTACACGGCCAGGCAGGCAAGGGCCGCGACCAGGACACGGTCGGGGTGCAGCGCCGGGTGCGCCGGCCCGAGCGAGAGCCGCCCTGACTCGGCCGCGTTCCATGCCGCCCCGGCCAGCACCAGGCACAGCGCCCGCTGGCTCGTGTTGAACACCAGGGTCGGCACCGGGCGGCGGCGTCGGGCGTTGATGACCAGTTGCGCAATACCGCCGCAGACGGCGGCGTACCCGGGGCCGAGGACCAGCACCGCCGGGAGCGAGGCCACGACGCCGAACGCCACGGATCCCGCGTACGGCAGCGTGAGGTGGCCGGCATCGGTCACAAGACAGGCCAGGGCAAGCACCGCGAACCACAGCCACGAGGGCAGGGGATCGGCCAGGAGGGCCGCGCCGGTGAGCCCCACCCCGGCGGCAAGGGTTCCCCATGCCGCGGCACGGTACAGCCGCGCGCGGTGGCGGTCGCTCACAGAGATACCGTCCAACCGGCATGAGGCACGAACGTCCCCCCGGGATGCGGATGTCTGGCGCTAACCTATGAAAATCATGCCCCCGGGGGGAGACGCACAGACCGGCGGCTAGGACGCGGACGTCGCCGCGCGGCCGGCGGTGGGACTCAGCGCCCGCATCGACCGGTCGGCCGCCCGGATGAGTGCTTCGATCGTGCCGCCATCTTCGGGGAAACTCGCCATACCGAGACACACGGCGAGGCGTGGTCCCGGCGGGTGTTCGGGATCCACGGCTTCGGGGACGGGCGCCACGCCCTCGACGGCCCGGCAGATGCGGTCGGCCAACATCGTGGCCTGTGTTCTGCCGGTTTGCGGCAGCAGCGCCACGAGTTCGGTGGCGCCCCGGCGCGATACCACATCCACATGCGCGTGGTATTCCAAAGTCAGGAGCCGCGCCACCTCGCGGAGCGCTTCATCTTGAAGGCGCGCGCCGGACCGGTTCGGGGCGGTTTCAAAGCTCACGTTCACGACGGACACCGTCGTCCGTCGTCCGATCGCACGCTCAAGCCCGCGTTCAAACGCCGCCCGCTGCACGCGGCTCGTCTGCCGGTGAAAATCCCAATCGAGCAGAGCCAGTCCGCCGAGCACCGCGAGGATGAGCACATATTGCACGTTGGGCGGGTCCGTCGGGATTCCCAGCACGACGAGCGCCACGAGCAGACCGAACGAGCCGAGCGCGGTGGCCGCGGCGACACGCATCGGCGCGTTGCCGATGACGACGCTGCCCACCGGCAGGCCGCGCCGCGCGGCTGAGAAAAGGCTCACCACGATGTGGGTGGCCAGCGTGTAAACCGCCACGGAGGCGAGGGCCGCCGGCAGCACGAGGACCGGATGCAACATGGGGTGGACCGCGGCGAGGGAGGGCCGCCCGGTTTCGATCAGGTTCCACACCGCGCCGGAGGCGGCAATGCAGAGTGCCTTCTGTCCGGGGTTGAACAGGACCGTCGAGACCGGCCGCCGGCCCCGCAGGTTGCTCACGAGCTGGCCGAGCGCGCCGAACAGCGCGGCGTAGCCGGGACCGACGATAATGACCGCGGGCAGGGCGACGATGGCGCCGAACGAGACATAGCCGGCGTACGGAAGCGTCAGATGCCCCGACTCGGTGAGGAGCGCGAGTCCGAGAAACAGCGCGAACAGCGGGAGGGCGGGGCGCGGATCCGCGCGGAGCCCCACGCCCACAAGCAGGGCGCCGGTCGCCAGCGAGCCCCACAGCGTCGCGTGATAGAGACCCCTGCGATGATGCCTGTTGGGTCGGATTGTCATAAAGCCGCCGGCTGCCCTCCGGGGCGTCGGTGCGTCCTCGGGCCATCATGCCCCGGAGGATGGCGCGCGAGACGGCACCGGCCGTGCGGAGGGCGCCTGGCCACCGGCCGCCGGCTGATCCGCCGGGCCGGTGCGCGGACTCACCCCGCCGGCACCCGACAGCGCGACGCGGCCGCCCAGACCCGTCTGGCGCAGCCGCAGGTAGAACATGGCGATGCCGGCAAGCACGGTCACGATGCCCACAACGCGCGCCCACGTCATCGTATCGTTCAGCAGCGCGACGCTCAGCGCGACCGTGACCACCGGCTCCAGCATGCCGAGCATCGCGGTCCGGGTGGCCGCGAGCGTCCGCAGCGCGGTCAAGACCAGCAGGGAGGCCAGGGAGGCAGAGAGCGCCGACGCCCCAATCGCCACAAAGGCGGGCGCGGGTGGCAGCACGCGTGCCTGACCGGTGGCGAGCCCTGCGCTCCAGTACACAACCGCCGAGCACAGCTGGATCACCGCCATCACCGTGAACGGCGGGACATACCGGACCAGCCGCCGCTGGATAATGAGGTACGCTGCCGACGCGATCGTGGCCGCGCCGAGGGCGGCGAGCCCGAGCGGGTGTCCCGCATGCGGCGTCGCACCGGCGACCAGCAGTGCACCGGCAACGATCATGCCGAGCAACACGAGATCGCCGCCCGCCAGCCGCTCGCCGAGCGCGAGCCGCTCCATCCACGCCACATGGACCGGCGACGTGTTGACGATCACCGAAGCGCTCGACGCCGGCAGGAGCGACAGCGCAAAGAAGTACGAGAACACCTGGATGGGGACGAGCGTGGTCCCGAGCGCCACGAGCACGGCCGCCAGCCGCACCGGCACCGGGCTGATCTGGCGGACGGCAAGCCCCACGCTCCAGAAGAGTCCCGCGGCGATCGTCACCCGCCACGTCATGAGCACGAGGGGCGTCACGCCGTACATGTAGGCGACCTTGGCAAGAATCGGCGAGATGCCGTAGAGGCAGGCGGCGATCAAGATGAGGGTAGGGGCCATCGCTGTCGGGAATGGTTCGTCGCCGAAGCCCGGGCTTCATGTGCCGGGCTCGTGTGGGACTCTTGCGACTATCGTGCCTGTTGCCGGGCGTCTACCCGCACGGCGGCAGCGTGATGCCGATGGGCGCGCCGTAGTCATAGTAGTTGCTGACCACTTCACCTGCTCCAAGCGTGTAAGGTGTGACGGAGCGCCGCGGCAGGCCCGTCTTCCGCTCCACGTACAGCGTGGTCCGGTGCCCCGGCCGCTTCTCCCGGAACGTGTAGGTGAGGAGATAGGTGCGCACGCGTGCGCCGACAATAACGCTGTCGGGACGCCGCGCGACTTCCACCGCCATACCGAGACCCTCCATCGTCAACGCGACCGGCGGCTGGGGCCCTTCGTCGCCGCAGATCCAGCGGGCGGACGCGCCGGAGCCGATGACGCGGAACCGTGCTTCGCGGCCGACCGTGACCGACTCGATTTCGCCGACGTGACCGGTGATCGTGGTGATGGTCCGCCTCGAATCCGGGGGAACGTGCTCGACGAGCACAGTCTGGCCGGGCGCGGTCATCGTCATGCGGTAGGTTGTCGCCTGCAGCTTCCGGAACGCGGCGCCAATCTCGCGCCACGCGGCCTGATCCCCCGTCACGGGAACCGCCGCGGCCGACGGCGCCTGGACGGCCACGGCGAGCAGCAGCCCGAGTCCGGCCGCGCGCAACCTGGCGCGCACAGCGGCCCGGCGGCCCCGAAGCGGCGCCGCGTGGTCCATCCTCGATCCCCTCCCGTTGTGACATGAGAACGCAGAAACGTCTGTTCCCCAAAGCCCACTGCGCAAGCGTGGCGGCCTCGAAAGAGAGAACTCGAATGAGGTGACGGGAGCAATTTCACGAGAGATTTCGCCCAGCGGACGTCCTCGCATTGTGCTCACCGGCGCACGTCTCGCTTCCGGCACGGAAGCCGTCACAGCGGCACATTGTCTGTGTAGGACCGAAAGCGAACATGCGATCGTTCGTCCTGCCCCCAGCGCCTCCGGAGGGGGAGGTGCCTTTGGTAACCCCGCTACGCTGGCTGTATATGAGCGTCGTCCCACCATCTCTTCGCACGTTCCTGCGGTCCACCGTTCTTCGGGGCCGGATCGGAATGGGACACCGGTGGGGCTACCCGCCGATCGGGCGATGGACGGACTTCGTCGGCGGGCTTGAACCCGTCAGCCGGGACTGGGGCTATGACCGCGGCCTGCCGATCGATCGATATTACATCGAGCGGTTCCTCGCCGGCCACGCCGCCGACATCGCGGGGCACGTGTTGGAGTTCGGCGACGACGTCTATACGGTGAAGTTCGGCGGGGGGCGCGTCACACGGGGCGACGTCCTCGCGGTCGTGCAGGGCAACAGCAAGGCGACGATCGTGGCCGACCTCGCGGATGCGTATTACATACCATCCGACACGTTTACGAACTGCTCATCACGATCAGAGCTGTGAAGAACGTCGCAAAAACGCAAAAGTTCTGATCTTTTCCCTGGCCGGCGCCATCGGGAAAGAGGGGACGCCGCCCGGCCGGGCCATCCGGCCGCGGCCCACCGCAGGCCTTGCGGCGGGCATGCGCGGGACGTGTCTAGGCGACATAACAGCAATTCTACAAACTAGAGATCCCCGCTATCCGATCTCAGGGGCCCTGCCACACGGGTTATCAATGAAGAACTCCTCTAGCGCGGTGGATGTGACGCTGGGGTTGATGGTGTGTGTCTGGCCGGTCAGGATGCAGTGCCGCCCATTGGGTAGCGCGTCCGCGACAGCTCGTGCGGCGGCGCGTAGAAACGGCCAGCTCTGCTCACCGGCGATCAGCAATGTTGGGGTCGCGACCGAGGCGATCAGTTGGGTCGGCAGGGACAGGTCACCGACGATGGCGGCATCGTAGACGAGGGTGTGCGCGATTGCTTCGAGAGCGGGCCGAAACGGCGCATGCCGCAACTGCAGCACGGTCTCCCCGGGAAGGCCGACACCCTTCGTCTGATAGAGTTCGACTGTATCGCCTCGGCGTCCGGCTCTTACAAGTTCGGCGAGGCGTTCCGCCAAGTCGGCTGGAGGGCGGGGGCGACTATCGTCCACCAGGAACGGGGGCTCATAGAGCGCTAATTTGGGCAACAACATACTAGACTCACCAGCGGTGAGTCGGTATGATGGACGTACGCGAACTGGCGCGAGTCGTGTGTCCATCCAATTCACGGAAGCGGTACTTGTTCATGCTAAGTCTCTACTTGGATGATTCCGGGGACGCTAATAATCAGAACGAGACTGTTTTCGCGATGGGCGGCTGTATTGCGTCCACCAATCGCTGGGCGAAGTTTGATGAACAATGGGGAATCGCGCTCGACGAGGCGGACATCTCTAGGGACAAAGGGTTCCATGCTACCGATTTCTTCGCTCGGAAGATTGAGCCGTATAATTCATGGACCGACAGGGAACACGCTCGGTTTGCTCGTCTATTCTCCGCTATCGCGGAGACGCATTTTGTAGTTGGTGTAGGCCGAGGAGTCGATGTTCCCGCGTTCAATCGTATCGTTCGTCCCGTGCAGTTTCTTGTTCGTGGTTTCGAGTTATTCGGTGTTCAAGCCCGCGCACTGTCGGCCCTCATATTTACTGCGCGTCCGTGCATGGAATATGTTGGACACTTGTGGCACGAGCGACCCAAGGGCGAAGAGATCGCGGTTGTGATAGCAAGTGGTCCGGGCGTTGGTGTGGCAATCGAATATTTTCGACACTTACAGGCCAACGCGCACCGTTATGTGAAACGATATTGGACCGATGGGTTCTCCAGTTTTACGTCCGCCCCGTCCTCATCACTGTTCCCGCTACAGGCGGCTGATTTGGTGGCGTATGAGGCGCGTCTGAAATTGGCTAAGCGAACGGAGTCAAACCGACGCGAACCGCGACCGAGTTTTAATCGACTAACGAGACGTAACCATCTCTCGATCCGAACGATTAGTGAGGGGGGTCTGACGCGGTATGTTAATGAGATGGAGCACTGGAATGACGTATGGGACGCAATGACCAAGACGTCAGAGAACTAATGACGTCTCCGCCCCTTCCGTTCGTTATCGCGACGTTGCTTATCAATTTCGGTTTTCGGCACAGTCAGCAGACGCCGCGTGAACTCTGTCAGGCGTTCAAACGGCGTCTGCGCGGGCTTATCGTTTGGCGGGCTTTTTCCGCCCGCGTCCTTGGCGGACTTCACGTCGTAGCCTCCGCACCGATGAGATGCTGATAGGTCAACCGCTTTCCGACGATGCTGGTGAGTACGCGGACGAACCGCTCCGCGTCCTTGATCTTTCGAGTGTTGAACCGGAGCGCCTGTTCGTCCAGGTACCGGAACAGGTGGAACGGCTCGACGCTCACGTATGTGCCCTTGACCGACCGCTTCAAGAGACTCCAGAAGTTTTCGAGTCCGTTGGTATGCACCTTGCCCTCAGCGTAGGACTCGGCATGGTCGATGACCTTGTGGATGTAGTCCTGACCGATTTTGTCGTAGGACCGCAGTTTGTCGGTAAATACTTCGGACCCAGGTTCGACGTGCTGGATGATCTCGGGTGCGAGGTGGTGGCGGCGCACGTTCGGAACGTGCTTCAGTACCACACGGCTATGCCCGTCGGGTCCGTGTCGTTCGAGCAGCCCCATGACAGCCGCTTTGCCCATGCCACCAGTTCCCTTGATCTTGCGGGCACGGTCAATCTTGTGCATGTACCGCGCCTTGCCGCCGATGAAGGTTTCGTCGATCTCGACATCGCCGCCCATCTTACGGAATGTCCCGGTCTGCATGGCAAGACGAATCCGGTGCATCATAAACCACGCGGTCTTTTGTGTGACGCCGAGGGAGCGGGCGATCTCGTAGGACGAGACGCCGTTCTTGGCGTTCACGATCATCCACAGGGCGGGCAACCATTTGTCGAGCCCGATGGGGCTATCCTCGAAGATGGTCCCGACCTTTACCGAGAACTGCTTTTTGCAGGCGCGACACTTCCAGAGTTTGCGGGTCTGGAGGAACAGCGGCTCGACCACGCCGCACGCCGGGCAGACGGGACCCTGCGGCCAGCGCAGCGCCGCGACAAACCCCCGGCATACGTCCTGGTCGGAGAAGTAGCGGACCGCTTCAATCAAGGTTTTGGGGAGAGCGCCCTGTGTCTTCATGCTTAGACCGTAGCATAATTAGGCGGGTGAGTCAAGTATGTTATTGCCCTAATTTGGTGATACGGAGACCGCCGGCAGCGGCCTTAAGGGCCAGGACCGCGCCCGAGGAGAAGCCGAACACAAACGCCGATCCTCCCGCTACGCCAATCAGCGCCTCCAGGTCCTTGATCTCACGGTCCACTGCGTAGGGCGGCGTATCACCGCTGTTTCCTCGTCCCCGACGGTCATAGTTGAAGACGGTGAAGCGCGTTTCCAGCGACTTGGCGAGAGGCGCCGTGGCTGATCGGTCGTTGAACGCGGCCCCCACCAAAATGAGTGGCGGTCCGCTGCCAACCTGATCGAATGCGATCGTTGTACCATCGGCCGAACGGACGGTCTTCATGGCGACCTCCTTTCGTTGCCCTGGCGCCCAGCGTTAAACCCGGCGACGACCAGTATGACCGTCTCCTCATTTTTCACCGGCCGCTCGCCCCTGCTCGCAGTTCTTTTCATGACTCCTCCGTGTCGCGCCGACGGAGAAAGGCCGCCCGCAGCCGCCGGTCGCCCAGGAACAGCCCTCCCCAGACCAGGACGCCGATGATGACCGGGAAGATCGTCTCAAAGAGCGAGTGCCCGACGCGCAACTGGCTGGCCACGGCACCGCCGAGGTAGCCCGTCAGGAGAATCGCCCCGAACGGCGCGGTTCCCGGGATCACATAGATGGCCACGCAGGCGAGCTCGAGGATCCCGATTCCTACGGCGAGGTCAAGCGGATAGCCGAGCTGAGCGAACGATACGGCGACGGGCGCGGGCCTCATGAGATGCAGGACGCCGTCGAAGAGCAAGAACAGCACGGCCAGTGCTCTGGCAATGAACCCGGCCCGCAACATCGTGTTCGAGACCGGAACCGCTTGCGAAGCCGAGCGCATCACCGTGGAAAAGTGCGATCGTTCACGTGGGGACGATAATCACGTCAAACTCTCGAATTGCCTCCGCGAGCAATTTTCGCTGACCAATCAACGGCCCGAGGCCCTGTGCCGTGATCTTGGGCTTGGCCCGCTCGTGAAGACCCAGGGAGACGACGCCCTGTCCGGCTCGAGAGCTCCAGACGATCCCCTCCGGCGCGCTGGGATGCAGAAAGATCGGGCGCGACCATTGTTTGGACACTGAGTGCGGGGCCGTGATCAACCACGGACCCGCGCCGATCTGCACGAGTCCGGTCGGTGTCCGAAGATCGACACACGCGAGCGGCCGCACGAACGTGATTGCGGCAAGCGAGAAGGTTTGTAGGGCGGTCGCGGACACCGGGATGCCACCGGCCGCGAGGCTGGTCGGACCTCCGAACAAGCCCGGGGCAAGCAAGAGACGTTCCGCAAAGGCGCCAACCTCGGTCGCGGCCGCGTAGACCACGCCGTATTGTTGCTGAGGATCGTTGAAGCGGCCGTCCTGCTTGTTGAAGTGCGATGGGTCGTGGGTGCCCGGGTAGACGCGCCACGCCGGACTCTCAATCGTGGTCAGCGGCAGCGTTCGTGCCGCGAGATCGATTGGCGGCGTCGGATCGTAGGGCCGCCTATCCGAGACCATACGCTGCGTAGGTCCGTGCGAGGGCGAGGACGTCGTCGATGCGCCTGCTGCGCACCGCGTCTAAGGGCCGTTCGCCCTTGAGATCCGGGTGTGGGCTCAACAGGAAAAACACCTGTTGCCAAGGGTCATGCGGGTCCAAAGCATCAATCACCTGTGGCACCCACGGCCAGATGCCGGTCGGCCCGAGTTGCCAGACCGGGTACCGATATCCGTGCCTGCCCACCGGCAGGCCGATGAGGCGGCGGTTACGACGACGTAGATCCACAGCTTGCCGGGTTAGGCGAAGACGGCGGCCCATTTGCTCAGCGCTAAGCGTCCCACCTTCGGCCTCCAGCACGCGTTGTCGGGCGTCCAAGCCGCGGAGCTGAGCCTTGGTGATAACATCGTCGTCGCTCGCGTTGCTTGGTTCGGGTATGGCGGCTTCGAGAGTGGCAAGGACGGCCGCGACATCTGAGTCTGCCCCGGCCGCTCTCGCCAATGTTGTGGGGGTGGCCTGGCCTACAGCGGCGCCGGCGGCGCGGAGGAAGCGCGTCAGGATCGCCCGCCGAAGCGGTTCCCTGGCGTGTTCGACGAGTGTGGCGACTGACGTGTAGAGTGCGTCAGATGTCGGGAGCACCGGGGCCCCCTGCCCCGTCTCGCCCCCTCGAGGGACCCCTTTCATGTTGGCTGCCTGTTTCCGGCGAGGCATGGGTTTCCTCCGTTTGTCACAGAACTTGACCATATATAAAAGTACCATAATAGTGATAAACCGTCAATTCTGTCGTCGTCCGAACACTCAAATCGACCAGTCGAGCCGTCCGGGTCGCGTGTGTTTCGTCGCGATACGACCCCCCAAGAACCGCCGCCGCGATGCCGCGATCGCCATGCCCCTTGGAAAAAAAACGGGCCTGGTTCACGCAGGGCGAGGCGCCACTCCGGCCGGCGGTAGGCTATGCCCGCGCATCCGAAACGCGAGGATCAGCATGAGCACGCCGAAGACGAGCGCGTACAGGCCGATCAGCCACGTCAGGGCCAGCGCCCCGGCCATCGGCTGCAAAATCAGCACCACGCCGAAGATGATGGACGCAACGCCGCCCAGCAGCAACAGCCACTCGTTCGCGAGATGGCCGCGGAGATTGAAGCCGGCGACCACTTCCAGCACCCCCGTCACGATCGCCCAGAGCGCGATCAGGTAGAGCAGGACGATCGCGGTGATGCCGGGCCAGAGGAACGTGATGATCCCGGTGAGGATGCCGGTGAGGCCCTCAACGAGCAGCCACGCCCAGCGGTGGTGCGTTTCGGCGGCCCGGACGGCCGCGGCGACCGCGAACACGCCGTCGACCAGCGAGTACGCGCCAAACAGGATAACGAGGGCCACCAGCGTCAGTCCGGGCATGAGGAGCGCGATGAGCCCAAAGACAAGGGCGGCGACCCCGCGAAGCGCCAGCGCCCACCAGTTCCGAGCAAGCACCTGCACCATGCCGGAAACCGTGCTCATGTCCTTCCCTCCTTCGTCAACATTGATCTGACGCGCCTCAGTTCCCTGTGACGAGAATCAACGCGAACCCGTCCCACCCCTTTTCTCCGACCGTCTGAATCGCCGCGGCCGTGAGGCGGGGGTCGGCCGCGATCAATTCGTTGAACCGCCGGGCGCCGAGGACGTCGGGATCACGGCTATCCGGATCGGCCACTTCGCCGCCGCGGACCACGTTGTGGGCGATGATGAGCGTCCCGGGGCGGGACAGCCGGAGCGCCCATTCCAGATAGCCGGGGTTGTTGCGTTTGTCCGCGTCGATAAAGATGAGATCGAACGGTTCCCGGGCTTCGCGCGCCAGCCGAGGGAGCGTCTCGAGTGCGGCGCCGGCCCTCACGTCGATCACGCCGGCGAGCCCGGCGAGGTTGATGTTCGCGCGGGCGAGCTCTGCGCGCCGTGGATTCGCCTCGAGGGTGATCAGCCGGCCGCCCGGCGGCAGCGCCCGGGCCATCCAAATCGCGCTGTAACCCGCGAGCGTCCCGATCTCCAAAATCGTGCGGGCGCCGTGGATGCGCGCGAGCAGGTGAAGAAGCTTTCCCTCATTAGGCGACACGTCATGGGCGGGCAGCCCGGCGGCCCGGCCTGCTTCCAGTGCCGCCTGGAGCGCCGGGTCGGACTCGACGAACATCTCCGCGAGGTAGTGATCGACCGCCGCCCAACGCGTCTCGTTCATTCGCGCCTGGCCTACATTGGCTGCGGACGTGTCTCCCGCGGGCCCTCTGCATGGGTTGAGCGGCTCCCTACCCCCATACGACATAGCGTCCGCCGCCCGTCGTCAGCACCACAAACTCCATAGCGACAAACAGCAGATCGTAGCTCCAGCCTGCCGACGCGTCGCCCCAAAATCCGGTGTGCCAGACGACGATCTTCTTATAGATAGCGCCCAAGCTGATCACGATAAACCCGGCGGCGGCAACTTGAATCAGAATGCCGAATGCGATCGCAAGACCGCCGAAAAATTCGGCAGCGCCGAGCAAGAGGGTAACCGGACGGCTGAGGCCGAGGTCCTTGCCCTTAGCGGCGGGATCCGTCAACATGCCCCATCCACTGTTGACGAACACGATCGCCAGAACTATCCGGAGGATAACGAGGGCCAAGTCGGTTAACGGATGTGTCTGCGGGAACACCTACAGCCTCTCTCCCACGCGCCCACATCTTGAGTGGGAGCGTTACATTCTGGAGCAAGCCGAGTGAAGTATGACGTCTCTAACGGGCCCAGCTCCATCATCTAGTAGAGAGCGCTGTCCAGTTGGCCCGAAGACAGCCCCATACCTGCCGTACGCCGGCTTTGCTCAAATGCCAAACCTTTGACGATAACACTGGGAGGGATCTAATCTACTGTCCGCGAGCCACTTCGCAGCGATATCTCGGACCGATCAGTTTATGTAGTTTAGTACAATGCGTAATAAGGTCACTAAAGATATTATAATCGCCGCCATTTGGGCGACGGTGCCCTTCTGAAGGGGCGCATAAGCCAGGAACGGATGTCTATTGCCGCGAGGGGAGGGTCCTCAGAATGGCCCGATATCTCAAGGTCGCCGCGGCCCAGTTGGGCCCCAACAACGAAGGCACCCCGGTCGACACAATCGTGGCGCGAATGCGCCGGCTGATGGACGAGGCGGCCGCCGAAGGCGCAGCCGTCGTCGCCTACCCCGAGATGGCCCTCAGCCCCTACTTCCCGAAGCGCATCCGCGAGGACGCGGATCAATTCTTTTCCCGGGAGGTGCCGCCCGCCGCGTTGGCGCCGGTGATCGACGCGGCCCGCCGGGCCGCGGTCGTGTGGCACGTCGGGTTCTGCGAGCGGGACGGCGACCGCCGGTTCAACACCGCCGTCCTCATCGACGAAACCGGCCGGGTCTGCGGCCGCTACCGCAAGACGCATCTTCCCGGAACGAACGGCGCGGACGCGCACCAGCCGGGACGCGTCTACGAACCGTACTACTTTGACTCCGGCGACACCGGGTTCCGGGTCTTCGAAACGCGCCGTGCCCGGATCGGCGTTGCGATCTGCCAGGACCGGCGCTACAGCGAGACGTACCGGTGCCTCGGGCTCGGCGGCGCCGAGGTCATGTTGATCGGCTACAACACGCCCGCCGCCCCGCGGGCGCTGGCGCTTAATCAGCTGGTCATGCGCGCGGGCGCCTACGAGAACCACATGTTTGTCGTGGGCGCGGCCAAGGCGGGCGTCGAGGACGGTCTTGAGCTGATCGGCGGCAGCTGCATCATCTCGCCGCTCGGCGCGGTGCTCGCCCAAGCCGCCACGACCGGGGATGAACTCGTGACCACCAAGATCGATCTCGATCAGATCCGCGGGGCGCGCGACCGCTGGAACTTCTTCGGCCGCCGCCATCCCGAGCATTACGGTGCGATCACGGCACCCGTCGCGGACGCATGGCGCGACGAGCGGCTGGCGAAACCGCTACGGCGGTAAGGGGTCGTACCATCGCTGCGCTTCCGCCGTGAGGCGCCCCGGATCCGGGTACGCCGCCTCAGCGGTTCGGATTGCTCGGTCCGCCTCGTCCGCCGACGGCACGATATCAACGGTGGGGACTCCCATCTCGTAAACGGAGACCCCGGCGGTCGGCAGCACGCGGGTCAACGGGAGCGTATCCGTGTGCCGGCGGGCCAGCACGCTGCGGTATACGCCCTCGTAGATCGAGGGATCGTACGGGACCGCCCCTCCCCTCTCGGCCGCCCCCGCAATCCCGAGGGTGCGCGCCACGGAGACGAGCTCGTCCCAGAGGGCTCGGAGGACGTGCGGGGGCGCGTCTTCGCGCTCGCGTGGATGGTGCGGGCCGGCCATGCGCCGATCGCGTTCGGCCTCGATGAACGCCCGCACGTCCCGCGATGGCACCGGAATCACGAACCGGCACGACTCCGCGGCGAGGAGTGGTTCGGCGGCGTCATCGATCGTGCGGGCCAGTTCGATGAAGCGGCCGCCGGCAAGTGGCGCTTCGCCGACAAGCACCGCATTCGCACCGGGGTGCGCTCGATGCCACGATGTCACGGCCTCCCGCACCCAAAGGCCGGCCGCTTTCCGGATCACGACATGGGTCACGCCCTCGTCGACGGGATACCGGCGTCCGGCGGGCGCCGCTTCGAACGCGGGGCGCGCGACGTCCCACTGCAGCGTGTGCACGGCCCGGTCCTGAGCGTCCGCGATTCGGGCCAGTTCGCGGATGACAAGGCTCTTGCCCGTGCCGGGCAGCCCCGCCACGAACACCATACGCGCGTCCGTGGCGAGGGTCCGCAGGCGGCCTGCGGCCGCGCGGTCATCGCGGAGGAGATCGATCAGCCTAGTCCTTCCAGGCGTCGAGGAGCCGGCGGATCACCAGCAATTGCCCGAGATGGTAGGACGTGTGTTGGGCCGTCAACAGCACCATGTGCACCACATTGATTTCCGGGTCGTGCGGCACGGGCGCCAGCACGTCGGTGCGCGGATCCATCACGAGATCACAGAACGCCTGGCGGTCGGCGCGATACCCGGCAATGCTCTTGTCCCAGGCCGCCCGCGACGTCGGCGCCGGGTCCTTCGGCCAGTACGCGTCGGGCCACTCAAGGGCGGGATGCTTGGGATCACGCGTGTAACCGAGAATGTCCGCCTGGCAAATACGAATATGCTCGACCTGCTGCCACGGCGAGTACGGCAGTCCCCGGGGCCGGCGCCCCCGCAGTTCCTCGGGCAGCCGCGCGACCGCCTTATCATAGGTCACGTGCGCTTTGCCGCCCTGGAGCATCACAACCAACCGCTGTCTGAGATCGCGGTCCTCCGCCACGACAAGGCCTCCTTTCAGCGCGTCGGCTCAGCGCCTCGACGCACGTCGCCGTCCGGTGCGCGTGTACGGCGGCGCCGCTACGGCGCCGGCGTCCGATCCACGGGCGCCGACAATGTGGGAACGGCGGCGCGGACACCCGCGGTCACGGCGCGATCGAGGGCGATTTCGAGCGCGAAATCAGGCGAGCCCGCCAGACCCGAAGCGTACGTGTCGTGCTGCCAGATGATCCGGCCCTGCTGCGTGTCGAAAACCTGCGTGGTGATCGCCGCGGATGCGTCGAACAGCGCGAAGTCTTGACGATACACCACGATCCGGGTGATCCATCCGACCACGACGCGGTCGGCCTGGGTCGCGCGCCCGAGCGCCTGGAGCCGGCTGAAGTTGAGCGCATCGTGGGTGCGCCATCCGAGCTTCCGCTCGGCGCCGCGTATCTCGCCGCGCGGCAGGACGGTTAACGCCGGCCCTCCGGCTCGGATCAGCGCACCGGCCGACACGTCGGCCGCGTACTGTTCCGGATCGGTCAGCACGAAGACCGGGGGAGGCTGAAGCGCGTAGTAGTCGGCGACCCCAATGATGGGGCGATCCGCGGCGCGCGCCGGTGCGGTGATGCCCGCGAGCAGCGCGGCCGCCAGGACCAGTGCCGCGGGCCGGCACAGACCGAACGCCCTCCACCCTGGCGTGAGTGTCATCCGGTGACATCCTCCCGTTGCGCAGAGTACCTCGCCGTTCTATTATGCCAGGAGTCTTGAAGGCTCCGGAGGGCTGCGATGCGGAACGGCTGCGTCACCGTCTTTGGTTCCTCCCGCATCCACGCGCGCGAGGCCGCATACCGCGAGGCGTTCAGACTGGGACAACTTCTGGCCGAGGCCGGCTACACACCGTGCACCGGCGGCTACTCCGGTGTGATGGAGGCGGTCAGCCGGGGCGCCGTGGAGGCCGGCGGCCGCGCGATCGGCGTGACCGTGACGTCCTGGGGCGCCCGCCTGCGCCCCAACCGTTGGGTGACCGAAGAGGTGGCGGCCCCCGATCTGTTTCAGCGGATCGCGCGCATGATCGCCGCCGACGCCTACGTCGCGATGCCGGGCGGTCTCGGTACGCTCGGCGAGGTGGCGCTGACGTGGAACCTGTTCCAAACGAAGTCGATTCCGCGGCGCCCGTTCGTTCTGGTGGGACCGGCGTGGCGCGCGGTCCTCGCGTGCCTGCCGGAGGCCGTACGGATCGAGCCGCGCGACCTCGAACTCGTGCGGTTGGTCGACAGCGTTGACGACGTCATCGGGGCGATTCGCGGACGCCGTTCGTTCTATCGCCCGCGCCAGGCGTCAGGCGCCCACACCGACCGCGAGGCGCCGCGGCGAAATACCGTCATGGCATCCACGAGGCCCCGCCGCAGGCCGTCGTCCCGAAGGTAGAACGCGATCCCCTGATCGTCGTAGACGAAGATGGTAAAGGTGAGCGCCCGCAGCACGCGGTCCGGAGCGTACCCGAACGCGGCCTTGACGTCCGCCCGCGTGCTCGTGAAGGTGATCCGCCGGCCGCCTACGCCGTCCGCGGCGTAGGCGGCCACGGCGCATTGCTCCCCGAGATCGGCCCACACATCGAGCGCCACGAGATCACCCGCCGGCGAGTAGCGGGCGCCGAGACACTGTGCCTCCCACCGCTGAATGATGATGCGGGGATTGGTCGGGTCCTGAAGTTCCCCGCTCGGCGCCCCGAGAATCGTGCGGACGTCGGTGACCGTCGCTTGGAGCGGCACGCCGCCCGCGGCGACGCCCGGCGTGAGCACGTCGCCGGCCCGGCCGGGGATCGCAATCGCGACAAGCGCCGCGGTGACGACCGCCGCGACCCATGCGTTGGCCGGCCTGGCCATGACGAAGCGGCGAGGCGGCCCGCACCTTACACCCACCAGCCGCGCCCCTGCGCACCGGCGGCCGCCGGCGGGCCTTGGCGAGCCGGCACGACGGGACCGCGCGCGCGGCACGGCCCCGCTGAACCGGGCGCGATGAGGACGTCCGCGCACGACACCGGCGTCGGAAACATCTTCCACGGATTGAGCCGGCCATCCGGATCGAAGGTGTCTTTGACCCGGCGCATCGCGTCGAGGTCCGCCTCCGAGTAGATCCACGGCATGTAATTGTTCTTTTCGAATCCGATGCCGTGCTCTCCTGAGATCGTGCCGCCGGCCTCAACGCACAGCCGCAGCATCTCTTCGCCGGCGCGGATGACGCGCTCGGTCTCGCCCGGCACGCGCGCGTCGAAGATGATGATCGGATGGAGATTGCCGTCGCCGGCGTGGAACACGTTCGCGACGGTCAGGCGCTCCCGCCGGGCGATCGCCTGGACCTTCCGGAGCACTTCGGGCAGCCGCGACCGCGGCACCACCGCGTCGTGCAGATAATAGTTGATCGCGATCCGGCCGAGCGTGCCGAACGCCGCCTTCCGGCCGAGCCACAGCGCGTCACGCTCCGCGTCGGATCGCGCGGCGCGTACCTCCCCCGCCCCGCGCGCGCGGCAGATCGCCTCGATCATGCCCGCGGCCCGGAACAGCACGCCGCGCAGGCCCTCGACTTCGATCAGCAGGACCGCCTCCGCGTCCAGCGGGTAGCCGGCGTGCACGAACGGCTCGACCGCCCGGATGGTGTTCCGGTCCAGCATTTCAAGGGCCACGGGTCCGAAGCCGCGGCCGATGATCTCGGTGACCGCCTCGCTCGCCTGGTCGAGGTTGCCGAAGATCGCCAGCAGCGTCGTCACCGCTTCCCGCCGCCGCAGCAGCCGCACCCAGATCCGCGTGGCGACGCCGAGGGTCCCCTCGCTCCCAACGAGGAGCCCGGTTAAGTCCAGGCCCGGCGCGTCGTGCGCCGCGCCCCCGGTGCGGAGGCACGTCCCGTCGGACAGCACCGCTTCCAGACCGAGGATGTGGTTGGACGTCACACCATACGCGATGGTGTGCGGTCCGCCGGAGTTGTGACCCACGTTGCCCCCGATGCTGCTCGCGTACTGGCTCGACGGGTCGGGCGCGTAGAAATATCCCGACCCGGCAGCCGCCCGCGTGATGTCGAGATTCGTCACGCCGGGCTCCACCACCGCCGCGCGGTTGTCGAGGTCGATCGCGACAATCCGATCCATGCGCGTGAGAGCGACGACCACACCGCCGACCACGGGAAGCGCTCCCCCCGCGATCCCGGTGCCCGCGCCGCGCGCGATCACGGGCGCCTGGCGGCTATGGGCGGCGCGCACTACCCCGGCCACCTCGCCCGCGGTACCCGGGAGGACGACCAAGTCTGGGGACGCTGTGATGTTGGACGCATCGTACTCGTAGGCCAGTACGTCCGAGGCTCCGCTGAGCACGAACTCCGCTCCGACCACGGCGGCCAGTTCGGCGGCGAGTGGGCCGCCGGCGTCGCGGACCGTAGCGGCGGCCGCAGGTCCTCGCCAGGCCGAAGGCCCTCGCCAGGGGGGGACACGCCGCGGCGTCACAGGATCGCGCACCGCAGCCGGTCGTCCCAACGGTGCCGGACGCGGACCCGGACGCGCCGGCCTCGCGTGACGCGAAACGGCCGCACCCACCGGATCAGCACGTCAGCGCGTGTGCCGGCGCGCGCCGACAGGTGGCCCGGGCGAACTTCTTCGTAGCTCCAAAACCGGAGGCTGTTGACGGTCCCGCTCGTGAGCGGCACGAGTCCCAGCGTCACGTCGAACGGCGGCACCGTCGCCTGGAAATCGGTCGTCGCGGCCAGCACCGGCAGGGACATCTCCTCGATCGCGCCGGGCTCTCCGAACACCGCGGCGGAGGTGCCGGGGGCAAACTCAAGCGCCGCTCCCGCGTAGTGATCGGCATAGCCCAACTGCAGCACGTGGTGTCCACGCGCCGGGATGACGGCGCACCGCGGCGCGCGGCGCCGAATGCGGTTGAGCACGGGCACCATGGGCCAGTCGGTCAGCCACGACGACCACATTTCGCAGATGACGACATCCGGCGCTTCGTCCGGCAGCGTCCCCCGTAGGGCGTCACCGCGCATGGGGACCAGTGCCGGGAACCGTCTCGCGAGCCGGCGGAGATATTGGTAGGCGTCGCGATCGGTCTCGATGGCGTACACCCGGCGGGCGCCGGCCTCCAAGGCGTAGAGTGACATGGGCCCCACCCCGGCCCCGACGTCGTACACGACGCGTCCCGGTGCGGCGCCGGCGATCGCCGCGCGGTATCCGGCGTTCCGGCGGCTGTCGCTCAGCATCTCCCAGTGGAAGCCCATCTCCGCGCCCACCTGCGCCTCACCACCTCCCTCCTGCGGTCGAGGGTCCAGCGCGGTCCTCACGACACGCGCACCGTCCGGTCCGCTCATCCCCTACAGCGGCGGTGTGTACCGGCCGTCAATTGCGGTCCAGCCGCCGTCGACAAACAGGACCGACCCTGTGATGTAACTCGCGGCCTCGGACGCCAAGAACGCGACCGGTGCTGCGATCTCGTCCGCCGACGCCCAGCGCCCGAGAGCGTTCCGGTCCGCGTAGGCACGGTACCATGCTTCGTCCGTTTTGATCTGCCGGGTGAGGGGCGTGTCCACGACGCCGGGCGCAACCGCGTTGACACGCACGCCGCGCGGGCCGAGTTCCGCCGCGAGTGTGCGGCAGAGCTGCGCGATGCCGGCCTTGGTGGCCGAGTAGACGCTCTGGCCGGGCTCGACCTGCACCGCCCGGATCGACGCGAACGCGATGATGCTGCCGCGCCCCTGGTCGGCCATGCGCCGCCCGGCCTCACGCAGAACGTAGAACGTGCCCTTCAGGTTGACGCCGACGACGCGGTCGAGATCCTCGGCCGTGTAGCGCAGCACCGGTTTCCGGACGTTCACCGCCGGCGTCACGACGCAGACGTCCAGCGACGGGTGGCGCTCCGCCATCGCTGAGAACAGTCGGACGACGTCGTCCTCCCGGCTCACGTCGACCCGGTCGGCGCCGGCCCGGCCGCCGGCGTCGCGGATCAGTCGGGCGGTCGCCTCTGCCCCCGCGCGGTCGATGTCCGCGCAGAGGACCTCCGCGCCGAGCGCCGCGAGCGCGAGCGCCGAGGCCTGCCCGATGCCCGACGCGGCGCCGACCACCAGCGCGATCCGGCCGTCCAGCCGGAACAACGATGCATAATCCATGGAACGCCCCCTCCTCCGCCGACGACGGACGAGGGATTCCAGAGCAGGCGGGACAAATACTTCTTGTTACACTTTCCGTCAGGACGGCTTCATCCGATCATGGCGAGGAGTATGCCGGAATGGCCGACACAAAAGTCCTGCCGACCGATCTGACCGCCGAGTATACCGCGGCGAGGCCGCGGTCCCGCGCGCTCTTCGAGCGCGCCGGCGGTGTGCTCCCCGGCGGCACCACGCATGAATCACGCCAGTTTGCGCCGTTCCTGCCGTACATTGCCCGTGCCGAAGGCGCCCGCAAGCGGGATGTCGACGGACACGAGTACATCGACTACGCAATGGGACACGGCGCCCTGATTCTGGGGCACGCCCATCCGGCGGTCGTCGAAGCGGTGCGGCGGCAGGTGGGCCTCGGCACGCATTACGGCGCCAACCACGAAGGCGAGCTGGACTGGGCCGACCGCATCACGCGGCTGGTCCCCGGCGCGGAAATGGTGCGCTTTACAAGTTCCGGCACGGAGGCCACCCTGCTGGCGCTCCGCGTGACGCGGGCCGCCAGCGGACGGACGAAGCTCATCAAGTTCCGCGGGCACTTCCACGGCTGGCACGACGCGGTGTCGCCGGGCCTTCAGCCGCCGTACGATGAAGTGCCGCCGGGCGTCACGCCGGCCGTGGCCGCCGACACGATCGTGCTGCCGCCCGACCTCGGGTCGGTCGACGAAACGCTGCGGCACGACCGCGACGTGGCAGCCGTCATCCTGGAGCCGAGCGGGGCGTCGTTCGGCTCGGTGCCGCTGCCGCTTGAATTCCTTCGGGGCCTGGACGAGGTGACCGCGGCCCACGACGTCTTCCTCATCGTCGACGAGGTCATCACAGGTTTCCGGTGGTCGCCGGGCGGCGTGCAGCAGTTGGCCGGCATCCGCGCCGACCTCACCACGCTGGCGAAGATCCTCGCGGGCGGCCTGCCGGGCGGCGCCGTGGCCGGACGGCGCGATCTCCTGGAACTGATCGCGCTGACCGGCGGGTCCCGCCGCAAACTCCGGCATCCGGGCACCTTCAACGCGAATCCGCTGTCCGCGGCCGCCGGCGTGGCGTGCCTCGACATCGTGCGGGACGGCACGGTGCAGGAGCGCTGCGACCGCACCGCGGCCGCGCTGCGTGATTCGATCAACGCGGTCTTCGCCCGCCGCGGCGTGCGGGGCATCGCCTACGGAGAGTCGTCGGGCTACCATCTCGCCTTCGACGCGCGCCTCCGCCCCGGGGATCCGTCGTCCATCGCGGCGCTCAGTCCGGAGGACCTCAAAACCCAGCGCTCGACGCCGGCCTACACAGACCTGGCGCTGGCCATGCTGATCGAGGGCGTTCACATCTTCGGCAGCGGCGGGTTCATCAGCATCGCCCACGGCGACGCGGAGATCGCGCGGACGATCGAGGCCCTGGACCGCGCCGTGGACCGGGCCGCGGGCAGCCTCCCGACGGCCTAGCGCGGCACCCTCAAGGTTCCGGTCCGGCAGAGCCGGCCCCCGCGCCGGCACACGCACCTTCGCGCCCGCGATACGCTCAAACCTCAGGCCACCGCTCGAACACGAGTAAGACGTGATAGATCTCGTCCGCGGCGGGATGTGCGTGGATCGGCGAGATCTGCCCAGGTTCCCAGCATGCGATGCTGATACTGCACCGTGGAGACTCGGCCAGGGTTTTCTGAATATGGTGCGCGGGGTAGAACTCTTGCGCACGTTTCAGGTCGAGGATTTCCATACCCGCCTCCCTTGGAGCGCCGCCTAGTTTTCGGCAGACCTGACCGTCAGATCGCATAGGCGACGATGGTGGCCATCGTTCCGAGATAGACCGCCGCCCCAATGCTGATCCATGAGGCGTGGGTCAGTGCCGTCAGCACCGGCACGTGGTGGTCGAGGATCGCCGACACGAGAGCGGCCGGGAGCGGCGGAATCAGGCTGGCCCACACGATCAGCGGAAACGCCGGGACCCCGGTCGTGCGTTTCACCAGCACGTTGCCCAGTGCCCAACTGAACGCGCCGGCGAGTCCCAGCCCGAGCCCCGAGAATGTCAGATCCGATCCTAGGGTCAATCCGACGAGCGCGAGGCCGGCGAACGCAACCGCCATCCCGAGAATTTGCCTTCCCGTCGGGATGTCGTGCAGGAACGCGGCGGCCAGCAGGACGGTGAAGAACGCCTGCGTCTGTTGGGTTACCGAGGCGACTCCTGCGGGCAGCCCCCGAGTGTAGGCGAAGAACAACAACAGGAACTGTCCTGTGAAAAGGGTGAGGCCGATGAGGATGATTGAGGACCATGCCACCTTCGGCCTGGGTACCACGAACACGGCCAGACACGCGATGAGGAATCGAAGCGCGGTCAGTTCTGGGGCGGAAAAGCTGGCTAGGCCGAACTTGATCGCGACGAAGGCGCAGCCCCAAATCACCGAGGTGACCACCGCCAGGATCGCGTCCCGGCCGTTCATCGGCGCGCTATCCGTGCCTCCGACGGTGGACGAGCCGGCGCGTGTGTCGTTGACATGCGGTCAGTGCGGTGCCGTCGTGACCGCGATCACGCGGGGAAACCGTGTCTTGGAATCCCGACCTGCGGCGCCCTACGTCTTGAGGTACCGGCCGAACCACGTCTGCAGCCGCGTCCAGGCGTCCTGCGCCGCGGCGGCGTTGTAGCCCGCGCCGGTGTCGTTGAAGAACGCGTGGCCGGCGCCAGGCTCGACCACCACCTGGTAGACGGCATGGGCGCGATCGAGCGCGTCGCGAATGGCGGGAATGCCCGCATCGATGCGTGAATCGAGCGCGCCGTAGAAGGCGAGCACCGCCGCCCGGATCTTCGGCACGTCGTCGAGCGGCGGATTGCTGCCGTAGAACGGCGCGGCGGCGCGCAACTCCGGCACCTGCGTCGTAAGCCGCCACGTCACCCCGCCGCCGAAGCAAAATCCCATCGCACCGATCCGGTCCGCCCGAACGGCAGGCAGAGACCCCAGATATCGCACGGCCGCCGCGGGCATGGAGACCAGTTGCTCGGGCGCCGTCTGGGCCAACACTGTCGATACCTGAGCCGGATCGGAGATCTTGTCGGTTCCCCCGGAGCCCGACAGCAAGTCCGGCGCGAGCGCGACGTAACCGACCTTGGCGAGGCGGCGCGCCACATCCCTGAAATGATCGAGCAGGCCCCGGTTCTCGTGAATCACGACCACGGCGGGCGCGCGGGAGGCGCCCTTCGGCTGCGCGAGGTAGCCGAACACGGTCTGCGGGCCCGGCGCCATGCCGGGGAACGAGACCGTGCGCGTCTCGAGCGACGGGTCATCCGGCGGCACCACAGGTGCGGCCGCGAGCAGGGAGCGCGGCGGCGCTGTGCCGGCCGCGGCGGCAACCTCCTCGGCAGAAGCCGCGACGCCGAGCGTCGTCAACAGCGCCAACCCTCGCGCCGCACCGCCGGCGAAGACCGTTACTCGACGAAAGAACTCCCGCCGGCCCACCCGGCCTTCGCGGTACTCTTCCGCCCACTCCTCGAGAATGTAACGACCCAGGTCCGTCACGTCACTCCTCCGCGGTGTCATCTGCGAAGCACCAGTCCCCGTGTTCGCCTATCGGGATCGTGCTCCCGCGCCGCCGCCAGCCGGACGAAGGCCTCGATCGGCTCCATTTCGTGGAGCGCACGCAATACGCGGGCGTTATCAATAGTGACGTACTCGTCTACGATGACGGTGCGGAAACCGGGCAGCCGCGACAATACCGCGACCACGTCGCCGGGAAATCCCGCCAGCGCCTCTAAGTTCCGGACAGCCTCGGTGTAATCGTCGAAGCGGAGGCCGTTCCGTGCCGATAACTCGCCGCAGACGTCGATGACCATCTGGCAGATCATAAGCAACGTCTACTACTCGAAGAGGACCGCGGAGAAACCGACGAGCCCGCCGGCCGGGTCGACGCCCTGATCATAGCCAAGCACGCGGCCCTTCACCGGCGCGAGTAACCGCAGCACCGTGTAGATCGCACCAAGGCCGCACACGTGGCAGCGGTTGCCGTCCTGTGCCACCGCCCGCCACCACCCTTCCGCATCTCCCGCCTCGACGTGGCGAAGCGCCGCCCGGTCCGCGTCGGAGGCCCGCCGGGCCAGCGCCGCGCCCACAGGCTCCTCGTCGCCGAACCGCGGACCGACGTGGCTGAGATCGACGCCGCCCACGATACACACCGGCCGGTTCGCCTCCGCGATCGCCTCCCGCATCGCTGCGACGAACGCATCGATCTCCGGGACCACGGCCGGGCTGCCGTTGGTTACCCAGGCATCCAGCGGCCCCGTCAATACCGGCAGCACGGTGAAGGGACGGCCGCGGAGCAGATGTGCCAGCCACAGCACCTGAAATTCGATTGAATGCTCACCGCGGTGCACGGGCTCCTCGGCCAGTGGGTCGAACGGCACGCGGCGCACGACGGCATCGAGCAGCGGCCGGTCGACGTCAACGATCCCGAACGGCGTCTCGAAGCCCTTGGATGTCAGCACATAGGGCGCCGCCGAGCCCGCATGGGCGACGCCAACCACCATGACACAGACGCCGCCCGGCAGGCGCGAAAGGGACGCGTACGCGCGTCCGTACATCAGCCCGCCCCGGCCGAAGTCAATGTGCGGCGCAAGGATACCGCGCGGCCATGCCGCGGGGTTCGCGCCGTCGCCCGCGCGGGTCCCTTCCAGGTAGCGCGCCAGCGACGCCGCGCAGACCTCGGGGTCGGCGGGATATCCGGTGCCGGCATGCGCCATCACGCGATGCGGCGCGGCGCGGTAGGCGTCGGCCACCGCGCGCCGCCGCGCCGTAAGGGCCGGGCTGTCGAGCAATCCGTGCGCATCGAGGTCTTGGACGATGTGCTCGAGATCCTCCGACCGCAACAACATCCCGCCGCTCAGGCGTGCGTATTCGACCTGCACGGCACGCGCGTCGCGACGGCCATCCAGCAGCAGCCCGACCAGCATGACGGGCAGCGGCACGATGACCGGCCCATCGAGCAGGCCTTCGTAGTCCCGGGCACAGACGACGCGCTCCCCGTTCCACTCCGCCGCGATGAGGTCCAGCGGCCGCAGTCGAGGAAACGGCCCCGGCGCGGCGACCCGATTGTGCGCGGAGGCCGGCTTCGCCGCCGCGCCGGAAGCATTGTCCGTAGGGCGGGCGGCCTTGCGGTTCGCACCGCCGGCGCGCGGCCGCGGGCCGGAACCGCTGCTGCCCGGCGTCATGCGGAGGAAGCGGCCGCCGCGGTCCCGTATGTAGCGGTGCCATGGGGGGACGGCTCGACGGAAAGGTGGCGTTGGTGACGGGCGGCGGCACCGGTATCGGCCGGGCCACGTCCATCGCGCTCGCCGCCGAAGGGGCGGCCGTCGCGGTGAATTACAGCCGGTCCCGCGGCGATGCCGAGGAGACCGCGTCGGAGATCGCGTCGCGCGGCCGGCGGGCCATCACGGTAGCCTGTGACATCGCGGACGACCGCGGCGTGAACGAGATGATCGGCCGCGTGACGCGCGATTTCGGGCGCCTCGACATCCTCGTCAACAACGCCGGCACAACCCGCTTCATCGACCACCGCGATCTCGACGCCCTCACCGCCGAGGTGTGGGACCGCATCCTGGCCGTGAACGTCAAAGGCACCTTTTACTGCTGCCGCGCAGCGGCGCGCGCCATGCGTGACGGCGGCCGGATCATCAACATCGGCTCGGTTGCCGGCGTCCGCGGCAACGGCAGTTCCATCGCCTATGCCGCCAGCAAAGCGGCGATTCACACCATGACGCTGTCGCTGGCGCGCGCGCTCGCCCCCGCGATCACGGTCAATGCGATCGCGCCCGGGCTCATCGAGACCCGTTGGCACGGCGGCCACGAAGCCGAGAACGCGGCGCGCGCGGCGCGGTTTCCCGCGAAGCGCATCGGCCGTCCCGACGACATCGCCCAAATCGCCGTCGCTTTCGCCACCGCAGACAACTTCCTTACCGGCCAAGTCCTCATCGTCGACGGCGGCGCACTGCTGTAGGGCGCCACAGGCGCTGCGGCTGCCGCGGGCCTTTATGTTGAAGCGAACAGGTGTTTGCATGGCCGGGGGTTCTGTGCTATAATCCGGCCACTCACCGCAGACACTGTCCGCCATACGACCTGAGGGAGGCAACGCGTGGGCCGGGTCCTGACGAAACGCCAACGCGAGATTCTCGGTTATCTGCTGGACAGCATGCAGCGGAAGGGCTACCCTCCGTCGGTTCGCGAGATCGGCGCCGCACTCGGGCTCACCAGCAGCTCCACCGTGCACAGCCACCTCGCCGCGCTCGAAAAGAAAGGCTACATCCGGCGGGATCCCAGCAAGCCGCGCGCGATCGAGATCCTGAAGGACGGGGCCAGCCAACCCCCCAAGCGGATGATCAACGTCCCGGTGGTGGGCCGGATCGCGGCCGGCTCGCCGCTGCTGGCCGAAGAGAATATTGAGGACGTGTTTCCCCTGCCCCGCGACTTCGTGCGCGAGGACGGCGCCTTCATTCTGCGGGTGCGCGGCGACAGCATGATCGACGCCGGCATCTACGACGGCGACTTCGTCGTCATCCGGCCGCAGCCCACCGCCTCGAACGGCGAAATCGTGGCGGCGCTGCTCGGCGACGAGGCGACGGTGAAACGGTTCTACAAGGAGCGGGATCACGTCCGGCTCCAGCCCGAGAACCCGTCGATGTCGCCCATCATCACCCGCGAAGTCACCGTCATCGGCAAAGCCGTCGCGTTGATCCGCCGCCTCTCCTAGACCGCCGCGCGCGGCCGCGCAGACCGGCGGCGGCAGTCAGTGCGCCGTCCGCGCCGCCGCGCCGCCGTCGAGGTAGGGCCGAAACGGCCCCACCCCGGCCGCCGGCACGTCCGCTTCTACCACGATGCCCGCGTCGCCGTCCTCGCGCCGCACCACCCGTCCGGCATCATACAGCCGCGAGAGCACTCCCGCGCGGTGGTACGGAATCACAAGCCGGACGCGCTCCATCGGACCGGGCAGCGCGACCGCGATGCGCCGAAGCAGGTTCGCCAGACCGACGCCGCGGACGGCCGACACCGGGATTCCCTCCGGCTCTTCCGCCGTCACGTCCCGCAGCGCTTCGGTCGACAGCCGGTCGGCCTTATTGAGCACCGTCACGCGCGGCGTGCTGCCCGCGCCCAACTCGCGCAGCACCTGCTCCACCGCGGCGCGCTGCGCCGTCCAGTACGGATGGCTCGCGTCGATGACGTGGATCAGCAGGTCGGCCTCGGTCACCTCTTCCAGCGTGGCGCGGAACGCCGCCACCAGCTCGTGCGGCAGCTTCTGGATGAACCCGACCGTGTCGACGAGCAGCAGCGTGCGGCGGTCCGGCAGGGCGACGCGCCGCGTGGTCGGATCGAGGGTCGCGAACAATTTGTCGGCGGTCAGGACGTGGGCGCGCGTGAGCGCATTGAGCAGCGTGGACTTGCCGGCGTTTGTGTAGCCGACGAGCACCGCCACCGGCAGGGCCGCGTCCTTGCGCGACTGCCGCTCGCGCTGGCGGTGCCGCCGGAGCGCGTCGATTTCGCGCCCCAGCGCGGTGATGCGCGTGCGGATCCGCCGGCGGTCGACCTCCAGTTTCGTTTCGCCCGGGCCCCGGGTGCCAATACCGCCGCCGAGACGCGACAGCAGGACGCCGCGGCCCGCGAGCCGCGGCAGGAGATAGGTCATCTGCGCCAGCTCCACCTGGAGCCGGCCCTCCCGGCTGCGCGCGCGCTGCGCGAAGATGTCGAGCACGAGCGCGGTCCGATCGAGGACTTTGGTCTCGAGCGCGCGCTCGAGGTTGCGCTGCTGCGCCGGCGTGAGATCGGCGTCGAAGATCACGACGTCTGCCCCGGCGGACCGCACGCGGGAGCGAATTTCGTCTACTTTGCCGGCCCCGACCGCGGTGGCCGGATGAGGCCGGTTCAGGCGCTGCACGACGAGGCCCGCGACCTGGGCGCCCGCCGTGTCGGCGAGGCGGGCGAGTTCCTGGAGCGGCTCGGCGCCCTCGTCTTCGCGCGGCCCGACCATGCCGACGAGGATGGCGCGCTCCGGGCCCGTCCGCGGCATCCCGTCGGCCGGCACCGGCTCGTGGTGCTCCGAGGGGGCGCCGGCCGCGAGCCCGCGGCGGAGTTTGTGGCCGAGCGGCATACCGGTGGTGCGCATCGACGGGGCCGGTTACCGGGGCGACGCCGGCGCTTCTCCCCTGTCAGGAACCTTCCGGCCGGAGGTCCCCGCACTGGAGGAGGCGGCCCGGAGGTGATCGCCGATCCGGCGCACCGCCTCTTCGAGGCGGGCGTCGGGCGCCGTCAGCGAGATCCGCACATACCCTTCACCGTGCGCGCCGTAGCCGGTGCCCGGCGTCACGACGACCCCCGTATGTTCAAGCAGTTCGGTGGTGAAGGAGACGGAGGTGAACCCTCGCGGGACCGGGACCCATAGATAGAAGGTGGCGCGCGGCAGGGGCGCATCGAGGCCGGCCTCGCGCAGGCCCCGTACCACGGCGTCGCGCCGCCGCTGCCAGATCGCGACACGTTCGCGGATCGGTGTCTCTGAACCCGTGAGGCCGGCGACCGCGGCATCCTGGATGGCGACCCACTGCCCGCTGTCGATGTTCGTCTTGAGCGCCGCGAGCGCCTGAACCGCGTCCCTGTTGCCGACAACGAATCCCATGCGCCAGCCCGTCATGCAGAACGTCTTGCTGAGCGAATGGAATTCGATCGCGACGTCCTTGGCCCCGGGCACCTGAAGCAGACTAGGCGGCCGGTACCCGTCGTAGGCGATCTCGGAGTACGTGTTGTCGTGGACGAGAAGAATATTCCACCGCCGCGCGAGTTCCACGGCGCGGCCGAAGAAGGCCATGTCCACGACCGCGCCCGTGGGGTTGTTCGGATAGTTCAAGAAGAACACGCGAGCCCGGCGGAGCACGGTTTCCGGAATCGCCGCGAGATCCGGCACCCAACCCTGTTCGCGGGTCATCGCGACGGGATAAACCTCGCCGTCGGCCATGCGCGTCGCGACGGCGTAGACCGGATATCCCGGATCGCTCACGAGGGCCACGTCGCCGGGATCGACGAACACCCACGGCACGTGCGCGAGTCCCTCCTTCGAGCCGATGAGCGCGAGCACTTCGCCTCCGGGATCAAACGACACGCCGAAGCGGCGCGTGTACCACGCCGCGACGGCTTCCCGGAACTCGCGGGTGCCCTCGTACGGCGGATAGACGTGCGTGCGCGGGTCGCGGGCGGCGCGGGTCAGCGCGTCCACGATGTGGTCGGGCGTCGGCAGATCCGGATCGCCGATTGAGATGTTGATGACGTCGACCCCGCGGGCGCGCAGCGCGGCCCGCTTCTTGTCGATGTCCGCGAAGAGGTACGGCGGAATCCGTTCCATCCGGCGCGCGATGCGCATTAGCCACCTCCGATGTCTGCCGCCATCATAGCACGGAGCCCGCGGAATCGTTCGAGGGAATCGAGGCGTGCGGCGCATCGACGATGCGCGATGCCACGCGCTCGGGCGGCTCGTCGCCGGCATCGATCCACCGGTACCGTGGATCCGCGCGGAACCACGTCCACTGCCGCTTCGCGTACCGGCGCGAATTGCGCCGGAACTCCGCGACGGCCGCCTCCAGACTGGCCTCGCCCTCGAGGTGCTCCGCGATCTCTTTGTACCCGAGGCCCTGGAGGGCGGGGAACGACCGATCGTAACCCGCGCGCAGCAGCGTGCGGACCTCTTCGACCAGGCCGGCCGCGAGCTGTGCGTCGATGCGCCGATCGAGGCGTTCGTAGAGGCGTTCGCGGTCGACTGTGAGCGCGACCATACGTACTTCGCCCTCCTCCCGCCCCGCCGCCCACCGGCCGCCTCGCACCTCGGCTTGGAACGCCGAGATCGTGCGGCCGGTGGCCTCGTAGACCTCGAGCGCCCGAATGACGCGCCGGACGTTGCGGGGGTGAATGCGCGCCGCCGCGGCGGGATCGATCTCGTGCAGGCGGCGGTGCAGCGTGCCCGGCCCTCCGCGCCGTTCCTCGACCGCGAGCCGCTCCCGCAGATCCCAGTCGGGTGCGGCGGCGGGCACGGCGATCCGATCGACTACCGCCCGGATGTACAGTCCGGTACCCCCCGTCAGAATCGCAATCCGTCCGCGATCGTGAATCCCGTCGATGGCCTCGAGGGCGAGCCGTTGATAGTCTGCGAGCGTGAACGGCTCGCCCGGATCCGCGACGTCGAGCAGGTGGTGCGGGACGGTGGCGCGGTCGCGGAGCGTAGGTTTCGCCGTGCCGGTGTCCAGTCCGCGGTAGACGGTACGCGAGTCGGCGCAGACGATCTCGGCGTTCAACCGCCCGGCAAGTGCGATGGCGGCCTGTGTCTTGCCCGTCGCAGTGGGGCCCGCGACGATGACCAGCCTGCCCGGACCGATGCCCTGCATCGCGTCTATGTTACAACCAGACGGCCGGGTCGACGAAGGAAAGACTCGTCACCCGCCGAACCGCAGGCGCGAAGATTGGCGGCTCGGTTTCCGCCGCCGGGTGGCCATATGCCAGATCTGCCGAGCGGGACCGTTACCTTCCTCCTCACAGACATCGAAGGCTCGACCAGACTCATCCACCAGCTCAAGGACGCCTACACGGACGCCTTGGTGGAATGTCGCCGGATCGTGCGCGCGGCCGTGGAGGACCGGGGAGGCCGGGAAGTCAGCACGGGCGGCGACGCAATCTTCGCCGCGTTCACGAGCGCCCGCGACGCGGTGTCGGCCGCGATCACGGCTCAACGGCGTATCCTGGTCCATCCGTGGCCCGGCGGAGCCGCCGTGCTGCTTCGTATGGGGCTGCACACTGGTGAAGCGGATGTCGTGAACACCGGATACGAGGGGTTGGACGTTCACCGGACAGCCCGCATCTGCGCCGCCGGGCACGGCGGCCAAATCCTGGTCTCCGAGGCGGTTCGCGCCCTCGTGAACCGGGATCTGCCGGAGGGTGTGACGCTTCGCGATCTCGGCGAGCATCGGCTCAAGGACCTCTCGCACGCCGACCGTCTCTTCCAGGTGATCGCGCCCGACCTGCCGGCGGAGTTTCCGCCTCTGCGGTCGTTGGATGCGCGGCCTCACAACCTACCGCTCCAGTTGACCAGCTTCGTGGGCCGGGCGCACGAGATCACGGAGCTGAGACACCTCCTTCGTGAGCGCCGCCTTCTGACGCTGACCGGCCCGGGTGGGGTGGGCAAAACCCGGCTCGCGCTGCGGCTTGCCGTCGAGGAAGTGGACGGCCGCCCGGATGGTGTCTGGCTGGTGGCATTGGCCGCGCTCACCAACCCAGAATTTGTGCTCCAGACGCTGGCCGCCGCCCTGAGCCTCCGCGAAGTGCCGGGACGGCCGCTCTTGGCGACGCTGCTGGATTACCTCCGGGCGAAACAACTGCTGCTCGTGGTGGACAATTGCGAGCACGTGATCGCCGCGTGCGCGGAAGTAACGGAGGCCATCACGCGTGCATGTCCAAACGTGCACATTCTCACGACCAGCCGGGAACCGCTCGGCGTGCCCGGCGAAGCCGTATGGCCCGTGCCGTTCTTGTCGCTTCCCGATGCGCGGTCGACCCACTCGCCTGAGCAACTAAGGCACTACGAAGGCATCGAGTTGTTTCTCGAGCGGGCGGCCGCGGCCCAGCGCGAGTTCGGCTTGACGCACCGCAACGCCTCGACGGTTGCCGCAATCTGCCGCAGGCTGGAAGGGATCCCGCTCGCCATCGAGCTTGCCGCCGCGCGAATGCGGACGATGTCCGTCGAGCAGATCGCGGCGCGGCTCGACGAGCGGTTCCAAATTCTGTCCGGCGGAGGGCGGACCGTGTCTCCGCGCCAGCAAACCCTCCGCGGCGCCCTCGACTGGAGCTACGACCTCCTTTCTCCGCATGAACGCAGGCTGCTGAGCCGGCTGTCGGTGTTCGCGGGCGGTTGGACGCTGGAGGACGCAGAAGCGGTCTGCGCGGGGGATGGACTCGAAGCGAGGGATATTCTGGACCTTCTCGGACAACTGGTGTTTAAGTCGCTTGTCCTCGTCGATGCGCAGGAAGCGGACTTTCGCTATCGTCTTCTGGACACGGTACGGGAGTACAGTGCCGAGAAATTGCAGCAGTCGGGCGACGCGGCGGACCTGCGGATGCGCCACCTCAACCGGTACCTGAGTTTGGCGGAGAGGGCGGAGCCGGAGTTGACCGGCGCGGAACAAACGGCGTGGCTGAAGCGCCTCGAGGCGGAACACGACAACCTCCGCACCGCGTTGGGATGGAGCGCGGCGGAACCGCGCTGCCGGCAGGACGGCCTGCGCCTGGCCCGGGCGCTCTCGCAGTTCTGGTATGTGCGAGGGCACGTCAGCGAAGGACGCACGTGGCTGGAGGCGGCCCTTGCCGGGAATCCAGACGCGTCGCCGTCACTACGCGCCAAGGCGCTGGCGGCGGCCGGGCTCCTGGCGTGCCGCCAGGGGGATTACGACAGCGGCGCGGGACTCTGCACACAGAGCCTCGCCGCGTTCCGGGCGCTGGGCGACGTGTCCGGCGCGGCTCAAGCACTCTATGCGCTGGCCATGATCGCGGAAAGTCAGGGCCGGTACGACCCGGCACAGGCCCTGCTCGCGGAGAGTTTGTCGCTCGGCCGGCAGGCCGGCGACAAGCGGCGTCTAGCGGTGTGCCTCAACTCTATCGGTGAAGTCGCCCGCTGCCAGGAAGACTATGAAACGGCGCGACGGTCATACGAGGAGAGTCTTGCCCTGTCGCGGGAATTGCAGGACGCCCGTACGATCGCCATTACACTCGGCAACCTTGGGCACGTCGCGTTGTACCTGGGGGACGCGGCCCGCGCCGCCTCGCTCTTTGGCGAGGCGCTTAGCTTGGCCCGGCAACTGATGTACAAACTGGGCATCGCCGAATATCTGGCGGGCCTTGGAGGCGTTGCAGCGGCCGAGGGACGGCACGACCGCGCGGCGCGCTTGCTGGGCGCCGCGCAGGAAGTACTAACGCTGCTCGGCGCCCTCCTTCGCCCTCCGGACCGGGCGGAGTACGACCGCAGCATCGCCGCCGCGCGTGCGGGACTCGCGCCCGAGGCGTTCGCCGCGGCATGGGCGGACGGCACTTCGATGACCCTGGAGCACGCGGTCGACTACGCGCTGCAGACACACGCTCCCGGGGGCGCCGCGTATCAAGCCGGCGAGCATCGGTCGCCTCAGAGCGACCCCTCAGCCACGTGACCTCGCGCGTTCGCCAGGGAGTTCGTAATATCGGACGGGCGCCTGGTCGCGTGGAACGATGTGCAGCGGATAGCATGAGCTGTTCTCGTTGTCCCAATATGTCTCGACATACCAGCAGTTGTCGCCCACCTGGATCGGGGCCTTGATGATCGGCGCTTTCTGGTCGTTGGAGCCTTTCGCGCATTCGCAGATGTCCCCGATTTCGCAGCCGTCGGCGGTCTGGTAGCCGTCGCCGCCCGGATTGGTGAAGGACTCGACCATCTCATGGCTCACGCACCAACTGCATGAATCGACGAACTCGCGGTCGGACTTGGGTAGGGGTTCGTGATTATGCCACTCTTGTATCACCGCCCAGAAGAGGGGCTTGTACTCCGGTGCTTCGCCGTAAACGCCGTGCCCATGGTCGCCGCACGCGCATCGCGGCGGCTCGACGCCTCCGAACGTCGTCCCTTCGGGAAGGAAGATGACATACAGCCAGTTCCGCTCCTCTCCCCTGTGGGGCTCCGGCACCGTCTCGGCACGGAACCATGCTTTGAGCTGAGCGCTGACGCCCTCATCGATCAGCGTCTGCGGCGCTCGATCAGAGACCACCTTGGAGCCGACAAACGCCGCGTGCTCCACCTCCACCCCATATTGGCGCAGGGCATTCATGAAGCTGCTGCTCAGGATGTCTTTGAAGAATCTATCCATTAACTTTACGGCCGCCCGGCCCGGATCGCGTTCAAAGTAACTGCCCCAATAAATCGCGTAGACGTGAGGATGCTTCATCACGATCCCGCGTTTCGTCGAGACGCCGTCTGTACGCCCGTGGCAGTTATCGTTGACGGAGTAGCAGCTCCCCCCCCAGTTGGCTCCCCTACCCATGTCCCACCCTCCCCTGACGGACTCGAATCTACGGCGGTGTCGCGGTGCCAATTACGCTGGCTACGGAGCATTCCTGGCCGGTAGATTGGCGGACCTACGAAAAGAAGAAAGACAGACTACGATATCTACAACGGAGAAGTCCGCACGACCTCGCCGGCGATCGTGCTGTTGGAACTCTTAGCGCAGATGTTGGATATTCATCCTCGCGGTTCGTCGGGACCGGCGGATGTTCCTCGGTTGCCTCTCCGCCGTCCCCCGCCGCGGCGTCGCCCGGGCGCGGCTTGAGAGGACGGCACAACCCGGGGCGCGGGCGCCGGGCCGGCGACGGCCGCCGCCGCTGGCCGACCGGAGGACTCTTTGGCCGGCCCCCGGTCGTCGAGCCACACGAACTGCCTGGGCGGTGACCGCCGGTCGAATTCGTAAAACGTGCGGTACAGCATCGTGGCGGTCTCCACAGCCTGCTTCGCGTTCTCGGCGCTCAACAGCGCGTCGACCTGCGTCTCCCGGCCGGCCTGGGTGTCTTCGTACCGTCCCTTGTAGTGCGTCAGCGTGTTGCGCCAGGACCGCAGCCGCGACAGCGCGGCAAGTTCCTTCCCTTCCTCCTCGAAGGTGCGTCCGGTCTTGCTGACGAGGCGGGTTACTTCGAGCCACTTACCTTCGGGCGACATGCGATCGTAATGCCGAAACCGTCCGCCGAGACGGTCCTGTCCCACCATGTTGATGAACGCCTCCACCGCGAAGTAGGCCATCAGCACGCTGAGCAGGCTGTGCATGCGTTCGCCCTCGCGGTCCGGCGGCCCCGCCGAGGCGCTCCGGGCCGCGGCCTCGGCATGCTCGCGTGCAAGGCGAAACATCGTCTGCTCGAGATGCGTCCGCTCTAAAGCCGCCTCCTCGCCGGCGGACACGGCCGCTGCCGGCGGAGGCGTTGGGGCTGATCGCGGAGCCGCCACCCGCGCGGCGGGACGCGGTGGAGGCGGCGCTGCGGGGTGAGACCGTGCGGCGGCGCCGCGGCCCGCCGGCACGGCCGCACCTGCTGCCGCACCGGAGTCCGGAGTCGCGCTCGGTGTGCCGGCCGCCGCGCCGGCGGCGGTCGCCCCGTGCACACGCCGGTGGCGGCGTCCTCCGCGCCGCCGCCGGCGTCTCGGAGCCGCGGCGGCGGGCTGAATGTCGTCCATCGCCGCCGCCTCTTCGCCGCGCAGACGGACAGGACCCCCCAGCGGCGCGACGAAGTGACACCAGATGGCCGAGCTCACCCCCATGATGCGCCAGTACCAGGCGCTCAAGGACGAGCACCCGCAGGCGATTCTCCTCTTCCGGTTGGGCGATTTCTTCGAAGCATTTTCCGATGACGCGCAGTTGGTGGCGCGCGAGTTGCAGCTCACGCTGACCAGCCGGCCCGTCGCGAAGGGCCGGCGAATCCCGATGTGCGGCATCCCGCATCACGCGCTCCCCGCCTATCTCCGCCGCCTCATCGACCGGGGACACCGCGTGGCGATCTGCGATCAAGTCGAGGACCCGCGCCACACGCGCACCCTCGTCCGCCGCGAGGTCGTGCGGGTTGTGACGCCGGGCACCCTGATCGAAGACGATCTGCTCAGCGCCCGCGAGAATAACTTCATCGCCGCGGCGGTGACCGAGGGAGACGCGTGGGGCATCGCCCTCGCGGACGTGTCGACCGGAGAGTTTCTGGCCGCGCGGGGGGCCGCGCCTCGGCGTCTCGACGAGGCGCTCGCGCGGTGGCGGCCGAGGGAAATCGTCGTCCCCGACGCCGGTGACCGTGAGGGCAGCTGTGACGGCACTCATGCGGCCGGCCTGAGCACGGCCGCGGTCGTCACACCGTATGATGCGCGCCGGTTCGACTCCGGCGCCGCCGCGCGTGAACTGCGAACTCATCTCGGCGTGGCGACGTTGGAGGCGTTCGGGCTCGAGGCCGCGCCGGCGGCCGCCGCGGCCGCCGGCGCGCTGGTCCACTACCTCTCCGCCACGCACCGGGGCTCCCTCATGCATCTTCGGGGACTCCGGCTCGTGTCGCTGGAGGAGGGACTGCTTCTGGACGAGGCGACCCGCCGCGCGCTCGGCCTGTGGAGTGCCGGCCGCGGCGAGCGGGACGGCCGCACCCTGCTTGACGTTCTGGACCTCACCGAGACGGCCATGGGAGGGCGCCTGCTCCGGCGGTGGCTGTCGCAGCCGCTCGCGGCCGTGGCGCCCATCGAGGAGCGCCTGGACGCGGTGCAGGCGCTGGTCGACGCCGGCGGCATCCGCGAGCGTGTGCGCGTGGCGCTCAGGCGGCTCGGGGATGTGGAACGGCTGCTCGGACGGTTGAGCCACGACGCGGGCGGGCCGCGCGATCTCGCCGGTCTTCGCGACGCGCTGGACGCGATTCCGCCGCTGGTTCCGGACGCCGCCTCGCTCCCGGCCGCGGCCGTGCGCCGTCTCGTGCCCGCGCTGGCGCCGCCGCCGGGACTCGCCGACCGTCTGCGCCTGGCGCTGGTTAGTCCCCCGCCTCTCTCCGCCCGCGAGGGCGGCCTCATTCGGTCCGGGTTCGACCCGGACGTCGATGCGCTCCGCGAGGGCGCGAAAGCGTCGAAGGAATGGATGGCGGACCGCGAAGCGGCGGAGCGGCGGCGCACCGGCATCCGCGGTCTCAAGGTCGGCTTCAACGAAGTGATGGGCTACTACATTGAAGTAGCAAAGTCCCAGGCTACTCTCGTGCCCGCCGACTACGTCCGCAAGGGCACGCTTACGGGGGCCGAGCGCTACATCACCGCGGAAATGAAAGACCATGAGGCCCGGATTCTCAGCGACCGGGAACGCATCAACGCGCGAGAGTACGAGGTGTTCTGCGGCCTGCGCGACGCCGTGCGCGCGGAAACCGAACCGCTGCAGGCGTGCGCTCGCGCGCTCGCCGAGGTCGACGTCTACGCGGCGCTCGCCGAAGCCGCCGTCCGCAACAGCTACGTCCGGCCCCGGGTAACCGAGGGCCGCGAGATCCGCATCGCGGCGGGACGCCACCCGGTCGTCGAGCAGGCGTTGGGGCCGGAGCGCTTTGTGGCCAACGACGCCGTGCTGGGGTCCGGCGCCCGCGACGTGCTGATCGTCACGGGCCCGAACTTCGGCGGCAAGAGCACGTACATCCGGCAGACCGCCCTGCTCGTCGTGCTGGCCCAGCTCGGCAGCTTCGTGCCGGCCCGCGAGGCGTCGATCGGCCTCGTGGACCGGATTTTCACGCGGGTCGGAGCGACCGATGACCTCGCCGCCGGGCGCAGCACGTTCCTGTCGGAGATGATCGAGGTGGCACGCGTCCTCACGCAGGCCTCGGACCGCAGCCTCGTGATCCTCGACGAGGTGGGCCGGGGCACCAGCACCTACGACGGCATGAGTCTGGCGTGGGCGGTGGTGGAAGACCTCCACGACCGGGTGCGGGCCCGCACGCTGTTCGCGACGCATTATCACGAGCTGACCGAACTGGCCGCCCAGCTCGACCGCGTGGCCAACGTCCAGGTCCTCGTCCGCGAGGAGGGACACGACGTCGTGTTCCTCCACCGCGTCGGCGACGGCGCGGCCGCATCGTCGTACGGCATTCACGTCGCCCGGCTTGCCGGTGTTCCGGATGCCGTGATCCGCCGCGCGCGCGAAGTGCTGGGCGGGCTGGAACGCGCCGCCGCGGCGGGTCGCGAAGGCGGGAGGTCGGGCAGCGGCCGCCGCCCGAGGCGCGGCCCGTCGCGCGGGCAGCAACTCGTGCTGCCGCTTCCCCACGCCCGGCGGTGATGCGGCCTCGGATCGAAATACTGCCTCCGGCCGCCGCGGAGCGGATCGCCGCGGGTGAAGTGATCGAGCGGCCCGCTTCCGTCGTCAAGGAATTGATTGAAAACAGCCTCGACGCCGGAGCGCGCCGCATCACGGTCGAGATCGAAGGGGCCGGCTCGCGGCTCATCCGCGTCAGCGACGACGGGTGCGGTGTCCCGCGCGACGAGCTGGCGGTCGCGTTTGCGCGCTTTGCGACGAGCAAGCTGCGGTCGGCGGACGATCTTCGCCGCGTACGCACCTACGGCTTCCGCGGCGAGGCGCTCCCAAGCATCGCCGCGATCGCCCGGGTGACGATCGTGACGCGCCCGGCCGCCGCGGATACCGCGGCGACCCTTACCGTCGCGGGCGGCGTGGGGCAGGCCGTCGTGACGGCGGCCGCCCCGGAAGGTACCACCGTCACGGTGGAAGATCTATTCTACAACACGCCCGCCCGTCAGCGGTTCCTCAAGTCCCCGGCGCGAGAAGCGGCGGTCATCATGGAGACGGTGCAGGCGCTCGGGCTTGCGGCCCCGGTCGTCGCGATCCGCCTCCTCGAGGCGGGACGCGAAGTGCTCTGGATGCCCCCCGAGCCGTTCGAGGAACGGGCGCGCCGCGTCCTCGGGCCGTCGTTTACGGATCGTACCCTGCGGATCGAGGCGTCCGGTCCCACAGCCCTCACCGGCGTTCTTGGGACGCCGCAGGCCGCCCAGGCCAGGCGCAATCATCAGTGGTGGCTCGTGAACGGGCGGCCCGTCCGGAGTCCGATGCTCGCGCGCGCGCTCGACCAAGCCTACCATACGCTCATTCCGGACGGCCGCGTGCCGGCGGCGGCCCTGCACGTGCGGGTGCCGCAGGAGTCGCTGGACGTCAACATTCACCCGCGGAAGGCCGAGGTGCGGTTCGCCGATGAGCGGGCCGTGTTCAACGACGTCGTGCGGGAGACGCGGCGGGTGTTGCACGGCGCCGCGCTCCTCCACACCGTCGCGGGTCCGGCGCGCCAGGCCGGCGCAGACTCGGCCCATGGCGCCGGAGCGGCGCCCTTCGGGACGCGGATCGAGGAGACGCCCCGCGGCTATGGCGCGGCGGGCCCCGCTCGCCTTGACCGCGGCGTGACCGCGGCGCACCTCTGGACAACGGGCCCGGCGGCGCCTGGGTGGCCGGTCATTCGGGTGCTGGGCCAGCTGGCGTTGACCTACATCGTGGGGGAGTCCGGCGAGGAACTCGTTCTGATCGACCAGCACGCCGCGCACGAGCGGGTCCTCTATGAGCGCCTTCTCACCCGCCGCCGCTCCGGCGGCGTTCAAGCGCAGGGACTGGTCACACCGACGGTCGCCGAATTGTCACCCGCGGAAGAGCGCCTGGTTTCGGAGGTGCGACCGGCGCTGGCAAGTCTCGGGTTTGAATTCGAAGCGTTCGGGCGCGCCGCCGTCCGTCTCACCGCGATCCCGGCGATCGCGGCGGGCCGCGACGCGGCGGCGCTGTTCCGCGCGTGCCTGGCCGATCTCGCCGGCGACCGTTCCGACCATGCCGGCCGCGAGTTGGAAGAGCGGCTCGCCATCGCCACGGCGTGCCACACCGCGGTGCGCGCCGGCGACCGGCTCGATCACGCGACGATGGCGGCCCTGCTTGAAGATCTCGCCCAGGCCGAAGACCCGTACTCGTGCTTCCATGGACGGCCTACCCTGGTCCGGATCCCTCGCGGCGACTTGGAACGGTGGTTTTACCGGCGGACGTAGCGCCATGGCGACTGCGGGCAAGCGGGTACGCAGCGCAGCCGGTGCCACAGACAACCTTCGGGCCATCCTGAAGAGCCAGTATCACGCCGCGCTCGCGATGCTGCGCGCGGCCATCACGCGGTGCCCGGAACATCTCTGGACGGCAGGCGACGGCCACGCGAATCCCTATTGGCGGCTCGCGTACCACACCCTGTACTACACGCACCTGTATCTACAGCCGGATCTCCAGGCGTTCCACCCCTGGACGCATCATCGGCGGGGAATTCAGCGTACCGCGCGCAACCCTGGGAGCGGCCCGCGGCGTCCCAGCCCCCGCAGGCCACCCGGCGCCGAGCCGCCGTATACGAAGGCGGACGTTTTGGCATATTGGCGTATCTGCGACGGGCTCGTGGACAACGCGGTCGACACGCTCGACCTCGGCAACCCGCACAGCGGATTCAGCTGGTATCCCCTCTCCAAGCTCGAGCACCAGATCATCAATCTGCGGCACATTCAACACCACGCGGCGCAGTTGACCGACCGGCTGCGGGCGGCCACGGGCGCCGGTATCAATTGGGAGTCCTCGCGGAAGACACCGCGCAGACGGGGCAATCGCCGCGTCGCCGCTGAATAACGCCCTGGTCGCGAATTGAGCGCGTTGCGCTATGCCGGAAGTCCCGGGGCCGCCGCGGCCACCCGGCCGCGCAGCACCCACGAACCGGCCTCGAGGATCTCCACGCCGATCGTGCGGCCGATCAAGCCGCCGCCGGCGTCCAGCGTGACGATCTTGTTCGTGCGGGTCCTGCCGAGCACCCCGCCCTTGCGGCCCGGCTCTTCGACCAGGATCTCTTGTACGGAACCTACCAACGAGCGGTTGATGTCCGCGGCGATGCGCTCCTGCATCCGGTTGAGGGCCTGCAGGCGCCGCCGTTTCACGTCGTCCGGGACCTGATCCGCATAGTCCGCGGCCGGCGTGCCCTGCCGCGGGGAGTACATCGCCGTGTTGACCGCATCGAAGCGCAGGTCCTCAACGAATCGCAGCGTTCGCTCGAACGCTTCTTCGGTCTCACCGGGGAAGCCCACGATGACGTCGGTGGTGAGGCTGGCCTCCGGCATGACACCGCGGATCCGCTCGGCCGTCGCGCGGTACTGCGCGACGGTGTAGGCGCGGTGCATGCGCCGGAGAATCTCGTCGTCTCCGGCCTGGACCGGCAGATGGACGTGCTCGCACGCCTTGGGCAACCGGGCCACGGTGTCGATGAGGCGGGGGGTCATGTCCCGGGGATGGCTCGTCGTGAACCGGATCCGCTCGATGCCGTCGATCTCGTGGACCAGCTCCAGCAGGCCGGCGAGATCGCGGCGGGGCACGAGGTCATGGCCGTAGCTGTCGACGTTCTGTCCGAGCAGCGTCACCTCTCGGACGGCCTGCGCGGCGAGCGACCGGACCTCCGCCACGACCTGCTCCGGCGGGACGCTGCGCTCGCGGCCGCGGACGTACGGCACGATACAGAAGGTGCAAAACTTGTTGCAGCCGTGGATGATGTTCACGAAGCCGCGGACACCGGTGGACGGTTGCGACGGCAGCATCGGCAGCGGCCGATCGCGCTCGGACCGGTCCCACACCTCGTAGACCGGCATGCAGCCGTCCCGCGCCGCCCGCACCAACTCGGGCAGCCGGTGAATGTTGTGCACGCCAAAGACGAGATCGAGCCAGGGCGCCCGCGCGAGCACGCGCTCGCGTTCTTGCTGGACCAGACACCCGGCGACGCCGAGCAGCACCCCGGGACGCCGGTGCTTGAGCGACCGGAGTTCGCCCAGCCGCCCGTAGGCGCGATCTTCCGCGCCTTCGCGCACGGTACAAGTATTGAGGATGATGATGTCCGCCTCCGCGGGGCTGTCGGCCTCGGCGTAACCCAATTGGGCCAGCAGACCGGCCATCGCCGCGGAGTCGCGGACGTTCATCTGACAGCCCTGTGTAATGATGTGAAACCGCTCAGGCACGACGACCGGTCCTTTCACCGCGGCCCAGTCGCAGCGCCGGCCGTGGCGTCTGGCGCGTCCATGTTTGGTGCGCCCGGAGGGACTCGAACCCCCGACCTACTGCTTCGAAGGCAGCCGCTCTATCCAGCTGAGCTACGGGCGCGCAGTCCGAGAATAGCACAAACGCCAAACGGCGGCCAAGGCGCCGGGTCCGACCGGTCCGACCGGCGCACCCCGGGGTCGGGTGGTACGATGTAGAGAACCGGCGCGCAACGACGTCCTCCGGCGCGGGCGGCCGAACCGACCATTCGATGGACGAAGGAGTTTCTACCGTCGCCGCGAACACGGCCCGAAACCCAGGTGTGCCGGCGGCGTCGGCCAGACGTCCCGGGAGGTATCGGCAATGGCTCTCCACCTCGCGATCTGCTCGAGCCCCGACTGCACCCAATCCGCAACGGCCGCGCGCCCTGAAGCGCTCCCCGATACGTGCGCCGAGTGCGGCGCGGCGATGGTGTACCAGTGTTGGAAGTGCGGGGCGGCCGTGGCGGACGTCACCGCATCCTACTGCGCGGCCTGCGGGGTACCGTTGAAGCGTGTGCTGCCGCGCCGCGAGGCCGCGGCCGCGCTGCTCGTCCTGGTGTGCGCCGATCCTGAGTGCGACTGGGCATCGGCGGGTGTCGCCGCCATTGCCATGCCCACACGGTGCCCCGAGTGCGGGAGCGAGGTCGCCGCGGACTGCTGGAAATGCGGTACTCGGATTGCCGATCCCAGGCAGCACTACTGCGCCGCCTGCGGCGTGCCGCTGAAGCGCGGCCGCCGCACAGTCGCGACGAGGGCGATCCGCGCCTAGGCGGAACCCCGTTACAACTGGAAGTCGATGAGGGCAGTCACGCCGACGCCGTAGACTCGATGTAGATTGCCCGGCAGCGGATTAAGGCTGTCCACCGGCACGAGCGCCCGCAGCCGTACCTGGTTCATAAAGGATCCCTCAAGCTGCGCCACCGCCTGCACCTTGTCGAGCGCCGCCTTGGGACCTTGGACCTGGACCGCGCCGATGTAGGCGCCGCCGCGCGCGCCGACCCCAATGCCCAGGCTGACGATCGGGACGACTTTGGTCATCTCTTTGTTCTGCACTTTGTTGTTCAACATGAGGGTGTTGATGCCGTTGTTGATCTGGGGCCCGAACTGTTTGACGACGTACCCGATGCCGAAGAGCTTGATGAGCGAGCCGATCGACACCTGGGCGGCCGCCGTGCCCGCGGCGCCGGCCAGCACGCCGACAATCAGGCCTACGGAGAACGCCTTTCGCCACGCGCTGCGCATGCTCGTATCCTCCCATGGCCGGCCGCCCGGCCGCGTTGTCTTTCGGTGAGAACCGCCCGCGCGGACATCTCGTCCGGCCGAGTGGTTCAGACCGTTTCCCCGGCCCGGTATTCGGCGATCTCTTCGAGCCCGCGTCCGGCAGTCTCTTCGCCGAACACCAACACGATGCCCATCGCCACGAGCAGCGAGAGCGCAACGACCGTGAGCGCCTCGACACGCCCACTGGTCCAGGTACGCATCAGCACGGCGAGCAGCAGCGGTGCCGCGATCCCCGCGGCGCGGCCGGCCGCGGACGCCCACCCGGTCGCGGTGGCACGGATCCGCGTGGGATGCAGTTCCGCGGCATAGGCCAGGATTACCGGCCACGAGGCCAGTACACCGCCCGCGAGCGCGCCGCCGCCGATGACCACGGCCGTCTCGGTGCGGGCCAGCGCGATGCCGGCGGCGCCGGCCGCGGCCAGCGCGAGGGCGGCCGCGAGCACGGGCTTGCGCCCGAACCGGTCGAGTGTGAGCGTCGTCGCCATCGTCGTCGGGAGCATCATCAATGCCACCACAAGGGACGCAACGGCGGGATACCGGGCGCCGCTGGCCTGGAGCATCGCGGGGAGCCAGACGATCGGTCCCTGAAACGCGCCGATCATCGTAAACCAGACGGTCCACAGCAAAAACGTCCGCCGCCGGAAGCGCGGGCCCCACAGTTCCCGCAGGTGCGCAACCACCGATGCCGGGCCCGCCTGCTCCTGCTCGGGCAGGTCGACCGTGATCCCGTAGCGTCTTCCGAGTGCCGCCGCCACGGCCTCCGCCTCCGCGCGCCGGCCGTGCGCCAGCAAGAACCGCGGCGATTCCGGGATGAACCGTGGCCCGAGGAGCGCAAGCGCGATCGGCAGGGCCCCGATGGCAAAGGTCCCCCGCCACCCGAGATTCTGGGCCAGCACCACACCACCCACGCCCGCGACCACCCATCCCGTCGCCCAGATCACCTGTGTCCATCCGAGCAGGGTCCCGCGCCGTCCCGAAGGCGCGAACTCGCTTACCAGGCTGGTGGCGACCGGCGTCACGCCGCCGAAGCCAATGCCCATGAAGAACATCGCGGCCACGAGCCAACCGAGCGACGGTGCCGCGGCCGCGGCCGCCGACGCGGTGCTGCTGAGCGCCACCGTCAACCCGAACGCGGCCCGCCGGCCGGTGCCGTCCGCGACATAGCCCGTGGAGATCCCGCCGACCAACTGGCCCGCGCCGACGGCGGCGGTGACGAGGCTGGCTTGCGCGGTGGTAAGGCCCCATGTCGTTCGCAGGCCGAGGAGCGCGAAACTGACCACCCCGAGCGTCACGCCGTTGGAGCCGTATGCCAGTCCCGCCACAAGCGTGACGCGGTCAGACAGCGTTCGGCGCGCCGGCGTCGCGGGGCGGTTCACCCGACGACGGCGGCGCCGGAGGTCAACGGCGGGCGCGCGTGGCCTGCGGCGGCGCGACGCCTTCCGCGGGCGCAGGGGCCGGGGCGCCGAAGGCATCGAAGCCGGTGATGTCCCGCCCTAGGATCAGCGTGTGCACGTCGTACGTGCCCTCGTAAGTATCTACGGTCTCGAGATTGGCGGCGTGGCGCATCGCGTGGTACTCGAGCGTGATGCCGTAGCCGCCGAGGATGCTGCGGGCGGCGCGGGCGATGTTGAGGGCGGCGCGCACATTGTTGCGTTTGGCGAGGCTGACCTGCGTGTAGCCGAGCGTCCCGGCGTCCTTGAGACGCCCCAGGTGGTGGGCGAGGAGCTGCGCTTTGGTAATCTCCGTCAGCATATCGACGAGGCGTTCCTGCATGAGCTGCGTCGCGGCGATGGGGCGGCCGAAGGCCACACGCTCTTTGGCGTAGGCGAGCGCTTCCTCGTAGCACGCGACCGCGGCCCCGACGGCGCCCCACGCGATCCCGTAGCGGGCCTGGGTGAGACAGCGGAGCGCGGCGCCGAGGCCGGTGGCGCGCGGCAGCACGTCGGCGTCGGACACCGGGACATCCTCGAGCACGAGTTCGCTCGTCACCGACGCGCGCATCGACGCCTTGGTGTGGATGTCGTGCACGCTGAACCCCTTCGCGTGCGGATCGGCAAGAAACCCACGGATCACGGCGGCGTCGTCCTTGGCCCAAATAAGCGCCACGTCGGCGAGCGATCCGTTGGTGATCCACATTTTCGTGCCGGTCAGCGACCACCCGCCGGCGCGGCGGCGCGCCCGCGTCTGCATGGCCGCGGGATCGCTGCCGGCGGTCGGCTCCGTCAGACCGAAGCAGCCGAGTTTCTCACCGGCGGCCATCGCCGGCAGCCAGCGGCGCCGCTGCTCCTCGCTGCCGAACTCGTAAATCGGATACATGACGAGCGCGCCCTGCACCGACGCGAACGACCGCACACCGCTGTCGCCGCGCTCGAGCTCCTGCATCATGAGCCCGTAGGCCATGTTGCTCACGCCGGCGCAGCCGTATTCTTGCGGCAGGTTCGCGCCGTACACCCGCAGCGCGCCGAGGGACGCGATCAGGTCTCGGGGAAATTCGCCGGCCAGCCACGCCCGCCCGATCCGGGGAATCACTTCCTTATCCACCAGCCGGGCGATCGTATCCCGCGTGAGCCGCTCGTCTTCGGTCAGCAGTTCCTCGATGCCGAAGTAATCGACCCGACGGCCGGGCTGTGGCATCACGCCGCTCCTTCGCGCATGGACTGGGCCCGCCGCGTGACGCCGGCGCCGCGCGCTCTGTGCGCTACATTTCCGCCGTTGCGAACGGGTCTCCTGTGCGCGGCGTCAGCCCGCGGCGCCCGAGCGCGGCTCCGGGACGGCGCGGGAAACCGCGTATCCCGCGGCGAGCGCCGCGATGAGCGCCGCCCAGCCTACCGCGTACGACGTCCGTTCGACGAGCCAGCCGAAGACCGGGGGCGTCACAAATGTCGCCCCGTACAGCATCGTCATGCTGATGCCCATCGCGAGGCCGGTTTCGTGTGCGCCGGCCTCTTCCATGATCAGCGTGCTGTAGAGGCCGTTCCACCCGAGCAGCAGCAGGCCGCCCGCGCAGGCCACCGCGGCCGCGAGCGGGACGGGAACCGGCCGCGGCAGCGCGATCAGCGCAAGCGGAAAGACGGCGCACAGTGCCGCGCACCACGTGAGGGCGGGCGTGCGCCGGCCGCTGAGCACCCGGTCCGAGATCGCGCCCCATCCGAGCCGTCCCGCGACCCCGCCGCCGTGGACGGCGAGCAGCAGCGCCGCGGCCGCGTGCTTGCTCCACCCAAACCGGTCCACCATGTAGAGCGCCAAGTACCCTTGATAGCAAAATTGGCCGATCACGAGCAGTGTGGCGACAATGCTGGTGCGGCGGATGCCAGCATCGGCCAGAATTCTTCGGACCCGCGCGACGAGCGCGCCGCCGGGTGGCGGCCAAGCGTCGCCGCGCGTCCCGTCCGCATAGGTCCCAGCGCCGCCGCCGTTTCGCAATCCGGCGCCACACAACAGGCCGGTCAGCCCGCAGAAGGCCGCCGCGCCGAAGAGGCCGGCGCGCCAGCCGAAGGCGCCGGCAAGCGCCGGGACGAGGAGCGCCGCCACCATGCCACCGAGGGGAAGGCCGGATTGCCGGATACCCATCGCCGTCCCGCGGCCGTGCGCGCCGAACGCCGCGGCCACGGCTTTCGCGCCGGCGGTCTGGCCGCTACCGTAACCGAGCCCTGCGAAGCCGAGCAGCAGTGCCAGCGCGGCAAAGCTGTGCGCGCCGGCGACGGCCGCGGCCATCCCCGCGGTGTAGAGCGCGCCCGCGGTGAGCACGACGCGCTCGCCCCACCGGTCCGCGAGAAGTCCCAGGGGCAGGAATAGCAGCAGCGCGCCGAGATCGAACGCGCCCAGCAAGACTCCGACTTGTGTGAGCGAAAGCCCGAGCGCCTCGCGCCAGAACGGCGCCAGTACGGGGAGACCGAAGCGGATGGTGGTCAGCCCGGCCTGTTGGAGCGTCGTAACAACAAGGATGCGGAGCGCCGCGGATGCGCGCGGCGCGCGTATGGAAAGGGAGGTCACCACTGCCTCGGTTCAGGCTGCGCGGACACCGTCCCTGCCGCGGGCACCCGTCCCCTGCTTCGGGACAAAAACGGACCGAAAACGCGAAAGCCAACGGCGCTCGAAGCGCCGCCGGCCTCGCGATGAAACTCTCTACCCTCGCTCCCGCCTCCGCGACATACAGGTCGCCTTTGTGGGGACTCGTCCCCTCTATGGAGGGCTACGAGGGGTTCTCTTAGGAGCGGCGGGAAAACTCGTCAGTCCGCCGCTCCGGAACTACTTCGGTGGCCGCTCCCCCGCGGTAACCGTATTTCGACGTGACCGACGCGTCCTTGCCCGCATCCGTCCGCCTCCTTACCTCGGGTCCTGCCGGCGGCCTGGGAACCGGCCCGTGAATGCCGGCAGCGCTTTCAACAATCATTTTCTGCCGATACCAGGCGTCTGTCAACCCCCGTGAATGGGTTCAGTAGATCCGACTACACTGGCCTCGAATTTCATCGCTGAGCCGCCTGCCATTGGGCAATGTACTCGTTCGGAGTGCGGTAGCCGAGCGCCTGGTGCGGCCGCACGTTGTTGTAGGTTTCCTCCCAGCG
>DATGHZ010000037.1:0-52068 GCA_035307565.1 bacterium | reverse complement strand
GCATGCCGCGCCGCTCCCGGGGAGAGATAGTCTTGTCAAGGCGGTCGAGCCGCAAGGAGGGATTGATCTTCTCCCCGAGAGTGGCATCCCTCAGTTGCCATCGTTCGACACTGACCACAGGCACTGTGACATAAGAGGAGGGGAGACACGATGACACGCCATGCGCGGTACGCGCTGCTGGCGGCGCTGCTTCTGATCGGCACGGCCGGCGCCGGCGGGGCCGGCGCCCAGGGCGCGGTGTCGCTTCGGTACTACTATCCGGTCGGCGCCTCGGGACCGCTCAACGCGCTCATGACCGCGATGGTCAACGACTTCAACGCGTCGCACCCGGGCATCCGGGTCGAACCGGTCTTCGCCGGCAACTACGTCGAGACGATGGCCAAGGCCATGACGGCGGTGCTCGGGGGGACACCGCCCGACGTCGCGGTGCTCGACACGCCGGAACTGTACTCCCTCCTCGACCGGGAGGCCATCATCCCGCTCGATGACCTGGTCGCCAAGAGCGGCGGCAAAGCGTGGCTGGACGACTATTACGGCGCGCTGCTCCTCAACGCGCAGTCCGGCGGCCACGTGTACAGCATCCCGTGGCAGCGCAGTACGCCGATCTTCTACTACAATCGCGACTTGTTCCGCAAGGCGGGGCTCGACCCGAGCCGGGCGCCGAAGGACTGGACCGAACTTGTACAGTACGCGCAGAAACTGACGATTCGCGACGCCGGCGGCCAGGTCACGCAGTGGGGCGTCGAGGCCCCCGTCGCCGACACGTCGCCCTGGGTCTTCCAGGGCTTTTTGATCGAAGCGGGAGCCAACTTTTTCGACCCGCGGGCCGGCAAGTGGGTGAAGTTCAACTCGCCGGAAGCGGTCGGGGCGCTGCAGTTCATCCTCGACCTGCAGAGCAAGTACAAGGTGCACCCGACCGGACCGACCAGCGTGGCCTTCTGGAGCCAGACGCCGCAGGACTTCATCCAGCAACGGGCGGCGATGATCTACTCGACCACAGGCAACATGACTTTTATCAGGACGAACGCTAAGTTCGAGTGGAACGCGGGGTTCATGCCGGCGGGCAAGCGGTACGGCGCCCCGACCGGCGGCGGCAGCTTCTACATCTTCAGCAAGACGCCGCAGGATCACGTCCAGGCGGCCTGGACATTCATCACCTGGATGACGAACCCCGTCCAGGCGGCGCGGTGGAGCATCGGCACGGGGTACGTGCCGATCCGCAAGACGGAACTGTCGACGCCGGCGTTCGCCGCGTACCTTCAGCAGGTGCCGCAGGCGCTGACCGCCACGCTGCAGCTTCGGGTCGCGGGCGAGCAGATGACGATCCACGACGTCGACCAGATCGGCGCGATGCTGGTCACGGCGATTCAGGCGGCGCAGTCCGGCCGCCTGACCCCCCAGGCGGCACTCGACCGCGCGCAGCGCGACGCGACGGCGCTCCTGGCCAAGTATTAAGGAAACCGTGGCGCAGCGCGCCGAGGCAGTCGCACCGGCGGCGGCGTAGGCCCGCCCCGCGCGGCGAGGCGCGCGCCCATCCGCCGTGGCTCATCCTGACGTCGCGCTCGCGGCCGCGGTGCGGCCGGCGGTCCGCCTTCGAGCGGCGGGGCACCGCCGCCGGCGCGCCGTTCAAGGGTACCTCTTTCTGCTGCCGTCGCTCGTGTTTCTCGCGGTCTTCACCTACTATCCGATTTTGACGTCAGCGGAACTGAGCCTGTACCGGGCGACGGCGACGGTCCGGAGCCACACGTTCATCGGCGCCGGCAACTATCTGACCCTTGCCGCGGACCCGGTGTTCCATCAGGTCCTCCGCAACAGCCTCGAGTTCCTCGCGGGCACGGTGCCGGTCACCGTCGCGCTCGCGCTGGTCCTCGCGCTCGCGGTCAACCGGCCGCACCTGCTGGTCACTCCGTTTCGCACCGCGTTCTTCTACCCGGCGCTCCTGCCGCTGATCGGGGCCGCGGCGATCTGGCTGTTTGTCTACACGCCCGGCTACGGGCTCATGGACGTTTATCTACGGAAGCTCGGCGGCGGGAGCGTGAACTGGCTGCAGGATCCGACGTGGGCGCTTCCCGCCGTCATGCTGGTCAGCGTGTGGAAGAACGCGGGATATTACATGCTGTTCTATCTCGCCGGGCTGCAGACCATCTCCGCGGAGCTGTACGAAGCGGCCCGCATCGAGGGTGCCGGCGCCTGGCACACGTTCCGCAGCATCACGTTTCCGCTGCTCGGGCCGACGACGCTGTTCGTCCTCGTGATCGCGAGCATCAACGCGTTCCAGTCCGTCGACCAAATCTGGATCATGACCGCGGGCGGTCCGGACAACACGACGAACGTGCTCCTGTTCTACATCTACCAGATGGCCTTCATGTTCTTCGATCTCGGCAAGGCCGCCGCGCTGACGGTGTTCCTGCTCGCAGTGCTGATGGGGATCGCCGCGCTCAGTTTCGGGCTTCTCGAGCGGCGGATCCACTATGAGGTCTAGCGTGACGCGGCGGGCAGGGCGCGGGCTGCGTACGGCGGCGTGGGCTCTCAGCGTGGGGGCGCTCGCATTCGTCTGGCTGTTCCCGTTGCTGTGGGCGGTGGCGACGTCGTTCCGGCCGCCGGGGTCCCTCGGGAGCCAAATTGCCTCGCTGTGGGTCCAGCACCCGTCGCTCGCAAATTTTCGGGAAGCCTGGAGCGAGGCGCCGTTCGTCCGCCTCTACTACAACACCGCGGTCGTCGTCTTCGGCATTCTGGGCGCGCAGCTGGTGACGATCACGCTCGGGGCGTACGCGTTTGCCCGCCTGGAGTTCCCCGGCCGCGACCTGCTCTTCCGCCTGTTTCTACTCCAGCTGATGGTGGCGCCGTCGTCGCTCATCCTTCCGAACTTCGTGACGATCAAAACGCTCGGCTTGCTCAACACCCGGCTCGGGATCATGATCCCCTACTTCGCCTCGGCGTTCGGAACGTTCTTGCTCCGGCAGGCGTTCCGGGGCGTCCCGCGGGACCTCGAGGATGCCGCGGCGATTGACGGCTGCGGCACGTTCCAGACACTCTGGCATGTCTTTGTGCCGCTTGCGCGCCCCACCCTGATCGCCTTTTCAATTGTGAGCGTCGTCTACCACTACAACGAGTTTCTGTGGCCGCTCATCATCACCGACACCGATCGGGCGCGTACCGTGACCGTCGGCCTGGCATCCTTCACCCAGTCGGCGGAATCGGCCGCGCAGTGGAATTTGATTGCGGCCGGCACGGTCATCGTGATCCTCCCGCTGCTCGTCCTGTTCATCCTGTTCCAGCGGCGGTTCGTGGAGAGCTTCATGTATTCGGGACTCAAGGGGTAGCGGAGAGCAATGAGCACACCCGCAGATCAGGTCAACGACTTGATCGTCGCGCATTGGCGAAGCCAAACGCTGCACGCCGGCGCGGCGCTGGGCGTGTTCGATCATCTGGGCGCGGGGGAGACAAAAGACGCAGAGACGCTGGCCGCGGAACTTGACGTACACTCCGGGCTCCTCTACCGGCTGCTGCGGGCGCTCGCATCGGTTGGTCTCCTACGGGAGAATGAGTCCGGCCAGTTCGCGATCACCGCGAACGGCGCGCTCCTGCGGTCGGATCATCCTCAGTCCCTACGGGATCGAGCGCTTCTCAACGGCGGGACAGAGCACTACCTCATCTGGAGACATCTCACGGATATGATTCGAGACGGAAGACAGAACGCGTTCGTCCGGGAGTTTGGCGCGCCGGCATTCGAGTACGCCCGCAGCAACGACGGCTACCGGCGCGCGTTCAATCGCGGCATGACCAGCTATTCCGCGCTGCAATCGGCGTGGACGCTCGAGGCGCTGCAGGAGTACGATTTCGCCGGCATTCGCACGATCTGCGACGTCGGCGGCGGACACGGTCACTTGCTCTGTGAGCTGCTCAAGGCACACCCGCATCTCACAGGAATCGTCCTCGATCTCCCCACCGTTGTCGGGCATCCCGATGAACTGCTGGCGGCCAAGCTCGGATTGGAGCACCGATGTGCGTATGTCGCGGGCGACATGTTCGAGGCCGTCCCGGCCGCCGACGCGTATGCGCTGAAGATGATCCTCCACGATTGGAACGACGACGAGTGCATGACCATCCTGTCGAACGTACGCCGCGCCGCACCGCAGAGCGCACGTGTCTTCATCATCGAGCATGTCGTCCCGGGTCCGCAAACGCCGCACTTCGCCAAGCTTCTCGATCTGCACATGATGTGCTGGGGGACCGGCCGGGAGCGGACGGAAGAAGAGTACGGGGAGCTGCTGAGGGCGGCGGGATGGCCCTTCGCGGCCTCATGGTATCCGACAAACCGCGTCATAGGGGTCATCGAAGGGCGTTAGCGGCGCGGTTTCTCGACGGCGAGGCTCATGATACACTGTGCCCTGGGCCCGTAGCTCAATGGCAGAGCATCCGGCTCATAACCGGCGGAACCAGGTTCAATTCCTGGCGGGCCCACAATACCAAGGCTTCTAGCGCACTCGCTTTACGCTACTCCCCGCTTCCTCCCCACGTCTCTGAAAACTGCTGGAGGACGATGCCGTGAACGGACCCGGCGCGCCCCATCGCAAGGTGGGCCAATTCCTCGCGCGTGGCGCGATTCTACCCAAACGTGCCGCATGACGATTCGCGATGATTGACTGGTCCGCAGTGCAAACTCCAGGCCCCGCTGCCGACGGAAAGCGGAGCTGGGTCTAATGGGGACCGCCGCTACGGAGAGCCGAGCTGTCCAGCAAGCGTCCGGGGGTGCCATCTTGACACGCACGGGAAGCCAGACATTCGGGATGATGGTCTACGTCGGAGAATAGATGCCGACTCTCATGAAGTTTTTGGGCGCGTGGCATGCGTGATGACGCCTGAGAACAGGCCGGAAACAGGCAGAAAGCAATCCGCAGTCCCTAACGCGGAGCGGGGGCAGTTTCGGCCCGGCCAGTCCGGCAACCCCGGCGGCCGGCCCAAAGCCGCCACAGAGTTTCGGCAACGGTGTCGGGAGTTCATGGACGATCGCGGCTGGGCGCTGCTCGTTAAACTTGCGACTACCAAGGGCCGCGAGCAAATTCATGCGCTCCGGTTCCTTGCAGAGCAAGGCTACGGGAAAGCGGCGCAATCCTTGGAGCTTGGTGGAGGCGCGGCGCTACGGATCATCCTGGACTCGGACGACGCAAAGGGAACGGTCTGACTCAGTTGTAGTGGTGGGGCCCCTCCCTCGGGCCCCCACCACTTCTTTCGACGAAACGGCCCCTTACACGGGTGCGCCGGCCGTCACCGCCGCGGCATGTGCCTACTTACAGGCGCATGGCACAATCGGTTCCGGAAACTCCTCATCCGCTTTGAGAAACGAACGGAGAACTTTCGGGGGCTGGTGCATTTCGCATGCGCCCTCATCATCTACCGACTGACGGTCTTGTGATGGGTTCCAAAGAAATCTGAATGCTACTAGGGTATTGACATTTTAGTAAATGGAGTTTACAGTGTATCTTATGGTAAACGTCATTTACTATAGGGGCCACGCATGGCACAGCAGACTATCGACCTCCACATCAATCCTTCCGACGAGACCATCCGTCTCGGGCCGCTCACCGTGCGCTTCTTGGTTACCGAAGAGAACTCAAGTGGCAGCGTCGCGGCATTTGAGCTCATTGTCCCGGGTGCGCAGCGCTTGGCGGCTCCCGCGCATAGCCACGACCATTACGAAGAAACGATCTACGGCATCGACGGAGTGTTGACCTGGACCGTCGACGGGAAACCGATCGACGTCGGGCCGGGGCAGGCACTATGCATTCCGCGGGGCGCCATTCACCGATTCGATAACAACGGACGCCAGGACGTGAAGGCACTCTGCGTGATCACGCCTGCCGCGATTGGTCCGCAGTATTTCCGCGAGGTTGCTGAGGTGACCAAGGCGGCTGCCGGTGGTCCGCCGGACCGGGCAAAGATGGCAGAAATCATGCGCCGCCACGGCCTCACCCCAGCTGCACCTCAACCGTAACACCCCTAAGCCCGTGTCGATCGGTTCGCATTTCGTTGTCGGAATGAGCGACCATGGTGTCTGAGAAACACCGCGGGCCCCAGGCGCGGATGCGCGCCGCCAGACACTCACCCGCCTCGGCCTCGCCGTCGTCGCGCCTGACGGGCTCGCCGGTCGAAACTAGAGATATGCGCATAGGCGCATTGCTGCGTGTCCCGGCTCAGGCGATCCAGCGGCGTATCATCGAGGGAATGAACGCGGCCGGTTTTGAGGACCTACGCATGCCGCACATGGCGGTGCTGCAATATCCGGGTCCGGATCGGGTTCGCCCAGGCATTCTCGCCGAGCGCGCAGGCGTGAGCAAGCAGGCCATGAACCAGCTCCTTCGGAGCCTTGAGGGTCTCGGTTATATCGTCCGGTCCGACGCACCGGACGAGGGCCGCGCGCGAGTTATCCGCTTGACCAAACGTGGCCGCGCCGCATACTCAAGAATCTACGATATTCTCCTCGACATCGAGCGCGAATGGAGCGCTGAACTTGGGGCAGAACGTTTCGCCCAGCTCAAAGAGCTGCTATTTCGCGTCTGGGAGAGCCCGTTGACCCGCCAGCAGGCGGGAATGGCACATGAGACTGAATAGTACCTTACCAAAGGTTTTTGGGATAGGTTCTTAGGCATCAGTACCTTATCGATCCCATGGACTTCCGGGGTTGCTCTAGCCCCACGGAGTTCCTGGGGTGGGTGGCGGGAGATATGGATTCCCAGGAGGCCACGGCGCACCGCACGGGAATGGCTGAGGAGCATCCCGCCATCACTGGTCCGTTGTATGTCGGAACAGTAGGGGCAGTCGGTGCCGTCATCGGAATGGCCAAGAGGAGCCAAGGACCTACCATGCCGACGAGCGCGAACAGGGAACCGAGGTACCGCATGATTATCGCCTCCAAAGTTGCGTCGGGACTTCGATCGCCAGATCTCGAACGGGAGTGGTTCCGTAATGGCGTCTGGCGCACGTGGTGGAGCAGAACTCATCCCCATGCTCGACGGCGAGCCAGGGTAGTGCTTTCCGGCACTCCTTGCAAAGACGTGCACGCATCGCTTTCCTCCTGAAGTCTCCTCGAAAAAATGAATGGTGGCGCAGCGCGCCACCGCTCTCTTTCTTACAACGCGGATCAATCCGATTTTATTCCGTACATCGGTAGGCTCACCCGGCGGAACACGGTGCGGTAGAGGCACGAGCGGGCTAGGCGGCTGAGTGAACGGCTGAGTGAATGTTGAGTGATAGCTGACCGATAGCTGACCGAATCAGGTAGTCGGTCTGCTTGTACTTCCGACGCTGTTAGGGTGTCATGTTCACCCCTGGGACATTCCTGCAGATGTCGGTCAACGCGCCCATCGTGAGCGTGGAGAGACCGCGATTCCTCGTCTCCGGATGGTCGGCCAGGTTCTTGTCGAGCACCGCTTCAAGCTGACCAGCCGTGAGACCGCTTCTGAGACACTTCATGATGTTATCTACGCTGGTGGGATCCGATGCCACTACAGCCCCCACGGCAACGCCGTTTAGGAAGCCCAGGACGTACCCATCCCGGGCCAGACCGGGCAGCCCAAGATACTCGTTCCCGGTGAAACCCGCGGATTTTGACCAGACGGTGGATGTACCCAGGAGAACGCCCCCGGTTCCGACAATCAGCACAAACGCAACACCCGTAAGCCATCGGCGCATCCGAATCACCTCTCCCCTATCGGCATAGGTGTTGCAAAAGGATTTCCTTATGTCCCCTCGTGCGCGCCTTGGAGGACTGCTACAGGGGCGCTGGAAGCCCCCAGGAGGTCGCTGGCGCCTCCGGCGCCTTGCACGGTGGCCGAACAGGGACCTCCCTTTTGTCCGGTCCGGTGTCCGAGGAGCCGCGTGACCGTTCGCTCGCTTACTCCAAGGGCATGAGCCGCGTCACGGCGGCTAATTCGTCCGGTGCGGACGGCGGGCTCGAGCGCGGTCCCCTCGCCGTTCACCTTCCTGGGCCGTCCAACGTGCTTGCCCTGCCTTCGCGCACGGTCCATGCCAGCACGAACGCGCTCGGCGATCAGCGCGCGCTCGAATTTTGCGAACGAGGCGAGGATATTGAGCATCAAATCGCCGACGGGTGAGGTGCCGGACGTGTCGAGCCACGGTTCGCTGGTCGCTGAAGTCCGCGACCTCGCGCGCCGGCACACGGCCCTCGCCATCGAGACGCTGGTGCACATCATGCAGTATGGCAACAAGGACGCGGCGCGCGTGGTCGCGGCGCAGGCGCTCCTCGATCGCGCATGGGGCAGCGCCGTGCAATCGCTCGATGTGGGCGGCGACACGTCGCTGCGGATCATTCTCGACACACCGCATGAGGGTGGGCGATGATTGACTTCTCTGCGCTACTATCCCAGGCGGCTCCGGGCGCCGGTAGACCGGCCAGACCGCTCCGGGTGCCGGTCCGCAGAGCAATGGCGGATATAACTGGCGTAGAGGAAGATCGCGTGCTGCTCGATGGCGGCCGCCGCCTGGCCGAGCGAAGCTCCACCCGACGCGAGGCTGTTCAGGCACGTTAAGACGGCGGCATCCGCGATGAAGGCCCTTCGCAAGCCCAATTCGATGCTCCAAAGTCCCGAACACACGAATGGCCCTTGACAGATGCATCATGTATTGTTAACGTGTGAAATAGTTATTGCATTATGCAATACCACGGAGGACGCGAATGGCTCAGCACGTGGTGCCGATTCCCTGCAAACCGTGGGTCCTCAACGGACTCTCCGAACGCCTGATTGTCGGGCACTACGAAGACGATTACGGCGCGGCGGTCCGATCGCTCAACGCCATCCGCAGCGCCATCGAGGCGCTCGACTTGGAAGCCGTGCCGGCCTATCACATTCGGGCCCTCAAGCGGGAAGAAGCCGCCGCCGCTGGCTCGGTCGCGCTCCACGAACTCTACTTCAGCAGCTTGGGCGGAGACGGGGCCGTGCTCTTCACCGGAACGGGCGCCGGCTCGCGAATGCCCGACGCGGTTGCCGGGGCCCTGGAGCAGCGGTTCGGAAGCATCGAGGCCTGGCGTCGTGAATTCGTCGCACTCGCGAGAGCCCTCGACGGCGGTCCCGCCTGGGTGCTGCTGAACTACTCTCGCCAGGACTGCCGCGTCCACAACCAGATCGCTTTCGATCATTGTCAGATGATGCCCGATGCCGTACCCATGCTGGCCCTCGACATGTATGAGCACGCGTATCGGCTCGACTTCGGCGCCAACGCATCCGCCTACATCGATGCGTTCATGCGGAATATCGACTGGGCGGTTGTCGCGTCCCGGCTGGCCGGGGTGCGCGGCGCCGCGCTAATCGGGCAGCCCACCACACCGGACGAGCCACTGCCGTCGTTCTCCGCCGAAGAGCTCCAAGCCAAGATGGCGGCGGGCGAACCGCTTCAGGTGCTTGACGCCCGGCCGCGGCACTATTTCTCACGCAGCGCCGATATGATGCGCGGCGCGATTTGGCGCGATCCGTACGCCGTGGAAGAGTGGTCCAAGACCCTCAGAACCGACGCGCCGGTGTTTGTCTATTGCGCCTACGGGTACGGCGTGGGATGCGGTGTCACCGCAGCGCTCCGCGAGCGGGGATTCGATGCCAGGTTCCTCAGGGGCGGCTTGTCCGCATGGTACGCGGCTGGCGGCGCGCGCGTGTTGAGAGCCGAGGCCGGCGACGTCGATGGAGGCGTTCGGCGATCAAGTGGATCACCCGGAAGAACGCGAACGTCGACCGCATCGCCTGCCCCTGGTTGATTCGGAAGTTCGTTCGACAAGGATGCCGTGTTCATCTACGTGCGTGCCGATGAGGTCCTGGCGGCCGCCGACCGGGAAGAGGCGATTCGGGCGGGCTCGAAACCCAACGGCCTTGCCTGGGATGGGCGCCGGCGGCGGCTGCTCGTGGCGGACGTGGACGATTTCAAGGCGCGTCTCGCCGACCCGTTCACGCGCGCCGTCATCGCGGCAGTCGACTTGCAGGGACGTCCGCGGTGGTGCGTCTACGATGACGGCCGCGCCCGCTTCCTAGTCAAGATCCGGCAGCCGGCGTGCGTCGCCGTGGTCGACGCCGCGAGCGCCGACATCAGCGGACGCTGGCCGGTATCGTCGACGGGGCCGGACGGGCTCGACCTCGATCACGAGCGCGGGCTTGCCTACGTCGCGTGCGACGGCGGCCGGGTCATCGCGCTGGATCTCGACGCCGGCCGGGAAGTCGCCGACGCTGCGATCGCGGGAGAACCGGACGCGATCTGGCACAATCCGGACCGGTGGCATCTTTATGTGGCGATCGGGCAGCCGGGGCTCATCGCCGTTGTCGACACCCGTGAGAAGACCACCGTGCAAGAAATCGTCACGGAAGCGGGGGCTCACACCACCGCCTTCGACCGCGCGCGGCAGCGGCTGTACGTCTTTCTTCCAGGTACGTGCCGGGCGGCCATCTACGCGGAGGCATAGAGACAAATGGTGAACCCTGCAGCGGACGCGCGGCAGAGCACGCCTTACCGTGTGCCGATCCGCGATCTCGCCGCGTATTACCTCCGTCTCGGAACGATCGGATTCGGCGGACCCGCGGCACTGGTCGGTCAGATGGAACAAGAACTGGTCGGGGAGCGGCGATGGCTCACCGGAGACGAGTTTCGCGAAGGCGTCGCCGTGTGCCAGTCACTGCCGGGTCCGCTCGCGATCCAGGTGGGGATCTACGTCTCATATCTCCGCGGCGGATTTTGGGGCGCGTGGGCCGGGGGTTGGGCCTTCATCCTTCCCAACTTTCTCTTCGTGGCGGCGCTCGGCGCCCTGTACGTCCATTTCGGCGGCCTGCCGCCGGTCAGAGGAATCTTCTACGGTGTCAGCCCCGCCGTGATCGCATTGATCCTGTATTCGTGTCATCGGCTCGCCAAGCTCGGCATGGAAGATCGCCTGCAGTGGATCGTCGCCGCGGGATGTTTCATCGTGACGGTCGCGCTGCAGGCAGAGGTGGCCGTGCTGTTCATCGCCGCGGGTGTTATCGGGATCGCGGCCTACGGCACGCTCTTTCGCCGCCGTTCCGGAGCGCCCGTCCTGCCGCTGCTCGCCGCGGTGCCGCTCAAGACAGGCGCCGCAACTGGGACGCTCAGCCAGCTGCTCGTGTTCTTTCTCAAAGCCGGAAGCCTCACATTCGGCAGCGGGCTTGTCATTGTGCCGTTTCTCGAGAAGGGTCTCGTGCAGCAGAGCGGCTGGCTCACCGGGCCGCAGTTTCTGGTCGCGGTCGCGATGGGCATGCTGAGCCCCGGCCCCGTCGTCATCACCGCGACGTTCGTCGGCTATCTGGTCGCCGGACCCTGGGGCGCGCTCGTCTCGACGATCGGCATCTTTCTGCCGTCGTTTCTGCTCGTCTTAATTGTCGCGCCGGTGCTGCTGCGCCATCGGAGGAATCCCAATGTCCAGGGCTTTGTGAAGGGCGCGTATGCGGCGGCAATCGGCACCATCGCCGGCGCGGCCGCGTTGCTGGGCCGGATCGCCATCGGAGACTGGCTGACCGCGCTCGTCGCGGCCGGCAGCCTGGTGGCGCTCGCGCGGTGGAAGGTCGCGAATCCGCTCCTTGTTGCGGCCACCGCCGTGATCGGCCTTGTGGGCTTCGAAATCCTCAAGCCCACATGGGTGCTCATTAAGTGAGCCGCCGGAAAATCGGAAAGGAGTCAGTCGAGAGGTGGGAATCCCCCAAAGTCGTGTTTGTCTGTCTGCACGGTGCGGCCAAAAGTGTGATCGCGGCGGCCTATTGGAATCGATTGGCGGACGAGCGCGGCATCCACATGCGGGCCACGGCGGCCGGAATCGAGCCCGACCCCGACATCCCTTCGGCCGTTCGCGACGGCCTGCGTGCGGATGGGTTGGAGATCGGAGACATGCGGCCGAGGCCGGTCAGCCGGGAGGAGCTCCGCTCGGCGGCGCGGGTCGTCTCGTTTGGATGCGATCTGAGCGATGTCGCGCCTCGCGGCCGGTTCGTGGAGCGGTGGGATGAGGTGCCTGCGGTCAACGACGGCTTTCCGGCGGCGCGCGACGCCATCGTCGCGCGCGTGCGGCGGATGCTGGACCTCTACGGGTGAGCTGGCTCGTCTTCTCGTACTCCCTCCCGTCCGGAGGGCGATCCAGCCCACGCGTCGCGGTTTGGCGGCGTCTGCGGGCGTTGGGCGCTGTCTCTCCCAAAGGAGGTGTCCATGTCCTGCCAGCACGCGACGAGTGCGTGGAGGCCTTCCAGTGGTTGGCCCAGGAAGTCGAACAGGCCAAGGGGGAGGCGCTGCTGATGCGCGTCGAGCGCTTCGAGGGGTTGAGCGACGCCCAGTTGATCGCACAGTTTCAAGCAGCGCGCAGCGATGACTACGCAGCGCTGGAGGAGCGCGCGGTGGGTCTCGAGAGGACCTTTGCCAGCGCCACGAAGCGGACACCCAAGGACGAGGCAGAAGCACGGGAACTCCTAGCCCGCCTTAGACGGGAGCACGCGGAGATCTCGCGCACCGACTTTTTCGACTCGCCATCCGGAGCGCAGGTCGTCTCCCGGCTTGCGAGGATCGAGGATGTCCTTGCCCCCCGCGTCGCCCAAGAGGCGCCGGTGGTACGTGCGAGCCTAGCAGCCTACCGGAACAAGCGTTGGGTGACGCGGCCCAGTCCCCACGTTGACCGACTGGCGTGCGCTTGGCTGATCCGACGGTACATCAACCCGCGCGCGGTTATCCGCTACTCGAGTAGCCCCCGGCCGGATGAGGTCCCGTTCGACATGGAGCACGGCCTATTCGGCCACCACGGCAACCTCTGCACCCTTGAAACAATGATAAGGGCGTTCGGTTTGACCGACCCCGCGTTGGCGGCCATGGCGGAAATCGTCCACGAGATCGACCTGCGCGACAGCCGGTACATTCGGCCCGAAGTGCCCGGGATCGACGCCGTGCTCCGCGGATGGATGTCTCTCCCCGATGCCGAGCGTGAAGTCCACGGCATCGCGCTCTTCGAAGGTTTGCATGCGGGGCTCCCGCAGGCAACTTCGCGAACGCGAGCCGGAAGACGCCGCAAGCAATCCCGCTCGCGAGAAGCGTAGAGCCCATCTGACCGCAGGTCCCCGGGCCGTACCGCCTTCGACTGGCCTGCCGCCATGGGCTTCCCCTCCTCCATACTGCGACTACCCTCCGCCCAGCCTGGCGGCAAGCACTGGCGCGGTCGAGGGACGCGCGGCGCCGTTGGGCCCGTGCTCGACGGAAATCGCCACCGCCTGGTAGCGCGGGAAGTCGGCCCCCACGGCCACGATGACCGCAGTCCCCGACGCGGGACGAAACACGCCGGCGCTCCGCGGCGTGGCGCCGGCCACCAGCCACAACTGATACACGAAGTCGGGCCCCGGATCGCGCAGCCCAATGGCGACGAGCGCCCCCCGGCCGGTGGTGGGATCGAAGACGAACCGGACGCTGCCCGCCGCGGATCCACTCAGGGTGACGACGTGCGAGGCCGGATCCGCAAGGAGCGCGAGCGCCTGGGTTTCCGACTCCACGCGGCCGGTGAGCGCCCCGAGGCGCTGTTCGAGTGAGACGGCGAGACCCGCGAGCATGACGATTACCGCCGCGGCGGCCGCCAGCCCGATCGTCCAACCCGTCCCGAGGCGGCCGAACCGGGCGCGGGGCCGCACGCCGTCGAGGACACGGCCGCGCAGCGCCGCCGGCGGCTCCACCGGGGCGAACCCCGCGGCGAGGGTTGCCGCGGCGTCCCGGAAGAGCGCGAGTTCTCGCCGGCACTCGTCACAGGTCGCAAGGTGCGCCTCAACGTCCCGCGCGTCCTCGACGGCGAGCGCGCGCAGGGCGTACCCGGCGATCGAGTCCCGGATCTCGTCGTGGGTCATCGTACGGTCTCCGATCCCGGCGCCGGCAGGACGGTCCGCAGACGCAAGAGCCCGTCCCGCATCCGCGTTTTGATCGTGCCGAGCGGGACGCCCAGGCGTTGCGCAATTTCCTGCTGAGTGTATCCTCCGTAGTAGGCGAGCACGAGTGCGGCGCGCTGCTCGACGGACAGCGACTCGAGCGCCCGGCGGACGTGGCCCGCGTCGACGCGGGCCTGAGCCTCCTCGATGACATCCACATCGCCGGTGATCGTGTCGGACAGCGGTACCGTGGGGTTGCGCCGCGACCGCCGGACGGCGTCGACGCTCTTGTGGTGCGCGACCGACAGAATCCAAGTGCGCGCGCTGCCTCGCGCCGGATTAAACTCCCGCGCGCCGCGCCAGATCGCGAGAAAGACGTCCTGGGTGACCTCTTGGGCCCGCACCGCGTCTCTCAGCATGCCCATCGCGACCGAGTATGCGGGCCCGCTGTAGCGCGCGTAGAGCGCTTCAAAAGCCTCCGGGTCCGCTTCCGCCACGCGCGCCAGAAGCGCCTCGTCGTCCCCAGCGTTGAGCAATGAGACCGTGCTCCCCCTCATTGGCCTCGCCGTGCCGCAACGTGCGCCGTGCTTCGTGCCAATGGCGAGCGCTCCCTCCCCAGTTGCCACGGCGCGCCGGAATGAGACAATCGTCCGGCGTGCGTGGAGGCTCGCGGCGTCATGCATCAGGCGGGCTGCACGCCCCACCGGCGCCCCGCGGTGATGGCGAGCGGCGAGAGCGCCATCGCCAAAATGTCGAACAGCACGTAGCCGCTCGCCGCCCCGGACGGAGGGTTGCCGTCCGGAATCCCGACCCACGGCAGTACCTCCGTCCACCGCCACGTCCCAAGCGCCGTTCCGTACCACTCGAGCCACGCGACTACAAGAAAGACGCCCGCGTATACCGTGGGCGCGGGCCCACGCAACAGGAAGATCGAGAGACACAGCACGCCGACCGCGCCGAACACGTCCACTCTGCCGAGCACGCCGGACAAGCCGAGGATGCCCCAGGCGGCGCCGAGCAGCAGGGCCAAGCGAACGAAACCTTGCGCGCGGCGCGCCACGTGCGGGAGGCGGCTGATGTAGAGGCCGGTCACGTAGACGAGCCCGTGACCCGGTGGGACAAACAACGGCAGGTTGCCGAGGCGGTAGCGGTACACACCCCAAATGACAGAACCGATCACCTCGAAACACGTCGCGACGAACACAACGCCGATGACCTGCAGGCGCTCTTCAACGGACAGCGGACGGCACGCCGCCGCCAGAACCGCTGTCGTCAGCGCGCCGAGTAGCGCCTGTCCGCAGGGCCCGACGAATCGGTCGGCCGCGAGCATGGCGGCGGCGTAGGCGACCAGCGCCGTAATTGGGATCATCGACGCTACGCCCCCAGCACGCGCTGCACGAACCACACGCATCCCGTTAGCGCGGCCGCGGCGGACACCCACCGGCGGAAGACCGGCGCCCAACCGTACTGGCGGAACGCGTCGAGGGCGAGCGTGGCGAGGAGTATCACCGACACCTGCCCCATCTCGACGCCGAGGTTGAACCCGACAAGCGACGCGGCGAGGTTGGCATGCGGCAGGTGCAGCTCGGTCAGTGCCGACGCGAAGCCGAGTCCGTGCACCAGCCCGAAGCCGAAGGTGACCAGCCACCGGGAACCGAGCGCCCCGCGGCCCCGCCAGACGTTCTCGGCCGCGACGTAGGTGATGCTGAGCGCGATCGCGCTCTCCACCCACCGCAACGGCAGGTCGACGAGGCCCAAGACCGCGAGGGACAGCGTGATGGAGTGCGCCACCGTGAAGGCCGTCACGATTCTGAGCAACTGCGGGAGCGTCGCGCCCACCATGAGCAGACTCAGCAGGAAGAGCATGTGATCGTAGCCGGTGAGGATGTGCTCGATCCCCATGCGTACGAACCCGCCGGCAGTCTGCCACACCGCCGGCGCGCCGAGCGCGATCGTGGCGTCCTCGTGTCCCGGCATAAGCGCGACGTTGTGGACCCGGCCGGCCGCCACGATCGTCGCAAGACAGCTCGCAGTCGAGACACCGGGAAGGAAGAGGGCGTACCGGATCGAGAGCGTGTCGATTGGCGCCGGCCACGTGTAGGCGAGGGCGAGGGTGGTGTGCGTCGCGGGCGCGAACCCCGCCGGTCCCGATGCCGCCGGCGTCCCGGCGAACGGCAGGATCTCGAACACGCCCTCCCGGACCTCGGCTCCGGGAGTCCGAAGCCGGGCAAACAAGCGGAGGTGTGCCGAGAGGAACCGGCGGAGGTCCTCCCGGTGGCCGCGGATCTCGTCGTCGGATAGACGGCCACTATGGCCGTCGTTCGCGAACCCGACAAGGCCGGTCGGCAGCGTCAAGGTCACACGCGCCGACGCGCCGGTCACCGCGATTTCCGCGGCGGCCTGGTCGGCCCAATGCGCCTCGACCGGCATGGGGCTCGTCACGAACCACTGTGCCAGCACGGCGGCGGCGAGCACGGCACGGCGTCCCAAACGTCGCATCATCATGACTCCATCTCCTTTCGGCGGCGATTCCTACAGCCCAATCAGCGCCACTTGAAGCGCGCGGTCATCAAACGTCGGATCGACGGCGCGCACGAGGCGCAGATACGCGTGGGCGCCTTCCGCATCGCCCAGCCCTTGCGCGACGATGGCGGCGCGGTAGAAGTACCTCGCGTCCCGCACCCCCCAGCGCATCGCGGCGCGGATGGTCCGCTGCGCCTCGCCCCATTGCCCCGCCCGGCTCAGCGCCCAGGCCATCGTGTCGAGCGTGTCGGGATCCGTGCGCACGGCGATCTCCTGCCGCATGAGACGGAGCACCTCGGGCAGATCGGCGGCATGGCCGCGGGTCAGGAGGAGGCGCGCGAGTTCGCGCCTGTGTCCGTAGGCGCCGGAGGCCGCGTCCTGGCGGAGACGCGCCTCAGCGTCGCTCAAAAACCGCGCCGCGGCGGCGTGGCGGCCCTGAAGATCGCGCGCCTGCGCGACGCCGCGCAGCACCACATGGTCGTAGACATTGGGCGCGTCGCGCGTCACCGTTACAAGGCGCGTCAGGTGATCGACCGCAGCCTCATATCGGGCCTCCCGCAGGTCGAGCACGGCAAGATCGGTAAGCGCCAGCGGGTACTGCGGCAGGATCCGCAGCGCCTCGGCGAACAGCGCCCGCGCTTCATCGAACCGGCCGTGTTGATAGAAAAAGCGGCCGTAAAGACTGCGCACCCACGTCGAGCTCGCGGTTTCCGAGGGCTCTTCGAGCGCGAGCGCGCGACGGTAGTCGGCTTCGGCGTCGCCGTCCCGGCCCTGCGCGATCTCGACCAACGCCCGCAGCGCATACGCGCGCAAGGACGGATCCGCGGCGATGAGCGCCCGGACCGCCCGCGACGCCGCGGGCACGTCGCCGGTGGCCAGGCTTGACGTGACGATGATCGGAAGCGCTTCGTCGCTCTGCCCGGCCGCGCGGGCGAGGCGCATGGCTTCCGAGAAATCATGGCGGGCCTCGGCCACGCGGGCAAGCGCCAGGATCGCGCCGTCGTTGTTCACGTTGAGGCGGGCGAGCGAGGCCCGCGCCGTCTGCTCGGCCAGCAGGTACCAGCGCAGGTCGCCGGTGACGCGGGCCTCCTTGAGATAGGCGCCGGCGAGGCCCGCGCGGTCGAGCGCGCCGTCGGGGTTGCGCGCGAGCCGATCTTCGTAGAACGCGATCTCGGTGCGAAGCATGCTCGAAATCGCGCCCCGCGGCGGCCGCTCGAAGCGGTACCGAAACGGCGAATCCGGGCGCCCGGCGCGCGCGGCGTGCGCGAGGCCGATTCCGGCCGCGAGCAGCGCGGCGATCGCCAGCGCGAGCATCGCCGAGCGGCGTCGTCTCGCATCCATCGTCGGTGCCTCCGTGAGACTAGTGCCGGCAGGCCAGGGCGGTTGTGCGGCCGACCGGGTCGTGCGGCCGGGCGCCGGCCACGATGAAACGAAAGCCGGCGCCCGGGTGGAACCCGCCTAGTTCGGCTCTGCCAGATACGGGAAGGATGTCAGCAGCGGCTTGTGCGACGTGCCGCCGCCGTTGGGACCGGCGTACGTCACGTTGTCGGTCTTCACCGCGCCGTTCGTGACCACCGAGAGCGTCACGTGGATCACGTCGTCGGTGATCCTGCGGCCGCGGATCGGGCTGCCCTTCGCGTTCAGTGCGGCGGCGTATCCGCTTTGACCCGCCGTGTCGATGCGCAACACATCGGGCAGGAACGCGAGCAGCAACGCCGTGGCGCGCTTCTCGTCGTTGCCGAACGCCATGAGCGTGTGCTTCGCCTCGGCGACGATCGGTCCGGCGGCCTCGGCCTCCGCCTTGTGTCCCGCGAGCGCCGCGGCTTCGAAGTCCGGCCCGACACTGTTGAGCGCGTTCTGGTAGGCAGTGGTCGTGAGCAGACCCTCGCCGATGGCCGGCCGGGCCAGGCGGGCGACCTGCTTCCCGCCGGTGCTGACGGTCTCCCAGACGTCGAACGTTGTCGCAGAGGTCGATCCCGCGAGCCAGGCGCGCGGAACCCGAACCGCGATGGAGAGCACGTTGTAGCCTGCGGTGAAGTCGTACCCGGGCTCGCGGAACCCGACTTTGGGCCCCATCCCGAGCGCGCCAGCCCGGACGCGGAAGAACTGCTCGACGTCGAAGAAGAACGGGTCTTCGCGCAGCCCCGCAAACACCGAGATCGTCCCCCCGGCGATGGTCACCGGAGTCACGATCGGCGCGCCTGCCGCGGCAAGCGGTGTGGTGCGCGCCACGCCCATTGCGCCGGCGGTCACGCCGTCCCGCACGGCCGTCACCTTGATTGGCTGCGAGCCGTCCTTCGCCGGCGCCCCAAATTCGAACCGCAGCATGGCGTCGGTCTTTCCGGTCGGCGTCGCATCGTTATTCATCGCCCGCGTCACATGGAAGTCGTACTGGGCGTTCGTGCTGAAGCTGTACTCCTGCCGCGGCAGCGACCGCGGGTTCACGTTCATGATGAACACCAGATCGCCGGCGGCGGCGCCAGGACTCTGGTCCTGCTCGCGGAACGCAAAAAGATCCGTGGTGTGCAGCGCCCGGCCTTTCATGTCGAGCTCGCCGTCGTCATGATTGGAGGCCACGAGCAGCCGGGGCGTGACCACCAGTCCCGCCAACGCAATGAGCGCGAGGGCGGAGAGCCACAACCTGGATCGTGCCATCGAGCCACCTCCCTTGTCGTCGTCTCGGAAGCGGCCGCCTGCCTAGGATATCCGCGCGCGCCCGGCAGCCTCGTCCGTCACCGCGATATTCGCAGCGCAACAGGGTCGCGGATTGGCCGCCTCGTGCGGCCCCATCCGAACCGTCCGCCCGCGCGAATGCTGTGAATAGAGGCCGGACCGGGATGCCGCGCTGAGCGGATCGAAAATCCGGACCACGGGGAGGCGTTCATGAAGGGGCTCGGGAGCTTGTGTCGATCCTCGCGGGAATCGCGGGGTTCCTGTACGCGGTGGCCTTTCTGATTCTGGCCCGGTTCTCGCGAGACGCGGGACGTTTATTGGAGCGCGCTCTTTCTGATGCTCGGCGGCCTGCTCTCCACCGGCGCGCTCGTCGCCTTGCGCATTCAGACACGCCACGTAACGCCTGGGCATCACCGGGCTGATGCGCAAACTCATCCGGCGCCGGCTCCGGCACGTGTATGCGCGGCTCACGCTGCTCCAGCGCTTCACCGCGTTGGGCATCTTGGTGACTGCTATGGTCGGATAGCCAGCCCGCTTACCGCGGCGCAGGGTAAAACCTAGTTGAGGGGTCCGGCTTCGGTTTAGGCGGCGCGCGTCCGTGGCATGAACGATAGGCGTGACCCAGACGCGCATCAATGTGGTGCGAGGACCGGCGTAGGAAGGAGGAACCTGAATGCTGCTGCTCCTACTGCTGCTGGGTGTCATCTTGTTCGCGACAGGGCATTTGCTCTTGCGCTGAGGCCAACAGTATCATTCGAACCATCTAGAAGAGACGCGGGCCCGGATCATCCCCGGGCCTCCGTCTGTTGCCAAAGGATTTCTTTTCTCGACGGGCTACGGCCGCGATGCGACGTCAGCACTTATGCGGCTTCCAGCCGCACGATACCGACCGCCGTGCTTTGGCCGAGGCCGTCACAAGGCTTCTTCGACTACAATCGTTTGGACTATTCCGGCGACCGCTGTGCGCGCGGGACTCTTGAGGGAACACTCCAAGTAACGTCGACCATTAAGGGAGCCAAAATGAAGTGTCCACATTGCGGGTCTAAGAACATGCCGCACGTTGCTGTGGCCGATCTTGGTTTTGACCGAGCCCCAAGACGACGACGTTCTGACCTGCAACCAATGTGACGGAACAAGCAGTTACGTTGAATGGCTGAAAGGCGAAATTGCGCACGGCGACACCAAGGTGACAATGGAGGCCAATGCCTGCACCGCAGAAACACAAGAACACGTAGTGATAGAACTCGCAATCCCTCGCAACAAAGAAGGAATTTTTGATCGCCTCGAACCATTAAGGAGTGGCCTCAAAAGCGTGGCATGAAGGATGGTCCGGGCCCGGTAAGCCCGGGCGAGCCACGGCTCGGCGTAAGAGCGCAGCTTGGACGTGAATCCGGATTTGGGATTCACGGACGTTAGGCTGGTGATCCGAATGATCCAACCCTAAAGCGGAACCGCCCGCAGCCGCTCGTAACCCTCTCTCTTCACTCCGCAGCCTTCACCTGGTCCAACTCTCCGCGCTTGATCGATTGAACGAGAACGTTCCATTCCTCTAGCGACAAGGTGACCCGATTGGCACCCTCGCCAATGCGGACTTCGTGCTCGTCGATTTCGACCGCGGGGCATTGGCTGCAGGCAGGACACAGGGAAACCAACTTGGTCATCGTGCTCCACCTCCATTCGTGCGTGTGCGACGGCAGCGGGCTCTGTCTCCCGTCAGGGGCAGACGGCGTGTCTCCATGGGGCCTTCCAATCCAGTTTGAGCCTACACTCCTCAGTATACGAGAAGGTCAAGAGGCGCCTCAGTGCCCGAGGATCCGCTGAGCGATGAGGAGGACGCCCAAGTCTGTCCGACCGTACTTGCACTTCTACGCGTCCACCACACTCCGCCGGATAACTTCGCCAACCACGTGAGTTGGTTGATCACGAGATCGGTCGCGGCCTGCGCACGCGTGCGTACCGCATCAGGCACCGCGACCGGGTGCATGGTGGAAATCGTCTCTCGAGTGGCTCCGCGCATGCCAGCAGCCGGCGGATTCGTCACGATTTCGGTAGGACGGCCTTCAGTATGGTTGCTCACGCCTGAGTTCTCCCTTCGGTACTCCCATCCGATGCGCACGGAACGGAGGTACCGTCATGTTGTCTGACGATCATGTTACAAGTGAGACAACGCGTTTCGAATCGGGCGCTGAGCCGATTCTGCATACAATCGATCAGCGTATCAAGAGCAAGCCTCTACAAAACGTCCAGCAATATTTCCCATATCTTCCGTATTGCGGATTCGCAGCTCACTTCCACCGATAGAGGTGTACAGCGATATACATCGCAAGCATCCCCAGCAGAAATCCGGCCGAAAACAATTCCGTTGCTTTGAGCTTCGCCGCGCCGCCCGTGAACCAAGCGATGACGTTGACAATGCTGAGTACGACGATGACACCAACGACGTAAAGCCACAGAGGAGACCGTTTTGTCCCTACGCTCGGCATTGTATTCTCCGGCTGAAGCGCTCGTGTGCCATCTCGCTGATTCACGCCTCACCGCTCCGGCCCCTTGGTACCGCGGCGCATGAGCGAGGGTGCGTCACGGTGCAGGTCGAAGACGTGGTCGGGCCGGTGCGCATGACGCTTCTTCTCTCCGCGAATACTTAAGTCAGTCACGGCTATGACGAGATGACGGCACTCTCCGGATGGGAGAACTTCTACGTAATCGTCGGGTCGTCTGCCGGCGCCCTCATCGGATTGCAGTTCGTTGTCCTAACGCTCATCGCCGATATGCCGCTCGCACCAGGTATGGCGCAGGCCGGCAGCGCGTTTGCGACGCCGACCATCGTTCATTTCGCAACCGTGCTGCTGTTGTCGGCGGTCCTAAGCGCGCCGTGGCACGGCGTCGGCGGTGCCGCGGTTGTTTGGGGTTTGGTGGGTCTCGGCGGGGCAGTGTACGCCGTCATCGTGGCTCGGCGGATGCGTGTGCAAACTACTTACCGGCCCGATTACGAGGACTGGCTGTTTCATGTGCTCCTGCCCTTCTGGGCGTACGCATTGCTGGCGGTATCGGCGTACGCGGCTCGCACCCATGCGCGCGAAGCTCTGTTTGGCGTGGCAGCGGCGGTGCTGCTTCTGCTCTTCATCGGGATCCATAACACCTGGGACGCGGTCACGTACCACGTCTTCGTCACGAGACGGAGGCAACGCGGAGGCTGAGTGGGCTCCTCAGGAAGCGAGGGCGAGCCGTATGCGAGTTGGCATTCTGGGTTCGGGGCTGATGGGCGGCAAACTCGGAACCCTCTTCGCCCGGGCGGGGCACGACGTGGTATTCAGCTACGCGCGGAGCAAGGACAAGTTAAAGAAGCTGGCCCGGGACGCCGGAGGGAACGCGCGGGCGGGCACGCCGGGCGAGGCCGCGAAGGACGCGCACGCGCTCTTGCTGGCCGTGCACTGGTCCCGAATTGACGATGTGCTGCGTCAGGCCGGCGACTTGTCGGGTAAGGTCATCGTAAGCTGCTCGCTGCCGATGAACGAGGACAACACCGAGCTCGTCATCGCCCACACATCTTCGGGCGCGGAGGCGCTTGCAAAGAAAGTCTCCGAGGCTCAGGTCGTCGCCGCGTTCAACACCGTGCCCAGCGAGGTGTTATTCGGAGTGTTCGAGACCGAGGGCAATGCCACCCGGCCGAGCCTGGTGTATTGCGGGGACAGGCAGGCCGGCAAGCGTGTGGCCGCCACGCTGATCCGCGATGTTGGCTTCGATCCCGTGGATGCCGGCCCGCTGCGGATCGCCCGATATACTGAGCCCTTCGGTCTGCTCGTCGGCCAACTGGCGTACGAAGGAAAAGGAGGCCCGGAACTAGCGTACCGCTTCGAGCGGTTTGGGAATCACAAGCATTGACGCGGAGAAGCAGCGCAGGTACGATGGGCGAACGAAGAGGTCAAGAAATCATCATGAGGGGGTAAGCGATGCTGCTGATCTTTCTGCTGATGGCGGGACTCATTCTCGCGGTGACGGGGCATCTGCTCCTGCGGTAGACAGCTATCGAGCACCCTCGGTCTGTCCGCCCACGTGTAGGCCGCGGGACACGTCCGCAGGTGGGACTCCACTCATCGAACAGTCCAAGCATTGGTTGGACAGCGCGATCGTCACTTCGCCCGTCACGGTTCCCAATTTTGGCAGGCTGGTGGCGACATCGCTCTGAAGCCGGTCCCACACCGGCGCTCCGTTGATCATCGCATAGTCTATCTGAGTGTGCAGCGCACCCCAGTTATAAAACAAGGTGAAGGCGCGCAGTAAACCCTGCGCGTCCACGAGGCCCTCGAGCGCATACGGCGCGCCGGGCCGGACGACCCAAGCCTTCATCAGCGGTGACGTGAACAGCCACTTCGCGACGCTCCGGCGCACGTCGGGGTCCCCGGTCCGCGCACTCCCGGATGACTTGTAGGTGACCATCGCTTGCGTGACGATGTCGCGGCGCACGCCGCCCAGCGTGTACCGGCCCTTCGCCTCGTCCATCAGGAAGAAGTCGTGCGCGTGGAAATCCGGCATGTCGTCGGGCTGCGTCTCGATCCGCTCCTTGATCGTCCGCTGAATCACCCCCGAAAATGGCCGGAGTACCACCGGGAGGTGCATCTCGCGAATCGCGAGGGTCCGATGCAGCGGTTCCCCGGGCCGATGCCACTCCGTGAGCGCCCCTTGAGCGGTCGCCGTAAGTAAGCCGCCGCTCCCGTACCGGAGCGAGAGCAGCACGTCGAACTGCGCGTGCATCGTGTAGAGGTCTGAGGGCTTCGGCGCCACGACAAGCCGCAGCAGATCATCGACCGATGGGGTCTGTGCGCCAACAGGCAGGGCCATCGCGGCCACGATAGTGATCACACTTGCCGCCGCAGAGCACGCCGCCGTCCAGCGGCCGTTGCGCGTGCGCATCAATCCGTATCGCTAGGGGCGCGACACACCGCCGCCGGTCTTTCCACCGCCGCCGCCCGTACCGCTCCCGGTTCCGGACCCCGTGCCGCCGCTTCCGGTACCGGAACCGCTCCCTGTCCCCGATCCACTGCTGCCGCTCCCCGTACCGGACCCACCGCTGGTTCCCCCGCTGCGGCCGGAACTGCCAGTGCCGCTACTTGAGCCGGTGCCGGTACTGCCGGTGCCAGACGCGGTCCCGCCGCTGCTGCTGCCGCCACTACCCGCCGCGGTCCCACCACTGCCGGTGCTGCCGCTGCCTGACGCACTCGCGCCACCGCCCCCGCCGGTACTGCCCGATGCACTCGCACCACCGCTGGTTCCACCGGCACTCCCCGACCCATTGGCCCCGCTACTAACGCCGCCGCCACTTCCCGACGCACTCGCACCACCGCTAACACCGCCCCCACTCCCCGACGCACTCGCGCCACCGCGGGTGCCGCCAGTGCCCGATGCGCTCGCACCGCCGCCCGCGGCATTCGAACCGGCGCTGCCGCTGGTCCCACCGCTGTGGCCACTGCTACTTCCATTTGCGGCGTCGGCACCACCGCCGCCGGCGCCTGCGCCGGCATTACCCCCGGCTGCGCCGCTGCTGCCGCTGCTGTTGGCTCCAGCCGAATTGCCGCTGTCGCTCACGCCGCCGCTATTCTCGCCACCCGCGCCTTTGCTCCCAGGGGCATTGCCGCCGCCACCTGTGCTCCCCGGAGTACCGCCGGTAACGCTGCCGCTCCCGCTCGCCGGGGAGACCGCGGTGTTATGCGGATCGCCGTCACTTACATGCCCTGTTCCAGTTGTAACCTGCGTCCCGGAGGTGCGCTCAGCACCGGGAACCACCGAAAGGCTGACTTGTCCTGCGATTTGCCTCGCATTGACCAACGTTGACCACACGGTAACAAAGCTGCCGATGAATCCCGACATGCGAGCAAACGAAATGCGCTCCGTTCCGGCATAGAGCACCGTGTCAGGCCCAACATAAAATTCTCGGACTCCGGCCGCACCGCCCAGCGAGAACGTGTGTTCCTTGACTCGGACGGCCACTAATGCTCCCTTGCTGACTCCGACGCTCTGCACGGATCCAGTCACAGCCGGGCCATTCGCACGATCACCCGATACCGGCGGCGTGGATGCAGGCTCCGGAACGCCTGTCTGGCGCGCCGGCTGTGGAGAGTTGTCGGGCAAGCGCACCAAAGCCGGTGCGGACGGCGAGGGACCAACAGTCGTTGCCGCGGGCAATGAACGCGAATCCGGCGGGTTCGCCGGAGCCGGCCCCGTCGTTGTAGCGGGCCCCGTCGCAGCGGCCAGCCGGGACGGCGTCGATGCCGCGGCCGCCTCCGGCGCCGAGCTTCCAGAAGAGGAAGCCGGCGCAAGCGGACGAGGAAGAGCGACGGTGTCTCGATGTGGTGCAACCGTCGCGGTTCCTTTCGCGGGCGGTCCCGAGAGAACTGGCGACGCCGGCCGCGCAACGCCGGCCGGTTGGGGTCCAATCACACCCGCGGCTTGGGAGAGGGCGCCAGGACCTTGGGGATGCGGACCGGATGCTTGGGATTGGACGCCAAGCGATTGCGCATTGGGAGCCTGGGACTGGTCGTTGGGAACTTGGGACTGCGCGTCGGGAGCCTGTGGTGGGACTTCTGGAACCTGAGACTGGGTATCCGGCGCCTGGAACTGCGCGTTTGGGGTCTGGGGTGATGCGGCGGGACCTTGGGGCGTGGCAATCGGGGCATGGGACGATGGGCCACTGCCATACGTGCTCAGCAACCCGGAGCCATGCCTGGCCGGCTGCGGAGTGGAAGGAACGGTGTTATGGGTTAGAAATCGCGGTACGGCGGCGAAGCCGAGTGCGAAGGCGATAGTGTAGGCGACGAACTTTACCCACCGCATGGGTCTCCCCCCGATGTGATAGAGACTCGGGACAACACCGCGGGGACGCGGCGGAGCAGCCACGTGACACGCGGGTGTAAGTTTTTCCGTAAATATCTGCCAAGTTATCTGGAAGTTCGGGGGAAGCCGACGGCCCTCCCGCGGTCGGCAGAGTCTACCGCAAAATTAATTACGGGCCGACGACGGGAACGCTAACATGTGTTCGGGCGAACGTGCGGCGAACGTGCGGGGAAACCACCGCTTCGCTGCACTACAAAATCTCGAACTGTGCTCCGGTAGAACCTTACTGGGCTACGACAGCTCCAGGAGTGACCGGGTGCCGGGGTCTTCGACGAGGCGCAGGAAGTTCTCGACGCACTGGGGATCAAAATGCGATCTGGCGCAGCGCCGCAGTTCGGCCACCGCGGCGTGTTCGGGAAGCGCTTCGCGGTACGGACGCCGGTGCGTCATGGCATCAAAGGCATCCGCGACGGCGACAATCCGTGCGGGAAGCGGAATCGCCTCGGCCTGCAAATTGCGGGGATAACCGGAACCGTCCCACTTCTCGTGATGGTTCAGCGCGATGGCTTCGGCCGTCAGCAACAGGGAGTTCCGCGCGCCCGAGACCATCTTGGCGCCGATGGTCGTATGGGCCTTCATAACGGTCCACTCCTCCGCGCCCAGCTTGCCCGGCTTCAGGAGGATGCGGTCGGGAATCGCGATCTTGCCGACATCGTGGAGCGGCGCGGCGAGGCGAATTTCCATGATGTTGGCCTCGGGCAGTCCCATTGCCTCTGCGAGCAGCGCCGACCACTGGCCGACGCGCTTGGTGTGCTCGCCGGTGCCGTCTTCCCGGTACTCGATCGCCATAGCGAGGCGCTCGACCGTTTCGAGCTGGGCGCCGCCCAGCTCGCGCGTGCGCGCCCGCGCATTCCGCCGCCAGCCCTCGCATTCCACCTGCAGCGCGCGCGTCTCCAGCTGATTCGTGACCCGGAGCTGAACCTCGGCCGCATCAAAGGGCTTGCTCAGGAAATCCTTCGCGCCGCTCGACAGAACCCGCTGCTTGGTCTCCGGGCCCATCTCACCGTCGAGCATCACGATCGGCACGTACGTGTCCGCGTCGATCAGCGACTTTAGCGCGTCGAGCACCCCGAAGCCATCGAGGTGCGGCATCTGAAGGTCGAGAAGGACGAGGTCCGGCTTGAACTCGGTGTACAGCGCCGTCGCGGTGCGCGGATCGATGGTGCTCCGAAGGTCGGCGCGCGTCACCCGCTGCAAAATGCGCTCGAGGGCGTGGACGTTGGCCTGCTCGTCGTCCACAATGAGGATTTTCGGAGGCTTGCCATTGTGTGCCAGCATCGGTACCAGTCGTTATGCACAACTTGCGTGGAGGTGAGACGGCCGTGACGGCCCGGCGGCTCGGCGACGACGACATCCAGCGGTTCCTGGCGACCCGGGAAGTCGTGCTCCTGGCGACGATTCAAGCGGACGGCGCGCCGCTTGCGATGCCGGTGTGGTTTGTGCACGATCGAGAGGCCCTGACGATGATCAGTGAGGCCGCCACGCAAAAGGTCCGCAACCTCCGCCGCGACCCCCGCGTCTGCGTCGTGGCCGACGCCGGATCGCGCGACGACGCGCGCGCGGTCATCATGGGCGGACGCGCGGAGTTTGTGCCGGATTCGCCGGCCCAGCGCGCCCTCGTGCGGGCGCTACTCGGCAAGTATCATCCCCATCTCGGGCGCAAGTGGGGCGGCGATGCGATGCCCGCGGACCGCATGATGTTTCGCGTCGTTCCGGCGTGGGTGCGCACCTGGGGCATGTGACCGCCCCTTACGGCTTCGCGCGGACGGACCGGCCTCTCATTTTGGACCTGGGGGACCGGCCCGGACGGCGGCCCCGCAGCACTTCCTGGATGACGGCGGCCTGATTGCGCACCGGATCGCGCGCGCCGAACACGAGGGTGAGCTGCCCCCGCGGGCATACCCCGCGAGTTCATCCAGTAGGCCGGGCTTGCCGGCAAGTTCCGCGCGATACCGCCGGCGGAACTCGTCCCACCGCGCGGGGTCGTGTCCGAACCACCCGCGCAGCGCGGCGCTGGGTGCGATCTCCCGGAGCCAGGCCACGATGCGGAGACGTTGCTTGGAGACGCCGCGCGGCCACACGCGGTCGACCAGCACCCAGGGACCGGCGGCGCGGCCCGGCGGATCGTAGGCGCGCTTCAATCCCACCCGAAGCGTCACCGGCGGGGCGTGAAGAGGGTGACGCTGAAGCGGCGGTCGGTGTCGTGCCACTGGGCGTCGATGGCGAGGCCAGCCGACTCCGCCAGGGTATCGATCTCCGAGGCGCGGTACTTGTAGGAATACTCCGTGAGAAGCGCCTCGTCCGCGGCGAACCGGACGGTCATCCCCAACTGTCCGATCGCGACGGTCTGCTCGCGGACGCTGACCAGGTACATCTCGATCCGGCCCGCGCCCTCGTTGTAGACCGCGCGATGGCGGAACGCGGAAAGATCGAACGCGCCGTCGAGTTCCCTGTTGATCCGCGCCAGCACGTTGAGATTGAAGCGTGCCGTCACGCCCTGGGCGTCGTCGTAGGCGGGCTCGAGGACCGCGCGCGCCTTGCGGAGGTCGATGCCCACGAGGATGCGGCCGGCATCGCCGAGGGCCGGGGCGATCTTCCGGAGGAACGCCGCCGCGTCGGGCCGATCGAGGTTGCCGATGCTCGACCCAAGCCACAAAATGAGCTTCGGCCCGGGGGACGGGATGGCCGGGTCCCGCAGGGTCTCGAAGTAATCGCCCGCGACGGCGCGAATGCGCAGCGCCGGGTACGCAGCGAGGAACGCCCGCGCGCTGTCCACCAGCGCTCCCTGCGAAATGTCGATCGGCATGTATTCCGCGGTCCCGTAGCGACGGAGCAGCGCCTCGATCAGCAACCGTGTCTTCGACGCGCTGCCGCTGCCGAGTTCGACCAGCAGCGGGCGGGCTGGAAACCGGCCGGCGAGTTCGTCCGCGTGCGTCTCGAGGATCTCCCGTTCGGCGCGCGGCAGGTAATATTCCGGAAGGCCGCAGATGGCTTCGAACAGCCGCGACCCCTCGTCGTCATAGAAGTAACAGCACGGCAGGCGTTTGGGCGTCTGCGCGAGTCCGGCCGCGACGTCGCGGGCGAACCGCGCACGGAGCGTGCCCGGGGGGAGGTCCGCCCGCAGGGTGAGCCGGCCGTCCGTGTCCACGTCGCGCATGGGAACCTGCCTACGCGGGCGACTCGACGGCCGGCATCGGGACCGCCGCCTCGTACAGCAGGCGCTGCCACGCCAGCCGTTCGCGCTCAGGATCGAACAGCGGCGCACGCTGCGCGCACCACGCGCGCAGCCCCCCGTAAAATTCGCGGTCGGTTTCGGCGCGCCCGAGAAGGGCCGCCAGCGCGGCCGTATCCCCGACCGGGAAATAGCCGGGGTAGGCCTCGCCCAACAGGCCGATGGATCCCGGAATCCGCGACGCGAGGACGGGCACGCCCGCTACGACGGCTTCCGAGATGACGTTGGCCCCGCCCTCCATCTCCGAACTCAGCACCAGGGCGCGGCTGCGGGAAAGGATGCGCAGGCCTTTCCACCTCGGCAGTTCCCCGAGCCACCGGTACCGCGGGTTTGCCGCCGCCTCCGCCCGGGCCGCGGTCTGCATCTCGGGGGTCAGCGCCGCGCCGACGTGGGTGATGCGCACGCGCGATGAAGCGGGCAAGAGCCGCGCGGCGGTCGCGGCGCGCAGGGGATCTTTGACGGCGCGGAGATGGCCGAGCACGCAGACCTCGAAAACGCGGGCATCGGGCCGGGGGCGGCCCGGCGGCGGTGTCGCCGACTGGTAGATCACGCGCGTCTTGGCCCTCGCCGTATCCGGCAATTCTTCGAGACCGAGCGGCTGGAGGAGAACGAGGCGGGTGGCCAGGTCGAGAGAGCGCCGGGCCTGCGCATCGCGGCGAAGGTCGCCATAGAGATCCGTCCCGGTGAGCGCGACGATGAGCGCCCGGCCGGGATAGTCATGGTGGAATCGCTCGACGGACGCAAAACTGCGGCGCGCGTGGAGCGCGATGAGCGCGTCGCAGCGGCCCCCCTGGTACTCCGTCTCCACCGCCACCGTATGGCCGAGGCCGCGCAGAATCCTCGTCCACCGCAGCGCCGTCACGCGGTTGCCGCCGCGCGAGCTGCCGGATGCCGGCGTTACGAGCCGGATCTGCATGTGCGAAAGCCCGCCATGACGTCCCGGCGGTCGGGTGTGAAGAAGTTGCGCCACGTGTTGCGCAGCATGCGCGAGCGGGTGGCCCACGCGCCCCCCCGCAGGACTTTGCGCGCGCCGAACCACGGCTCGGAGTACTCCTTGTAGGGATCCGGCGTAAACCCCGGGTACGGGCCGAAGGTCGTGGACGTCCATTCCCACACGTTGCCCAGCATTTGCCGGCACCCGTGCGCGCTGTCGCCGTCCGGGAGCGCGCCAACGTCGGCGCATCCCATGGCGCGCCAGTCCATGTTCGTATGACGCGGCGCGGGACCATCGTCTCCCCACGGATAGTGCCGGACCCGGCTCGACCGCCCCGCCGGGGCCGGCTCCGTCGCCGCGGCTGCTTCCCACTCGGCTTCGGTGGGGAGCCTTCGCCCGGCCCACCGGCAGTAGGCGTCGGCCTCGAACCAGTTCACATGAATCACCGGACGGTGCGGCTCGAGCGCCACCCAGCGGTCGAAGTCGCGCCGCTCCCAACCCGACGCCCCGCGGCGCCAGTACATCGGATGCGCGGCGCCGGCCGAGCGCCGCCACGCCACGCCGTCCGTGCTCCACCAGCGGTCTTCCCCGTACCCGCCCTCGTCGACGAACGCGGCAAATTCCGCCTGGCTGACCGCCGCCCGGGCGATTGCAAACGGCCGGACCGCGACCGGATGCGCCCACTTTTCGTTGTCGAACGCAAACGGCGCATCTCGCGGCGCGCCGAGCATGATGGTGCCGCCGGGCACGTCGACGTCGCCGTGCAGCGGCCCGGCCGCGGCCGGGCCGCCGCTGCCGCCCTCGCCGCCGCGTAGCAGCAGGGCCGGCGCCGGATATCCGAGGGTCTGCCGCGTGTAGGTGAACGCCTCGGTGTGCATGTCCTCGTGGAAGACTGAATAGGCCCCGTGATAGAGGAGCAGACCGTCCGGCGTGCCGCGTGTCAATTTCTCGACGACCCGGTCGCGGACCGCTTCCATGTACGCCAGCGTGTCGCGGCGCGAGGGCAGCGGCAGCTCCCACCGCGTGTCGTGGGGGACCGCGCTCGAATCATACAGCGCATCCCCGTCCGCGCGGATCGGCGGGTCGCCGCACACACCGCGCAGCACCCACTTCTCCTGAAACCATGCCATGTGCCCGATCTCCCACAAGAGCGGGTTGATGATGTCGATACGGGGCCCCATGAGTTTGTCGTCGGGCAGATCGGCGACGAGATCCATCGTGCGCCGCCGCGCGTCGCGAACCCACTCCGCCAGCACGGCGGGCGCCGCAAACGGGGGGTGTGCCTCGGGCATCGGAGACCTCCTGACTCGCGGCCGGAAGTGCGCCGCGCGCCGTGCTTTAAGCCGCGGCCGCCGCCATTCCTCCAACCCCCCCTCATGCCGCGCGGCGCTCAGCCAGCGCGGCGTCGCGCACCTGACCTTCCCGGTCGACTTTCAGGAACTCCCCTGAAGAACGGGCGCACCAAGCGCAACGTACCGTGCCATGAGTCGAACGTATACGCGCACAGCGCATACGGCGCGGCCGACGACGACGTCCGCAGCGCCGCCGACATCCTGAACGCCGGCAAACGCGTGGCCATCCTGGCCGGCGCCGGCGCGCCGCACGTAAGCGACGAGCTCGAGCAGGCCGCGGAGCGCCTCGCCGCGCCGATCGCAAAGGCGCTGCTCGGCAAGGCCGCGGTACCGGACGACAGCCCCTATACGACCGGGACCATCGGCCTGCTCGGGACGCGGCCGTCGCAGGAGGTCCTCGAGCAGTGCGACACGCTGCTCGGCCCGGTCGTGATCGAAGCCATCGTGGATCCGTTCGAACCGCCGATGCCGCCGAAGATCACACGCGACCAGGCGATGACGTTCGCACGGGCGCTCGCGCGCGGAGAGCCGAACCGCACCCGGATCGCGCTCACCGCGATCTCGGACAAAGTGCGCGAGCTCGTCTAGCGGTGAGCGCCGGCCTCCGCGCGCGGCCTCCGCGTGGAGGTTAGGGCTGGCGGCCCAGGCGGTACACCATGAGGGCGTCGGCGACCGGCCGTTCGTGGCCATCCGACGGTGAATTGACCACCGTCGGGGCGGAGCGGCCGGGGAATCGCACCGCCATCGTGACGGATCCGCCGCTGTCGAACTCGATGGCGTTCGCCGCCCCTAGCCAGCGCATGTTTAGTAGTCGATGCGAACGAGATACAGCCCGTGCGGCGGCGCCGTAGGGCCGGTCCGGCGGTTGTCGGGATCGGCCAAGAACGCTTCTGGCGCCTCGGCCGGCAGCCGCCCGAGGCCGACCCGCACAAGCGTGCCGGCAATGATGCGGACCATATGCCGCAGAAACCGGTCGGCCGTGATCGCGATGCGCAGGCGGGCCTCGGGGCCGGCGGCCGGGGCGCCGCCGTCCGCGGTGCCGACCGTGAGGGCCTCGACGCGGCAGACCGTAGTGCGCGTCGGCGATCCGACGCCCCGATAGGCGACGAAGTCGTGGCGCCCCACCAGCGGCGCGGCCGCGCGCCGCATGGCCTCAACGTCCAGCGGTTCGGGGATGTGATGCGCAAGCCCACGCAGCAGGGCCGGCGGCCCAGGCCGGTTGAGAATCTCGTACCAATACGTTCGCGCCACCGCGTCGTACCGGGCATGAAATCCTTCAGGCACGTCCTCGGCGGCGACGGCACGCACGTCGGGCGGCAAATGCGCGTTCAGCGCGGCGGGAAAACGCGCGGCGGGAATGCGGCTGGTCGTGACCAGGCTGGCCACCTGTCCCAGCGCGTGGACTCCCGCGTCCGTGCGCCCGGCGCCGGTGACCGTAACCGGCTCGCCCGCCACCTCCGCGACGGCCCGCTCGAGCGTCGCCTGCACCGACGGGGGCCCGCCCGCGGCGGACCCGCGCTGCCGCTGCCAGCCGCAGTAGCCGGCGCCGTCATATTCCACCACGAGTTTGAGCGTCCGCATCCGGCGCGGCGGCGGCCCGGCCTCCGCGAGGCCTACCGGATGCGCACGGCGAGCAGCGCCACAAGCAGCGCGAGCACGGCGAACGCGCCGTAGTCGCGGGGCCGCAGCACGAGCTCCGTCATGCGCGTGCGCCCGTCGCCGCCGCGGTAGCCGCGGGCCTCCATCGCCAGCGCGAGCGACTCCGCGCGCCGGAACGCGCCCACAAAGAGCGGCACCAGCAGCGGGACCAGCGATCGCGCGCGCCGCACGATGTTCCCGCGTGTGAAGTCCGCTCCCCGCGCCATCTGTGCCTTCATGATCTTGTCGGTCTCCTCGGTCAGCGTCGGAATGAACCGGATCGCGATCGTCATCATAAGCGCCAGTTCGTGCGCCGGCACCCCGAGGCGCCGGAACGGCCGCAGGAGGCGCTCGAGCCCGTCGGTCAGTTCGACCGGCGACGTGGTGAACGTCATGAGCGACGTGGCCACGATCAGCAGCGCGAGCCGGGCGCCGTAGTAAAGACCGAGCGTGAGATTTTCCCGCGTGATGGTGATCGGGCCGCGGTGGAAGACCGCGTGGCCGCCCTCCTGCCCGAAGAAAATCTGCAGGACGACCGTGAAGGCGAGCAGCCAAAACACCGGCCGGAGCCCCCGCAGCACATAGCCGGGCGGGATGCGCGAGACCAGGACGATGAGCGCGATGAAGAGGGCCAGCGCCGCCAGGCCGGCCAACCCCCGTGCCAGAAACACCGCGACCCCGAGCACGAGCGTGGCGAGTATCTTCGTGCGCGGGTCGAGCCGGTGCACCAGGGAATCCACCGGCACATACTGCCCGAAGGCGAACGACCGCAGCAGATCCACGCTACGCGCCCGCCTCCTGCGCCGGGGTAACGACGCCGCGCTTGGCGAGCGCATCGAGGATGGCGCGCCGCGCCTCGTCGACGGAGAGGACGTCCGCCCGCACGGACCAGTCCCGCTCGCGCAGACGGTGCACGCACTGTGCGGCCTGCGGTACGCCGAGGCCGAGCGCCTCGAGAGCCGGCGCGTCGGCGAACACCGTGCGCACGGGGCCGTCGGCCACGAGGCGTCCGTGGTCGAGGACCACGACGCGGTCGCACAACGCCGCCACCGCATCCATGCTGTGGCTGATCAGCACGATCGTCAGGCCCGCGTCGCGCCGCAGCCGCGCGACGTGCCCCAGGATGTCCCGGCGGCCCGCCGGATCGAGGCCCGCCGTCGGCTCGTCGAGGATCAGCATCCGCGGCCGCATCGCGAGCAATCCGGCGATCGCCGCGCGGCGCATCTCACCGTTGCTCAGCGTAAACGGGGAGCGGGGTCCGAACCGGTCCGGATCGAGTCCCACCTGGCGAAGCGCCCGCTCGACCCGCCCGCGGACCTCGTCGTCGCCGAGGCCGAGGTTGCGGGGCCCGAAGGCGACGTCGGCCGCGACGGTCTCCTCGAACAGCTGGTGCTCCGGGTACTGAAACAAGAGCGCGATCTCCTGGCGCACGCGCCGCCGGTCGACCTCGCGCGCGTGGATGTCGACATCGTCAAGATACACCCGGCCGCGCGCCGGCCGCAGGAGTCCGTTGAAGTGCTGCACGAGCGTGGACTTGCCGGATCCGGTCGCGCCGATCACGCCGACCGCTTCGCCGGCCGCGATCGACAGCGAGACGTCGTCGAGGGCGGCTGTCTCGAACGGCGTGCCCCGCTGGTACAGGTACGACAGGCCGTCGCAGCGGATGATCGGCGGCCCGGCAGGATCGCCGCCGGACCCCGAGGCGCGCCGGGAGGGGCCGCGCGGCATCACCGCGCGGCCCCTCCCGGCAGCGCGGCCAGCGACTCAACGAGTTGGTCCACGGTCAGGACATCCGGGGCGAGCGGGACGCCGTCCCGCGCAAGGGCCCGGCTCAGCCGCACGATCTCCGGCGGTTCCAGGCGCAGCCGGCGAAGATCCTCCTCGTCGGCGAACACCGCCGCCGGCGGGCCGTCGAGCGCGACGCGGCCGTCGGCGAGAACGACCACACGGTCGGCCAGCGCCGCTTCCTCCATCGCATGGGTGATGAGGACCAGCGCCAGCCCGCCGGTGCGGCACAGGCGAAGGGCGGTGTCCATGACCTCGCGCTGGCCTTCCGGATCGAGCATCGAGGTGGCCTCGTCGAGGACGAGGCAGCGGGGCGCCATCGCGAGCACCCCCGCGATCGCCACCCGCTGCTTCTGGCCGCCGGACAGAAGATGGGGCGGCCGCCGGCGCAGGCCGTCGAGCCCGACCGCGTGCAGCGCATCCGCGACCCGCGAGCGAATCTCCGCCGGAGGGAGCCCGAGGTTCTCGGGCCCAAACGCGACGTCCTCTTCAACGACGGAGGCGATAAGCTGGTCGTCCGGATGCTCGAATATCATCCCGACGCGGCGCCGGATCTCCCACACCGCGTCCGCGTCGCGTGTGTCGAAGCCGTCGACCGTGACCTGGCCCTCGGTTGGGAGGAGCAGCGCGTTGAAATGTTTGGCAAGGGTGCTCTTGCCCGAGCCGTTCCCGCCGACCACCGCCACGCACTCGCCGGGGTGGACGTCGAGATCCACGCCGCACACGGCCGGCACGGCCTGGGGCGTCCCGGCCTGGTAAGTGTGCACCAGCCCGCGGACCTGGATCAGAGCCGGCTCGCGCATCTCCCCTTGCGGGGGCCCGGCCTCAGGCGGGACCCGGGCCGGCACGAAATTAGGGGATGAGTTCGAGCAGCGCCATCTCCGCGGCGTCGCCGCGCCGCCGGCCGAGTCGCACAATGCGGGTGTAGCCGCCGCGGCCTTTGCGGTAGCGCGGCGCCACGGTGCCGAACAGCCGGCGCACGACCGCGGGATCGGTCAGGAGGCGCGACGCCTGGCGGCGGGCCTGCACGTCGTTGGCGAGCGCGAGGTCGATCATCCGATCGGCGACCTTCTTGGCTTCCTTGGCGCGCGCGGTCGTGGTGCGGATGCGGTCGTGCACGATCAGCGAGGACACAAGCCCGCGGAACAGCGCCCGTCTGGCGCCGCTGTCGCGGCCGAGCCGCCGGCCGGTCTGTCCGAGCACGTCAGGCGCCCCGCCGCCGCAGTTCGAGCCCCATGCCGGCGAGTTTCTCTTTGACCTCGTCGAGCGACTTGCGGCCGAAGTTCTTGACGTTGACGATCTCGTCCTCGGTGCGCTGCAGCAGGTCGCCGACCGTGTTGATGCCGGCGCGCTTGAGGCAGTTGTACGGCCGGACGGACAGATCCAGTTCCTCGATCGGCATCGTCGCGACCTTGTTGGTCTCGTCCGCGGGCGCGCCCGCGGCGACCTCGGGGCCGGCGGCGGTCCCGGCGAAGAGCCGGAAATTGTCGATCAGCTGGCGGGCCGATTCCTGCAGCGCCTCTTCCGGCCGGATGCTCCCGTCGGTCCACACTTCCAGCACGAGGCGGTCGTAATCCGTGGCGTGCCCGACGCGGGTGTCTTCCACCGCGTAGTTGACTTTCTGAATCGGCGAGAAGATCGAGTCGACCGGGATCACGCCGATCACGTGCTCGCTCTTGCGGTGGCGCTCCGCCGGCACGTACCCCTTTCCCCGCTCCACCACGAGTTCCATGACGAGATGCGCGTTCTTGCCGTCGAGCGTGGCGAGGTGGAGGTCCGGGTTCAGAATCTCGACCTCGGCGTCCGGCTGCAAATCGCCGGCGGTCACTTCCTTTTTCGCCTTGACGTCGAGCCGCAGCAGCTTCGGCTTGTCGCTGTGCAGCTTGAACGTCAGCTCCTTCAGGTTCAAGATCAGCTGCGTCACATCTTCGACGACGCCCGGCACGGTCGAGAACTCGTGCAGCACGTTCTCGATCTTGACCGACGTCACGGCCGCGCCCGGGATCGCGGCGAGCAGCACCCGCCGCAGCGCGTTGCCGAGCGTCACCCCAAAGCCGCGATCGAGCGGCTCCACCACGAACTTTCCGTACGTGTCAGAGAGCTCCGCGTACTCGACTTTGGGCTTGTTCATGTCCCACACGCCCGTCATCCCCCTCTTCCCGCTCACCGCGCCCGCCGGCATGTCGCCCACGGTACTGTCGACGCCGCGCACGATGGGCTCCCCAAACGACACGCCCGGCACTCCGGCCATGGCGCGCATCGATCCCGCTATATGGTTGTGGTTTTCCGCCATTAGTCGTTACCTCGAGTAGTATTCAACGATCAACTGCTCGTGCACCGGCACGTCGATGTCGTCGCGCGCCGGCAGCGTCAGCACGCGCCCCGTCAGCGCGTCCGACTGGTATTCGAGCCATCCGGGGGTACCGCGGCCGGGGGCCTGACCCGCCATCGCCGTAAAGTGCGGCAGCGCCCGGCTGCCCTGGGTGACTCCGACGCTGTGTCCCGGCCGCACGAGGAACGACGGGATGGTGACACGGCGGCCGTCCACCGCGATGTGGCCGTGGGCCACCAGCTGCCGTGCGGCCTTGCGGCTCGACGCGAGCCCGAGCCGGTAGACGACATTGTCGAGCCGGCTCTCGAGAATCTGCAGAAGCCGCGTCCCCGTGACGCCCTTGGTCTGCGCCGCCATCTCGAAGTAGCGCTTGAATTGGGTCTCGTAGACCCCATAGAAGCGCCGCAGCCGCTGCTTTTCGCGCAGCCGGACGGCGAAATCAGACGGCTTGCGCCGGCTCGGCGCATGCATGCCCGGCGGCGTCGTGTCCTTCGCCACCGGACATTTGTCGGTATAGCACTTCTCGCCCTTGAGATAGAGTTTCATACCCTCCCGCCGGCACAACCGGCAGACGGGCCCGTGATACCGTCCCATGCGCTCTCCTCTACACCTACACCCGGCGCCGCTTCGGCGGCCGGCACCCGTTGTGGGGAATCGGCGTAACGTCCTTGATGAGGCTGACCTCGAGTCCCGCGGCCTGCAGCGAGCGGATCGCGGCCTCCCGGCCGGAGCCGGGACCCTTCACGAACACCTCCACCGAACGCACGCCGTGCTCCATCGCCCTGCGCGCAGCGTTCTCGGCGGCGAGGCCCGCGGCGAACGGCGTGCCTTTGCGGGATCCTTTGAACCCGGACGTCCCGGCGCTCGCCCACGCCAGCACGTTGCCCTGCAGGTCGCAGATAGACACGACTGTGTTGTTGAACGTCGACTGAATGTGGGCGATGCCCGCCGGAACGTTCCTGCGCTCCTTGCGCTTACCGCGGATCGGTGCGGTCATCTACGGCAGCCCCCTCACGACGCGGCCGGAGCCGCGGCGGCCGTTACGGTCTTGGCCTTCCGCGCGCCGACCGTCTTCTTCTTGCCCTTGCGGGTGCGGGCGTTCGTGCGGGTACGCTGGCCGCGCACCGGAAGCCCTTTCCGGTGGCGCTGGCCCCGGTAGCAGCCGATCTCGACGAGCCGGCGGATGTCCATCGCCACGTCCCGCCGGAGATCGCCCTCGACCTTGTAGTTGCGGTCGATGACCTCGCGGAGCCGCGTGACCTCTTCGTCCGTCAGGCTACGCACACGGGTGTCCGGACTCACGCCGGTGATCCCGAGGATCTCCCGCGCGCGGCTCCGGCCGATCCCGTAGATGTACGTGAGCCCGACCTCGACCCGCTTCTCCCGCGGCAGATCCACGCCCGCGATGCGCGCCATCCCGTCCCTCCCCTGAAGGCCCCCCGCGAGGGGTTAGCCCTGCTTCTGCTTGTGCTTCGGATTTTCGCAGATGACCATGACGCGGTTACCGCGCTTGATCACCTTGCACTTCTCGCACATGCGTCTCACCGATGCCCGTACCTTCATCGCGCAGCTCCCATCCGGTTCACCGGAATCGATACGTGATGCGCCCTCGGGTTGGATCGTAGGGAGAGAGCTCCACCTTCACCCGGTCGCCCGGCAGAATGCGGATGAAGTGGATCCGCATCTTGCCGGAGATGTGTGCCAGAATCTTGTGTCCGGACGCCAGTTCCACCCGGAACATGGCGTTGGGAAGCACCTCGACGATGGTCCCTTCGACCTCAATGACGTCTTTCTTGGCCATCCGCTACCCCGTGGGCGAACAACTCATCATTATACTGGCGCTTCCGCGGGAAGTCTAGTCAGGACGTCGCAGCCGCCCTCGGTCACGGCGACCGTGTGCTCGAAGTGGGCCGACGGCCGCCCATCGGCCGTCCGCACGGTCCAGCCGTCCCGCTCGACGACCACGTCGGATCCGCCTATGTTGACCATCGGTTCGATCGCCAGCGTCATCCCGGGCCGCAGCACCAGCCCCGCCCCGCGGCGCCCGAAGTTGGGCACCTGCGGTTCCTCGTGCAGCCGCCGGCCGACGCCGTGCCCGGCGTAGTCGCGCACGACCGAAAACCCGGCCTGTTCGACCCGGCCCTGGATCGCCGCGCCCACGTCGCCGAGGCGCGCGCCGGGCCGCACCGCGGCGATGCCGTCCTCCAGCGCCTCCGCCGTCACGGCGAGGAGGCGCCGCCGGGCCTCGTCGACCGGGCCGACCGGGACCGTCACCGCGAGGTCGCCGTGAAACCCGTCCACCTCGGCGCCGAGGTCGATGCTCACGATTTCACCGGCCCGCAGCGCGCGCCGCCCGGGGATGCCGTGGACCACCTCGTCGTTCACGGACGTGCAGATGCTGGCCGGGTAGCCGCGGTAGCCGAGGAACGAGGGCACGCCGCCGAGCGCACGGATCCGGTCCTCCGCGATCCGGTCGAGTTCCCGGGTGGTCACGCCGGGACGGACGGCGGCGCAGACGTCCCGAAGCGCCCGCGCCGCGACCTGGGCGGCGCGGCGCATCGCGGCGACGTCCGCGGCGGACTTGATGGGGATCGGGCTGGCCACGCCTACACGCCCCGCCCGGCCCGCGCGGCCAGGAATTGCTGGATGCGCTCGTAGACCTCTTCCGCGGTGCCCTGCGCGTTGACGGCAAGGAACATCCCGCGGTTGCGGTAGTGGTCGACGAGCGGGGCCGTCCACCGGCGGAAGACCTGCAGCCGGCGCCGCACGGTCTCGGGGGCATCGTCGCGCCGCTGGATCAGGTCCGTCCCGTCGATGTCGCACCGGCCCGGCTCCCGGGACGGCTGGTACTCGACGTGGTAGTTCGCGCCGCACGCGGGGCACACGCGGCGGCCGGTGATCCGCCGCAGCACCACTTCCTCCGGGACCTCGAAGAAGATGACACCGTCCAGTTCGCGTCCCCACCGCGCCAGGAACTCGTCGAGCGCGTCGGCCTGCGGCAGCGTGCGCGGATACCCGTCAAGGATGAACCCCTTCGCGGCGTCCTTCTGTAAGAGGCGCTCCTCCACGGTCTGCTCGACAATGGCGTCGGGGACAAGGTCCCCCCTGCGCATGTAGTCGGCGGCGCGCCGTCCGACCTCGGTGTCCTCCCGCACGGCGGCCCGGAAGATGTCCCCCGTGGAGATGTGCGGGATCCCGTGGCGGACGTGAAAGAGTTCGGCCTGGGTGCCCTTGCCGGCACCGGGCGGTCCCATGAACACCAGATTCATGAGCTCACCCCGGCGGCGTGCGGCCGGGCGCCGTCACCGCATGAAACCTTCGTAGTGACGCATCAGCACGTACGCCTCGATCTGCTTCATCGTCTCGAGCGCCACGCCGACCACGATGAGGAGCGACGTGCCGGTCAGGTAGAGCGTGAGCTGCCCGGTGAACCGCGCCAGGAAGATCGGGCCGACGGCGATCAGGCCGAGAAACAGCGCGCCGACGAAGGTCAGCTTCTCCAAAATCTTGATCAGGTAGTCCGTGGTCGGACGGCCCGGCCGGATACCCGGGATGAAGCCGCCGTACTTCTTGATGTTGTCGGACACGTCCTCGGGATCGAAACTCACCGCGGTATAGAAGTACGTGAACGCGATGATCAGCACAAAGTACAAGAGCGCTCCCGTCGTGCTGTTGAGCGAGAGAAAATTGCCGGCGCGCTGCAGCCACTGCAGGCGCGAAAACTGCGCGATCGTCGACGGGAACTGCATCACCGAGATGGCAAAGATGATGGGGATGACGCCGGCCGAGGCGATGCGGACCGGCAGGTACGTGGTCTGCCCGCCCACCATCCGGCGGCCGACGATCCTCTTCGCATACTGGATCGGGATCTTGCGCGCGGCCTGCGTGACGATGACCACAGCCACGATGCTGACCAGGATGACCACGATATCGGCGAAGGCGCGCACGACCGACGCCTCGCCGACGCGGGCGAGCCCGATCGTCTGGTTGAGCTGGTTGGGCAGCCGCGCAACGATGCCGGCGAAGATGATTAGCGAGACGCCGTTGCCGATGCCGTACTCGGTCATGATGGAGCCCATCCACGTCAACAGCATCGTCCCGGCCACGAGCGTCGCGACGATCTCGCCGAGGATGAGCGGCCGCGGGTTGTCGATCGCGCCGAGGTTGCGGATCAGCAGCATCTGGCCGCTGCCCTGCACGAGGGCCAGCAGCACCGCGAGGTAGAGCGTCCACTGGCCGATCTTCCGGCGTCCGGCTTCGCCCTCTTCGCGGTGGATTTCCTTGAGGTGCGGGAACACGACTTCGAGCAGGCTGAAAATGATCGACGCGGTGATGTAGGGAAACACGCCGAGGGCGAACAGCGCAAATCGCGAAAACGCCCCGCCGACGAACAGGTCGATGAACCCGAACACGTTGCCCGCCTGGCCCTGCTGGAACAGCGTCTGCAGGCGGACGATGTCGACGCCCGGGACGGGAATGTGCGATCCCAGCCGGAACAGCGCGAGCATGCCCACCGTGAAAAAGAACTTCCGGCGGAGATCCGGAATCCGGATGATGTTGGCCAGGCCGGGAATCACGCGATCACCTCGGCGCGCCCGCCCGCGGCCTCGATCCGCTCCCGCGCGTTCTTGCTGAAAGCGTGCGCCTTGACGACGAGCGCGTGGCCCAAGTCGCCGCCGCCAAGCACCTTCACCTGCGCGCCCTGAATGAGCCGCGCGCCCCGCAGCGTGTCCGGCGTCACCTCCGTCCCGGCGGGAAACGCGGCCAGGCGTCCGACGTTGACGACGTCCATGCGCCCGCGCGGGCCGCCGCCGACCAGATTGCTGCCGGCGCCGCGGATACCGCGCCGGTAGGGCACGCGCTTGACGAGCGGTAGCTGCCCGCCCTCGAAGCCGGGACGCCGCTGGCCGCCCGTCCGGGCCTTCTGGCCCTTGTGCCCGCGCCCCGCGGTGTTGCCCTTACCCGACGAGTGCCCACGGCCGACGCGCCGGCGGCGATGCCGGGCGCCGCGGGCCGGGCGGAGATCACCCAGCCCGACCATGCTCCACCTCTTCCACCGACACGAGATGCTGGATCTTGCGGACGGCGCCGGTCAGCGACGACGTCTGCGCGTGGATCCGGCTTGCGCCGATGCGGCGCAGCCCGAGCGCATGCGCGGTGCGGCGCTGATCGGCCGGACGCCCGATGAGGCTCTTCCGCAGCGTGACGCGGACCCGCGCGAGTTCGGCCCCTTCGGGCAGCGTCGGGGGGACGATCTTTACACGCTCTGCCATTGCGCCGCCTTCCGTCCCAGGAGATCCTCCACGGTCTTCCGGCGCATGCGGGCGACCTCGGCCGGCAGGCGGATATCGAGCAGCCCCTTGAGGGTGGCCCGCGCCTGGTTGATCGGGTTGTTGCTTCCGAGCGACTTGGTGAGGATGTCGCGGATCCCCGCGGCCTCCAGCACCGCGCGCACCGGCCCGCCCGCGATGACGCCGGTTCCCGGCGCGGCGGGCTTGAGCATCACCCGCGCGGCGCCGTAGACGGACAGAATTTCATGCGCGATCGTGGTCCCCGACAGCGACACGCCCATGAGACTTTTGCGGGCCTCTTCCGTGCCCTTCCGGATCGCGTCCGGCACCTCGCCGGCCTTGCCGAGCCCGATCCCGACGTGCCCGTGCTCGTCCCCGACCACGACGAGCGCGCTGAAGTTGAAGCGCTTGGCGCCCTTCGTCACCTTGGCGACCCGGTTGATCCAGATGGCCTTCTCGGTCGTCAGGTTGACGTCGTCGGCCTTGACCCGCCGGTGCAGGTACTCCAGGTCGGCCGGCTTCTGTGCCGGCGGCGCCTCGACTTTGCGAGGCTTCTTCCCCCGGCCCTTGCCCTTAAACCGCGGCATCCCGTCCCTCCCGATCTCAATGCGCCGGCGATCGAGGCCGCGACTTCACGGCGGCCCGACCCGCGGCTGCGATTGGTGCGCTAGAATTCCAGCCCGCCCTCGCGGGCGCCGTCGGCCACGGCCTTCACGCGCCCGTGGTACAAATAGCCGCCCCGGTCGAACACCACGCGGTTGATCCCGCGCTCTTTCGCGCGACGCGCCACGAGCTGCCCGACGAGCTTGCCGGCCTCGGTCTTCTTGGCGCCCGCGGCCTGCGCGCGGATCTCCGGATCGAGGCTCGAGGCGGTCGCGAGTGTGCGCCCCGCCCGGTCGTCGACGACCTGGGCGTAGATGTGCGCGACGCTGCGGAACACCGACAACCGCGGCCGCTCCGGACCGCCGTGCACGGCCCGCCGGATGCGGAGATGACGGCGCTGGCGCGCGTCGTTGCGGCTCTTGCGCTTGATCATGACGGCCTCCCCACGACGCCGCTAGCCCTTCGCGCCGGCGGCCCCGGCACCGGCCGCGGCCTTCCCGGCCTTGCCGGCCTTGCGGCGGACCCGCTCGCCGAGGTAGCGGATGCCCTTCCCCTTGTACGGGTCGGGCTCGCGCAGGGCGCGGATCCCCGCGGCGGTCTGGCCGACGAGTTCTTTGTCGATGCCCGTGACCACGATGCGGTTCGGCTGCGGGGCCTCCAGTGTGATGCCGGCGGGCGGGTCGAGCTCGACCGGGTGCGAGAACCCGATCTGGAGCGCGAGCTTCTGCCCCTGCTTCTGCGCCCGGTAGCCGACGCCCTGAATCTCGAGCTGCACCGAGTACCCTTGGGTGACGCCCTGGACCATGTTGGCCACGAGCGCGCGCGTCAGGCCGTGGAGCGCCCGATGGTAGCGGTCGTCCGTCGGCCGGGAGACCGTGATGCGCCCGTCCGTGACCGCGACGGTGATGTCCGGGTGCACGAGGCGCTCGAGCGAGCCTTTCGGCCCCTTGACGCGCACGGTCCGGTCTGCGACGGCCACCTCGACGCCGCGCGGGATCGGGATGGGCAGTCGGCCTACGCGTGACATGCGAGACTCCTCACCAGATGAAGCACAAGATCTCGCCGCCCACCCCCGCGCGCCGCGCGTCGCGGTCGGTCATGATGCCGCGCGACGTCGAGAGAATGGCGACGCCGAGACCTCCGCGCACCCGCGGGATCTCGGTGCGGCCCCGGTAGATGCGCAGGCCGGGCCGGCTGATCCGCCGCAGCCCGGTGATGACGGCCGTCTTGCGCGGCGAACCGTCGCCGCCGTACCGCAGCGAGAGGCGCAGCTGGTGCGGCGCTTTCTTGTCGACTTCGAAGTCGGCGATGAACCCCTCGTTCTTGAGAATCTTCGCGATCTCGAGCTTCATGCGCGACGGCGGTACGAGAACCGTGTCGTGCCGCGCCGTCATCGCGTTGCGGATGCGCGTCAGCATGTCTGCGATCGGATCGGTGATCACGCCCACTCCGTCACCTCACCAGCTGGCCTTGACCACGCCGGGGATCTCGCCTTTGTGCGCGAGGGTGCGCAGACAGATCCGGCAGAGGCCGAACTTCCGGAAGACCGCGCGCGGACGGCCGCACAGCCGGCAGCGGCTGTACCGCCGGACCTTGAACTTGGGCGGCTTCCGCCACTTCAACAGCAGCGACTTTTTCGGCATGCCTCACGCTCCCCCGGCTGGTGTTGCGCCGTTCGCCGAGCCCGGGCCGGCGGCGCCGGGCCGGCGCGATTTCGGGCGCTCTCCCCCGCCGGCCGCAGTGTCCCGCGCCGCAGGCCCAGCGGGCTTATCGGCGGACGGCGCGGACCCCGCGCGCTGGCCGTCGCCGGGCGTATTGGCCCGCGCCGCAGGCCCAGGGGCCCGATCGGCCGCGGCGGCGGGCGCCTCCGACGCCGCCCCCTCGCGGAACGGCAGCCCGAGTCCCCGCAGGAGCTCCCGCGCCTCTTCGTCGGTCCTCGCCGTCGTCACGATGGCGATGTCCATCCCGCGGATCTTGTCCACTTTGTCGTACTCGATTTCCGGGAAGATCAGCTGCTCCCGGATGCCGATGTTCATGCTGCCGCGGCCGTCGAACGACCGCGAGGGAATCCCCTTGAAGTCCTTGATCCGCGGCAGGCTGATGTTGAACAGCTTGTCGAGGAACTCGTACATCCGCTCCCCGCGCAGCGTCACCTTGCACCCGATCGGGTTGCCGGTCCGCAGCTTGAACGCCGCGATCGACCGCCGCGCGCGCGCGATCACCGGCCGCTGGCCGCTGATCGTGGTGAGTTCTTCGACCGCCTTGTCGAGGTGCCGCTGGTCCTGCAGCGCGTCGGCGACGCGCATGTTGATGACCACCTTCTCGACCTTCGGCGCCTGCATGACCGTGCTGTAGCCGAACCGCTTCCGCAGCGCCGGCAGCACGTCGGTCTTGTAGCGTTCCCGCATTCTCGCCATGGCTACTTGTCGATGACCTCCCCGCAGTGGCGGCACACCCGGACCTTGCCGCCGTCGTCGAGCACGCGGTGTCCGTACCGGACGGCGCGCCCGCAGCGCGGGCAGACGAGCATCGCCTTTCCGGCGGGGAACGCCATCTCTTTCTCGACGATTCCTCCGGACGGCATCTTTTCGTTGGGCTTGGTGTGGCGCTTCGCCACCATCACCGCCTCGACGATGATGCGGCCCCGGTCCGGGAGCACGCGCAGCACCTTGCCGCGCTTGCCGCGGTACTTGCCGGTGATCACTTCGACCGTGTCGCCCCGGCGGACGTGCACGCGCGCGGCACGTCCCGCGCGAGACGGGATCGACGCCATCACAGCACCTCCGGCGCAAGCGAGATGATCTTCATGAACTGCCGCTCCCGCAGCTCCCGCGCCACCGGCCCGAAGATCCGCGTGCCGCGGGGGTTGTTCTGGTCCGTGATCAGCACCGCCGCGTTGTCGTCGAACCGGATCGCCGAACCGTCGGGCCGCCGGGTGGGCTGGACGGTCCGCACGACGACCGCCTTCACGACCTCGCCCTTCTTGACCGCGCTGTTTGGAATGGCCTGTTTGACCGTGGCGACGATCACGTCGCCGATGGCCGCGTACCGCCGCCGCGAGCCCCCGAAGACCCGGATGCACATAATCTCGCGGGCGCCGGTGTTGTCGGCCACGCGCAGCCGCGTGTAGTTCTGTATCATCGTGCCCTCGCCGTCATCGCGCCTTCTCCACCACCCGCACGATCCGCCAGCGCTTGTCTTTGCTGAGCGGCCTCGTCTCCGCGATCAACACCGTGTCGCCGACGTGCGCTTCGCCGCGCTCGTCGTGCGCCTTGTACCGCGCGCTGTGCTGCACAATTTTCTGGTAAACGGGGTGCCGCCCGCGGCGCGAGACCTCGACGACGACCGTCTTCTGCATCTTGTCGCTGATGACGCGGCCGATCCGGCTCTTCCGGATACCGCGCCCGTGGGGCTCGACGCCCGGCCGGATAGACCCCGCGGCGCGGGGCGTCCCCACCGGCGTGCCATCCCGCGGGACCATCGACTCGTTCATCGGCGGCCTCGGCGGCGGGGTGCGGGTGCGGCGGCGGCCGGCGCCGGCGCGGCGGCGACCCTCCGGGCCCGCAGCTCCGTCAGGAGCCGCGCGACGGCCCGGCGCGTATCGGCGATCTTCGCCGGGTTCGTGAGTTTGCCGGAGGTCCGCTGCAGCCGCAGCATGAACAGCTCCTGCCGCGCGTCGGCCAGACGCTTCTGAATGTCCGCCTCGCTCAATTCGTGGACCGATTCCGCCATTACGATCCTCCCCGGGCCGCCGCCAGGTCCCGCGTTTGCGCGGTGCCCGCGGCCTGCTGCGCCTGCCCGCCGGTCTCCCCGACCCCGTCGCGCAGAACAAAGCGGGTCGGAATGGGCAGTTTGTGGCCGGCGAGCGTCATCGCCTCGCGCGCCACGGCTTCGCTTACCCCGCCTAACTCGAAGAGCACCCGGCCCGGCCGCACCACGGCGACCCACAGCTCCGGATTCCCCTTGCCGCTGCCCATGCGGGTCTCGGCCGGCTTCTTCGTCACCGGGTGGTCCGGAAACACCCGGATCCACAGTTTGCCGCCGCGCTTGATAAAGCGCGTAATGGCCCGCCGCGCGGCTTCGATCTGCTGGCTCGTCACCCAGGCCCGATCCTGCGCCTGGAGCCCGAACTCCCCAAACGTCACCGAGGCACCCGTCTGGGCGGTGCCGCGCATCCGCCCCCGGTGCGCCTTCCGGTACTTCACCCGCTTCGGCATCAACATCGGTTCGCGTTCCCTTCTCCGTCCGGCCTATTCGGCCGGGGGCGTTGCATCTTTGGCCCGCGCCGCAGGCCCAGATGCGCGTTCCTCGGACTCCGCGCCGCCGTCCCTCGCCCCAAAGCCGTCCGCCTCCGGCCGCCGCTGCTGCACGATCACGCGCGGCTGCCGCGACGGCAGCACGACGGTATCGGCGCCCGCGCGGCCCCGCACCCCGCCTTCGGACGGCGGCCGGCGCCGCTCGGGCAGCACGTCGCCCCGGTAAATCCACACTTTCACGCCGATCCGGCCGTATGTCGTCAGCGCTTCGGCGACCCCGAAGTCGATGTCGGCGCGCAGCGTCTGCAGCGGCACCCGGCCCTCGCGGTACCACTCATACCGCGCGATCTCGGCCCCCGCGAGCCGCCCGCTGCAGGAGATGCGGATCCCCTTTGCGCCGCTGCGCAGGCTGCGGGCGACGGCCTGCTTCATGGCCCGCCGGTAGGCAATGCGCCGCTCGAGCTGGCTCGCCACGTTCTGCGCCACGAGCGTGGCCTCGAGCTCGGCGCGCCGGATTTCCTGGACGTTCAACTGGATCGCCTTACCGGTCAAGTGCTCCAGCTCTTTCTTGAGCGCGTCGATCCCCGTGCCGCCCCGCCCAATGATGATGCCCGGCCGGGCCGAGTGGATCGTGATGCGGATGCGGTTGGCGGCCCGCTCGATTTCGATGCGGGAGATGCCCGCGCGGCCCATCTTCTTCTTGATGGCGCCGCGCAGTTTCTGGTCTTCCTCGATCAGCTCGGGGAAGTTCTTTTCGGCGTACCACTTGGACTCCCAGTCCTTGATGATGCCGAGCCTCAGGCCGATCGGGTGGATCTTTTGTCCCACAGCGCGCCTCCCGCGACGCCGGCGTAGGCCTACGGCGTGAGCCGTAGCGTCCGCCGGCTGCTCCCCTTGGGGCCTATTCGTCCGCCACGACCACGGTAATGTGGCTGCTGCGCTTCTTGATCACGTCGGCCCGGCCGCGCGCCCTCGCGTGCATGCGCCGCTGGCTCGGCCCGCTGTCTACGTAGGCGCGGCGGACCCGCAGCGTGTCGCGCCCGAGTTCCAGGTTGTGCTCGGCGTTGGCGGCCGCGGACGCCAGCACTTTGGCGACGGCCCGCGCCGCGCGGTTCGGCGTAAAATGCAGCACGGCGAGGGCCTCGTCCACGGCCTTGCCCATGATGAGCGCCGTCACCGTCCGCACCTTGCGCGGCGCGATCCGGACGTGGCGCGCGACCGCCTTCGCTTCCATCAGCGCCCCTCCACTCCGCCCGCGCGCTGCGTCATGACCTGTGTCACGGCGTCGAGGAGGAGGATGGAGCGGTGCCGCCGCCAGCGGCGGGCGCCGCGGCGCCCGTGGCACCCGGTCCGATCGGACGCACGGAGGTCGTCTTCTCGACGCGGACCCCGTGGCTCTTGAACGTCCGCGTCGCGGCGAACTCGCCGAGCTTGTGGCCGACCATGTTCTCCGTCACGTACACCGGCACGTGTTTGCGGCCGTCGTACACCGCGATCGTGTGACCGACCATGTCGGGCAGGATCGTCGACCGCCGCGACCACGTGCGGATCACGCGCCGCTCGCGGGCGCGGTTGAGCGCGTCCACCTTCGCCTGCAGGTGCTGGTCGACGAACGGCCCCTTCTTGACCGACCGGCCCATCTATTTCCTCCGCTTCACGATGAACTTGTCGCTCGGCTTGGTTTTGCGGGTCTTGTAGCCGAGCGTGGGCTTACCCCACGGCGTCACCGGCCCCGGCATCCCGATCGGCGACTTCCCCTCGCCGCCGCCGTGCGGGTGGCTGCTGGGATCCATCACCACGCCGCGGACGTGCGGGCGGCGGCGGAGCCAGCGCGTCCGGCCGGCCTTGCCGATGCTGACCGCTTCGTGCTCGAGGTTGCCGACCTGGCCGATCGTCGCACGGCAGTTGAGGTGGATCATCCGCACCTCGCCCGACGGCAGACGGACCTGCGCGTAGTCACCTTCCTTGGCCATGACCTGCGCCGCGCCGCCCGCGCTGCGAACCAGCTGGCCGCCGCGGCCCATGTGCAGCTCGAGGTTGTGGACGGTCGTGCCGACCGGAATCCCGCGCAGCGGCAGGGTGTTGCCGGGTTTGATCTCCGCGTCCGGGCCGGAGGCGACGATATCGCCGAGCCCGAGGCCGACCGGGGCCAGGATGTAGCGCTTCTCGCCGTCCCGATAGTGCAGCAGGGCGATCCGGGCGGACCGGTTCGGATCGTACTCGATCGACGCCACGCGCGCGGCGATCCCATCCTTGTCGCGCTTGAAGTCGATGAGCCGGTAGCGGCGCTTGTGACCGCCGCCCCGGTGGCGCGTGGTCACGCGGCCCTGGCCGTTGCGGCCGGCGTGGTTCAGCAGCGGCTCAAGCAGGGAGCGCTCGGGCGACGTCCGCGTGATGTCCTCGAACGTCACGACGGTCATAAACCGGCGCCCGGGGGTGATCGGCTTGTATTTTTTGATGCCCATGAGTCCCCCTTACGTCAGCCTTTCGAGGTCGATCTTGTCGCCCTCGGCAAGCGTGACGATCGCCTTGCGGTAGCCCGCCTCGCGATAGTGATGCTGGCCGCGGCGGCGCGCGCGCCCCGGGATCCGGATCACGTTGACCTTGGTGACGCGCACGCTGAAGAGGCGCTGCACCGCGTCGCGAATCACCGGCTTCGTAGACGCGCCGTCGATCTCGAAAGTGTACTTGTTGATCGCCGTGCCGCGCATGCTCTTCTCGGTGACGATCGGCCGGCGGATGACGTTGCGCGGGTCGGCCAACGACAGCGGGCTCATGCCAGCGCCTCCACCAGCCGCTGCAGCGCATCGCGGGTGAACACGATGCGGTCCGCGGCGAGAATCGCGTGCACGTTGAGCGCGGTCGCCGCGATCACGCGGACGCGGGCGAGATTGGCCGCCGAGCGCTCGACGGCTTCGTGCGGCGCCGCCGTCACGAGGAGCACCGAGTCCGCCTCCCCGCGGGGCGCGCGGAGCGCGTCCGCGAGCGCCTTCGTCTTCGGTGTCGGGATGTCGAGGCGGTCGAGCACGGCGATCGCCCCCTCCGCCGCGCGCGCGGACAGCGCCGACCGCAGCGCGAGGCGCCGGACTTTCTTGGGCAGCGTGTACGCGTAGCCGTGGGGGTGCGGGCCGAAGGCGATGCCGCCGCCGACGAAGATCGGCGCGCCCCGTCCGCCGTGGCGCGCGCGGCCGGTGCCCTTCTGCCGGTACAGTTTCCGCGTGCTGCGCGAGACCATGCCGCGCGTCAGCGTCGCGTGTGTGCCGCGGTGCCGGCCGGCCAGCTGCCACTGCACGGCCTCGTGCAGCACCGCGGTGTGCGGAGTCACCCCGAACACCCCGTCGGCCAGATCGATCTCGCCGGCGGTCTGGCCGTCACCGCTGTAGACCGGGGCGCGTCGCGCGCTCATGCCCCCGTTCCCTTTCCACCCTGGCGGGAAGCTTGGGCGCCCTTCGGCGACGCCGGGGCATCCCGCCGGCCGGAGGTCCCTTGCGAGGCCGGCGCGGCGGCCCCCTGACGGGAACCGTCGGCCGGACGCGCCGGCTTGGACGCGCCGGCGCCGCCCGCGGTCCGAACCAGCACCACACTGCCGCGGGGGCCCGGCACCGCGCCGCGGATCAGCAGCACGTTGCGCTCCGTGTCGACCGACACGACCCGTAGGCCCTTGACCGTCGCGCGCACGCCGCCGAGCCGGCCGGCCATGCGCTTGCCCTTCCACACCCGCGCGACGTTGCTCGTCCCGATGCTGCCGATCGCGCGGTGCATGAGGCTCACGCCGTGGGAATCCCGCTGCCCGCCGAAGTTGTGGCGCTTCATCGCGCCGGCGAACCCCTTGCCCTTGCTCACGCCCGTGACGTCCACCCGGGCGCCCTCGCTGAAGGCGTCCGCGCGGACGGCCTGGCCGAGTTCGAACGTCTCGCCGGCGGCGAGCCGGACTTCCCGAATCACCCGCATCGGCGCCAGCCCGCGCTTGGCGAACACGCCGCGGTACGGCTTCTGCGGCGCGCGCACCCGCGGCTTCTCGCGCAGTGGGTCGAAGCCGAGCTGCACGGCGGCGTAGCCTTCCCGCGCCGGCGTCCGCAGGCCGACGACCACGCAGGGCCCCGCTTCGACGACCGTCACCGGCACGACGTTGCCGGCGACGTCGAAGATCTGGGTCATGCCGAGTTTTCGTCCGAGAATGGCGGGCATCGCGGTCGCTCCTACAACTTGATCTCGATATCGACGCCGGCGGGCAGGTCGAGGTGCATCAGGGCGTCGACGGTCTTCGGCGTGGGCTCGAGGATGTCGATGAGGCGCTTGTGCGTCCGCAGTTCGAAGTGCTCCATCGATTCTTTGTCGATGTGGGGTGAGCGGATCACGCAGTAGACGTTGCGGTCCGTCGGCAGCGGGACAGGCCCGGAGATGCGCGCACCGGTCCGCCGCACCGTGTCCACGATCTTTTCCGCGGACTGGTCGAGCACCTTATGATCGTAGGCCTTGAGCTTGATGCGAATCTTCTGCGCCATTCCCCGCTCCTTTGGACCGCCCGATCCGCGGTTACGCCAGGATCTTGGCGACCACGCCCGCCCCTACCGTCCGGCCGCCCTCCCGCACCGCGAACCGCTGCCCCTCCTCCAACGCTATCGGCGTGATCAACGCCCCCTCGATCGTCACGTTGTCCCCCGGCATCACCATC
>DATGHZ010000036.1:0-131797 GCA_035307565.1 bacterium | reverse complement strand
GCAGGAAGTCTCACGGTGGCGGCAGAGCAAAGGCTGCATACGTCACAACCTTCCCTGAGCCGGCAGATTCGCGATCTTGAGAGCGAGCTAGGCGTCCAACTCCTGATGCGCCGCGCTCGCGGTATCGAACTGACACCGGCGGGTCGAGCCTTTCTCGATCACGCCCGCTCGGTATTATCGCAGGTCGAGGCAGCGGGTGAAGCGGTACGCCGGGCCGCTCATCCCGCCAAGCAGTGCTTCGTCATGGGCTTCCTGACCGGGCACGAACTGACTTGGATGTCCGAAGCGTTGCAGATCTTGCGGGACGAGTTGCCCAACATCGATGTCATGATCTCGAGTCAAACCTCGCCCCAACTCGCGGCTGCCCTTGTGAAAGGAAAGGTCGATGCCGCTTTTCTTCGACGTGAAGAAGAGGTGCCAGACTTAGCGTTCAAGCTCCTCATCAAAGAGCCGTTAGTTGTGATTTTGCCGAATGATCACCGCCTCGCCGCGCGCACCGCCATCAACCCCCAGGATCTAGCGGGCGAGACATTCCTCAGCGTCTCGGACACGGCCCCTGCGCTTCGCGTGGTCAATCGACGATTACCTGAAGCGGTCCGGACTCGATATCACGCCGGTTCACGAGGTGGACCATCTGGCCATGGCAATGTCCTTCGTAGCATCGACGCGCGGCGTCGCGCTCTTACCCGCCTATGCGCAGAACTTTCTTCCTCGGTCCGTGACGAGTCGTCCACTCCAGGGTAATGCGCCGACGATCGATCTGGTCGTCGGCTACAATAAGCGGAACGACTCTCGGATTCTAAAGTTGTTGCTTTCAAGATTGGACGAACTGGTCGCTCGTGTCGCGAAGAAGGTGCATTAAGCCTTCGTATGTATCCACCCGTGTCCGTCGCGTCCGGTTAGTATAGAACTTGGATATCTCGTGACGTCTTCCATGCCGAGCCTACGCGTCGCGACGGCTCTGCGCATCGTCGAGAATCCGGAGCCCGCTACATATTTTTCTGGGATCGAGGGACGCGCGATGCCTGTGGTCGAACCGAAGCCGTGCGTAGGTCGTCGGAATACCCGGCCTTCAGGCGAGACCATTGGGCGATGGGACGTCCATCGGTACGGTAAGGATGACTGCCTTTCGGCCGTTGCGGCCAGCCGGCCGGCGAGTCCTCCCACGTCTCCTGCCGCCCGTAGACCGTCATGTCGAGCAACGCGTAGTTGTTGTCCATCGCCTCAACGCCGCGCCCATTCGTCCAGTTAGTCTCGAAGACACTGAATCCTTGTCGCAGGTAGCACACGAGGTGAAACATGTCCACCTCGCGTCCGACCAAGAGAGTGTCGAGCGAGTCCTGGGCCGAATACCAAGGCATCTCCCAGCCCATGAAGTCGCGGTACCGGACGCTCTCTTCGTACGGGCCTTCGCAGAACGTGGCGTACGTGACGTCGCGGGAATGCAGATAAGACAGCTCGCGGACCTGCGACGTATACCAGGTGCAACCCTCGCACTGCTCCGCCGCCGGCTTCCCGGTGAACCACATGAAGTAGTAGGCGATGAGCTGCCGGCGTCCCTCAAACACATCCAATAGTGTCACCGTGCCACGTTCGCCAATGAGCGGTGTAGCACCATCCACCTCCACCATCGGCAGCCGCCGGCGGGCGGCTGCAATCGCGTCGCCTTCTCTTGTGTGAGCCTTCTCTCGAATCCGCAGCGCGTCGAGCTCGGCCTGGAAGGTGCCTCGATCGACCACCGCAGGTGCTCCAGGTTCATCTCTCATGTCTTTCACCTCCGCTAGCGCCTAAATTGCGGTTTTCGTCTGCGTGGCCTCTCGCGCTCGGCTTCACAGCCCGACCTTCTCTCTTTTAGCCGATCCCGTAGAGCAGGCTCACGCGGGGAATCCGAAGTCCGGTACATATTTCTCCAATTCGTCTTGTATCAGCGTCGGCGCAAGCGGCGCAAATCTTGCGTTGAGAGCATCCCACTGCCGGCGGCGATGTGATTCCGTACCCCAGTGGTACTTCGCCGACGTCTCGGCTCCCGCGCCGTGGACGGTTAGAGAGAGGATGCGTCACGAGCACGCCGAAGGGAACCGGGCGCAGGAACCGGTCCAGCAGCCGTCGCCCCGCCGCCGCGCTTCACTCGCTCCCACGGCTCGACCTCCTTCAGTCGCGCCATTCCTGAGACACCAGGGCGACATCGTGGTGTGCTTCGAACGTTCATGGCGCGACCGGCCGCATCCGCGGCGCAGGGAGGGACGGCGATGGAGTACACGCATCTTGGCCGCACTGAGCTTCGCGTTTCACGCATTGCGTTGGGATTGTGGCAGGCCGGCGGAGACTGGGGGACCGTCGATGAGGCGAAGGAGACGGCGACCATTCGGCGTGCCCTCGACCTCGGCGTCAACTTCTTTGATACCGCGCAGGCATACGGCTTCGGCGCATCCGAGCGGCGGCTCGGCGCGGCGTTAGGCGACACGATCCGCGGTCGCCGAGGCACGATCGTCATCGCGACGAAAGGCGGGCTGCGGCAGACCGCCAGCGGGCTTGTCCGCGACGCCAGCCCCAAGTGGCTCCGGGCGGGCATCGAATCGAGCCTGCGGGCCCTCGGCACTGATCACGTCGATCTTTATCAGGTGCACTGGCCGGATCACGGGACCCCGTTTGACGAGACGGCACGGGTCCTGAACGAGTTTGTGCAGGATGGCAAGGCCCGGTACATCGGCGTCTCGAACTTCAGCGCCGCGGAGCTCGCCGAGATGGACCGGTACCGGCGCGTCGATACGCTTCAGCCGCCCTACAGCCTCTTTCGGCGGGAGATCGAACGGGACGTGCTGCCGTATTGCCGTGGCCACGGGATCGGCGTCCTCGCGTACGGGCCGCTGGCTCACGGGCTCCTCAGCGGACGGATGACAGCGAGTCCTCACTTTGAGCCCGGCGATTGGCGCGCGACCAGCCCGATCTTTCGAGGCGACGTGCTTCGGGCCAACCTCGCCGTGGTGGACAAGCTGCGCGAGTTCGCGGAGCGCCGCGGTCTTTCTCTCGCCCATCTCGCGATCGCCTGGACGCTCTCGGTTCCCGGGGTGCACGTGGCGATCGCCGGGGCGCACAGTCCCGAACAGATCGCCGGAACCGCGGGCGCGGCGGATGTTCGGCTCGGGGCCGAGGATCTCGCGCAGATCGACGGGATCGTGAGGGACGCGGCGCCGCTGGTCGGGCCCTCGCCGGAGGCGATGCCGTCGTGAGCGACGTGGCCGGCCGTCGTGTAGGGTTTCTTGGGCTGGGGATGATGGGTTCGCGCATGGCGCGGAGACTGCTCGGTGCCGGTTGCCGGCTCATCGTATACAACCGCTCCTCGGACAAAGCCGGGCCGCTCGTTGAGGCCGGTGCGTCGCGGGCATCGACGCCCAGCGCCGCGGCCGAAGAGTCCGATGTCGTGCTGTACTCGCTGGCCGACGACGCGGCCGTGCGGGAGATCGTGCTCGGCGCCGACGGCGTCCTCGCCGGAGCGCGGCGCGGAAGCATCCCTCGTCGACCTCAGCACGGTTCTTCCGGAAACCTCGCGCGGCGTATCCGCGGCGGCTCTGTCCAAGGGCGTCGCGGCGATCGACGCGCCGGTGTCGGGCAGCACACCGCAGGCCGAGCAGGGCGCGTTGATCATCTTCGTCGGCGGCGAGCAGCAGGCGTACGAGTCGGCCGCCGCCGTCCTCAGCGTGCTCGGCCGCCACGTTCACATGGGCTCAAGCGGCGCCGGCACGACCACGAAGCTGGTGACCAACACGCTGCTGGGCCTCGGGGTGGAAGCGCTGGCCGAAGCGGTGGCGCTGGGCCGAAAGGCCGGACTGGAGACGCGGCGCCTACTCGACGCCCTGCAGCTGACGTCCGTGGTCTCACCGGCGCAGAAGGCGAAATTCGACAACATCAGCGGCGGCCGCTATCCGCCAGCCTTCGCGCTCAGGATGATGTCCAAGGACTACGGCTTGATCCTTCGCCTGGCGGAGTCGCTCTCCGTCGCGATGCCCGCCACGGCCGCGGCGAGACAGATCGATCTGATCGAGAACGCCCGGCATCGGGACGGCGACGAAGACTTCTCGGCGGTCATCCGGACGGTCCAGGAGTTGTCCGGCCTGCACTCGTGAAGCCTCGGGCCGGTTCGGAAGGCTGGCCCGGTTGCTCGCGTCGAGTCGGGACATGTCCCCACGATAACCTTTTTGCCGCGACGCCGTCTATGCGGCTCACTCAATGCCATTCTTCCGATCCCGCGAGACTTCATTCAGCTCGCTGATGAAACCCGCGGACGGAAGTCAAGCCGCGCTAAGAATCTCGTTGGGCGTGGTGGCTGGGGGACTTCCGCATATTGATCTCGTGACTCAGCTGAGCCTCAGGGCGTTTCCGTTCGTGACCGCGGGCGACGACTGCAGGCCATCCGGGTAACAGCCCCGGAGCTGGCGTCCGCACTGACGGTGCAAGGAGGAATCTTCTCGCGCATCAGCAAACCACGCCGAACTTGACGGAGGGTCGGTGACGGTCGCGATGCTCAAGCGGGAGGGATCTCGTGGCAGACCATGCTGAGCAGCTCAAAAGCGTTCCGCTTTTCGACGGGATTTCCGGTGCTGACCTCAAGCGAATCGCCGAGAGCGCCAAAGAACGCCGCTTCGATGCGGGAACGTCGATCGTCTCGGCGGGCGAGCCAGCGCAGGGGTTCTACTTGATCATCGACGGGCGGGCCGAGGTGAAACAAGGCGGCCGGACAATTCGAACGTTGGGGCCGGGCGATTACTTCGGGGAACTGGCGCTCATTCGCGAGACGCCCCGCACCGCCACGGTCGTGGCGAAAGATTCGACCACGTGCCTCGCATTGGCGCGTTGGGATTTCAAAGGCATCGTCGTGGCGAATCCGTCCATTGCGATTCGTCTCTTGGAAACCGTGGCCAGCCGCATTCAGGAGGACGAGCTGCGGTAATCGTGCCGGCGGGAGACCGCCGCAGCCAGACACCGGCTGAGCTGAGCGTCGACGTGACAAGCGCGGTTGCCGCCTAAACCGCTCCGAATACGCCGCGAAACCGTCCCAAAAACGTTCGTAGGCGCTCCGTACGGGGTTGATGCAACAACTGATCGGGAGGACCCTGTTCGGCCACGACACCGCCATCCATGAAGATCACGCGGTGCGCGACCTCGCGGACGAACATCATTTCATGAGAAACAACGAGCATGGTGTGCCCGCTCCGTGCGAGGTCCTGCATGACGGACAACACCTCACCGACAAGTTCGGGGTCGAGCGCGGAGGTCACCTCGTCGAACAGCAGAAGCTTGGGCCCCATCGCGACGGCCCGGGCGATCGCCACGCGCTGCTGCTGGCCGCCCGAGAGCTGGAATGGGTACGCGCCCACTTTGTCGGCGAGGCCGACGCGCTCGAGCCACGAGGCCGCGATGCGCCGCGCTTCGTCCCCGGGCCGCCGTCGCACGTACACGAGCCCGAGCGCAACGTTGTCGAGGACGGTGATGTGCGGAAAGAGATTGAAGCTCTGGAAGACCATTCCGACGTCGGCGCGTTGCCTGGCGAGCTGCGACTCCGGCAGCCGGGCCAGCCGTTCCGAATTCTCACGGTACCCGAGAAGCGTGTCGCCTAAGTAGATCCGGCCCTCCTGGTACTCTTCCAAGGCGTTGATGCAGCGGAGGAGCGTCGTCTTCCCCGATCCACTGGCCCCGATCAGCGTGACAACTTCGCCCTGGGCGACGTCGAGAGACACGCCACGAAGCACTTCGAGACTGCCGAATCGTTTGTGAAGATCGACGATTCGCAAAATAGGGCCCACGTGCTCCTCCGCTCAGCCTCAGTAGCGCAAGTATGCGAAGCGGCGCTCAAGGAGCGCCGCGGTTCGCGAAATCGTAAAGTTGACGGCGAAGTACAGAAGCGCCGTCAGCGCGTAAAATGGCAGGACGATGAACGTATAGCCGACGACGTTCTGCATTGCCAGCAGCAGTTCGACCACGCCGAGCAGCGAGAGGAGCGCCGACCCCTTCACGATTTCAACCGCGGCGTTCACCCAGGGCGGCAACATCCGCCGGATCGCCAGCGGCAGAATGACAAGCCGGAGTCGTTGCCAGAAACCCAAACCGATCGCCATCGCGCCGTCGGTCTGCGCGCGCGGGATCGAACTGATTCCCCCACGCACGATCTCGGCAATGTGGGCGGCCGCGAAGACACTCAAGGCGGTGATGCCCGCCTGAAACGAGGACAGCTTAAGGCCAAAGACCGGCAGTCCAAAATAACACGCAAAGATCAGGACGAGCACGGGGATGCCCCGAACCGTATCGACGTACGCCCGAGCCAGCAGCCGGACGACGAGATTTCCGTACTCGAGCGCGAGCCCGGTGACGAGGCCCAGCACCGTCCCGGCGACCAACACGACCGCTGAGATTTCCAGCGTCGTCCTCAGTCCCCGCAGCAGTTGAACCAGTCCCAGCAGAATCGCCTGTGCCATTCCGGGAATCGTCCTTATCGGATGACCGCGTATCGGCGCTCGATCCGCCGCAGCGCCAACGCGATGGCGTAGCCGGCGCACAAGTACATCACGGTGGCGAACGTCCAGGCTTCGATGGTCCGAAACGTATTCACATTCAACCAGTCCGCGGCGTAGGTGAGCTCCGGCACGGCGAGAACCGAAGCGAGCGACGTATCCTTGAACAGCGAGATGAACGTGTTGCTCAGCGACGGCAAGATGATACGGAACGTGACGGGAAGCGTGATCAGAAATGTTCGCTGCCAAGCGGTGAGGCCGATCGCTTTCCCGGCTTCGGTATAGGCAGTCGGAACCGAACTCACCCCGGCCCGAAACACCTCCGTCAGGTACGCACCCGAGTATACCGACAGGGCGATGACGAACGACCAGACATTGTTGAAGATGGTAATGCCGGCCTTGGGCAGGCCATAGAAGGCAAAGTATACCAGGAGAAGCAGCGGCACGTTCCGGAGGAACTCCACGTACGCGACGATCCCTGCCCGCAACCAGCCGGGGCCGAACGTTCGCCCGAAGGCGCCGAATGCTCCGATCACACTTCCGATAAGCAACGACAGCGCCGCCAGTTCCAAACCGAGCGCCAGGCCCCAATAAAATCGCGGGAAGCTCTGCCAGGCCAGAAACCAGTTGTAGTGGTACGCGCTCATCGCGGGCGAGGCCGACGTGGCGGCTTCACGGTTTGAGCGGCGCTATGTCCGCCTCATCAACCCCATCGCCTGATCCATACGCGCCTCAATCGGAAAGCCGATCGGCGGGTCCGGAAGCTCGATTCCGAAGTATGTCTTGTACTCGGCCTTGTATGTCGGCCATTCATTGCCGCCCATCGCCACTTCGAGCACGGTGTTGACGAACGTGCGCCAGATTTCGTCGCCCGGCTTCAGCGCCGCGCCGTACAGCTGCGGGTAGTAGCCTTTGCCGGAGTCGTGGTATTTGTCGGGATGCTGGATCGTCAACCAGCGGACCGTGGATTGATCGACCGCAGCCACGTCGACGCGTCCCGAATCGACGGCCTGAATGACGTTCGCCTGACTGTCGAGCTGGACCGGCTGCGCCTTCGGGAGCGCCTGGTGCACCAGGTCGTCGGCGCCGACATTCTGGAGGACCGAGCACTTGATCCGCGCGCCGGCGCCCAGCAGAGCCCGATAATCGCGATAGGGACTGTTCTTGGCCAGCAGCAGCCCGACGCCCTCACGATAGTATGGCGTGGAGAACTCGACCTGCTGCGCACGCAGCGAGTTGATGGTCATGAATTGGAAGACGATGTCCACTTTGTCCGTCAAGAGGCTCGGGATGCGTGCGGCCGACGATTGGATCTGAAATTGCGCCCTGGTCGGGTCGTTGAACAGCCCCTTCGCAATCAGGCGGCCCATCGCGATGTCGAACCCCGCCATCTCACCCTTCTCGTTCTGGAAGTGCCAGGGGGGATTCCCATTCCCGGTGCCGACGACCAGCGTTTTGCGATTGATAGCTTCATACAGCCTGCTCTGACCCTGTTGCTGCGCATCGGCCCGCACGGCCAAGAACGCGGCCGCTACGCCACCGATGCCGGCCGCCGTCAACACCCGGGCGGCCGCTGCGGCCTCGCCGGATGCGCGAAGGACCTCCCGGCGCGACAGTCCTGCGTCGGGATGCCGGTTATCGTCCTCAAGGCCCATCTCGCCCACCTCCTCCAGTCATCGTCGCCCATCACGATCCATCATGTACGGATCGAAGCGCCGAACGTATTCGGCTTACTGCTCAGGCACTTCACGAGGACGAGAGCGCGCATTCATGCACATCTGTATGGGCCTTCTCTCGCGATGGGGCTCTTTCAGGAAGGGCAAAGAGGGTCCTGCCTAATGTCGCGCGGCATCCGCCTGGAGGCGCGTGCGGACGTGACTCAGGAGGCGGCCGAGAGGTCGAAGGATTGCAAAGGACGCCATCGCGCTTCCCTCGTCGCTCTCTCTAGAGGAGGTGTAGGAGCAAAACGAAATCTTAGGTCAAAGTTTTCTCGCGCGGGGACCGCGGCGACCTTGCGGAGAGGGCGAACTTCATGACAGGTGTACGGAGATTCTTGAGAACGTTCGTGGTCACGTGCGCTCTGGTGCTTACGCTCGCGCTGGGTGCGTTGTTGTGGCCAGCCGTGATCATCTTCGGTAGACGCCCCCTGCGAAACAGCACAAGAGACAGGCCTTAACTATGGCCCCAGATGGTACAATAGATGTGGCCCCTGGGATAGTTTAGGATTTTGTGCCGCAGGTTCTCGTCATCCCCTCGGCTGACAGCAAACGAGGCGATAGCCTCGTCACAGTTATGAGGGGAGAAAACATATGCGGCAGAAACCCATCGAGGCACTTCTAGAGAGGATCGGCGGACGGTTTGCCGTCGTGAATGTCGTTGCCGCGCGGGCTGAGCAGTTAATTAGAGGGGAAATACCCGCAATTGAGACCAGTACCCGTAATCCTGTCCTCATCGCGATGGAAGAACTTGCATTGGGGAAGTTGCATGTGGTTCCCAAACGCCCGTCAGTGAATCAGCCACTCGTTACAATGTCGGAAGCGCCGTCGTCCGATGGCCAGGTCGTCGAGGAGAAGCGCCTTTCCGCTGGCCTGCCATCAGTTCCGAAGGAGTCTCTAACAACGGTCTAAACGACAGCCACCCTGAAATGGCAGTTGCTTACCGAGAACATATCGACTATACGACGTGGAGAGTGTCGCGTGGCCAAGAACTACTGTTGTAAGACGTGTGGATCGCTGCTGCCCTTGCTCGTTGTTGCGCAGCGTGATGAGTTTTGTTCGACAGAATGTGCGCGTCGACACTATGGACATCGCCGGAGCAACGCGATGGCCCGTGGGGATAAGGTTGTGCGCGACGACGATGGGACCTTCAAGCCTATCCGGGTCATACCCCGCACTTGACGGGCATGAGTATGACGACACGACGCGAGCGACGCTCGACCAAACCCTTGTCATTTTATGGCATCAAGTTCAAGATGTCTGCCGCCGCAACTGCTCCGGCCAAGCCGTTGAGCGAGAGCGCCCAACAAGAAAAAGAAAACCTCACGCCGGACCGGATCACCGATGCCGAGTCAGGCGAGAGCATTGATAAGAACACCACTGAGACCAAGGGTGCCTGAGCACCAGTCGCGCGCGCTCGTGGTCGATGCCTAGCATCGCCGCGTCTTAGGGACGGACTGCGGCACGCGCCGCTGAAGGGTATCCGACCGGACAAGCGGCCGAGGCTCATCCGGCGGCCGGCTCCCGAAGCAGATGTTAAGAGCCTGCGAGCGGTCGGGACACCCTTTGCAAAGTCGGTCAGACCGGTACAAGGGCGAGAACCCGGACCGGACTCCCACTTCCACCGACGATCTTCAGCGGGGCTGCGATCACCACTGCTCCGGTGGCCGGGATCTGATCCAGATTGCACAGGCTTGTCAGTCCGAACTTCCCGGCGCCGTGCATGATCGTGTGGTTGGGAAAGGGTGGATCGAACGTACCAGCCCGGCCGGCGTCGGTCCCTACTGTCTCGACGCCTACTCCGAGGACGTTCCGCTCTCTGGCGAGGAGCTCGGAAGCCGCCTTGTGAAAGCCGGGAGTGTGCGGGCCGTCCTGCTGCACGTTCAGGAATTCTTTGGGATCGTGACGACTGCTCCAGCCCGTGCGTAACAGCACCCACGAGGCCGCGGGGATCCGCCCGTGACGTTCCTCCCACGCCGCGATGTGTTCAGGCATCAAGAGGAAGTCCTGATTCCGAGCGACTTCGCCCGTCACATCGATCACAACGGCCGGACCGACAAAGCGGTGGGCCGGGATTGTATCGCAGGCGTTGCCGGGGAGCTCCTTCCCCGTGACCCAGTGAATGGGAGCGTCGAAGTGCGTGCCGGTATGCTCACCCAGGTGGATGGTGTTCCAATACCAGGCGGGCCCGTGTTCATCGTACCGAGAAATCACTTCACGAGAGAACGGAGGGGACGACGCAAAGATGGGCGGCAGCCCGATCACCGGCGTCTCTGGTCCAAGCGGCTGCGTCAGATCCACAATCCTGATCTGCCCTCCCCTGAGCTCCTGAACCAACCGTGTCAACACGCTCGCCACTTCCTGCTCCTTTCCCACCGGTTCGCGCGCTTCGCCGCCGTGCCTCTCCGCGCCCGTGTTCATCCCTGACCGGCGCGCAGATTTCTCAGGTGACGCTGGAATTGAAAGCGATTTTCGAGCATGGGCAGATCAGTCAAGAACGAAGGGGGCCCCTTCGCCTCCACCTTCGCAACAAGAGTTGTTAACTCATTCGCCCGCAGGGCTTCCTCGAACGCGGTAGTGAATTCGGCGACCTTGTGTACCGTTGACGTGCGAGGGATGCCCGCAGCCGCGGCCATCCCGGCGATGTCAGTTCCCGTGGCGGTCGCCGTAGGAAACCCGCCAACCGAGAGGAGGCTCTCGTTGTCGAACACGACGTGGACGAGGTTACGCGGGCGATAGCGAGCCATCGTCGTGAGCGCACCGAGATTCATCAGAATCGAGCCGTCCCCGTCGAGCACGACCACCTTCAATTCCGGGCGAAGAAGCGAAATGCCGAGGCCCATGGAGGAAGCCAGCCCCATGGAATGGAGGAGGTAGAAAAACCCCGGTCGGTGCCCAAGGGATTGCAACTCGGCCGAAACTGCGCCCATGATCGTAACCACGATGCACCGTTCCAGGCTGGGATAGATCGCTCGCAACGCGTCGATGCGAAGCATCATTGCTTCCCGGGCTGGACAGCACCGCGGTAAGCCGTCATTCTTCCCACATCAGGTCCCGGCACAGCAGGAGCGCAACAGGTTTAAGCGAGGACTCCGCCAGCGTCTGCGCCTTCTTGATCCGTCGTGCCACGTGGGCCGGCGCTTCCAACCGTTCATACGGGATCTCGAGGGCCCGCAACACGGGCTCCGTCACCCCGCCACCTTCTGTCTGCCACGGATCGGGCTCGCCCAATTCGCCCCGGTAACTGATCAGCATCAAAAGCGGAATCCGGTAGAGACGGGCCAATGAAACGATGCCGTTCACGCTCTGAAGGAAGCCGTGGTTCTGCAGCAGCATCGCCGACTTAGCCCCGGCCAGATGCGCGCCTGCTGAGATGCCGACTCCTTCCTCCTCTTTCGCGAGACGGACGAGGATCATCTCCGGGTCATCTTCCGCCATCCGGATGAGGTGCACGAGCCAAGTCTCAGGAAGGGCAGAAACCAGCCGAATTCCGCACGCCTTCAACGCATCGTAAATCAATTGAGAATTCTGTGCGGAAACCGGCATGCCCGCCTCGACATCTTCATGGTCCAACTTTGTGCAGAGACCGCGGCGTTGCGGCCACCCAGACCGACCCAATGAGTATATCTACTGACATTTCCGTCGTGATGCCTGCCGCGCCGCCGGCGAGGTCAATCAAGTTCGGGCCCGACGTGGCCGTCTCCTAACGGCAAGATGCCTCGTCGCTCACGGCATGGACGCGCTGGGCTCCCATCGGTAGGCCTTCTCGCCGTGAATGCTCTCGTCGAGACCGGCTTCCTCGGTAACCTCGGTCACTTTGACCGGGGTGATCCGCTCGATGAGCCACAACATGCCCAAGGTGAACAGGAACGCCCACGCCGACGCCATCGTCACGGCGCCCCATTGAATGAAGAAGAAGTACGTGCCACCGCGAAGCAACCCGTCGACGCCGCCGGAGGCGGCGGGGTTCCAGGCCGTCGATGCGAAGATGCCCAGCATGAATATCCCGAGGTACCCGCCCACGCCGTGGACGCCCCATACATCCAAGGCGTCGTCCCACCTCAACCGGTTTTTCAATTCTACGGCCCAGTAGCAGACGGCTCCGGAGACGACGCCGATGAGGCACGCGGTAGTTGGCGCCACGTACCCGGCGGCCGGTGTGATGGTGGCCAGGCCGGCCACCGCCCCGGTGAGCAGCCCGAGGAAACGGGGCCTCCGGCTCATGAGCCAGTCCACCGCGAGCCAGGCGACGGCCGCAAACGATGCCGCGAGGTCAGTATTCAGGAATGCCACCGCGGTGACGGAGTCCACCCGGAACTCACTGCCGGCGTTGAACCCGTACCAGCCGAACCAGAGCAGGCCGGTGCCGAGCGCAACGAGCGGAATGCTGTGCGGGCCTTCGTCCTGCACGCGGCGCCTCCCCACGTAGAGGACGGAAGCGAGCGCCGCCATGCCGGCGATGTTGTGGACGACGATGCCGCCGGCAAAGTCCTTCACGCCCCACGAGGAGAGCAGGCCGCCTCCCCATACCATGTGCACAAAGGGAAAGTACACGAACACCAACCACGCCGTCAGAAACAGCATATACGCTCCAAAGGTGACGCGGTTGGTGAAAGCACCAGTGATCAGCGCCGGTGTGATGATCGCGAACATCATTTGATAGGCACAGAACACGATGAGCGGGATCGTGTCGTTGGGGGAGGGCGTCGACAGCGTAATGCCCCGCAACAGCACCCAGTGGAAATTGCCGACGACGCCGGCGATGTCCGTGCCGTCGTGTAGATTGCCGCTGAAGCACATCGAGAATCCGAAGAGCCACCACAGCACTGTCGTCCAGCCCATCGAGACAAAGCTCTGCATCATGATGGCGAGGACGTTCTTCCGTCCGACCAACCCTCCATAGAAAAACGCGAGGCCGGGCGTCATGAGCATGACCAGGCTGGAACAAAGAATCATGAACGCCGTGTTCCCGGTATCCAAGTGCAGCATGGCAACCTCCTATTCTCAGGCCGAACGGAGACCGCACATTGCCCCGTCTCAATTGGATGGTGGTGCCATCCTTGCGTCACGGAGCCGGCCGGCGACAGTTTGTTCGGTTGCAAGCTCCTCCCGGCCGACCCGCCGGAGGGAGGCGTGGATCACCGGCGCACTATGGACTGGCACGGACGGTCCCGGACGTCGGCGTTCAGCTGCCCGGACTATGGCTTTCGGCACAAAACAGGCTGGTTTTGCACCAGTTTGAAGAGTCGCGGGAGAAGTCCTTCTCACACTGCGATTCGGTAGCCCAGCGTGCCTCGGCGCTACAGCTGATATGGACGAGTCCACGGTTCACAAGCATAGGAAGGCTCCGAACCTCTTCGGAAGTATGGCAGTGGGCTGCTGAGGTCACCGCGCTGCGCTTAGAGGTGCCCGATTCCGGGATGGTCGACACAGAACAGCGGTCGTCCGGTTGCTCCGAGGCGGTCCGAGGTGGGTTGATGCGCGTCGGTTTGAGTGTGGCCAGTTTTGCCGCGCCGGGTGGGCCGGCAAAACTTGGCGCCGTGATCGTCGAGTTGGCGCGCCGCGCGGAAGCAGCCGGATTCGAAAGTTTCTGGGTGTGGGACCATTTCTTTTGGGACGAATCGCCGATCGGCCCGGGGGTCACCGACCGCGCGATGCTCGAAGCTTACACAATCTTGAGTTTCGTGGCTGGCGTGACGAGCACAATCAAACTCGGTACGATGGTCGCCTCCGCAACTTACCGCCATCCCGGGGTGCTGGTGAAGCAGGTCACCGGTCTGGACGTGCTTTCAGGCGGCCGGGCGATCTTCGGCATCGGGGCAGGCTGGTTCGAGGAGGAGCATCGGGGGCTCGGTATCCCTTTCCCGAACCGCGCCGAGCGGTTTGAGCGCCTCGAGGAGACCGTGCAGATTGCGCTCCAGATGTGGTCGGACGAAGGGAAGTACGACCGAGCGAAACCGTTCCGCGGCCAGCATTATCAGCTCGAGCGCACCCTGAACGTACCCCAGACGTTGCAGCGGCCGCATCCCCCGATCCTGATCGGTGGTGGCGGCGAGCGAAAAACCCTGCGTTTGGTCGCCCAGTATGCCGATGCCTGCAATCTGCACGACACTCTCACGTCCGACCAGCTCTCCCACAAACTTGCCGTCCTGCGCGGGCACTGCGAGCGGTTGGGCCGGCGGTACGAGGCCATCGAGAAGACCGTGAACGGCGCGCGTCATGCTACCCCAGACCGGGCGGCATCTGTCCCTCGGGCCATTGATTACTGCCGCGGCTTGGCCGATTTGGGCATCGACACGGTGATCTTGGCGGCCGAGAGGGTAAACATTTACGAACCGGCTGTGCTGGATCTGTGGGCGGCCGAGCTGCTTCCGGCCCTTCATGCGCTCCCGGTCGCGGGACGCGGTCGGACGTAATGTATCGTAACGGGCCCGGCCATCCTATTCCCTCCTCCAGCGTGGCTCGAAGAGTCGTTTTCGTCCAGAGAGTCCATAAGACGGTTATGCATCTTCGTCGTCACCACACATGTCAGCGCGGAGCGAGGCGAACATGCCGGATCAGCAGGGTGGTGCCCCACATCGCAACGAGGATACTGAAGAGGTCTCATGGCGGGTTATCGCGCCCGGGACGCCCGTGCTCGCAGCGGATGGCACACCCATCGGCCATGTGACGCACGTTCTAGGAGACCCGAACGGGGACATCTTCGACGGCGTAGGCTTCCGGCATCACCTGTGGACGTCAGCCCGGATGGCACCGGCCGCGATGGTCGCCCGCATCACCGAACGCGCGGTGCACTTGAAGATCTCCGCAGCGGACGCGGAGCGGTGTGCTGCGTATCAAGAAGAGCATGTGTTCAGGATCGGCAACACGGGTTTCTTCCGGCACCGGGAGGGCTGGCGAGAGACTGATCGCGAGTAGAAAGGGCGAGTGTAGGGCGCAAGGCCGCGTTAGTGCTCCGCGTCGCCACAGACGACATCCAGAACGCCATCGACCGCGCCAAGCCGCAACTCGACGGTTCCATCAGGATCCGCGCGCGGGGGCGGCCTGTCCTCGCGGAGGAACTGTTCCAAGCGGAGGCTGCGTGAATAGGGTTGGCGAATGAAGACATGACGAGAATGGGCAGACCCTGCCAATGAAGGCGCGCGATCGATTTTCTAGTGTGTTCCCGCAGCGGAAAGTCATTATTGGCAATCGTCGCCAAGGAGGTCATTCGGGCCGTCGATCTGCCGGTGGGCATCAATGTGCTGCGCAATGATTGGAAGGGGGCGCTGGCCATCGCGGCCGCGACGGGCGCACGCTTCATCCGCCTGAACGTGCTTACGGATGCCGATGGCGCAGTGTTCGGCACCTGGGCGAAGCGTGACAATGTGATCACGAACCCCGTGGACGCGGACAATGTGCGGCGGCTGGTGACGCTGAGCCATGCCTCTGTTGCCGGATGACGGGGGTTCACTCGGGCGGTTTCCGCAGGTAGGTTTCGACAAGACACGCTGATGGCGGATGCCACGCAAGAGGCCCCGGTGCCTCATGGAAGCGGTTCGCTGACGCCGGCGCAGGCCCGGGGGGTGTGTGCGGAACCCCGGTTTCTACTTCGACTCAACAACCTGCTACAAATGCTCACGAACTGTGCCTGGTACATCGGGACACCTTTCATCCCGCTCTACCTTGTATCGCATGGCGCGTCCGTCGGCACCGTCGGGCTCGTCGCCGGTCTATCAGGAATTGCGCCGCTTGCCGTGGCGCTTCATGTGGGTGGTCTCGTCGACGAGCGCGGTCCTACCGTCGTCTTTGTGGGGTCCGTGGTGCTCTTCGGACTCGGCGGTGCAATGCTCACGGTATTTCAAGGGATCCCGGAGGTCACCACCGGATATACGCTGCTCGCGGTTGCAAACATTGGTCTTGCCGTCGCGTCGCAGGCGGTCGTCGCAGGCGCGAGCACCGATGGGACGCGCATCAGAAACTACGGCTACTACGCAGTCTCGTACTCCGCCGGCGCCGTATTCGGCCCGGTGATCGGAGGGTTTTTGGCTGGCCGGTTCGGCTATGCGGCGGCGTTCCTCGCGATGACGCTGCTAATGGCACCGTCGCTGGCCATCGCGTTGATGCTGCGGGTTACTCCGATTTCAGGTCACCAAAGGGTCGCGTTGAGCGCCGTCCATACACTCGTCGCCGCGATTGTCCGCGCCCATGGAGTGGGGGCGATCTTGTTCGTATCCGGCATCATGATGTGCGCCCAGGCGCTGCAGAGCACGTTCTATCCGCTCTATCTTTCGAAAGTCGGTTGGTCGGCGACTTTGATCGGCCTCGCCATTGCAGCGATCAGCGTAGCGTCGATAGCCGTTCGCATGCTGCTCGCGAGCGCAGTTGCATGGCTCGGGCAGACGGGCGCCTTGATCGGCGCGATGGTACTCAGCGCTGTGGCATTCGCGATGACCCCATTCGTGCGGCAGTTCTGGCCCCTCGTCGGCGTGTCGGCGCTTATGGGGGCGAGCCTGGGATTCACGCAGCCGCTATCGATGAGCCTGCTCGCTGAGTCGGTCGCACAGCAGTTTTGGGGGGCCGCCTTTGGCATTCGGCAAAGCGTGCAGCGAGCGGTCGGGGTCTTAAGTCCATTCGCCTTCGGCGTAGCAAGCGCGGCGCGGGGCGTCGAATCGGCGTTCTACCTCGGCGCGCTGGTGCTCTTTGGTGCTGCCGGCATAATGATAAGGGTATCCCGTGGGCTCGGCCGCCGGCCCGATGCGGGAGCGGTTGAAGGGCAGGACTGAGTGTAGCCGGCTCGTTCAGCCGCCGCTCGCCGCCTCGACCACCCGCTCCAGAGCTAAGCGATTGACCGCGGCGACCTCGGTTGCGATGAGCCGTTCGAATTTGCCGATCTCCACGCCGGCGCGCCCCATGATCTCTTGCGAGACGGCCGCCGCCTGCTTCGTCGGCGCCGCATCGGCCGTCGAGACGGTGTTGATCAGGTCCACGAGAGTGTCATTGAGGCCCGCGGGGTTCCGCAATACGTCGCGATCCGACTCGCGATGGACGTCCACCAGCACGGCTTCGACCGAAGACAGCTGTTCTGCCGCTGCCGCCGCGCGCGCGGCAAGATCGCGTGTGCCGGGTTCCGATCCCGCGGTCAGCACCGCAAGCCGGCGCTTCACTCGACGGATTTGATTGACTGTCGCATGGACCTTGCCGAGCGATGCCGTCAATTCCCGCACAAGTTCGAACTGCTCACGGTACGCCTCCGGCGTCGTCGAGAGGCGCGGATCCTTCACGACCGTGAAGTCCGCGGTCTTCGTCTCCGAACCTAGCGACATCTCCACACGGTACCGGCCCGGCACCACCGTGGGGCCGGGCGGCGGCTCCGCCGGTTCCGCGAGCTGTTTGTTGCGCGGCGGGGCGAGGCTTGCGTCGAGTGTCTCGGGTCCCGGATACTTGAGATCCCACACGTACCGGTTGAGCCCGGGGCGAACCGGCGGGCGCTTCGCGGCCGGCAAAGCGCTGTCGTCGCTGCGGAAGCTCGCGATCAGAGCGCCCGAAGCATCACGGAATGTGAGCGATACAGCGCCGGCCGCGCCTTCGTCGAGCCAGTAATAGACGATCGCACCGTTGGGCGGGTTCTCTCCGACGTCGAGATATTCGCGTCCGCTCGTTCCGTCCGGTTTGCGAAAGGTTCGGACGCCGCCCCCGACTCCGGAAGCGACCCCGAACGCGACGCCGCTGGGCCTGAGGTTTCGCAGGGCTCCGAAATGCAGCTTCGTGCGAACCGTCGTGCACGGTTCAAAGAGGCGGCAGCCCTTTTTGCCTTCGGCGAAACTCCTGAGCGGCGTGATATCGTCCAAGATCCAGAAGGAGCGGCCGTGGGTTCCGGCCACCACATCCGCCCCCTTGATCTTCAGATCGTAGACCGGCACGACCGGCAGGCCCCCGCGCATACGCGTCCAGGTACGCCCGTCGTTCAGCGAAAAAAAGACGCCGGTCTCGGTGCCGGCGAACAACAGTCCTTTGCGCACCGGGTCCGCGCGCACGACGCGGGTGATCTCGTTCGAGGGGAAGTCGCCGTTGATCGATTCGAAAGACCGCCCGCCGTCGCTGCTGCGGAACAGGTGCGGCCGGTAGTCCGCGAGCTTGTAGCGGGTCGCCGCGAGATAGATCGTGTCGGGATCGTGCGGCGAGATCTCGACGCACCCGACATAGGCGAGTTCCGGCATGCCGGCCGGCGTGACGTTCTGCCAGTTCTTGCCGCCGTCGCGCGTCACGTGAACGAGCCCATCATCGGTTGAGGCCCACAGCTCCTCCGGCCGGTGCCGCGACGGGGCGAGCGACGCGCATGTCGCATGCACCTCCGCCCCGGCGCTTTCGCGCGTGATGTCCCCTCCGGAATGCCCCTGACGGTTCTTATCGTTGAGGCTCAGATCAGGGGAAATTTCCTCCCAGCTCATGCCCTCGTCGCGGCTGCGGAACACGTGGTTCCCGCCCGCGTAGAGAATGCCGCTGTCGTGCGGCGAGAAGACGATCGGGAACGTCCAGGCGAAGCGGTATCGCATGTCCTTGGGGGCGATGCCGGTCGATTCCTCGGGCCAGACATTGACCAGCTGGATCTGCCCGGTGCGATGATCGTACCGCTGCAGCGGCCCGGCGCCGCCTGGGCTCGAGCCGATCGCGCCGCAATAGACAATATTCGAATCTTTCGGATTGACGGCGATAAAGCCGCTCTCCCCGGTGCCGGGATAGGTGCAGTCGCCGAGGGTGATCGCGCCCCACACAGCGGCGCTCGGCACTGAGATCGACGTGTTGTCCTGCTGCGTGCCGTACACACGGTACGGATACTGGGTGTCGGTGTCGATGCGATAGAACTGCGCCGTCGGCTGGTTGTAGATCGACGACCACGTCTCGCCGCCGTTGTGGCTTACGCAGGCGCCGCCGTCGTTTCCCTCGATCATCCGGTTCGGATTCTTGGGATCGATCCAGAGATCGTGGTTGTCGCCGTGCGGCGTCTGGATCTCCGTGAAGCCCCCTCCGCCGTCGGTTGATTTCCAAAGCTGGAAATTAGCGACATAGACGGTCTCGCTGTGAGCGGGATCCGCGAAGACATGCGTGTAGTACCAGGGCCGGTGCATGAGGTCGCGATTGGACGAGACGAGCGCCCAGCTCTCGCCGTAGTCCTCCGACCGGTAGAGTCCCGTCTTTTCCGCTTCCGTCTCCACGAGCGCCCAGACGCGGCCCGCGCGGGCAGGCGACACCGCGACGCCGATCTTGCCGAGGGGCCCCGCCGGCAGACCGGGATACCGCGAGATCTCCGTCCAGCTCTCGCCGCCGTCCGTCGAGCGAAAAAGGCCGCTTCCAGGCCCTCCGCTCGACAGGCTCCAGAAGGTGCGGCGCGCCTGCCAGAAGGCCGCAAAGAGGATGCGGGGATTGTGCGGATCCATCGACAGATCGACGGCGCCGGAATTGGCGTCTCGGTAAAGCACCTTGCGCCAGGTCTTGCCGCCGTCCTCCGATCGGTATACGCCGCGTTCCTCGTTCGCACCGAACACATCGCCGAGTGCGGCGACGTAGACGTGATCCGGGTCTTGCGGATGGATCTGGATGCGCCCGATGAATCGCGTCTCGCGCAGGCCGAGGTGGCTCCAGGTGCGGCCGGCATCGGTCGATTTGTACACGCCGTCGCCGTAGGAGACATCGAGCCGGATCTCGGTTTCTCCCGTGCCGGCATAAATCACCGCGGGATCTGAGGGAGCGACGGCGAGCGCGCCGATCGCGGCCGAGCCGAGATAACCGTCGCTCACGCAGCGCCAATACGTGCCGCCGTCTGTCGTCTTCCAGACACCGCCGGCGCAGGCGCCGAAATAGAACACGCTGCGGTCGTTGGGGTCACCCGCGACGGCCACCACGCGGCCGCCGCGAGGCGGCCCGATGCAGCGCCATTTGAGAGTGTCGAGTTGTGCCGCCAAGGAGTCCTCCCTTCCAAAGTGTCTCACCCAGCACCGTCACCGAACCTTTCTTTTCGTCGCCCCGACGTTCGTTCCTAACGTATTGTGATGCGAACTGGCTGGACCTGCGCTGCCGAACGGCTTGGGTCACATGGTCTGACGTGGGTCGAGCGCGTCGCGCAATCCGTCCCCGAGAATATTGAAGCTGAGACTGACGAGGAAAATCGCGAGGCCGGGTATAGTCGCCACGTGCCAGGCGTTTGCGAGGACCGTCCGGCCCTCGCTCAGCATCGCCCCCCATTCGGGGGTGGGGGGCCGCACGCCGAGTCCAAGAAAACTCAGCGCCGCGGCGAAAACGATCGTCTTGCCCGTCTCGAACGTGCCGTAAATGATCACGGACGATACGGTGTTGGGAAGGATGTGCCGCCACAGAATCCGGCGGGTGCCCGCGCCCAAGGACTGCGCCGCCTCGACGAATGGCCGCTGCCGCAGGCCAAGTACCAGCGACCGTACGAGCCGCGCAAAACTCGGGATCGCGACGACGGTGATGGCGAGCATCGCGTTGTAGATCGACGGCCCGAGTGTCGAGACGATCGCCAGGGCCAGCAGGATCGCCGGAAACGCGAACAGCACGTCGAGCGATCGCGTGATGATTTGGTCCAGGCGGCCGTAGTAGCCAGCGACCAGCCCGACCGCGGTGCCGCCCAGGGCGGACAACACGACCGGAACGATGCCAACAATCAGCGAGATCCGGCTGCCCCATATCAGGCGGCTGAGCGCGTCGCGGCCTAACTCATCGGTGCCCAGCACGTGGCCGGCGATCCCGGGCGGAGCCAGGCGAATCTGCGGCGCCACCTGGGTCGGGTCGTAAGGAGCCAGGTGTGGCGCCAGTATCGCCATGAGGATCACGGCGACGACGACCGCCAGCGCCGTCAACAGCGTCGGCTCGCGCCGCAGCCGGCGCCAGACGAGCGCGGTGAAACTCCGGCTATCATGACGCCGCCGTTCAATCTCCAAAAGCGCCGGCCGTGCCGTGAGGCTTCTGCTCTCGTTCACGCGCTGTACCGGATTCGGGGGTCGAGCACGCCGTAGGACAGGTCGACGCACAGGTTGATCAAGACGAAGATCGTCGCGGCGAGCAGGACGCCTCCTTGGACGAGGGGCAGATCACGTGCGCCGATCGCGTCATAGAGCTGCAGCCCGAGGCCCGGCCAGGAGAATACCGTCTCGACGAGGATGGAGCCTCCGAGCAGGTATCCGACTTGGATACCCATGAGCGTCACGACGGGGAGCAGGGCATTGCCCAGCGCGTGGCGCGCAACGACGCGCGGCTCTCGCAGTCCTTTCGCGCGCGCCGTCCGAACGTAGTCGTCCGTGAGCGTTTCGAGCAGATTCGAGCGAGTAAGCCGGGCCAGGACCGCGGCGGGCACGCCGGCGAGCGTGAGGGCCGGGAGGGTGAGGTGCCACAGGAGGTCCGGCAGACCGCCCGGTCCACGCAGCGAATACATACCGTTCGACGGAAACAGCCGGAAATGCAATGAAAACACCAGTATGAAGACCAGCCCCAACCAAAAGGTCGGCATGCTGTTGCCGAACAGCGCCACCACCATCGACGCGCGGTCGATGATCGAGGATTTGTGCGTCGCCGAGAAGATCCCGGCGGGCACGCCGATCGCAACGGCCAGGACGGAGGCGGCGACGGCAAGGATCAGCGTATTCCGCAGCCGGTTGAGTACCATGTCGGTAACCGGCGCCTCCAGCTGAATGGACCGCCCAAGATTGCCGCGCATAGCGCGGCTCAGCCACGTCGCGTACTGAACGTAGAGCGGGCGATCCAAGCCGAGGCTTTGACGGATGAGCGCGACCTGCTCCTGGGTGGCCTGCGGGCCGGCGAGCACCTGCGCGGCATCGCCGGGGATCATTTTCATGGTGAGGAAGACGACGATCGACACACCCAGCAAGACGGGGACTGTCGCCAGCAGCCGATCGATGCTGAAGCGGAGCATTTCAGGCGCCGAGCGTCACCGTTCGGAACGTAAACATATAGGAGTTTGGGTTCACAAACCCTTTGACTTTCCTGCTCCAGGCCCGGGCCGCTTTCTGGTGGACGGCGAAGATCCACGCCGCGTCGTCCACGGCGCTCTGCTCGACCTGGTAGTAGATCTGCCGGCGCTGCGCGTCGTTGGTCGCGGCGAGCGCTTTCCTTAGTAGCGTGTCGACCGCGGCGTTGCTGTACCAACCGGGGTTCGTGTTGCCGTTCGGCGGCTGGAGATCGGTGCGAAACATCCGCTGGAGGTTAACGAATTCGTCGACGCTGAACCCCACCTGCAGCGCGTTGACGTTGCGCTGGATGCCGTTGGCCATGTTGTTTTGGAACGTCTGGAACTCCTGTTGCGTGAACGTCGCGTTGATGCCGACGGCCTTGAAGTTCTGCTGAATGAATTCGTTCATCTGGAGGCCGAACGGCGAGCCGGCGCCGCCCGCCGGAATCCACACCTCAAGCGGGAGTCCATTCGGGAAACCCGCCGCGGTCAGCAGCTGCCTGGCCTTCGCCGGGTCGTACCCGTAGCCGCGAATGTTCGGATCGTATCCCGGCGTGCCCGGGGCGTGCGTGCCCATTGCCGGCGACGCGAGTCCCTTCATCACGTCGCGGGCGAGCGTCTCGCGGTCGATCGCCCAACTCATCGCTTGACGCAGCTGGCGCTTGGTCGTCGGCGGATACTTGTGATTCGGAATGTAGCCCCACGTGTTCGGAAGCTGCGCGAGCTCGAGCACCAGATTGGGATTTGACTTGATGTTCGCGATGCTGTCGGGGTGGACCGCGTTGATCCAGTCGACTTCGCCGGTTTGGAGCGCCGTCACCCGCGTAACCGCTTCGGGCAACGGGTGGACGACAAAGCCGTCGATCGCCGGCGCGCCCGCCCAGTAGTCCGGATTCCGCTCGAAGGTCACCTTGACGCCCTTCTCGCGGCCCGCGTACTTGAACGGCCCGGTGCCCACCGGATGACTGGGGTAGTCGTCGTTGCCGTACTTTTGGATGGCGGTCGGGCTCGCGATGGAGTAGGTGCCGAACGCGAGCACCGGCAGAAAGTCGGCAAACGGCTCTTTATGCACGATCCGGATGCTGTACTTGTCGGCGACGGTCACACCGGCGAGCTTGCCGTAGCCTAGTTTCAGGCTCCCGGCGCCGGCTTTGTTGTAGTATTTGTGGCTCGGATCCGAGTCGCGATCGATATTGAACTTCACGGCTTCGGCGTCGAACGGCGTTCCATCGTGAAACTTCACGCCCTGCCGGAGCTTGAATGTGTATGTCGTGGCATCGGGCGACACTTGCCAGGACGTGGCAAGGTTGCCCACGAGGGGCTGGTTGGCTTTGACGGTCATGTCGCGGTCCACGAGGCGGTCATAGATGTTGTGCAGCAGGGTGCGGGTCACCGCGCCGCGGTCGATGTCGTTGTCGAATGCCCCGGGCTCGGCTTCCCAGCCGCAGATCAAGGTTCCGCCCGGCTTCGCGGCGGCGCGGACGGCCCGCGGCGCAAGCATTGCTCCTCCGCCGCCGAGTGCGACGGTAGAGAGAAAACGGCGGCGACTAATCGAATGTGTCAACGAGGCCCCCCTCTAGATTCGCGCAGCCGCTACGATCCCGGACAACGCCTCAGACGCTTGGATTGTTCTGGGCGCCGTCGACCGGGATGTTGGCGCCGTTGATCCACCGGGCGCGCGGCGACAGGACGAACGCGACGACGTCGCCCACTTCCTCCGCGGTGCCGAGCCGCTGCCACGGAAACTCGCGTTGCACGAACGTTTCGAACCGTGGTGCCTGTTCCCGACTGAAACGGTCCCACCCTCCGCCGGGGAAGAGAATCGAACCCGGGCTGATCGTGTTGACGCGGATCCGCTGCGACGCCAGCTCGCGGGCCAGGGACCCCGCCAGGAAGATCTCGGCGGCCTTCGCCGCGCCGTACTGCGCAAACGTTCCTGGTTTCGAGCCCGAGATCGACGCAATGATGACGATGCTGCATTCTTCGCGGGCCCGCATGTGCGGAATGGCTGCGCGGATCGCGCGAACCGCGTGCCCGACGTTGAGATCGAAGGTGCGTATCCAGTCCTCGACGGTTGCTTCGAGGGCCGGGCGGCGGATCATGCCGCCGACGTTCGCCACCACGTGATGAATTTCACCGAACTCGGCCGCCGTGGCGTCGATCACGCGCTCGAGCTGGCCCTCCGCGGTGACGTCGGCTACGTCCCCGCGCACGCGCGCGGCGGAGCCGCTGAGCGCGGAGACGGTCTCGTCGACCTCGCGCCGGTCGCGGGCGCAGAGACTGACGTGACACCCCTCCGCGATCAGCGACCGGCAGATCGCCCGTCCGATGCCTCGGGTGCCGCCGGTCACGATGGCGACGTGATCACGCACTCCGAGATCCACGGCAGCCTCCCTCGCGGTGTCATTGCGCGGTGGGTGAGCGTGTTCTGAGTGATTGACGGACCATTCCTGCTCGGATTGCGTCGAAACGGGCGCCGCGGGGACGCGGTGCCGCGCCGCTCGAAGGAGATATGTCCGCGAACGCAAGTGTGTATTGTCTTCGATCACATGATCATCTTCGTAAGCGACTGGCCCCGCGGAGCGCGCGGTCACCCGACCTAAAGAGGTTGCGCGCCGGGTAACGACGGCAACCGGGACCTCGCTCCCTGGACCGGCGGGGGAGGGGGTGCCAGGTCTTCAAGACGATCCGCCCCTTGACTCCCCCGCCGGGATCGAATACCGTCACCACGATCTCGTTGCTTAACGGCCGGGCTGAGCGTCGCGGGCCGCCGACGCCCCTGCAGCGAGCCGGCGCTGCATCCACAGCCTGAGTTTGAGCGCACCGGCGAGAATCATCGCAAGCGCCACCGCGGCCCCGGCGACGATGCCAACCTCCAAGGAGCCGTTGCCTCCATCCGGCGAAACGTGCAACAGCCGCTCGATCCAATCCATCGTGTGCCTCCCTTCCCCGATCGTGCTGACACGGCGCCTTCCTTCCGGGGATTGGGAAGCGCCGGTGGGACTCCTTTATGGCCTAGATTGGATGCGCCGTTTCCCAGACCTGTCAGAGGAACGGGTTCACTGCCCGAACGCTTCCACAGAGACGGTCGTGCTCAAAGTCCTCGGAAAAAAGTGGATCGTACCGTCACGCGGCAGGCGCAGGGCCGGCGTCGTGGAACCCGCCTCCGCAGGCATTCGCTACGGCACCACCGTCCGATGGTGCGATCGCTACGCTGACCTGTGGCGCATCGTGTCGGTCAATCCCGTCACCGGTGTGACCAATGCCCTTGCTGGAAAGCGGGAGGCAGATTCTTTCATCCTGATGGGGGAGGATCAGGGGCGGCCGATCCGTTGGCGGTTCGACGACATCCGTCCCGACAGTTTCGTCTGGCGAGGTGAAGTGCAAGACTCCTCGGGCGGGTGGCAACTTGGTGCGGAGTTTCGTTTGCGAAGGATCGTGTGAGCCTCCGAGCAAGCACACGAGGTGATGAACCATGCAGATCACACGGAGTGGCATCGAGACCAGGACGGGCGCAAGTGAGTGGTTCACGGGCATCGTTTACATCGACTCGGTTGCGACACCGTCGAACGGCTCGCGCCTGAGTGCCAGCAGTGTCCACTTCACACCCGGCGCACGCACCGCGTGGCACATCCACCCCAACGGGCAGACGATCTGCGTGACGGAGGGCGTCGGCCTGGCACAGCGGCGCGGCGGCCCGATCGAAGTGATCCGCCCCGGTGATCGCGTGTTCTTTGAGCCCGGCGAGGACCACTGGCATGGCGCCGCGCCCAACCGCTTCATGACGCACCTCGCGATGCAGGACGTCGACGAGCAGGGCACCGCCGCCAACTGGGGCGACCACGTCAGCGACAAGGAGTACGCGGCTGCGCCGGCGATCGACGAGGAGCTCTGATGGCCGCCTGGACGAGCGACGAGCTCGACAAGATCGCGGCCGCGGACGAGCTGCAGCTCGCGGCGAGGAGGCGCGACGGCACACTGCGGCGGCCGGTCACGATCTGGGTGGTCCGCCACGGCGACGACCTCTACGTCCGTTCCGCGTACGGGCGCGGTTCAGCCTGGTTCCGCGGCGTCCAGGACCGCCACGAAAGTCACATCCGCGCCGGCGGCGTCGACAAGGACGTTGCCGTCGTTGAAGCCGAGGACGACATCAACGACGCACTCGACGCCGCCTACCGCACGAAATACCGCCGGTACTCAGCCACCTACGTCGATTCGATTGTCAGCCCCGGAGCGCGAGCCGCGACGCTCAAATTCGTGCCCCGCCCGGCAGGCGGCGGGTCTCGGTAAGTTCGTGCGCTTCGGCCCTACGCGGCAGTCTGTGTCGACGTCTGAAGCAAAGCGGCGCGGCGCCACGGGGCACAGAAAAAGTGCTGGAAGGATTCCGGGTGGAGACAGGCGACTACAGGATGGTGGAGAACCGGTTTCGGTTCTTGATCGTCGACTAGGGACGAGCCGGGGGTGGGTGAGATATGTGTTACAATTGCGGATGCAACATGCCGGACAACCCTATGGGAGTGGGCCATGCAGGAGCGGAACCCACGGGAAAGTCGATCACAAACAAAACCTTTCAAGAAGCGGGCAAGGCTATGGAGGAGAGTGCTGATGAATCGAAACGGAACGCGCTGGACCTCCTGAAGAAAGTGCTCGGCGAGAAACGCGCGAAGATCGTGAAGGATCCGTCGGGATTTGATCGCTACGACGATGCATAGATGCACCCGGTTGTCCTCAAGGGCTTCTTAGGCCGGCTTCTGACTGGACGGCGGATTGAGGGTAATGTTGTAGGCTGAAAAAGCGTCTCCGAGGCGCAGACAGTGCACCCGGTTCAACCGCGCGCCGAACAGCGCCTCCAGCCACCGAAGCACCATGTTGCAGACTTCCGTATGATCGGCCGTCAGCCGCATCAGGGGACAGTTGTGCTCGTGCAATTCGTAGCCCTCGGAAGTCTCCGCTAAAACCGGCATGAATCCTCGCTCGGCAAGTATTTCCTTTGCCTTTTGCAAACGCTGAATTCCCTGGAGCCCGTCGAGACGAGTTATGTCACGGGCGATCCATCGGTCCGCGATTCGCTCAAGATAGTCCTTGAGTTCATCGGGACGCTCCCGCTTTATCTCTTCAATTAGGGCGGTGGCGAACTCGTCGTATGCCTTGGGAAAGAGGTCGTCGGCCGCGGGCGTCAACTCGTACACGTGACTGGGACGTCTCGTCCCGGCCTGTAAGCCTCGCCGCTCGACCAGGCCGTCTGCTCGCAGCGCCATGAGATGGCTCTTCACCGCGGTGCGGCTCAGGTCTAGGGCGGCACATAAATCTTCGATCGTGTGGCCCCCCTCAAGGCGAAGCAAATCTACGATTCGCTGACGAGTCTCGTGCATCGCATCTTCCAGCATGCCCAATAAAGACTAATAAGTCAATTTAGATGTTCGATATTGACATTATCATATAATCCGGCTATCAATATAGCCACTATGAGCACGGACGAGGTGCGAAGAGCTCCCACAACGGTGTCTCGCGCTCTCGGTCCCAGTCCCCGTGCACGCGGTGGACGTTCACTGTGTGGGGCTGAACCTCGTTGTTGAACTTCCAGGATCCGATATCCCGCCTCGGCAAGGTGCGGTTGTTTGAGCGCCTGGCGCCTCGGGAACTGCTGGAAATAGCGCGGCTGCTGGACGCGCGGTCCTACCAACCCCGCACAGTGATATTCCGCATGGGTGATCAAGCCGACAGACTTTATTTCCTGGACCGCGGCATCATCAAGCTCACTACCGTGTCCCCCGCGGGCGTGGAGCGCCTGCTGGATGTGACGGGCTCCGGAAACATTTTCGGCGAACCCTTCTTGAGCCGAGATAGCCGCCACACGTTGACCGCGGAGTCGCTCACCCCCACGGCGGTTTGGACAATGGCGGCGGAGACGTTCATGGGGTTGCTCGAGACTCTTCCGACCCTGTGCCTCAACTTTGTCCGCCACGTCACAGACCTCCAACGGCGCGCGCTCGGCCGCCTGCTCGCTCAGATGGAGGTGGACAGAGGGGTGCGTCTGGTGGCCGTGCTGCTGGATCTCGCGGAACGCTGCGGCCTGCGCACATGTGACGATTACACATTGCCGGCGGAACTGACGCAAACGGAGCTGGCGCATATGGTCGGGATCAATCGCAGTACCGTGAGTCTGTTACTCAATCGTTACCGGCGCACCGGCGTCCTGGGAGGACACGGAAGCGTCGTCGTGGTCCACTCGACGCCCGCGAAAGCACTCTTGATGAAGGCCGGCATCTTGCTCTCATAGAGCGTTCCGGCCGGGTTGCCCCTGATGCGGATCCGGTCTTCAGGATGCGCCCCTATTTTGATGAAGGTGTTGTCGACGCAACAGCGGGTGTGCATCGCGGTTGTTATGCTCGTCGCTAGGTTCGGCGCCCTCTGCTATTGTCCACGGGTGCCACCACCGAGGTGAACCAATGATGCGCAGATTTCTCCTCCTCGGACTGATTATGGTGTTCGGCCTGGGCATAACGTTCGGACTCCTGTATGATCTCGTTCCCCTCAACCGCGCCGCCACAGCGCAAGCTCCACTCACGGATTTCGACCGTGCGACGGGACAAAATGCCCAGCAGATGCTTGATGAGGGGCGGCGGGTCTTCCGCTACGACACGTTTGGCGATGAGGTCTGGTGGGGTGACACGCTCAAGCTGCATCAGGCTATCGAAGGGGCGAGGCACGGTGGTGTTGGGCCCGGCGTGAGTCCGAAGACCGCGCTGGCGGTGGGCCTCAAGGTCGACATGGATGCGCTCCCGGCCGATCTGGTCACCCAGATCAAAGCGGGGAAGGTTGACCTCAACGACCCCGCGACGACACTAGCCCTCCTCAAGATCAACGCTGTGGTCGGCGTGACGGGCTCGTTCAACCCCGACGGCAGCCTGAAATCGATCGGTGTGCAGTGTGCGTTCTGCCATTCCACGGTGGACAATGCCTTTGCGCCGGGCATCGGCCACCGCCTCGACGGCTGGGGCAACCGCGATCTCAACGTCGGCGCGATCGTCGCGCTCGCTCCCAATCTACAAGCCATTGCCGGTCTTCTAAGGGTCGACGTCGCCACCGTGAAAAAGGTCCTCACGAGCTGGGGGCCGGGAAAGTTTGACGCGGAACTTGACAAGGACGGCAAAGCGTTCCGACCGGACGGGAAGCCGGCGGCCACAATCATCCCAAACGCGTTTGGCCTTGCGGGGGTCAACCTCCATACGTGGACGGGTGCCTGGGGCAGCGTCACGTACTGGAACGCATACGTCGCGAACACCGAGATGAAGGGGACCGGCACCTTCTTCGATCCGCGGCTCGACGATCCGAAGAAGTATCCGGTCTCCGCCAGGAGCCGCGCCGGCCATCTTCATCATATTCCGGACCTGATCACCGCCAAATTGGCGGCTCTGCACTTCTATCAGCTGGCCATTCCGGCCCCCAAGCCTCCGGACGGTTCGTTCAACCGCGAGGGCGCGGTTCGCGGGGAGGTGCTCTTCAACGGGAAGGCCAGGTGCGCGAGTTGCCACGTGCCGCCTTTGTATGTCGAACCGGGGTGGCCGCTCCACACCGGCGCGGAGATCGGTATCGACAATTTCCAGGCCGACCGGGCGCCCGACAACCGGTACCGCACCGCGCCGCTGCGGGGACTCTGGACCCGCCTGAACGGTCCCGGCTTCTATCATGACGGCCGTTTCCGAGACCTCCGGGCCGTGGTGCAGCATTACAACACCCATTTCGGACTCACCCTCAGCGACCGGGAGGTCAGCGATTTAGTGGAGTTCCTGAAATCGCTGTAGCGGGCGCCGCGCGGACGAGCGGCATTGATGGTCTATCTGTTTTGGGCATTCGCCGCGGCGTGGATTGGCTTGGTCGCCTATCTCTCCTGCCTCGTGCGGCGGATGGGACCCCTCGAGCAGCAGGTGGCCGATCTGCGTGACCGCACCTACGCGACCTCCGGGCCGGCGACAGCGGACATAGAAGAGGAGAACTGATGCCGGCCTGTCACGACCGACGTTGCATTCCGCAGCACCCCGCGCGATGATCTGTATGTCATTCTCGTGGGCTGGACGCAGGAGGGCCATGCGACGCTCCGGCTCCTTGTGAACCCGCTGATGATGTGAGGAGGCGTCACCGTGGACCGCGAGAAGGCCTTCGCCGACGCACTCGCAAGTCTCAGGGCTGAGGGGCGCTACCGCACATTCGCCGCGCTCCGGGATGTGTGGGCCCGGCCGCGTCCCGAGTGCCCGCCGGCTGCCGTTCTTGCGCGGTCGTGACAATGGCGGCGTACAAATACCTCATCATCGGCGGCGGCATGACCGCGGATGCTGCCATCGGAGGAATTCGCCAGGTCGATCCGTCGGGGTCCGTCGCGCTCATCGGATCCGAGCCGCACCCGCCCTATAACCGGCCGCCCCTCTCCAAGGCGCTGTGGAAAGGGGAACCCGTCGACAGCGTCTGGCGGCGCACGGACCGTCACGGTGTCGACCTCCACCTCGGGCGGACGGCCCGGATCCTCGACATCGGGCGGAGACAGGTCACGGATGATCGCGGGACGACCTACACGTGGGAGCGGCTGCTCCTGGCGACGGGAGGAACGCCGCGACGTCTCGGGTTCGGGGACGATCGCACCATCTACTACCGCACGTTCGACGACTACACGCGCCTGCGCGCACTGTCAGAGCAAGGCCGGCGGTTCGCCGTCATCGGAAGCGGGTTCATCGGCTCAGAGATCGCGGCGGCGTTGGCCATGAACCATAAGGACGTCGTGATGCTCTTCCCGGGTGAGGGGATCGGCGGACGCATTTATCCGCGCGAGCTGGCATTGTTCCTCAATGATTTCTACCGGAAGAAAGGCGTGGACGTGCAGCCGGGTCAGAAGGTCGTCGGGCTGCGGGAGAAGGGGCCGCAGACGGCCCTCACGACGCAAAGCGGTGGGGAGCTACTCGTTGACGGGGTGGTGGCGGGACTCGGCATCGAGCCTAACACGGAGTTGGCTCGCGCCGCGGGGCTGGCGGTCGAGAACGGCATCGTCGTCGACGATGCGTGTCGGACCAGTCATCGCGATATCTACGCCGCCGGTGACGCCGCGGCTTTCTACAATCCGGCACTCGAAACGCGAATCCGCGTGGAACACGAAGACAACGCGAACACCATGGGGCGTACAGCGGGGCAGGCGATGGCCGGGGAGGCCGTTTCCTATAAGCATCTGCCGTACTTCTATTCCGATCTTTTCGAACTGGGGTACGAGGCGGTAGGAGAGCTGGACGCACACCTCGAGACGTTCACCGATTGGAAACACCCCTACCGTGAAGGTGTCGTCTATTATCTGCGACGCGGCCGTGTCCGCGGAGTCCTGTTGTGGAACACGTGGGATCAGGTTGAGGCCGCGCGACGATTGATCGCGGAACCCGGTCCGTTTCATCCCGAAGACCTCAAAGAACGACTACCTGCCAAACCCTAGATCTGTCCGCGCAACAGTGGGGGCGACGGTGCAAAGCCCACGTCAGGAGGTGAGGTATGCCGATGAAAAAAGTGGCGCGAGTTGAGGACGTACCCTCCGGTGCCGGAAAGTTGGTGCGGACGGACAACCAGGTGCTGGCACTCTTCAATCTCGATGGTACGTTCTACGCGCTGGACAACCGCTGCACGCATATGGGCGGCCCGCTTGGCGAGGGTGCAGTCGATGGAACGCACGTCACGTGCCCCTGGCACGGTAGCGTGTTTGACGTCACGACCGGCAAGGTGATTAAGGCTCCCGCGCGCCGGCCCGTGGCAACGTTTCGAGTGCAGATCGAGAAGGGTGAGGTACTGGTCGACCTTCCCTGAAGGAAAGCCGTGAATCGCAAAACGGGAAGTTTGCTCGCGGCCGTTCTCGGGTCCGGGGTCGTGTCCCTTGACGCATCCGATGTGACCGTCGCGCTGCCCCGGATCGGCCGGGAGTTACACAGCAGCGTTTTTGGCATCCTCGAGGGACAGTCGTATATCTACAACGGGTATTCGCTGGCCTTGAGCGCGCTGCTGGTGCTGGCTGGCGCGCTCAATGACTTCTACGGGCGCCGCCGGGTCTTCACCGCCGGTGTCGCCGCCTTTGGTCTGTCATCCATCCTCGCCGGCCTGGCTCCCAATATGGAGCTTCTGGTCCTCTTCCGAGTGCTGCAGGGAGCCGCGGGCGCGTTCCTGACCCCGGCATCGCTCTCGCTGATCACGGCGGCGTTCACGGGCGAGGAACAAGGCCGCGCCTTCGGCCTTTGGTCGGCCGCCGCGGCGGTCATCAGCACTCTGGGTCCCTTCGTCGGCGGGTTGCTGGTTGATACTGTCTCGTGGCGCATGGTGTTCTTGATCAACGTCCCGCTCGTCGCGGGCGCTCTGTGGATCGCCCGGCAATACGTGCCGGAGAGCCGCGACGATGAGGCCACCGGACAATTTGACGTGCTGGGCGCCGTGGTCGCCGGCGTGGCGGTCGGGGGCCTGGCCTTCGGCGCGATCTATGGCCAGCAGCGCGAGTGGCGCGATCCGCTCGCGTTCGTCATGCTCGCCGTCGGCGCAGGCGGGGCCGTCCTGTTCCCGTTCCTCATGATGCGGTCGCCCCACCCCCTTGTGCCCCTGGAACTGTTCCGCTCGCGCAACTTTACGGTGACGAATCTCTCGACTTTCGTCATCTATGGCGCTTTGTCGGTTGTCTTCTATTACCTCACGCTGTTCATGCAGGGGACACTGGGCTATTCGGCCGCCGCGGTCGGTTTAGCCTACATCCCTGAAGTCTGCTTTCTCGTCCTGTTCTCATCACGTTTCGGGACCCTGGCCTCGCGGTATGGGCCGCGCTGGTTCATGGCCGTCGGGCCGGTTGTCATGGCGGTCGGGGTGCTTCTGTGGGCACGGGCCCCGGCCCAAAGCCAAGCCTGGCTCTTTCGACCCGGCGCGCCGGCGACGTTCGTCCCCCCGTACAGCTATGTGACCGACTTCCTGCCGGGCCTCGTAGTGTTTGGAATCGGCATCATGATCATGGTGGCCCCGTTGACAACCGCGCTCATGACCTCCCTGCCGGTCCGTCGCTCGGGCGTCGGGTCTGCGATCAATAACGCGATTTCCGAAGTCGGGCCGCAACTTGCCGGCGCGCTGATTTTCGTCGCAATCACCGCCGGGTTTTACACGCACCTGGCCGCCCTAGTGCCCGGGCTCGACACCTCGTCCGCGGCCGTGCGCCGCGACATCGCCCCGCTCAACCCTCCTCCCGCCGGTACGGACGTCGCCGAAGCAGCGGCCATCCGCGACGCCTCCACGCGCGCGTTTCATCTCGCGATGCTGATCGGCGCGGCACTCCTGGTCGGTGGTGCCGTGATCAACGCGATCGGCATCCAACCGCGGAGCGCGCTGAAGCCGGCGGAAGTAGTATCCGCCCACCCACACTGGAAGCGATCCTGCGCGCTGGCCCAAGTCACCGGCCCGGACGGCAAAGAGCGAAACCGGGTTCCCCCGAGGAGGAGCGCAGGCGACCAGATGGAAATCCCGGCTCAATAGGTGCGAGAGTTGGAGCGGAACATGAAGAGGCCCGTCCCAGTGGAATCTGCCTCTACATTAATCGACGAGACGATTAAGGAACGTGGGGACTGGCGCGGGAAGACGCTTGCGAAAGTGCGCGAAATCATACACGAGGTAGACCCTGAGATCGTCGAAGAGTTGAAGTGGGTCAAGCCGACATCGCCGGGGATTCCCGTCTGGTCCCACGGCGGTATTGTCTGCACGGGAGAGACGTACAAGAGCGTCGTCAAGCTGACATTTGCCAAGGGAGCTGCGTTGAAGGACCCTTCAAGTCTATTCAACTCCAGCCTCGACGGGAATGTCAGGCGCGCCATCGACATCCACGAAGGCGGCAAGGTCGATGAGGCGGCCTTGAAGGCTCTCATCCGCGCTGCAGTGGCGCTCAATCTCAAGGGCGAGAGCAAGCCGAAGCCCCGGCGAGCGAGCAGCAAGCGGGCCGGCTAGAGCGCGTCTCACAACCTCGTCCTTTTCCTCTCAGAAGTCTTAACGCAACCAACGTTTGTGGAAGCGGGTATCGGTGACCTTGCTCAGAGCGCAGAGAGGTGTGGCATGCGTCAATGCTGACGCGATCTGCGCTGCTGGCTGCGGGACACGGCCGATGGACGCGGTCCAGAGCGTGAGCGGCTTCTCATCGTAGATATGCGCCGCGTCGACCCAGGCCACGCCGATCCCCTCGTAGAGGAGGAGGAGGCCCGTCAGCTCGATATCTTCCGTCTGCGTCCTGATGCGGGGCCAATACCGGCGCAACAGATCGGCCTCGCAGCACCAGCCGGTCCCGCAGATCAATGCCGTTCCAAGACTTCGAAAACGCCCGGGGTTGTACAGGACCGACGAGGCGATGGAATTGAGCCAGAGGCTTTTCGTGATCCAATTCGCCGGCCCGTTCAGCACGTCGTGAAATCCCTGGAGACATCGGTAACCCCGTTCGCAGATCGCGTTGTTCATCTCGCGGAGAAAGTTCGGGGCAACCAAGTTGTCCGCGTCGATGACGCAGACGTAGCGGCTGTGTTCGCCGTCGTCCAGCAGTTCGTTGAGCGCGCGGGCGAGCGCGTTGGCCTTGCCCGTGGCCTCCGTCCCGGTTCGCAGGATGCGCGCGCCGTGGCGGCGGGCGATCTCGTCGGTCGCGTCGGTGCTGCCGTCGGAGACGACCCAGACGTCGAAGAGTTCCCGCGGATACGCCTGACGCAGGAGACTGCTCACCGAATTCGCAATCACACGCTCCTCATTGTGCGCCGGGATCAGGCACAGAAAGCGCGCGGCCGGCCGATGGTGGAGGCACGGTGCGGCGCGCTGCGCCCATCGGCCGAACGCGAGCACCGGCCCGACCTGGATCGTGTAGACCACCACGACATTGACGTAGAAGGCCCACGTCAGGTCAACGGGTGCGGCAGCCACTCGCGATGGTGCAGGAGGTTGAGCCGCGCGAGGAGCTGCGCGTTGTGCGGAAGCCCCGGCCACTCGCGGCACAACGGGCCCAGATCGACGGGGTGCACGACCATCTGCTGACCGGCCACGAGCGCGGCGGTAACCGCGCAGGCGATCGCCAGGCCCAGCAGAAGTGCCTGGCGCGGTAGGTACAGGGACATGAGGAATTGTTCGATAGCTTGCGGCAAAGCTCGGGCTCCGGCTGCAAATCGCGGGGAACCACCGCTGGGCTCGGGTGATTCCACCCGGTGTTTTTCCTGCGCGGGGCCCCGTCAAACGGCGGCCTGAGGATGCTGCGCCGCTGGGGGAGAACCATGTCGCACCGTCGAGCGCTAGAATGCCCCCCGTTTGCGCAACCATGTCCAGAATGCCGCGGGGGCGGACATGGTGCTCAAACGCCCCTGGCGCACCAGCGCCCAGTGGTCGAACTCGTGAGATTCCTTGATTTCCCGAAGCGTCACCGGCCGCTTGGCATGTTTGACGTACTTGACGTCGACGACCCAGGACCGCGGGTCGTTCTTGGCCGGCCGCGGGGGCGATACCACTTTGGCCAGCCCGACCACCGCGGCGTGGGCCTGCGAGTGATAGACGATCACGGTATCGCCGGGTTTCATCGTCTTGATCGCGTTGACCGCCGCCGGATTACGCACACCGTCCCATGCCGTTGTACCGTCGCGCTTGAGGTCGTCGATTGAGTATGTCTGCGGATCGGTCTTCGCGAGGAAGTACGCCATCGCCGTCACCCCTGAGTGAGACCCGAATGGGAATGGTAATATGGAACACGCCGTACACTTGAACAACGCCTTACAATCTCTTTCAGAGTTGGTGGAGGGCTGGATCGCCCATGAGCCGTGAACTGTCACCCCCGCTGCCCGAACTTGTGTACGCGTTGGCTGAGGAAGGCGCCGACGATGAGACCGGCGATCGTGGAGGCCCCGTCTGGGCCGCCCTTCTGCGAGATGGCACGGACGTCCGCCGTCGCGTACTCGAGGAACTCGAGGACGAGGCCGCGCAACAGGCGATCGACCCTGACGACTGGGCGGCGCTCCGGGGCGCGTACGGGCTCATCATCATGCGCGACATTCGCCGCAAGAGGGTGAGCGCACGAGTCTTCGCCGACGAAGACGAATGCCTGGCCGAATGGGAAGCGACGAAAGCCGGCATTGAAGCTTCGCCGCCGGCTGTGGAGGCGCCGGATATGGGCGACACCACCGAGGGGCCGTCGTCGGGACCCATGCCGCCGCGCGACGACGATTGAGGACACACGACGGAAGTCCAGCCGAGCCGGTGAAGAGTGGACGTCATCAACGCCGCGGCCCGCGCCCGCGGGCCGGCATAAAGGGGAGGCGGCCATGGCAGAGGTCAAAGTCACCCAGGTGGGACAGGTGGCCCCCGGCACGGGGACAGTCGTCGATGCTCAGGGCACGGCGGTCGCCGTCTTCAACGTAGGCGGGACCTTTTATGCGATCGCCAACGCGTGCACGCATGTAGGTGGGCCGTTGGGAAAAGGAAAGCTCGACGGGACAACCATCACCTGTCCGCTGCACGGCAGTCAGTTTGACGTGACTTCAGGCCAGGTCCTGAGAGGACCGGCACGCCGGCCCGTGGCGACATATCCGGTGCGCGTCCGGGGCGACGATGTGTTCGTCGAGCTCGTGGACGCAGCGTTGTGAACGCGGCGGAGCGGCTGGCCGGCATTCACCACGTGACGGCCATCGCCGGTGACCCGCAGCAGAACGTCGACTTCTACGCGGGGACGCTCGGCCTGCGATTGGTGAAGCAGACCGTCAACTTCGACGATCCGGGAACCTATCACTTGTACTTCGGAGACGCGGCCGGTCATCCCGGCACCATCCTTACCTTCTTCCCGTGGCCGGGCGCCCCGAAGGGGCGTCACGGTGCCGGCCAAGCGACCGTGGTGTCGTTCTCCGTACCGCCGGACTCGATCGGATTTTGGGAGGAACGCCTGCGCGGGCGCGGCATTACGTTCGAAGCGTTGCAATCGCCGTTCGATGAATCCGTGCTCGAATTTTCGGACCCGCACGGCCTGCAGCTCGAACTTGTTGCGGACCCACGAAAGGAACTCGGACAGCCATGGGCCGGGGCGCCCGTGCCGGTCTCGTATGCGATCCGAGGCTTTCACAGCGTCGCCCTGCTCGAACGCTCGTACGAGGGCACGGAAGGGTTGCTAACGAAGGTCATGGGTTTCCGGCTCGCGCACTCGGTCGGGCACCGCCGCCGGTACGCTGCGGCCGAGGGTGGTCTCGCGGCGCACGTCGACGTCGTCGGCGCGCCGGATGCATCACCCGGCCACGTCGCGGTGGGCACGGTGCACCATGTCGCGTGGCGCGCGGCGACGGACGAGGCCCAGCGGGCGTGGCGCCAGCGGCTCGTGGAGGCCGGCGTCAACGTGACGCCCGTCCGCGATCGCCAGTATTTTCGCTCCATCTATTACCACGAGCCGGGCGGCGTACTGTTCGAGATCGCGACCGATCCGCCGGGCTTTGGAGTGGACGAGCCGCCGGAAGCACTCGGCAGCAGGCTACGGCTGCCGGCGTGGCTTGAGCCGCGGCGGGAGGCGCTCGAGGCCCAGCTGCCGCCGCTGCATCCGCCCCCTCCCCAGCGCTAGGCAGGCGCGCTCGGCGACGCCTCGGCGGCGAGCCGCTTACCGGTACCGCGCACGACGTCGAGCAGCGCGGTCAGGCTCGAGTCGGTCGTCGCGTAGTGAAGGATGCACGCGCGCAATGCCTGACGCCCACCCAGCACGGCGTTGGTGAGAAATGCCTCGCCGCCGGCCTGCACCTGCTGCATGATCGCCGTGTTGAGGGTGTCAAGACGGGGGTCGTCGCGTGACCACCCCGCGGGCATGTAGCGGAAGCAGACAGTGGAAAGCGTGACGGGAGCCATGCGCTCCAGGTCGGAGCTTTCGTCCACCAGCGCGGCGAGACGGCGCGCCAGCGCGTTGTGCCGGGCGACATGTGCCGCGAGGCCCCGGCGTCCCAGATGTTGTAACGTCATCCACAGTTTGAGCGCGCGAAAGCCGCGTGTCTGCTGGAAGCCGTACTCGGAGTACCACGGGAGGCCGCCGAAGCCTTTTCCTTCCTCCGTCTGGAGGTAGGGCGGGACGAGGCTGAAGGTGTCCCGCAGGAGGCGGCCGTCGCGCACGAACGCGCACCCGCATTCGACCGGCACAGACAGCCACTTGTGCGGATCGACCGCCAGCGAATCGGCGCGCGCCATCCCGGCGTACAAGTCCGCGACGGCCGGATCGAGCACCCCTGGAGCGCCGTAGGCCCCGTCGACGTGGAACCAAAGGTCCTCTTCCGCGCAGACGTCCGCGACCGCATCGAGCGGATCAATCGCGCCGGTGTTCACCGTGCCGGCGGAGGCACACACGCAGAACGGCTTGCGGCCCGCCGCCCGGTCCTCGGCGATCGCCGCGAGGAGGGCCGCGACGTCGAGTCGCCAGGCCCCGTCGACGGGAATGGTCCGGATCGCGTTCGCGCCGAGCCCTAGAAGTTCCGCGGACTTGCGAAGGCAGTTGTGGCCCTCCTCGGACATATAGAGCATCAGGCGTGCCCCCTCCGGCACCCCGGCGGCGCGGACGTCGCCTCCGAGCGCCGCGACCGCGCGGTGGCGCGCCGCGGCCAGGCATGTCAGCGACGCGATCGAGCCGCCGCTGACGAGCAGGCCCATCCCGCCATCGAGCGGATATCGCAACAACTCCGCGAGCCAACGGACGGCGCATCGCTCGAGGTAGATCGCGGCGTGGTCACCACCGGCGCAGCTGGGGTTCATCGCGGCGGCGAGAAGTTCGGCGACGACTCCGATCGGCGCGGGAGGCGCGTTGACCCATCCAAAGAAGCGCGGATGGCCGTTCCCCATTGGGTGCGGCAAAACGGTCTGCTCGAACCGGCGCAGCGCGGCGTCGGGTGCGAGCCCGTGCTCGGGCAGCGGTTGTTCCAAGAGTCCGCGGCGCTGTTCGATGGTCATGGGACGGAACACAGCGCGCTGAGATAGCCCGGCGAGGTAGGCGGCCACGAGATCGACGGCGCGGTGGGCCAGGCGGCGGAATTCCTCGGCATCCATTGCAAGCGACGGAGGCCCGCCGGCGGGCGGCAGACCGCTGGTCTGGGAAGTCTCGACGCTGCGTTTCATTCCGGGTCCCTCCGGACTATGTCTTGAAGCCGATCTTCTAGTTCGTCGGCGGCCGGTGTCCCATTGTCGAGGCGGTCTTACATTCCCTCGTAGCACGCCCGCCGCGCCGGACCGACCGTGGAAGGATACATCGAAACGAGAGCCAAGGGTGCCGTGCGCCGGATACATTGGCGCGCGATGGCCAAGAGGGCGGCCTCAGCGGCTTGTTAACGACCATCGGTGAGATACTCGTCGACTTCACGCCGCTCGCGGCGCCCGACGGCGTCATGCGGTTCCAGGCGCATCCCGGCGGCTCCCCGGCCAACGTCGCGGTCGGGCTGGCGCGGCTGGGGGCGCAGGTCGAGTTCGCCGGAAAAATTTCCACCGATCTTTTCGGCCGGTACCTGCTGCGGCACTTGGAGCGCGAGGGGGTCGGGACTCGGTTTGTGAGCCGATCCGCGGCGCCCAGCACCCTCGCCTTTGTCGCGCTTGACCGCGATGCGCCATCGTTCACGTTTTATGGCGGCGATACTGCCGACGCGGAGCTCCGACCCCAGGACATACCCCGTGCCATCGACCGGTCAACGGTGCTCCATTTCGGGTCCACCAGCCTGGTGGCGGAGTGCACGTCACACACCGTGCTCGCGTTGGCCGATCGCCTCCGCGGAAACTGCCTGCTTTCTCTTGATCCCAATGTTCGGCCGGCACTGATCGGCGACGCCGCCGCCTACCGGCGGACCCTCGACCGTGCGTTTCGGACCGCCGACATCGTCAAAGCCAGCACCGACGATGTGCCCTGGCTGGCGGCGGGGATCTCGATCGAGGACGCCGCGGAGCAGCTTCTCGCACTCGGCGCGGTACTCGTCATCGTCACGTTGGGAGCGGACGGCTGCTATGCTCGGATGCCGGTCTGGGAACTCCGCGTCCGGGCTCCCCGAGTCGACGTGGCCGACACCGTCGGGGCGGGCGACGCCTTTTCATCCGGATTGTTGGCGCGCCTGGCGGACGCCGGCCTTTCGTCCAGGAGCGCGCTGCAGCGGGCCGGCGCGGTGGTCATCGGGGACGCCCTCGGATTCGCGACCGCAACGGCGGCGCTGACGTGCATGCGGACGGGCGCCGATCCGCCTCGCCGTCATGAAGTGGACGAGTTCCTTCGTGCCCACCCACCGCGGACCGAGCTGCGCCGGAGGGGAGAGGCCGGCTGGAGGAGTTCGGAAGCGAAGCGGCAATCTGAGTCCCCATGACGACTCCCGCCGTCCGGTTCGGGCTTCCCGAAGGCGTGATCGCGGTTGTCAAACGCGAATGCCCGACGTGCCGCTTGATCGTCCCAGTGTTGGGCGAGTTGCGGGCCGCCGGTGTACCGCTGACCATCTTGACGCAAGACGACCCCGACTTTCCCCCGGGGCTGTCCCCCCTCGACGACTCGGCGCTGGCCGCGTCCTGGTCGCTCCGGATCGAAACGGTGCCGACGCTCCTTCGGGTGGAGGACCACCGGGTCGCGGACCGCACCGAAGGCTGGCAGCGCGACGCGTGGGAACGTCTCTCGGGCGTCAGGGGACTCGGCGCCGGATTGCCGCCCCACCGCCCGGGATGCGGGTCCCGCACACTCGACCCCGCACTCGCCGAGGCGCTGGCCGCCCGAGCGGTGGAGGCCGGCGACTCTCCGCTGCGCGCCCGTCCCGTCGCGCTCGGCGAACTCGAGGATCCCATCGAAGCGGCGTTCGCGCGGGGATGGAGCGACGGCCTCCCCGTTGTGCCGCCCACACCCGCGAGGGTGCTTCGCATGCTCGAGGGCACCACGCGCCCTCCGGATGCGGTCGTCGCCGTCGTTCCCCCGGATTACGCCGAGTGCACGGTGGAGAAAGTCGCGATCAACGCGGTGATGGCCGGCTGCCTTCCGGAATATCTTCCGGTCGTCATCGCCGCGGTGGAAGCGGCGTGCACCGACGCGTTCAACGTCCACGGCGTGCTGGCGACCACGTACTTCGTCGGGCCCATGATCATCGTCAACGGGCCGATCGCCCGGGCGATCGGCCTGAACAGCGGCACCAATGCGCTGGGCCAGGGCACGCGTGCGAACGCGACGATCGGCCGGGCGCTGCAGCTGGTCATCCGCAACGTCGGCGGCGGGCGGCCCGGCGAGGTCGATCGCGCGATGCTCGGGCAGCCCGGCAAGTACACGTTTTGCTTCGCCGAGGACGAGGCCGGCTCGCCGTGGGAGCCGCTGTCCGTGGAGCGCGGCCTCGCGCGGGGGACGTCCGCGGTCACAATCTTTGCCGCGGAAGCACCGCGCGCGGTCGTCGATCAACGCTCGCGGACGGCGGAATCGCTCGCGGGCTCGTACGCCGCGTGTCTGCGGACCGTCGCCCATCCTAAACTGGTGGGCGGGTGCGACGTCGTGCTCGTCGTCTCCCCAGAGCACGGGCGTCTGTTTCGCGCCGCCGAATGGTCCAAGACGCGCCTCCGCGAGGAGATCGTGCGGAGATCGATGCTCCCGGGCGCCGAGATCGTCCAGGGGGCCGGAGGCGTCGCGGAGGGCATGCCGGAGACGTTCCGAGATGGGACGTGGCCAAAGTTCACGGCGGAGAATCTGTTGTTTGTGCATGCCGGCGGCACGGCGGGTCTCTTCTCGGCGATCATCGCCGGCTGGATCGGCCGGGGCGGAAGTCAGCCCGTCACACGGGAGGTGAAGCCGTGACCGAACGTATTCTGCTCGACCCCACGAACGAGCGGGTGCGGGCCCGCCGTCCTCGGGCCGCGCGTCCGTCCTCGCTGGAGGGTAAGGTGATCGGCCTCCTCGACATCTCCAAGCCGCGGGGCGACGTGTTTCTCGGGCGCCTCGCGGAACTGCTAGAGGCGCGAGGACACCGCGTCGTGCGCTTTCGAAAGCCGACGTATACCAAACCCGCTCCCCCCGACGTGCGCCGCGCCGTGCGCGAGGGGTGCGACGTTGTCGTCGAGGGACTCGCCGACTGAGGGTCCTGCACGTCGTGCAGTGTGCACGACATCGCGGATCTCGAAACGGCGGGGGTTCCCGGAGTGCTGGTGGCGTCCGCGGAGTTCGTCCAGGCGGCCGATGCCCAGGCCGCGGCGCTCGGTGCCGATCCTGCCCGGGTGTTTGTGGCGCATCCGATCCAGGATCGCACCGATGAGGAGATGCGCGCGCTCGCCGAGGGGTGCGCCGAGGAGATCCTCGCCGGCCTCGTGGCGCCGCGCTCGGGCGCACAAACCGAACTCAAACGATGAGGGTCGGGACGGATCTCAGACGCTGAGCGCCACGATTCGCGCCACGCGCGCGGACTGAAGAAACGCGGCCTGAAGCACCTTGTCCGGGAGGCCGGCCGCGAGGCGGGCGGTGATGTCTCGCGCTCGCACCGCGCTCTCCCGGGCGGCCGTCTTGTCCCCCTCAGCGTGCCGCACCTCAGCGAGCCCCGCGAGGGCGCGCCACAGCCCCGGCAGTCTCCCGAGGCGTCCCGCTTCATCCGCGGCGATCTCATAGAGGGTGACGGCCTCCGCCGCCTCTCCGAGTGCGACGGCGGCGTCGGCCCGCAGCAGAAGCGCCGGGACCCGCCAGCGCCGTAGTTTGTTCGATGCCACGAGGTCGGCCAGCCGCAGCGCGGCGTCCCTGGCGTCGGCCGGCCTCCCGGCGGCCAGGAGCACGCGCCCCTCGGCGTGCGCAATTTCCTCGGGAAAATCTCCGCGCGTCGGACCCTCCGTGACCGCCTGGCGGGCCTCGTGGACGTATGCCTGCGCGTCCTGAGTCCGGCCGAGGGCGGCGCTGTCCAGCGCCAGCGAGGCGAGCACGCCGGGACGCCAAAACCCTCCGATTTCGCCGGCGCGCACGAGCTCGGCTGCGTCCTGGTCGGCCTGCCAGGCGCGCCGAAAGTCTTCGAGCTCGCGATACACGAGGCCGAGGCACAGAAGATTGAAGATGGCCGCCCGGCCGGCGCCGATCTCCCGCGCCGCGCGCAGGCCCCGCGTGGCGCAGTCGATGGCTTTGTCGAACTGTCCGAGCGGAATCGCCACCCGCGCGGCCGCGCTCAAGGCGAACGACAGGCGCCAGGTGTCTCCAATCTCGGCCAGCGCCGTGACACTGCGCTCAACTTCGTTCTGCGCCGCCGCAGTATCGCCGAGCAGGTCCCGGCATACCGCGATGACATAGCGGTTCTCGCCGGCGAGTGAGCGGTTGCCGATCTGCTCGCACAGGACGGCCGAGTCCGAAAGCCACCGCATGCCTTCTTCGAACCGCCCGAGCAGAACCGCATTGTCTCCCAGTCCGTGCAGACTTTCGGCGAGACCCGCGACGTCGTGGTGCTCGAGCACGGAGCGGGCCTCGAGGTGCATGCGGATCGCATCTTCGTACCTGGCCTGGCTGAAGTACGTGAACCCGATATGGTTGAGAATCTGGCCCGTAAGCGATGCCTCTCCAAGATCGCGGCTCAGCCGCAGCGCCTCCTCAAGGTGCTCGAGCGCCTGCGCGATTTGGTCTTGCCGCCGGAACGAATGGCCGAGCCGGTCGAGGGCCAGGATCTCCCACCGCCGCGCCCCGCTGTCCTGCGCGTGGGCGCGCACGGAGCCGAAATCCTCGCGAGCCCGCTCGTGGCGAGCGAGCAGCATCCAGACTTCTCCGCGTCCCAGCAGCGCCGCCAGCCGCTCTTCGGGCGGCGGGGCCAGTTCGAGCGCCCGCGCGTAGTGATCGAGCGCCGTGTTGTTCGCGTAGAGCCGCGAGGCCTGGGCCGCGGCGACCAGGAGATTGGCGATCGCCTGCTCTCTGGCACGCGGCTCCGGCGGGAGGCTCAGTTCGTTCCTCAACGAGATCACCTGCAGCCAGTGATGGGCGATGATATCGGCAAACTCCGCGCGGCGGTCGCCAGCGATCTGGTGCAGCCATTCGGCGAACCGCAGGTGCTTCGGCCAGCGCTGCGTCTTGGGCAGCATGCGGTAGGCGACGTCGCGGATCAGGATGTGGGTGAACGCGAACTCGGTTTCGTTCACCAGGGTGGATCGCGGTCTGGCGGCGACCACCCCTTTGTCGATCAGGCCCCGAAGCGCGTCGCCCGCGAGGTGCTCGTCGAGGGTCCGGACTGCGCCGAGCCAGAAGTCGCGCCCGACGACGGCCGCGGTCTGCAGCAACTGCTTCTCCGGTCCGGGCAGCGCATCGATCCGGGCTTCGATCACGGCCTGCACGCTGTCGGGGATCGTGATCCGGGCCAAGGGGACCGTCAGCGCCCACCGCGATCCGTCGTCGACCAGCACGCCCTGTTCGAGCAGTGTCCTGAGGATCTCTTCGATAAAGAGCGGATTGCCCTCGGCCCGCTCCAGCACGAGATCCGGGAATGCCGCGGGGACCGGCCTGCCGCGCAGCACGCCGAGGATGAGTTCACGGCTCTCGCCGCCGGCCAGCGGCTCGAGCGTGAGGATCGTGGCGTCCGGCCGGCCCCGCATCCATGAAGGGCGGCGTTCCAGTAGTTCGGGGCGGGCCAGCGTAAGCAGCAGAAAGGGGAAGTCGCGGAGCCGGTCGGCGCCGCGCTCGATGAAGTCAAGGGTCCATTCGTCGGCTGAGTGAATGTCCTCCGCGATCAGCAGCAGCGGTGAGCGGCGGGCGACCGCCTCGAAGAACATCCACGTTCGCGCGAACAACACCTCGCGGCTGAGATCGTGCGCGCCTTCACCGAGCCCGAGGACGATGAGCAGCGCCGGCACGGCATCGTCCACCTCGAGGCGGGCGGCGGTCTCACGCAGTTTGCCGCGCGCGACGTCCAACGGGTCCCCGAACAGAATCCCGCATTCCTCTCGTATGGCTTCCCCCAGCGGCGAGAACGGCACGCCGGTCCCATAGGGCAGGGCCCGGCCCCGCAGGATGCGGACGCCGTCGATGCGGCCTCGCAGTTCCCGCGCGAGGCGCGTCTTGCCCACCCCCGCCGGGCCAAGCATCGTGACCGCGCGCCCGCGGCCCTCTCGTTGCACGCGCCGAACGCACTCGGTCAGCAGCCCGAGTTCGCCCTCGCGGCCGACAAATGGTGTCGCGCGCATCTCGCGCTCGCGCGGGGGGCCGACCGCGACCAGGTCCCAGGCGGGGACCGGGGCGGGGACGCCCTTGAGCGTGATCGCGGAGGGAATCCTCAAAAGGGCCGCGGCGTCGCGCAGCGCGCGCTGCACATGCTCGGCGACCAAAATCTGCCCGGACTGCGCGTACTGCTGGAGGCGCGACGCCAGGTTCACGGCCTCGCCCGTCACGAGGCGCTCGCCCGTGCCGCTCGAATGCGTCGCCACGACGACCTCGCCCATGGTGATGCCGATCCGTATCTTCGGGAGCGCGCCGGCCTCGCGGTCCCCGTCCACCCGGTCGCGCATGGCCACCGCGGCCCGCGCCGCCCGCTCGGGATCGTCCTCGTGGACGGCGGGGAAGCCGAAGAGCGCGAGGACCGCGTCACCGATGTACTTCTCGACCGTCCCGCCGTGGCGGTGCACTTCATCCCGCGCGATCGCGAAGAAGCGGTCTATCTGCGCCTGTACGTGTTCGGGATCGCGGACGGCGGTGAGCTGCGTGGAGCCGACGATATCGGCGAACAGCACGGTGACGAGTTTGCGTTCCTCGCGCGAGGGCACGGACGAGAGCGGCGCCCCGCACTGCCCGCAGAAGCGCATGCGGGACGGGTTGCCGAAGCCGCACCGGGGGCATTGCATTCCGGTCTCCTCCGCGCCGCGGACGCCCACGCGCGCTGCGGTCAGCAGGCGCTGCGCCGGACTTTTGCCCGTACGCCGGCCTTCTCCTGCCGGCCCGGCGCTTGACCGCGCTTAGCATCCCTATACGCGGGCGCTCCTGAATTCGCGATCACGGTTGGAGCCGGGGTGGCTCCTCGAGAAACGCGACCTCGCCACGGACATCGCCTCCTCGCTGCCCGCGGCCGGCTGCCCGTTTCGCGAGCGCTGTCCGCACGCGTATGCCCCGTGCCGGGAGATCGATCCGCCCGCCCTCGACATCGGGCCGGGCCACAGCGTCGCGTGCCACTACGTCGCGAATTCCTACGCGGGTTCCGCGAGGACGTAGATGAGGGCGGATCCCTCGACGGTGCAGACTTGGGGGCGCATCAGCATCATCGCGGTCTGTTCGTATGGAGCCGTAAAGACCTGCAGCTCGGCAAGGGTATGCAGGTCCAGGATTCTGCCGAGGTTCGTCTCGATGGGGACGATGGTGCCGACCGCATCTTCCCGCAGGGCCGGCACGAAGATTCCACCGACCTTCGCGCGCATCGGCTTCGTTGGTCCGACGTCGACGGCTTTCGGCGCCGGGGGAGGCGGCGCATCCAGGGCCAGGACGCCCACGTTGAAGAGCGCGCGCTCCAGGCCCCTCGCGTTGCGCTCGACCCAATACATCTCCCGGCTCGAACGCCCGCCGACCTCGACGTTGGCGACTTTGATGCCGAGCGAGCGCGCGTAGATGGTAAGGCCGCCGCGCTTGTTCGGCGCGTTGCTGATGAAGGGCGCGCCGAGATCGGCGGCCAGTTGTTCGGAGCCCTCGAAGCGTTTGACAAACGCGTTGACGCACCAGGTGCCGCCGCCGTGAAGATCGATGACCACGTCGCTGTCCGCCACCAGCGGCGCGAGGCCGGCCGCGAGGCGGTCCGTATGCGACCCTTCGGCGTTGCCGGGGAAGACGCCGTCTAAGTCGATCGAGTTCGGCGAGTCGATCCAGGAATTGCGCCGCTCGACCTCGGCGGCCAGCGCGTTCGCGGTAAAGATCACGCGCAGCCGGCCGGTCAGCCTGGCCGTGGGGTTTGCGCACAGCATCTTGATCGCGAGAGCAGACCAGGGTCCTTCGTCGCCGTGCGTTCCGGCGATGAGGGTCGCGCGCGGGCCGGACGTTCCCGCTTCCCCGTACACGAGCGGAACGTGGCGCGCGGCCGCGTGCGCGGTGATGCGGATCTCGTTCCAGCGCAAGTCGTCATAAATGGTCGCCATGCTTCACCCACCCCTCCGCATCGACCGGTGCCGCTCGGTCCTCACCCGCGTTACTCCGCCTGATCTCGGTACCATTGCCGCCGCGCTCGAAAATCGTCCGGGTAGAGCGTGACCTTTGCCGCCGCGAACTCGAAATCGCTGCCCTCCCGCGCAAGCGTCTGCACAAGCGGCCCGGCGTCGAACCGGTAGCCGCTGAACCGGGCCGGCGGCTGCGCGGCGAGCCAGACCCACGCCTTGCCGAGCTCGACGGGATCGGCCCAGGCCGCTTTGAGATCCTCCGCTGCCTGATCATACTGCGCCCACGTCATGCGCGTCGGCTTGATCCGGGCGCCGGGGCTGATCGTGTTGAGCGCGATATTGTAGGCCCGCGCTTCGAGCGACAGCGCTTTGACGAACCCTTCGACGCCGTGCTTGATGGTGCAGTACGCGATTTCCTCGCGATACCCGCGAATGCTCGAGCCGCTCGCGATGCCGATGATGTGGCCGCCTCCCTGCGCCTTCATCTGCTTCCAGGCGGCGTACGCGAAGTTGAACAGTCCGCCGATCCCGACGCCGATCTGGCGCCACCATTCGTCCGGCGTGGTCGCTTCGAAGGTAATCAGCGGCATGTAAATCGCGTTGTGCACCACGACGTCCAGGCGTCCCCATCGGGCGACGGCATCCTCCACCACGCGGGTACATGCGCCGAGGTCGGCGGCGTCCGAGCAGTACGTCTGGAATTCCGCGCCGTCCGCGGCGAGGTCGCGCGCGGATCGCGCGAGTTCGCCGCCGTCCACATCGGTCACGCCCACGCGCGCGCCGACGCGGCCAAACGCCCGGGCGATTCCCCAGCCGAGGCCACGCGCCCCGCCGGTCACAAGGGCCACGCGTCCCTGGAGCGGCGGCGCCGTCATGCGATCATGTTCGGCGGCCTCGGGCCGCAAATCCTCGGCGGTGCGGCGTCGCGACGCCGCCCCCCGCCCCCCGCCTCATTTCACGGCACGTGCTCTTCGCTCACCCGTTCGCGAGTCGAGGTCGCCGCGGGCGATTGGCCGGCCGCGGATCCGAGGCGGCCGAACAACTCACGCACGTCGTCCAGCGTGTTGATTTCTTCGGCCGGCTTGTCGTCGCGAACGCGCACGATGCGCGGAAACCGCAGCGCGAACCCCGAATCGTGCCGGTCGCTTCGGGTGATCGCGTCAAAGCCGACCTCGAGGACCACCGCGGGCTCGACGATGCGTTTGAAGCCGAGATCCTGCCTAGTGTGCGCGAGGAACCACGCGGTCAGCGCGTTGATCTCGGCGTCGGTCAACCCCGAGTAGGCCTTGCCGATCGTGGCAAGCCGCGCACCGTCCCGGACCGCGAACGTGTAGTCCGAAAGCACGCCCGCGCGCTTGCCATGCCCGTATTCGGCGGCGATGACGACGACGTCGAGGGTGCCCACACCGGGCTTCCATTTGGTCCAGAGACGTCCGCGGCGCCCCGGCTGGTAGGGCGCGTCCGGGCGCTTCATCACGATCCCTTCGTTCCCCGCCGCGCGCGCCGCGGCGAACCGCGCGGCCAGGTCCTCCGGCGTGGCGGCCGGGGCGGCGGTGCTGAGCCGCACGGGGGCCGGAAGGCGCAGCGCCTCGAGCGCGGCGCGCCGCTCCGCCAAGGGCCGGCCGAGCAGGTCGCGGCCGTCGAGGTGGACGAGATCGAAGGCGACCAGGGCGACGGGGATGTCCTCGACCAGCGCGCCGGGGTTCCGGCGCTGGAGGCGCTGCTGCAGGCGGCCAAAGGAGAGCGCCCGCGACTCCCGCCACGCCACGATTTCGCCGTCGATGATGAAGGCGCCGGGCCGCGCGGCGAGGGCGGGGGGGAGCTCCGGAAACGCGGCGGTGACGTTGTCGAGTGTGCGGGAGAGAATGATCACGCCCTCCGTCGTGCGGTGCGCCTGTACGCGAATGCCGTCGTACTTGTCCTCCACCCACAAGAGCGGCGTCCCATCATTGAAGGCCTCGGCGGGCGACGCGATCGCGCTCGCCAGCATGAACCGGAACGGACGGCCGGGTGCCAGTGTCACATGCCCCAGCGAACCGGCGCGGGCGCGCAGCGCCACCTCGCCGGGATCGGCAATGAGGAGGGCCGCCGCGCGAACCTCCGCGGGATCGCGGCCGCACGCCGCGGCGATTGCCGGGAGTAGCAATCCCTCCCGCAGGCCGACGCGCATGTCGGACGTCATGATCTTGATGAGATACGCCGCCTCCCGCGGGGAGGCGGCGCCCAGCAGGGCGGCGAGCGCCGCCGTCTTCACGCGGCGCGAGGCCGGGCCTCGCGCCGCGGCGACCGCCGTGAATTCGTGTTCCGCCCGGGCCAGGGTGAGCGGCGCCGTGAACAACCGGTTCGTCGGCGGGTAGCGCGCCAGCAGCTCCGCCGCGGTGTCGCCGAGGTCCCCGTGCGCGCGGTACGTTTGGTGGACGTCCGCGTCCGGCGCCCGGGTGAGGTCATGGAGGACCTCCATGATCGCGCTCCATCCCACGCCGAGACGGCGGCCGTCGCCCGGCGGGAACGGCCGCCCGGCGAGAAACGTACAGGCCCGGCGGAGATCTTCATCCGGCAGCGGCGCGAGGTACTCCGCGAGCCGGCTCACTTTGCGGCCGGTGGCGGCGGCCGCGCGTACCTCGTCCAGGACCGCGGCGAGATCCGCAAACGGCGTGTCGCCAGGAGCCGGACGAGCGTTCACTCGCGCGCCCATGCCGTCGCGCGTGTCCTTGAGCATGATCGATACCATCATAGCGGGAAAGACGTGACGAGGTCCGGCGACCGCGGTGACGAACGGAAACGGCCCCGAACGCCGGCGCTCATCGGCCCGCTATTGTCGCGAACGTGGCCCGCCGGCGCGGGTGCGGCGACGCCGGCGGGCGCGGCGGCGCGGTGACGCCGGAAGGGGAAAACGGCTTCGATCACGGAGTAAGCGGGTCCGGCGGTAGGGGAGGCACGGTGGACAGGTTCTTCTTTGGCGCGGCCCTCGGCGGGCGGCTTCGGCTGCGTGACATTCAGGACTGGGGTTACTGGAACCCCAAGGGTCTCGTCTATTGGGATGAGAGCCACATCGACAGCGTGCCGCGCCTGGCGCTCATCGGCCGGAAGATCTGGTCCGCGCCGGAGTTGGACGACGCGATCGCGGCGTCCCTTGATCTGCCGGGCATCCAGGCGCTGTGGATCCACGAAAGCCTGGTCCCCGACGTGCGGCAGCGCTGGAAAGCCGCGCGCAGAGCCGTGAGGAATCGCCTCGAGGCGCGCGCGTCCGTGGCCGTTGCGGTCGTCGCCGTCGCCGGCTGCCTGACGGGCCTGATCGCCGTGGCGCAGGCCCCGAGCAAGAACGCGCCGGTCGAGGCGCGCCATCACGAGCCCGCGCGGATTTTGACGCTGCGGGGAGCGACCGTCGAATCTCCGTCCCCACGTGCCGGGACGGGCGAGGCCGTCCAACCCAATTCGCCTGTCCGCTTGGCGGCGCCCCGGCATCAGCAGGCGGCCGGCCCGCGGCCGAGAGCGGCCTACGCGGTGACCGTCGGAACGTTCGCCAGCCCGGCGCATGCCGATCGGATGAGGCACCTTGTCCAACGCAAGGGCTACATCGTCCAGATCGTGCCCCGCGGGACGCTGTCCCAAGTCGTGACCCGGTCCTATCCCAGCCGGGCGCAGGCCGAGCGTGTGGCACGTGGACTCGCAGGCGCCGGCCTGCCCGCGCGGCTCACGTCCTGGTTCAGCTTGTGATCCGGCCGAACCTCGCCCAGGCGTGGCAGGTGAACCGCGGCACGATCGGGGGAATAACGGTCGTGGTCGGGTAAACGGGGGTAATTGTGGCGAGATTTTTCTTCGGCGCCGCGGTGTGGGGACGTCTGCGGCTTCGCGACATTCCGGATTGGGGCCGCTTAGGTACCCACCATATAGTCTTTTGGGACGAAACATACATTGATGGAGTGTCGCGGCTCGCTCTGGCGGGCGAGAAAGTCCGCTCGATGGCGGAATTGGACGAGGCGATCGCGTCCTCGTTCGACATGCCCGGGATCCGGCCGCTGTGGATTCATGAGGATCTGCTGCCCGAGCTTGAGCGCCGTTGGGACCAGCCTCGAAAGACGGTGAAGAACCGCTGGAAGGTACGGGGGCCCGCGGTCATCGCGGCCGCCACGGCGGCCGCGCTGGTGACCGGTCTTATGGCGTCCGGTGAAGTGAGGCCGAGCCACGGGCCGCTCTTGCGCGCGGAACGCGGCCCGGCGCAGATCTCGTCATTCCCTTCGACCGCGGCGGTACATCGTGTGCCCGCGGCGCCGGTGGTCATGCGGCCCCGCGCCGCACAGTCCGTCCCGCGGCATGCACGCCACCGGATGCGCGCGGCACGACGGCCGGCGTACGCGGTCAGTATCGGGACGTTTGCCACAACCGCGCGCGCGGATCGGGTGATGCATCTCGTCCGCAGCAAAGGATACATTGCCGTTGTCGTGCCCCGCGGTGCAGCATCCCAGGTCACGACGCGGCCGTACCGGACGCGCGCGCAGGCGGAGCGCATCGTGCGCGGCCTGGAGGCCGCCGGCCTGCACGCGAGTCTGACGGCGTGGGGCGCATTATGAGTGGTGGCGGCATCGCCTCGTATCGAGCCTCGTATTGACACGGCACCGCCAACAGCGCGGCCGGCCCTCCGGGAGTTGCTCAACGCGTATTTGCTGGAACTTGCGGCGATCGCGGGCGTGCCGGCGGTCCGGGATCCGGCGGGCCATGTAGCGTACCGATTTTTCGACACGCGTACGCGCTCGCGTCCCCGGTCCGGCTCGAGGTCGACATCGTGACGCCGGATCTCGCCGATCTCGCGGGCCTGCTGCCCGGCGTCACACGGGCGGGTCCGCGCACGGTGGTGTATGAAGGCCCCGATATGCTCGACGTGTACAAAGCGTGGCGCGCCATGCTCAACGTCATGATGACGAGGTCTCCGGTCTGATGCCGAAACTGGCGGCGAACCTCAGCATGATGTTCCAGGAAGTGGGCTTCCTCGACCGCTTCGACGCGGCGGCCGCGGCGGGATTCAAAGGCGTCGAGTATCTCTTCCCGTACGAATTTCCGGCCGCGGAGATCGCCGCGCGGTTGCGGCGCCACGGCCTGACGCAGGCGCTCTTCAACCTGCCGCCCGGCGATTGGGCGAACGGCGAGCGGGGGACGGCCGCGCTGCCGGGCCGCGAAGACGAGTTCATGGTCGGCCTCGAGCGTGCGCTCGAGTACGCGGAGGCGACCGGGTGCACGCGGCTGCATCCGATGGCCGGTATCTGGCACGGCGGGCGCGGGGACGCCGAGGCCGTCTACGTCTCGAACATCCGCCGCGCGGCCGACCGCGTCGCGTCCCGCGGCATCGCGGTGCTGATTGAACCGATCAATACGCGCGATATGCCCGGGTACTTTCTGAACACGACGGGACAGGCGCTGGCGATCATGAAGGCGGTGGGGCGCGCCAACGTCAAGATCCAGCTCGACCTCTACCACTGCCAAATCATGGAAGGCGATCTCGCCGCGCGCGCGCGCGCGCTTGTCCGGGACTATGCCCACGTGCAGATCGCGGCGGTCCCCGACCGGCACGAGCCGGACCACGGTGAAGTGAACTATCCGTATCTTCTCGAGTTGTTGGACGAAGTCGGCTACGGCGGGTGGGTGGGGTGCGAGTACCGGCCGGCCGCGGACACGCGCGCGGGCCTCGGCTGGGCGCGGCGCTGGGGCGTCGAGGCGACGGATCGTCCCGCCGGCGGCCGCCGCTAGCGTCGAGACGTCAGGGAGGCATGCGCCGCATCGGCGCATGCCTCCCGGTAGAACCGCGGGTCGCCCGAGCTCGGGACGACGCTAGACCGCGCGCCGCTCCCTGCGACGACCGACGACTTTGAACTGCGTGATCCGGCCGTTCCGGGCACCCCGGACGGGTTCGATCGACACCGTTTCCAGCCAGAGCAGTGCGCCGGTCCAGAAGAACCAGATCGTGATGAGGCCGGACGCGATCAAGTACAGCACATCGCCGGCGATGAAGGCGGAGATGATGAGCGGCGTTCCCGCCACCACGCTCACGTAGCCGGCGTGCGTGTAGCTGTCGTTCTTCAGCATCATCGCCCCGTAGATCAGGGCGCTGAGCCCGAGCGCGACGGCGCCGAGCGCGAGGAACGCATGAGCCATGCTGTTGACCGCGTAGAACGCGACGCCGGCCGTCAGTTTGGCGGCGCCGTAGATCGCGGTCAGGTACGCGGCCGATGTCAGCCGGATAAACGCGCCGATCGCCAGCCCGAGCGCTCCGACGAGGCCCATTGCCAGGCCGATCTTCGCCTGGCCGTCCGACTCCGCGCGGAACCGGTCGGCGAGGGCGAGCATCAGAATCGCGGCCGCGAGCGCGGCCAGGACGCCGCCCAGGACGTCGGTGGTCCAAAACAGGACCGTATGCTTGGCGATGAACGGCAGGTACTTGTTCGGATCATTCTGGCCTCGTAGGGTGATGCCGGCCGCCGGGAAGGCAACGGTCAGGCCGATCGTGAGCCATGCCGTCGCGAGACCCGAGACGATCCCGGCCAAGCCACCCAGCCGACGCAAATTATCCATTGATCTCACCTCTCTATGAGAAAGGAGCCATCCTGGCGCACTACGGGCACTCCCCGCAATCCGGTATCATGCCGAAGACCGGCGTAGCGTAGACCTTGGCTGGGGGCGCGCCGGTAAGTTAGACCGCGGGCCGGCCGAACTCTCGGGGAGGGCGGCTGCGGCGAACTTCCCGCCGGCCGCGGCAAAGATTGGGTCGAACCTCGGACAAGTCGCCGAGCGGGGAGGGAGCTACCGGCCGACCAGCGCGCCGCGTTCCGGGAGGCCCAACAGCGACCGGGCGGCGGGCTCCTTGAGCACGCGCAGGAAGCACTCCACGCAGCGCGGATCGAAATGGGCGCCCGCGCACCGCTCGAGCTCGGCCAGCGCGTAGTCCTCCGGATGCGCGTCCCGCCAGGGCCGCGCGTGCGTCATAGCGTCGAACGCGTCGGCCACGGCCACGATGCGGGCGGGAAGGACGATCGCCTCCCCCGCCAGGGCCCGCGGATACCCGCGGCCGTCCCAGCGCTCGTGATGGCTGAGTGCGATCGCCTCGGCCGTGAGGAGCAGCGAGTGCTGCGCCCCCGCCGCGATCTTGGCTCCGATCGTGGTGTGGGTCTTCACGACGTCCCATTCCTGCGGCGACAGGCGGTCCTTCTTCAAGAGAATCCGGTCCGGGATCGCGATCTTGCCGACGTCGTGGAGCGGTGCCGCCTGGCGGAGCAGCATCACCTCCGCCTGCGGCAGGCCCAGCGCCCGGGCGAGTAGCGCGGAGCCCTGCCCGACGCGCCGGGTATGGCCCCCGATCCCGTCCTCCCGGTACTCGAGGGCGAGCGCCAGCCGCTCCACGGTTTCGAGGTGGGCGCCTTCCAGCGTCCGCGCGCGCGTCTGTAGACGGTTCTCGAGCTCATCGTATAGCGCGCGGATCTCGAGCAGATTGGCGATCGACGCCTGGACCTCGGCGGCCTCGAACGGCTTGGCCACCACATCCTTCGCCCCGGCAAGAAGGGCCCGGTGCTTGGCATCCGCGGCCGTGTCGGCGATCATCGCGACGATGGCGACACGCGCCTCCGCCGGGATCTGCCGCCGCAGCGTGCGCAGCAGATCAAAGCCGTCCATGTTGGGCGGCTGCAGGTCGAACAAAATCAGGTCGGGTTTGAAATCGGCGTACAGCGTGGCCGCGGCGTGGGGATCGGCCGTGCTGCGCAGGTCCGCCCGGAGCACGCTTCCGAGGATGCGCTCGAGGGCGCGGACGCCGGCTTCATCGCCGTCCACGATCAAGATCCGGGGGGTTTTTGCCGCGTTCACCGGAAGTCAGATGCCCAAGTGCCGCGCCCGGCAGCGTGAGGCCCCCGTGAGGCGCGGCGCACCCCGCGCCCGCGTCCGTTACGCCGCGCGTTCGGCAAATCCGAGCAGCGCCCGCGATTCGGGGTCGGTGATCAGGCGGATGAAGCACTCCACGCATCGGGGATCGAAGTGCGTGCCGGCGCACCGCTGCAGTTCCGCGAGCGCGTAGTCTTCCGGATATGCCTCGCGGTACGGCCGCCGGTGTGTCATGGCGTCGTACGCATCGGCGACGGCGACGATGCGGGCCGGGAGCGTGATGGATTCTCCGCTGAGGCCGCGGGGATACCCCAGCCCGTCCCAGCGCTCGTGATGGCTGAGCGCGATCGCCTCCGCCGTGAGCAGCAGCGAGTAGCGCGCGCCGGAGACGAGCTTGGCGCCGAGGGTCGTGTGCGTCTTCATGACGGCCCACTCGTCGGCGCTCAGCCGGTCGGGCTTCATGAGAACCCGGTCCGGAATGGCGATCTTGCCGACGTCATGAAGCGGCGCGGCCTGGCGGATCAGCATGACGTCCGTCTGCGGCAGCCCGAGCGTCCGGGCCAGCAGCGCGGACGCCTGTCCGACGCGCCGCGTGTGTCCCCCGGTGCCGTCTTCACGGTACTCCACGGCGAGCGCGAGACGCTCCACCGTCTCCAGGTGGGCCCCCTCGAGTTCCCGCGTGCGCGACCGGACCCGTTCTTCGAGATCAACGTGGAGCGCGCGCGTCTCCAGCAGGTTGTTGATGCGGAGCTGGACCTCCGTGGGATCGAACGGTTTCGTGAGAAAATCCTTGGCGCCGCTCGACAGGGCCTTCAGTTTGGCTTCGGGAGTGATATCGGCGGTGAGCACAAGGATGGGGACGTAGGAGTCCGCCGGGATGAGGGGTCGAAGCCCGTCGAGCACGCCGAAGCCGTCCAGGTGCGGCATCCGCAGATCGAGCAGGACCAAGTCGGGCTTGAATTCGGTAAACAGCGAGGTCACCGTACGGGAGTCGGTGGTGCTTCGAAGTTCCGCTTGAGTCGCCCGCCCGAGGATCCGCTCGAGGAGGCGCACGTTGGCCTCCTCGTCGTCCACGATCAGGATGCGGGGATTCTTGGCGCTATTGTCCGCTGGCACGGCGCACCTCCGAGGTGCCGATATACTGGTCGATGAGCGCGAGGAAGGGTTTGACATCGAGGGGTTTCGTAAGGTAGGCGCGCGCCCCCGCGGCGAGGAGCCGGGCCGGCTGGCCGGCGGTGGCGTCCGCGCTGATCATGATGACCGGGATGGCACGGGTCTCCGGCATTTCTCCGAGCCGGCGCAGCACTTCGTCTCCCCGAATGTCCGGAAGGTGGAGGTCGAGGAGAATGACTTCGGGCCGGTGGCGGCGGGCGAGGTCAAGGCCGAGGCGCCCCTGCATCGCCGGAACGAGGCGGACGTGCGGCCGCTGGACCAGCACGCGCTTGACCAGCTCGAAATTGGAGAGGTTGTCTTCAATGTACAAGACGGTGATCGAACAGTGCGCCGCGTCCGGTCCCGCCACGCCCGGTGTGCCGGTCGCACCGTCCGCGTCCAACTGCTCGATTGGACTCTGCGCGGCCGGCAAGTCGACAAAGAACACGCTGCCGCGGCCCGGCGCCGTGTCCACGCCCAGCATTCCCCCCATCGCCTCGGCGAGGCCTTTCGACAGCGCCAGCCCGAGCCCGGTTCCCTCGATATCCGTGTGCTCGCTTCCGAGCCGGTCGAACGGAGTGAACAGCCGCGCGACCTTGTCGGCGGGGATGCCGGGACCCGTATCCGCCACCGCGATTCTCACGCAGCCCCCGGGAACGTCGGTGCAGGAGAGGGTGACGGCCACGCCGCGGCCGCCGTACTTGATCGCGTTGCCCACGAGATTCAACAGGATCTGTTTGAGCCGTCCGCTGTCGGCCAGCACATACCGCTCGGACCCTCCACCCACACCGCCGGTCAGCGACGCCGCGGTCTCCGCCGCGACGGGCCGCATGAGGTCGAGCGTTTCCCGCATCACCGGCTCGAGGGCGACCGGTTCCAGCGAGATCCCAAGCCCGCCCGCCTCGATGCGCGCGATGTCGAGCACCTCGTTGATCAAGGTGAGCAGGTGGCGGCCGCCCCTGACGATGTACGCGATGCTCTCGCGCTGCTCCGCGCTGAGCGAGTCCATTTCCAAGACCTGCGCGAAGCCCAGGACCGCGTTGAGCGGGGTCCGCAGCTCATGGCTCATGCGCGAGAGGAAGTCGCTCTTGGCCTGGTTGGCCCGGTCGGCCTCCTCTTTGGCGCTGCGGAGGTCGGCGGTGCGTTCCGATACCCGCCGTTCCAGCTCCGCGGCGTGGCGCTGCAGGTCGGCGAGCAGTTGGGCGCGGCGTATCGCCGAGCCGGCGGTCTCCGCGATCGTTTCGAGCAGGCGGACATCGGACGCGGTGAACGGCCGGCCCTCCGGGACGCGGGGCCGGGCCACGACCAGGGTGCCGAGCGTATCCTCTTCGGACCGCACCGACACGAGCGCGAACGGTCCAAGCGTCTGATACGCCTCGGGCCGCATCCACGGCCGGGGCAGCACCTCCGTGGCGAAATCGCCGGTGACGAACGGGACGTTGCTGGCTACGACTTTGCCGGACCGGCTGCCCGCGGCGGGAAACGTGGACCCGGCCGCTTCGGTCGCGACCCCCTTGGTGGAGACGCGCGTGAACGTGCTGCGGTCCGCGCTGAGCAGCGCGAGTGAGCCGTGAACCGCCTCGAACACCGCCATGCTCCGGTCGACGAGGGTGTCGTACATCTCCTCGAGCGACCGCGCCTGCCGCAGTTCTTGGGCAATCTCATGCAGCGCTTCCAGATCGGCGGCCCGGCGGCGAACGGCTTCTTCGGCGTCCCTGCGGGCAGTGATATCCCAGAAATGGCTGACGATAGACTGCACGTCGGGGTTGGCGAGAAGATTCATCCCGACGGCTTCCATCCAGCGCCATGACCCGTCTTTGCGCCGGACGCGGAACTCGGCGGACGTTTGGCCGCCGGGCTCCCGCTGCAGTTTCGCGAAGAGCTCGCCGACATACACTGCATCGTCGGGGTGCAGCAGCGCGAGGGTCCGCTGTCCGATCATATCTTCGGGCGAATATCCGAGCACGCGGGTGACCGACGGACTGGCGTAGCTGATTGTGCCGTCCGGACGCGTGAGCACGGTCACGTCGGAGCTTTGTTCAATCAGGGCGCGAAACCGCCGTTCGTTTTGCTGCAGGGCCTCCTCCGCGTTCCGCCGTTCCGTCACGTCGCGGAAGTTGCCGACGATGGCGCGCACACTCGGGTCGTGAAGGAGGTTCGTGGCCACCCCCTCGACCCGGCGCCACGAACCGTCCCGGTGCCGGACCCGCAGCTCGCGGGCGGCGCGGGTGCCCGGCTCCGCGAGCAGGTGCTCATAGATGTCGGCCGTGCGGGGCTGGTCGTCGGGATGCGATTTGTAGATCTTCTGGCCGACCAGTTCTTCGGGCGCATACCCCAGCATGCGCTCGACGGCGGGGCTGGCGTAGACGATGGTGCGATCGGCATCGATCAGCGTGATGCCGTCGGAACTGTGCTCGATGAGGGCCCGGAACCGCCGCTCGCTGTGCCGCAGGGCCTCTTCCGCCTTCGCGGCCTCGGCCGCCCGGATCTCAAGAGACTCCGCCATTTCGTCGAAGGCCCCGGCGAGCATGCCGAGTTCGCCCCGCACGTACCGGGGTCCGGCGCGGGCGGAGAGATCACCCATGCTGAGGCGCGTCGTCGCGGTCAACAGCGCGTTGACTCCTCTGAGAATGAACCTGTCCGCGCCTGTCAGCGCGACCGCAAGAGCCGCCGTCGCGGTGAGGAGCAGGAGGATGAGTGTGCTGGCGAGCTCATGATTCGCGTCGGCGAACGCCACCGAGGTCGGAATGCCGAGTGCGAGATAGGCGCCGCCCGACTCGGGGGTGGGACCAAGGGGCGCGTACGCATAGACACGCAGGACACCGTCCTCGGCCTTTCCCACGACCGTGCCCTCGCTGAGGCCGCGCCCGACGGCACGGGCGAGCGGCGTGTCGGGCATGGTGCGCCCGGTCCATTTGTCCGGATCCGGGTAGCGGGTGAGGATGCCTCCGTGCTGGTCGACGACGACGAAGTCCGCGCCGCCGGCGAGGTGTGTGGACGCGGCAACCTGGGCGAACCAGTCCAAGTCGAGCGCGACGTACACGACGCCCTGAAGCTTTCCCGATCCGTCGAAGATCGGGTAGCCGAAATTCTGGCTCGCCTTGTGCGTGATCCGGCCGACTTGATAGTCGCCGGCGCTGAAGCCCTGGGCTGCCACGGCCCCCTTGAACCAGCCGCGATCCGCGACATTCACGGGGCCGCGCAGCGGGACGGCGCTGCAGTACACATCACCATTGGGAGTGGCCGCGCCCATGTTGGCGTAGTAGGGGGATTGCGCGATGAGATTGTTCGCGAGGGCATCGCAGCCCATCGCACTGCCGATCGCGGCCGTCGTGGCCAGCAGCGAAAGCAGCTCCCGGATCACGGTGACCTGTTCGTGCTCGCGGGTCGCGATGAGACGGACGACGTCAAGCGTCTGCTGCCGGACCTCGCTGGCGGCTTTGTGTTCCGCGGAGAAGCTCATATAGAGCCCCAGCCCCGCGGTAGGGACGACGGCGATCAGCACGAGGATGAGCAGCTGGAGCCGAAGCCCCGAAAATGGGAGGCGGATCGCGGCCTGCGCCGCGCGGGTGCGAGTATGCGCTGTCGCCGACTGTGCCACGGCCCCCTCGGAGGGTGCGCGAGATTTTCGCCTGCGAAACGCCAGAACTTAAACGAATAGTTTAGGCAAATTAGTCAGATGCCCAAAAAAAAGGCGGGCGAGACTCCAAACGGGGGCGGCCCGGGCGAGGCCGGGCCGCGACCTACCGGCGGGATTCGTAGGGGACGATATGCTCCCACTCCGAGGCGTCGGATCTCGCCACGACGGCGACGACGGGCTCCGTGTCGCTCAAGTTGCGCACCTCGTGCGGAATCCCCGGCTCGATGAAGATAAAATCGCCGGCTTCGTTATCGAGGCTCCGCGAGCAGCTGGGCCCGTACTCGTGACGGACCCGTCCCTGCAGGATATACAGCATGACCTCGAAGCCGACGTGGATATGCGCGTACGCGACGCCCCCCGGCGGGATCATCGCCACGTTCATGGACAGCTGTTTTGCGCCCACGTTGTTCGCGGACAGGCCGGTCTTGTACCGGATGTTGTTCCACGTCCGATGGACCTCACTCCCGCGCACCGTGAGGATCCCGTCCCCGCCATCCACACTGCCTCGAACATCCTCCGGTGAAGAAGCCATCCGTTTCCTCCTTGAGCGCACCGCCGTGAGTCCGTGTGATCCGGCCGCCGGCGGAAGGGCGCGGCGCCCCGCCGTGTAATTGTAGCGAATCGTCATCACATCCTGAGCTCGCCGAGCGGCGGGGCTCACACGGGAGGCGAAGCGTGCGACGAAACTATCTCATCATAACAATGTGCGCGGCGATGACGGCGGTCGGTGTTGCGGGCGGGCCGCAGGCCGGACGTGCCGCGGACATCGCGTGCGATTCCACCGGATGCATCTCAATCAGCACGCTCGCCAAGAATATCACCGCAACGCTGCACAACAACGTGGTCGGGTTCGTCGCCATCGTGGGCGGCCTGCCGGCGATTTTCCAAGGACAGGCGCGCACCGCCGCGGATCCACCCAAAACCGCGATGCTGCCCGATCTGCCGATCAACGTCGCGAGCGTGAGCAAGGTCCTGACGACCCTCGCCGTGCTGCAGTCGCTGGGCCGGCATCACCTGACGCTCGACACGAAGATCTCGCCCTATCTGTACAAGGACTGGAAGCGCGGCGCGAATATCGACACGATTACGTTCCGCATGCTGCTGAGCCACGCGGCGGGTTTTCGGGCCGGCTGCGGGGGCAGCAACACCACGTACGCGGTGCTGAAGGCCCAGATCGCCGCCGGCGTCAAGAAGAGCGATATGGCGGACCAGAACGGCAATCCGGTCCACAACTACAACAATTGCAACTTCGCGATCTTCCGCGAACTGCTGCCTCAGATGGAGGGCTTCCCGATCCCCGGGCCGACCGACACGTTCCGGGCCATCCAGAGCGCCGCCTTTTACCTCACCTATATGAACCAGCACGTGTTCAGGCCGGTGGGCGTGCCCAACCGCGCGTGCAAGGCGCCGAAGACCTCGAATGACATGCCGGAGTACCGTTTCCCGGCGGCGATGTCGTATCCGTATCCGGCAAAATCGGCCCACGGCGACGACTGGGGCGACTGGACACTCGCCTGCGGCGGCGGCGGCTGGGTGCTCAGCGCGGGCGACCTGTTCAACGTGATCAAGGATCTCGCCGGCGGCAACGCTCTGCTGACGAAAGCCGAGAAGAAAGAACTGATGGCCCCGGCGCCCAACTGCATCGGGTGGGACTGCTCCGTGCGGCCGGACTGCCCCGACCCGAGCCTCTGCAAGAACGGCGGTCTCGACAACGGCGCGACGGTCCTTCACACGTACGCCGGGGTCCTGAAATGCAACGTGCCGGTGGTCGTCATCGTCAACTCCGTGCTGCCGGCACCGTATGAGACGAGCGGCGACATTATCGGCCTCGTTAATGACGCCCAGACAAAAGCCAAGGTGACCACGGCTTCGCCCAGACCCTGTCCGTAGGATCCGAGGCGGGCTGCGCCGGCGCCGGACACGGCGGCGCCGGCGCAGGATGGCACTCTGGGAACGGCGAACAGCCTTGCCGGCTGATGACCGCGCTTCCACAATGCGCGCCGTCTCACGCGGGCCGCTCGCGAGGCCCGGGCGTTAGCCGCATCATCGCCCCGTTTCCGAACGGCGCCGTGCACGGTCCGCATTCTCGGCGGCGGCATGAGACGCGGCCCGGCGGCGCCGGGCACAGCCAGATCTTCTGCGAAGCCGGCACCGGACGGCTGCCGACCATCGTTATCGCCGGATTTCTGCCGGACGCGACCGAATCGATCGAGTATCAGCGCGAACACCTCGCGCGCTACGGCGACGTGTACTACCTGAACTATCCGCGCGACCGGTTTTCCACGCGCCTGCTCTTCGCGGAGCTCTCGGCGCTCATCCGCCAGCTCAACGCGCGGGGGGAGCGGCCGGTACTCTTCAGTATCTGCTTCGGCTCCGGGCTCCTGGTCCAATACTTCCGCGAGGCGGCGCACGCGCCGCACCGCGGCATCGCCGGCCTCGTCATGGTGAGCCCGGTTCTCTGCGCCGCCGACATGGCGCGTCTCGACGGGGGCGGCGATGCGTCGGCCCCGCTGCGCGAGCGCGCCGCCCGCATGTTCTTCTTCCACGACTGCCACGACGACGTGGAGCGGGGGGTGGCCAAAGCGCGCCGCGCCTTCACCATCCTGTTTCGGCGGGAGCGGGTGACGCGGCTCCTCAACAACCGCAACACCACCATCATGGCGCGCGTGCTGGCCGCGGTGGACGAAATCACGGTGGCCGGGTACTACGAGCGCGCGCTGGCGCTCAAGGCATTAACCTGGCCGGCGGCCGACGAACCGATCTTCCACGGTCCGGCCCTCGTGCTCTTCGCCGAGGACGAGGACGGGGTATTCGTGCCGAGCTCGCCGACCCTCGCGGCCCTGCGGCGCCCGTCGGTCGCCGCGAAACTCTTCCCCGGGGCGGCGGTCCACGAAGTGGCGTCGTCGGACGCCGGCGATCCGGTTGTGCACGGGTCCATTGCCGTGCATCACCACTACTTCAACCCGTTCATCATCGGCTGGTACGAACATCTTCTGACGGCGTGAGCCGGCCCCGGCTTGCGGGGCGGCGCCGTCACTCGTACCGAAGCGCTTCGACGGGCTCCACGCGGACCGCGCGCCCCGCCGGGTACAGGCTGCCGATCACGCCGAGAAGCAGCGTCACCGCGCAGACCTGAAGAAAGAGGCCGGGCCCGACTTGGGGTTCGACCAGGCCGCGCAGCATCGGAGAGGCGGCCAGCCACCGCAGGCCGCCGATCCCCAGCGCGATCCCCGCGGCGCTGCCCGCGAGCGAGAGCGCGAGGCCCTCGAGGACGACCATCGCCAGCACCCGGCTCGGGCTCCACCCCACCGCCGACAGCACGCCGAACTCACGGGTCCGTTCGGTCACGGACATGAGCAGCGTGTTGAGCACGGTAAGCAAACCGATCGTGAGCGCGATGAGTGAGATGCCCCACGCCATGGCGCGGATCAACCGCAGCACGTCGTTGCTGTCCGCGACGAACCGCGTCTCGGTAAACTCGAGATCCGGAAAGGCCGCGGCGAGGCGCGCCTGTACGGCCCGGATCTCGGGGACGTCGCCGGGCCGCGCCAGCCGGACATCGAGCACCGTCACCTGCCCCGCGCGGTTCAGGAGACGCTGCAGCGTGGCCAGCGGGAGAATCAACATGTTGTTGTTGATCACGCCGCTCGGACGGAAGACCGCGCTGACGGTGAACGGCGCGCCGAGCAGCGCGAGTGTGCCGCCCGGTTCGAGCCGCAGGGCGCCCGCGAGTCCCTCGCCCAGCACCGCCGCGTCCGTCTGCGCCGGAGCGGGGAGGCGGCCGCGGCTGAGCCGCAACGTCCGCCACAAGAAACTCCGCGCCGGCCAGCCGACGACGAGCACGGGCCGGCCGGACGGCAGCATAACCATGTCCGCGAGTTCTCCCGATGCGTCGCGCACGCCGTCGACGGCGGCGACGCGGGCGGCCAGCCGCTCGTCGATGGAGGCCGCCAAAATCTGCACGGTGCCCCGCGGGACCGCCGTGAGGTGCACATCCCGTTCGAGGAGGCTCGTCGTCCAGGCGTGCTCCATGCCGCGTGAGAACCCGGTCAGCACCACGAACCCCGCGACGGCGAACGCCACGCCGAGCGCCGTCAGGACCGAGCGCATCGGCCGGCGGCTGAGATTGCGGGCCGGAATGCTTACGAACCGCATCGGTCGGAGACGAGGCCTCCGTCGGCCAGTTCGATCACACGCCCGGCTCGTGCCGCGACGTCGCGGTTGTGCGTCGCGAGGACCAGCGTGGTCCCGTCCTGCCGGTGAACTTCCTCGAGGAGGTCCAGGACCACCGCGGCGGCCTTGGAATCGAGGTTGCCGGTCGGCTCGTCGGCGCCCACGAGCAGCGGCGCGTTGGCGAGGCTCCGGGCGATGGCCACGCGCTGGCGCTCACCGCCGGAGAGCTCGGCCGGCCGGTGCTCGAGGCGCCCGGCGAGTCCGACGCGGGTGAGCAGGTCTTCTGCCCGGCGCCGCCGCGCGCGCGCGCCGGCCACGACGCCGAACATCGGGATCTCCACGTTCTCGAGGGCCGTGAGCGTCGGGAACAAGTGGAAGGCCTGAAACACGAAGCCGACGTGCCGGGCGCGAATCCTGGTCCACTCCTCCGCCGACGCCGGCTCCGCGCCCCGAAACCACACGCGGCCCGTGGTCGGCCGGTCGAGGCCGCACAACACGTGGAGCAGCGTCGATTTCCCGCTACCGCTAGGCCCCGTCACCGCGACGAACTCGCCCGGGACGATCGCGAGCGTCACGTCGCGCAGGGCGGCGACGCGGCCGCCGTCGTAGAGCCGGCCGACCCGCTCTAATGCCACGACCGCCTCGCCCGTCGACCGGGAGCGAGGCGGCCGCTGGTCCAGCTCCGGGTGCCTCACGCGGCGCGATTTCGCGCCGTCCGCGCCGCCCTCCTGTGCTAGTGCACGATCATGTGCCCTGTCGCCCACAAGATCACGCCGATCAGGACGAGGGCTGCGATGAGCAGCATGAATTGTCCCCCCCTGGGGCACGGCTTCGTGTGCTCCCCAACCCTCTATGATGCCGGGGTGGCGCCGGGCCTAGACTTGCGCGCCCGTCACTGCGCCGCAGGATTTCCGGAAGAATGCCGCAAACGGCGCGCAGTTTGCCCGGTCCGCGATCACATCATCGAGCGGTCGCGGCGCGGCGCCCGGACGACGCGATCAGGGCCACAATGCGCGGCGGCGTGACCGGTCCCTCCGTCACCTCGACGCCGAACGGCGCGAGCGCGTCCTCCACCGCGTTGGCGAGCGCTGCCGGCGGGGCGATCGCGCCGCCTTCGCCCACGCCTTTCACGGCGAGCGGGTTGCGCGGCGACGGGTACTCGAGATGAATGATGTCGATCCGCGGCACATCCCGGGCCTTGGGCAGCGCATAGTCCATCAACGATCCCGACAGCAGCTGTCCCGCGCCGTCGTAGGCGATCGCCTCCAGGAGGCCGCCTCCGATGCCCTGCGCCACGCCCCCGTGAATCTGTCCGTCGACGATGAGCGGATTGACGACGCGGCCGCAGTCGTGCGCGACCACGTACCGCGCGATGGCGACCGTCCCGGTCTCAGGATCGACATCCACGACCGCCACGTGGACCGCGCTCGCAAACGTGACCGTGGGAACCGTTTCGTATCGCGACGCCTCGAAGACCGGGTCGGCCACGCGGGCGCCGTCGAGCGTTGGCAGGCTGGACCGGAAGAGCTGCGCGAAGGAGAGCCCGCGGTCCGGGGCGCCCCGCACGCCGACGCGACCATCCGCCACTTCGAGGTCGGCTTCGGCGGCCTCGAGCAGCGCCGCCGCGGCGCGCACGAGTTTGCGCCGCAGGTCGGCGGCCGCGCCGGCGACGGCATTGCCCGCGACGACGAGGCTGCGGCTGGCGAAGGTCCCGACGCCCGTCGCGACTTCACGGGTGTCGCCCCCGATGACGCTGACGTCCTCGATGGCGGTCCCGAGCGCGTCCGCGGCGATCTGCGCGAATGTCGTTTCGTGCCCTTGTCCCTGTGAGCACGCGCCGGTCGCCACCACCACCTTGCCCGAGGCATCCAGGCGCACCGCGGCGCTCTCGTACGGACCGATGCCCGTGCCCTCCACGTACGCGGCGATCCCGACGCCCCGGTACACGCCCCGAGCCCGCAGCGTCTCCTGTGTCCGCCGAACGGCCTCATAGCCGGCGGCGGCCAACGCGCGGTCGAGCGCGGTGGCAAAATCGCCGCTGTCGTAGACGCAGGGACGGCCGTCGCGGTACAGCAGGCCCGTGTCGTAGGGCATCTCGCCGGCGCCGATCGTGTTGCGGCGGCGCAATTCCGCGGGATCCATCCGGAGGCGGCGCGCGAGGGCGTCCAGCATGCGCTCCATTACAAAGACGGCTTCCGGACGGCCGGCGCCCCGATAGGGCGCATGGGGCGTCTTGTTCGTGACGACCGATCTGGCCTCGAGAATCGCGTGCGGGACGCGGTACGGGCCGAGCATGTGGGCGACGGTGTTGTAGGGCTGGACAATCCCCCACGGATTGTAGGCGCCCTGGTCCAGCGTGAGCAGGTCGCGGAACGCGAGGATGGTACCGTCCGCCGCGGCGGCGATCTCGGCCTCGTGCATCTGCTCGCGCGAGTGCGTGGCGCTCTCGAGATGCTCGCGGCGTGACTCGATCCATTTCACGGGACGGCCGAGCCGGACGGCGGCCGCGGGGATCAGCACGTCCTCGGGATACACGGAACACTTGGTGCCGAATCCGCCGCCGACATCCGGCGCCAGCACGCGTACCTTGTGGGCCGGCAGGCCGAGCAGTTCGGCCAGCGCGCGCTGAAGGAGGTGCGGCACCTGGGTCGAGGCCCACACCGTAAGGCCGCCGTTGCGCCGGTCCGGGACCGCCAGCACGCCCCGGGGTTCGAGCGGCATGCCGGCGGAGCGGGGGACGCGGAGCGTCGCGCGCACGCGCACCGGGGCCTCGGCGAGAATCCGTTCGGGATCGCCCACGCGCACCGCGAAACTCACCGCCACGTTGTCGTCCCACTCCGGGTGGATGAGGGGCGCGTCTGCCTCGAGCGCGCGTTCCACGTCCGCGACGGCGGGCAGCGGATCGTAGCTGCTGACGGTCAGCGCGAGCGCGTCCTGCGCGGCTGCGGGCGTCTCCGCAACGACCAGGGCCACCGGCTCGCCGGCGTACCGCACGCGCCCGGCGGCGAGCGGGTACTGCGTGGCGGTTCGCATGTGGAACTGCACCCGCGCCGACAGCGCGGCCGGCGGGAGCCCGGCCGACGGCAGGGGCGCGAGCACGGCCGCGAGGTCGGCGAACGCCAGCGCCGCGACCACGCCGGGATGGCGGCGGGCCCGCTCGAGATCCACCCGCACGAGCCGCGCGTGCGCATGAGTGCTGCGAACGACCGCCGCGTGGAGCGCGCCGGCGACCGGAATATCGTCCACGAACTGGCCGAGGCCGGTGAGGAGGCGCGGGTCCTCGCGCCTCTTGACCACGGCGCCGACATATCTACCGCTCATCGTGACCGCGCCCGGGGGTCACGGCGCCGGCCGAAGCCCGCCCTACGCAAAATTCGGGGCCACGTGCCGGGCGAGCAGATCGACCTGGACCGGGTCGTCCGTCACCGGCCCGAGCACCAGGTACGTCATGCCCGCGGCCGCGAGGTCGGCGATCCGCGCGTTGATGCGGTCGATGCTGCCGATCATGTAGCACTGCTGTAAATGGTCGTACGAGCGATGCGCGCCCATGACGCGCAGGAAGGGCTCGCGCGACGCCTCGACGGCGGCGGCGTGCCCCGCGTGCTCGACGAGATGCACGAAGTTGCAGTGCCCGAACGTCACCGAGGAGGGGTCCTTGCCCAGCGTGCGGGCGTGCCCGCGCACCTGGTCCCAATCGCGCTTCACCCATGCCTGCGTGCCGGAGCAGCGGGAGAGCCAGTTGCCGGCCTTTACGATGCGGGTCAGCACCGCCTTGGACATGAACGGCAGGTCGTGCTCGTGTGGATCCGGCACGCGCGAGCCCCCGGAGACCCAGATCTCCGGCAGCGCCGGCGGCCGCGGGTCGATCGTAACGTCCTCGAATTGGTAGTGCCGTCCGCGGTACGAGACGTGCGGCCGGCTCAACAGCAGCGTGAGCGCCTCGAGGATCTCATCGGTGCGCCGGCCGCGTTCTTCGATGCCCGATCCCGTCGCCGCGAACTCCTGCGCGTACCAGCCCGGACCGACGCCGAGGACGAAGCGTCCGCCGGAGAGGTGGCAGAGCGTCGACACTTCCTTGGCCAGCATCACGGGATGGCGCACCGGGAGCACCAGGATGCCGGTGGCGAGGCGCACGCGCGCCGTCAACGCCGCCGCGTAGGCGAGGGCCGTGAGGGGTTCCAGCCAGGCGATGCCGTAGAGCCCGGGCGCGGTCAGAAGATGGTCGATCACCCAGACGTCGAACCCGTGCTGCTCGCATTTTTGGATACACGCGGTGAGCCGCTCGAGACGTTCCGGGCCGGCGTCGGGCCACGCGTACGTCGGTACCCAGACCCCGAATCTCAGTCTCGCCATCGAGCGGTCTCCCTTCGTCCCCCGGACCGGCGTGGGACGCTGGAGTCGCTTCTGCGCGGGACGTCGCGGAAGCCTCCCCCGGTGGCAGTGAGGGCGATCGACGGGGCCGGCACGCCGCCGGCGAACGAGGATCCGAATAGCGCGGCTGTCCGCTTACGGCGCCATCTCCCCGCCACGGCCTTCCGGATGACCGCCGGCCTGATCGGACACACCCTCGAAATCGGCAAGCGCGGCGTCGGCGCTGGGATGGATCCGAATGTACGACTCCAGGCTCGTAAAGGCCAGGACGCGACGCACGAGCCCGCGCTGCGGCACCACGAGACGCAGTTGCTGCCGGTTCTGTTCGAGCCGGCGGCCCATCTGGAACAAGAGCCGCACGCCGGCGCTGTCGATATACCGGACCCCGCTGAGATCCAGCACGAGGCCGAGCGCCGCGTTCGACACGATTGACGCGAGTTGTTCTTGAATCCTTGGGCCCGCGACCAGATCCACATCGCCGCTGAGTTGCACGAGGACCACCTTACCGGCGGCGGTGTGGTGCGTCTGGGGAGAGGAAATCATGGGGTCCGTCTTCTGCCCTTTTCCCCAATTTGGCCGTCCCGCCCGGTTGGGGAGCAGTTCCGCCCGGACGGATCCGGCCCGCCGAAAGGGAACCCTCGCGCGGGCGAGAAGCGGCGTACATGCGCAAAGCCAAGGCCGTGGCCGGCATCATCATGCTCGCGGCAGGCGGCGTGTGGTGTCTTCAAGGTGTGCGCGTGCTGCCGGGAAGTTTCATGACCGGCTCACCATTCTGGGCCGTGACCGGCGCCGCGGTGGGCCTGGCCGGCGTGGCGGTGTTTCTCGACGCGGCCCGCCGGCCGGCGCATTAGTCCGCAACCACTCGTTCGTCGGGCGGCGGGGGAGCGGCGATGGGGCTGACGCGTGACGTAGCGGAGTGGGTCGCGGGGGCGTCGATCGACGACGCCGGAGACCGGGTGGTCGAGGCCGCCCGGTCGGCGATCATCGACACCGTTGCGGTTATCCTGGCCGGGGCCGGAGAGCCGGTCACCCGCATCGTCGCGGAGACCGTTGCGGAGGACGGCGCGTCGGGGGTCGCGGACCGGCTCGGGGCGCGGCTCCGCACGTCGATGGAAGGCGCCGCGTTCATCAACGGTGTCAGCGGACACGCCCTCGACTACGACGACGTGAACCGGTCCGTGATCGGGCACCCGAGCGTCGCCGTGTTTCCCGCGGCGCTCGCGGCGGCCCAGGGCGTCCGCGCGTCCGGCCGGCGGCTTGCCGAAGCCTACACGGCCGGCGTGGAAGTGATGACGAAGTTGGGCCGCGCGATGGGATCGGCCCACTACCGGACCGGCTGGCACGCCACCTCGACGCTGGGCGCGCTTGGGGCCGCGGCGGCCGCCGGTAAGATCTTCCGGTTGGAACCCGGCGCGCTGCAGCACGCGCTGGCGATCGCGGCGTCCACCGCGGCGGGCAGCCGCCAGAACTTCGGTACCATGACGAAACCCTTTCATCCAGGCCACGCCGCCCGCTGCGGCGTGCTCGCGGCGCGCCTGGCGCAGAAGGGGATGACCGGCGACACGGCGATTCTCGAAGCGCCGCTCGGCTACTTCGCGATGTTCTCCTACGGCGAAGCGCGGATCGACGGGGTGGGAGCGTCGCTCGGCCGTCCGTACGACGTGGTCTCGCCGGGCATGAACGTCAAGCGCTACCCGTGCTGCTACGCGACCCATCGGGCGGCCGATGCGGTGCTCGACCTGGTGCGCGAGCACGAACTCCGCGCGCCGGAGGTCGAGTCGGCGGAGGTAAGGGTGCCGCCGGGCGGGCTCGCCGCCGTCACGCGGGACCGGCCGCGGACCGGCTTGGAGGGCAAATTCAGTCTGCCATATGTCGTCGCCGCGGCGATGCTGGACGGCCGCCTAACCCTCGAGACGTTCACCGACGACATGGTCCGGCGGCCGGAAGCGCAGGCGCTGCTCGAGCGCGTGCGCCCCGTCGAGGATCCCGCGATTCCGGTCGAGTTCAACGCGATCGAGGAAGGATATGTCGTCGTGCGCGTCCGCCGCCGCGGCGGCACCGTCCTCGAGCGGAAGGTCGACTACCCGCGGGGGGCGCCGCAGAACCCGTTGAGCCGCGGCGAACTCCACGACAAGTTCCGCGACTGCGCCCGCGGCGTGCTCCCGCGCGAGCAGAGCGAGCGGGCACTCGCGCTGCTCGGCGCCATCGAACAACTCGCGCACCTGGACGATCTCGTGGAGGCGCTGATCCCCGCGTAACCGGGCGGAGACGATACGGAGGTGTCGGGACCGGTGCAGGGCGCCGTAGGCACACGCCGCGGCCCGCGGTTGTGGCTGAGAACGTTTGCGGGTTTCTACCCCCCGCACGCGCAGGCGCGCGAGACGCTCGATCCCGTGGCCGGGTTCCTGTATTCGGCCCGCAGCGTCATTCTCGTCATCTCCGCGCAGGCGGCGATCATCGCGGGCCTGCTGGCGGCCGGCGACGGCGCGTTCGAACCGGTCCCCTTCGTGCTCGTCTTCTTCGGCTTCGTCATCGCGCACGCCATCAGCAATCTCAGCAACGACTACTTCGGTTACCGGCGCGGCCACGATACCCCGGACTCCCCGCGCATGCGCTACACCATCCATCCCATCGCAAGCGGCGTCCTGCGGGCGAGCAGCCTGCTGACCGGCCTCGCGATTCTCGCCGCGGCCGGCACGATGATCGTCGCCTACTTTTGGGCCGTCCGCGGCCCGCTCGCCCTCGGATTTGCGCTGGCGGGGCTCCTGCTGCTCTACCTGTACGACGCGGCGCCGACGCCGCTGAAGAGCATCGGCCTGGGCGAGCTTGCCGCGTTTCTCGTCTGGGGGCCGCTCATGGTCGGCGGCGGCTACTTCGTCATCAGCGGCCGGCTGTCGGGGGCGGCGTTTCTGGCGTCGGTTCCGTACGGGCTGGGCGTGATGTCCATCCTCGTCGGCAAGCACATCGATCAGGCGGAGTTCGACCGGACCCACAGCCAGCGGACGCTGCCCGTGGTGCTGGGTGACAGCCGCGCGCGGCGCCTTAATCGCGCGGTCATCGCGGCGATGTACGCGGTGGTCGCGGTGCTCATCGCGGCGCGCCTGATCACGCCGTTCGCCGCGCTCGTCGCCGTCGCGCTGCCGAGGGCGGGCCGGGCGCTCGCGGTGACGAGCCGTCCGAAGCCGGAAGCCGCGCCGGCGGGATACGTGGGATGGCCTCTGTGGTACCACCGCGTGGCGCTGGCACACAACCGCCTGTTCGGCTGGCTGTACATCGCCGGGCTTGCGCTCGGCGCCGTCGTCCGCGCCGTGCGGCCGGGCTGACGGAGCCCGGCGTCCCGCCGGCACTCCCGCGCCGGCGCCGGCCGTCAGCGCGCCAGTTCCACGACGCGGGCGGTCCCTTCGGGGGGCAGCGGCCCGCGCGCCGTCCACCGCAGCGCGTCTTCCAATTGCGTCCGGTCCGAATACCCGACGAGGATCGTGGAGATGCCGAGCGTGGCGAGCGCAAAACGCAGCGCGAGTTCCAGCGGGCACTGGCACGCCAGTTCCGCGGCGAGCGCCCGCATCGCCGCGGCCCGCTCGAGGTCGTGCCGGTAGGCCGCGCCGTCGGCGAGGAGCGGACCGGGATCCCCGGCGTTCGCGTGGCGCGTCGGCTGGGCGGCCAGCGCGCCGGCCGCCATGACCCGGATGTTGATGACGCCCATGCCCGCCGCCTCGGCGATCCCGATCAGCCCTTCGAAGTCCTGCTCGCCCCCGCGCGCCCGCGGAAAGCCGGCGCTCGGGTTCACCGCATTGAAGTAGACCTGCGCCGTGGCGAACGTGCCGGTCCGCACGGCCGCGTGAACCGCCGGGGTCCGGCCGAGGCCGGTGATGCCGATGTGCCGCACGAGGCCGCGCGAGACAAGGCGCTGCATTCCCTCCGCGACGGATCCGGTGACGATCGCGAGCGGGATGGCGGCGCTGCTTCCCGTCGCGGCGTCCCCCGCGCCGCCGTGGCCGTCGGCGGCGATCGGGTTGTGCAGTTGCAGGAGGTCGACGGACTCGCGTTCGAGCCGCCGGAGGCTTCCTTCACAGGAGCGCCGGATCGCGGCGGCCGGATCGTGGAGGTCGGCCGGCTGCAGCCGCACCTTCGTCCCGACGACCACGTGCCGCCAGGCGCCGAGATCCCGGAGGACCCGGCCGAGGTTCTCCTCGGAGCGTCCGTCCCCGTAACTCGGCGCCGTGTCGAAATAGGTGATGCCCGCCTCGAGGGCGCGGGCGACCGCCGCGGTTTGCTCCGCGGGATCGCCGCGCACCATCAGGCCGCCGACCGCCCCGCAGCCGAAGCCCACCGCGGAGACGGACACCCCGGTCTTGCCGAGGGGCCGCTGTTCCACCGGCGCTATCTCCGGCGGGCCGCGCGCCGTTTCCTGTCAGCCGCCGGCGATCGCCCCGACGATCAAAAAAGGCTCGGTTCCCTCCGCGACGGCGTCCGGCAGCGGCGCATCGGGAGATTCGTGCGACAGATCCCGCGCGCAGGCAAAGAACCGAACCAGCGCGCGGCGGCGGTGCGTGACGTGATCGCGGATGGCGCCGCGCAGGGCCGGATATCGCGCCTCGAGCGCGTCGAGGACCGCACGCTGCGTCACCGGGCTTTCGACGTCGAGCGCGACTTCGCGCCCGGTCCCGGCGAGCGTCCGCAGATGCGCAGGCAGCACGATCCGGATACGCCGGAGCCCCCGCGCCGCCGCCGCGGAGCCCGCCCGCGGCTCGCCGGCGCCGGGCGCCGTTCGCTCTCGCGGCGGAATCATGCCAGTGTCTGCACTTCCACCGACAGCACGGCGGGAAGATCCCGCACGATGGGCTTCCACGTGTCGCCGGCGTCGGCGGAGGCATAGACCTGGCCGCCCGTGGTGCCGAAATAGATGCCGCAGGCCTCGAGGCCGTCGACCGCCATCGCGTCCCGCAGCACGTTCACGTAACAATCCCTCTGCGGCAGCCCCTCGGTCAGCGCCTCCCACTCGTTGCCGCCGGTCCGGCTGCGGTACACGCGCAGCCTGCCCTCGGGCGGGTAGTGTTCAGAGTCGCTCTTGATCGGGATGACAAACACCGTCTGCGGCTCGTGCGCGTGCATGTCGATCACGAACCCGAAGTCCGTGGGCAGGTTCCCGCTGACTTCGTGCCAGGAATCCGCGGCATCGTCGCTGCGCATGACGTCCCAGTGCTTCTGCATGAAGAGGGTCCGTGGACGCGACTGGTGCATCGCGATGTGGTGCACGCAGTGACCGACCTCGGCCGTCGGATCGGGAATGTACTCGGAGCGCAGGCCGCGGTTGGCCGGCCGCCAGGTCGCCGCCCCGTCGTCCGACCGGAACACGCCCGCCGCCGAGATGGCGATGAACATGCGCTTCGCGTCGCTGGGGTCCAGCACGATCGAGTGCAGACACAGCCCGCCCGCGCCGGGCGCCCAGTGCGGGCCCGACCCGTGGCCGCGGAGGCCCGGGAGCTCTTCCCACGTCTTCGCGCCGTCGGCGGACCGGAACAGGGCCGCGTCCTCGACGCCCGCGTAGACGGTGTCCGGGTCCGTGAGCGAGGGCTCGAGGTGCCACACCCGCTTGAACTCCCACGGGTGCGGCGTGCCGTCGTACCACTGATGGGTGCCGGGCACACCCGCGTAGGTGAATTGATTGCCGGCGGGCTCCCACGTCTTGCCGCCGTCGTTGGAGCGCTGAATCTGCTGGCCAAACCAGCCGCTCGTCTGCGACGCGTAGAGGCGGTTCGGGTCGGCGGGCGATCCTTTCAGATGATACAACTCCCATCCGGCGAAATGCGGACCGGTGATATCCCACCGGTCGCGCCGCCCGTCCGATGTCAGAATGAACGCGCCCTTCCGCGTGCCGACCAGTACACGTACACTGCTCATCGCTCACTCCTTCCCGCTGTCCGAGACTGTCGTCACGTGTATCTTACACGCGCGTGGCCGCCGCGGCGAGGCCTAGTCTTTGAATCCCCAGGACGAGACGCGGCGGGGCGTGATCTCAATGATGACGGAGTCCCGCTCGCCGAGCGCGGATTCCTTCGGGTACTGCGGGTACTTACGGTACAGGAGGTCGCGAAACTTTCGAAAGCGGGGCCCGCCCTCGATGACCGCCGCGGCCCCTTGGATGAGCACGCCCTTGAGCAGGCTCCAGTCCTCGGCGTAGAGATCGACGCTGAGCGCGAGATTCGGATTGGCCCGCAGATGGCGCAGTTTCAGACTGTCGCGGCCCGTGCCGAAGTACACACGGCCGCCGGCGGCCGCGTGGCAGACCGGAACGACGTGCGGGCGGCCGTCCCGGCCCACCGTAGCCACGCGCGAGATCCGTTCCATCGCGACGACCTTGGCGACTTCCTTGCGCATCCGCACGGCGGCTCACCTCCTGGAGGTCCCACCGCCGGCGGGCTACCGGTGAAGCAGTACGGGTGGTGCAGTATCCTCGCGCACCGCGGCAGGGGGGACGGTGTCCCCCGCGGTGTTTCCCGCCGGGCGCGTCGGGTGCCTTTTGCGAGCGAAGGCTACATCTTGGCCATAGAGCTCAACTGCGTCCGAATGATGTGCGCGGCTGCCTTCGCCTGGGCGAGATTGCCCATGGTGAGGGCCTGGTCCGCCATGTGCGCGAGCCACCACGCCACCTGATACTCCTGGTCTTCCCCCATCGACGCCTTGATGTCGGGGAGGATGCCCTTGCCCTGGCCCTGGCACGGATTGCCGGCGGCCTGGTCGAACATCTTGCCGCCGGGCCCCACCAGGCAGTTCAACACATGGTGCAGGTGCAGTGAGACTTCCTTCATTGAATCGTATTTCTCGGCGAAGCCGGCGTGGGTCATCGCCGTTTTGATTTCCTCGCCGGTCCCCATCATTGCCGCGGGCGACGGCTGCGCGTCCAGGGTTGCGAGGGCTGCGAGGACGATGCCGAACATGAACCACCGAGCAGTCCGCATGGGTTCCCCTCCGTGAATCGGCCTGTACTGTTGCGACGTTACGCCGGTTTTGTAAAGTTTGGATAAAGATCGGGCGCCTGGGAGGCGATTGGGGTGAGAATCACCGAGGTCAAGGTCTTCATGATGGGGTCGGCCTGGCGCAATTTCGTCTTTGCCCGCGTGCGCACCGACGATGGCCTCGAAGGCATCGGCGAAGCGAGGCCGGTCAACCGCGAAGACGCGGTGGCCGCGTACCTCCAGGCGATCGCGCACCGCTACGTGCTGGGCAGCGACCCGTTCAATATCGAGGACCTCATCATGCGCATTACGCGCGACGACTACGAAGTGCCGGGCGCCACCGAGATGACGGCCATCGCCGTCGTGGAAATGGCCTGCTGGGACATCATAGGCAAGTCGCTCGGCCAGCCCGTATACCGGCTGCTTGGCGGCGCCTGCCGTACCCGCATCAAGGCCTACGCGAACGGGTGGTACCAGGTGGCGCGCACGCCCGACGAGTTTGCGCAGGCCGCCCGGCGCGCCGTGGCACGGGGATACCGGGCCATGAAGTTCGATCCGTTCGGCGCCGGCGCCGGTGAACTGACCGTCGCGGAGTACCGGCGCTCCGTGGGACTGGTGGAGGCGGTACGGGACGCCGTGGGTCCCGAGGTCGAGCTGTTTATCGAAATGCACGGCCGGTTTACCGCCTCTCAGGCGATCGCGCTGGCCCGTGACCTCGAGCGCGCGGCACCGGGCTGGATCGAGGAGCCGGTCCCTCCCGACCAGCCCGCGGCCTTGGCCAAAGTGGCCGCGCACACCGCCCTGCCGATCGCGACGGGCGAGCGGCTCCACACCCGGGCGGCGTTCCGGGACCTGTTCGCCCTCGGCGCCGCGGACATCGCGCAGCCGGATCTCACACACTGCGGCGGCCTGCTTGAAACGAAGAAGATCGCGGCGATGGCGGAGACGAACGGGCTGCTGCTGGCGCCGCACAACGTCGGCGCGTCCGTGAGCACGGCCGCCGCGCTGCACCTCGCCGCGTGCACGCCGAATTTCAAAATTCAGGAATACTTCAACGATTTCGACGAAGCGTATGTGACGGAGGCCGCCCCCGGGCTGCCGCCCGTTGTGGACGGCTACTTCGCACTGCCCGCAGGGGCGGGGCTCGGCGTGACGTTCAACGAGGAGGCCGTCCTCGCACGCCCGTACCGCCGCCAGCATTTCAACCTGTTTTCCGAAGACTGGCAGCGCCGTCAGGCCAAGCCCGTTCCCTGAGGCCCGGGGTTCTGCGAGGACGCCCGGGTTCTGTCCGGGACCCCTTGCCTCCGTGGAGGCCGGCCCGGCCGTGGAGGGTGGCCCGGCCCGCGGGCGAAATTGCGTCTGTAAAACCCTCGGGAGGATATGCGGAGTGACGACACCGGTGAAGGCAGGGCTGATCGGGTGCGGGAGCATCGCGCGCTCCGCCCACCTGCCGGCGCTGCGTACCCTCAGGGACCGCGTCACGCTCGTCGCCGCGGCCGACCTGAACGTGGACGCCGCCCGGGCCGCCGCGGGGCCGTGGGGCGCGGAAGCGTACACCGACGGGCGAGAGGTCGTCGCGCGGCCGGATGTCGAGATCGTCGTGATCGCGACGCCCGAGGCCGCGCATCGGGAATGGACCGAGGCCGCCGCGGCGGCCGGGAAGCACGTCTTCTGCGAGAAGCCGATGGCCTCGTCGCTGGACGACGCCGACGCGATGATCGCCGCGTGCCGCGGGGCGGGCGTGCAGTTGATGATCGGGCACAGCCGCCGGTTCACCCGCCGCTATATGGAAATCTGGCGGGCGATCGACCGCGGCGAGATCGGCGCCGTGCGGCTCGTTCGGGAGAACGAGCGGCGCCCGGGCGCCCGCGCCGGCGCGCCGGGCTACTACACCGGGGCCCACTGGACCGGCGATCCCGCCGTGTCGGTCGGCGCCGCGTTGACCAACGGCATCCACGAAGCCGATCTGTTGCGGTGGTTCGTGGGGTCGGAGCCGGTCGCCGTGTTCGCCGAGCAGAAGATCACGGTCGAAGGAAACCGCGGCGTGCCGGACTTCGTGACCTGGACCGTCCGCTTTGCGAACGGTGCCCTGGGCTCCAGCGAGATCAGCAATTGCCTGCCGCCGGGCTATCCCGCGTTCCACCAATTCGAGGCCTACGGGCTCCGCGGCGCGATCCGCGCGCGCGACCATGAGCTCGTGAGCCTCACCTGGTTCCGGGAAGGAGCCGCGGAATACCCCGAGAGCACGCATATTCTCCTCCATAATCAGACTGCCTATGTTCGGGAGCACGCCGCATTCCTCGACGCCGTGCGCGGGGGCCGCCCCCTGCCCATGTCGCCGGAAGAGGCGCGCGCGGCGCTCCGGCTCGCGCTCGCCGCCGTAGAGTCCGCGCAGGCGGGCCGCGTGGTTCTGCTGGCCGACGAGTCCTCCCGGGCGGTGCGGGCGTGACGGCCCCAACGCTCGCCGTCGGGGTCATCGGCGGAGGCCGGCACGGCGCGGCGCTGGCCGACCATCAGGCGCCGCTGCCGGACGTACGCATCGCCCGCTGGGCCGCGAGCCCGGGCGGCGCGGACGTGCCCTTCGTCCGCGAGTTCGCGGCGCGGATCCAGGTGCCGTTCTCGCGCGAGTGGGAGGCCGTCGCGCGCGACCCCGAGCTTCGCGCCATCCTGGTGCTGGGCGAGGCGGGCAGCGCCACGGCGGCCGCGGAAGCGGCGCTCGGCGCGGGCAAAGCCGTGTTCTGCGCGATCCCGGCGGCCACGCGGATGGAAGAGATGAATCGTCTCACCGGCGCCGCGTCGGGCGGCCGCGGCGTGTTCCTCGCCGGCGGCACGGTGCGGCTGTCGCCGGGCGGCCGCGCGGCGCTCGCGTTGATCGGCACGGACGGGTTCGGTCCCGTGCACTCGGTGTTCGCCTCGATGCGGCTGCCCATCGCCGGCAACGGCGACCGGCTGACGTCCGCGCAGCGGCCGGTCCTCGACGACGCCGGCTGGGATCTGCTGGATTTCGTCGCCGCGGCCGTTCCCGCGCAGGCGTCGCGCGTGCACGCGCACCTGGACGCGCTGTTTGGGTCCGGGGCGATGGATACCGCGGTCTCCATCATCCGCTTCGAGAACGACGTTATCGCGACGATCGACGTCGCGCGCTGTCTGCCGGCGTCGTTCGGCGCGTCCGCGGACGGCGACGTGGAAGTGGAGGTGATCGGCGGACGCGAGGCCGTCCGGATCGAGCCCGGCGCGACGGCGGTGCGCGTTCACGCCGCGGGCACAGCGGTGCGCCCCTGGATCGACGCGCCCGTCATCTCGATGCTGAGCGAGCTGGCCGCCGCGGCCACGGGCGGCACGCCGGCCGGTGACCGCGTCGCCGAGGTGCGGCGCGCGGTCGAGCTCATGGAAGCGATCCGGGCCGCGTCCGCCCGTCCGGGCGCGCGCACGTAACGACACACCAAGTCGTTCCAGCGGACGATCCGAGCGGAGGTGACGGCGTGTTCCTCGCGGTCAAGGCGCAGCGCATTCTCGACGGGACGGGACGGGCGCCCATCAAGCACGGCCGGCCATGACCATCCGGGCCACGATCGCGACGCGCGACTACGATTTCGTGGCGCCGCTCGCGCTCGGCGACGTGACCGCGGACGGCGTCGAGCTGCGCCTGCTGCGGTCGTTCGAAGCGCTGCGCCGTTTTGCGGACGATCCGGAGATCGACGGCGGCGAAGCCTCGTTCAGCCAGTACCTGCGCCGGGTCGCGTCGGGGGACCGCTCGCTGGTCGGCCTCCCGATCTTTGTCATGCGGGAATTCCGGCATCGGTGCTTCTTTGTGCGCCGGGACAGCGAGATGGCGGACGTCTCCGAGCTCGCCGGCACGCGGATCGGCACGGACAACTGGGGCGCGAGCGGCAACACATGGAGCCGGGCGATTCTTCGTGCTGCGGGCGTGCCGCTGGACGGCATCCGGTGGTTCGTTGGCCCAGTCAATCCCGGCGACGCCCCGGCGGACACACGGTCGCTGCCGCCGGGGGTCGCGCCCACGCCGGGCGGGCGGCCGCTCGGGGAACTGCTGCTCGCCGGCGAGCTCGATGCGCTCATGTGCCCGTGGCCGCCGCGCGGCTTCGACGATCCGCGGTCCGGCATCCGCCGACTCTACCGGGATTACCGGGGCGTCGAGTGCGAGTACTACCGCCGGACGCGAATTTACCCGGGGCATCACCTGGTCGTACTGCGGCGGGCGTTCTTCGACCGGCATCCCGGGGCCGCGGTGCCGATCTTCCGCGCCTTCGTGCGCGCGCGCGCGCTTTCCGAGCGCAATCACCGTGTGCTGCACGAGACGAGCCCGTGGGTGCTGGCCGATCTGGAAGATCAGACCGCCTTGATGGGCCCCGATTTCCGGCCCTACGGCTACCGCGAGAACCGGGCGATGGTCGCCGCGTTCTGCCAGGAGCAATTGGCGCAGGGACTGATTCGCGAACCGCTGAATCCCGACATGCTCTTCGCCGATTTCGAGAGCCTGCCGCAGGCGGACTAACGGCGGCGGGACCTGTGAGGTACGCCGGTAAGTTCCGGCGAGGGAGGACACGATCATGGACGCGCTGGCCCCGCTCGCGGACCGCCTCAATGCCCTGTGCGATGCGCAGCCGTTTGAGACCGGATGGTACCTCAAGGATCTCGCGACGGGGCACACGGCGGACCGGCGGGGCGACGTGGTCGTCCCGTCGGCCAGCACGCGCAAGATCGCGATCCTGATGGCCGCGCTTCGCGCCGTGCACGCCGGCCGGTTGTCGCTGGACCAGCCGGTCGTGATCCGCAAGGAGTTTCAGATCAGCGACAGCGGCTGCTTTCAATTGCTGCGGCCGGGGTTCACGATCACGCTGCAGGACGTGCTGACCATGATGATGGTCGTCAGCGACAACACCTGCACCGGCACCGTGGTGGAGATGCTTGGGCTCGACGATATCAACCAGTTCAGCCGCGCGGCGGGCATGACCGGCACGGCGCACCGCCAGCCGATCCCGGCGAAGGTGGACCCCGTCGCAGCGGCTCGTGAGACCGCGCCGCCGGATCTGGACGGCATCAACGTCACGACGCCCAAGGACGCCGGCGGACTCCTTGAGCAGATCCTGCGCGGGGCCCCGGACTCCGCGGCGGCGGCAGGGCTCGGCACCAGCCCCGCGCTCTGCCGAGTCGCCCTCGACATCATGCGCTCGCTGCTGTTTCACGACCGCCTCCCCGGCCTGCTGCCGCGCGGGACCACGGTGGCGCACAAGACGGGGACCGCTGCGCACAATTTCAACGACGCCGGCATCGTCTTCGAGGATGCTCGGCCGCTGTTCATTCTCGCCGTCTATACCGATCGCGTGCCCTGGGTGATGCCGGACGGCGCCCCGGGCGAACGGGCGGCGGCGCATCACATCGCGCGCCTCTGCCGGATGTCGTGGGATGCGCTCAAGCGGGACGAGGCGCCGGCGTACACCAGCCGGTAGGCGCAGCCTCAGGTCGTGAGACGCCGCGCCGCCGCCGCTGCGCCTGAGCCCTCGCCGGTGCGGGCGGTGCGTGCCCGCCGGGCTCCGCGCGTGCCCGCCGGCGTGCCGCGGCTCGAGACGGCGAGCGCGTCCGACGGCGCCGCGCTGGCGGGACTTCGGGTCCGGCATCACACGTTCTTCGGCGCCCCGCCGCGGGAGCCGGGCGGCGGTGGGCGGCCGCGGGTCGCGTTTCTCGGCGCGCCGTTCGATCTCGGTACCACGCTGCGCCCGGGCGCGCGGTTCGGCCCCGAGGCCGTTCGCGCCGCATCGGCGTGGTGGCAGTACGCTCGCGATGACGCCGCCCCGGGGTCGTCCGGGCGGGCCGCGGACGGCCGGCCCGCTGAGGGCTGGTACGACCTCGACTGCCGGCGGTGGATCCTGCGCGGCGTCTCGATGGCCGATTGGGGCGACGTGCGGATCACCCCAACGGACCTTACCGCCAACCTCGACCGCATCACGGCGGGCGTGCGCGCGATCCTCGACGCGGGCAGCCTTCCCGTGGTGGTCGGCGGCGACCACGCGGTGACGTATCCCGCGATTCGCGCGTTCGCCGGGCGCGGCCCGCTCCACATCGTGCAGTTGGACAGCCACCAGGACTTCAACGACGAGCGGCACGGCGTGCGGTTCGGACACGGGAATGTCATGCGCCGCGCGTCCGAGCTGCCGTTCGTGACGGGGATCACACAGATCGGTCTGCGGAGCCTGCAAAAGTACACCGACACCCTGGACGCGGCGCGCCGATACGGCCTCCGCACCGTCAGCGCGTCGGAACTGCGCCGGGGGGGTCCGCGGGCGGCGGCCGCCGCCGTGCCGGCCGGGGTGCGGTGCTATCTCACCCTCGACATCGACGCGCTCGACATCGCGTCGGCGCCCGGCACGGGCACGCCCGAGCCGGGCGGCCTCATGTTTACGGAAATGCGCGACGCGGCGCGGGCGATCGCCCGCCGTTGCCGCGTGGTGGGCGTGGATCTTGTGGAGGTGTCGCCGCCCTACGACTGGGCCGAGGTCACGGCGCGCGCGGCGGCCCGGCTGCTGCTCGATGTCCTGAGCGCGATCTTCGATTCGCCGGGCGGGCCGATCCCGAAGCGACCGCCCCGCGCCGGTGCCGGGCGCCGACGGTGACCGAATTGTAGCGGCCGCACGGCAGGACAGCGAGTCACGGTGCATGGACGTGCTGGTTTACGGCGCGGGTGTGATCGGTTCGCTGTACGCGGCGCGGTTGCAGGGCGCCGGAAACCGTGTGACGGTGCTCGCGCGTGGCACCCGGCTCGGCGAGATCCGCCGCCACGGCCTCGTGCTCGAGGATGTGGCGAGCGGCGTCCGGTCGACGGCTCAGGTGGCGACGGCGGAACGGCTGAGCTCCGATGACCGATTTGACATCGCCCTGATCGCGGTCCGGCGGGAACAACTGGCGGAGATTACGCCGGCGCTAACCGCCAATCGGCGCATCCCCACCGTTTTGTTCATGGTGAATAATCCGCTCGGCTCCGCGGAGATGGTGCGGGCGTTTGAGCACGGGCGCGTGTTGCTTGGGTTTCCCGGCGCCGGCGGCACCCGCGACCGCGGCGTGGTCCAGTATACCTTGATCGGGCAGCAGCCAACGACCATCGGGGAACCGGACGGGCGGGCGACCGCGCCACTCCGCGCCGTCGCACAGGCCCTTCGGGATTCCCAACGCGAACGGAGCGGCATATGGACGCGTGGCTGAAGACCCATGCGATCTTCGTCACCGCAGTCAGCGGCGCGCTCTATCTGGCCGGCGGTGATTCCCGACGTCTCGCCGGGGACGGCCGGACACTGGCGTTGATGGTCACCGGCGTGCGGGAAGGCTTCGCGGCGGTACGCGCGCTCGGATTCCCCGTGACGCCCTTTCCACTCACGGTGCTCTTCACCCGGCTGCCGCAGGCGTTCGTGATCCGCTACTGGCGCCGCTTCTTCGCGGCCGAAGCAGGCGACGTCGTCATGGGCCGCCACGCGCGCGCGGCGGCCGGCGAGATGCGCGTACTGGCAGCCGACTGCCGCGTCATGCTGGCGCAAAGCGGGATGAGGGCGCCCGCGTTGGCGCGCCTCTACCAAGCCATCGATGCCTATGCCGGCCGGTGATCAGGTGACCGAGCGCAGCCGGGGATCGAAGGCGTCCCGGACGGCGTTCCCGAGCAGGTTGAAGCCGAGCACCGCCAGGAAGATCGCCAGCCCCGGAAACGTCGGATACCACCACGCGTCTACCATATAACTGCGCGCCTGGGCGATGATGGCCCCCCATTCGGGCGTGGGCGGCTGGGCGCCGAGCCCGATGAAGCTCAGGCTTGCCGTGGCGAGGATCGCGAAGCCGATGTCGATGGACGCCTGAATGACCACCGTGGACCCGACGTTGGGCAGCAGGTGCCGCAGCAGAATGCGCGGGCGGCCGGCGCCGAGCGAGACCGCGGCCAGCACGTACTCCTGTTCCCGGAGCGACAGGAGCTGGCCGCGAACGAGGCGGGTGTACCACGGCCACCACGAGAGCGCGATCGCGATCACGCTGTTCGACAGGCCCGGGCCCAGCGTGGCCGCGATCGCAATCGCCAGTACGAGCCGCGGGAACGCCAAAAAGACATCGGTGGTCCGCATCAACACTTCGTCCATCCAGCCGCCCCAGTAGCCGGCGACGAGGCCGAGCCCCACGCCGACCACCATCGCCAGCACCAGCACCACGACCGCCACCGCGAGCGAGATGCGCGCGCCGGTGAGCACGCGGCTCAGCAGGTCCCGGCCGAGATCGTCCGTCCCAAAGGGGTGGACCGGCGAGGGGGGCCGCAGCTTGTCGGCGGCCGAGATGTGAAACGGGTCGTACGGGGCCGCGGCCGGTCCGGCCAGCGCGACGGCCGCCAGCAGGCTCACGATCGTCACGCCGATCCACGCCGAGGGGATGCGGGCCAGCAGCCGGAGCGAGCGGCGGAGGTAACTCGCGCCGCGGCCGCGCGGCGCAACGCTAGTAGCGGATACGCGGGTCGATGACAGCATAGAGCAGGTCGACGCCCAGATTGATCAGCACGAACGTGACGGTCAGCAGCAGCGACGTGCCCATGATCGCGGAGTAGTCGAACGCGGTGATCGCGTTGACGCTGTAGAGCCCGACGCCGGGCCAGTCGAAGATCAGTTCGACCAGAAACACGCCGCCGAGCAGCCCGCTGGTGTACAGGCCCAGGACCGTGACGACGGGGATGAGCGCGTTTCGGAGTCCGTGATGGACGAACACGCGCGCCGACATGAGCCCCTTCGCCCAGGCCGTGCGGATGTAGTCCTGCGACAGCGCTTCCAGCATGGTCGAGCGGGTGATGCGGACCGTCGGGGCAATGGAGGTGAGCGCCAGCGTCAGGCTCGGCAGCGCGAGGTGGCTCACGGCACTCACGAGGTCGGCGACGTTGCCGGCCAGCAGGCTGTCGACCACGTAGAGGCCCGTCACGTGGTGGGGCGGGGACGCGGTGATGGCGAGCCGGCCGGACAGCGGAAACCAGCCGAGGGCCCGCACGAACACGAGCTGGAGCAGGATGCCGAAGAAGAAGATCGGAAACGACAGCCCGCTGACGCTGAAGACCTGCGCCGCCAGATCGAAGGCGCCGCCGGCGCGGACCGCGGAGAGGATACCGAGCGGGACGCCGAGGACGACGGTGAGCACCATCGCCGCGGCCGTCAGTTCGATCGTGGCGGGGAAGTACTGCAGCAGGTCGCCGAGCACGGGGCTGTTGGTCAGCATCGACACGCCGAGGTTGCCGCGCGCGAGTTTTTCGATGTAGACGACGTACTGCTCGGGGAGCGGCCGGTCCAGGCCGAACGCGTGGCGGACCGCGGCGACCTGGTCCGGCCCGGCGTGTTCGCCGGCGATCAGTTTCGCCGGGTCGGCCGGGATGATGTGCGTCAGGATGAAAAGCAGAAGGCTCACCCCGATCAGCAACGGCGGGATCAGGATGAGCCTTCGCAGGGCGTAGGCGGCCAATCCGCCTCCGGACGGCTAGGTTTTCGAGATGCCGTACACGTCGAACGTGTTGCCGAGCCACGGGTTGTAGCTGTAGCCGGAGACGTTCGTGCGCATCGGCACACGGTTGATGAGCGTGCCGATGAAGATCGCGCCCGCCTCATCGACCACGATCTTCTGCGCGTTCCGGAACAGGGCGACGCGCTGGGACTGGTTGGTGATCTGGTTCGCCTGTTTCATCAGCGACTCGACCTTGTCGTTCGCGTAGAAACTGAAGTTCCAGCCCGCGGTCCCCCAGCCGTCGCGGCCGAAGGTGGCGTCGAGCATCGCGGACGGATCGGCGTAGTCGGGATAGTTGCGCACCGGCAGGAGGTCTGGCGCCGTCTCCGGCTTTCCGGCCTTCTCTAGCAGCTGCGAGGACACCATTGACTGAATGTTCACGGTAATATTGAGCGTCTTGAGCTGGTTCTGGAGAATCTCCGCCGCCTTTTGGAACGTCGGATCGCCTTGGAACAGGAACAGGCTCAGCGAAAAGCCGCCGTTCGGATGGCTCGACTCGCTCAGCAGCTGCTTGGCCTTGGCCATGTCGAACTTGTACGGCTTGTCCGACGCGGACAGGTGCGACGGGTCGCTCTGCGGCAGGGGGCCGTACAGCGGCGCCAGGTTGCCGTTGAAGATGAGGCTCCTGGCCCCTTCGTAGTCGAACGCGTACGAGAGCGCCTGGCGGACTTTCACGTCGTTGAGCGGGGCCCGCTGGCAGTGCATCGCGATGTAGAAGATCCGCTGTGTCTGGAACGACGCCACCTTGATGCCGGGTTCCTTGGCGAGCGCGTCGATGATGTCGGGCGCCACGACCGTCAGCACGTCGGCGTCGCCCCGCTCGAGCATGAGGCGCTGCGTCGAGGCCTCCGGGGTGATCTTGAAGATCACGCGCTTCACGTGCCGGCCGCCCCAGCCGCCCCAGTAGTCCGGGAAGGCGGTCACGACGACCTGTCCGGCGCCCTTGTCGTAACTCTCCAGCTTATACGGGCCCGTGCCGGCCTCGTTGGCCGCGAACCAGCCCTGGCCCATGTCGGTGCCGGAGGTGTGCGCCGAGACGGCCGCCGGGCTCACGACGAGCGCCCCCGATACCGCCGCCAGTTTCGCGAGGAACGCCGCGTCGGGACCCGTGAGGTTGAACCGGACGGTCAGCGGGTCGGGCGTGTCGATCGTGTCGACCGTGCCCTTGTACGCGTATCCCATACCGCGGTTGATCTTGATGAGCCGTTCGACGGTGCTCTTGACCGCGGCCGACGTGAGGGTCGTGCCGTCGTGGAATTTGACCCCGGAGCGCAGCTTGAAAGTCCAGTGCTTCGCGTCCGGCGTGCTCTGCCACGACGTCGCAAGCCGCGGCACTACCTGCGCCGTGCCGCCGCGGAGCGTGACGAGGCTCTCGTACATCCCGCGCGTGAGGCGGACGGTGTTGTCGTACACGATCTGCGGATCGAACGTCTGTATCGATATGTCCTGGGCGACGACGAGCGTGTCGGGTCCCGCGGCCGCGGCCGACGCGCGTTCCGCGCGCAGCAGATCCCGGATGGCTGCGCCGCCGGCCCCCACAGCCGCGGCGCCGAGCCCCGCCGTTTTCAAAAACGTCCGGCGGGTCAGTCCAGAGCGCGAGTCAGATCGCGTCATGCGGTGTGCCCCCTTATGGCGGTGCGCGTTCACCGGTGGACCGGCAATAACAGTTGTGGTACGAGGACGGCGTCCCGGGGGGTTCGGGGCCGAACGCCGCGGAGTCTTTCGTCCGGGCGAGGAGAGGGGCGCGGCGCGCGTTTACCGAAATCTGCTCACCCTGCCCGTACCGCGCTTGTCAGGAGGTCCGCCGATGAACAGCCGAAGGCTTCCCCCGGCCGCCCGGCACCGCCCCGCGGTTCGCGTGTCGCGGCGCGAGTTGCTGCGCCTGGCCGCCGTCTGCGGCCTCGGCACGGCCGCGGGAAGCGTCCTCGCCGCGGGAGCGCCGCCGGCAGCGCACGCGGCCTCGCGTGGCGGGGTCTGGCGGATGGCGATTCCCGGGAACCCGACGGCGTACCCGATCACCATCCCGGGCAAGCTTGTCGACATCCTCGTCGACAAGACAATGTTCAGCACGCTGGTCAAGTACGAACTCCGGGGCGGCGCGATCCACGTCGTTCCCGATCTCGCGGAGTCGTGGACCTCGAACGCCGCGCTGACGGAATACACCTTCAAGCTGCGGCGCGGCGCGCGGTGGCACGACGGCCGGCCGCTCACCGCCGACGACGTCAAGTTCACGATCGAAGCGACGCTCAATCCCAAGGTCAACGCCGGCATGGCCGGCGTCGTCTCCGCGATCTCGCAGGTGACCGCCGTGGATCCCGCGACGGTCCGGTTCACGCTCAAGTATCCGTACGCGTCCCTGCCGGTGATGCTCGGGTACAATATCGCGATCGTGCCCAAGCACCTGCTCGAGGGCCAGGACCTGAACCAGCCGGTGTCCTTCATCCAGCATCCGGTCGGCAGCGGCCCGTTCAAGTTCAAGACGTTCGTGCAGGACAGCCACCTCGAGGTCGAGGCGAACAAGGACTACTTCGGCGGGGCTCCGCTGCTCGACGGCATCGTGTTCAAGGTCATCCCGGACGGCAACGCGCGGCTCGCGCAGCTCAAGGCCGGCGACATCGACTTCACGGTGATCGATCCGCCGCAGGTCGCCGCGGTGCAGGGCAATCCGGGACTCGAAGTCCGCCGCGCGCCGCAGGTCAATTACTACTTCTTCGCGATCAACCATGACCGGCCCAAGTTTGCCGACCCGCGGGTGCGGCAGGCGCTGTGCTACGCGATCGACAAGCAGGCGATCGTGAAAAACATCCTGCGGGGGGACGGCCGCGTCGCGACCGGCCCCATCAATCCGCTCCTCGGCGCGTATTACAACCCGAACATCGAGGCCTACCCCTACAGCCTGGAAAAGGCGCAGGCCCTGCTCGGGGAGGCCGGCTGGCGGAAGGGGGCCGACGGCGTGCTCGCCAGCGCCAGCGGCGAAAAATTCACGCTGCTGTTCAACGGTCCGAAGGGCTACCCTGTGATGGAACAGGTCGTCACCTATGCGCAGCAGCAGTACCAGCGGCTGGGTGCGGCGGTCACCCTCGACATCGTGGATTGGCCCGTGCACCTCCAGAAGTACCACGACCGCCAGTACGATCTGCTGATGGAATGGTGGATCACGCCGCCCAACGCGGACCTGTACGACCACTATTACAGCGGATCGTCCAACAACTGGTGGGGATACAAGAACCCGGCCCTCGACCGCATGCTGGTCGCGGCGCGCAGCGAGCCGGACGAACCGAAGCGAATCGCGATGTACCACGAGATCCAGGCCGGGATCGCGCGGGACGTGCCGGTCATCTACCTCTACTACCCGCCGGAGCTGCAGGCCGTCAGCACGCGCACGCAGGGCCTCCCGGTCATCGGATACCGCGACGCGCTCACGTGGATGTCCAAGGTGTGGCTCCGCTCCTGAGGACGGGGGAAAGGGGACGCGCGGCGGCGTAGCCCGCCGCGCGTCGCGCTCCGCGGCCCATGGCCGGATACGTGCTGCGCCGGCTCGCGCAGGCGGTGGTACTGCTATGGATCGTGACCGTCGTCACCTTCGCGCTGATCCATACGGCGCCGGGCGGGCCGGCGATGCTGCAGAACCCGGACCTCGGGCGCGAGCAGATCGCGCGGTTTCGCGCCAACCTCGGCCTCGACGATCCGCTGCCGGTCCAGTACGGACGGTGGCTGCGCGCGGCGCTCCGCGGCGACTTCGGCCGTAGCTACAACACGGTGGAGCCGGTGCTGCGCCTCGTCGCCACCCGCCTCCCCAACACCCTCCTGCTCACCGGCCTCGCGCTCGGGCTCGCTGTGCTGGCCGCCGTCCCGCTCGGCGTCGCGAGCGCGACCCGCCGCAACACGCCCGTCGACCACGCGATCGCGGCCGTCAGTTTCATGGGCATCTCCACTCCCGTCTTTTGGCTCGGTATCGTGCTCATCGTGGTGTTCTCGGTGCAGCTGCGGGTACTCCCGGCCGGCGGCATGTACCTGGTCGGCGCGGCGTTCTCGGTGGGCGACCGGCTGCGGCACCTGCTGCTCCCGGTGTTCGTGCTGACGATCGCCAACCTCGCGGAGGTGACCCGCTATACCCGCTCGGCGATGATCGGCGCGCTCGGCGAAGACTACGTGCGGACCGCGCACGCGAAGGGACTGCCGGCCGCGGCCGTGCTGTTCCGCCACGCGCTGCGCAACGCGCTCATTCCCGTGATCACGATCGTCGGCGTGTACCTTCCGCGGGCGGTGAGCGCGACGGCGATCACCGAGACAGTGTTCTCGTGGCCCGGCATGGGGCAGCTCGCCGTGCAGTCCGCCGCCACGCGCGACTACCCCGTCGTGCTCGGCGCGACGCTCGCGGTGGCGGTGTTCGCGGTGGGCAGCAGCCTTCTGACGGATCTCGCCTACGGCCTCGCGGATCCGCGCATCCGGCTCGGCTGACCCGATGGCGACGCAGACCCTGCCGCGGAACGAGGCGCCCGGTGTCCCCGCCGTCCGGGCCGCGCGTCGGCCGGCCTGGCGCCGGTTCCGCGCCAACGGCGTGGCGGTCGGCTCCGCGGCGTTCCTCCTCCTGATGTACGCCGTCGCGGCGGCGGGCGCGCTCATCACCCCCTACCCGCCGAACGCGGTCGACATCATGAACGCCAACGCGCGGCCGTCCCCGGCGCACTGGCTCGGGACGGATGAAAACGGCCGCGACGTGCTGGCGCGCCTGATCGCCGGGGCCCGCACGACGATGACCGTGGGCCTCATCGCGATGGTCATCGCCATCGTGATCGGGGCCTGCGTCGGCAGCGCCGGCGGCTATCTCGGCGGGTGGGCCGACGCCGTGCTGATGCGGTTCACCGACGGGATGATGGCGATCCCATACTTCTTTCTGGTGTTGATCGTCGTCGCGGTCTTCGGGTCGAGCCTGCGCAACATTCTCGTCGCGATCGGCGTGACCAGCTGGATGGTGGTGGCCCGCATCGTGCGCGGCGACGTGCTCCGCTACCGCGGTCTCGACTTCGTGCTCGCGGCGCGGGCGCTCGGCGCGCGTTCCGGGCGCATCCTGATGCGGCACATCGTGCCGCAGGCCGTGCCGTCGATCATCGTCGCCGCCACCTTCGGGGTGGCGAACGCGATCCTGCTGGAGTCGGCGCTCAGCTACCTCGGGCTCGGCATCCAGGCGCCGCAGGCCAGCTGGGGCAACATGCTCAGCAACGCGCAGGCCTATGTCTGGGAGAACCCGCTCCTGCCGATCTATCCCGGCTTCCTCATCCTCTTCACGGTCCTGGCCTACAACTTCCTCGGCGACGCGCTGCGCGACGCGCTGGATCCCCGATTCAAGGAGAGCGATCTCTAAGGTGGGCACCGTCGCGCTGGTCGGGGACGTGATGATGTTTGGGGATCTGTCGGCCGAATTCGATACGGCGCTGGAGATCGAGGGAGACCGGGCGCGGCTGGCGCTCGAGTCGCGGCGTCTGCGATAGGGTCAGGGGAGGGAGGCGGCGACATGAGTCATGCGGCGGAGATCACGGGGTGGAGCGACACGGCGCTCGAGGGCCGGGTGCTCGACGGCATTTCGCTCAAAGTGCCGTGGCGGGTGGTGGAAGACTTCTCCAAACTCACGCGGCTCTCCGGATCGTTGGAGGAGCGTCGCGCGTTCGACATCTTGACGCACCACCTCGACAAGTGGGGCGTGCCGCAGCGCCTGCACGAGCCGATGTGCTTCATCTCCATCCCGGGTCCCTCGACCGTCCGGTGCAACGGCACCGCGTATCGGGCCAAGACGCCGGCGATGTCGGTCTCGACCGGGGGGCAGGATGTCACGGGGGAACTCGTCTACGTGGCCGGCTCGAGCGGCGAGAGCGCCTACGACGTGTTCTCCACCGGTGTCGAGTTCGGCGGCGCGCGCGTCGCCGGGAAGATCGTCCTGACCGAAGGGATGGCGTCGCCCGGCAAGGTGCGGGACCTGATCGCGGCCGGGGCTGTGGCCGGCATTTTCGTCAACCCGGGCCAGAACATCCACGAAGGCATCTGCACCACGATTTGGGGGACCCCCGACCTCGAAGCGGCGCCGCGGCAGCCGTCGATCCCCGTCGTCGCGGTCAACCACACGGACGGGCAGGCGCTCATCCGGGCGGCGCAGCACGAGGCGCGCGCGTCGGTGGCCACGCAGCTCGATACCGGCTGGCGGCGGATTCCCGTGCTGGTGGCGGAAATTCCCGGCCGGCAGGCGCCCGAGGAGTTCGTGCTGGTGCACGGCCACCTGGACGGCTGGCACTTCGGCGTCGGCGACAACGCGACGGGCGACGCGGCGCTGCTCGAACTCGCGCGGGTCTTTTGGCGGCACCGCCGCCGGCTGGCGCGGACGCTACGCATCGCGTGGTGGTCGGGCCACTCCCACGGCCGCTACGCCGGCTCGACGTGGTACAGCGACACCCACGCGCTCGACCTCGCCCGCCACGGCGTCGCGCAGGTCAACTGCGATTCGCCGGGATGCCGCTGGGCGACGACGTTCAACCATCTCACGGCGATGAGCGAGACGGTGCCGCTCGTGGATGCGGTGATCCGCGCGACGGCCGGGATCGCCCCGCAGCCCGAGCGGCCGCCGCGCGCCGGCGACTACTCCTTCAACGACATCGGGCTGTCGTCGTTCTACATGCTGAGCTCGACGATGTCGGAGGAGGAGCGCGAGGCGAAGGGCTACTACGCGGTCGGCGGCTGCGGCGGCAACATCGCCTGGCACACCGAGGACGATCTGATGGATATCGCGGACAAGGACAACCTGCTCCGCGACATGCGCGTGTACGCGGCGTCCGTGCTGCGCGTGCTGCAGGCGCCGCTGCATCCTTTCGATTGGACGCGCACGGCGGCGGAGTTCCGGGAGACACTCGACCGGTATGAGCGTGCGGCCGGCGACGCCTTCGACTTCGCGCCCGCGCGCGCCGCGCTCGACGACTTAGACGGCGCCCTCCACGCGTTCTACGAGCGCGCGCCCCGGCGGGGGACCGCGCGCACCGCGGCCGTCCGGCGCTTCAACGCCGCGCAGCGCCGGCTCGGCCGGTTCCTGATTCCGGTGAACTACAGTCGCATGCCGGCGTTCTGGCACGATCCCGCGGTCAACGTCCCGCCGCTGCCGGATCTGGCGCCGGCGCTCGGCGCGTCGCGGGCGGCGGCGAACGCCGGACACGAGGGGATCCTGCGGGCGCATCTCACGCGGGGGCGAAACCGCCTCGCGTGGGCGCTCGAGCAGGCGAGGGAGGTCGTGCAGGCGTAGGCGGCGCGGGCCCGCGCGGGGCTAGCGGGCTGACGCGATGGCGTCCTCGGCGATCCGGCACGCCGTGCGCACGGCGTCCAGCACGGCGTTGCGTGCGCGGACCAGATCGACGAGCAGGAACTTGGCCTCGTCGCTGTCCGCCGGAAGCGAGGCCAGCCGCCGGGCGGGCGAGAGCCCGGGCAGGAACTCGTTGTCGAGCGCGGGATCGTGCGCGTACCGGCCGGCCGCCGTGTATGTCGCCGGGATCAGCGCCCGGCCGAGCGCTACGAGACACGCGTTGACCCGCTTCGCGCGTTCGCCCGAGGCGCCTCCGGCGAGGCGCATGAGCCGGCCGCAGAGGTCCGCGAGGCGCGATGCTTCTTCCGCGAGGGGCCCGAATCCGGCGGACGGCCCGGCGTCCTTGACGAGCGCGTCCAGGGCCGCCCGGAGATCCGCGGCGGCCGCCCCGTAATCGAGCGGGAGCACCGGGTCGGTCAGCAGGCGGTCCAACGCCAGCGCGAAGATCTTCGCGTCGCGCAGGAGCCGCTCCGGGTCGATCTTGTCGACGGTGTCGTGCGGCGTGTGCCACCACCATCCCAAACTACCGTCCTCCTGATGCGATAGCGAGCCGAAGAGCGACGGAATCCCGATGCCGAGGAACGATTGATCGGAGTCGCGGCCGACGCGCTTCGGCGCGAGCGCCGCCCCCGCGATCTCGCGCACGGCCCACGTCCCCAGCGCCGCGGTCTGCGGCATCGAATTGGTGACGAAGCGGTCCGCGCCGCTGCCGCCCACCGAGTCGATGTTCACGTGCGCCGCGCAGTGCGCGGCGAGCTCGGACCAGTGATTGTCCGCGTACCAGGCCGAGGAAGAATAGCGGCCGTGCGAATGCCCCGACCACATGGCCACGCGCAGGCCCCGCCGCCACGTCGCGCGCCGTTCGGCGAGCACGCGGGCCACTTCGAGCGTCGTGGCGTTCGCGGTGCCGTTGTCCATCGCGCCGAAATGCCATCCGTCGAGGTGACCCGAGAAGAGGACGAACAGCCCGTCGTCCGCGTCGGGGTGCCCCGCCGGCAGGTCGCCGAGCACGATCGGCGTCTGCGTCCAGCCCGTGCGCACCTCGGCGGTGACGTGGACCGCGACGCGGCCGGCGCGGCACAGGTCTTGGAGCGTCCGGCCGCCCTCGTGATGGACGGAGACCATCGGGATCGTGGGTAAGGTCCCGGCGGTGCTCGGGGCGGGGTTGCCCCACACCGGGGAGATGCACATCTCGTGGGCGTGGCGCCCGCTCACGAAGATGAGGCCCGCGGCGCCGAGCCGCGAGGCGGCCACCGCCTGCTCCGGGGTGGCGAGATCGTCGACGAGCGCGATCTTGCCGGCCACGCCCGCCCGCGTGTAGTCTTCCGGCCGGCCCTTGCCGACATCGACCAGATCGCCCGCAACGCCCCCCGGCCCGGTAGATCGCGCCATGGAGTGCGTGATGCAGAACATCTCTCGCGCCGCGGGGTGCGTGATCCGCAGCGCGGCCCGTCCGGGCAGGCTGATATACGCGTCGTGGACGAGGATGCGCGTGCGGTAGCCGGCGGCGCGCAGCCGTTCCTCGGCGTACGCGGCGGCGTCGCGTTCGTCCGCGCTGCCGGACAGCCGTGTCCAGCGGGCGATCTCGCGCGTGTGCGCCGTCAGGGTCGGCTCTGAGATCGCGGCGAGGAGGGTGGAGGTGCGGCCGGCGTCATCTCGCATTGGCAGCTCCTAGGGAAGGACCACGGCGTGTGTGGCAAACTGGGGCGGCCAGACGAGCGCGCGCGTGTTCGGCGCGACCCATTCCCAGATCACGCTGGCCGCGCGCAGGTTCTCGCCGGCCTGTCCGGTGCCCGGCGCGCCGAAGGCCAAGCCGGCGCCATTCGGCAGGCCGCCCACGGGCACCGACGCCTTCAACGCGGCCGCGGCGATTCCGGCCGCCGACATCTCTCGGGCCGCCGGGAGGACGTCTGAGAACAGCGCCAGCCCGCCGGTGAAGCCCGAGAGCGCCGGTTCCCACAGCGGGTGTCCGTACCGCCGCTGGAACTCCGCGCGCGCCCACAACAGCGCCTGCGCGGCGGCAGGGGTAAGGGCGCGTGCCGGCAGCAGATCCCCGGTCTTATCGGATGAGAACACACCCACGGCGTCCCCGCCGAGGCGCCGGCCGAATTCCGGCATGATGTACGCGGAGCACCCGCCGATGTTGACCGCGAGCGGCACCTTGGCGGCGATGACGGCGCGCCGCAGCGCCACGGCGTTCTCCATATACGCCGCCACGACCAGCACGTCGGTGCGCGAGCCGGCGATCCGCGCGGCCAGCGCGACGTAGTTCGCGTGCCACGGGTTATAGGGCAGCGCGGCGGCGAGCGGCAGCCCGGACCGCCGGATCTCGGCGATTTCGCCCCGCGCCTCGGCGCGCCCGAACGCGTCGTCCACGTAGACGACGCCGTAGCGAAGCGGTCCGGGATGGTGGAGCCGCGGCGCCAGGCGATCGCGCACGAAGTCCACCGCCGCCCGGCCGAGGACCGCCCCGCTCGGGGCGACGCGGAAGAAATGCACGCCCGGCCAGGCCTGCGCCGCGATCTCGCCCACCGCCCCGGTTTCCCAATAGACGAGCCCGCGCTGCGCCGCCGCCTCCGCCGCCGGTCGCGCGATGACGCTCCCGTAGGTGCCGATGATTACGGGCACGCCGCCTTCCGCCAGTTGCTCCACCGCGCTCGGGGCGGCATCCGGCGACGCGGCGGACGCGAGGCGGACCCGCACGGCCCGCCCGCCGGCGCCGCCGCGCGCGTTCACGTAGGCCGCCGCGAGCAGCAGCCCGTGGTACTCGTCGAGGCCACCGCCCGGGCCGGCCTGCGGCCCCTCCGCGGGGTAGACGGCTCCGATCACGATCGGGCGCACCTCGCCACCGGCCACGGGAAGGCCGGCCAGGAGGGCCGCAAGCAGCATCGCCGTCGCCACACGTCGCATCACGCGCTCACCTCAGAAGGAAGGGTTGGCCAACGGAAGCGCCGCCCCTGTCTGCGCGCGCGTACTGCCAACGTGGCCGCGGGGCCGCTGCTACCTAGTCCCTGTGCAAGCGGGGCGCCGGGGTCAGCGCGGCAGCCGGCAGAACCCCTGCGCTTCGATGCGAAAGGCGTGATTGAACCGGCTGCGGAAGTTCTCGAACGCGATGTGGGCAGTCAGCTCCACCATCTCCCCCGCCGAAAAATGCTCGCGCAACGTTGCAAACGACCTATCGTCGGTATCCCGACCGGAGATCGTCATGCCATCTGCGTAGGCCAGCACCAAGCGCTCGAGCGGTGTAAACAGCGGGCTCGTTCCGTAGTCGGCCAAATGCGCGAACTTCGCGTCGTCGATGCCCGCCGCCTGTCCCGAGGCGGTGTTGATGTCCACTCAGAACGGGCAGCCGTTGAGGGAGGCGACGCGGACATAGACGAGGTACTTGAGGCCCGCGGGAATTAACGCGGCCTCGTTCATCGCTTTGCCCCACGCCTTGTAGGCCGTGAGCAACGCCGGATGGTGCGCCCACACCATCGTTGTGTTGAGCGGCGCGCCGAAGCGCTGTGTTTCGTCATCCAAAATCTCGCGCACCGGCCCGGGCGAGCACGCCGGATCCGCCGGCGGCAGCCGGCTGGTTTGGTGTACCGCCTGCGGCGTGCCGTGACCGTCCGCGGACTTCATCTGCGCCTCCGCCATGGTAAGGAATCGTCTTTCCAATCCATCTCCATCACACTGTTTTTCAAGGGACGTTCGCGGCCCCCCAGCGCACGAGCGCCCACATCGTAATGCCCCGGGTGGAAACGGGCGTAGAGACGGCGCCGCGCCCCACGTGTACGCGGCGCCGTCATGTTGCAGCGGGTATGAACCGCGGGTATCTTGTGACGCTACGTGGACCGCCGGTGTTTCATGTGCTCCCACGCATCTCGGATGACATCGCGCAGACGCTCCCACGCGCTCTCGCCTTCGGTAATGCGGTACCCATGGGATGCGGTCCAGGTTGGGAACCCGGCCTGCATTCCCGGCGCGACGTCCGCCCACGGGCGTCCGACGAATCGCGGGTCCAGGGCCATCGAGTCGGCATAGCGGTAGCCGACCTCGTCGTCTTCCCATCGCCGGCCCGGCGCGCCGGCATAGCGGCCCTCCCAAAAACTCCGGTACTCCGAGGCGCGCTCGTCCCACTGCCCGGTCCAGGGATCGCTCTCCGCGTGCTGCACGTCAGGCGCGCTGTCCCAGGCTTCGCGGACCTGGCGCTTCACATCGTCCCACTCAGCGCCCCGTTCGCCGGCGAGGCCGTGCGCTTTGAGCCATCCGGGGTACGCCTCCCGTAATTCCCGCTCGACTTCGTCCCACCGGCGCCCTTGAAATCGCGCCTGGAACGCCATTTCGTAGGCGAAGCGCTTCCCGGGCGTTTCATCGCGGGAGTCCCGGCGCGCGCTCCCGCCCGAATTCGGCGTGGCCTTGCGGCTGTCTATCATCGGCCTCCCCGCGGGACGTCTGTCCCTACGCGGCGGATTCACGATCCATCTGCGCGAGCCGGCGCTCGACGTCCTCGCGCGTGTTGCCGTAGCGCTCCTGAATCTTGCCGACCAGCATGTCGTAATTGCCGCCGATCTGATCGAGCTCGTCGTCGGTCATCTTGCCCCACTGCTTCTTGATGGAACCCCGCATCTGGCGCCACTTGCCCTTGAACTGATCGCTGTTCATCGAAACCCCTCCCCTTAGGAGCCGGATGTTGAATGACCGTCTCTCGCCGCCACCGGCCCTGTGTGTGCGTGAAACGTTACTCGTATTGAGGTTACCCGGAAACGGGCGCGCCGCACCGGCCCGCGTGTTAGTCGAGGCTCAAACCTTGGTACATCTAAGCAGGATCGGAGGCCGCGCGGAGCGTGCCGCGGCTGCGCGGCACGCTTGGACAATTTGGGCCGGCGCACACGCCGGAGGCAGGAGCGGAGAATGCGGCCGGCATGGTTGGGCACCATCGCGTTTGGTCTCGTGTCGGTGCCCGTAAAACTGTATGCGGTGGTGGAATCCTCGCAGGAAGTGGCGTTCCACCTCCTCGATCGCAAGACGCTCACGCCGATCAAAGAGGTCCGCGTCAATCCTAAAACCGGCGACGAGGTGCCATGGAACCAAGTTGTCCGGGGCGTCGAGTATGCCAAGGGCCGGTACGTGACATTGACTAAAGAGGAGCTCGACGCGCTGCCGTTGCCGAGCGCTCATACGATCGACCTCTTCGGATTTCCCTCACGCGGCGAGGTGGACCCGCTGTTGTTCGACCGCGCCTACTACGCCGGTCCGGGTGAGGGCGGGCAGAAAGCGTACGGACTCCTGCGTGAAGCGCTGGAGAAACTCGACAAAGTCGGCGTGGGTAAGGTCGCCATGCGGACGCGCGAACACCTCGCGGTCCTTCGGCCGCACGGGCGGATCCTGGTGCTGCACACGCTGTATTTCGCGGATGAGGTTCGGGAGGCGGCGGACGTGCCCGACGTCCCGCGCCGTGTTACGGTGCACGCGAACGAACGCCGGATGGCCGAACAACTCGTGTCCAGTATGGCGATCGCCTTCGAGCCGGACCAGTATCGCAGCGAGTACAAGAAGGCGCTCAACGCGCTCGTCCGGGCCAAACGGGAGCACAAGCCGCTCCCGGAGGCCCGCCCCGAGGCGAAGATCGTCGATCTCCAAGAGGCGCTGCGGAGAAGCCTTGAAGAACGCGGCGCGGGACGCGGCCGCCGGCGCGTTGGGCATAAGCCGATGAAAGCGGCGGGCTGACCCCGCCGCGGGACCATGCACGGCATAGACCCGCGCACACTTTCGAGGTCACAGTGACGTTCAGAACAGCCGCGCGCAGGTCCGCGCGCCCGCGGGCAGGGGCCGTCCCCCGCCGGGGCGAACCGTCGGCCCGGAAACGGCGGCCCGGCCCGGCAAGGCGTGTTCTCAGCGTCGAAGCACGCCGGAGGGCGCCCTGAACATGCGCCGGTCAGTCGAATCGGACCCCCTCAGCACGGTGCCGCCGGCCGAGGTCCCGGCCGGGGCCGATACGAATCTCCCGCGGGCGTACGCCGCGTTACTGAATCTCCGCGGCATCGCGGCCGCGCTCGTCCTTTCGCTTGGCACGACTGCCTTCGTGATGCTGCTGCACGAGTGGTATCCGTCCCGGGCCTTTACCTTTCTGTACCTGCCCATGGTAGCGGTGCTGGCCTTCATGGGCGGGCGCGGGCCGGCGCTCGTAGGCACCCTCGCGAGCGTCGGCGGCGCCTGGTATGTGCTGTTCGGACCGGGCCGCGGAACGCCGTTCGACGTCGGCCTCGCCGTCTTCATGGTGTTGTTCACCGCAAGCGTGGTGGGGCTCGGTGAGGCGATGGTCCGGCTGCCCCGGCCGTCCGTCGCCGCCCAGGCCCTCGCGGCGATCGTTCGTTCCTCCGACGACGCCATCTTCGCCAAAACACTCGACCGCAAGATTCTGACGTGGAACACCGGCGCGGAACGGATGTACGGCTATACTGCGGCGGAGGCGGTTGGACGCCCGGTGAGCATGCTGGCCCCGCCGGACCTCCCCGACGACGTGCCGTGGATCATGTCGCAACTCGTCCGCGGCCGGTCGGTGGACCGCTACGAAACCGTCCGAATGAAAAAGGACGGGACACGGTTCGACGTCTCGCTGACCGTCTCGCCGATCCGGGACGATCTGGGCCGCCTGGCCGGCGCGTCGACGATCGCGCGCGACATCTCAGACCGCAAGCGCGCCGAACGGGCGCAGCGCCTGCTGATCGAGGCCGGTGATCTCTTCGCGTCCTCGCTGTCGGTCCAGAGCCTCCTGCAGGCGCTCGCGGCCCTGATCGTCCCCGGCCTTGCGGATTGGTGCACGATTGATCTCGTCGATGACGCCGGAAACTTGAACAACGTCACCGTGGTGCACCGCGATCCGGACAAAGTCGCCCTCGCTAAACAACTGCAGGAGCAGACGGCGGCCGACCCTCGGGCGCAGGAGGGCCGCCGCCGGGTCCTCAAAAGCGGGCAGGCGGAGCTTCATCCCGATATCCCCGCCGCCGTCCTCTCCGGGTCGGTCACCGAGCCGGCCGTGCTGGAAACTCTCCGCGGCCTCGGACTCAGATCGTCGATGACCATCCCGCTGACCGCGCGGGGCCGCGTCCTCGGCGCCATCGGTCTCATCAGCGCAGAATCCGGGCGCCGGTACGACCCTGACGATCTCGCGTTCGCCGAGCAACTGGCGCACCGGGCGGCGATGGCGGTGGACAACGCGCGCCTTCACGAGGCGGAGACGGCTGCGCGGCGCAAGGCGGAGCAGCTCGCCGGCCGGATGAGCCGGCTCCAGGCGTTCACGGCCGCGCTCTCGGAGGCGCTCACCCCCGAGCGGGTCGGCCACGTCGCCCTGCAGCAGGTCGTCGACGAACTGGGCGCGGGCGCCGCCGCGCTGTGTCTCGCCGACGACGACACGGGCAAACTCAGCCTCGTGGCCACGCGCGGCTATTCGGCCGACCTGAACGCCCGTTGGTGGCGAGAGCCGGAGCGCATCCTGCCGCTGACCGAGGCCATGCAACGCCAGCACGTGGTGTGGTTTCCTTCGTGGACGGTGTTTCGGACGCGCTTCGCCGAAGCGGAACCGCCGGGCGATCCGGTGCGCGCCGGCGCCCGGGCCGCCGTGCCGTTGATGCTGCACGGCCGCGCGATCGGCGGCCTGTACATGAACTTCGTCGAAGAGCGGCAGTTCGGGGCCGACGAACTGGACTTCATGCTGACGATCGGGCGGCAGTGCGCGCAGGCGGTTGAGCGTGCGCGGCTGTACGCGCGCGAACATCAAGTTGCCACGACGCTGCAGCGCGCGCTCCTGCCCGCGGACGTCCCGCAGATCCCCGGACACTACGTCGACGCCGCGTACGTGGCGGCCACCCGCGCGTCCGACGTGGGCGGCGACTGGTACGACGTCTTCCGGCTGCCGGACGGCCATCTGTGCGTCGCGATCGGAGACGTGGTCGGCCACGGGCTCCAGGCCGCGGTTATCATGGGACAGGTCCGGCAGGCCATCCGGACCGCGGCGCTCGAAGGTCACGAACCCGCCAAGGTACTGGCGCTCGCAAATCACGTTCTGGCCCTGAACCGCCAGGAAGGGATGACGACGGCGATCGTCGGCACGTACGATCCGTTGAGTCTCACGTTTACGTATGCCGCCGCCGGTCATCCGGCGCCCATCCTCGCCGACGGCAACGAGGTTGTGACGCTCACGTCCGGCGGCCTGCCCCTCGGCTTCTCGGGAGGGGGGGCGCTGCCGACCCGGAGCGTCCAGTTGTCGCCGGGCGCGCTGCTCGTGCTGTACACTGACGGGTTGATCGAATTCCGCCGGGACGCGGCGGCCGGGCACGCCGCGCTCATCGAGGCGATCCGGCAGCAGCAGACCAGTCCGGAGACGGAGCCCGCACACCGGATCCTCGATCACATCCTGTCCGGCGCACAACCGCGCGACGACGTCGCGATCCTGACGCTGGCCGTCGCGGCGGGGCCGATGGACCGGCTGGACGTGGTGCTGCCCGCCGAACCCTCGAGCCTCCGGCTCGTCCGGTACGCCCTCGCCCAATTGTCCGCGGGCGTGGGTCTCGACGAGCGCCGCGCCTTCGACCTCAACGTCGCGGTCGGCGAGGCCGTCAACAACGTCGTCGAGCACGCCTACGGGGCGTCGTCCGGCACAATCCGGCTCAGGGCGTCCCGCGAGGACTCGACGCTGCGCGTCGAGATCGAGGACGCCGGGCGGTGGCGCCCCGACCGGCCGAACAATCCGGGAGGCCGCGGCTTCAATCTCATGCGGGCGCTCACCGACCGCGTACAGGTCGCGACCGGTGAGAGCGGCACCGTGGTGCGGCTGACGCTGCGCTTCGACCCGGTTGTTCCCGACGCACGCCCACCGGCGGGCGTGCCCGGCGCGGAGCCTCCCGGCGGGCAGCCCGGCCCGTCGTCCGCGACGGCACCCGGCGCCGCCGGTGACCAGATTACCCGGCAACTGCCGTGGCGGGAAACAATAGGCGCAGCGCAGTTCGACGTGCACTTGGAGCAGGGGACGCCCGTTGTGACAGCGACAGGCGAACTCGATTTAACTAACGTGGGCCGCTTTACTGAGATCCTCGAGCGCGTGGCCGGGACGGAGCGGGATCTGGTGATCGTGGCGCTCGGGAACGTCTCCTACTTCGACAGTCACGGCGTCCGCGCGCTGCTTCGCGCGCACGAACACCTCGCCGCGTCGCGCCGCCGGCTCGCGCTCGTAGCGCCCGCCGGATCGACGGTGCGCCGGCTGATCGAGACGGCCGGTCTCGCCGCCGCGCTGCCCATATTTGCGACAGTCGATGCGGCCGTCGCCGGCCGGTTTCCGTAAATAGCTCCAAAATGCCGAAGGCCCGCGGCGCCGTGAGGCGCCGCGGGCCCGATAGCGATGTTACCTCGCTTTACTGGATGATCAGGTGTCCAGTCGCCCACATCGCTAGACCGGCGAGCAGAAGCAGCGCAAGAAGCATGACTTCTACCTCCTCTCGCGGAGCGGAATCCGACTCCGCTCAGGTTTCTTTTTTCCCCTGAAACACGAAATCATATGCGGATCGTGTGAGGAGATTGTGAAGAGTATGAAGGCGGACCTTCCAGCCGGCGCGCTCCGCGCTGCACCGGGCTAATCCACCGTGCGACGAGGTAGGTGCCGAGGCTAAAGGCGGAGACGAAGAAGCTAGGTGGGAGCGACGTGTACACGGCGCATACGATGCCGCCGAGGGTGGCGCCGAGCGCGATCACGATGCTGTAGAGAACGAGACGCCCGGGATGGAGCGTGAGCCGCTGCGCGGCCCCGGCCGGCGTCACCACCAGAGTTAAGATCAAGAGCACGCCGACTACCTGAATCGTAATCGAGACGGCGAGCGCCAGCACGAGCAAGAAGAGCGTGGACAGCAGCCGCACGGGCACACCGCGGGCTTCCGCGACTTCGGGGTCGATGCTCGCGAATCGCAGCGGCCGGGCGATCGCGGCGAGGGCCCCGAGCGCGGCCGCGCCGACGAGAGCCGTACGAATGACGTCCTCGCGGCTCACGGCGAGGACCGAGCCGAACAAGATCGTGAACGCCTCGGTCGCGTACTTCGTGTACAGCGACAGGAAGAGCACGCCGAGCCCGATCGCGAACGCGAGCACGCTGCCGATGGCCACGTCGCGTTCGCGCAGGCGCACGCCGAGCGCGCCGAACGCTGCGGCGGCGAGGAAACAGGCGCCGAGCAGGCCGGCCTCCGGCGACACTCCCAGCATGACGGCGCCCGCCGCCCCGGTGAAGCCGACCTCCGCCAGCCCGTGCACGGCGAAACTCATGTTGCGAAGGGTCACAAACGGGCCGATCGCACCCGCGACGGCGGCGGTGATGGCGCCGCCGATCAGCGCCTGGTGGATGAAGTCATAGTGCCAGAGCGACATCACGATGCCTCGGACGGCGGGTCGGCCGTATGTTCGTGCGCGCCGAGATCGGCTCCCAAAATCACGAGCCGGTCACGGTGCCGGAGCACGTCCACCGGCGCACCGTAAAGCCGGCTCAACGTCTCCTCGGTCAACACCTCGTTGACCGGACCGATGGCCCATCGGCGGCGGGCCAGCAGCAGTACGCGGTCCACGACGGGCAGGACGGGGTTGATGTCGTGGGTGACAAAGACGACGGTCGCGCCGCGGCGGCGATTCCACCGGGCGATCTGGTCCACCACGACGCCTTGATACTGCAGATCCAGGCTTTGCAGCGGTTCGTCGCAGAGCAGCAGCGTCGGCCCGCCGACGAGGGCCTGTGCGACGCGGAGCCGCTGCTGTTCTCCGCCGGAGAGGCGGCCCACCGCCGCGTCGGCGTACCGGCGTGCCCCGACGGCGTCGAGCGCTTCAGCGATGCGCGTTCTATCCTGCCGTGTTCGCGGGGCCGCCCCGAAGCGGTGCCCGTCCAGACCGAACCCGACCATGTCCCATCCGCGAATCGGCAGATCGGGGTCGATCGCGCGGTACTGCGCGATATAGCCGATGAGGCGGTCACCGCGGCGGGGCGGCGCTCCCAGGACCTGAATCGTGCCGGACGTGAGCGGCTGGAGGCCGAGCAGCACGCGCAGCAGCGATGTCTTTCCGGCGCCGTTCGGCCCGAGGACCGCGACGAACTCGCCGGCCCGCACGGTGAACGTGAGGCGTTCCCACAACGTCCGCTCGCCGAACGCGAGCGTGGCCGCGTCGGCCGAAATCGCCGGCCGCGGCTCGGTCACGGGCGCGCGCCGAGCGCCTGCTCCAGCGCGTCGAGTTGGCTGAGCATCCATCGCTGGTAGTTGAGGCCGCCGGGCGGCAGCGTTTCCGAGACGCCGACGATCGGGACGCCGAACTGTTTGGCGTCCCGCTTGACCTTCTCCGTCAGCGGCGTCACGGTTTGGGTGTTGTACATCAGCACTTTGACCCGATGCGCGTGGAGCTGGTCTTCCATTTGGGCCAGCGCGCGCGCCGGCGGGTCCTCGCCTTCTTCGATCGCCCGCTGGAATTCCTCGGGGGTGAGGACCTTCAGGCCGAGCGCGTCCGCCATATAATTGAAGACCGGTTCCGTCACGGCGATCGGTGTGCCGGCGATCTTCCCGCGGAGCGCGGCGACCTTGTCGGTGAACGGCTTGTAGGAGGTCTCGAACAACAGAAGCCAATCGTGGTACGATCGGGCGTTCGCGGCGTCGATGCGGGCGAGCGCCTCCGTGACGGTACGGGCGAAGCGGAGCATCGTCGGCGGACCGTACCACAGGTGCTTGTTGTCCCCGTCCTTGCGGCCGACCAGCGCGGCGACGACGATGACCTCACGCGCGGGGTTGGGTGAGGCCCGCAGGAGTTTCGTCATGAACCCATCGTAGCCGATGCCGTTCACGATGACGAGGCGCGCGCGCGCGATCGCGGCGATGTCCCGCGCGCTTGTTTCGTACTCATGCGGGTCCGCGTTCGGATCGCTAATAATGCTGGTGAGGATCACGTGGTCGCCGGCGATCTGGCCGATCACGTCCGCGTAGAAGTTCTCCGCGGCGACGATGGGAATCCGCACGGACGCCGCGTGCGCCGGCCCGGGCACCGCGGCCCGCCGGGCGAACAGGCCCATGGCCGCGAGCCCCGCGGCTCCGCGGAGGAGCGCGCGACGGCCAAAGAGTGTCGTCATCGCCACAAGCGATCGCACGATGGCCTCCCGAGGATGACGTGAGGGTCGGTTAACCGGCCCGCTGGCAGGCGTGGCACACGCCCAGCAGGTCGAGCCGGTGCCCCTGTACGAGAAAGCCGCTGCCCCGGAGACGCGTACCGGCCAAGGAATCGAGCAGGCACCGGTCCGTCGCCTCGATCGCCCCACAGCGCTGGCAGATCGCGTGCTCGTGGTGGCGGTCGGCGAGGCCGAAATGAGCCACGCCGCCGATGTCCACCTGTTCGACGAGCCCCCGCTCGCGCATGCGTTCCAGGATGCGGTACGCCGTCACGAGCCCGAGGGCCGGCGTCCGCCGGTGCGCGCGGCGCCATAGATCCTGGCACGTCGCGAGATGGCGGCCGGTGTTGAGGGTCTCGAGGACGGCGATGCGCTGCGGCGTCACGCGGAGCCCGGCGCGGCGGAGCAGGGTGCTGAGGCGGTCGCGGGACATCAGGCCCTCCGGTATGGATGACATCAAGTTACTGGCGCCATCGATTTGCAGATGAAACTCATTGTCGTTTTGCTGAGACCGAGAATACCCGAACGAGCGACGCGAAGTCAAGCGGATCCATCGTGAAACGGGGACTGAGGGGACACTTCAGGCTGCCGGGGCGGTTAACTTACCCTCCGGCGTGGAGAAAATGTGAAGGGTATCCCGATGCAGAAGCGTGTGATCGAAGACCCACGTCCCGATGAGCTTCGGTCGCTCGCGCAGCTCCTGGCGCAGCTTGCCGAGGTGAACCAGCGGCTGGCGCGGTCACATGTGATGCTGGAGCAACTGAACCGGCCGAGCGAGGGTCACGGCGAGACAGAGGATGACCCGGCGTCTTCTACCCCTGGAAAGACGTCAACCGAATAGGGCAGTCATCTCCACATCCGGGATCTTCGCTCTTCCGCGGCACCCCGTCACCGTTCAAACCAGTATGTCGCACCGACGGACGCGTTGTACGCGGCCCAGCCGCCACCGGGAAAGAACGTCGCCGCTGATGTCGGCGTTCCGGCGATGTTCGTCCATGTGGCGCCGACGCCTAGCGTGAGGCTCCACGCCGCGCTGAGCGCGCGTTCGCCGGTCAATCCCAACCCCCACTCTGTTCCGCTCGTGGTCAGCGTCGTTACCTGCCCGGGAACCGCGAAGTTATTGGCAATCGAGATACTCGGCAGCGCGGCGTAGTGCGCTTCCAGCGCGCCGGTCCACAGTCCCGCCGTCCACCGCAGTTTTGCCCCGGCCCCAAGCGCTACGGATTGGAATGTTTCGGTGCCCCCGGTGAGGCCCCCGGCGCTGTTCGAGCACGACGGCGGGCTGCCGGTGCACGTCGTAGCCGTAAATGTGCCGCCGCTGTACACCGTCGAGGCCGATCGATAACCGCCAAGCACAAAGAGGCTCAGGTCGCTCGGTCTGAGTTGGTACGCGATCCGCAGATCTCCATTCAGGAGACTCAGCGACTGACGTTGCTGATTCGACTGATCGAGCGTCGTAGTGCCCCCGGACGGGAAGTTGTCCTCGTGCAGCGTGTACGGTTCCTGGATCAGTCCGGTGGCGATCCAGTCGGCGACGACGGCCACCGACCACGGATCCGACAGCGGTTGTTCAAAGGTCATGCCGAGATCATACGCGGGCGCGCTCGTGCCGCCGTGGGCATGTATCGTCACGCCGTTCACCACGCCGTCGAAGTTCTCGAAGTAGGCGATCGACCCGTAGCCGCCGCGAAGCGTGACCGTGCCGTCCCCGAGATGCAGCACACGCGTCTGTGCTCCTGCCGGCCGGAGCGCTCCCCCGACAAGCAGCGCCGCCGTCACCGCGACGAGCACCAGCCGGGCCGGCAGCCGGCGAAGTCGCGAGGACAGTGGCGCTGCGGTTACCAAATGCGGCGTCGATCCGGTGCGTCCCAACGGGCCTCCCCCGTTCACTTAGCCCCCCGCATATATGCACCATGGGCAGGGGGTCTCAGCGGGCAAGGGATCTCAGTGCCGCCTGAACGCGGCGCAGCGGCGCTAGGGGTTCGAGGCGACGAAGACGCCGAGCCGGTCGCTGTGCGCCAGATCTTCCTGGGAGCCGGTGAACACGGTGGTCGGCACCCGAACCCACGCGGGCTTGTTGTCGACACTGTCGAGCCGCAGGATCGTCGTCGCGTGCACCGCGTACCGCAGGACGACCGTCACGGGGCCCGCCAGCTTCACGGGCGCCCCCGACGCGTCGTAGACCACGTCCAAACGGTACGCGTTGCCGTCGAAGCGGCGGCCGGAGGGCGGAGGAGCCAGCGCCGTCGGGTCGAGAGGCGTGAGCGTCACGCGCGCCTTCGTCTCGCCGGCGCGCGGCGCCACGACGTTGGCGGGAAGCGTCAGCGTGGCCTGCAGGTCGTCCGTCGCGAACTCCGCGGGGGCGGATCCGGCGCCGGTCAGCGGCACAAATGTGGCGTATGGCTGGGGCTGCTCGTTGTCGCCCGCTCGCCCCGCCGGCGGGCGTACCCAGCGGTACGGGGGCTGCGGCGTCAGGCCGTCGTACAGCATGCGGCCGTGCGGCGCGGACGGCCAGAGCACCGCGACCGCCACGTACGCGGCGGCGGCGGCAAGCCCCGGGGCGAAAAGCCGGCGCTGAATCGTCCTGCCTGCTGCTGGGATCGCGGCGCCCACGAGTCTAGCCTTCGGCGCCGGCACGCGGGTGTTCCCGCGGCGCGATGCGGAAGGAGGGACGCGGGTACCGTCGGAACCACTGCTCATGATCACACGCGCAGCCTACGAACTCATTCCGTTCCAGGTTCTCTTCGGGCTCTTCTCGGTGGCGGCGCTCGCCGCGGCGGCGCACGCGGCCACGCCGCCCGCGGGTCATCCGATCGCGGTTATCCACACCACGCTCGGGGACATCCGGTGCGAACTCTTTCCGGACAAGGCGCCGAAGGCCGCGGCCAACTTCATCGGCCTCGCCACGGGCACGAAGGACTGGGTCGACCCGCGGACCGGCAAGGCGCAGCACAACCGGCCGTTCTACGACGGGATTATTTTCCATCGCGTCATTCCGGGCTTCGTGATCCAGGGCGGCGATCCGCTCGGGAACGGGAGAGGCGGCCCGGGATATCAGTTCGCCGACGAATTGCACGCCGATGTGCTCTTCGATCGCCCGGGACGCCTGGCGATGGCCAACGCCGGCCCCAACACCAACGGGTCGCAGTTCTTCATCACCGAAGCGGCGCTGCCGGATCTCGACCCGTGTCTCGATCCCAAAGGTTGTCCCCGCGGCAACCGGATCGTGCCGAACGGGATCGGGTACACGATCTTCGGACAGTGCGATGATCGCTCGGTCGAACTGGTAAAGCGCATCGCGGGGCTGCCCCGCGATCCGAACGACCGTCCGCTCCAGCCCGTGACGATCACGCACATCGACATCACGGGGGCGCCCAAGCCCTAAACTGCGATGGCGCTGCGCGTCGCGATCGTCGGCGGGGGCGCCGTCGGCAGTTCCATCGCCTACTTCCTCGCGAGCCATCCGCGGTTTCGCGGCGAGGTGGTGGTGATCGAGCGGGATCCGAGCTACCGCTACGCGTCCTCGGCGCTCTCGGCGAGCGCGATCCGCCAGCAGTTCTCGACGCCGGTCAACATCGCGATCTCGCAGTTTGGGATCGAGTTCCTCCGCGGTCTCGGCGAACGCCTGGCGGTCGGCGACGAACGGCCCGACGTGGGGTTGGCCGAGCCCGGCTATCTGTTCCTCGCGACGCCGGCCGGCGTGCCGGTGCTGGAGCGCAACCACGCCGTGCAGCGGGCGCACGGCGTCGACGTGGCGCTGCTCACGCCGGCCGGCGTCGCGGCGCGGTTCCCCTGGATGAACGTCGACGGGCTCGCGGCGGGCTCGCTCGGCCTCTCCGGCGAGGGATGGTTCGACGGCTACGCGCTCCTGCAGGCGTACCGGCGCAAGGCGATCGCCCTCGGCGTCACGTACGTGACGCAGGCGGCAACCGGATTCGTGCGCGCCGGCCGGCGGGTCACCGCCGTCACCCTCGCGGACGGCGCGAGGCTCCCGTGCGACTGGGCGGTCAACGCCGCCGGGCCGTGGGCGGCGCGGGTCGCGGCGATGCTGGATATCGATCTGCCGGTGCGTGCCCGCCGCCGCTGCGTATTCCTCTTCGCGTGCCGCGCGACGCTGCCGGGCTGCCCGCTCGTGATCGATCCGTCCGGCGTGTGGTTCCGCGCCGACGGCCCGAACTTCCTCACCGGCATCCCGCCCCGGCCGGGCGAGCCCGATCCCGACGAGGCCCCGCTCGACGAGGTGGACGAGCGGTTGTTCCCAGACCGCATCTGGCCCGTGCTCGCCGCCCGCGTGCCCGCGTTCGAGGCCGTGAAAGTCCTCAAGAGCTGGGCAGGCTACTACGAGCTCAACATCGTGGACCACAACGGCATCGTCGGTCCACACCCGTCGGTCGATAATGTGCTGTTCGCGAACGGCTTCAGCGGACACGGACTCCAACAATCGCCGGCCGTCGGCCGCGGCATCGCGGAATGGATTGTGGACGGCGGTTACCGCACGCTGGACCTGAGCCCGCTCGCCTGTGAGCGCCTCGTGCAGGGCCGGCGCCTCGTCGAGCTCAACGTCATCTAACCTCCGGGCAATTAGGGACGGCCGCCCTCGGCCGGGACCTGGGCGGTTTCGCGGACCGGCGGAGCCTGGTCCAGTCCGACGCGGCCGGCCGCGATGTCGGCGACGAAGTAGTTCTCACCGCGCACCGGCGCGCCGGCGAGCCGCCGCCGCGTCGCGAGTTGTCCGACGTGGGTGAGGGCATCGGCGATCGGGCCCTGAAACAGCCGCGTCGCGGGTGCGTGGAGCGGTTCGGCCGACGCCAGGTAGGCGTCGAACGCCGCGAGGGCGGTGAAAAAGCGCTCCACGTCGGCATCCCACGCGCCGGCCGGTGAGTTGTGCCACGTTTGCCGGCCCCGTGCCATAGAGAGCGCCCACTCCATGAGATCGGCCATGTGGGCGACGATGCGGCCGGGGGTCATCGCGCTCGGCTCGGACAGCCGCAGCCCGCCGAATCCCGGCGGCACGCCGCGCACCGCTTTGGCGGCCCGGTACGCCAGCGTGGCCAGAGCGTGCCGCAGCCACCCGCGCTCGTCGATCATGATGCCGGTGTCACCTCCCGCGTGGTCCCGACCGTCCCCGGACGGACGAGGGCGTCGCGCACCGCCTGCACGATCCCGCCCGGCAGGGCGAGTACGATGGCGATGAACAGCACGCCAAAGATGAGCAGGTGCAGTTCTCCCAGCCGCAGGGCGAGCGCCTCGCGCAGCGCCAGGAAGACGACCGCGCCGACGATGGGCCCGGTCACCGTCCCGACGCCGCCGAGGTAGACGATCAGGAGCGGGTCGAACGTCCACAGCGGGCTGAAGGCGAAGCTCGGGTAGAAGCCCACGTGGTAGTACGCGAAGCCGCCGCCCGCCGCCCCGGCGAGGGCGGCGCTCAGGACGAACGCCAGCAGGGTGTGGCCGTACGCGTTCACGCCGATGCTCTCCGCTACATCTTCGTCTTCCCGCACCGCGACGAGTCCACGTCCGAAGCGCGACGTCGCGATCCACGCCGCGACCGCGGTCGTGAGCGCCGCCAGCGCGAGCGCAAGATAGTAGCGGGGCGCCAGCGTGTAGGCGGCGAGCAGTTGCGGCGGAAGGGCGGCGATGTCGGGCAGCACGTTGCCGGCCGTGATGCGCAGAATTTCGGCGACCGCGAGCGTCCCGATCGCGAAGTAGGGGCCGCGGAGGCGCAGCGCGGGCGCGCCGATCACGAGGCCCATGATCGCGGCAAGCGCCGTGCCGGCGGCCAGAGCCGCGCCGAGCGGCGTCCCGCGCGTCCACAGGAGACGCACCGTCATCGCGCCGAGACCGAAGAACGCCGCGTGGCCGAGGTTCACCTGGCCGCTGAACCCGCCGAGCACGTTCCACGACTGCGCGAGCGCGATGTACAGCAGCACGAGCAGCGTCCACGAAAGCAGCGCCCGGCCGCCCGGGCGGCCGGCCAGCGCCGGCAGCAGCGCCGCCAGCGCGAGGAGGGCGAGGCCGGCGGCGGCGGGCAGGAACTGCCGGCCCACGGCGCCTACCCGCGCGCGAAGACGCCGCGCGGCCGGAGCGCCAGCACGGCGAGAAACAGCACGAGGCCCATAACTTCCCGGTAGGCGTTGCCGAGCAGGACGCCGCTGACCGACTCGGCGACGCCCAGGCCGAGCCCGGCCGCGAACGCGCCGGCGACACTGCCGAGTCCCCCGAGCACGACCACGATGAGCGCCTTCAGCGTCCACGCGAGCCCGATCGACGGGCTCACCGTGTCGGTGACCGCGGCGAGCGTCCCGGCGGCGCCGGCGAGCGCGCTGCCGAGGCCGAAGGCCAACAGGAAGACCGTGGGGACCGGGATCCCGGCCAGCGACGCCGCGTCGACGTCATCGGCCGTCGCCCGGATCGCGCGGCCGGGATAGGTGTGATGGAGAAAGACGTGCAGCAGCATCACGATCACGAACGCCGCCGCGAGCCCGCCGAGGCGCGCGAGGGGGACCACGATGCCGCCGGCCCGCAGCACGGCGCCCGCGTAGGCCGTCGTCACGGCCCGCTCATCCCCGGTCCACGCGGCGATGGCCACGGTCTGCAGCACGAGCGCCAGTCCGAAACCGATCAGGATCGAATTCTTGATCTTCGTCTCGTCGGACGCGTGGAGCAGACGGCTGAATAGCACGCGATACAGGATGATCCCCACGACGAACAGCAGGCCGCCCGCCGGCAGCACGGATGCGAATGGATCCAGGTGCCACAGCGTGAACAGCCAGAAGGCAGCGTAGCCGCCGAGCATGATCAGTTCCCCGTGGGCGACGTTCAGCATCTTCAGCACTCCGAAGACGAGGGTCAGGCCCACCGCCGCGAGGCCGTAGAGCGCGCCGATGAGCAGCCCGAAGACCGCGCTCTGCCCGAGGATCAGGGCCGCGCCCCGGGCGCCGCGGCGTCACGTCGCGCCAAGGTACACCTCCACGACGGCGGCGTGGTCGAGCGCGTCCTCGGGCAGGCCTTCCGCGATCTTCCGTCCGGCGTTCAACACCACGACGCGGTCGCACAACTCCCGGATCGCGCCGACGTTGTGCTCTACGATGACGATCGTCATACCGCCGGCGCGCAGTCCGCGGATGAGCGCCAGCAGCGCGGCCACCTCCGTTGGATTGAGGCCTGCGGCGGGTTCGTCGAGGAGGAGCAGCCGCGGGCCAGCCGCGAGCGCGCGCGCCACCTCCAGCCGTTTGCGTTCGCCGAGCGTCAGCGCCGCGGCCGGCCGTGCCGCGTCACGGGCGAGTCCGACGAACCGCAGGCACTCCATGGCCTCGTTCCGCGCCGCGCGCGCGTCGGTCGCGCGCAACCGACCGTAGAGGCGCGCGACGAGGACGTTGTCCAGCACCGGCAGCCCGGCCAGCGCGCGCACGAGCTGAAAGGTCCGGACAATCCCGAGCGCGGCGCGGCGGTGCGGTGCCAGCCCCGTGATATCGCGGCCCTCGAAGGTGACCACGCCGCGGTCTGGTATCTGGGCCCCCGCGAGGAGATTGAAGACGGTGGTTTTTCCCGAGCCGTTGGGCCCGAGCAGTCCGAGAATTTCGCCGGGTCGAACGCCGAAGGAGAGGTCGTTGACCGCGCGCAGCCCCCCGAACGCCTTGACGAGGCCCCGAGCCTCGAGCAGGGCCGCGCCGTTCGTGCCGGCCGGGTCGCCCGGCGGATGCGGCCGCTCGGCGGCCTCGGCGCTACCGGGCACGCCAGGGCGGCGCGGGATACGTCAACGGCACGCCGCCGAGGTCCTTCGGCCACACCAGCTGCTGCTGCCCGTGCTGCCACTGCACGAACACCGTCGCGACAATTGCCGTCCCGTCCGGCCGGAAACGCACCGGGCCCATCACGGTCTGCATGTTGGTCGCGGCCATCGCATCACGGATGGCGCCCGCATCGGGCCGGCCCGCGCGGCTGATCGCGTTGGCCACGATCTGCACGCAGGCGTAGGCGGGGCCGACGATCACGTCGGCCGGCCGGTGGAGGCGCTGCTCGTGCGCCGCGTTGAGCGCGGCCACCCCGGGAAACTTGAGATCGTGATGCCAGCCCGGCGCCAGGATCACGTCGTCGCCGTCTTTGCCGAGCGCCTGCGTCCAGCTCACCACGTCGGGCGCCCGCACCATCAGCAGCGCCTTGGGGTTGAAGTCGAGCTCCTTCATCTGCCGCACGAGCGCGATCCCGTCGGGCGGATTCGGCAGCGCGAAGACCGCGTCCGCGCCCGCGGCTTTGGCGCGCAGGATGATGTCGGAAAAGTCTTTCGTCAGCGGCGTATACTGTGCGTTCATGACCACCTGATAGCCGTTCTCCCGCGAGCGCGATGTCCAGACGTCGCCCATCTCCCGGCCCCAGTCGGTCCGCTCTTGAAAGATCGCAAGGCGCCGCGGCCGGTCCGCCGCCGGGATGGCGGCGTTCAGCATGCGGTACGTTTCGGCGCCGATGTCGGGCGACTTCGGGAACGGCGAGAAGAGATAGCGGAACCCATGCTCGTGAATGGCGTGCAACGCGAACGCCACGCCGCAGTAGGGGATCTTGTCCTTCTCGGCTACGGGCACCGCGGCGGCGTGCATGTCGCTTCCGAACCCGCCGAGCAGCGCGACGACGCCCTGTCCGGCCAGGGTCTCGATCCGTGTCACCGTCTTGGTCGGATCGGATTCGTCGTCGAGGACCGACAACGACAGCGTCATGCGCTGGCCGCCGACTTGGATGCCGCCGGCGCGGTTGATGTCGTCGACCGCGAGTTCGTAGCCGGTGCGGACCTGCGCGCCGCCCCCGGCGTACCGGCCGGTCAGAGGGATCACGCTGCCGAGCTGCACGGCCGCCGGCGCGCCGAGCGTGCCCGCGGCGGGAATGCCGGCGATCAGAGCGGCGGTCGCCAGCCCGACTAGAAACGCCCGCATCGAAAAGCCCACCCCCCGAAGGCGCCGCTAGGCGCGCCAGACCTCCCGCGCGGTCTCGACGACGAGCCGCAGTTTGGCCCACTGGTCCTCTTCCGACAGCAGGTTGCCTTCCATGGTGGACGCGAAGCCGCACTGCGGGCTCAGCGCGAGGTGGTCGAGCGGCACGAAGTGCGCCGCCTCGGTGATGCGGCGGATCACGTCCGCCTTCGCCTCCAGGCGCGGCCGCTTGCTGCTGATGAGCCCCAAGACGACCGTCTTGCCGCGCGGGACGAACCGCAGCGGCTCGAACGTCCCGGACCGTTCGTCGTCGTATTCGAGCAGGAACCGGTCGACGTCGAGCCCGCCGAACAGTTGCTCCGCGAGGAGATCGTAGCCCCCTTCCGCGTACCACTGGCCGCGGTTGTTGCCGCGGCACAGATGGATCGCGAGCGTCACGCCCGGGCGCCGCGCCCCCCGCAGCGACGCGTTGTCCGCGCGCACCGCTTCCTCGAGCGCCGCCTCCGGCTCGACGCCCATCTCGCGGCGGATGTAGTCGCGCCATTTCGGATCGATGTAGTAGCTGTAGCGCGGCGCGTCGATCTGCACGTACGGCACCCCGTCCGCGGCCAGCGCAAGGATCTCCGCGTTGACGATGGGGACGATGTCCCACAGCAGCGCGGAGTGGGTCGGATAGACGCGGTCGGTCACGCCGCGCTTGTAGGCGATCGCCGGAAACTGATTGGCGCTCGGGAGCGTCACCTTGAAGGTCCCGCCGCTGAAGTCGCGGAGCAGCGGCAGTTCATGGGCGGTCAGCCGCCGCCGCTGCCGCAGTCTGTCGGTCGCGATGCCCGTCACGCTGCTCGGCACCGCGGCCGCCCCGGCCGCGGCGCCGGCCGCGCCGCTCCACATGCGCGCCACGGCGTCGCCCGTGTCGAAGCCCTCGACGGCGTCGAGGAGGTCGCTCATAAAATTCCGCCGGCGCAACTCGCCGTCCGTCACGACGTCCAGTCCGAGGTCGCGCTGCCGATGGATCACGCGCCGGATGTGGCGGTCTTCGATCTCGCGGAGGCGTTCGGGAGGCGCGCCGGCTGCGCGCGCCTCGAGCAGTTCCGGTGGCCGGAGGAGGCTGCCCACATGGTCCGCCCGGTACGGCCGCGTTCCCGCGCTCGCCATAGTGCCCGCCTTTGGCATGGCGGCGGGTCTCTCCTGCTTCAGCGCCGAACAAGCCGGCGACCGCGCTGATCGCCGTACGCACGCTGCCGGGGAGGATGCCGATGGATGAGGGCGCGCCGCTAATCGCGCAACTCGCGCACGTGGAATTGCTGACCCCGCGGCTCAGCGAGAGCCGCTGGTTCTTTCACGACCTCCTGGGGCTCGAAGAGAGCGAGCGGCACGGCGGGTCGATCTACCTGCGGGCCTACGAAGACTTCTATCACCACACGCTCAAGCTGACCGAGGCGGCGGGCCCGGGCTTGGGCCACATCGCCTGGCGGACGGCCTCAGCGGAAGCGCTCACGGAGCTCGCGCGCCGGGTCGAGGCCGCGGGGCTGGGGCGGGGATGGAGCGACGGCGACCGGGGCCACGGCCGCACCTTCCGCTTTCTCACGCCGGACGGCCACCCGATGGAAGCGCTCTGGGACGTCGACTACTACGCGGCGCCGCCGGAGCAGCGCAGCCGCTTGCGGAACCGGCCGCAAAAGCGGCCGCTGCGGGGCGTGCCCGCCCGCCGGCTGGACCACGTCAACCTGATGGCCCGCTCCATCCCGGAGATGCGACAGTTCTTCACGGACGTGCTGGGCTTCCGGCTGCGCGAACAAAAGATCGGCAAGCGCGGCGTCGAGATCGGAGCCTGGCTCAGCGTGAGCGCCCTCACGCACGAGATCGCCGTGATGCGGGACGGGACGGGTGCCGCGGGGCGCTTCCACCATCTCGCTTACTGGTACGCCTATCCGCAGCACCTCATCGATCTCGCCGACCTCTGCGCGGAGTACGACGTCCCGATCGAGGCCGGGCCCGGCAAGCACGGGACCACGCAGGGCTTGTTCATGTATGCGCGCGAGCCCGGGGGCACGCGCGTGGAGCTGTTCGGCGACGTCGGCTATCTCATCTTCGATCCGCAGTGGAAGACGGTGGTGTGGGACGTCGCGAACGAAGCGGACCTCGAAAAGAGCAGCATCTGGTTCGGGGGACCGCTGCCGGACACGTTCTACACGTACGGCACGCCGTCGCGGATAGAGACCGGGAGCGGCAAGCCCTCCCGGTAACGGTCAACGGTTCCCGCGAGGGCGGAGAATACCGGAGGCGGTGGCATGAACGCGGAGCTATGCTGGACGCCGGCCTGCGAGCTCGCCGGTCTCATCAGGCGTAAAGCCCTCTCGCCGGTGGACGCGGTCGACGCCGTGCTCGAGCGCATCGAGCGGATCAACCCGGCCGTCAACGCCTACGTCACCGTGACGGCGGAGCGGGCGCGCGAGGCGGCGCGGGCCGCCGAGAGTGCGGTCGCCCGCGGCGCGACCCTTGGTCCGCTCCACGGCGTGCCGTACTCGCTGAAGGATCTCACGCCGACGCGCGGCATCCGCACGACGATGGGGTCCAAGATCTTTGAGCACCATGTCCCCGATGAGGACGCCGTCCTCGTGGAACGGCTCCGGGCAGCCGGCGCGATCCTGCTCGGCAAGACGAACACGCCCGAGTTTGGCTGCAAGCCGTTTACGGACAACCGCATCTTCGGCGCGACCCGGAACCCGTGGCGAAGCGACCGGTCGGCCGGCGGATCGAGCGGTGGCGCGGCCGCCGCGGTCGCCGCCGGTCTCGGCCCGCTGGCCGAGGGCAGCGATCTCGCCGGCTCGATCCGCCAGCCCGCCGCCTGGTGCGGTGTGGTGGGCTTCAAGCCGTCGCAGGGGCGCGTGGCGCGCTACCCGGCGGCCGCGGGCTGGAACGCGATGTCGACGAACGGCCCGATCGCGCGCACCGTGGCGGACGCCGCCCTCATGTTCTCGGTGATGACCGGCCCTGATCCGCGCGATCCGCTCGCGCTGCCGCACACCGGCGAGGACTGGACGCGTCTCGCGGAGGGCGCGCAGGTCCGGGGGCTCCGGGCCGCCTGGACGCCCGACCTCGGCGGGGCCGCGGCCGTCGATCGGGGCGTGGCCGCGGTGTGCGAAGCCGCGGCGGCGCGGTTCGGGGAACTCGGCGCGCACGTCGAACCGGCGTCCCCCGAGATCGGGCACATCATGGAGCCGTTCCTCGCCATCAACGCGACGGTCCGGCTCGCGAGCTACGGCAAGTATCTGCCGCGGTGGCGCGACGAGATGGATCCCGTGCTTGTGCGCCGCCTCGATCTCGGTTTGAGCTTGACGGCGGCCGACGTGGGCCGCGCCGAGGCGGAGCGCACGGCGTACCACCACCGGCTGGGCCGCTTCTTCGAGCGCTACGACCTTCTGCTGCTGCCGGCGGCCGCGGTAACCGCAACCCCGCTCGACGATCCGATGCCCGCCGAGATCGCGGGGCGGCCGATGACACAGCATATCGACATGCTGCTGCCGACGTACGCGTTCAACTTCAGCGCGTACCCGGCGATCACGGTGCCGTGTGGGTTCAGCGAGGACGGACTGCCGGTGGGCCTGCAGATTGTGGCAGGCTGGCGGCAGGATGCGCGGGTGTTGACGGCCGCGGCGGCGTTCGAAGCGGCCGCGCCGTGGGCCGACCGCCGGCCGCCGATCGGGTAGGCTACGTCAGCCCGTCGCCCGCGCGTACTGCGCGCGACGCTTGGCGATCGTGCGCAGATGATAGGGGACGTGATCCGCGAAATGCTCGACAAGCCACTCGAGCGTTTGCGGTCCGGCCTCGGTATTGATGCCGATGTGCTCCCACGTTTCCGCGGGCGCGCGCCGCAGCATGGCGGTCGTCGACGCGCGAATCGCGCGGAACAGGGCGAGCGCCTCGCCGAGCGGCTGCGAGCGATAGTCGAGGGCCGGTGCCCACTTTTCCTGGTCGAAGGAGACGAGCGTGGCGCCGGGCTCCGCGATCACGTACCGCATGCGCGCCGCCGCCACGATGTCACAATCGGCCACGTGGACGACGTTTTCATGGATGCTCCAATGCCCGGGCCCCGGCGTGAAATGTAATTCCTTGTCCGGGATGCCGGCGACGGCCGTCTCGAGCAGCCCCGGCCCGTCGGCGTACGCTTGAATCAATGCCTCGATGCGGCTGCTCATCCTCGATGCCTCCCCGCGCGTCTTTGACCTAGGTGGCGGCCGTCTTCTTCAGGCGCTCGCCGTACTGCTTTCTGAACTTGGCGACCTTGGGGCCCACGACCGCCTGACAGTATGGTTGGTGCGGATTGTGGGCGAAGTACTCCTGATGGTACGGCTCCGCCCTGTAGAACACGGTGAACGGTGTCACCTCGGTGACGATCGGGTTGCCCCACCGGCGCGCCTCGCTGAGCTCGCGGATCATCTGCTCCGCCGCCGCTTTCTGCTCGGCCGAATGATAGAAGACGGCGGACCGGTACTGGCTGCCGATGTCGTTTCCCTGACGGTTGAGCGTGGTGGGATCGTGGATATTGAAGAACACCTCGAGGAGATCCCGGTACGTGATCTCGCGTGGATCGAACGCGATCTGCACCACCTCGGCGTGTCCGGTGGTGCCGGTGCAGACCTGCTGGTACGACGGGTTTGCCACCGTCCCGCCGGCGTAGCCGGATTCGACCCGCAGGACGCCGTCGAGGTCCGCGTACACGGCCTCGAGGCACCAGAAGCATCCGCCGGCCAGCGTCGCGACTTCCTCGCGCCCCGGATCAGTCATTGTCGTGTCCCTCCCATCTCAACAACTGGAATTAGCATATCGCGCCGTACAGGAGGCATCTCGCCGTGCCCGAAGCACGCGGCGTGCCGGCGGCCTACACGGCACCGGTGGGGGGAGTGATGGGTCCCACGAGCGGCCTCAGCACGCGTTCGAGATCCGCGGCCACAACACCGTTCGTGGTGATCGCGTCGCATCCGGCCTCCTTCGCCGCCTGGGCGCGCGCGACGTCGCGGTGCCCGCAGAATCCCAGCACCGGAATACCCTGTGTCGTGGTGCCGGCCTTGAGCCGGCGGACCGCCTCCGCGGCGTCAAAATGGCGGGCCGCCAGGTTCACGATTACCGCGCGCGGCCGGTCTCGTCCGGCGGCCTCCCGCAGCGCCGCTTCGAGCGCCGCCGCCGTTCGCGCGAGGACGCATCGGTATCCCAACCGGGTCAACGACGCGGAGAGGCGCGATGAAAAGAGCAGATCGTCGTCGGCGACAACGATCTCAACCGCGCCGCGTTCGGGCATCATGCGGGGATGGACTGCGGGCGGTGCGGGTAAGCCGCGGCCGCTAGAGCGGAAATCCCATGGCCTGCAGCGACAGGCGGCCGTCGTCGCTCAGCCGTTCGGGCGACCACGGCGGATTCCAGACCATCTCCACCTTCGCGTCTTCGATGCCGTCGAGGCCCAGCAGCTTCGACTCGATCTCGGAGACGAGTTGCGGGCCGAGCGAGCAGCCCACCGCCGTCAGGGTCATCTTGATGTGGACGACGTCTTCGACGACCGTGATGTCGTAGATGAGCCCGAGGTCCCAAATGTTGACGGGGATCTCCGGATCAAAGCACGTCTTGAGTACCTCGATAACCTGATCGCGTGTGATCATGGCACCCTCCGGTTCGTATTCTATCATCACGGCCCGCGTCCAGGCGAGGAAAAGCTGCCGTGAGACCGCGGCGGTGGCTGCTCGCCGTGCTCGTGGCCGCGCTCCTCATCTATCCCGCGGCCGCCCGATGGTACACGGAATGGCTGTGGTTTGGCGAAGTCGGCTACCGCGCGGTGTTCTGGGTGCCGTTCATCTCGAGCGTCGCCGTGGCCGCGGCGGCGGCGGGTTCGGTCTTCCTCATCCTTTATGTGAACGCGCGGCCGCTGCTGCGGCTCCGCCCGCTCGCGCGCGTCGTCGAGCTGCGGCCGGTCGGCGGGACCCGGAGCTACCGGCGGTTCGTCGGCGGGCTCACGCCGGGCCGCCTGGCGGCGGCCGTCATCGGGGCGGTGGCGGTCATCGCGGGCTTGAGCGCCGCCGGCGAGTGGCCGGTGTTTCAGGCGTTCCTGCATCAGGCGCCCTTCGGCGCGCGGGATCCGGTGTTCGGCCGGGACGTCGGTTTCTACGTCTTTACATTGCCCGCGTATCAGGCCGTCTACGGCTGGCTCTTCGGGTGGTTCTTTATCGCCCTGCTCGGCTCCGCCGCCGCCTACTATCTCGATCTTGTGCCGCTCGCCATCCGGGGCGTGTGGGCGGTGCCGCGGGGGGTGCGCGTTCATCTCAGCGTGCTCGCGGGCATCCTGGTCCTGCTTCGCGGCGCCGGGTTCTGGTTGGACCGGTACGGCATCCTGTATTCGCCGCACGGGGCCGTCTATGGGGCCGGGTACACCGATCTGCACGCGACGCTGCCCGTGCTCACGGGACTCGCCGTCCTGTCGGCGCTCACCGGCATTCTCCTGCTCGCGTCGGCACGCGCGCGGACGATGCGGCCCGCCGTCGGCGCGCTGGTGGCACTGCTGGTCCTCTGGATCGGCGGCACGGTTGCCTATCCCGCGTTCGTGCAGCAGGTCGAGGTCGCCCCGAACGAATTTGACCGCGAGCAGCCGTACATCCGCAATAGCATCGCCTCGACGGGGCGCGCCTACGGGCTGGACGGCGTCGACGAGCAGTTGTTTCCGGCCTCGCTGACACTGACGCCCGCGGTGCTGGCGGGCAACCGCACGGTGCTCGACAGTGTGCGTCTGTGGGACTACCGGCCGCTGCTGCGCACCTACGCCCAGCTGCAGAGTCTGCGGCTGTACTACACGTTCACGGACGTCGGCATCGACCGGTACCGGATCGCGGGCCGCGAACAGCAGGTGATGTTGTCCGCGCGCGAGCTCGACGCGAACCGCCTGCCGGATCCGGCCCGCACGTGGGTGAACGAGCACCTGGTATTCACCCACGGCTTCGGCTTGGTGATGACTCCCGTGAACCGGATCTCCGCCGAGGGGTTGCCGGAATTCTACATTAAAGACATCCCGCCCCAGAGCTCGGTCGGGCTGACCGTGACCCGGCCCGAACTGTACTACAGCCTCGTGACCACGCCGTACGTCGTCGTCGACACCCGCAACAAGGAACTCGACTACGCGCAGGGCGACCAGAACGTCTACACTACGTACGCCGGCCGCGGCGGCGTACCGCTCGGCGCGCCGCTCGCCCGGTTCGCCTTCGCATCGCGGTTGGGGGCCGCCTCACTGCTGCTCAGCAACGACATCACACCGGCCAGCCGCGTGCTGATCCACCGCGACGTCCGCGACCGGGTCGCCCGCGTCGCGCCGTTTCTGCGGCTGGACCGCGACCCGTACCTGGTGCTGGCCGAGGGGCGGCTGTACTGGATCCTCGACGGCTACACGACGACGGCAATGTATCCGTATTCGCGCCCGACCGGCGATCTCAATTACATCCGCAACTCCGTGAAGGCCGTCGTCGACGCCTACGACGGCACGGTGCGGTTGTATGCGTTCGAGCCCGCCGATCCGCTGCTGCGCACCTACGGCGCCATCTATCCGGGGTTGCTGCGGTCCCGCGCCGAAATGCCGGCGGCGCTGGCCGCGCACGTCCGGTATCCCGTGGATCTCTTCACGATCCAGGCGGACGTATACGCGACATTTCATATGAAGGACCCGCGCGTTTTCTACAACCGCGAAGACCTGTGGGGGACTCCCACCGAGCTGTTCGGTGGATCGCCCCAGCCCGTGGAGCCCTATTATGTGAATTTGAAACTCGATCCGAAACGCGGCGAGGAGTTCGTTCTCATTCTGCCGTTCACGCCGTCCGGCAAGGACAACATGGTGGCGTGGATGGCGGCCCGGAGCGATGCGCCGAACTACGGCCGCCTGCTTGTGTACCGGTTTCCGAAGGATACGACGGTCTTCGGGCCGATGCAGATCGAGGCGCGCATCAACCAGGACCCGACGATCAGCAGCCAGCTGACCCTCTGGAACCAGCAGGGCTCCCAGGTCATCCGCGGCAACCTGCTCGTCGTCCCGATCGCGGCGTCGCTCTTGTACATCGAGCCGCTCTACCTGCAGGCGCAGGGGAGTGCGCTCCCCGAGCTCAAGCGTGTCATCGTCGCGTACGGCGCCCAGATCGCGATGGAGCCCACACTCGAGGAGGCCGTGGCCCGCATCTTCGGCACGCTGCCGTCCGCGATTGCGCCTGCCGCGCCGGCCGGCCGCGCGGGCGCGACTGCGCCGGCAGGACCGGCCGGGCGCGCCCCTTCGATCCCCGCGCCGGACACCGGCCGCGTCGCGTCCCTTGTCGCAGAGGCGAACGCGCATTACGCCCGGGCCCAGGCGGCGCTGCGTGCCGGGGACTTCGCGACCTATGGGAAGGAGATCGACGCGCTCGGCCGGGTGTTGACCGAGTTGCGGCGGATCACCGAGACGCCGTAGGGCGGGCGCCGGCGGCTTTCCGCGACCGGCCCGGCCCGCCGCGTCACCGGAGAGCCGCGTATTCCTCCGGCGTGTTGACGTTGAGGAAGGAACGCAGGTCCGGGTCGAAGCGGCGCAGCTCCGATTCCTCCAGAATGCGCGCGCGCACGCTGGCGAGGACGTCCGCGTTGCGCCCGCCCACCGCGAGGACGTGCCGGATGGGCTCGAGGCAGGCCGGCGTGTAGACCGCGTGCAGCGGTTCGTAATCCTTGAGGCGCGGCATGACCACGTCCGCCGAGGCGGCGAGGCCGCCCATGTGCCGGATCAGCGGCGGAGAGAGGTACGGCATGTCGCAGCCGCACACGAACGCGGGCCCGCCGGCATGCAGCAGCCCCGTATAGATTCCGACGAGCGACCTCCGTTCCGGCAGGGCGTCGGGCACGGTCCGCAGGCCCAGCGCCTCAAAGGGCGCGGGATCGCGTGCGACGACCAGCACGTCGGTGCCCGCTTCCCGCAGCCGCGCCGCCACCGCCTCGACGAGCGTGCCTCCGCCGAATGGCAGGAAGGCCTTGTCGCGGCCCATGCGCCGGCTCTCGCCGCCGGCAAGAATAACGCCGATCACGGCCCGAGTATACCGTGCCGCCGGCGCGGCGGTCCGGCGTGCTCACCCAGGGTTTCCGGGCCGGAAAAGGGAATCTTCGGCGCGTCGTGCGACGGCTCGCCCCGCGAGCGTCACGCCGAGCGGAGGGGTGCAATGGAAGAGTTCCAGGCGCGCCAGGTGCTCAAGGAATTCGGCATCCAGGTGACCCAGTTCATGGGCCGGCGGCGCGAATTGCGTGAACAGGCCGCATCCGCGATCGCGGGCGAGGACCGCGCGTCGGTAGCGGCCGTCCTGGCCGCGCTGGTGGGCGAGACATCGGAGCTGCACCGCCGTTGGCTTCAGGTCACAAACCTCGTGCTGGAAGAAGAACGCGACGCGTACAGCGAAATGGCACGCTTGCTCGAGCGGGCCGGCCAGCGCGACCTGCCGACGCTTCCCCCCTTTCCGGAGGCGCCCGCCTAGTTATTCGAACAGCCGGGGCACCTCGCGGACAAACGCCGTGGCGAGCCGCACGGTGGCTTCGAAATCGCTTACCCGGAGCAGGCTGAGCGGCGAGTGAATATACCGGCACGGCACGGACACTGAGCCGGCGAGCACGCCGCGCCCGCTGGTGTGGATGGCGCCGGCATCGGTGCCGCCGTAGGCGGGCCGTTTGTGCTGGTACGGAATCCCCTGCGTCTCCGCCACGCGCTCGAGCGCCTGGACGAGTTGGGGCCGCACCACCATCGACCGGTCCGCGATCGTGATCGCCGGGCCGCGCCCAAGGCTCGTGACCCGCTTCGGGCCGGACACGCCGGGTAGATCAGCCGCGATGGTGCCTTCGATCGCGAGCGCCACGTCCGGCTCGATCTGGTACGCGGCGGTCCGGGCGCCCCGGAGGCCGGTTTCTTCCCCGATCGTAAACGCGCAGACGAGCGTGCCGTCCAGTCCTCCGCCGCCGCCGGCCAGCGCCTCGAGCGTTTTGATCAATACCGCGCACCCGGCCCGGTCGTCGAGGGCTTTGCCCATAACCAATCCGTCGGAGAGTTGTTCGCAGGGATACGCGATCGTGGGTGCTTTCCAGGGTTGCTTGACGGATCAGCCGTGTGATCGGTGCGGTTGGGGAACGACGAGACTACTCTTCTTTCCGAACACAAATTGCGTCTTACGAAGGATTGCTCAACGTAGCGGGTTCAAGACCTGCTCGCCTTCTCTAGCCAGAAGCCCATGTTCATCTCGCGGTACATCTTGGCCGCGGTCGCCAGCTGCTCCGCGGCCTTTGTCCGGTCGCCGGACTGTCGGAGCAGCTTGCCGAGGCCGAGGTGACAGTGGGCGGCCAGCGGGCGCATCCCAAGCTCGTTGGCCCTAGCGAGGGCCTGGTTATAGTGCCCCTCGGCCGTTTCCGAGTTGGGACTGTCGTCGTGCGCGGCGATGTCGCCGAGAAGACGCAGGACCCACGCTTCGTTGCCGCGCTCTTTCTGACGATGCACGAGGTCGAGAGCGCGGCCGGCAACCGCGACCGCATCGTTCCTGCGACCGGCCAGGAGATGCGCCTCGCCGAGATAGGCGAGGAGGAGCGGACGGTGGGTGGTGCCCGTCGCCTCGGGGGCCGCAAGCGCCTCCTCCATGAGGGTCACGCCCTCCGGGAGGCGACCCGACAGCGCATACGCGTACCCGAGATGCGCCGCTGTGATGTCAAAAAGGACGCGTACCTCGGCCGCCCGGCACAGTTCGACGGAGCGCTCTAGCGGTGGGATGGCCTCGAGGATCGCGCCTCGGCGGAGGAAGACGAAACCCAGACTCCGGTATGCCCAGACAAGGCTGCCGACATGATCGACCTCGCGGGCGGAGCAGACGGCCTCTTCGCTGCGCGCCATCGCCTCCGTGAACTCGCCCATCTCAGCGAGGTTCCAGACGAGGTGCGCTCGTGAGTTGACTGATCCCAGGGTGTTGGTGGTGCCTAAGGTCTCGTATCGCCGTTCGCCTTGCAGAGCTTCGGCTATCCGGCGGAAGACCTCCGCACTCTGACGGTAGTTCCCCGTGGCCTGCCATGTCCAGGCCAGGAGGTGATTCACGGATGTCTGGAGAGCGACGTCATTGAGGTGCATGGCGATAGCCAAATGCCCGCTGGCCCAGCTCAAGCGCGCGGTCCGAGTCACCCCAGTTCCGGGCGCGGATCGCTAGGACCGCGAGAGCCTGCCCCAGCCGACGCTCATCGCCCAGTGACTCGGCGAGGGCCTCGGCCTCGCGAGCGTGATCAACGCTCTTCTCCCGGTGGCCCAGCGCCATCAATCCGCGGCTGGCTTCGAGGTGAATGTCGCTCGCTCGCTCCCGCCACTCCCGATCCCGCGGGAGGTGCTGGAGCGCGTCGAGCGCCTGGTCGTAACAGGCTGTCGCCTCACGATAGGCGCAGCGTTCCGCCGCCTTCATGCCAGCTTGGTGGAGAAAGACGACCGCCTTCTCCCACGCCTCGCCCCGGAGCGCGTGGTGAGCCAGACGTTCGACGTGTTCGGGCAGTCGGTCCGGATAGAGTCGCTGGATGGTTTCCATTATCTGGCCGTGGAGGCTGCAGCGCCGATCCTGGAGCAGACTGCCGTAGGCCACTTCGTAGGTCAGGGCATGCTTGAACGCGTACTCGAGCTCTGGGAAGAAACTGGTCTCGTACAGGAACTCTCCGCTCTGCAGGCGGTCGAGTGCAGCGCGTAGCTCGTCTTCGGTGCGCTCGGCAATCGCCTGGAGCAGCGCAAACGGAACGTCCTTTCCCACCACCGCCGCCATTTGCAAGAGCGATTTGTCGCCAGGCGGCAACCGGTCGATGCGGGCGGCCAGCACTGCCTGCACCGTGGCCGGCGCCTGGATGATTGGTAGGGGGCGCGCCAGCTCATAGCCGCCACGCTCCCCCAGCAGGGCCCCGATCTCGACAAGAGCCCGCACGCTCTCTTCCAGGAAGAACGGGTTCCCCTCGGTCCGCTCGATCAACAACCGCTTCAGCGGCTCGAGGGTGAGGTCCTCACCGAGCAGCGCATTGAGCAGCTCCTCTGCGCTTTCGGGCGGCAGCGGGTCGATCCGCAACTGGACATAGGAGGTCTTGCGCCCCCAGGCATGCTCGTGCTCGGGCCGATAGTTGACGAGGAGTAAAACGCGAGAGGCCGCGAGGCTTTCGATCAAGCCGTCGAGCAACGCCTGAGTCTCCGAGTCGATCCAGTGGAGATCCTCGAAGACGACAAGCAGCGGCTGGACTTGACTCTCCCGAAGCAGTAGCCGCTTGACGGCGTCCATGGTGCGCCGACGGCGTTGCGGAGGATCGAGAGTGGTCCACGCGTCATCGTCGATGGGGACATCTAGCAACCCTAGCAACGGAGTCAGGAGCGGCTCGAGCGCGCGGTCCAGTATCAGCAGCTTGCCCACCACGCGTTCGCGGATCTCCCGCTGGCCGTCGCGGTCCTGGATCCCGAAATACGACTTCAGCAGCTCAATGACGGGTAGGTACGGCGTGGCCGTCCCATAGGAGACCGAGCCACTTTCGAGCAGCCGCCAGCCGTGGATGCGGTGCGACCGCGTGAACTCCCAGAACAACCGCGACTTCCCCACCCCGGCCTCGCCTACGACGGCGACGATCTGCCCGTGTCCGGCTGCGGCGCGCTCGAGCGCCTGCGCCAATTGCTGCAGCTCACCCGTGCGCCCGACAAAGCGAGTTAGGCCGCGCGCGGCGCTGACCTGCAGGCGGGACCGGGCCGGCCCGTGCCCGATCAGCTCGTACACCTGCATCGCCGTCTCGAGCCCCTTTATCGTGACCGCCCCGAGCGGCCGGACCTGGGCGTAGCCCTCCGCTAGAGCCAGGGTGTCACCGGTGACCAGTACGGATCCGGGCTTCGCCATCTGCTCCATCCGCGCGGCCAAGTGGGTCGTCTGGCCGACGGCGGTGTAGTCCATGTGCAGGTCATTGCCGATCGAGCCCACGACGACCTCGCCCGAATTGAGCCCCACGCGGATTTGCACCGGCGTGCCGCCCGCACGCTGGATCTCGTCCGCGTAGAGGGTGACCCGCCGCTGCATTCGCAGCGCCGCATAGCAGGCGCGGACGGCGTGGTCCTCATGTCCGATCGGCGCGCCGAAGAGCGCCATGATGCCGTCGCCCATGACCTGATTTACCGTTCCCTCGTACCAATGGACGGCCTCGATCATCCGTTCCACGACCGGGTCGAGGATGTTCCGGGCCTCCTCAGGGTCGCGGTCTGCCAAGAGCTCGAGGGAACCCTTCAGATCCGCAAACAGCACCGTGACCTGTTTGCGCTCGCCTTTCAAGGGCGCCCTTGGAGGTCAGGATCTTCTCGGCGAGGTGTTTGGGAGTGTACGCCCGGGGCGAGTCAAAGCGCGATTGCACGACTGGCCCCACGACGGGATGTGCACACTCCGAACAGAACTTAGCGGAGGCGGAGAGTTGCTCGCCGCAGTTCGGGCATGGACGAGTCAGCGGCCCGCCGCACTCTTCGCAGAACTTGGCCTCTGAGCGGTTCTCGTGCTGACACCGGGGACATTTCTTGACAGCGTTGGCCGTGTTAAGTGCCCCCCTTGCCGTTCTCGCCTTCCCTTTGGTGGTCTGTCGTGCGTCTCCTCTCGGTCGGTCGGCGGCCATCGAGTATAGGACCTCGCAGGCTGACGAATGTAGATGCGAACGAACGACAATCGGCCGTCATAAGCCGGATTCTGCTTTCCGCGGTAGAAGCAGCACCCAGGAACTTCTTATGAAGCAATACTGTCCATTCCATCGTGGCATGATTCCCGTGAGGGACCAAGTCTACGCGTACTGAGCTTTCTGTGGCGCTGAAGCGGGCGGCACCAGCAACGCGACTCGTGGCGCTGCGGAAACCCTTCGCGCCGAGGGGCTCTCAGGCAGAGAAAAGGCCTCGAAGTCGCCAGGGCCTGTTCAGCCCTGCGGGGCAAACCCTCCCCGAGGAGCTACGGGGGGCACCGCCGAACGTCGCCGGAAAGTAGCGACCGATGGTCCCACGTGCGAGGAGGCCGTGCATGGCCGATCCTCAGATTGCCGGACCCAACAGTCTACCTATCCAATTGACGAGTTTCATCGGCCGGGAGCGAGAGGTCGCGCAGGTCAAGGGATTTTTGTCTAGGACTCGCCTCCTGACCCTCACAGGCGCCGGGGGGGCCGGCAAGTCCCGGCTCGCCTTCCAAGTTGCGACGGAGGTGCTTGAAGATTTCGCGGACGGAGTATGGGTCGTCGAATTGGCGTCCGTCGCTGACCCCGCTCTCGTCCCTCAGGCAGTCGCTTCCGTCCTGAGCGTATCGGAGCAGCCGGCCTGTACGTTGACCGACACGGTGGTAGGTGCTCTGCGCCGCAAGTCGTTGCTCCTCGTACTGGACAATTGCGAGCACCTCCAGTCGGCTTGCGTGCAACTTGCCAACGCGTTGCTATCCAGCTGTCCACACCTCCGTATCTTCACGACAAGCAGGATGGCGCTCGGCGTACCGGGAGAGACGCTGTGGCGCGTTCCGTCATTGTCGCTCCCAGGCTCTGGACGCCTCCCCTCTCTCGACCACCTCCAGCAGTATGAAGCGGTGCGCCTCTTCGTGGAGCGGGCGCGCGCTGTCCAGCCGACGTTCGACCTCACAGCCGCTAACGCCCCTGCGGTGGTGAAGGTCTGCCACAGGCTTGATGGCATCCCCTTGGCCATCGAGCTCGCGGCCGCACGAGCAAGAGTACTCGCGGCCGAGCAAATTGCAGCAAAGCTCGATGACCGGTTCCGCCTTCTCACGGGAGGTAGCTCGTCGGCCCTCCCCCGCCACCAAACGCTCCAGGCGACCATGGACTGGAGTTATGGCTTGTTGGCAGACAAAGAGAGAATTCTTTTGCGGCGGCTGTCAGTGTTTGCAGGAGGATGGACGCTGGGCGCGGCCGAGGCCATCTGCGCAGGAGACTGTGTTGCGGCGACGGACATCCTGGACCTGCTGACTCGCCTCGTGGACAAGTCGTTAGTCATGATGGAAGTGAAGGGGGCAGAAGCACGGTACCGGTTGCTTGAGACGGTCCGACAGTATGGCCGAGATAGGCTCCAGGAGTTAGAAGAAAGTAAAGAAATTCTGGGCCGTCACCTTGACTTCTTCCTTAGGCTGGCAGAAGAGATTGAACCGAAACTAGAAGGCGCTGAGCAGGAGGTGTGGGTAAACCGGCTAGAGGCAGAGCATGATAATTTGCGAGCCGCGTTGGAATGGTCCATCAAGAACACTGCAGAGTCAGGGTTACGGCTGGTCGGCGCGCTGGGCAGATTCTGGTTGGTACGCGGTCACTTCACGGAGGGCTACAGATGGCTCATGGAAGCGCTGAAAATACATGGATCCGCGGTCCAACGCACAAAGGCACTCGACGCGACCGGGCTCCTGGCCCTTCGAAGAGGAGACTATGCGACGGCGCGGTTACTCTATGAGGAAAGTTTGTCCATCTATCGAGAATTGGGGGATAGGCGCGGTCTTGCCGATGCAATCCACAGTCTGGGATTTTTGGCCTCGCACGAGGGCGACTTTCCTTCAGCACGTTCTTTCTTTAACGAATGCCTGTCGATATACCACGAGATAGGGGCTAGGCAAGGCATCGCCGAGACGCTCGGGACCCTGGGGCATGTAGCTTGGCACCAAGGGGATTATGCTTCGGCCCGCCCCCTCCTTGAGGAGAGCCTGACGCGAAGTCGGGAGCTAGGCCAGGGACGACTGATCATCTTCGCGCTGTGGAGTCTCGGGTTGGTGGCATTCGACCAGGGCAACTACGCGGACGCGCGTTCCTTCTACCGCGAGGGGCTGGCTACAGCCGAAGTGTTGGGGGACCCCTATTTCGCTTACCTGCTGGAGGCGTGTGCGGACCTGGCCGCTGCGGAAGGACAGCCTGGACGGGCAGTGCGATTACTCGCAGCCGCGACGGCTTTCCGCAAAGCTTTGGACTTTCCTCTTCCACCAACGCACCGTTCCGATTACGATCGTCCTCTCGCCATGATACGCGCCACCCTTAACGAGGAAGCCTTTAACGCGGCGTGGGCGGAGGGGCAAACGATGACGCTGGAGCAGGCCATCGAGTACGCGCTGACTGCGACAGAAACCAGCCCACCCGAGACCAAGGAACCAGAGAAACCAACGAGCGAGAAGGAGGTGAGCCTCCTAACGCCTCGAGAGCAACAGGTTGCCGCGCTGATCGCGCAAGGGCTAGCCAATCGCGAGATCGCCTCTCAATTGGGAATTACGGAACGAACAGCCGAGACTCATGTTCGGAATCTCCTTAATAAGATGAAGGTGAACTCCCGGACGCAAATTGCTGTTTGGGCAGTCAAGCACGGACTGCAATCGCTTAACCCGACTGACAGCAGTAGGTTCTCAACATGAACCGCTCTTCAGATTAAACCCCTTGGCACACCGGTCACGGAATTATGCAGCGTTGAATAGTGGGCAGGTGCCTTTTAGCTCCCTACGTGGAAATAAGTAGTTTGCTGAAAACGAAATTCTTACTCTCCTACCTATTCCCCTCGATGACGTGAGCGCCCAGTCTCCCTTAGTCTGAGTGCAAGAAGGGAGATGGGCCGTGCGGTTTCTGCTAGCTGTTTTTGGCATCGCAATTGCTCTCGCCGCCCCCAGCACCGGCTTGGCGCAGCCCGCAGGCCCGTGGATGACGCTATTGTCTGTCACTTTTCCGATCCTTGCTGACCTCCCCGGCTTGCCAGTGAGCTGCACGGGCTGGTATGCAGCCGCACGGGGTCATGCTGGCTCGATGCCCGTTTCCGTCTACGTCACTGCGGGGCACTGTGACGTTCCCCGTATTGTGAGGCTGGCAGAGGGGTTTGAGCAGATGGCCGTTCTTGGCTACATCAATCGGCCTGGAGTCGATGCCTCTGTCGGAATCCGGGTAGATCCAAGAGCCATCCGTATGTTCCCCATCCTTGCCACGGTTGCTCCCTGGTCAGGCGATCGCGCTCTCGTGGTTGGATATTCCGCTGGGCACATCACCGAGGCTGTCCTCACAACCCTCCCCGAGTGCCTTCACGGATTCCTCTGCTTTCACAGCGACCATGCTCTCAGACCAGGGATGAGCGGGGCGCCGATTCTGTCATTTCGTACGGGCCTAATCATAGGAATCCTCATTGGCACCCCACGGGATTCTCACGGATACGGAGACCCGCACACGGTCTGGGCAACACCCTCCAGCACCCTCCAGACGCTGATTGAATTCGCGATTCCAGGTGTCCTGGACACAAATCATGCCGGGAAGCCTTCAGTTTTGGTGCCGGCGACAGAGCCATCGTTGCTCTCGCCCTGACGGCCGCCATCGTCCCCCCAGCCCTCGGCCAGCCGGCCCGCACGACGATCGTGCCCGGACTTGCGCTCGGGCCAGTCACGCTCGGCATGCCGGCAACAGAGGGAGGTGAGGCAGCGGCCCGGTTCGAGCGCGAGACGGGGTGCGGCATTGATCTGCTTGTGGCGCACGGGGTGGTAATCGCCGCCGGGAGTGCCTGGGGCGGTTGCTTGGATCTCCAATTGCCGCGCGATACGTCCGCCGGCCCGTTCTTCCTCCCGGTCATAGTCGGGATCGGCCGTCCTCCCCTAGTACTCGTCAGCGTATTCGGCCCACCGCTGGTCGTGCGCCAGGGCGCGGACAGTACGGCGCTTATCTTCCCCAACGGGCTGGTGGCGCACGTAGGCGCTGTGCACGCGCAGGGCGGCGTGCTTACCTAGCCTCGCCGTCCAGGCCCCCGGGGCGACGTCGGTACCGCAGATCGGCCATTTCACCGGCCAGGCGAACCCGCCTGCTCGTTCCCAACCCCATCTTTAACTTCTCACGCAACACGGCCAGCCAGATACGCTGTACTGGTACGGCAAGCTGGTTCATAGCAGCGTTGCACTCGCCGAACTTCTGGAACGGGTCAAAAGACGACGCGACTATCAGGCGAAAACGTCTAAACCGCTCATCACCTGAACCGCCTCGTATGCATGCTAGTTTCTGCAGCACCAGGCATGGATCCAATCGAGCGGTTCGCGGTCCTTGTTAATTCCTTACTGGTTGGGGCATTCGGCTATCACGTCCCCAGATTTTCTGGGCTTCAGAGCGGTTTTTCGCTCCCCTTTTTGTGCCGGGAAACGCTGGATCTACCCCCGGTTCGCCCCGAGCACCTGAACGGCCCGTCCGACCCGCGTTAAGGACAGCACCCAGCAACTCCTGATGTAGCAACACTGTCCATTCCATCGTCATCGAGATCCAAGCCTGAAGTTGACCCGGTTTCGTGGACATTCTACCGTTGGGGCAATAGCCCCGGGGGAGGTCCACGATGGGACGGAGGCAGGCGCCCTACCCGCCGGAGTTCCGGGAGGAAGCTGTTCGGCTCGTCCGGGAGGGCGGGAAATCG
>DATGHZ010000035.1:0-25528 GCA_035307565.1 bacterium | reverse complement strand
GCATGGGCATCCGGGCGCAGATCCTGTTCCTCGACGCCTCCGACGAGGTGCTGGTGCGGCGGTTCGAAGAGACGCGCCGCAAGCACCCGCTCGGCGGCAGCGTCCTCGACGGCATCCGCAGCGAGCGCCGCCGCCTTCAGCCGCTCAAGGAACGGGCCCACAAGGTCATCGATACGAGCGCCCTCACGGCGCGCGAGCTCCGGGAAGAGCTGGCCGAAGCGTTTGTGCGCACCAACGCCGACCGCACGCTCACCGTGGGGGTCACGACATTCGGGTACAAGTTCGGCGTGCCGATCGACGCGGACCTCGTGTTCGACGTGCGATTCCTGCCGAACCCGCACTACGTCGAGACGCTGCGGGCCCTCCCGGGCAGCAGCCCGGAAGTGCGCGAATACGTGCTGCGGTCGGACGACACACGGGAGTTCCAGCGGCGCCTCCACGACATGCTGGGGTATCTCCTGCCGCGCTACACGGCCGAAGGCAAGTCGCATCTGACGATCGCCGTCGGCTGCACCGGCGGGAAGCACCGGTCGGTGGTGATCGGCGAAGATCTCGCGCAGTTCATCCGTTCCCTCGGCTACACCGTGCGCCTCAAGCACCGGGACGTGAGGAAAGAATGATCCCGGGTGCCGCGGCCGGCAAGACCGGCGGACCGGCGGCCGCCCTGAACGGCGGGGGGCCCGCCGCGCGCATGCGCGCCGCGCTGCGCCAGTGGATCCGCTGGTTCGAGCCCGGTCTCGGCGTGAAGCGGTACATCGTCGTCATCGCCGCCGGCGTGCTTCTCGTGAGCACCGGCGTGGCGCTGATCGTCGACGTCAAGCTGCTGGGCCTGCTGGAACTCGCCATCATCCGCGGCGTCGATGTCGCGTACGCGGTCACCGGCCACGTCCTGTCCCCGGTGATGGGCGGCGCCGCGCTCCTGCTCATCGGCTTGGCCCTCATCGCGTACGGCCTGCGGGAGACGATCCGGTCGATCGTCGACGTCTTCCTTCCGCGCGGCGATCCGCGCCTCGTCGAACTCCTGGTGCAGCAGCGCGCGCTGCAGCGCGGTCCCAAGATCGTCGCCCTCGGGGGCGGCACGGGGCTCGGCACGCTGCTCCGCGGGCTCAAGAAGGTCTCCACCAACATCACGGCCGTCGTGACGGTGTTCGACGACGGCGGGTCCTCGGGGCGGCTGCGCCGCGAGCAGGGGGTCCTCCCGCCCGGCGACATCCGCAACTGCCTCGTCGCGCTGGCCGAGGCGGAACCGCTGCTCACCCGGCTCTTCGAGCACCGGTTCAAGGGCGGCGACCTCGACGGCCACAGCTTCGGCAACCTGTTCATCGCCAGCATGACGCAGGTCGCGGGCGACCTCGAGACGGCGGTCAAGGAGTGCAGCAAGGTGCTGGCCATTCGCGGCCGGGTGCTGCCGACCACGCTGCACGACGTCACGTTGTGCGCCGAGTTCGAAGAGGGCGGCGTCGTCGAAGGCGAGTCGGCCATCACGAAGGCGGGACGGACGGTGCGGCGCGTCTTCCTCAAACCGGCGTCGGTCCCGCCGCTCGCCGACGTGCTCGACGCGATCGCCGACGCCGACCTGGTGGTCATCGGTCCGGGGAGCCTCTACACGAGCCTGCTGCCCAACCTGCTCGTCGAGGGCGTCGTGGATGCGATCCGGCGATCGGCGGCGGTGAAGGTCTTCGTCTGCAACGTGATGACCCAACACGGGGAGACCCGCGGCTTCCGGGCGTCGGACCACGTCCGGGTGCTGCTGGAGGCCGGCGGCCGCGGCCTCTGCGATTACGTGCTGGTCAACACGCGCCCGCCGCGCAGCCCGGAGCTTCTCGCCCGCTACGCGCAGGAGCGCGCCGAGCCGGTGGAGGCGGACGTCGCGGCGGTGGAGGCCCTCGGCTGCCGGTGCGTGGCGGACGATCTCCTGAACGAAGACGGCCTGGTCCGGCACGACGCCCGCAAGGTCACGACGGTGCTGCTGCGGCTGCTGTCCACCGTGTCGCCGGAGATGCGGAGGACCGTCGCGTCGCTGTAGTGTGAAGGGTTGCCGCCGCCCCGCGGCGGATACTACGGTCAGCCACGTGCCGCCCGACGATGATCGGAACCATTCCGACGGACGCACCCATGCATTCATACACCGACCGGAGCCGGGATATCCTCGCGCGTGACACACCGCGCGCGTGCGGAGGGGGGAACGGCGAATGTTGCTGGATTGGGGCTACGTCGCGATTTTCGCGCTGATCGGCGCGGGGATGGTCGCGCTCCCACTCCTGATCATCTGGCTGATTTCCCCGCGCAGCAACTACCCGCAGAAGTTTGAAACCTACGAGTCAGGCGTGCCGACGATCGGCCAGGCCTGGTCGCAGTTCCACGTGCGGTACTACCTCTTCTCGCTGGTCTTCGTGGTCTTCGACGTCGAGATCATCTACCTGTATCCGTGGGCCGTCGTGGCCCGCCATCTCGGGGCGCTCGCGTTCTGGGAGATGCTGGTCTTCCTGGTGATCCTGGTGCTCGGCCTCGCCTACGCGTGGCGCCGCGGCGCCCTGGAGTGGACGTAGGCCGGCGATGTCCTGGGGCTGGGAAGTTCTCCGCGCGGCCGCCGGGACGGTCATCATCTTCTCCGGCGTCGCGCTCGTCGCCGCGATGTTCGGCGTGCTGCTCGAGCGCAAGATCAGCGCATGGATGCAGAGCCGTCTCGGCCCGAAGCACGTCGGCCCTCAGGGCCTCCTGCAAACGCTGGCCGACACGATCAAGCTGCTGCAGAAGGAAAACATTGTGCCGACCCGGGCCGACCGGACGATCTTCGCCAGCGCGGTCATCGTGGTGCCGCTGGCGGCGCTGCTCGACTACGTCGTCATCCCGTTCGGCACGACACGCTCGGGACCGCTGATCTTCCGCGATCTCAACATCGGGGTGCTGTATTTCGCCGCCACCTCGTCCCTCGTCGTCATCGGGATCCTCATGGCGGGGTGGGGCTCCAACAACAAGTACGCGCTCCTCGGCGGGCTCCGGTCCGCTGCGCAGATGGTCACCTATGAGATCCCGATGGGTGTCGTGCTCGTCACGGTGGCGCTCCTGGCCGGCTCGCTGTCGACCGTGACGATCGTGAACGGCCAGTCCGGCCCGCATCATCTGTGGTACGTCCTCGAGCAGCCGGTCGCGTTCGTCATCTTCCTCATCGCCGCGACGGCCGAGGTGAACCGCGTCCCCTTCGATCTGGTGGAGGCCGAGAGCGAACTCGTCGCCGGCTACTTCTCCGAATACAGCGGCATGCGGTTTGCGCTGTTCCAGTTGGGCGAGTACGGCGAGATGTTCGCGATGGCGGCGATGGCCGTGACGCTCTTTCTCGGCGGCTGGCTCGGCCTGCCGTTCCTGCCGCCCGTGCTGTGGTTCGTGATCAAGCTGTACGCGGTGATCTTCGTGTTCATGTGGGTGCGGTGGACGTACCCGCGCTTCCGCATCGACCAGATGCTCAGCTTCTCGTGGAAGGTCCTCATCCCGGTGTCGGTGTTGAATCTCGTCGTGACGGCGTTCTTCGTCATCGTGGTGCGGCGGTGAGCGGCGAGGCGGTGGTGTTCTACCTCCTCGCCGCGGTCACGCTGGGGTCCGGCGCCGTGATCGTCACGAGCGGCAATATCGTGCACGCCGCCGCCGCCCTCGTGCCGGCGCTCCTCGGGGTGACCGGGCTCTACATCCTCCTAAACGCCGAATTTGTGGCCGGCATCCAGGTGTTGATCTACGCCGGCGCCATCACCGTACTGATTCTCTTCGCGATCATGCTCACGGAGGGGGGGACCGGCCTGGGCGGCCGCCAGCGCAACGAACAGACCGCGGTGGGCGCCGCGGTCGCGGCGGCGATGGCGGCGCTCCTCATCGCGGTCGCGGTCCGCACCAACTGGGCGCCGCCCGCGGCCGGCGCCACGCTGCCCTCCTACACGCCCGGCGCGATCGGGCAGAGCTTCCTCGGCCGGAACATCCTGGTGTTCGAAGGTACCTCCATCGTGCTGCTGGTCTCGCTCATGGGCGCGATCATGATCGCGCGGCGGGAGGACTGACGGCTCGCGCATGCTGGGACTGACCCACTACCTCGTCGTTGCCGCGCTCCTGTTCGCGCTCGGCCTCTTCGCCGTCGTGACGCGCCGCAACAGCGTCACCATTCTGATGGGCATCGAGCTCATGCTCAACGCCGCGAACATCAACCTCGTGGCCTTCAACAAGTACGCCGCGCCCGGCGCCATGCAGGGGCAGATCTTCGCGCTCATCGTGATCACGCTCGCCGCGTGCGAGGCGGCCGTCGGGCTCGCGCTCGTGCTCGCCGCGTACCGGACCCTCGAGACCGTCTACGTCGACGAGATCAACATCATGAAGTGGTAGCCCTGCGACCGTGACGCACCTGGCCTGGGTCATTCCGCTCCTGCCGCTCGCGGCGTTTACCGCCATCGTCTTCGCGGGGCCGCGCCTGCCGGGCCGCGGCGCCTACGTCTCCATCGCCGGGATCGTCCTGGCGGGCGTGGGCGGGCTGATCGTGCTCGGCGAGGTGATCGGCGGCGCGCGGGCCGACGTCACTTATACCTGGGCCGTGCTCGGCGCCCGGCCCATCACCGTGGGCTTCGTGGTCGATCCGCTGAGCGCGATCATGCTGGCGATGGTCGGCGTGGTCGCGTCGCTCATCACGATCTACTCCGTCGGCTACATGGCCGCCGATCCGCACTACCCGCGGTTTTTCGCCTACATGTCGCTCTTCCAGTTCTCGATGCTGTTCCTGGTGCTGGCGGACAACTTCCTGTTCATCTACGCGGGGTGGGAGCTCGTCGGCCTGTGCTCCTACCTGCTGATCGGGTTCTGGTTCGAGCGCCCGGCCGCGGCGCGGGCCGCGCTCAAGGCGTTCGTTACGACGCGGGTCGGCGACTTTTCGATGATGATCGGCATCCTGATCATTTTCCTGCACACGGGGTCGCTGCGCTTCGACGAGGTGTTCCGCAGCATCCAGGGCGGCGCGCTGACCGGGCCGTTGCTCACCGCGGCGGCGGTGCTCGTCTTCGGCGGCGCGGTCGGCAAGTCGGCGCAGGTGCCGCTCCACACCTGGCTGCCGGACGCGATGGAAGGCCCGACCCCCGTGAGCGCCCTGATCCACGCGGCGACGATGGTCGCCGCCGGCGTCTACCTTGTGGCCCGCACGTATCCGCTGTTTCTCGCGTCCCCCGACCATACCGCCCTCACGGTCGTCGCCTACATCGGCGGAATCACCGCGGTAGTGGCCGCGACGATGGGCGTGGTCGAAGACGACATCAAACGCGTGCTGGCGTACTCCACGATCAGCCAGTTGGGGTACATGATGCTCGGCCTCGGCGTGCTGGGGTACACGGCCGGCATGTTCCACCTCATCACCCACGCGTTTTTCAAGGCGCTGCTGTTCCTCGGCGCCGGCAGCGTGATCCACGCGGTCGCGACGAACAACCTCAAGCAGATGGGCGGCCTGGCGCGGGCGATGCCGTGGACGACGTGGACGTTCATTGCGGGGACGCTCGCGCTGACCGGGATTCCGCCGTTTGCCGGCTTCTTCAGCAAGGACGCGATTCTCGCGGCCGTGTTCGCGCACCATCCGGTGTTGTGGGCCTTCGGCGCCGCCGGGGCGTTTCTCACGTCCCTCTACATGGGCCGCCTCGTCTGGTACGCGTTCGCCGGGAGCTATCGCGGCGGCGATCCGGCCGCGGCGACGGCCTCGCACGCGCATGCGCCGCATGAGAGCCCCGCCGTGATGGTGGTACCGCTGGCGATCCTGGCGGTCTTCGCCGTGTTCCTCGGCTGGGTCGGCTCGGAGACGCTCGGCAACCCCTTCGGGCGGTTCATCAACTTCCCCGGCGCCACGGCGGAGCCGCCGGCGGGGACCGGTGCCGGCCTCCTCGTGCTGTCGATCGCGATCGCCGTCGCGGGCTGGGCCGCGGCGGGTGCCATCTACGTGTGGCGTCTCGTGCCGTCGGAATCGCTGCGCCGTGCGGCGCCGTGGGCCTATACGCTGCTCGTCCGCCGGTACTATGTCGACGATCTCTACGCGTGGGTCTTCCTGGGCGTCGGCGGACTGGTGATGCGGGCCGCCGGCCTCTTCGATCGCTACGTGATCGACGGCCTCGTCAACCTCACCGGCTGGCTGGCGCGCCAGTTCGGGCTGGGCCTGCGGTATGTCCAGACCGGCCGCGAGGAGACCTACCTGCTGCTCGTCTTCCTCGGGGTCCTCGTCATCGTCGTCGTGAGGCTCTGGTGGTGAGCGGGCTCCTGAGCCTCGTCGTGTGGATCCCGATCGCGGGGCTCGTCGTCCTCCTCGCCCTGCCGCGCGGGCAGGTGCGGGCCATCCGGGTCGTCGCGCTCGTCACCACGCTCGCGGACTTCCTGGCCTCGGTGTGGGCCGCCGCCGCCTTTGATTTCAGCCAGGCCGGGACGCTGCAACTCACGGAGCAGACGCGGTGGATTCCGTCGCTCGGCGTCACCTACCATCTCGCCGCCGACGGCCTGAGCCTGCCGCTGGTCCTCCTCACCACGATCCTTACGGTGCTGTGCGTGATCTACTCGTGGCGCGTGGACCTGCGGCCGAAGGAATACATGATCCTGTTCCTCCTGCTCGAGACGGGGATGCTCGGAGTATTCCTCGCCCTCGATTTCTTCCTGTTCTACGTGTTCTGGGAAGTCAGCCTGATTCCGATGTACTTCATCATCGGGATCTGGGGCGGGCCGCGCCGGATCTATGCGGCCATCAAATTCTTCCTGTACACGCTGGTCGGATCGCTCGCGATGCTGCTGTCGATCCTGATCGTGTACTTCCACTCGTCGCCGCGCACGTTCGACATGGTGGCCCTCTTCCAGCAGAAGCCGCTGGCCGGCGATCTGCACCTCGCCGTCCTCGCATTCTGGGGTTTCTTCCTGGCGTTTGCGATCAAGGTGCCGATGTTCCCGTTCCACACGTGGCTCCCGGACGCGCACGTCGAAGCTCCGACCGCCGGCAGCGTGCTGCTGGCCGCAATTCTCCTGAAGCTCGGCACCTACGGCTTCGTCCGCATCCTCCTGCCGCTGCTGCCCGCCGCGTTCCACGCGCTCGCCGGGATGGTGGCGGTGCTGGCGGCGATCGCGGCCGTCTACGGGGCGCTGGTCGCCATGGCGCAGACGGACCTCAAGAAACTGGTCGCGTATTCCAGCGTGAACCACATGGGCTACGTGATGCTCGGCGTCGCCGCGGCCGCGGCGGCGCAGGGACAGCCGGCGCTTCGCAATGCGGCGACGATCGCGCTGAACGGCGCGACGATGCAGATGCTCGCGCACGGCGTCATCACCGGCGCGCTCTTCTTCCTCGTGGGCGTGATCTACGACTATCGGGCCCACACCCGGGGCGTCAACGACTTCGGCGGGCTGTGGGAACGGCTGCCCGTCTATACCGGCATGACGATGCTCGCGATGCTGGCCTCGCTGGGCCTCCCGGGCCTCATGGGGTTCGTCGCCGAGTTTTCGATCTTCCTCGGCGCGTATCAAATCTATCCGGCGTTCACGGTCGCCGCGCTGGCGGGGGTCGTGATCACCGTCGCCTTTTTCCTGTGGACGATCTACCGGATTTTCTGGGGACCGCTCAACGCGCGCTGGGCCGCCCTGCCGGACCTCGACGGCCGGGAGACCTGGACGCTTGCGCCCCTCGCCGCGCTCATGATCGCCGTCGGCCTCTACCCCGCGCCGCTGGTCGGCACCATCAACGCCGCGATGATCGAAATCATGAGTCTCGTCCGGTGACGGCCCGCCGCGCCCCCGGTCCCGCCCCCGGGAGAACCCGGGCCGGCCGCCGCGGGCGCGTTCCGGGGGTGGCGGCGTGGATCTGAGGCCGCTCATTCCGGAGCTGACCTTGGGCCTGTTGGCCCTCGGGCTCGTGGTGCTGGACCTCGTCGCCCCCCCGGAGGACAAGCGCATCGTGGGCTGGGCCGCGATCGCCGGCCTGATCGTCGCGCTCTTCCCGTCCCTGCTGCAGGTGAGCGGCGGAAGCGTGCTCGCGATCTACGATACCTACGCCGTCGATCCGTTCGCCGGGTTCTTCAAGGTCGTGGCGATTGTGAGCGGGATTCTCGTCATCGGGGCGGGGCTCGAGTTTTTCCGCGACCATCCGACCGCCCACGAAGGCGACATCTACGTGCTCATCGTCTTCATGGTGCTGGGCCTCGCGGCGATGGCCGCGGCGGCCGACCTGATCGTGCTGTTCTTGGCGATCGAGTGGGTGTCGCTGATCTCCTACGTGCTGGCCGGGTCCCTCAAGGCGGACCGCAAGAGCAGCGAGGCCGGCATCAAGTACTTCTTCTACGGCGCGGCGGCCTCGGCGGTCATGTTGTACGGGTTTTCGTACCTGTACGGGGCGGCCGGCACCACGAACCTGTACGCCCTCGCCGGCCGGCTGCGCACCGCGCCGCCCGGCTTCCTCGTGGTGGCGGCCGTGCTCATTCTCGCCGGCCTTGGGTTCAAGATCTCCGCCGTGCCCTTCCACCAGTGGACGCCCGACGTCTACGAGGGCGCGCCCACGCCGATCGTTGCGTTCCTCTCCGTAGCCAGCAAGGCGGCGGGCTTCGCGGCGCTGCTCCGCGTCCTATACGTCGCGCTGCCGCCTGGGGCGTGGATCGGCATTGTCGCGGCCGTCGCGACGGTCTCGATGAGCCTCGGGAATCTGCTCGCGCTGTCGCAGGGGAACATCAAACGCATGCTCGCGTACAGTTCCATCGCCCACGCGGGCTACATGCTGATCGGCGTGGTCGCCATCTCGGCCGCGCCCGGGGTGCTGGGCTCCGGGATCTCGGCGTTGTTGTTCTATCTGGCCGGCTATGTGTTCACGAATGTCGGCGCGTTCTCCGTGGCCATCGCCGTTGCGCGGGCGACGGGCTCGGACGCGATCGCGGACTATGCGGGGCTCGGACAGCGCTCGCCCCTTGCCGCGGCGGCGATGGGGGCGTTCATGCTCGCGTTGACCGGCATCCCGCCGACCGCGCTCTTCTGGGGCAAAGTTTTCCTCTTCAGTGCCGCGATCGAGAGCGGTTTTCTCTGGCTTGCGATCGTCGGCATCCTCAACAGCGTCGTCTCGCTGTATTATTACGTCGGCGTGATCCGCGCGATGTGGCAGATGCCGCCCGCACAGCCCGCGACGGCGGACGGCCGGACGGAAGGCGAGATCACGCCGCCGGTGATCGAAACGCCGCTGCTGCGCGCCGTGCTGGCCGTCACGACCGCGGGAGCGGTGGTGCCGGGCTTCTTTCCCGACGCGCTCGTTCGCCTCGCGCAGACGGCCTCGCTCCTGCTGAAGCTCTAGCGCCGGCACCTCCGGCGGCCGCGCCTGTGGCGCCGCGGGTCGCGCCGCGTCCGGACGCGTTAACTTGACACTATTTTGGGGGGTTGTTACGATGTTGGCCGCAGTGGAGCACGGACGTCCGCGGGCCGGCGGAAGGCGGCTTAACCTCGGTCTACGGACGGTATTTTTTTGTTCCACGCAGGAGTACGCGCAATGACCCCACACGAGCCTCCCGACAGATCCTCCGACGAAGCGCTGCTTCGCGAGATCGCGTCGCGGGAGCAAGAGCTCCAGCGGCAGGTCGCGGAAGCGCGCGCGGAGGCGGCGCGCCGGATCGAGCAGGCCCAGCGGCAGGCGGAAGACCTGCGCGGCGCCGCCCGCAAGCGGGCGGCCGACCTCGCCGCGGGCGCCTCTGCGGACACCTCGCGCGAGGCGGACCGGCTCGGCAAAGAGATCCTGGCGCGCGCCGAAGCAGAGGCCGCGGCGATTCGCAAACGGGCCGATGAGTATCGCGCCGAGGCCGTCCAGCTCGTGGTGCGCGAGGTCCTCGGGGGTCCGGCATGATCGTGGCCATGAGCCGGGTGACCGTGATCGGGCCGCGCCGGCTCCAGGCGGACGTGGTAGACGCGGTGCAGGCGCTCGGCACGCTCCATATCGACCATGTCCGTCCGGCGGAGTCGAGCATTTCCGTCCGTCCCCTGACCGACCCGGATCAGGCGGCGCGCGAGGCGATCGATGCGGTGCGGACGCGCGCCGAGGCAGTGCTCGCCCTCCTCCCGGTGATCGAGATCCCGCCGATTGCGACGGCACCGTACGAGGGGCAGGCGCCGGAGGCGCTGCGGGCGCGGCTCGACGTGGTGGAAGCGGAGGCCAAAGAGCTGACGCGCCGCCTGCTTGACGCGGAAGAAGAGCAGGAGATCCTCCAGGCGTACGGACGCGCGATCGAGATCCTCGCGCCGCTCCTAGCACCGCTGCAGCAGAGCCGCACGCTCGAAGCGGCCGGCTTCCTGCTCGACGCCAAGCCGGGCGCCCTCGAGGCGCTGCGGAGCGAACTCGCCAGCGCGACCCAAGGCCGGGTGGAGCTCGTGAGCCGCCCCCTCGACGCGCACCGTCTCGCCGTGGTCGCCGCGTTTGCGAGGCGGGACGCGGAGGCCGTGCGGCCAATTCTGACCCGCGCCGGGGCCAGCGAACTCCGCCTCCCGGCCGGCGTCCGTGGAATGCCGCTTGCGCAGGCCGTGCTGTACCTGCAAGAGCGGGCACGCGCCGTCCCCGGTGAGATCGAGCGCCTGCGCGGCGACCTGATGGAACTCAGTCGCCGCCGTCGCGCCGAGGTTGCCGCGATCGCGGTCGTAACGCGGGATGCCGTGCACCGGTACGAACTGATGGCGCAGACGCCGCAGTCGCGCTACGCGTTTATCCTGTACGCGTGGGCGCCGACGGCCCGCGTCGGCGCCGTGCGGGACGGGCTTCGTTCGCGGTTCGGCAGCGACATCATGGTCTTCGACGAGCCTGCGCCGGTCCACCACGCGGAGCGGGTGCCGGTGCTGCTGGACAATCCCGGCTGGCTCAAGCCGTTCGAACTGTTCCTCGCGATCTTCGATCCTCCCAAGTACGGCACGTTCGACCCGACGATCTTTTTCGCGATCGCGATGCCGCTTTGGGTCGGGCTCATCATCGGCGACGTCGGGTACGGCCTCTTTCTGCTGGCGATCACGCTCGCGCTGTACGGCAAGATGAAGACGGGCAAGCCATGGCGCGTCGTGCTCGCGGGCATGGATTTCGGGTTCACGCTGACGCCGACGGTCCTGCAGCGCGTCGTCGCTCTCCTCACCTGGATGACGGGGTTCACGTTCCTGTTTGGGCTCGTCTTCGGGGAGTTCTTCGGGGATCTGCCGCAGCGCTTCATCCACGGCTTCCACCCGCTGTTCGACCGCCTCGAGGGCATCAACACCTACCTGTACCTGTCCGTGGGGTTCGGGTTGGCGCAGGTCTACCTTGGCCTCGTCCTCGAGATGATGAAGGCGGTCCGGCACCGGGAACGTAAGGAGTTTCTTGAGGCGGCCGCGATGCTGACCGGCGCCACCACGGTGTTCCTGTGGCTCGCGACCCAGGTGCACGTGCTGCCCTCGTCGTTCTTCAGTCCCGTGATGCTCGGCAGCGCCGTCCTGTTTCTACTGTCGCTCCTCCTCTCGGCGAGCTTCAGCAGCGCCATGTGGATCATGGAGTCCGTCTCCACGTTCGGCTCCATCATTTCGTACGCGCGAATCTTCGCGGTCGGCATCGCCTCGCTCGCGCTGGCGATTGTCGCCAACACGATCGGGGGCAGGGCCCCGGCGCTCTTCATCGGCATCTTCGTCGGAGCGGTGGCGCACGTGATGTTCTTCGGCCTCACGATCATCGGGCACATTCTGCAGCCCGCGCGGCTCAATTGGGTGGAGTTCTTCTCCAAGTTCAAGTACTACCAGGACACCGGTCGTCCGTACCGGCCATTTCAACGCAGTGGGGGTGGAGCGTGAAGTCTCGGAAGGTGTGGCGTGTGCTTGGCTTGGCGGCCTCCGGCGTGTTGCTCGTGGCGATGGGCGCGGCGGCGCAGCAGGCGGCCACGGCGGCGGGCGCCGGGATCGGCGCGGGGCTCTTGGGCGTCGGCGCCGGCCTCGCCATCGGGTTGGGCGCCGTGGGGACCGGCCTCGCGCAGTCCCGCATCGGCGGGGCGGCGGCGGGCGTCATCGCCGAACGTCCGGAGATGTTCGGCACGATGCTGATTCTGCTCGTGATTCCGGAGACGCTCGTCATCTTCGGATTCGTCATCGCGTTCTTCCTATACGGAAAGATCTAGGGAGCGCCGGTGGGCACGCAGCTGATCCAGCTCCTCGAGCAGGAAGCGCGGGTCGAGAAAGACCAGGCGCTCAAAGAGGCGGAGACCAAAGCCGAGGAGATCCTCGCGGCCGCCAGACAGGAGGCCGGGGAGATCGAGGCCGCGGCCAGGCGCCGCGTCGAGATGGAACAGGCGCAGGCACGGGCCCGGGCGGCAAGCACCGCGAGCCTGCGCGCCGCGGCTCTCGTGCTCGCCGCGAAGGATCAGGCCATCCGCCAGGTCTTCGAGCAGGCGGAAGCGGAGCTCCGGCAGGCCGCCGGCAACCTCCAGCGGCGGGGGACCGTGCTCCGGGCGCTACTGCGGGAGGCCGCGCAGGGCCTGCAGGCGGGGGGGCGCGCCACGGTGTACGCGGCGCCCGCAGATGTCGCGGTCGTGCGCGACGCGTGCCGCGAGTTGGGGTTCGACGCCGACGTCCGCGAGGCCGCCGACGTGGCGGACGGCGTGCGCGTCGCGAGCGCCGACGGCCGGGTCGTCGTAGAAAACACGCTGGGAAGCCGGCTCGCGCGCGCGCGGCGGGAGATGGTGTCCAGGGTCGCGGAGACGCTGTGGCCCCGGTGAGGCGGATGGCCGCGCCCGGCTGCGCGACGCTCCGTGCCGTGACGTCCCGTGGGTGACTTTTCGTACATCAACGCGCGCGTCAAAGTCATGAAGTCCCAACTGCTCCCGCCCTCGCGGCTGGAGGAGTTGCTGGCGGCGCCCGACGTCAACGCCGTCATCCAGGCGCTCGTGGACACGCTGTACAACGTGGAACTGCAGGAGGCGCTCAGCCGTTTTTCCGGCGTCCGGGCCGTCGATGAAGCGCTGGCGCAGAACTTCTATCACGCCAGCCGCCGGATTCTGAGCTTCGCCGACGGGTCGGAACGCCGCCAGATCGAGGTCGTGCTGCTGCGCTACGATCTACAGAACATCCGCGCGATCATCCGCGGGCGGCACACCGGTAAATCGAACGAGGAGATCCTGGCCACGCTCTACCCCGGCGGCTCGCTCAGCGAGGTCCGGCTGCGCGAACTGCTTGAGCAGCCCGATCTCCGCGCGATCGCCGACACCCTGCAGACCTGGATGCACCCGCTCGGCCGGGCGCTGCGTGAAGGCGCCGACGCCACCCAGCGGAGCGGCAGTCTGCTCGACGTCGAGCTCGCGCTGGACCGTGCCTACGCTCAGTACGGCTATCGCGTGGCCGACGGCGAAGGCGACGGCGAGACGAGCTTCCGGCGCTTCTTGAGCGCCGAGGTCACCGTCACCAACCTCAAGACGGCGCTCAAGTTGCGCCGCGCCCGGGAGCTCTCGCGTGAGGAGCGCGCCCGGTTCTTCGTCCTCGGCGGGGCGATCTCGGAGGAGCGGTTCCTCGCGCTCGCGGACCCGCAGACGAGTCTCGCGGAGGTCGCCGGCACCCGCGTGCTCGGCGTCGATCTCTCAGGCACCGAAGATCTGCTGGAAATGGAGCGGTTGATCGACCGCGCGTTCCAGCGGATGGCCGCGCAGATGCTGCTGGGCGATCCGCTGGGCATCGACGTGGTGATCGGGTACCTCACCCGGAAGGCCGCCGAAGTCGCCAATATTCGCGTGATCGCCCACGCCCGGCAGCTCGGCCTCGCCACGGACGTCGCGCGGCAGGAAATCGTCAATGTATAAAGTGGCCGTGATCACGGATCCGGAGACGGCGACGGGCTTCCGGCTGGCCGGCGTGGAGGTGCGCGAGGCCGACACGCCCGATCGGGCGCTGGACGCGATCCGTGAGCTGACGGCGGCCGGCTACGGGCTGCTCGCGGTGAACGAAGATCTCCTGCGGGGGACCGACGACGCCCGCACCCGGCTGATGCGCGGCCGCGACCTGCCGCTCATCGTGCCGCTCCCGCCAGCGCGCGCAAACCTCGAGTCGGGAGAGGCCTATATCTCAAGGCTGGTGAAGGAGCACATCGGGTTCGCCGTCAAGCTCCGCTGACGGCCGAAGACGAGGAGGACGACGGCATGGCGGCACCGACCGGCAAGATCACGCGCATCTCCGGCCCCGCGGTCATCGCGGAAGGCCTCGCCGGCGCGCGGATGTACGACATCGTCCGCGTCGGCAAGGAGAAACTACTCGGCGAGATCATCCGCCTCGACGGGCACACGGCGTTTGTCCAGGTCTACGAGGATACGTCCGGCCTGTACCTCGGCGAGCCGATCGAATCGACGGAGGCGCCGCTTACCCTCGAACTCGGTCCCGGGATGTTGAGCAGCATCTATGACGGCATCCAGCGGCCCCTCGATAAAATCCGCGAGGCGCAGGGCGACTTCATCTCCCGCGGCGTGGTCGTGAACTCGCTCGACCGGACCAAGAAGTGGGCGTTCAAGGCCACCGCGAAGGCGCGCGACAAGGTGGGCCCGGGCGATGTGCTCGGGGAGGTGCAGGAGTACTCCTACGCGCACCGGATCATGGTCCCGCCCGATGCGCCGACCGGCGAGATCGCCGAGATCAAAAGCGGCGAATTTCGCGTCACGGACGTCATCGGCCGGCTGTCGGACGGCACGGAACTGCGGATGATGCAGACGTGGCCGGTGCGCGTGCCGCGGCCGGCCGCGCGCAAACTCGATCCGACCGAACTCTTCATCACGGGACAGCGCATCCTCGACGTGCTGTTCCCGGTCGCGATGGGTGGGACCGCGTCGGTGCCGGGCCCGTTCGGCAGCGGCAAGACGGTCGTGCAGCAGACGCTCTCCAAGTGGTCCAACGCCGACATCATCGTGTACGTCGGCTGCGGCGAGCGCGGCAACGAGATGACGGACGTGCTCACCGAGTTCCCCGAACTCGAAGACCCGCGCAACGGCCGCCCGCTCATGGAGCGGACGATCCTCGTGGCCAACACCTCCAACATGCCGGTCGCGGCGCGCGAGGCCAGCATCTACACCGGGATCACGATGGCGGAGTACTTCCGCGACATGGGGTACCGCGTCGCGCTGATGGCCGACAGCACGAGCCGGTGGGCCGAGGCGCTTCGGGAGATCTCCTCGCGTCTCGAGGAAATGCCGGCTGAGGAAGGCTACCCGCCGTATCTCGCGAGCCGCCTCTCCGCGTTCTACGAGCGCGCCGGCCGCGCCGTCTGTCTCGGCAAAGACGAGCGGGTCGGCGCCGTAACGGTGGTCGGCGCGGTCTCGCCGCCCGGCGGGGATCTCTCCGAACCGGTGACGCAGAGCACCCTGCGCATTGTCGGCAGCTTCTGGTCGCTCGACGCGCAACTCGCGTACCGGCGCCACTTCCCGGCGATCAACTGGAACCGCTCCTACAGTCTCTACGAGGGCCTGCTTGCGCCGTGGTATGCGAAGCAGGTCGCGGAGGACTTCGCCGACCAGCGGGCGTGGCTGAGTGCCATCCTTGCCCGCGAGGCGAGCCTGCAGGAGGTCGTGCAGCTGGTCGGGCCAGACGCGCTGCAGGATGCCGAGCGCATGGTGATCGAGGCCGGCCGGATGATCCGCGAGTTCTACCTGCAGCAGAGCGCGTTCAGCGAGGTGGACGCGTCGTGCTCGCTCGAGAAGGCCTACGGGATGATCAAAGGGATCCGCGCGTTCTACGAGGCGTCGCTCGACGGGCTCCAGCGCGGCATGACGATCGACGAGATCCTCAACCTGCCGCAGAACGAGCAGATCGCGCGGTTCAAAGAAGTGCCGAACGACAAGTTTTCGGAGACGCTGCGGCAGTTTCAGGACGGCCTAAAGCAGACGTTTGCTCCCGCTGGCGCGGGACCGATGGCTGCTGCGGGCGACAAAGCGGCGGCGACGGCGCGCCAGGCGGCCCCCACACTCGCGCCGGCCGGAGGTCCCCGCCAGGGGGCGGCCGGCGACGGGCGGAGGAGCTGACATGGATCTGGCCACCAAACGCTACACCAGCATCAACTACATCTCAGGGCCGTTGCTCTTCGTCGAGGGCGCACGCGATTTGGCCTACGGCGCCATCGTCGACATCCACGTACAGGATGGGAGCGTGCGCGGCGGACAGGTCATCGAGGTGTCCGACCGCAACGCGGTCATCCAGGTGTTCGAGGAGACCCGCGGTATGGACCTCGCCTCGACCTCGCTGAGCCTGCGCGAGGACGTGGCCCGCATCGGCGTAAGCCGGGACATGATCGGACGCCGGTTCAACGGCCTCGGCGACCCAATCGACGGCCTGCCGCCGATCATTCCCGAGAAGCGCCTGCCGATTCTCGGCGCGCCGATCAACCCGGTGGCACGCGAGAAGCCGGCGGAGTTCATCCAGACCGGCATCTCCACGATCGACGTGATGAATACGCTGGTCCGCGGCCAGAAGCTCCCTATCTTCTCCGGCGCGGGCCTCCCGGCCAACGAGATCGCAGCGCAGATCGCGCGCCAGTCCAAGGTGCTCGGCGAGGCGGAGCAATTTTCGGTCGTGTTCGGCGCGATGGGTATCACGCAGCGCGAGGCGGCCTTCTTCATCCATGAATTCGAGTCGACGGGCGCGCTCGCGCGCAGCGTCGTGTTCATGAATCTCGCCGATGATCCGACGATCGAGCGTCTCATGACCCCGCGCGCCGTGCTCACGGTCGCGGAGTACCTTGCATACGAACTGGACATGCAGGTGCTCGTGATCCTGACCGATATGACATCGTACTGCGAAGCCCTCCGCGAAATCGGCGCTGCGCGCGAAGAGATCCCCGGACGGCGCGGCTACCCGGGCTACATGTACACCGACCTCGCGGGCATCTACGAGCGCGCCGGCCGCATCAAAGGCAAGAAGGGAACGATCACGCAGTTCCCGATCCTCACGATGCCGGACGACGACATCACGCACCCCATCGCGGATCTCACCGGCTACATCACGGAGGGTCAGCTGGTGCTCGCGCGGCCGCTGCACCGCCAGGGCATCTATCCGCCGATCAACCCGCTGCCGAGCCTCTCGCGGCTCATGAACAACGGCATCGGCAAGGGCCGTACGCGCGAAGACCACCGGCAGGTGGCCGACCAGCTCTACTCCGCCTACGCGCAGGGCCTCGATCTCCGGCGTCTCGTCGCCATTATCGGCGAAGAGGCGCTCACGGAGAACGACCGGCTCTACCTCAAGTTCGCGGATGCGTTCGAGAAGGAGTTCATCAACCAGGGCAACGCCGATCGCTCGATTCAGGATTCGCTCTCGCTCGGCTGGAAACTGTTGTCGGCGTTCCCCAAGACCGCGCTGACCCGGATCAGCCGGGACCATGTGGACAAGTACTACTACGGCGAGCAGACCGAGAAGATGTTTCGCCCGGGTGAAGTGCGGTAGCGCGCGGAGCCGCCCCATCGTGATGTGGGCGGGTCACTAGGGAGAGTCCGAGATGGCCGAGACGATCAGCCCGACCCGGATGAACCTTCTGCAGCGCCAGAACCAGGTCAAACTGGCGCAGCAGGGGGTCGATCTTCTGAAGAAAAAACGCGATGCGCTCGTCGCCGACTTCTTCAACATTGTGCGCCGTGCGCTCGCCGCGCGAGAAAAACTGACCAAGTCGGCCGAACAGTCCTACACGCTGCTCGGCCTCACGAAGGCGGTCGAAGGGCGGGAGACGCTCGAGGCCGCCGCGCTTGCCGACCCACGCCGCCTCGAGGTCGGCATCGACACGAAGAACGTCTGGGGCACGCGCATTCCGACCATTGCGACGAACGACGTGCGCCGGACGATGCTGGCCCGCAACGCCGATCCCGCGGCGGTGTCGGCGCGGACGATCGAGAGCGCGGACCGGTTCGAAGATGTCGTGGCGGCGCTCCTCGAGGTGGCCGGCACCGAGATCACGCTTCGAAAGATCGGTGAGGAGATCAAGAAGACCACGCGGCGGGTCAACGCGCTCGAGCAGGTCGTGATCCCGCGGATCCGCGGCGAGATCCGGTACATTCGGGACGTGCTCGAGCAGCGCGCCCGCGAAGACGTGTTCCGCCTGAAGCGGATCAAGCAAAAACTGGAGAGCGCCAAGCACTGACCGAACGGCCTGCCGCGGAGGTCCCCGGCCGGACCGGGATGGACGCGGCGGGGCGCGAGTCGTGGCACGCGGTGGCCGATGCCGTCCTCGCCGCGCCCGGGATCGTGATGATGCTCGGCGCCGCGGACGTGGGCAAGACGACGACCGCAACACGGCTGGCGGCAACCGCCGTCGGCGCCGGACTCCACACCGCGGTGGTCGACGCCGACATTGGGCAGTCGGATATTGGACCACCCGCGACCGTCGGCTGGGGAATGGTTGGCACGCCCGTGCGCCACATGGCAGAGATCGCACCGGCCGGCCTCTGGTTTGTCGGCGACACCTCGCCTCAGCAGATGTACCGATACGTCCTTCAAGGGACGGCCGAATTGACCGCGCGGGCCCGAGGGCGGGGGGCGCAAGTCGTGGTCGTCGATACAACGGGCTGGGTTGAGGGAGCCGGCGCCGTCGCGGCCAAACTCCGCAAGATCCGCCGGTTGGCCCCCCGCCACATCGTCGCCATCCAGCGCGACCGCGAGGTCGAACCGATTTTGGCACGCATACCGGACGGAACCACGGTGCACAGGCTGCGGCCCGCCGCGGCCGTCCGGATCCGCACGGCGGCGGAGCGCCGCGCCTTCCGCCGGCGGCAGTTCGCCGGCTATTTCGCGGCCGCGCATCGTATCTCAGTGGATGCACGGCGTGTCGCCTTCGCCCGGCCGGCTCTGTTCGAAGGGACGTGGGTTCCACCGTCCCGGGTCCTCGCCAACGTGCCAGCCGCTGCCCTGCGGCATCTCCTCGTTGGTCTGGCCGACAGTCGTGGTACCATCATGTCGGTGGGCACGATTCTACGCGTAGACGCACGACTGCGGCGGCTGTTGATCATGGCGGCGGACGTCGCTCCGGACGCCGTCCGATCGGTCGCGTGGGGTATGCTCCGCGTCGCCCCGTCGGGCCGCGAGGAGGGCCGGCTGTCCGGCATGCCGGCGGTCGCGTCGTGATACGGCACCTGCGAGGGACTCTGGCCCGCGCCGGCATCCACCGATTGCAGCTGGCACTGACGGCCGTCGCGTTGGTGGTCGGTTTCATCTTCGCGGTCCAGTCGCGGACGGAGCAGTCGATCGAAACGGGACTGCAGGTCAGTTCCGGGCGTCTCGGGGAAGTCGCGTACCGCTACCGTGCGGAGGATGACCGCCAGGCGGCGATGCGCGCGGAGATCACCGACCTGCGGCGCGCGATCGCCTCCGAAGAACAGCGGGCGGCCGCCGAGCAGCGCGTCGCGGCGACGCTCGCGGACGAACTGCGCACACTGCGAGCCGACGCTGGTCTGACGGCGCTCCGGGGCCCCGGCGTGGCGGTGACTATCAGCGATAGCCGGCGGCCGCTGCGGCCGGGCGAAGACCCCAATCTGGTGCTCATCCATTACTCCGATGTCCGGGCGGTCGTCAACATGTTGTGGGCCGCGGGGGCGGAGGCCATCGCGGTCAACGACGAGCGCATCATCACCACGACCGGAATCTCGTGTGTCGGCACGACGATTCTATGCAACACGCGGCGGATGGCGCCGCCGTACCGGATCGTGGCGATCGGCGATCCGGAAGGCCTGACGGCCGCGGTGCAGTCGCGTACCGGGATTCTCGCCCAATTGCGGATATTCGAGTTCCCCGTGACGGTCATTCTGGGCACCGATCTCGTCGTGCCGGCATACAACGGCGGATTCGTGCACCGTTACGCGACGCCCGCCGGGACGGGGGGATAGGGGCCGTGTGGCTGCCCATTCTGGGTCTCTTGGCCGGCCTCGCGCTGGGTCTGGTGGTGAGCGTCCAGGTCCCGCTCAGTTACGTCAAGTACACGGCGATCGCCATTCTGGCGTCCGTGGACACGATCCTCGGCGGCATCCGCGCGCAGTGCGAGCACCGGTTCGACCTGTGGGTGTTTCTGTCCGGCTTTGTCGTGAACACCGTGTTCGCCGCGGCGCTGACGGCGCTCGGCGACCTGTTGGGCCTCGACATCTACCTGGGGGCGGTGATCGCGTTCAGCATTCGAATCTTCAATAACATCGGCTTCATCCGGCGCGACCTGCTGGGGTTGGTGTGGCGGGACCGCGCACCGGAAGCGGAAGAGCCGGGATAGGACGACGGGGAGGCGACCGATGGCGCGGGTAGGGATCAACGGTTTCGGCCGGATCGGACGGCAGGTGCTGCGGGCGATACGCGAGCGTCACCCGGAGGTCGAGGTGGCGGCGGTCAACGACTTGACCGATGTGGCCACCAACGTGCATTTGTTCAAGTACGACAGCACCTACGGGCGGTTTCAGGGCAAGGTCGAGGCGCGGAACGGCAGCCTGGTCGTCGACGGCCGGCAGATCGCGGTCCTCTCGGAGCGCGATCCCGCCAAACTGCCCTGGAAGCAGCACGGGGTCGACGTCGTCATCGAATCCACCGGGCGGTTCACGGAAGCGGAGAAGGCCGCCGCCCATCTGCAGGGCGGCGCCCGGCGTGTGGTGATCAGCGCGCCGGCGACCGGCGAGGATCTGACGGTCAACATGGGCGTCAACCACACCGCCTACGATCCGTCCAAGCACCGGGTGATCAGCAACGGGTCGTGCACCACCAACTGTCTGTCCGTCACCGCCAAGGTGCTCAGTCAGAACTTCGGCATCGTGTCGGGCTTCATGAACACGGTGCACTCATACACCAACGACCAGGTCATCCTCGACGTGGTGCACAAAGACCTGCGGCGCGCCCGCGCCGCGGCGCTCAACATCATCCCGACGACGACCGGAGCGGCGAAGGCGATCTTCCTCGTGCTGCCGGAACTGAAGGGCCGGCTCAACGGGCTCGCCCTGCGCGTGCCGACGCCGACGGTCTCTGTCGTCGATCTCACGGTCGCGCTGGAGAAGCCGGCGACGGCCGAACAGATTAACGGCGCCTACAAGCGCGCGGCGGAGGAAGACCTGAAGGGCCTGCTCGGGTACACTGACGAGCCGCTCGTCTCCACCGACTTCAAGGGCGATCCCCGCAGCGGCATCGTCGACGGGTTGTCGACCATGGTCGCCGGCAACATGGTGAAGGTGCTGTCCTGGTACGACAACGAGTGGGGGTATTCGTGCCGCGTCGCCGATCTTGTGGCCTACATGGCATCGCGCGGCGTGTGAGCGTGTGAAGGCTAAGAAGACCGTTCGCGACATTGACGTGCGCGGGAAGCGCGTGTTTGTGCGCGTCGACTTCAACGTGCCGCTCGACCACGGCCGCATCACCGACGACCTGCGCATCCAGGCGGCGCTGCCGACGATCCAATATCTGCTCGACCACGGCGCGATCGTGATCCTGGCCTCGCACCTCGGGCGGCCGAAGGGACCTGACGATGCGCTCCGCATGGATCCCGTCGCGGCCCGGCTCGGGGAGCTGCTCCATCGTCCGGTGAAGAAGGTCGACGACTGCGTCGGGCCCGTCGTCGAGGACCAGGTCTTCGCGCTGCGGCCCGGCGACGTCGTCCTCCTGGAGAACCTGCGGTTTCACCGGGACGAAGAGGCCAACGAGCCGGTGTTTGCCCACGCGCTCGCGCGGCTCGCGGACGTGTATGTGAACGACGCGTTCGGGACCGCCCACCGCGCGCACGCCAGCACGGTCGGCATCACGCACTACCTCCCGGCCGTCGCGGGACTCCTCATGGAGCGCGAGCTCAAGTATCTGGGCAAGGTGCTGGAGCAGCCGGCGCGGCCGCTCGTGGTGATCCTGGGGGGCAAAAAGGTCGAAGACAAGATCGGCGTGATCCGCAACCTTATGCGGCTTGCCTCGACGATGCTGATCGGCGGCGGGATGTGCTACACGTTTCTCAAGGCGACCGGGGCCGAGATCGGCGCTTCGCTGCTCGACACTGAGAAGTTGGACCTGGCGCGCGAACTGCTCCGGCTGGCCGGCGACCGCGGCGTCAGCGTCGTGCTTCCCACGGACGTTGTGGCGGCGCAGAAAATCGAAGCCGGCGCCCCGACGCGTGTGGTGGACGCGCGGGCCATCCCCGCCGGCTGGATCGGCGTCGATATCGGCCCCAAGACAATCGCGGCGATGCGCGCGCCGATCGCCGGGGCGTCGACCATCCTGTGGAACGGTCCGATGGGTGTGTTCGAGATCCCGGAGTTCGCGGCCGGAACGCGCGCCGTCGCGCAGGCCGTCGCCGAAGCGCATGGAGAATCGATCGTCGGCGGCGGCGACACCGCGGCCGCGGTCGAGCAGTTTGGGCTCGCGGACAAGATCACCCACGTCAGTACCGGAGGCGGCGCGTCGTTGGAATTTATGGAAGGCAAGACGCTGCCCGGCGTGGCGGCGCTTCAAGATGCGTAGGACCACAACTCACCGACGCGCCGCGGACGCGTCCCGTTCATGACCCCGGCGCAGCCCGGCGCCCGCACCCGGACCCGCCGCGTGCCGTTCGTCGCGGCGAACTGGAAGATGCACATGACGCGCGAGCCGGCGGAACGCCTGGCCCGCGAGATGGTCCAGGCCCTCGCGGAGGTCCGCGGCGTGGACGTGGCCATCTGTCCGCCGGCGACCGCGCTCGATGTGGTCGGACGCGTGCTCAAGGGCACGCCGCTGATGCTGGGCGCCCAAACCATGCACGACGAGCCAAAGGGGGCCTTTACCGGAGAGATCAGCGCGCCGATGCTCCTCGACGTCGGGTGCCGGTGTGTCATTCTGGGCCATTCCGAACGGCGGCAGTACTTTGGGGAGACCGACGAGGCCCTTGCCCGGAAAGTGCGCGCCGCGATCTCGTACCGCCTCATTCCGATTATCTGCGTGGGCGAGCGCCTGGCGGAACGCGAAGCCGGCCGGACCGACGAACTGGTGACGCAGCAGGTGGCGGCGGCGCTCGAGGGCGCGGGCGAGCAAACGGATGTGCCGCTGGTCGTCGCCTACGAGCCGGTGTGGGCGATCGGGACCGGGCGGACCGCGACGGGCGACGAGGCAAATCGCGTCGCGGCGTTGATTCGTTCGCTCGTCGCCTCGCGCTGCGGCGACGCGGCCGGCAACGCGGTGCGCGTGCTCTACGGCGGCAGTGTCAAACCCGACAACATTCGGGAATTCCTGGAGCAGCCGGACGTCGATGGGGCGCTGGTGGGCGGAGCCAGCCTCGACGCGCAGGCTTTCGCCGCGATCGTCCGGACGGCCGCGCAGCGCCTGACGTAGCGCGGGCGCCTCGCTTGGACACGCGCCGCAGTCTGTGTTACCCTTGGGAGCGCTGGGCGGCTTTGGGGGGGCACCGACGCGGCCCTGGGGCATTCCCGGCGGCACTAGTGGAGGTGGCAGGGTGAACACAGTGGTGCTGATCATTCATTTGATCGCCGCGGCCGCGGTCGTCGGGGTGATCGTTCTGCAGGGGCCGAAGGGCGAAGGCCTCGGCGCGATCGGCGGCGGCGGCGCCCGGCTGTTCCACGGGCCCAGGCCGCGCGAAACGATGTTTCTGCGGGTCACGTCCGTGCTCGCGATCGTCTTCGGGGCGACGTCGTTCTACCTGGTGCTGGTGCACTTCGGCCGGTAGTAGGCCGTAGGCCGCGACGTGGCGGACACTCCGCGGCCGATTTCCTCGATCGAAGACGTCCAGCGGCTCACCGCTGACGCCAAGAACCGTCTTCACAGCGCGACCCACGCGGAGATCCTGTCGGGCGCCACGACCGACGTCTATTTCGTCCACACGCTCGAAATTTTGCGTTCGCTCGGGCTCGCCGACACGCCTGTGGTCGCCGAGATCTTCGCGGCGCGGGACGGTCTGCTCGCCGGAGTGGACGACGTGCGGTACGCCCTGCGCGATGCCGGCGTCACGATCGAATCCCTTCGGGACGGCGACGCGTTTGCGCCCCGCGAGATTGTCATGCGGATCGAGGGGCCCTACAGCCGGTTCGGGCTGTTCGAGACGGCGATCCTCGGCATGCTGGCGCAGCCGTCCGGGTGGGCCTCCGCCGCGCGCCGGGTCGTCGACAGCGCCGGAGAAAAGGCCGTCTATTCGTTTGGCGCGCGTCACGTGCACCCCGCGGTCGCCCCGGTTCTCGAGCACGCCGCGATCCTCGGAGGGATGCGCGGCGCCGCGTGCATTCTCGGTGCGAAACTGGCCGGCCAAGAGCCCGTCGGGACGATGCCGCACGCCTTCATCCTGATCGTCGGCGATACGGTGCGCGCGGCCGCGGCGTATCACGAACACACCCCGGCCGGCGCGCCGCGACTGGTCCTCGTGGACACATTTGCCGACGAGGCGGCCGAAGCGTTGCGCGTCGCGCAGGCAATGGGGGACAATCTCTCCGCGGTGCGGCTCGACACGCCGAAAGAGCGCGGCAGTGTCACCCCGGACCTCGTGCGCGAAGTCCGGGCGCGCCTCGACCTCGCGGGTCACCGGCGCGTGCGCATCTTCGTGTCAGGTGGACTCACGCCCGAACGCATCGCCGACTTGGCTGCCGCGGGGGCGGACGCGTTTGGCGTCGGGAGCTACGTCAGTTCGGCGCCGCCGATTGATATGACGATGGATCTCCGGGAGATCAACGGCAAACCGATTGCCAAACGGGGACGCACGCCGGGGCGCACGCCGTCGCCGAGACTGCGGGCGCCGTGACCCCGCGCGGTGCTATACTAGGTCTGGAGACATATTCATGATGTCGCGATTCATCCGTACCGCCGTGGTCCTCATCGTTCCGCTCGCGATCGCGTGCGGGGCCGGCGCCGCGTCTGCCGGCAGTCTGCAAGGCTGCGCGTCGGGCGCCGCTCCCGGGCAACTCGTCTACACTGTCAGCGTGTCGGCGACCGGCAAACCGTTTGTCTCGACGTATGTGGCCTCCGCTCCCACCGCGGGCGGCAACGCCGGCTGCGCCGCACCGTTGCGCTCCACCGGGGCGTCGTTTGTGGTGAACGGCCCCGGCGTGGCCCCGTATCCTCTCTCGCCGGGTGGGGCTGCTGTTCCGGCGACCGTGCACATGGTGCAGGCCGGGCCCTACATGCTGACCATACCCGCCAATCCGTCGCTTCAGGTTTACCAAATCGCGCCGGGATATTACGTCGTTCGATCGCTCGATCCGTCAGGCAACGCGACCGTCATCCTGCCGCTCCCCGGCGTGCCGCAGGCGCCGAACACCGGACCGATCCCAAGCGTCATTCATTAATCCAGCCGCGGCTCTCGTCGCCTCGCCGCTCGGTGTCTAGGTTCAGATAGATCCGACTACGCCTGAGACTCGGTGCCACGGCGGCACCGCGGGTACTTTCGGCCGTTGGGGGGTGGCTATACTGGCACCACCATGGCCATCCTCAAACCGCTCCTGCTTCGGCGCGTCCGGGTCGCGCCGTCGTTGTCCCGTGAGGCCCGGCAGCGCCTGCGGTGGATGGAGTTTTACCTGGCCCACGGTCGAGGCATCCGGCTCACGTGTCGGCACTTCGGGATCAGTTCGGCCACGTTCTACCGGTG
>DATGHZ010000034.1:0-12370 GCA_035307565.1 bacterium | reverse complement strand
GACCAACTGGTCCCGCTCGGAAGGCGACAATGTCAGCGCACGCAACGGTCGGCCTCTGGCCATAAGCTTCCCCCTTTCTCCCGAGGGAAGCATACGCTGGGCCGCGGAAATTATCAAGTTATTCAAGGGACACCACACTAGCGGCGGCCGATCAACGACATGAACTCGGCGCGCGTGCTCGGGTTCTCCCGGAAAATGCCGCGCGTCGCGGACGTCACCACCCGGCTGCCGGGCTTGCGCACGCCGCGCATCGTCATGCACAGATGGGTGGCGTCAAGGACCACGGCCGCGCCGCGGGCCTTCAGGCCCTCCATCAACAGATCGGCAACCTGCGAGGTCAGCCGCTCCTGCACCTGCGGCCGGCGCGCCAGCGCCTCGACGAGCCGCGCGATCTTGCTGATTCCGACGATCCGGCCGTCCGGGATGTACCCGACGTGGGCCGTCCCGTGCATCGGCATGAGATGATGTTCACACATGCTGTCGAACGGAATGTCTTTGACGATCACCATTTCCTTGTGCTTGTCTTCTTCGAAGCCGACCGTGAGGAAATCGACCGGGTTCGTGCGCAGCCCGGCAAACAGCTCCGCGTACATCGACGCGATGCGTCTCGGCGTGCCGGCAAGGCCTTCGCGATTTGGATCTTCGCCGATCGCGCGGATGATGGCGCGCACGGCGTCTTCGATCGCCGGCCGGTCGATGGGCCCGGCGTCTTTGGTCCCCTCCGAGCCCGCCCCGTTCGCCGCGCGTCCATCATGGCGAGCCTTCGCGCGTTCCGTTTGCCTCATGTGTCGCTCCCCTCTCCCGAGCCGCCCGCATCGCCTGCCGCCGCGGTGTGCCCGCCCGGCGCCGGCGCCCGGCCGGTAAAAGCGCGCTGCGCGGCTTCCGGTGTGCGCGCAATCGCGAGCGTCATCCGTATGACCCGCGCGATCGACCGGACGTCGTGCGTCCGGATCAGGTGCACGCCCTGGGCGACGCCGTAGGCGACCGCCGCGAACGTGCCTTCCAATAGATCCTCGGCCGGCAGGGCAAGGACGTCGCGGATATAGTTTTTGCGCGACGTGGCGAGGTATATCGGATAGCCCAACCGGGAGAACGTGCCCAGTCGCCGGAGGATTTCGAGGTCGTGCTCCGGCGCCTTGCCGAAGCTGAGGCCCGGATCCACGACAAGCCGGTCCGCCGCGACGCCCAGCGCGAGGGCGCGCGCCGTCCGCTCGTTCAGAAACGCGTAGACCTCCTCCACTACCGAGCCGTACCGCGGTGAGAGTTGCCGCACTTTGGGGAGGCCCTGAATGTGCATGGCGACGAGCGCCGCGCCGGTTGCCGCGGCGAGCTCGATCATCCGCGAGTCGGCGAGACCGCTGATATCGTTGACGAGCACGGCGCCGGCGTCGAGGGCGGCGCGCGCGACGTCCGGTTTGTAGGTGTCCACGGCGATCGGGACGGGCAGCCGCCGGGCCAGCAGCGCGATCAGCGGCGCCACGCGCCGCCGCTCCTCCGCCGCATCGACCGGCGGCCCGGGCCGCGCGGTTTCCCCGCCGACCTCGAGCAGGTCGGCCCCCTCCGCGACAAGTTCGTCCGCGCGCGCCAGCGCGCGGTCCCGCTCGAAGTACCGGCCGCGATCGTAGAACGAATCCGGGGTGGCGTTCAGCACGCCGACAACCAACGGCCGCGTCCCGACGTCGAGCGCGACGCCGCACGCCCGCAGAATTCGCGGGCGCGGCGTCCCGGGCTGCGCGGCGCTCACGCGGGGTGCTCGCGGAGGTGCTGGTAGATGCGCTCCGCTTGGACGGTGCCGATGCCTTCGACCGCCGCGATCTCCGCCGCGCTCGCCTGCCGGATGCCGCGCACCGACCCGAAATGCCGGATCAGGGCGCGTTTGCGGCGTTCGCCGATGCCCGGGATCTCGTCGAGCGCCGAGAAGACGATGCGCCGGCCCCGCAGATGCTGATGATAGGCGTTCGCGAACCGGTGGGCCTCGTCGCGGAGCCGCTGCAGCAGCTGCAGCGCCGGGGCATCCGCCGGCAGCGCGATCGGCTCCGACAGTCCCTCGACGTAGATGAGGTCCTGGCCTTTCGCCAGCGCGATCGCCGGGATCATGTGATTGTACTCGAACAGGACGTCGCGCGCGGCGCTCAACTGCGTGCGGCCGCCGTCGAGCAGCACGACGTCGGGCAGGACCGCCCACTTCGGCCGGATCGGCTCATCGCGGTCGAGCCGGTCCTGCTCTTCGCGCGCGCGCGCGAACCGCCGCGCCAGCACTTCCCGCATCATCGCGACGTCGTCCGGACCCTCGGCCGTCTTCATCTTGAACCGGCGGTACTCGCGCGGCCGGACTCGCCCGCCTTCGGCCACGACCATCGACGCGACCGTCTCGCCGCCCTGGAAGTTGCTGATGTCGAAGCACTCGATCCGCATCGGCGGAGCCTCGAGGCGCAGCAGCTCCTGCAGCTCGTGCACGCCGGGCCCGGCTCCGCCGCCGTGCCGGGCCGCTTCCTGCGCGAGATGCAGCGCCGCGTTGTCGCGCGCGAGCGAGACGAGCCTCGCACGGTCGCCGCGCTGCGGCTGGACGATCCGCACACGCCCGCCGCGCCGTTCGCCGAGCCAGCGCTCGATGACCTCGTGGTCGGGGATCGCTTCGGGGACCAGAATTTCGGGGGGCACGGCCGTCGCGGCTTCGTAGAACTGCGTCAAAAAAGCGCGCAGGGTCTCGGCCGGCGCGACGCCGCGCGTGCCCTGCAGCATGACGTGTTCCTGGCCCGTGACCCGCCCGCCCCTGACCAGGAAGATCTGGACCGCGCCCGCGTCGCCGTCCTGCGCCACCGCGATGATGTCGCGGTCTTCCCCGCCCTCGGACACCATGCGCTGGCGTTCCTGCAACGCCTCGAGCCCGCGGATTTGATCGCGCAGCGCCGCGGCCCGCTCGAAGTCGAGCGCCTCCGCCGCGGCCGCCATCTGGGCGTCGAGGTCCTTGCGGAGCGCGTCGTGCCGCCCGTCGAGGAATTCCGCCGCCTGCCGCACCTGCTCGGCGTACTGCTCGGCGTTCGCGCCCCAGGCGACGCATGGGGCGCTGCACTGGCCGATGTAGTAGTCGAGACACGGCCGCGGCAGATCGTGCGTGATCTCGAGATTGCAGGTCCGCAGCTTGAACAGCCGGCGGATCAGCCGGATGGTCCGCCCGACGAGTTTGGGCTCGTGGTACGGATAGGGCCCGAAATACTTGGCGCCGTCGCGCGCGACCTTGCGGGTCATGACGATCTTCGGGAACGGCTCGTGGGTGAGTTTGAGGTACGGGTAGGCCTTGTCGTCGGCCAGGCGGACATTGTACCAGGGCCGGTGCCGCTTGATGAGGGTTGCTTCAAGGATCAGCGCCTCGACCTCGTTCGCGCAGACGACGGTCTCGACGTCCCGGATCTTGGAGATGAGATGCAGGATGCGCGGACTATCGGTGTGCCCCGGCTGGAAGTACTGCCGCACCCGCGCCCGAAGCGAGGACGCCTTGCCGACGTACAGCACCCGGCCGCCGCCGTCCTTCATTAAATAGACGCCCGGCTGCGTCGGAAGGTTGGCCACCCGGTCCGCGAGGGCGGGGGCCTCGGTGCTGATCGACGGCTCCTGGCTCATCACAAATAATTATACGGCACGCGCCGTCTGAGCCAGCGACCGTGAGATGCCCCGGGCGGGCCGCCCGGGCCGCCGGCCCCTCCCTAGGGGCGAACGACCCGGACCAGCACGATATGCGCCGGCCCCGTTACCGCACCCTGCCTCGAAGCCGGCTTAACGGGCCGGCCCCGGTGTCAGCGCGCGGAGACCCTGCACCGCCTGCCGCGCGGCGACGTGCAGCATGCGGATGTCCGAGGCAAACATCAGGCAGCGCATGCCCGCTGTGCATCCACATTCGACGACCTTGAGATCGCCGGGATGGAGGCCGCCAGCGACGCCGCGCCGGTTGGCGACCTGCGCCACGTGTTTGTAGGCGTCCTGAAGTTTCGGATGCATCAGATCACCCGGCACACCCAACGACAGCGCCAGGTCGTTCGGGCCGACCAGCAGAACGTCGATGCCCGGCACCGACGCGATGTCATCGAGGTTGTCGAGGGCGCGGCCGCTCTCGATCTGCGCGAAGATCAGCGTTTCGGCGTTCGACCAGGCGATCGCCTGAGCGGCGGAGACCTGGCCGTAGTCCGTAAGCGCCGGCCGCAGCCCGAAGCCACGCTCGCCCTCCGGCGGATACTTCACGCAGCGCACGATCTCGCGGGCGTCGGCCGCGGTCTCGACGTGCGGGACCATCACGCCGAGCGCGCCGGCGTCGAGCGCGCGGGCAATCAGCGAGTAGATCGTGTCCGTCACGCGGACGAGCGGCGCGATGCCGGCGCTCCGGGCGGCCCGGCTGATGGTCTGCACCGTCTCCCAGTTCGCGGACCCGTGCTCGGTGTCGACCACGAGAAAGTCGAAGCCGGCCGCGGCAAAGACGTACGCCACCTCTTCGGTCCGCATCTCCGACACCATCGTGCCGATGGCGATCCCGCCCTCGCGCAGGCGCGCCTTCGCGCGATTCGGCGTCATGACGCGGAGGCCCCCGAGGCGGTCAGGCGCGCGTTCGGCTGCGAGCGCAGGGCGCGGTTCGCGAGGTAGGTCGGCCACTCCCCGCGCAGCATCTGGACGATCTGCATGTTGACCTTGCGGGTAAGATCGTCGAGGGCTTCCACCGTCGTCGACGACGAGTGCGGCGTCAAGACGACGTTCTCCATGGCGAACAGCGGGTTGTCGCGCGTCGGCGGTTCCGTCGCCAGCACATCGAGGCCGGCGCCCCCCAGCCGGCCCGAGCGCAGCGCGTCGATCAGCGCCGGTTCGTCCACCACGGGGCCGCGGGAGGTGTTGACCAAAATCGCGCCCGGTTTCATCCGGGCGAACGCCGCCGCGTTGATGAGGCCGCGGGTCTCCGGGGTAAGGGGCGCGTGCAGGGACACGACGTCCGATTGGGCCAGCAGTTGCTCGAGCGACACCTTCTCGACACCCTCGGCGGCCATGGCGGCTTCGTCGACGTACGGATCGGCGGCGACCACCCGCACGCCGAAAGCGCGGCCGCGCTCGGCCACTTTGCGCGCGATATGGCCGAAGGCAACGAGGCCGAGCGTCCGGCCCCTTAGTGAATGGACCGGCAGCAGCGCGCTCGGAATCCACTCGCCGCTCCGGACGCGCCGGCCGGCTTCGAACAATTTGCGCGCCACGGCGAGCATCAGCGTCCAGGCGGAGTCGGCAACCTCGTCGTAGCAGAAATCCGGCACGTGGGCGATGCAGACGCCGTGGCGGGTGGCGGCCGGGAGGTCGACCGTGTCGAGGCCGATCCCCGTGCGGATGACCCCGGCCAGACGCGGCGCGGCCCGGTAGAGATCCTCCGTGATCTTGACGTGGGCGGCGACCAGAATCCGCGCGCCGGCTACCGCCTCGAGGCGCTCAGCGTCTGTGCGGCATGCCACGAACCGCATGACCCCGCCCGCCGCGCGGATGGCCTCCGCGTCAAGGGGAAACCGCGGGCCACGCTCGCCTTCCATCCACAGCACGACCTGCTCCGCCATGCCGTCCTCCCCTACTGATTGTGTCTGCGCCGGCGGGCCCTGGACTGACGCCTCGCGCCCGCAGCCGGTGCCGTCGCGGCACCACTCCACGCCGATCCGCGGACGCGCGCCTTCGCCGCTCGCGCCGGCGTGGCCGCCCGCCCGTTGCCGGCCCCCCCCGCGATCAATTGCCCGCGTTCCCGCCGCGGCCGCCCGCCGCCGGACTGGCCCGCGTCCCCCGACGCCGGGCTGGGAGACCTGCGGCCGTCACCGCGCAGCACCGGCCGGAGGTACTGTCCCGTGTAGGACGCCGCGACCTGCGCCACCTCTTCCGGCGTGCCTTCCGCCACGACCGTGCCCCCGAACTCGCCGCCCTCCGGGCCGAGGTCCACGATCCAGTCCGCGGTCTTGATCACGTCGAGATTGTGTTCGATCACGATCACCGTGTTGCCCGCGTCGACCAGGCGGTGCAGCACTTCGAGCAGCCGGTGAACGTCGGCGAAATGCAGGCCGACCGTGGGCTCGTCGAGGATGTACACGGTCTGCCCCGTGTCCCGGCGCGACAGTTCGGTGCTGAGTTTGACGCGCTGCGCCTCGCCGCCGGACAGCGTCGTCGCCGGCTGCCCCAATTTGACGTAGCCGAGCCCGACGTCGGCGAGCGTCCGGAGTTTGCGCCGGATCCGCGGGATCGCGTCGAAGAACACGATCGCTTCGTCGACCGTCATGTCGAGCACGTCCGCGATCGAGCGGCCCTTGTACTTGACCTCGAGCGTCTCGCGGTTGTAGCGCTGGCCCTTGCAGACGTCGCACGGCACGTAGACGTCCGGGAGAAAGTGCATCTCGATGCGCACGATCCCGTCGCCTTCGCAGGCGTCGCAGCGCCCGCCCCGGACATTGAACGAAAACCGGCCCTGCTTGTACCCGCGGACCCGGGCGTCCGGCGTGGTCGCGAACAGTTCCCGGATCAGATCGAACGTCTTTGTGTACGTCGCCGGGTTGCTGCGCGGGGTGCGGCCGATCGGCGACTGGTCGATGTTGATGACCTTGTCGATGAGGTCCAGGCCCTCGACCCGGTCGTGCGCGCCGGCGCGGGCCCGCGCGCCGTGCAGCCCGTGGGCGAGCGCGCGGTACAGGATGTCGTCGATCAGCGTCGACTTGCCGGACCCGGAGACCCCCGTGACGCAGACGAACTGCCCGAGCGGGATCCGCACGTCGATGCCGCGGAGGTTGTGCTCACGGGCCCCGCGGACGACGAGTCCGCCGCCGGTCCCGCTCCGCCGCTTCGCCGGAATGGGAATCCGTCTGGCTCCGGTCAGGTACTGCCCCGTCACCGACTCCGGCGTGCGCAAAATCGTCGCGAGCGGTCCCGACGCCACCACGCGCCCGCCGTGCGCCCCCGCGCCGGGGCCGATGTCCACGATCCAGTCGGCGGCGCGGATCGTCTCCTCGTCGTGCTCCACGACGATGATCGTGTTCCCGAGATCCCGCAGGCGCAGCAGGGTGTTGATGAGCCGGCGGTTGTCGCGTTGGTGCAGCCCGACGCTTGGCTCGTCGAGCACGTACAGGACGCCCATGAGGCCCGAGCCGATCTGCGTCGCCAGCCGGATGCGCTGCGCTTCGCCGCCGGACAGCGTATTGGCGGTGCGGTCGAGCGTCAGGTAGTCGAGGCCCACGTCGACGAGGAATTTCAGCCGCGCGGTGATCTCTTTCAGGACCTGCTGCGCGATGAGACGCTGGCGCTCCCCGAGCGTGAGGCCCGAAAAAAACGTCAGCGCCCCCCGCACCGTGAGGGCGCACGCCTCCGCGATCGACCGGCCGCCCACGGTGATCGAGAGCACTTCCTTCTTGAGCCGCGTGCCGCGGCAGGACGGGCACGGCGCGCTGCTCATGTACTGCTCGATCTCTTCCTTGACGTACTCGGAGTCGCTCTCCTTGTACCGGCGCTCGAGCTGCGGGATGAGGCCCTCGAAGACGGCGGTGTAGTTGCGCAGTTCGCCCCACCGGTTGTGGTACCGCAGCCGGACTTCGTCTTCCGTGCCGCGCAGCAGCGCGCGGACGAATTCGCGGGGCAGGCGGCGCACCGGCGTGCGCATGTCCACGCCGAAGTGGTCGGCGAGGGACCGCAGCACTTCCTGATAGTACTCGCTCGTCGACGCGGCCCACGGGATCACGGCGCCGTCGAAGAGCGAGAGGTTCTGGTCCAGGACGAGGTCGGGGTCGATCTCCTGCTTGAACCCGAGTCCGGTGCACACCGGGCACGCCCCGTATGGCGCGTTGAACGAAAAGATCCGGGGCTCGATCTCCGGCAGGCTGATCCCGCACTCCGGGCAGGCGAAGTTGCGGCTCAGGACCAGTTCTTCGCCGTCCACCACGGCGATACCGAGAATCCCCTGGCCGAGTTTCAGCGCCGTTTCGATCGAGTCGGTGAGGCGCGACCGGATGTCGGGGTGGACGACCAGCCGGTCGACGACGACCTCGATCGTGTGCTTGCGGTTCTTGTCGAGGGCGATCTCCTCGCCGAGGTCGTAGAGCGCCCCGTCCACCCGGACGCGCACGAACCCCTGCCGGCGCAGATCCTGAAAGAGCTGCCGGTACTCCCCCTTGCGTCCGCGGACGATCGGGCCGAGGATGAGCAGCCGCGTGCCTTCCGGCATCTCGAGCACACGGTCGACCATCTGCTCCGGCGTCTGCCGGTAGATCGCGCGCCCGCACTTCGGGCAGTGTGGATCCCCCACGCGGGCGTACAACAGCCGCAGGTAATCGTAGACTTCGGTGACGGTGCCGACGGTCGAGCGGGGGTTGCGCGGCGCCCCCTTCTGATCGATGGAGACCGCGGGACTCAGGCCCTCGATGTGATCGACGTCCGGCTTCTCCATCAGGCCGAGAAACTGCCGGGCGTACGCGGAGAGGGACTCCACGTATTTGCGCTGCCCCTCGGCGTAGATCGTGTCGAACGCCAGCGACGACTTCCCCGAGCCGGAGATCCCGGTCAGGACGACCAGCCGGTCGCGGGGGATTTCGACATCGATGCCGGCCAGGTTGTGTTCGCGCGCGCCGCGCACGACGATGCGATCCATGCGCCTGCCTACTCCGCTCCTTGTCCGACCGCGTGATCGCGGCCTCCGGCCGCAGAGACCAACGTGAGCCGGGCCGGCCTTATGCCCGGCGGCGCCAGGACGAGCCTCGCGGACGGGCGCCCGCGGCCGACGGCCGGCGGCGGGCCCCGCCTCCGCGGCCCCGGCCCGCCGGCGCGAAGAACGGCTCGCCGAGCCCTTTGCGCAGTTCGTTGATCTGGTCCCGCAGGGCCGCCGCCTTCTCGAACTGCAGTTCACCGGCCGCGCGGCGCATCGCCCGCTCGAGCGCGTCGATCGTCTGCTCGAGTTCCGCGGGGCTCAGCATCAACAGGCGGGCGATGTCCCACGACACCGGGCTGCGGTGCTGTTCGGCCAGGCCGATGAGTTCCTCCGCCGTGAGCACGGCGCCGGTCCGCGGCTTCCCTTCGGCCGCGCCCGCCGCCGCGGCGCCCTCCGCGTCCGTGCCGTAGGCGGCCGCTTCCTCGGCGACTTCCTGGAGGTCGATCATGTCGCGGATCGGCTTGACGATCGACTGCGGAGTGATGCCGTGCGCCTCATTGTACCGCGTCTGAATTTCACGCCGGCGGTTCGTCTCGTCGATCGCCCGGCGCATCGAGTCGGTGGTCTCATCGGCGTACAGCAGGACCCGGCCCGCGACGTTGCGGGCGGCCCGCCCCATCGTCTGGATCAAGCTGGTGTCCGAACGCAGGTACCCTTCGCGGTCCGCGTCGAGGATGGCGACGAGCGAGACTTCGGGAAGGTCGAGGCCCTCCCGCAGCAGGTTGATGCCGACGAGCACGTCGTAGGTGCCGAGGCGAAGGTCCTTCAGAATCTGCACGCGCTGCAGCGTCTCGACTTCGGCGTGCAGATAGTGCACCTTGATTCCCATCTCCTGAAGGTAGTCGGCGAGGTCCTCGGCCATGCGCTTGGTGAGCGTCGTGACGAGCGTCCGCTCGCCCTTCGCCACCTGCGCTTTGATCTCGGCGATCAGGTCGTCGACCTGACCCTTCGCGGGCCGGATCTCAACGTACGGGTCGACGAGTCCGGTCGGGCGGACGATCTGCTCGGCGACCTGGCTCGACACTTCGAGTTCGTACGGCCCCGGCGTGGCCGACACAAAGATCACCTGCGGGACGAGCGCGTCGAACTCGGCGAACGTGAGCGGCCGGTTGTCGGACGCCGAGGGCAGCCGGAAGCCGAAGTCGACAAGGTTTCTCTTCCGCGCCCGGTCGCCCTCCACCATGCCTTTGATCTGGGGTACGGTGACGTGCGACTCGTCGATGAAGACGAGAAAGTCTTTTGGGAAGTAATCGAGCAGACATCCGGGACGTTCGCCCTCCGCCCGGCCGGCGAGGTGCCGGGAGTAGTTCTCGATGCCCGGGCAGTAGCCGACCTCGCGCAGCATCTCGAGATCGTACTTCGTCCGGAACTCGAGCCGCTGCGCCTCGAGCAACTTGCCGCGGTCCTTGAACCACTGCACGCGTTCGCGGAGTTCCGCCTCGATGCGGCCCAGCGCGTCGCCCAGTTTCGCCGCGGTGGTGACCCAGTGCTTCGCCGGCCAGATCGCGACGGCGGGCTTGTCGTCCAGGATTTCGCCGGTCAACGGATCGACCTCGTGGATGCGCTCCACCTCGTCGCCGAAGAGTTCGATCCGGACGGCGCGGTCTTCGTACGCCGGGAACACTTCGATCACGTCGCCGCGTACACGGAAGCGGCCCCGCGCGAAATCGATGTCGTTGCGCTCGTACTGGACGTCGACGAGCCGGCGAAGAATCTCGTCGCGCGACCGGCGCTCGCCCCGGCGGACGAAGAGCATGACGTCCTCGTAGTCCTGCGGCGAGCCCAAGCCGTAGATGCACGAGACCGACGCCACGACCACCACGTCGCGGCGCTCCATGAGCGCCTTCGTGGAGGCGTGGCGCAGCCGGTCGATCTCGTCGTTGATCGATGCGTCCTTCGCGATGTACAGGTCGGTCTGCGGCACGTACGCTTCGGGCTGGTAGTAGTCGTAGTACGAGACGAAGTACCGCACCGCGTTGTCGGGGAAGAACTGCCGGATTTCGCCGTACAACTGCGCGGCAAGCGTCTTATTGTGCGCCAATACCAGCGCGGGACGCTGGATCTGCTCGATGACCCTGGACAGTGAATACGTCTTGCCGCTGCCCGTGACCCCCAGCAGGGTCTGGTAACGGTCCCCGCGCCGGGTGCCCTCGACGAGTTGAGCGATAGCCTTCGGCTGGTCGCCGGCGGGAGGTTGATCGGTGACCATTTCGAACTGAGGCATCACATAATTATAGCATCGGGCTCGAACCGGCCACCAGCGGTGGTCTGTAGCGTCGAGTTGGACTCCGGCTCACCGAACCGGCATTCGGTCGCGGGCGGGCCGCCATCGAATCCAGCCAATAGGCATGAGTGGCCGTCCGGTCTGGACCAAAGGCCTGACCCGCTAAGACCGGCCCTCCGCGCGGATGCTGAGGGCGTGCCACAGCCGCTCCACCTGTGCCTGAGTCTCGTCCGGCGTGCCCGAGTTGTCGATCACCCAGGTCGCATGCGCCTTCTTGTCCTCGAGAGGGACCTGCGCCGCGAGACGGCGCCGCGCCTCGTCTTCGGAAACACCGTTTCGCGCCATCAGCCGGCGGACGCGGGTTTCCGGGTCCGCGTAGACGACGATGATCCCGTCGAGATTCAGATCTCGGCCGTCGGTCGTATCCAGCAGGAGCGGGATGTCAAAAACGATGACGGGGTGGTCCGCGGCCGCGGTCAGCCGAGCGGCCTCGTCCGCCATGCGCCGCCGAATGTGCGGGTGGGTCAGCGCGTTGAGGCGCTGCCTGGCCGAAGGATCCGCGAAGATGCGCGCGGCGAGCACCGCACGGTCGAGGGTGCCGTCGGGACCGACCACTGATGACCCGAATGCGTCGACGACGCCCTGGTAAGCCGGCCCGCCGGGACGAACGACCTCCCGCGCCAGCACGTCCGCATCGATGACGGCCGCGCCCCGGGCGCGGAGGGCCGCGGCGACGGTGCTCTTGCCGCTGGCCACCCCGCCGGTCAGGCCGATCCGCAGGGGACCGCGGCGACGTCCCCTCGGGGGGCCGGGCGAGGTCACGCGACGCTGGTCAGATCAAGCCAGTTGGGACCGATGCCGGCGTCGACCGGCAGCGGGACCTTGAGCGGATAGGCGTCCGCCATCAGGCGCCGGATCTCCGGCGCCACATCGGCGACCAGGTCCTTCGGCACTTCAAAGAGCAGCTCGTCGTGAATCTGCAGCACCATCTCGACGCGCGGGAAGCGCGGCAAGAGTTCGCGGGCGATCTTCAACATCGCCAGCCGGATGATGTCCGCGGCTGTGCCCTGGATCGCGGCGTTGATCGCGACCCGTTCCGCGCGTTCACGCGTCGGCCGGTGCCGGCTCAGGATGTCGGGCACGGGAAGCCGCCTGCCCAGCAGGGTGCGGACGTCGCCCTCGCGGCGGCAGCGTTCCACGGCCTGGCGCATGTAATCGGCGACACGGGCGTAGCGGGCAAAGTACGTGTCGATGAACGCCTTGGCCTGCTCGCGGCTCGTCTTGAGGCGCGTGGCAAGCCCGTAGTCCGTGATCCCGTAGGCGATCCCATAGTTGAACATCTTGGCCTGGCGGCGCATGTCCGCCGTGACCGCGTCGGGGGCGACCCCGAAGACCTCGGCGGAGGTCGCCGTATGAATGTCGCGGCCCTCTTGGAACGCGGCGAGCAGGCCGGGGTC
>DATGHZ010000033.1:0-126426 GCA_035307565.1 bacterium | reverse complement strand
GCCCGGGCCAATCATGCACCTGGATCCGGTCGACCTGCGCTTCACCTACGAGCAGGCGTTTCACGCCCCCTCCCCCGAGGCCTACGAAACGCTCCTGCTCGATGTGATGTGGGGAGATGCGACCCTCTTCATGCGAGACGATCAGGTGGACGCCGCCTGGTCGGTCGTCAGCCCCGTCCTGGAGGCGTGGCAGGCGACCCGGCCGCCGGCGTTTCCCAATTATGCGGCGGGGAGCTGGGGCCCGGACGCGGCCGACACGCTCATTGCGCGGGATGGGCGGAGGTGGCTGATCTCCACGGTACCGGAAGATCCGGCGGACACGAAGCGCCACCGTGACGTGCATGCCAACGAGGCATCGACCGCGCTCGCCCACAACCGTCGTAAGAAAATGTAACTGCCCAGACCGGTGCCTGAGGAGGGATCGAGAAGCACCATTGTACCCGCCGTTGGTGCCAGGGGGAAAGTCATCGCCCGCTACGGGGGGCGCAGATCCCGGCCGACGTGCCGGATGCGTTGTCCTTTGGCGGTGCCGACCTTCGATAACGTGATGGCGCCTGAGATCGCCCGTGGGGAGAGTGGAAAGATCACGACCAGCACACCGTTGTCGTAGGAGGCGTTGGCGCGGCTGGCATCCACCGATTCAGGCAGGTCCACGGTGCGCTGGAAGGGCCCAACCGTCCACTCGCTCAGAAATCCATGTTTTCTTGTCTGGCCCAGTCCCCGCATCGCACTTTGAATCGAGAGCCTCTGGCCTTCCAACTCGATGCGGATGTTCTGCGGCTCCAGTCCCGGGGCGGCGGTAGCCACCATCAGCCGCTGTGGGCCTCGGTAGACGTTGAGCGGAAGTCCCGTCTCCGTCATCGTGCTCCCACGTTCCGGCCGCGGCTCATCGGGCCCGCGCGCCGGGGATCAGCATCCTCGCCTCGCCATGTGGGCGATGAGGTCTGCCACCCGGCACGAGTATCCCTATCCAGGATCGGACCAGGAAAGGACGTTGACCATGCCCCCCACGGCCATCGTCGCCCGCCACAGGAGGGCACGGCCGCCGGTCGAGCCGGACCTCTCCTCCGGGCTCGGGTGAGTCTATCTGCCCTGCTGGTGTACGATACGTCCCGCTTCCGCAAACGTGAGCCACTGGCCGGTCTGCTGGTGGCTCACATACCGGAGATAGCCGGGCAGGGACATGTAGTTCGTATGCGCGGTAAACGGGGTCAGCGTACTCACATTCGGATACTGCTGAGCCGAAGCGACACCCGCCAACGCCGCCGAGAACACCGCCACGCCAAGGACAATAACCACGAGCTTTCTGATGGTCTCCATTATGTTCTCCTCCTCCAAGTCCTAGGGCTCATCTCGACTGCAAACCGAGCGTACCAGGACGAGGGGTTTCCTGTCCGTTCAAGATTGCTCACATCTTAGTGCCTGAGCAATTTCGTGTGATCATCTACTGGGTCTGCTGGGAGGTATGGCGACGGTGTACGGCGTCGTGTTCCGGGAAAGTTGGCCGCACGTCCTGAACGCGGCCGTTGGCGTCCGGTTCGCGATCGCGCCCTGGGTCCTGTCGGAATCGAATCGGACAGGCACCTTGTGGACGTCTCTACTCGGCGGGCTCACGGTCTTGATTCTGAGCACGTGGCTCGCGACGGAGGCGTCCGCGGGCGCTATCCGGATCAAGCCGGCGATGTTCGAGCGAGCACCGGACCGAATGACCGCACCGACGCGTTAGAGCCGCATTCCCCGCATCCATTCCATGCGGGGAACGTGGCGGGCCCGCACAATCCGACCGGCAGGAGTCCCTCGCTCTCCTGCCGGTCGACCGGTAGTCTAGATATGCCGGTGCTTCGCGGGCCGCCGACTTGTTCCGATCGGCTTACGCACGACGACCTCCGACGGACGCGGTCTCCTTCAGTTTCGACGGTTGCCTATCCGGCGCGCCACAAGCGACGGCCTGTCTCCTGGGTTGGGACCACATGATCTTGCCTCCTGGCGTTGACTCCTCTCCGAAGGATAGCCCGCGGTCCCGAGGTCGTTGCGGCACCACAACGACGAATACCCGCCCGGCGCGTAACGGCGCCGGAATCTCCAATGTGATTCCGCCGGGGCGATATGGCGCCGGTCCTGCTGTTGACCCGCTCGTTTGCGGTTTCCAAACGTTCGTACGAACGCTCATTCAACTAACCAACCTCACAACAAAAAAAGATCGCATCCGCCGCTGGTTTTCCGCCCGCAGGTCATCATCGGCCCAGGAAATGTGCATGATACGTGCGCGTGCGGGACCTTCATGGAAGTGGTCAATTAGCCAAGTTTCCCGGTCTTCAGGGGAACGCCATGCCCTACGCCGGCCTGTTCGGAGCGGCGAGCATGCTCCTGGCCGTCGTGCTTGCACTTGTGCCGTTGACGCTGGCGTCGGGCAGCGCCGGGAGCGCCCTCTATTTGCAGGTCGGGCCGGCGCCCGCCGGCGCAGCGGATCTGGAGACCAACGGACTTCGTCGCGACCGCGAGGGCGTGGCTAATCGAGCCGAAGACGTGGCGACAGGCGGCGGACACGAGCCGGCTGTGGCGCCGTCGCAGCATGCCGCGCCCCTTGTGCTGCGGCGCGGCGGTTCTCCGCTTCGGGCGGCTCGGCCCGGAGTGGCCATTCAAGCCCCGGCGACGACCGAAGCCTGGAATTCCCGCAAGCAGGTCCGGCTGGCATGGCCTCTACGCGGTCCCGTGACCTCTGGTTTCGGATGGCGGACTCATCCCATCTTCGGAACCCGGGAATTTCACACCGGAATCGACATCGCCGGCCGCTCGGGAGCACCGATCGTGGCCGCGTACTCGGGCACGGTTCGGTTCGTCGGTTGGAAAAGCGGATACGGGCAGCTCGTCATCGTGGATCACGGTCACGGGCTCCAAACCGCCTACTCCCACCTCTCCGCGGCTACCGTACGTCCCGGCGCGGTCGTGGAACAGGGCCAGGAGATCGGCCGCACCGGGAGCACCGGATGGAGTACCGGTCCGCATCTGCTCTTCGAAGTATGGGAGAACGGAATCCCACGCAACCCGTGGGGCTACTTGCTGCCGTGACTCGACGACAAGGAGAGCCTGCGATGGCTGTGGAGCCGGAAATCGATAACGTTCTGATCTCGAAGCCGCACCTTCACTCCGTGGAGCACGCCGTGGAACACACCGTCGAACACACACCGCACGGCAGCGTGGCGATCGTCCCGCTCTCCCGGGTCATCGAGATGTACAGTTTGAGCGAGCAGGAACTGGAGCAGATCGGCCGCGCGTCGTCCTCGCTCGGCATCCATCTGGTCTTTTTTGGGATCGCGTTCGGCGCCTCGTTGGCCTTTCTGATTTCACTACTGGCTCAGGAGCTCACGACCAAGGCCTTCGCACTCGTCTGGGCGTTGTTTGTGCTGAGCCTCGCGGCGGTCTACTTCGGCATCCAGGCGACTCGTTTTTACCGCGACGCCCGGCACGGCGTCCGCGTGATCAAAGAACAAAGCGCCCGGACCTCAGCGAGCTGAGATCGCCCCCGCATCACGCGAGGGGCCGCACGGGAACGTCGAGGACCACCTCGACAAGAACAGGGCCGCCGGCGTTCCGGGCACGCCGCAGAACTTGTCGCAGCTCCGAAGCCCACGGGCGGCCGGGGGCTGCGGCTACACGCTCTCCCGCAACACCGAACGATCGTGCCAGGCCGAGCAGGTCCACGCCCGGCACGTCGGTGCCGGGATATACTCCCCGGCGGGCCGCCTCGCCGCCCAAACTCGCCAGTCCCTGCTTTAAGATTGCGTAGCCCCGGTTGTTGAGTACGATCAGCACGATCGCAATGCCGTCGCGCGCCGCCGTCCACAGCCCCTGCACTTCCATGAGGAAACTGCCGTCCCCGACGACCGCGAATACGCCTGTGCCGGGACGTGCGAGGCCGACGCCCAAAGCGGCGGGGAAACCCCAACCGATCGTGCCGCCTTTCTCCCCAAACAGCGTCCCCGGCACGCTGCGCGGGACACGCCCGAGGATCGCCGCACGAGCGGAGATGGCTTCCTCGACCAGGATGTCGTGAGGCTCGACAACGCCTGCGATGACGTCCGCGACCGGCGCGTAGGGATCGTCGAACGGCGTCGGCCCGCTCGGCCGAGGCCCGCCACCAATTGTCGCGCCGGGCAGGTCGCCCCTGGATGCACGGCCTAGATTCTCGCGCAGGGAGGCCAGAGCTCCAGGCAAATCGCCGCAGACGCCCACCGCGACGGGGTGATTGCGCGCGATGAATGCCGGCGCAAGATCGAAATGGATCACGCGTGTGCCGGGCGGAAGCGGACTGGCGCCGTCATAGAGAAAGTGCTCGAAGGGCGTCAGGCCGATGACGAGCACCACGTCATGCGCCTCGAGCGCCGCGCGCACACCGGCGGCGAACCGCGGCAGGGGGCTGCGCGCCTGGGCATGCGGCGAGGGGAAGACGAATCGCGTCGGGTAGGGTTCGAGCGCCACAGGCCATCCCGTCGCCTCGGCAAGCGCGAGCAGCGTTGCCTCTGCACCGGCATGCGCCACGCGATCTCCCGCGACAATGAGCGGCGCGCGGGCGCGGCGCAGCAGGTCGGCGGCGGCGGACACGGCGGCGGGATCGGCGCCGGTTCGCGGCGTGGCGGGCGGCCCGAGATCCTCAACCGGAACGTCCTGCGCGCGCAGCACATCGAGCGGTACGGCCAGGAACACCGGCCCGGAGGGGGGCGCAACCGCCTCCCTAAGCGCCCGGCGCAGCGCACGCGGCAGATCGCTCGGGTGCGCCACCTCGTGCGCCCATTTGACGAGCGGGCGCACCCACCGGACCATGTCCGAGTACAGAAACGGCTCTTGCAGCGCCAGGCGCGTGTCCTGTTGTCCGCTCAGCACAAGGAGCGGTGTCCCGGCCCGGGACGCGTTGTAGAGGAGCCCGAGCGCGTTCGCGACGCCGCCGGTGACGTGCAGGCTGAGCACGCCGACGCGCCCGGCGGCCTGCGCGTAGCCATCGGCCATCCCGACCGCGACGCCTTCCTGGAGCACCAGGTGATAGGTAATCCCGTCGAACGACGCGAGCTCGTCGAGCAGCGGTACTTCCGTGGTACCAGGATTGCCGAAGAGCCGATCGACGCCGGCCGACCGGAGCATCGTGAGCAGGGCGCGCGCACCGTTCACGTTATTGCAGCCCGTACGCCGCCAACTCGCGCCCCGCGCCGACATAGACTCGGCCGCCCCATATCGACGGTGTAATGGGTTGATGCGCATTGGGGAGCGCGTCTGCGCCCCGCAAGACATGGAGCGCGGCTCCGGTGCGGGCGTCGAGCGCGTAGAGGGCACCGGCCTCACGATCCACCACCCACACGACGCCGCCGGCCGCCCCGTCGCTCGACACCGCCGGCGCTCCCGGGTCACGCATCGAGGGACTGCACCACGCGACCGTCAGCGTGACCGCGCGCGTCCGGGGCAGCAGAGTGAGCCGCAGCGCCGCAATTCCGCCGGTCCCGCCGCAGGGGGCGGGCTGCCGGCCGTGTCCCGGCACGAAGATCAGGCGCCCCGCGGTCCCGCCGTCCCAATACGCGGTGGCCGATGCGACTTCCAACCCGCCGGCGTCGCATGTTCCGAAGACGCACCGGCTGTACACACCCTCACGGGTGATGCCGGTCCCTCGGCTCAGCCCGCCCATGTCGTCGCGGTTGACGAGATAGGCGATCCCCTGCGTACCGGCAATGAACAGGAGGCGCGGCGTCGCCCAACCCGGCAGGTCCGGCAGCACGAGCGGCGCGGTCGACCCGAGATCGGTGTCCGCGGCGTTTAAGACCGCGACATTGCTGGGCGTGAAGTAGTCGCGGGGTGCGCCGGAGAATCGGAGCGGCGACGGCTGAAGGCGCAGCAGGCTGTTGCCGAAGTCCGTCCGGCCGCCGGGGTCGCTGTGCCCCGTGGCGGCGTACAAATTGCCGCGTAGGTCCGCGGCGAGACCGCCCGCCGCTGGAATCCCGCCCATTCGCCCGCTCGGCGTCGCGAAGGCCTCCTGCCGCTTGGGCGCGGCGGTGGGCACACCAACGACCCATCCGTGGTAATCGCCGCAGTCGCCCTGGTATCCGCCGAAAGGTACGTAGATGACGCCGCCGACGAGCGTGAGCGCGCCGCCCTGCCGTTGGACGGCGGCGGCGAACCGACGCCCGGCGACCGCCGGAGGCGCGATCTCCACCGGCCACCCGGGGCGCCTCGTCCCGCTCTTCACGTCGAGGGCGGTGATCATGTACACCTTCGTGCGCCCGCCGTCAGGAGTGGTGAGGCCCGCGACGTACAGCGTGCCGGCCTCGCGGTCGACAACGGGTGTACTCGTGATGCCGACCGGGTCGATGGTACCGCAGGACAGCGCCGCGCGCGGCACCGGCGTCCCAAGCGCCACCGGTCCCCACAACCGGCCGCCGTCCGCTGCGTCGAACGCGTAGATGCGATCCTGCTCGGTCATGACGTAGACCGCGCTTCGCACGCGGCCAAACATCGCGAGCCCGGGTGCCACCAGAGGTTGGGCGTAGATGTCGCCGTCGACCTGGACGGTCCAAAGCTTCCGCAGCATCGGCACGGCAGCCGGCGTGAGCGTGCGCTCGATGGGATTCCAGCCGGTTCGCGCGACATCGCCGTGAAACGTCAGGACTCCGCCCTCGTCCGCGAAAAGGCCCACCGGCCGCGAGACCAGGAGACAGACCAGCACACCAACCGACGCCGCCGCAGGGGCCCAGTCCTCAAACCCTTTCACGTACAGGGCGCGGCGAACGGCCGTCCGCACTCGCAGTCGCGGCGCCCGGTTAACGTGCGGTCAACTGCACGTTGTACGCCGCGGGATCGACCGCCGAGACGCCCAGCACCTCAGACCCGGCCACTGCCACGAGTTTCGCGGTCAGCCGGGCCAAGGCATCGACCGTCGCCTGATTCCATGGACCGGGAATGCCCGAGCGGTATCGCGCCATCAACGCGGGAATCATCCCGCGGTCGGGAATCCCGAGCAGTTCTTCATCGAACAACGCATCCCACAGGTCGCGCCGCGAGGCGAGGAGCGCGGCGCCCTCACGGACCGCGGCGAGGAAGGGACGCAGCGCGTCCGGCCGCGACCTGACGGCCTCGTCCGACGCGACGACCACGAGAAACGGCGCATCGGCGTCCGGCGCGATCCGCCGGACGAGCGCCGCGGTCGAGACGAGTTCGCGAAAGCGACCGGTCGCGACGAGGCCGGGGATGAACTGCCAGTACTGCACAATCGCGTCGGTATCCCCGCGGTCCAACAGATGATTGAGCAGCGGTGGCGCGGCGGAGAGCACGATCGACTGCTGCTGGGGATCGAATCCGAACTGCGAGGTGCTGACGGCCCGCAACACGAGGTAGCTCTTGTCGGCGGCGCCCGTGACGGCGATGCGCCGCCCGCGCAGATCGGCGACGCTGCGGATCGGGCCGTCCGCTCGCACGACGATGCCGCCGACCGCGCGGCTGAAACCGTCGACGGCCTGGACGCGCAGACCCTGCGACCGCGCCCACGTGGCGAACAACCAGTCGTCGACCTTGACGTCCACTTCGCCGCCGCGGAGCGCGGTCTCGGCCGCGGCTTTGGTCGCAAACCGCGTCGTCTGGAACGCCACATCGCGGCGGCGGTCGAGTCCCTGCCGCTGTATGACGCGAAGCACCCACGTGAAGCTCCCGCCGGCCTCGAGCCCGACCCGCAGGACCGCCGCGGCCCGCGCCTGTGGCGCGGGCGGAAGGGAGATGCAAAGCGTGACGGCGAGCGCCGCCGCGGTGCACGCGGCCGCCCGAAGGGCCGCACGCCCAGGTGCCACGCCTCCGGTGTCTCGACGATGTGTCACGATCGAGGTCATGCCTGCCCCCCGGCTGCGATCGGGACGTCCGCGGCCTCCATGACGGCGGCCCGTAGCCGTTCCACTTCCGCCCAGAACGCCGGCCCCGGGCTCCGCGGCCGTGGCAGCGAGATCTTGCGCGAGGCGGCCACGCGGCCGGGCCCGGCCGTCAGGACCCAAACGCGATCGGCCAGCAAGACGGCTTCTTCGACGCGGTGCGTCACCATGAGGACGGTGGGACGCTCATCCTGCCACAGCGCCACGAGGTGCTCCGCCACCCGAAGCCCGGTCACCTCGTCCAGCGCACTGAACGGTTCGTCGAGCAGCAGCAGGCGCGGCCGCACGGCGAACGCGCGGGCGAGCGCGACACGCTGCTGCATGCCGGCGGACAGTTGATGGGGAAACGCGGTACTGAAGGCGGCGAGTCCCACCCGGGCGAGCCACTCCGACGCCGTTCTCTCCGCCTCGCCGTCCGAGCCGCCCAGCACGAATCGCAGGTTCTCGCGCGCCGTCATCCACGGGAGCAGCCGCGGCTCCTGAAAAACAAACCCGGTCCGGGAATCGGCAAGGCGGATGTCGCCCTCGTAATGGCGATCGAGGCCCGCGACCAGCCGGAGGAGCGTGGTCTTGCCGCATCCCGACGGTCCGAGCACCACCGCGAACTCGCCGGGGTCGATGGCGACGGACAAGCCGCGGAGCGCCGGCTGCGCGCCGCCGCCGGGAGTGATGTAGGTCTTCGAGACGCCGCGGATCTCGACGAGGGGCACGGCGCTACACCGCCGCGGAAGGACGCCAGCGGTACAGATGCTGCTCGAGCGCCCGCATCCCGGTCTCGAGCACAGCTGCCACGATGACCGCGGCCGTGCCGTACGCGAGGATCTGCCGCATGTTGAAGGTCTGAAAGTAAAAGGCGATTTGGTAGCCGATCCCCGACGGACGTCCGAGGAGTTCGGCAAAGAGGACCATTTTCCAACTGAGACTCAGCGCCCCGCGCGCGCTGGCCGCGGCAAAGGGAAGCAATTGCGGCCAGATCACCCGCCGCCACCGCCGCGGCTCCGGCACCGCGAACGCGCGCGCCATGTCGACGAGCTTCCAGTCGACTGCGCGGATGCCTTCGCGCAGCGCCACCGCCACCGACGGGGCGACGGCGATGGCCGTCGCGGCCACGAGGGCGGCTTCATTCAACCCCAGGATGAGGTACGCCGCGACGGCCAGGAGGAGCCGCGGAATGGTGAGGCCTGTGACGAGCCACGGCGCCCAGAACGCGTCGGCCGGCCGGGACAGTCCCATCCACACACCCGCCGCTCCGCCCGCCGCCAGTGCCAGCGCCGTCGTCAGGAGCACGCGGCCCAGGGTGATGCCGAGGTGATACGGCAGCACCCCTGCGCGGATGTCCGACCACATCGCCGCCCCCACCACGTACGGCCCCGGAGCCAGTTGGGGTCCAAGTGCCTGGGAGAGCGCGAGCCACACCGCCAGCAGCGACGCAAACCCGGCCGCGGAAAGGCGCCACGACGCCGCGCCGTCCCGGGCGGGCCGCGGCCAACTGCTCCAGCGCGGCCTTCCGGCCCTCTGTGCCGCCGGACCGACGCCTGTCCCGCCTGCCGGCTGCGCGGCCGTGTGGTGCCGCGCCGCCGCGGCGCTCGGCGGGTGCCCGGCTGCGCCCGTATGGCCGGCGCCGGACGGTGTGATTGCGTTCATCGCACGACCAGCCGGTTCATGGCGACGACGGCCGCCGCCAGAGCGGCAAGAGGAAGTGCGGCGGCGAGGGCGAGGTCGAGACCCGGCGGCAGTTGCTGGAATGAAAGGAGCGCCCCCCGCAGCAGGTCGACCGGATACGTCACCGGGTTGATGAACATGAGGGCCTTGAGCCAGGGGGGCAGCTCCACGAGAAAGCCGCCGAGGCCGACGATGCCGCGGATCGGAAACACCGCGCCCGAGAGGAAGTACATCGGCAGTACGATGCCGTTGGAGATCGCGCCGAATCCCTCGAACGTTGCCATCCGGGACGCGATCACCGTCCCGATCGACACGAGCAGGATACCCATTGCGAACATCACCGCCCACGCCTGGAGCACCTGTAGCGGCGAGAGCGCCACGCCGGCCAGCGGGGCGAAGAGGAGGACGATGGTGCCCTGGGAGACCGCCACGGTGGCGCCCCCAAGCACTTTGCCGAGCGTCACCGACGGCATCGGGGCCGGCGAGACGAGGATCTCGCGCATGAGCCCGACTTCCCGGTCCCACACGAGCGCGATCGCGGACTGCATCGATGCGAAAATGATGTTGAGCGCGGCCACGCCCGGAAGGATGAACTGTGTGTAGGTGTACCCCTCGATGTTCGTGTACGAGGCGCCGATCCCGTAGCCGAGAATGATGAGCCACAGGATCGCGCGCGACACACCGCCGAACCACTGGCTGCGGTCCCGGCAATACCGCAGCAATTCCCGGCGCCACATCGCGGCGACGACCGGCACGTCGAGCAGTTGCGCCGGCCGGCGGCGCACGTCCAGCACCAGGTCCGGGGACGCGACCGGGGGTGAAACGATCATCGCGTCAACTCCCCGCCGCGGCGGCCGAAGCCGAGCAGCCGCTCCCGAGGCGTGGCTTCATCATCCCGAAGCGCGCGGCCGGTCAGGTCCAGAAACACGTCCTCGAGCGTCGCCCGATCCCGCCCGCCGATCCGGGTCTTCAAGGCGGCCGGCGCCCCAATGGCGAGCAGGCGGCCATCGTCGATGATGGCGACACGATCGCACGCCTCGGCCTCCTGCATGTTGTGCGTGGTCACAAAAGCGGTGAGGCCTCCCCGGCGCAGCGTGCTGATCTGGTCCCACAGGCGGCGGCGTGCCTGCGGGTCCAACCCCGCGGTCGGTTCGTCCAGGAAGAGCACGCGCGGCTCGTGCAGCAGCGCCCTCGCCAACTCGAGCCGGCGCTTCATGCCGCCCGAGAACGTCCGCACGGGGCGGCCGGCGTGTTCCGACAACCCCGCCCACTCCAGCGCTTCCTGAATCCGCGGTCCGGCGATACGCGGCCGGAGGCCGTAGAGCACCGCGTGAAGATGCAAGTTCTCGCGCGCGGTGAGGCGGTCGTCGAGCGCGGGCTCCTGAAAGACGACCCCGATGAGGTCCCGCACCCGCCGCGCGTCGCGGACCACGTCGAAGCCCGCGACCTTCGCCGTCCCGGCCGTCGGCTCGAGCGTGGTGGTCAGCACGCGATGCGTCGTGGTCTTCCCCGCGCCGTTCGGCCCGAGCAGACCGAAGAGTTCCCCGGGCCGGACTTCGAACGACACGTCGTTCACGGCGGCGCGATCTCCAAACCGGCGCGTCAGCCCGCGGCACTCGATCACGGCCGCGAAGGCGTCGCCGGCGCCGGAACTCATCGTGTGGAATTCAACGTCAGCGGGCGACCACGACCGTGTGCGGCCCGCGCCCGACGCTCGCGATGGTCCGGATCACGCGAAGCGACGCGGCGTCGATGACCGTCACGTCGTCGGAGCGCCCGTTCGCAGTGTAGATCTTCTTGCCGTCGGCGGTGACGGCCACGCCCCATGGCCGGCGGCCCATCCGTTGGACTACGGTCGAGATTTTGAACGACGCCGCGTCGACCGCGAGCACGCAATTGCACCGTCCGCCGGCGACGTATACGGTCCGGCCGTCGGGGGCCACGGCAACACCGACCGGTTTGCTGTCCGTGCCCAAGGCGACGGTCCGGACCGGCCGCTGCCTGGCGGGATCAATCACGCTGAGCGTACCGCCGGTCTCCGCCGTGGAATAGGCACGCCGGCCGTCCGGCGCAAAGGCGACGATCCGCGGGCGTGCGCCCACAACGAAGTTCTTGACCGCGCGGTTGGTCCGGGTGTTGATGACGGTGATCGTATTGCTGGTCTCGGCGGTCACATACACCCACCGGCCGTCCGGACTAACGGCGACACCCTCGGGCTCGATCCCGGTCGGCACGGTCGCGACCACCTTGCCCGTCGCCACATCGAGGACCGACGCCCCGGACGCGTCCTCGTTTGAGCAGTACAGGCGCCGGCCGTCCGGGGTGACGGCCATACGCTCCGGATCGGAGCCGCACACGTACCTCGCCGTGATGCGGCTCGTCGCGATATCGAGCGCCGCGATGAACTGCCACCGGCGGCCGGTTTCGTTCTGCCCGTAGCTCGCGTCGGTGACCGCGGCAAACAGGGTCTTGCCGTCGGGACTGAGGACCAAGCCGCGGGGCCGCGCCGTCCCCGCCGGGCCTACGAGGACGCGTCCAACGATTCGGTCGGTCGCTACGTCGATGACCGCGATGTCGCCGCTGAACTCATTGCTCACGAACGCGCGCGGGCCCGCGGCCACGTCCGCCGGCGCCGGACCGGCGAGCCCGGCGAAGGACGCGCAGACCGGCACAGCCAGCAGGATGCCAAGCCACCGTCTCATTCCGCCGTTCCCCCCTTCAGTGCCACCGGCACCGGCTCATGACTGCCGTGTCCCCCAACTGATCGAGAACTTGGTCAGGCTCGCGCCCCGGAGCCAGCACGTTCGGAAACTGCCCGTACATCTCCGCCAGCGCCGTCTCGTCGCTGCTCCACGCGCGGAGCCGGCTGGCCATGACCGGATGTCTGAGTTGATGATCCCACGGCCGGAAGCCCATGCCGATGCCCTGATAGGCTTCGAAGACGGCGGAGGGCGTTTCCAGGTACCGCAGCAGCCCGTCCGCATCGGCGGTTTGCGCGCCCGTGACCGCGTCCCACACGATCTTCACGGCCGCCCAACTCGTCCAGGCGGGTCCGTCCATGGGATGCCCCCACCGCCGGTAGAATCGCTGCGCCAGCTGCGGCCCGCCGACCGCGGCGAAGGTCGGCTCCCACGCGACGATGCGGATGCCGCCGCGCGATGCCGCCGGCGCCGTGCGCAGCAAGGCACCGAAGAAGGCGCGGGTCTGCGCCGCCGGGTCGGGGAATCCCGTGGTCTCGACGGGCAGGCGCGCCTCCTCGTACCGGCGGTAGAACGCGAGCTGTCGGCCGGGTGACAAGAGCAAGAACACCAGATCGGGATGTATCCGGCGGATCGCCGGCAGCACATCTGGGATGTCTGTATTGCGTCCGACGAGCACGTCGGCGACGACGCGCCCGCCCCAGTGCCGTAACTCAAGCGCCGCCCGGAGCCGGTCGCGACGCGCCCGCTCAACCGGTGTGTCCTCCGTCACCAGGAACCACGTGCGGGCCGGATTGCGGCGGATGACTTGGATGCCCTGCGGCGCGTTTTCGTCGATTAGAAAGGCGAGTCCGCGGATAAACCAATCGGCGAGCGCGTCGAGATACATCGCGTCGCTCGCTTCGACGTGGAAGCTGTAGCGATCGCACTCTTCGTTACGGAGACGGTCGTCCGTGGCACCGACATTGATGAACAGCAGCCGGTGCGCCCGCGCGAAACGGGACAGCGCCACGGCCGTCGCGGAATCGAAGCCGCCGAGCAGCGCCGCGACACCCCGGCCGGCGAGCCGGCCGGCCGCGGCGGCCGCCTCGTCCGGTGTGGCGGCCGCGGCTTCGAGTAGTTCGAGGCGGCGCCCCACGAGGCGCGCCGAATAGCCCGTCTCCGCGGCGCCCTGCCGGGCGCCCAACAACCCGGAGTACGCTGCGACGCGCACGTCCCCGGCGCGTTCCGCGCCGGCCGAAGCCCGCGCCGGCCCCGGCGTCGGTGCGACGTACGCGATGCGCAGCGTGTTGGGAGGGGCGCCGGCCGCCTGCCGCACCGCCGGCGCTGCCGCCAGCATGGCGGCGAACCATAGCACCGCGACGACGCGCCCGGAACGCGACGCCTGTTGGAGACCGGCCGGCCGGGGGCGGGACCGCAACGCGAACGCTATCGAACCACGAACGGAACTTCCAGCCGGCGCTGCTCGACGCTTCCTTTGAAGTCGTCGCTGCAGTGCACGATGACGGGCCACGAACCGGGCGCGGCCTGAGGATCGACCTGCCAGGTCCAGGTGACGCGGCCATTGCCGTCGGCGCGCTTCGGCAGGGCGATGTCGGCGTCCGCGGCGCCGGCCTTATAGTGCCACAGCAGCATGCACTGCGTGTGCGGGTCCGTCTGCACGGTCACGCGCGCGGAGCGCCCGGGATGGACCGGGGAGGTCAGATCAACCAGGGCCAGCGGAAGATCGCGCGCGAGAGCCGGCTGCCCAAGCAAGACGCACGTCAACAGCGCCACTGCCGGAGCGCGGAAGGTAATTATATGCACGGCCGCCCTCCCCCGTGACAGAGTCGGCGTCCCGCTTCGTGCCTTTCCGCGACCGTTCCTCTGCACGCGCCCGCACCGGCGGCATCGAATAGAAGGAGACCCGTCTCGACGCGAGAAGTGTATGCACGCCGTTTAAGATTAGAGACTCGCTGTTCGCCTCGATGCGTGTGTTCACCATTTTGACCGTGTTCGTCTTGTGCGTGATGAGATGTCCCGCTTTGAAGGCTCACCCTGGGAGGGCGCGATGAGACGGCGGATCGTGGCGATGGGTGGCGCACTCGTGCTGGTGGTCTCACTCCTGCTGGTACCGACGGGAGCACGGCCGCCGGTTTCGGTGCTGGCGCAGGGCATGATGATGGCGCCCGACGGGCAGGCGCTGCTCGGCGCCGGCAGCAATGCCGCTGAGTGGCTGATGTACGGTCACGATTACACGAACCAGCGCTACTCCGCGCTGGACCAGATCAACACGTCCAACGTCTCCCAGCTCGCGCCGCGCTGGATCTTCCAGACCGGCATCGTCGCGTCGTTCGAGACCACGCCGGTTGTGTACCACGGCGTGATGTACATTACGACCGCCTACAATCACCTCTTCGCCCTCAATGCCCAGACGGGCAAGATGATGTGGCGGTACGATCACCGCCTCCTGGGTTCGGAGATCTTCTGCTGCGGTCCGGTCAACCGCGGCGTCGGCCTCGGCTATGGGAACGTGTACATGGCCACGCTCGACGCCAAACTCGTCGCGCTCGACGCGGGAACGGGCCACGTGAAGTGGACCCGGCAGGTCGCCGACCCCACGCTCGGATACGCCATGACGATCGCCCCGCTCGTGTACAAGAACATCGTGATCGTGGGGACCTCCGGCGCCGAGTACGGCGTGCGCGGATTCTTGCAGGCCTTCGACGCGATGAGCGGCGCCCCGATCTGGCGGTTCTACCTGATTCCGGCCACCGGCTGGGAGGGAAAGTGGGCGACAACGACGCCGGAAGGCGACAACCTGCACCGGAATATCGCCGCGGAGAAGGCGGCCTGGCCCCGGTACAAGGACTCGTGGAAGCGTGGCGGCGGGTCGACCTGGGTGACCCCAGCGGCCGATCCGAACTTGAATATGATCTACTTCGGCGTCGGCAACCCCTCGCCCGACCTGGACGGCGGGATCCGTCCCGGCGATAACCTGTATACGGAATCCATTGTGGCGGTCAACGCCGCGACCGGCAGACTGGCGTGGTACTACCAAGAAGTTCCGCACGACGTGTGGGACCTGGATCAGACGAGCCCGCCGCTCTTGTTCAATGTGACCTCCAACGGCCAGACTATCCCGGCCGTCGGCGCGGCCGGCAAGACCGGCTGGTTCTACATCCTCGACCGCCGGACCGGGCGGCGGATTCTTCGAAGCCAGGAATTCGTCCGCCATGAGAGCCTCTTTGCGCAGCCGACCGCGAAGGGCGTGCGGATGCTTCCGGGCGCGAACGGCGGCGCGGAGTGGTCGCCGTCGTCATACAGTCCGCAGACTCAGAATGTCTACGTCGCGGCCCTCGAGCAGCCGATGACATACGCCGTCCATTCGGTGCCGTATAAGACGGGCCAGTTGTGGCTGGGCAGCGCGTTTACGAGCATCCCCGGGGAACAGCAGTACGGTACGTTCACCGCGATCGACACGAACACCGGGAAAGTGACCTGGCAAAAGAAGGTCGCCCAGCCGATGATGGGCGGCTCCTTCGTGACGGCCGGCGGACTGGTTTTCACCGGCGAGGGGAACGGCACGTTCAACGCGTTCGATGCTAAGACAGGCAATGTGCTCTGGCAGTTCCAGGCCGGGGCCGGCGTCAACTCGGCGCCCATGGCGTATCAGCTGGACGGCCAGGAATACATCGCCGTCGCCGCGGGAGGGAACGCGCAGCTCAGTTATCCGTATGGAGATGCGTTGATCGTCTTCGGGCTGCCGCCGCACTAGCCGGCCGGGACCGAACGGGTTGCGGCCCGGGACCGGCCGGGCGGCCTGAGGCCGCCGGCCGGCGACCCGGGCCGCCCTGTTTTCCGCCGCGCAGCCAGAGGAAGGTGCGCGAGATGAACGGCAGGACGATATTGTGGAGGCTCGCCTGGCTCGCGGCGTGCGCCGGCGCTCTCGGCATCGGCGTCGGCGGACGCACGAACGCGCCTCAGGCGCGGGCGGCCTCGCCGCCGTCCTGGATGAAGGTCGATGCCCCTCATCAACGCGTTTCGTTCACCGTCACCGCGGCCGACGGCGGGGCGAACGGCACGCTGAACTTCAACGGCTACGCGAACGGGCGGATGACGGTGACCGTGCCGGCAGGTTGGCATGTGCACATCGACTTCGTGAACTCGGGCGCGGGGGCGCTGCCGCACAGTTTCGAAGTCATCCGCAGCGGCAAGATTCCAACGCAGGGTATCCCGCCGGCGATCCCCGGCGCCGAATCGCGCGATCTGATCGCCGGCGTGCCGCCGATGCAGAAAGACGCGTTCGATTTTACCGCGGCCCCGGCCGGCCAATACCTGTGGCTCTGCGGATTTCCGACCCACGGCACCTCGGGGATGTGGGACCGATTTGTCGTGAGCGGTTCGGTCAAGGCACCGGCGGTGACCGTCAAATAGCGCCGCGGGCAGGCGCCGGAGGGAGGACAAGGGTGCGAGGAACGATGTACGCGGCATGCGCGGTGGCCGGTGCACTGGTCTTGGTGCTCGCGTCGGCGACCGCCGCGTTCGAGGATCCGCACGGGGTCGGCTACGATGGCCGCGACTGGCACGCGATGCCGGAACAGGCAAAACTGACCTATATCGCCGGCTTCTTGGCCGGCACGGCCGCCATGGAAGCGATCGAGCGCCACCGCCTGAACCCGAAGGTCTCCGTCGACGCGGCCGTCGCCGCGATCGTCCAGGGGCACACGGGGGCCTTTCCGTTTGGCGTGAACGTGTATAAGGCTCGTCTCGACGACTATTACTACTACCGGGACAGGCGGACCACAGCCATCTATCGCGCGCTCGTGGACGAGAACGCGCGCCTGCGGAAGCGGTAAGGGCCGGCCACACGAAGAGGCCTGGTGCCCGCCTCCCGAGCCTACGCCTCGGGTGTGAGGACGACCCCTTCGTCGGCCCGAAGTTCCAAACCACCGGCGACGCGTTCATCCGTCCGATCGAGATGCGTCGAGACCAGGATCCGCGCGGTCCCGCCCGGCCGCCTCAGTACATGGGGTCTATCCGATAGGTTTAGCGCGATCTCGCGCCGCGTTCCGCCATCCTCACGCTCGTATACCAGCAGCTCGTCGTCCGTGTAGATGCCGCGGTAGGTTCCCACGGCCAGCGCCGGGGTCCCTCGTCGAAGATCGATGAGGGCGCGGTGCAGCGCCAGAATGGAATGAAGGTCGCCGCGCTGCGTGGCGACGTTGACGGTGCGGTAGTCGGCGGCGATCGGCAGCCACGGGGTCTCCGTCGAAAATCCCGCGTGCGGACCGGCGTCCCACTGCATGGGCGTGCGCTCGGAATCGCGGCCGAAGCCCTGCCCCGGCACGTTGCGTTCGAAGGGGTCGCGGACCGCGTCCGGCGGGATCGGCACGTCCTGCATGCCGATCTCGTCACCGTTGTAGAGCGTGGGCGTCCCCCGCAGCGTGAGCAGTAGCATGGCCGCGACGCGCGCCTGCGCCGGCCCGACCCGGGTCGCGATGCGGGACCGGTCGTGATTGCCGAGGACCCAGTTCGGCCACGCGCCCGCCGGCAGCGCCCGTTCGTACCGATCGATCAGCCCCGACACGGCGCGGGCCTTCCAGGGCGTCGTGATCAGATGGAAGTTGAACGGGAGATGCAGCCCGTGCGCCCCGTAGTACGCCATCAGCCGCTCGAGGGGCACCCACAGTTCGCCGATCAAGACCCGATCGGGATAGGCGTCTGCCACCCGGCGGAACCGGCCCACGATCTCCAAATTTTCAGGCCGGTCTGCGGAGTAGACGGGGAGCAATGAATTGTAGGGACGCTGGTCGGGAGTCCACTCCGGATTCGGCGGATTGTCGCGAAACTCGGGATCTTTGCCGACCTGCCGCAGCGCGTCGATCCGGAAGCCGTCGACCCCGCGGTCGAACCAGAAGCGCAGCACGTCGAGCATGGCCGCCTCGACGGCCGGGTTCGCCCAATTGACGTCCGGTTGCTCCCGCACGTAGGTGTGGAGGTAGTACTGGCCGGTCGCCGCGTCCCATTCCCACGCGCTTCCGCCGAACGCGCTCAGCCAATTGTTGGGCACGCCACCGCCCGGCGCGGGGTCGCGCCAGATGTACCAGTCGCGCCGCGGATTATTCCGCGACGCGCGGGACTCGACGAACCACGGATGCCGGTCGGAGGTGTGGTTGGGCACGAAATCCAGCAGCACGCGCAAGCCGCGGCGGTGTGCCTCGGCGAGCAGGCGGTCGAAATCGGCGGGCGTCCCAAACAACGGATCGATGCCGGTATAGTCCGAGACATCGTAGCCGAAGTCGGCCATCGGCGATGGGAAAATCGGGGAGATCCAGATCGCGTCCACGCCGAGCCATGCGAGGTAATCCAGCCGGCTCGTGATCCCCGGTAGATCCCCGGTGCCGTCGCCGTTGCTGTCCATGAACGAGCGTGGATAGATCTGATAGACGATGCCACGCTGCCACCACGTCATCCCTTGATCGCTCCCGCCGTGAGGCCCGAGATGATGCGCCGCTGAAACAGCAGCACCAGCACGATGAGGGGGACGGTGACGACGGCGCTGGCCGCGGTGATCTGCCCCCACGGAATCACGAATGTGCCGGTGCCTTCGAACATCGAAATCGCCGGCGGCACCGTGTAGGATTCGGCGCTGTTCATGAAGGTCCGCGCAAACAGAAACTCGTTCCAGGCGAAGATGAAGATCAGAATGGCGGCGGTGAACACGCCGGGGGCGGCGAGCGGCACGATCACGTTCCGGAACGCCCCCAGCGGAGTGGCCCCGTCGACCAGCGCCGCCTCCTCGAGATCCGGGGGCAGGTCCCGGAAGAAGGCCGTCAGCAGCCACACACATAACGGCAGCGTGAACGTCACATACGGGAGAACCAGCGCCGTTTTTGAGTTGATGAGTTCGAGGCGCGAGAAGAACAGGTAGAGCGGACTCACAATGGCGATGCCGGGAAACATGGACACCGCCAGCACGGTGCCGAGGATCAGGCTCTTGCCGTGGAAGCGAAGCCTGGCGAGCGCGTACGCGCACAGCGCCCCGATCAGAAGCGAGACCGCGGTCGCCGCCGACGCCACGGCGGCGCTGTTGAACACGTTTTGCAGAAACGGCCGGCCCTGCCAGATCGTGACGTAGTTCCGCACATCCACCGGCACGGGCAGCAGCTTCGGCGGGATGCTGTACAGGTCGTCCGGCGTCTTGAGCGAGGTCTCCAAGAGCCACACGAACGGCGCGAGGCAGAACGCCAGCAGCAGCGCAATGAGCAGGAGATGAACGATTCCGCTCCACAGCCGGATCGGGGCGCCGCGGCGCGGCCGGAGGCGCCGGCCGGCCGCGGGCGCGGCCGAGTGCTCCAGCGGCAGGCGGGCGGTCGCCACCGCTACATCGCTCTCGCGGTGTCGCTGCCGAGGATTTTCACGTAGAACACCGCCACGATCATGACGGCGATGAACATGCCGAAGGCCAGGGTCGCCCCATAGCCGAAATCCAGGTTGGTGAAGAGCGTGCGGTACGCGTAGATCGACAAGGTCTCCGTCGCGTACCCCGGTCCGCCGCCGGTCAAGACGAACGGCAGATCAAAGATCCGGACCGCGTCGAGGGTCCGGAACAACAGCGCCACGAGGATCGACGGCCGCAGGAGCGGCAGCGTAATCCGCCAGAAGAGCCGCCATGTCCCCGCGCCGTCGATGCGCGCCCCCTCGTACAATTCCGCGGGGATCATCTGGAGCCCGGCGAGGAGCAGCAGCGCCATGAACGGCATGGTCTTCCAGACGTCGGCGCCGATCACGACCCAGATCGCGGAGTCCGCGCTGGCCGTCCAGGCGCGGTAGCTTTCGATCAGCCGCAGCTTGAGGAGCACCGCGTTGAACACACCGTAGTTGGCGTTGAAGATCCAGTCCCACATCCGGGCCGTGACGACCGTCGTCATCGCCCACGGAACCAGCAGCGCGGCCCGGACCATCCCGCGTCCGCGAAACGCGCGGTGGATGGCGAGCGCGGCCAGCATGCCGAGGATCAGCTCCGCCGACACCGACACGGCCGTGATGAGGGCCGTATTGCGCAGGGCGTTCCAAAACCGGGCGTCCTCCGCGAGGGCCGCGTAGTTCTGCAGCCCGACAAACGGTTCGCCCCGGGCCGGAAACCGCAGATTCTTCGTGTGCAGGCTCAGCCACAGATCGGACACCAGCGGATAGAATGCCACCAGCGCGATCGCGAGCAGCGCCGGCGCAACGAGCAGGCACGCGAGGCGCACCTCGGCCGCCCGCGCCCCGCGCAGCATCCGTCCGCGCTGGGCGCGGGGCACGTCCGGTGGCATGCTGCGGCGCCCGGGGCCGCGGGTCAGCGCGACGTCTTCGCGATCCGCGCCGCGGCGGCGGCCATGTCTTTGAGCGCCGCCGGCACCGTCTTCTGCTTCGTCAGCGCCGCGGCGAGATTCGGCTGGATGGCCTCGGCGGAAATCTGGCCGTAGTCCGGCCGCACGGGCCGCGGACGCGCCTGTTCGAACACCGGCTTGAGCGCGTCGATGTACGGGTACTGCTTCCGGATGTCGGCATCGTCGAAGACCGCGTGGCGGGGCGGGATGCGGCCGGCGTGCTGATAGTTCACCTTCATGGCTTCGGCGCCCGTCATAAAGCGGATGAACTCGGCGGCCTCCTTCTTGTGCCGGGAAAACCGGGAGATGGCGAGGTTCCACGTGCCGAGGACGCTCTGCCCCTTGTGGCCGGGCGCGGCCGGCAGCGGCGTGATACCGACCTTGCCGACGATCTTGGACCCCGCGGCGTTTGCGATCGCGTAGTCGCCGATCCAGTTCCGTTCGCAGACCGCCTTGCCCTGGACGAACACGTTGCGCGACTCGGTCTCCTTCCAGGTCGTGACCGCGATGGGCGTGACCTTGTACGTATCGATGAGATCCACCATGAACTGCAGCGCGCGCTGGCCCGGGGCGCGGTCGACGACCACCTCGCCCTTGTCGTTAAAGAACTCGCCGCCGTGTCCCCACAGATACTCGAAGAAGTCCACGGCGCATCCTTCGTACTGCGCGCCCTGCCACGTGAAGCCGGCCTCCATGTCGGGCGTCCGAAGCTTCGATGCCGCCTGGACAAGTTCGGCGTAGGTGGCGGGCGGCTTGAGGCCGGCCGTGTCGAGCAGGTCCTTGCGGTAGAACAGCACGGCCGCGTTGTTGAACCACGGGATGGCCCAGAGCTTGCCGCCGTAGTTGGCACCGCGCAGCGGTCCGCTGAAGAAGGCCCGGCCGAGTTCCGCCTTGTCGAACGAATCGTCCAGCGGCGTCAGCCACTGCGCGGACGCGAACTCCGGGACGAAGGGGATGTCCAGCGCAAAGACGTCGATGCTCGGGTCTTTCGCTGCGAGTATGCTGACGTACTTGTCGTGCTGGTCCGAGGTGCTCGGCGGCTGCTCCTGCCAGTTGACGCGGATGCGCGACTGCCGCGAGTTGAACATCTCGACCAGCGTCTTGTTGGCGTCGGTAACGTCCTTGCCCACGTACCAGCTGATCGCAACCGCACCGGCGCCCTGCGCCGCCGCCGGCCTTCCGCCGCCGGCGTAGGCTTCGATCAACGACAGCGCCGGCAGCGTCAAGCCGAGCTGCGCCGCCTTCCTGAGCACCGCGCGACGGCTGACCCGGCGGTTCACGGAGCCGCCCCGGTGTTTCACGGACCCGCCCATGTGTCGCTCCCTCTCCGCCGCCCAAAGGACGTGCCGGCGGCGGGCATGGTGTCCAACTGTGGCGATGAGGTTTTGGGCCGGCTGCCGGCAAGTCCTCCGCGCGAGACACGATGGGAAGAGCCCCGCCAGTAGGCTTTTCCCCGAAGAATGCGCGGGCGTGGCCTTCGCGGCCGCGGGGCAGAACGGTGGGTTCGGTTAGGCGACGCGGACGGCGGGGTTGCGCAGCACGCCGATCTCGTCGGCCCCGATTTCGATTACGTCGCCTTCTTCGCAGGCGAAATCATCCGGGGGCACGATGCCCGTTCCGGTCAGCAGCACCGTCATTGCCGGTACGTCGTTCGCGCGGCGAAGACACGCGACGAGCTCCTGGATCGACCGGTGCAGACGTGCGGTACTGACCTCGCCGCGGACCACCTCCCGGCCGCCGCGCAGAATGCGGCACCGCAGGGTGAGCCGCCGCTCCACGGGCTCGTCCGTCACGAGGATCACGGGACCGAGACCGCAGCATGCCCGGTACACCTTTGCCTGCGGGAGATACAGCGGGTTCTCCCCCTCGATGTCACGGGCACTCATATCGTTGCCGAGGGTGTAGCCAAGCACCGCGCCGTCGCCGTCGAGCACCACCGCTAATTCGGGCTCCGGGACCGTCCAACGCGAGTCGGCGCGGACTCCGACGGGTGCGTTTGGGCCGGCGCACCGGGATGCGGTGGCCTTGAAAAACACCTCCGCTCGCTCGGCGTCGTAGACCTTGTCATAGATGCCGGTCGTGGTGGTCTCCGCAAGACGCGCTTCGCGGCTGCGTTCGTAGGTGACGCCCGCGGCCCACACTTCCGCCGGCGCGACCGGTGCCAACAGATGCGGCCGCGCGGGATCGGGCGCTCGATCGAGGTCGGTATACGGATAGACGGGGCCTCGCTCCGCCATCCGGCGAACCGTCTCATGAATACGCCCGGGCGCGCCGCCCCCCGCCGCGACGACCAGCGCATCGAACGACGCCACCGGCGCCCCGGCCGCGCTCGTGAGGAGGCGGACGTCGGAGCCGTCGCACACCGCCACGCCCGTGCCCTGCCCCGGAATCCACAGGCGGGCGATCCGGATTCCCGGCATCAGGCGTCCTGCCAGGCGCGTCCGCCCGGGAATTCGTACGCGGCGAGGGACTCCGGCTGCATCGTAACGCTGAACCCGGGCCGCGTGGGGACGGCGTACCGTCCGCGCCGGATCACCACCGGATCGAGGAAATGCTCGTGGAGATGATCGACGTACTCGAGCACGCGGCCGTCCAGCGACGCCGAGACCGCGATGTAGTCGAACAGCGACATGTGCTGCTCATACTCGCACAGGCCCACCCCGCCGGCATGCGGACACACCGGAATCTCGAACTTGGCCGCGAGGAGCAGCACGGCGAGCATCTCGTTGACGCCGCCGAGGCGTGCGACGTCCGGCTGGCAGAAGGCCACGGCGTTGGCCTGAAACAGCTGCTTGAACATGATCCGGTTGTGCACGTGCTCTCCCGTCGCGACCCCGACGGGCGCGACCGCCCGCGCGATCGCGGCGTGGCCGAGCACGTCGTCGGGACTGGTCGGTTCCTCGATCCACAGCGGCCGGAAACGGCTCAGCCGTTCCATGCGCTCGATCGCCGTCCCGACGTCCCAGTACTGGTTGGCGTCCATCATGAGAACGCGATCGGGACCGATTTCCCCGCGGATGAGGGTGGCGCGGCGCGCATCGTCCTCGGGGCTGACGCCCACTTTCATCTTGATATGCGTCCACCCCGCCGCCACGGCCTCGCGGCAGAGCCGGCGGATTTTGTCGTCAGGGTATCCCAGCCACCCGGCCGAGGTCGTGTACGCCGGAAATCCCTGCCGCCGCAGCTCCTCTTCCCGGCCGGCGCGCCCCGGGAGGCGCCGCCGCAGGAGATCGAGCGCTTCCTCGCACGTGAGCACGTCGCTCAAGTAGCGGAAATCGATCGCGGCCACCAGTTCTTCGGGCGAGAGATCCGCCAGCAGCTTCCACAGCGGCTTCCGCTCCGACTTCGCATAGAGGTCCCAGACCGCGTTCACCAGGGCGGCGGTGGCGAGGTGGATCACGCCCTTCTCGGGGCCGATCCACCGGAACTGGCTGTCCCCGGTGATCGTCCGCCAATACTCGCCCATGTCGGCGGCGCATGGTTCGAGCGTCACGCCGCGCAAGAGCGGCGCGAGCGCCTGAATCGCGGCGACGACGATTTCGTTCCCACGGCCGATCGTGAACGTCAGCCCGTGTCCTTCGAGTCCGGCCGGATGGTCAGTTTTCAGAACCACGTAGGCCGCGGAGTAATCCGGATCGGGATTCATCGCGTCGGAGCCGTCACGCGCCCGCGAGGTGGGGAACCTGACGTCGCGCACGACTACGTCGGTAATCTTCGTGGGCATGGAGTGAAGTGCCGCGCCGTGCTCCGGCTTCCCTCCTCCCCGGCCGCACCGGCAAAAAAATGAGCCGCCGCCAGAGGTTGGGCCCTGAGGAGACGGCTCATTGGGGTCGAGACGCCCGCGCGCAGGCGTCCGGTGGCCCCCTTGCAGTCTGTTGTTACGTCTGAGCCCGCCGGCGTGACTCTTCGCCGCGGTTTCTCACCCGGGGCGACCGGCGGATCCGGCGCGCCCCGGGTGAGTGTGTTTCCGTTGCTGGGTCCCTAGGCCGTCCGGTCCCGGATCATGCGCGTGTCCGACGGCATGGCCCGAGGGGTATCGCTCACCGGGGCGAGCGGCTCCCGGTCGATGCGCGCCCGCAGTGCGCGGACGTCGCGATCCAGCGTCTCCAGCCGGGTGCGGATGTCCTCGAGCGGCTGCCGTTCCTCGTCATACGCGCGGGCCTTCATCCGCGCCATCTCATCGTTCATCACGCGCACCGTGCGCTCGTACTGCGCCGCCCGGCGCTCCAGCGCCGCGCGGTCGATCATCCCGGCAACCCAGGCGATCACGAGCGCGGCCCCGGCCGCCTCCATGAGCATCCGCACCGTCACGGAATACACCTGGGCCGACGAACTCGACGCACGCAGTGTCAACAACGTCTGGAAAGCCGCCGGGTTCGTCATCACGATCCAGGCGTCGATGGCAAGCAGAACCAGTATTACGATCGTCTGCAACATAGACTGACGCCTCCCTTCCCCGCCATTTTGCCCCGGCGCGTGCCTTTATGAACCCGCCAAGTCGAAGCAGAGCCGTCCCCCCGGGCGCCGCACCGGTGTACGCGCTCCACCGAGCGCCCTCACAGGAACGCTTTGGAAGGCGGCCGAACTCACCGCCCCGTGAGCATTTACCGGCGGTACGCGGAAGCCTACGCCAAGGCAGGACAAGGCCGGTTCAGCCTGCTGCTGGTGCCCTGGGTCGCGGCGGTCCTGGAACAGCACGGCGGCGCCCGGACCCTGGCGGATGTTGCCTGCGGGGCCGGTGAGTTCGCCGTCGCAATGGCGCGGCGCGGCCTCACCGTGACGGCCGTCGACCAATCGCCGGAGATGCTGGCGCTCGGGCGGACGGCCGCCGACCGCAGCGGCGTGCGCATCACCTGGCTCGAACAGGATATGCGCGAGCTGCGCCTCGCGGAACCGGTGGATGCGGCGACCTGCCTGTACGACAGCCTGAACTATCTCGCCGACGAGGGCGAACTGCGCCGGGCGATGGGCGCCGTCGCGGCCTCGCTGCGCCCGGCGGGGCTGTTTCTGTTCGACATGAACACCATCCGCGGGCTCGCGACGCGCTGGGGCAACCGCGTCTGGATCATCCAGGATTCTGACGACGCATTTGAGGCGGACCAGAGCGAATTCGATTACGACTCGGGCGTCGCGACACTGCGGCTCAACGCGTTCTTGCACCGCGGAGACGAACGATACGAGCGGGTCCGCGAAGTTCACCGGGAGCGCGGCTATCCCATCCCGGCGATCGACGCGGCGCTCGAAGGGGCCGGCTTCGACGTCCTGGGACGATGGAGCAGCCCGTCGTTTGAACCGGTCACCTCGGAAACCGGGCGCGTGTTCTACGCCGCCCGCCGCCGCTAGAACTCCGCGGCGCCGCGACCCTTATCCGCCGCCTTCGAGCAGCGCCGCCAGCGTCTGCGCGTCCCGCGCCATGGCACCGCCGACGTGGTTGTTGAACATGGCGTACAGCTTGTCCGTACGCTCACTGAGCCGCCGCGCTGCGCCGGCCCACCGCCGCAGTTCCTCGGCGGAGTAGTCGTAGGCATACCGCTGGTCGGTCGACGCGCCTGCGCGCGCCCATCCTTCCCGGTTGCGGCCGTGAAACCGGAGCACGGCGATGTCGGACGTGACCGCTTCGACCGCCGGCATGAGCCACGGGAGGTCCGGCAGATCCACGATCACGTAGGCCAGTTTGAGGCGCGCCAGTTCGTCGAAGATCTCGGGGTGCCGAGACCAGCTGCGGTGCCGGAACTCCACGGCGATCCGGCGGCCGGCGAGTTCCTGCGTCCACCGCGCCATTTCGTCTATCGCCGCGGGTGTGTAGCGTGCGCCGGGCGGTAACTGGAACAGCACGTAGCCGAGCTTGCCCGCGGCAGCGAGCGGTGCGAGAAATTCCCGGTACGCGTCCCAGCAGGCGTTGCGAAATTCCTCGGGCGTGTCGGCGAGCTTCACCTCAGAAGAGTCCCGCGCGGCGGCCGGCAGGAGGTTCGCAAATCCGGGCGGCAGGCGTTTGACCGCCACCCGGTGTCCGGTGAACAAACCGAACGCCTTCGCGTTCATGACGAAACCCGGTGGCGTTTCCTCGGCCCAGCGCCGGCTGTAGGCGGACGGCAGCAGCGTGAAGTACGAGGCGTCCACCTCCACAGTCGAAAACCGGCCCGCGTAGTACCGCAGCCGATCCGACGCGCTCCGAACGCCGGGCGGATAGAAATCGGCCTTCACGAACGACTTCTCGGCCCACGAGCACGTGCCGACGTAGATGCGGCCGTCGATCGGTGCCGGGGAAGCCGCGGGCAGGAGCGACGTCTGCGCTGCCACGGGCGCGCCTACACGAGGCGCATGACCGGCCGGGGACCGCGGTAGGGCGCTCGGGAGGGCCCTTCGCGCACGGGCCGCAGCGACGCGAGCAGTCCGGCGACATCCACGCCCAGGTAACGCGGCCCGTACGCCGTCAATTTGTCACGGGCCTTGTCGAGGAGCACGGCCGCGCCGTGAGCGTTGCCTTTCTCCGCGTGGTAGCAGCCGGCCGCGGCCTGCACAAGGCCGTGATAAAAAGTCCGCTCTGGCGGTCCGCTCGCGCGCCACACGTCCTCGAAGAATTCATGGCATTCGAAGAACAATCCGGCATTGAACAGTGCGGCGCCGCGGCGCACCGGGTCGGGCACGTCCGCCGGCGCGGGCCGCCCGGCACGCCGTAGGGCGTCTTCAAGCCGGGCCGCCTGCCGCTGCAGGTATGCCGCATGGGGTTGGTAGGGCGCTGCAAGCGAAATGCGGCCGCGGTCGTCCGAAGTGAACAACCCCGTACCGATGAGTGCGCGGCGCACCCCGTCGCTACCGGCGGCAACGTCCTGAGCCAGAACGCCGGCTGGCACCGCGGCCCCGTTCCCGTGATCCTCCGGTGGATCTCCCGCTGCGCTTCGCCGGGCGAATGCGGCGATGGCGGAAGCGGTCAGTGTCGCCTCGGACCCGGCAATCGCTTCGAGTGCTATGGCCGAGAGCGTGTGCTTGAGCCGGACGTAACTCACGCCGTGCGGCGGCCGAACTGACGAATCGTCTCAGCCAGCACTTCCGCAGACGCGGCGGGCGCCGCGCATTCCGTCGCCGTGCACGCGTAGGCCCGTGGTCCGTTCGAGGCCTGGGCGTTCCTGTTCCCCGCGGCGTCCGCGACCACCGCCGGGAGCCGGCCGGCCGGTCCATCGGAAGCGCCCGGATCGTAGACCTGCACGATCGTACCGTGCCGGTACGTCGCCAGCGCCGCGGCGTGCAGCGCCTGCGTCCCCTCATCCTGCCGTGCACCGACAACGACGACGTGAAGGGGCGGGGCAAGATGCGTATCGAGCGCCAACCCAAGAGTCGCGGTAAAGAGGCCCTGCTCCACGTGGCCGGGCGCAGTCGCCCGCAGCGCCCGCTCCGCCTCGTCGCGATATCTCGCGTCGCCTGTGAGGGCGGCCAGGCGTTCCAGTGCCAGCACCGCGACGCCGTTGCCGGACGGTGTGGGCGCGTCCTGCACCGGCACATACGGAAGGCCCAATCCGCCCAGGGCGTTGCGGCTCCCGCGCGAAGGCTCGGACGCGTCCCCCCGAGCGGCGACGTCATAGAACGCGCCGGACGGGGAACGAAACTCCGCCAGCACGTAATCCATTGTCTCCGCGGCGAGCCGGAGGAACCGGGGCTCGCCGGTGTGCTCGAACGCGTCGAGGAGGGCCGTCGCCATGTGGACCTGATCGTCGAGCAGCCCGCCGATACCGTCCGGCGCGGTCACGGCGTGCCGGAATCCGCGGCCCGGCGCGTAGGCGTCGCGGATGGTACGCTCGAGGGCGTGCATCGCGTTCTCAGCCGCCGCGGCCAAACCGGGAAGCTGCGCGGCGGCGAAAAACGCCGTCATCATCATCCCGTTCCAGCCGGCATAGATGGTGCGGTCCACGAACGGCGCCGGCCGTTCGCCCCGGGCGGCCAGCAGCCGTGTCTGCGCCCGCGCCAGCAGCGCGCGAACGTCGTCGACCGGCCGGGCCAGCAGCGCGCCGATGACATCCGTGTCCTTGTCGACGTAGAGCACGTGGCGGCGCGGGTCGTGATGCATCTCGCCGGGGCCGTCGAGATGGTACCGCAGCGCTGCCGCCGCTAACTCGTCGGCGCCCAGTGCCGCGGCCGCCTCGTCTCTCGTCCAGGTGTAGTAATCGCCGTCGTCGTGGAGTGAGATGTCGGCGTCCTGGCTGGTGTAGAATCCGCCGTCCGCGTCCATGAGCGTGCCGCGAACGTAGGAAACGATCCCCGCGGCCACATCGCGGAAGAGCGAGACGCCGGTCGCTCTGTAGGCATGCGCGTAATTGGCAAGCAGCCCGGCGTTGTCGTAGAGCATCTTCTCAAAGTGCGGCACAATCCACGCGGCATCGACGGAGTAGCGGTGAAAGCCGCCGCCGAGCTGATCGTACACGCCGCCGCGGCCCATCCGGTCGAGCGTCCGCGTGACAACCGAGAGGAGGTCGGGCTCGGCCGTTCGCGCGTGCCGGCGCAGCAGCAGTTCGACGGCGCTCGAGTGCGGAAACTTCGGCGCCCCGCCGAAGCCGCCGTAGACCGCATCGAATTGCCGCGTGATGTCGGCCACGGCCGCGTCGATCAAAGCCGGCGCCAGCACCTCGCCGGAGCCACGGGCGTCGCCGAGGCGGTGCAGCGCCTGGTAGAGTTCGCCGGCGTAGCCATGCGCTTGGTCGCGGTGGGTGCGATAGAATTCCGCGACCGAGTGCAGGACCTGTTTGAATCCGGGACGGCCGTGGGCTCCGTCCGGCGGGAAGTACGTGCCGCCGAAGAAGACGCGGCCGTCCGGCGTGAGGAACGCGGTCAGCGGCCAGCCGCCCTGACCGGCGATCGCGCTCACCGCGTTTTGATATCGGACGTCGACGTCCGGCCGTTCGTCGCGGTCGACCTTCACCGCCACGAAATTGGCATTGATGACGGCCGCGGTCTCCGCATCGTCGTAGGACTCGCGGTCGATGACGTGGCACCAGTGACACCACACCGCGCCGATATCGAGCAGAATCGGCTTGTCTTCGGCATGTGCGCGCTCGAACGCCGCGTTTCCCCACGGATACCAGTCCACGGGCTGGTGGGCGGCGGACCTGAGGTAGGCGCTGCGGGCGCCGGCAAGGTGGTTCGGCATCACGCTCTCAGTCAGATTATACCGAGAACGCCGGCACCGCCGGAACCGTGCGCCGAGCGTGTCCGGCGATATGCCCGGATCAGAGCGGGATCAGCGTCGAGGAGTCCGATCGCGGGGGCAGGAAAAAATTCGGGAGGCGCTCACCCCGCCGGCGTCTCACCGTCTTCGGCCCGCATCGCCGGTGCCTACTGCCCGTCAGCCGTTCTCCGGAGTTACCCCCGAAGTACACTTGACCAGCCTTCGGCGTCCACGTGTACAAGCGTTTGAATCGGCTACCCTAGCCGGAGGGCTTGCGCCTCCGGAATTCTTTGTACCATACGCCGCCCATCCGCGCAATCCGGAAACTTCGTTCGCGCAAACTATGGATAATGTGGATATCTCCGGCGGGGCGGCCGCGGTGGGCGAGGTCGCTTCACATGGCCAGCCGCAATTTGATGGACAAAGGCGAAGGCGACGGGGAAAAATACGGGAGGCGCTCACCGCCCCGGCGTGTCACCGTCTTTGGCTCACACCGCCGGTGCCTACCGCCTGCCAGCTGTTCTCCGGAGTTACCCCCGAAGTACGCTTGACGAGCTTTCGGCGTCCACGTGCGCGAGCGTTTGAATCGGCTACCTTGCCGGAGGGCTTGCGCCTCCGGAATAATTTGTATCATACACCGCGCGGCCGCGCAATCCGGAAACTTCGTTCGCGCGAAATCCGGATAATGTGGACAACAACATGTGGATAACCGAGGCCCGTGTCGCGCGCGCCTAGGAACCGCCGCTTTTTTCGACGAAATTCAATCGCAGCGTCGTCAACAGCGACTCCGTGTCGCGGCGCGCCTGCGCCTCGAGGTGCGGCCGGACCGCGTCGAGCAGCCCTGCGAATGCGTCGATTGCGGTCTTCGCGTCCTCGAGATTTTTTTCGATCTTTCCGCTCGCGGGGTTCGCAACAAGGCCCATGCCCTGCCACGCCTTCGCGCCCAGCACGCCGAGCATCAAGACGAGCAGTTCGCGCGTGGGGATCGCGTCGAGCGGCACGGCCGTCTGTGTGCGGTCCTCGGATTCCGCGGCGCGCTGCTCAGGCGCGTCGCCGCGTTGCTCCGCCTCGTCCCGAGGCGTCTCGGGCTGCTGCGTTTGCTCGCTCATCTCAGGCTCTCCGATCAGGTTCTCCGAAACGGCTGTTCCTCGGGCCCAGGACCGATCCCTCGTTCTCCGCGGTGCGCCGGCCGCTCCCTTCGCCGCGGTGCCGGATTCATCGCGTCCGCGGATCCCAAATTTCGCGAATGCCGTCGCCGGCGACGTTCACCGCAAACACGGTCACGGCGATCGCGATGCCGGGCCAGATCGAAAGCCAGGGCGCCTGTGTGAGATACTGCTGCGCCGCGTTCAGCATGGATCCCCAGGACGGCGTGGGCGGCTGCGTGCCGAGGCCGAGAAAGCTCAGGGTCGCTTCCGTAATGATGGCGCCGGCCACGTTGAGCGAGCCCTGCACAACGATCGGCGCGACGCTGTTGGGCAGGAGGTGCCGCCAGATGATCCGCCGGTCGGCCGCGCCCAGCACGCGGGCGGCGTCCACGTACTCGCGCCCGCGTTCCGCCAGAACCTGCGCCCGCATGAGGCGCATGAAGACCGGCATCAGCACGACCGCGATCGCGATCATCGCCTTGCCGAGTCCCGGGCCCAGCACCGCCGCCACCGCGAGGGAGAGGACCAACGGCGGAAAGCACAGCATCGCATCGGTGAATCGCATCAACACGTCCTCGAGCCGCCCCCCGTAGAAGCCGGCGACGAGCCCGAGAGGTACACCGACGATCATGCCGAGCCCGACCGCGATCACACCCGCCTCGAGTGAGGCGCGCGAACCAAAGATGATGCGGCTGAACACATCACGGCCGAGTTCGTCCGTGCCGAGGAGGTGCCGGCCCGACCCCGGCGGTTGAAGGTAGGACGTGAAATCCGTCTTGGTCGGTGAGTACGGCGCGATCCACGGGGCGAGGAGCGCGGCGAGGAGCACCACGGCGAACACGACGACGCCGGCGAGGGCCAGCCGGTTTCGGGCGAACCGGCGCGCCAGCCGCAGCGCCCCGCGCCGATCGCGAGCGGCGGCGGCCGCGGCGGGCAGGGCCCGGACCGCGAGACTCACGAGCGGCTCCCCGCGAGTTTGATCCTCGGATCGATCAGCGAATAGACCACGTCGACGAGCAGGTTGACCAGCAGGATCGCGACCGCGCTCGCGATGACGACCCCTTCGAGCATCGGATAGTCGCGGCCGTAGATCGAATTGACCGCCAGTTGCCCCAGGCCGGGCACCGCGAAGATCGTCTCGGTGATGATCGCGCCCCCGAGGAGCGTGCCCAACTGGATGCCCATCACGGTGATCACCGGGATCACGGCGTTGCGCAGCGCGTGCCGCACGAGCACGACGATTTGCGCCAGTCCCTTCGCCTTCGCCGTCCGCACGAAATCCGCGCTCAGCACCTCGAGCATGCTGCTGCGCAGCTGGCGCATCACCACCGCCGCGAGCACGATCCCCAGGTTAAACGCCGGCATGAGCAGCGCGCGCAGGTTCCGCCCCAGATTCTCCGTAACGGGAACGAACCCGGACGCCGGCAGCCACCGCAGATGCACCGCGAAGAGGTAGATCAGCATGATGCCGAGCCAGAAGTTGGGAATGCTGAGGCCGCCGAGCGCCGCCGCCGACGCGCCGTAGTCGACCGCCGTCCGCTGGCGCCACGCCGCCAGCACGCCCGCGGGAATTGCGACCGCCCACGCGATCACCAGCGCCCCGGCGGTCAGTTCCGCCGTCACAGGAAGCTTCTCGAGCAGGGTCTGCAAGACCGAACGGTGATCTTTGAACGAGTACCCGAAGTCACCTCGAGCCATCCGTCCGACCCAGCGCACGTATTGGACGTACAGCGGCTGGTCCAGGCCCATTTCGTGCCGCAGAGCGGCGATCGCGTCGGGCGTGGCCTCTTCTCCCAAAAAGAGCCGCGCCGCGTCTCCCGGGATGAGGTTAATAAGCGCAAAGATGATGAGCGTGACGAAAAAGAGGACGGGCAGCATTTGCAGCAACCGGCGGGCCAGGAAGCGGGCCATGCGGGTTCGCGGCCGGGCGGCGCGTTGGGCCGCCCAGCCGCCGGAAATCTAGCCGAGCCTGACCGCCCGGAGCCTCATCATGCCGTCCGGCTGGTCAACGAAGCCCTGTACCCGGTTGGAGACGAGCTTGAATTCCTTCACCGAGTAGAGCCACACGTAGGGCATGTCGTCCGCGAGGATCTTCGTTGCCTCGCTGTACGCGCGCCGCCGCTGCGTCATGTCCTGCAACAGCCGCGCGGCGTCCAGCAACTCGTCGACCTTCGTATTGTCGTAGCCCGAATCGTTGAACGACCCAATGCCGGATTTCGTGACGAAGGGATAGATATCGAAATCTGGATCGGGCCGTCCGCTCCAACCCAGGATGCCAGCCTCGTGTTGGAGTTTGTCCAGCACATCGAGGAACGTGCCGAATTCGATCAGTTGGATCTTGGCCTGAATGCCGGCCTCGGAAGCCATGGATTGAATCGCCTGCGCAATGGACTGGGCCTGCTGGTTCGGCACGCTGAGTAGAGTGAACTCAAACCCGCTCGCGTGGCCCGCAGCCTGAAGCTTCTCTTTCGCGAGTGCCAGGTTGCGCGGCGGTACTTTCCAGGACGGGTCGTACGCCGGTGTCCCGGGTGGAAAGAACGAGTAGATCGGATCGGCGTTGCCCTGCAGCACAACGTTGGCGATCGCGTTCCGGTCGATCGTCGCGTTGAGGGCCTGACGCAGCAGCTTGTTGTCGAACGGCGGCTTGGTGACGTTGAGCCAAATCCCATTGTACGAAAACGGCCCCTTTTCGATGATGTGGAACCGTGCACCGCTCTGCGCGGCGTCCTTCTTGAGCGAAGAGATTTGAGGCAGCGGCGGCATATTGATCATGTCTGTGTCGCCGGACTTGAGGCTGGCCACGCGGGCGTTGTCATCGACGATCGTCCGGTAGGTAATGCGGCCGAGGTAGGGCTGGCCCTTGACCCAATAGTCGGGATTGCGCTCGAGGGTGATGTGGTCCTGAGGAATCTTTTCGACAAACCGGAAGGGCCCCGTTCCCACCGGATGCAAGGCGAAGTTCAATGCTTCCTTTTCCGCGGCGGCGGGAGAGACCATCATCCCGGCCCGGTCGGTCAGCACGTACATCAGCGGACTGTACGCGCGCTCCAGGATGATGCGGACCGTATAGGTGTCGACCACTTCCGCGCCGGTGACGGGCCCCAGTTCGCTGCGCCGGGCCGAAGGGAACTTCGGGTCGCGCATCCGGTCAATATTGTACTTGACTGCCTGGGCGTTGAACGGTGTTCCATCGTGAAACTTGACGCCCTGCTGCAGTTTGAATGTGTACGTCTTGCCGTCTGGGCTGATCGTCCATGACGCCGCCAGCATCGGGAGGATGCGGAGGTTCTCGTCAGTGTCCACGAGTTTGTCGTAGAGGTTTTGATAGACCTGCCGGTCCACGGCCGCGGTGGACCGGTGCGGGTCCATATTGGGCGGATCCGATTCGAGCGCGATGCGTATTGTCGCGGCCGCCGGGGCCGCGGACACGGGACGGAGATCGGCCGCGGTAAGGGCCCCCGCGCCGATGGACGCGGCCGCGCCCCACCGCAGGAGGTCGCGCCTCGTCAGCCGAGCCGCGTCCGTCGAAGAAGGCACAAAGCATCCCCCCTCACGAGTGATGTCCGCCGTTGGGCGGGTACGCTTTTGCGGTCCCCGGGGAAAGTCCTGCCCTGGGGCCACCGCATCCGGCGTTTGTGTTACAAAAACGTGATCACTCGCGCCGAGGTTCGGGGTCGTCCTCCGAGTTTGCCGGTATCAGCTCACGGGGTGGGCCTTGGTGTGCGCCAATTTCCCTCCGGCGAGCAGATAGTCGCGCTCGCGCTGGTTGAGCGACACGTTGACCTTGAAGGTCGTGCCCTTGGTCGCATTGCGCACAGCGAGTTGCGTGGCGCCGCCTTCGATCTGCGCGCGGACATCGGAGATTTCCAGAACGTCCCCCTGATCGATGCGCTCGTGGTCGGCGGGATCCACGAACGTCATCGGGAGCAGGCCCCAATTGATCAGGTTGGCCAGATGGATCCGCGCGAAGGCCTTCACGATCACGCCGGTCACGCCGAGGAACATCGGGGCGATCGCCGCGTGCTCGCGGCTGCTGCCCTGTCCGTAGTTCCGGCCGCCGACGATGAAACCGCCGCCCCCCTCCCGCGCGCGCGCGGCAAACGTCGGGTCCACGCGGTTGAAAACGTACTCGGACAGCTTCGGAATGTTCGACCGGAACCGCAGAATTTGGGAACCGGCCGGCATGATGTGGTCCGTGCTGACGTCGTCGCCGAGCTTGATCAGCACCTGGCCCGACAGCGACGGCGTCAGCGGCACCTTGAGCGGAATCCCGACGATATTGTCGCCTTTGATGACCGGCAACGCCGCCGCTTGGGCCTCCGGCACCGGCGGGACGAGGCTCGCGTTGTCCTGGGCCAGGCTGCGGGGTTCCTCCTGCGCCGGCGCGCGAATCCCCAGCGTGCGCGGATCCGTGATGACGCCCGCCACGGCCGAGGCCGCGGCGACCTCGCTCGAGGAGAGGTACACTTCATCGTCCCGCTGCCCGCTGCGCCCCTTGAAGTTCCGGTTGATCGCGCGCAGCGACTTCATCCCCTTAGCCGGCACGTGGCCGACGCCGATGCAGGCGCCGCAGGTCGCGGCCTCCACGTTCACGCCGGCGGCGATCATGTCGGTAAGGAGGCCCTCCCGCGCCAGCGCCTCGACGTCGAGCCGGCTGCTCGGGTGGACAAAGAACGTCACGTCGGGATGCACGCGCTTGCCCTTCACGACCTGCGCCACGGCCCGGAGGTCGGTGTAGGACCCGTTGGTGCACGAGCCGACCATCACCTGGTCGATCTTGATGCCGGCCGCCTGGCCGATCGGCACGACCTTGTCCGGATTGCTCGGCATCGCGACGAGCGGCTCGATCGCGCCGAGATCCAGTTCCATGGACTCGTCGTAGGAGGCGTCCGGGTCCGGCAGCACTTCGCGCCAGGCGTCGCCGCGGCCGATCCGCCGCAGGTAGTCGCGCGTAGTTCCGTCGGACGGGAATATGGATGTCGTCGCGCCGAGTTCCGCGCCCATGTTGCAGATCGTGACGCGCTGTTGGACGTTCAGGGTCTTGACTCCGTGGCCGAGGTACTCGAAGACCTTGCCGAACCCGCCGCTCGCGGTCAGCCGCCGCAGCATCTCGAGAATGACGTCCTTGGCCGTCGACCAGGGCCGCAGCTGCCCGGCCAGCTCGACGCGGACGACTGCCGGCATGTCGAGGAAGTAGGGGCCGCCGCCCATCGCCACGGCGACGTCCAATCCGCCGGCGCCCATCGCGAACACACCCATTCCGCCGATGTGGGGCGTGTGGCTGTCGGCGCCGAGCGCCGTATCGCCCGGCACCGCGAAGTGCTCCTGCTGGATCTGATGCCCGATGCCGGCGCCGGGCTTGGCCCACCAGATGCCGTACTTGCGCGCGGCCGAGGCAAGGTATACGTGATCTTCGGTGTTCTCCTCGCTGACCTGCAGCACGTTGTGGTCGCCGTACACGCAGGCCACCCGGCAGCGGACGCGGTGCAGCCGCATCGCTTCGAAGTGCATCATGGCCGCCGTGCCGGTGATGTCCTGGATCAAAATCTCGTCGATCTTGATCCCGATCTCTTCGCCCGGGGTCATGTGGCCGTCCACCAGGTGGGATCCGAGAATCTTGCGAGTGACGTTATCGCCCATGGGGTCGCTCCTTCACTCCGCGTTGCCCGCGCGCCGCCCTGCCCCGCGGCGGCGCGCCCCCGTCGTCTTCCTACATTATATATAGGCCGGCATAGGCCGCTCAGGCCTCCCGCGCCGCGGTGAGGGCCGCGCGAATGTTGGCGTCCGGGGTGTCGATCGGCATCACGCACCCCGTCGTGACGACATGGCCCCGCCCGCCGGTCTGCGCGATCGCGTCCCGCACCTCCGCCGCGACGTCCTCGGGACCGCGCTTGGCGAGCGTGTTCCAGGCGTCGATCCCGCAGGCGAGGCACACCGACACCCGCCGCCGCGCCTCCGCGATCGTGGGAGGCGTTTCGCGCGCGTGCCAGTTGACGATCTGGACCGGATAGTCGTCGAACAGATCGAACATCACATTCACGCCGTGGATGTGAAGCAGCACGAGGCCGCCGGATGCTGCCTCCAGCGTGCGCAGATCGTACGGCCGCCCGAACTCTTCGTACTCTTCCCGTGTGAGAAGATCCGTGGTCGCCATCTGTGTGGAGAAAAATACCCCGTCGGCGCCCGCGGAGAGGACGTTCCGGACGAACGCGGCCTGGACGTCTGTAATGATCTCGAGTCCCTCGTGGAGCGCCTCGGGGCTCTCGCGGAGGTAGCGGACGGAGGCCTGCTCGCCCGCGATCGTGCGCGCGATGCTGAGCGGACTGAACACCGTCTCGAGCACGTGGACGTCGCGTCCGACCGCGTCCGCGACGAGGCGGATGGCGTGCGCTTCACGGCCGTAGACACCGCCGCTTGGGTCGAGCCGCCGCAACTTGCCCCAGTCCGCCGGCTTTTTGATCGGCCGGTCGCCGATTGACCGCACGCCCTCCCGGTTCGGCTTGTATCCGGCGCGCAGACCCCAATCGTCGCCGTAGTATCCGCTCGCCGGGGTCACTTTGAGGAAATCGGGATCGTAGGCGCGGTAGAAGCCGATGTGGGCCTCCGCGAGCCGCTCGGCCTTCTGGTCCTGCTCGGGGAAGTGCCGCCACAGCGCCGCCGGCACCCGATCGGGCCGCTTGCCGGCGACCGCCGCTTCGATCCGCTCGCGGTGCGTCACGCGCTCCCACTCCTTTGAGGCGGCCCGCCGCTTCCCGGCGCGGCCGGCCGGACGTCCCGCAGCAGTGCCGACACCGCGGCCACGCGCGCGCGGTCCGCGTAGAACTCGCCCAGGATCTCGACGGGGACGTTCCCGCCGCTCAAAATCAGCGCCACCGTTTTGCCGCGGAGCCGGTCCCGGAGACGCAGGGCCGCCGCCGTGGAAGCCGCCCCGGCGCCTTCCGCGGTCTGCCGCACGACCTCGCCGAGCAGGATCATCGCGCGGCGCAGGTCTTCGTCGCCGACCAGCACGATCTCATCGAGGAGGCGGTGCAGGATCGTAATCGGCAGCGCGAAAGGCACCCGCGTGGCGAGGCCTTCCGCGAAGGTCTCCATGCGGTCGGTCTCCACCATCCGGCCTTCAGTGAGCGTGCGATAGACTGGCGGCGCCCCCTCGGCCTGGACGCCGACCACGCGGACGCGCGACGAGAGCGTCTTCGCGACGATGCAGTGGCCGCAGGCGCCGCCGCCCGCGCCGACCGGTGCGATGATGACGTCGACATCCGGCAGGTCTTCCATGACTTCGAGGCTCAGCGTCCCCACCCCGGCGATCAGCAGTGGCTCATTGGCGGAATGGATGTACCGGTACCCTTCCGCGGCCGCGGTGCGTTCGACCCACTCGCGGGATTCGTCGAAGTCGCGTCCCCGCAGGACGACCTCCGCGCCGAGCGCGCGCATCGCCGCGACTTTGAGCGGGTTCGCCCCCTCGGGGGCGGCGACGATCGCCGGCACGCCGAAGAGGCGTGCCGCGTAGGCGATCGATTGGCCGTGGTTGCCCGTGCTCGCGGTAATCACGCCGCGACGGCGCTCGTCCGCGCTCAGGCGGCTCACGAGGTTAATGCCGCCGCGCACTTTGAACGCGCCGGTGGGCAGCACGTTCTCGCACTTCACGTAGACCCGCGCATCGAGAATACGGTCGAGGGCCGGCGCGTGCACGAGCGGGGTGCGCGAGAGATGCGGCGCGATCACGCGCCGGGCCGCGAGCACGTCTTCGATCGTCGGGATCGGTCCCGTCCATAGTCCTTCCAGGCGGTCGGCGGCCATGCGGGTATCTTGGCCGCCGCCCCGGACGGCCCCTTGCGCCACGGGGCCCTCGAACGCCCGAGCCGCGGCGGCCTCAGCCGCCGAACGGAAAGATCTGGGTGACGACGAGCGCGAGCGTCAGGATGATCATGGCGATCGTGGTCACCCACGCGATGACATTGAACGGGACGGAATTGGTGTACGCTCCCATCAGCCGTTTCTGGTTGACCAGCAGCAGCATGAAGATGAGGATGAAGGGCAGCAAGATGCCGTTGGCGACCTGAGACAGGAACAGGATTTTCAAGAGCGGGGCGTTGGGCAACAGGACGATCGCGCACGCGCCCACGATGAGCGCGACATACAGACTGTAGAATACCGGCGCCTGCCGCGCCGTGCGGTCGACTCCGGCCTCGAACCCCAGCGCCTCGCACACGTAATGTGAAGTCGCGAGCGGCAGCACGGACGCGGAGAACAACGACGCGTTGATCAGGCCGAGACCGAAGAGCGCCGCGGCGTACCGGCCGGCGAGCGGAACGAGGGCGAGCGCGGCGTCCTTGGCGTTCTCAACATGGATGTGATGGACGAAGATCGTCGCGCCGCAGGCCACAATGATGAACCATGCAACGATGTCGGTCATAAACGAACCGATGAGCACGTCGGCGCGCGTGTACCCGTAGTCCTTGGCCGTGATGCCTTTCTCGACGACGGTCGACTGGAGGTAAAACTGCATCCACGGAGCGATGGTCGTCCCGATCACGCCTACAAACATCAGCAGGTAATTCGCCTTGAAGCTGAACGACGGCACGATGGACGCGCGCAGGACGGCGCCCCAGTCCGGGCGCGAGAGGAGCCCGGACACGACGTAGCACACATAGAACGCGCTCGCACCGAGGAAGATGCGTTCGGTCGACCGGTAGGTGCCCTTGACGGCGAGCAGCCACACCGTGATCGCGCCGATCGGCACGAACAGATACTTGCTGATGCCGAAGATCTCGCCGCCGGCCGCGAGCCCGGAGAACTCCGCCAGCGTATTGCCGAAATCGGCGGCGAGCAGCACCAGCATGACCCACACGGTCGTCCGCACGCCGAACCGCTCACGGATCAAATCCGCGAGGCCCTTGCCCGTCACCGCGCCGAGGCGCGAGGCCATCTCCTGGATGACGTAGAGCGCCACCGTCACTGGGATCATAGTCCACAGCAGCGCGTATCCGAAGTTGGCGCCGGCCAGCGAGTACGTCGTGATGCCGCCGGCATCGTTGTCGACGCTCTGCGTGATGATGCCCGGCCCCATGATGGCGAAGAACATCGCCAGCCGGCTCATCGCGGCGGCGCGGCCGGCGCGCCTGAGAATCGGAGCCGTGGACGTCACGTCGGCGGGTGCGGGGTCCCGGCCTCCGGGCCCCCGGCGCCGGCGGGTGCACCGCGTCGCGGGGTCCCTTCCTGCGATCCATCGTCTCCTCGGGGGGGCGGTGCGCCGCCGGGAGGACCGGCGGCCCCTCCGCCGGCGGCTTCGCGCCGCGCCTTACGCCGAAGGAGGTCCACGCCGCCGCCCAACTTCCCGGACCCATAGGTCTCGAGCAGGGTATCGAGCAGGTGGTCCACGGTCACGATCCCGACGAGGCGTCCGCCGGGCTCCACGACCGGCACGGCCAGCAAGTCATACTTGACGAGGGCGCCGGCTACGTCGGGGACGCTCGCGTCGGGCTCGACGTAGACGACGTTGGTCCGCATGACCTGCGAAATCGGCGTCTGCGGCGCCGAGATGATGAGGGACCGGATCGAGAGGACGCCGACGAGCCGCTCTTGCGCGTCGACCACGTAGAGATAGTAGATCGTTTCGTCGTCGGGACGGGCCTCGCGAAGGCGCGCCAGGACCTCTTCGACGGTCATCGTCTCGGACAGCGCGATGTATTCCGTCGTCATTTTCCCGGCCGCGGTCTCGGGCGGATATTCGAGCAGCCGGCTCACCTCTTCAGCCTTCTCTTCCTCCATCAGCGAGATCAACTCGTCTGCGCGGTGCTCCGGCAGTTCGCCGAGCACGTCCGCGGCCTCTTCCGGCGCCATCTCCTCGAGCACATCGGCGGCCCGCTCCTTCGGCAGCTCCTGGATCACGGTCGCCTGCACGTCGGGCTGCGCTTCCTCGAGCACTTCCGCGGCGGTCTCGTCGCCGAGGGCGGTCATCATCTCGACCCGTTCATCGCGGTCGAGCTCTTCCAGCAGGTCTGCAAGATCCGCGGGGTGGATGTCCTTCAATTTCTCCCGCGAGATGCTGAGCTTGAGCGGCGTCATTGTCCCGCCGAGCACGGCCACGAGATTCCATGGAATCATGCCCTGCGGCAGCGGCCGTCCCAGGCGCTCGAACACGCCGGCGACGAGCGGTTCCAGGCCGAGCCGGCGCAGCAGCGATCGCGTTCCGACGTCCGCCGCGACCACGCGAAGTTCGGTCCCGACCTGCCGCAGCTCGATGTCGTTGACGCGCACGACCTTCAGGTCGTCGGTGTCCACCACCTGGCAGTCGAAGATGTTGTCCCGCAGCAGGACCTCGTCGGGCTGGAGGGGCCGGGGGGTGAGCCGGGGCCGCTCGACGCGCAGCCGGATGCCGGCGGCCGACACTTCCGTGACGGCGTCCCAGGGAATGATAGCGACACGGCTGCGGTCGCCCGAGAGCAGGATGCCGGTGATCTTCGGAAATTTTTCGGTGCCGTGGTAGATGACCAAGTCGGCGATCCGGTCGAACGCATCGCCGGATGCATCCTGCACCGCCCTGCCGATGATCTGGCTCAAATAGGGCATGGCACGCTCTCTGCCACGGCGTGGTGTGGCGCGGGACGCCATGGGCGACGCCCGCAGGTGGTTCGGTCGTGCCGGAGTTGCCTCCTGCACCGTCGAAGCAGAGCGTCCATGCCCGCGCCGCCGCCTCCGGCCGATGCGGAAGCGCTGTCCCCCACCGCCGCCACCGCCCTGCGTGCCGCGCACGCGGCGGCCGACGTGCACCGCCGTTTCTTCCGGCGGCTCGATCGGGTGGACTACAAGGGCCGCAACAACCCCGTCACCGAGGCCGACCGGGCCGCCGAAGCGGCGATCCTGCGCGTGCTGTCCGACTCCTATCCCTCGTACGCGGTCCTGGCCGAGGAAAGCGGACAACACGGGCGGGCGCCGCAGACATGGCTGGTCGATCCGCTCGACGGCACGTCGAACTACGCGCGCGGTATCCCGTGGTTCTGCGTGAGCATTGGGCTACGCGACGATGCGGCCGGCATGGTGACCGGCGTGATCCTCAATCCGATCCTCGGCGAAGTGTACGCCGCCGAACGCGGCCGAGGCGCCTTTGCGGCCTCCCTCGGGCAACTCCCCCCGGACCCCGGGAGGTGGGCGGACTTGTCGGCGTGGCGCCGGCTCAAGGTCTCCGGGATCTCGACCCTGGCGGACGCCGGATTCGCCACGGGCTTCCCGCACGACGTTACCGAGACACGGATCAACATCGATCACTTCGTCAACATCCGGCTCGAGACAGCGGTCGTCCGCGCGCTCGGCTCAGCGGCGCTGGGACTGGCGCAGGTCGCCGCGGGACAACTCGAGGGTTACTGGGAGATCGGTCCCAAGGCGTGGGATTTCGCCGCGGGCATGCTCTTGGTGGCCGAAGCCGGCGGCCGGGTCAGCGATCTGCGTGGACGGCCGCTCGCCGGGCCGGGCGAGGGACAGCTGCTTGCGACCAACGGGGTGATCCACGATGCGGCGGTCGCGGTCTTCGCACGCGGCCGCAGCGGTCTCGGCTGAGCGTCAGCCGCCGGCGACGTGGACGTCGCGCGGGAGCGCGCTCAGCCGGTGCGCGCCGGCGCGGTCGACGTAGACGATTTCTTCCAGACGCACGCCGAACTCCCCGGGCAGATAGACCCCCGGCTCGACGGAGAAGACGAATCCCGCATCAACCGGCATCGTATTCTCGTGTGTCACACTCGGCAGTTCGTGACCCGACACGCCGAGTCCGTGGCCCACGCGATGCACGAAGTACTGCCCGAAGCCGCCGCGCTCGATCACACCGCGAGCGGCGAGATCGACCTCTTTCAGGGCAATCCCGGGCTTGATCACCCCGATCGCGGTGCGCACCGCGTCGTCGACGATCGCGTGCACCTGACGGTACCGGGCGGACGGCGCCCCGATAGACGCGACGCGGGTGATGTCCGACGCGTACCCGTCCAGGCGGCCGCCGATGTCGATGACGATGGAGTCACCGGGCGCCAGGCGGCGCGCGCCGGGGCGGTGGTGCGGGAAGGCGCCGTTCGGGCCGGAGGCGATCCCGGTGAAGAGCACCTCCTGGGACCCGGAACGCCGGAACGACGCCGCGGCGACGTCCCCGAGTTCCTGTTCCGAGATGCCGGCGCGGCAGGCCGCGAAGACATCGCGCACGGCCTGATCGGCGTGGCGCGCGGACCGTTTCAGCGTCTCGATCTCCTCGGCGTCCTTGCGCATCCGCACGGGCGCCAACACCTCCGATCCGAGCACGAGGCGCGCGTCAGGGTACGCCGCCTGCAGCGTTAGAACGAAATCCGCCCGCATGGTGTCGTCGACGCCGAGCGCGCGCGGCGAGGCCGTACCGCCGAGCCCGCTCCGGGCCGCGGCGATGGCCCGCGCCGGACCTTCCGCATCCGTGTACGTGAACATCGGCAGCCGGACGTGCTGTTCGGCCTGCGCGGCGTTGAGGCTCGGCACGACAAAGGCGGCGCCGCCGCCGGCGACAAGCAGGTAGCACGGCCGCTCGTCCGCGTGGGGCGAGTACCCGAGCAGATAGTGGAGATCGTCGCCCGGCGCGACGGCAAGGAGGTCCATGCCGCGTTCGCCCATGAGGCGCCTGACGCGTTCCAACCGGCCGGCGTAGTCCACTCGAACACCTCCCGTTTGTCCGGCGGCCCCCGCTGGTGCCCGCGGCACCGCCGGCCGTTTCTCCCACGCCCGCAGCGCGCGGTCCTGCCACGGCCGCGCGGCGCCGGGAAGCGCCGGCCGCCGCTTGACAGAGGGGACGGCGCTACGGTACATGGGAGACCATGACGAACCGGCCGGCCGGCCGCGGCACGCTCCGGCGGCCCGTGCGGGGCGCCCGCCGCGGCGGGCGCTCCGCGGCGCCCGCATCACCCCCGAGGGAGAGTGCGGCCGCGCGGGCGCGGCGCGCGCGGGCGATCGCGGCCCGTCTTGCGCAGCGCTATCCCCGCGCCGAAATCCCGCTGCACCACCGCACCCGCCTGGAACTGCTGGTCGCGACGATCCTGTCCGCGCAATCCACCGATGCCATGGTCAACCGCGTGACACCGGCGCTGTTTGAACGGTACCGGACCGCCGCCGACTACGCGGGCGCCCGGACGAGCGAACTGGAGGCGATGATCCACAGCACGGGATTCTTTCACGCCAAGGCCCGTGCGATTCAGGCGATGGCGCGCGCGCTGCTGGAGCGGCACGACGGTGAAGTCCCGCAGACGATGGACGAACTGGTCGCGCTGCCGGGGGTGGGGCGCAAGACGGCGAACGTCGTGCTCGGCGCATCGGGCATCCCCGGCGTGGTGGTCGATACGCACGTGCTCCGGCTCACGCGACGGCTCGCGCTGACCGTGAACCACGACCCGGTCAAGATCGAACAGGATATCGGCACACTGCTGCCGCCCGCGGAGTGGAGCGACTTCTCGCTGCGCCTGATCTACTTCGGCCGCGAGGTGTGCACCGCGATCCGGCCGCGCTGCCCCGAGTGTCCGCTCCGGGATCTGTGTCCGTCCGCGCGCTACCTCGGTTCGCCGCCGTGGATTGTAAAGCGGCCGAAGCCGGCGACAACGAAAGACGGTACGCGGACGGTCGGCGCGGCCGGGAGGCGACGCACGACCGCGGCCGGACGGCGGGGACATAGCTCGAGGGGGCGGCGTGCCGCAGCGGCACCGGCGCCTAAGACGGCTCGAAGGACAACCGGATGAACGGTCTGCTCGCGGACAGGACCGCGCTCGTCATGGGCGTCGCAAACCGCTGGAGCATCGCCTGGGCAATCGCGCAGGCGTTCGCCCGCGAGAGCGCGCGGCTGGTGTTCACCTTCCAGGGAGAGCGCCAGGAAAAGGACGTGCGCGACCTCGCGGGGACGCTCGGCCGCGCGCGGGTGCTGCCGTGTGACGTCTCGAACGATGACGCGCTCGCCGCTCTCGCGCGGACGCTCGCCGCCGACGGGGTGGGCTTGGACGCGGTGGTCCACGCGATCGCGTTTGCCAACCGCGAAGACCTCGGCGGCGCGTTCGTCGACACGTCGCGGCCCGGCTTCGGTTTGGCGCTCGACGTGAGCGCGTACTCGTTCGTCGCGGTCGCGCGGCACCTGCTCCCGGTGCTGCGTCCGGGCGCGAGCCTCATTACATTGACCTACATCGGCTCGACGCGCGTCATGCCGAACTACAACGTGATGGGCGTCGCCAAGGCCGCGCTCGAAGCGAGCGTGCGGTACCTCGCCGCCGACCTCGGCCCGCGGGGGTTCCGGGTCAACGCGATTTCCGCGGGCCCGATCAAGACCGCGTCCGCGCGCGCGATCCAGGGCTTCAGCCGGATCCTCGACGTGATGAAAGAACGGGCGCCGCTCCGCCGCAACACCGAGCCCGAGGAGGTCGCCGACGCGGCGGTCTTCCTCGCGAGTTCGCTCGCGCGGGGCATCACCGGCGACGTGCTGTTCGTGGACGGCGGATACCACACGACCGGCCTATAGCGGATACGACACGCACATCCGGGCCAGCGGGCAGGCGCCGCACCTGGGCGCCCGGGCGGTGCAGATCGTCGCCCCCAGGTCCATCAACGCCTGATTGAAGTCGTAGGCGCGGCCGCGGGGCAGAAGCCGCGCGGCCAACTCCCACAACGCGCGGTCGCGGACGCGGCTCCGCTCGCCCATCCAGATGCGACGCAGCACACGCCGGACGTTCGTGTCCAGGATCGCCGCATCCTGACCAAACGCGAAGCTGAGGACCGCCCCGGCGGTATAAGCGCCGATCCCCTTGAGCGCCAGCAACTCTTCCCGCGTCCGCGGCAGCCGTCCCCCGTGGCGCCGGACGACCGTGCGCGCGATCGCGCGCAGCCGGAGCGGCCGGATGTTGTAGCCGAGCGGATACCAGGCCTCGCGCACCTCACCGGTGGACGCCGCCGCGAGCGCTCCCAGCGAAGGGTACCGGCGCAGCCATTCCCGGTACTTCGGGATGACGCGGGCGACCTGCGTCTGCTGCAGCATCACCTCGGAGACGAGCACGCGATAGGGATCGCGCGTGCGCCGCCACGGCAGGTCGCGGCCGCGGCGCGCGTACCAGGCCAGCAGCCGCCGGCGAAACACGCGCCCGGCGGGTCCGATCCCGACCGTGCCGGCCGAAGACGCGCGCGCGGCGCCCGTCACGGGCGCGGCACGACGCGGGCGAAATACACCGAAGCACCCGCTGCGCTCGTGTGGGTCCACATCACGTCGAGCGCGCCGCCTTCGGCGAGGATGCTCGGGAAGACATTCCCGCCGTCCGCGGTAAGCCGCATCACGGGGCCCCACCGGTTCTTGAACCGGCGCGCGTAAATCTCTCCGTCGTCGGCGTCCCATGCGGTCCAGACGGCACCCGTCGCGTCGGTCGCGACGGCCGGATGAAACGCGGCGGGACCGCCGGAGAGGGCCACCGGCGCCTCCCACGCCGTCCCCGCGCGGCGCGTGAAGTTGATCACCGACCCGCTTGGGTCGTGCTGCTCCCACACCAGCACGAGACGCCCCTGCGCGCCGGCGGCGACGTCGGGATTGAACTCGTCCGCGGGGGTATGCGACACGCCTTCGGGTTGGGTCCAGCGGTCGGTGTATTCCGCGTATCGGACCTGATACGCGCGGCCGTTGTATTGGTACCAGACCGCGTGGAGACGTCCCGCGAAGTCAGATGCCAGGGCGGGGTTGATGGAATCGGGCACGCCGGTCGAGATCAGCGACGGCCGCGACCATGCGCGCCCGTCGAACGCGGTAAAGAGGATCTCGTAAATGGAACCGTGTTTGGTCGGCGTCGGCGTCGGACCTTCGCGGATACCGTACCAGACGACCGCGGGATGGCCCAGGCGGTCCGGCGCCACGGCGGGATAGCCGGCGTAGACCCCGGCCGGCGAGATGCGTTGCTGCGACGCGGTCCAGCCGCCCGCGCCTGAGCCCGCCCATTCACGATAGTAGACTTTGCCGACGCCGGCGTCGTATCGCGTCCACACGACGTATATCCGCCCCGACGCATCGGCGGCCAGCGCGCCTAGCCGGGACGCGACCGGGCCGTCGCTCGCCTGGCCGAACGGCCGCCAGTGCGACCCGCCGTCGCGGGAGACCGCCAGGAGGAGCTGCGGTACGTCTCCCGCGCCGCCGGCGTAGGCGGCAACGAGCGCGCCCCGGGCGCGCACCAACTTGACGCCGTTGTTCGACGCCGTTGCGTCGTTCGTCGCTCCGCGCGCGATGAGCACGGGGCGGACGGTGGCGGGGCCGGCGGCCGGCGGAGCCGTCGCCGGCCCCGCCACCGCTGTAAATGCCAAAGCCGCCAGCACGAACCCAAGAACCGCGGCCGCCCGCACGGGCGCGCGCGTCCGGCCGCCGCGAGACCGCAATGCCGGTAGACGCACGGCAGACAGGATTGGCGCAGACGGCAAGTCATCCCTTCGCGGCGACGCCGGCCGAAGATCCCGCCGGCTAGTCGCTCTGGGGCGAGGTGATCGCCGCACAGCGGTTAAATAACCTGTGATTTCGGCGCGTTCGAAGAACGGAGCGTGCGATGGAAGCACACCAGGGGCGGAGTGCGGTGCTGGCCAGCCGCGGTATTGTGGCGACGGACCATCCCCTGGCCTCCGCCGCCGGGCTTCACGTGCTCGAGCAGGACGGCAACGCCATCGACGCCGCGGTGTGCGTCTCCGGTGTGCTCGGAGTCGTCTGTCCGATGATGAACGGCCTCGGCGGCGACACCTTCGTGACGTATTTCGACGCCGCGGCCGGCGCCGTGACAACGCTGCTCGGCAGCGGCGCCGCACCCGCGGACGCCACGCCGGCGTGGTTCGCGAAGCACGGCCACACCACGATGCCGCTGCGCGGCATGCTGTCCCCGTCGGTCCCCGGCGCGGTGGACGCCATGGCGACCGCGCTGGCGCGCTGGGGCAGCGGCCGCTGGACGCTCGCGCGGCTGCTCGAGCCCGCGATCCACTACGCGGACGCCGGGTTTCCGGTCAGCGAGCGTCTCGCATCGTGGTTCGCGGAGTCGCGGCGCACCCTGGAGCGGTACCGCTCGTCCGCGAAGATCTTCCTGCCGAAGGCCCGGCCGCCCGCCGTCGGCGAGGTGCTGGTTCAGCGCGACCTCGCGCGGTCGCTGGAGGCCGTGGTGCGCGACGGCGCGCGGACATTCTACGAAGGAGCGCTCGCGGACCGGATCGCCGCGTACATGCGGGACCACGGCGGGATCATGCGCCGCGACGATCTCGCGGCGCATCACACCGAAATCGCCGCACCCGTGCGGACCGCCTATCGCGATCTCATCGTCCATGCCACGCCGCCGCCGTCCCAGGGCTTCGTCATGCTGGGGATGCTCAACATTCTCGCCGGCGAGGATCCCGCGGCGCTCCCGTGGGGCTCCGCCGACGCGGTGCACCTCGCGGTCGAGGCCAAGAAGCTCGCATTCGCGGACCGGCTCGCCTACGTCGGAGATCCGCGGTTCGTCGCCAGTCCCCTGGAGCGGCTCCTCGACCCGGGATATGCACAGACCCGCCGCGCGATGATCGACCTTCGGCGCGCCGCGGACGCCGCGGGGCCCGGGGCGCTTCCCGAAGCCGCCGGCGACACGACGGCGTTCGCCGTCGCCGACCGGTACGGCAACGTCGCCGCCTGGATCACCAGCATCTCATCCGCGTTTGGCTGCGGCGACGTCATCGACGGCACGGGGATTCTGCTGAACAACCGCGCCGGCCGCGGGTTCAGCCTGGTGCCGGGTCATCCGAATCTCATCGCCCCGGGCAAACGGACGATGCATACGCTCATGGCATTTGTCGCGACACGCGCCGGGCGCCCCGCGCTCGCGTGGGCGACGCGCGGCGGCGATGCGCAGGCGCAGTGGGATTTCCAGGTGCTGATGAACGTCGCGGCGCACCGCATGAATGTCCAGGACGCCGTGGAGCGCCCCCGGTGGTTCAGCTATCCGGCGACGGACCCGCATACCGTCGCTTCGCCGTACGAGCTGCGGATGGAAGCGGGATTCCCGCCGGACACCTATGAGGAACTGCGGCGGCGCGGTCACCGGGTCGTCGCCCCGCGGCCCGGGGTGGGCGGAGTACAGGCGGTCCAGGTCGACGCCGAGGGCGGCGTCTATGCCGGCGGCTCGGACCCCCGGGCAGACGGCTGCGCGATCGGCTACTGACCGAGGCGGCGTTTCACGGAGGCGGTCATGGCGGACGTCAGGCACGAACACACGCTGATCCTGATCAAGCCGGACGGCGTTCAGCGCGCCCTCACCGGCGAGATTCTGATGCGGCTGGAACGCGCCGGCCTGAAGATCGTGGCGCTGCGAATGGTGCGCGCCGAGCGGGCGGCCCTCGAACATCACTATCCCTCGAACGAGGACTGGGTCCGGACGATCGGCGGCAAGACAAAAGAAGCCTTCGAGACCTACGGCTGGGATGTGCGGGCCCGCATGGGCACGGACGACGCCCTGGAAATTGGGCGCCGCGTGCGCGGCTGGCTGATCGATTTCATGCAATCGGCGCCGATCGTCGCCGCGGTCCTCGAGGGCGTGCACGCGGTGAGCGTGACGCGCAAACTGGTCGGCGCCACCCTGCCTGTCTTCGCCGCGCCGGGGACGATCCGGGGCGATTTCGCAACCGATGCGCCGACGGTCGCCAACGAGGATCAGCGGCCGGTCCGCAACCTGATCCACGCCTCGGGCACCGTCGAGGAGGCCGCCCACGAGGTGGGCCTCTGGTTCCGGCCGGCAGACCTGTACGCGTATGCGCGGGCCGATGAAGCGGCGATGTTTGGCCCAGCCGGGGAATAATCCGCTCGGACGCCGTCCCATTTTCAAAATTGCATAAAAATGCGCGCTCCACGGCGTACGCCGTGATCACGGGCCCGGCCAGGCGCCCGGGGCCCACGGCTCCGCCGGCGGAGCACGCGCGAATCGGCGGTGATCCAGGAGGGGCTGTATGCAGTCCAGGAAGCTTGTCGCGTTGTTTGCTGCTGTCATGACCGCGGCGTTCGTGGCGGTGCCGCAAGGCCCGGCGGGAGCCGCCGCGGTCCTCGTACCGATCGGCACGCACGTCGGCCTCCAGTTCGTGACGCCGGTCAACTCCAGCACCATCGCCACGGGAACCCGGGTCAATTTCCGCGTGCTCTACGACATCGTCAGCGGCGGGCGCGTCGTCATCCGGCGCGGCGCCGGCGCGAGTGGCGTCGTCACCAGCGTCACGAAGCCCGGCATGTTCGGCACGAACGCTAAAGTCATCGTCGGCGGCCTGATGACGACCGCCGTGGACGGCTCGCGGATTCCGCTGCGGGATCTGGTCGTGTCGAAGGCCATGGTCAGCAACGCGCGGGTGGGCGCGGCGGGCACCGCCGTCGCGGGCGCGATCGTCCTCGGTCCGATCGGGCTGCTGGCGGGCGCCCTGGTGAGGGGCGGCCACATCGAGGTGCCGGCAGGCACCACCGTCACGGACACGACGGATGCGATGGCGCGGGTCATGACGCGGTAGATCACGAGATCGTCGGTGTGACCGAGGGGCCGGCCGGCAGAACTTGCCGGCCGGCCCTCCGCGTCATCCCCGCCCGACCGGCCGACCGTACACCGCCGCCCCGCTATGCTGCCCACGTCAGCACCTCTCAAGAAGGGGACAACTACGATGGGGACGCCGGGGCAGAGCGTGGAACCGCCGTATCGCCACCCATGAACGCATGAGCCGCGCACAATTATTCATCCGGTACGCGTGCGGGGGCGCCGCAACGGCGGCGCTCGCTTTTGGCGCCGTGGTGTCCACCGCGGCGGCCCCGATTGACACGGCTCCGGCTGCCGCGGCCTGCGCCGTGCGGACTCCTGTCCTCGTTGTCGGCGGCACTCCTGCCGGGGTGGCCGCGGCGGTCGCCGCCGCCCGCACGGGCATGCCGGTCTATCTCACCGAGTCAAGACCTTTTCTCGGCGGCGACCTTACCGGCCCCATGCTCAACGTGATCGACCTGGATCGGGGGTTGACCGGCGGGCATCTCGCGCAGGGCGTCTTTCTGGAAATCTACAAGCGTCTCGGCATGACGTTTGACGTGGAGACAGCCAAGCGGGTGTTCCTGGACGAGGTCCGCGGCGAGCCGCTCATCACGCTCAAAATGCGCACCACACCGGTCGACGTCCTCATGCGCGGTCCGTGGGTGACGGGCGTCACCTTTGAGGACGCGCAACACGAACAGTATACGATCTGTGCGACCCGCGTGGTCGATGCGACCGACGATGCGGACGTCGCGGCTATGGCGGGCGCGCCCTACACGATAGGCCGCGAGGATTCCGGCATCGACCGCGCGATGATGTCCGCCACGCTCGTTTTCGAACTCCGCGGCGTCAACTGGCGCCAAGTCGTCACCTACGTGGATGGGCGCAGCGCGCATCACGTCCCGCACATCGGCAAGTACGGCGGCAACGTGTGGGGCTATCACCACATTATGGCCCTGTACAAGCCGGTGGAGTCCGGCATCGCGATCTACGACCTCAACGTCGGCCTGCAGAATAGGCAGACGGTCCTGATCAACGGCCTATTGGTATTCGGCGTGGACGGGACCAGCCCGGCGTCGGTCGCGGACGGCCTGCTGCGGGCGAAGGCGGAGGTCCCCCGGCTCATACGGTTCCTCCGCGAGCGCGCGCCGGGGTTCGCCGACGCGGTGCTTGTGCGCACGGCCGATTACCTCTATGTCCGAGAGACGCGGCACATCCGGGGCCTGTACACCATGACCGCCGGGGACATCGTCAACGGCCGGGTGTTCTGGGATGCCATCGGGGTGGCGAGCTATCCCATTGACATTCACCCTTACAAACCCGACGAGTTGAATCCGTACGCGCCAAAGCGGTACGTGTATACGGTGCCTTTCCGCGCGCTCGTGCCGCGGCGGATCGCCAATCTCATCATGGCGAGCCGCTCCATCTCCGCGACGTACACGGCCGCCGCGTCGCTGCGCGTGGTGCCGACGACGATGGAAGAAGGCCAGGCGGCCGGGATCGCGGCCGTGATCTCGATCCGGCGCCGGGTGTCGGTGCCCCAGTTGGCGGAGCGGCCGGCCTTAATCTATGAGCTGCAGGCCGGTTTGCACGATCAAGGGGCATTCTTGCCGTCCGAGATGCCGGCCACGGCCGGCCGGGACGGACTCCCCTCAGCGAAACGGCTTCCTCTACCGGCCTGGGCTGCACCATATTGACCGTCGGCATCTGGCTCATCCTGGCGCCTTCGGCACTGTCCTTTGCGGGACGCCCGGGCGATCATTAGACGTCTCTGATTGGAGGTATCGTCGTCCTGATCCTCAGCGGATGGGTGCTCTTCGACCTGTCGAAGATTGAAGCCGTGCGCGAGGCCCATTCGCATTAACCGCTCGTAGCGCCGAGGTTCTGTTTCCGCTCCCACGGTTCACTCGCATCCACCGCCCTCCGCATGCGCGGCTGCCGGGGTGTGGCGCAGGAAACCGTGGCTCCGCCATCAACGTACTCGACGTTGTGCCTTGACGGAGGTTCCCGATATTGGTCGCACCGCTTGTCTCGACCGGTCTGCGCATGACGCTGATGCTGGGGTGGGATTGCCGGCGATCGCGCTGACGCTGCGCCTCCTGCGGGTCTCCGAGCGAGAACACCTGATCGCAGGATCCTTCTTCGCGCTGGCGTACGGACTGCTCACCACGGTGCTTGTGCACCGCCTGTTCCCCTTGCCGTAGCGAAGCACAGCCCTCCTCAGGGCCCGCCCGGGACCGGGCGAGGCATCGCGCGATTCAGCCCGTCAGCGAGCCGCCGCGCCCATTGGCCGGCCAAGTCCACGGTACTGTGCGTCGCCGTACCGATGGTGTCGTCCGGTGTTACCGTAAAGATGAGGACGACGCCGGCCGTAACGATCGCGTCCGCCCCGAACGCGTGAACAGAAACGGCCACGCGGTCGTCCGCCCGACGGATATATCTCGGGCATCCGCAGCGGCCGGAGGCGTGAAGCGCAGGATCACAGCGCCGGCGAGTACGCCGGCCAGCAGAGCAGCACGCAGGCACATCCGCCACAACCCCCTTCGTTGGTGGGCCATGAGCCCAATTTAAGGGGATACCGCCGCGAGCGCCGTGGCGACCGCGAGGCGCGTCGACGCCGCGAGAAGCGCCGGCGACACCCGGTCGACCGTATCGCGCGGCGTGTCGTAGTATGGATCGTCGGGCCGGAACAGGAACACCACCGGCACGCCGGCACGCTCGAAATTGACGTGGTCGCTGCCTCCCTCGGCGCCGTGGACCTCGACGCGGATCCCGAGGGTCTCCGCGAGCCGCGACGCCGTGCGCACGAGCGTGTCGTCACCGCGGCCGGCGACGATGAGCCGGTCGCCGACGCCTTCCATGTCGAGATTGATCATACCGACCACCCGGCTGCGGTCGAGATGCCTGACGTACTCCGCGGACCCGTAGAGCCCGTCTTCTTCCGCGCCGAAGAACACGAACCGCACGGTTACACCGAGCGGCACATCTTTCAGGACTTCCGCGGTCTCCAGCCCCGAGGCGACTCCGGACGTGTTGTCGTTGGCCCCGGGAGCGCCGGCCACCGTGTCCCGGTGCGCCCCAATGATCAGCACCTTGCCGCCGGCGCCGGCCGCCGGCGCCTTCGTCCCGACAATGTTCCACGTCGTGCGCTGTTCGTCGACGGTCTGGACGTCGAGGTGCGCGATCGTCCGCCCGGCCCGCACGCGGTCGCGCAGCGTCTGGCCTTCCGTGCCCGACAGTGCGACGGCCGGAATGCGCGTCCGCTGGAGCAGCGTGCCCGCGAACTCGTTCGGCTGTGTGTTGTACACGATGATCGCCGCGGCGCCGGCGTCCGCCGCGTTGTCCGCCTTCTGCCGGAAGGTCAATTCCCCTCGGCGCACGAGCACGATCTTGCCGCGCAGCGCGACCCCCGCGGCGGTCTGGCCGCCGAAATCGCCGGGACGGCCGAGCCCCGCGTCCACGACCTCGCCGGTCAGGCCGTGCTCGCCGGTCGACGGCGAGTACTCCATCACGCGCGGGTGCAGCGCCGGTCCGTCGGTGACGGTCAGCGCCACCCGGCGCACCGCGAAGTACGGGAAGGTAAACGGCTGCCACTCGACCGTGCAGCCGTCCCGCGCGAGTTGTGAGGCGATGTACTCACCCGACGTACGGTCCTGCGGTGTGCCGCCCGGGTGCGGTCCAATCTTTTGAGACAGCGCCAGCACATGCTGATACGCTCGATCGCCGGACACGCGCGCCACCGGCGCGGACTGCGATCCCGCCGCGGCCGGGGCCCCGGCCGCCGGCGGGATGCCGAAGACCCTCACGGCCGGCCCCGGGAGACCGGCCAACGACATCATCGCGGCCAGGACCGCGAACAGCGCGACCCCGGCGCCGCGCACGCGCGGCACGTACCTCAACAGCGCGCCGCTCCGCGCCGCGGTCTTTTGCTCATGACTCGTCCTCTCCATCGAATCATTTCACCTCGCATGCGCGGCACGCAGGGGAGGCCGCCATCGTCCGCCCGTCGAACGAGCACCGTCTGTGAACCGCCGCGTGCTCGCGCAGTTGAGCTTCGGCCACATGGCGACCGATCTGTCGCAAGGCGCCCTCCCCGCGCTGCTGCCGCTCTTTAAGAGCCGGTACCATCTATCCTACACAGACGTCGGCTTCGTGGTTCTCATGGCTAATATCAGCTCGTCACTGATTCAACCCGCGTTCGGCGTTCTGAGCGACCGGATCAGCATGCGCTGGCTCATGCCGGTCGGCTCGCTCGTCGCCGGAACCGGCATGGTGCTCGCGGTCCAAGCTTCCCACTTCGGGTTCATGATCGCGATGATCTTCCTCTCGGGCCTCGGCGTGGCAGCCTTCCACCCGGAGGGATACAAGTTTGCCGGCCTCGCGAGCGGGGAACGCCGCGCCACGGGCATGTCGTATTTTTCGGCCGGCGGCAACGTCGGGTACGGGTTCGGTCCGGCGGCCGCGAGCGTCGCGCTGCACTACGCCGGTCCGCACGGAATGTTGTACGTGCTGCCGTTCAGCATCGCCGCCGCGATTGTCCTCTGGCGGGTGGCCGCGCCCCGGCACCGCGAGCGGCTGGAATCAGATTGGCGCGTTTCGACGGCGCGGCGGGCGTCCGGCGCGGCGGAACGGCGCGCCCAAGCGGACGCGCCGGGCGCGGCGGTGCCGTCCCCGCGTCCGGCGGTGTTCAAGTTCTCGGCCCGGGCGATCCTCGCGCTGCTCGTCGCCTTCGTGATCCTGCGGTCCTGGATGTCGGTCGGCGAGTCGAGCTTCATCCCGCTGTACTTCACCGGCATCCGCCATCTCAATCCGACGTACGCCGGCCTCATGGTCAGCCTGTTTCTCGGGGCGGGATCGGTAGGCACGCTGCTCGGCGGGATGGCGGCGGACCGGTGGGGCCGCCGGCGCATGCTCTTGTGGTCCATGCTGATACTGCCGCCGCTTTTGTGGCTGATGCCCCGCGCGGCGGGCCCGGCGGGTATGGCCGCGTCGCTGATCGCCGGCATGGCCGCGGTCAGCACGTTCGCCGTGGTCATGGTCATGGCGCAGTCCATCATCCCGGAACGCATCGGCCTGATCTCCGGGCTCATGATCGGCTTCGCCGTCGGCACCGGCGGCATCGGCACGACGCTGCTCGGCGCGGTCGCGGACCGTTGGGGCGTGCTCCGGGCGCTCGACGTCACATCGCTTCTGCCGCTCGCGGCATTCGCGATCGCGCTGCTGCTGCCCCCGGATCCGCCGGCCGGCGCGCAGCGCGCCCGGGCGGCGCAACCCGCGGTGGCGCCGCCGGTGGACGAACCGGGCGAGGCCGCCGCGATCTTGAATGTACGGAACCGGACGCCGGAACGCCCGCGTACTTCGATGGGCGGCGAGCGCTCGGACGCCGCCGGAGGTCAATGATGCGCAGCGGGTCCTCATCAGCCAAACGCTGGGGTCGCCGGCGGTTCATCGGGTATGCGCTTACCGGCGCCGCCGCGGCGTGCCGGATCAGCGGACTCGACGTCTGGCCGGCCGCGCCGGCCTGGGGCGCTCCGGCCAAGCCGCCCAAGACGCCACCGGCGCCTGGTGATCCCCCGGACAAAGTCACCACGACGGGAGTCACGATCAAACCGGACGACCCCGCGATCAGCGCCGGCGCGGTCGAATTCCCGGGGATCGTCGCCACGCTTCAGGGGTATCTCGCCGCGCCCGCCGGCGGCCGGACGTATCCCGGCGTTCTGCTGCTCCACGACGTCGACGGACTGACCGAGCACGCGCGCGATGTGGCGCGCAGACTGGCCAAGATCGGCTACGTTACGCTGGTGCCCGACCTGTTGTCGCGTACCGGCGGCACCTCGAAGGCGGGCACGCCGACGCAGGCCGGAGAGGCCATGACGCGGATCCCGATTCCACAATTCCTGCAGGACGGCAACGCGGCCGTGCGTTTCCTCGGCTCGCATCCGCTCGTATCCAAAACGCGCACCGGCATGATGGCGTTCGGGCTCGGCGGCGTCTTCTCGTGGTTCTTGCTGTCGCAAAATTCGGACCTGCGGGCCGGGGTCGTCTACTACGGCAATGTGCCGAGGCTCGCGCTCGTCTCCGGGATCACCGCCGCGGTCATGTCCATCTACGGCGACAACGACGGCCACGACCCGGACGATCTCAAAGACTTCGACGCCGAGATGAAAAAGTCGGGCCGGCCCTGGGCGTACAAGATCGAGCCCAAGACGGGCCGCGGCTTCTTCGACGACACGCGCAAGGCGTACACGCCGGACGCCGCGAAGGACGCCTGGAAGATGTCGGTCGACTGGTACGCGAAGAATCTGACGGGCTGATCACGGACTTTCCGCGGTTTCCGCCTGATGGTATGATCGGCTGGCGACGTGATCGAGCCGCCCTCCGCCCCGATTCGACTGTACCGCGTCCTCGCTGTGACGACGGCCGCTGCCGCGTATCTGCTCGTGCTGCTCGGCGGCCTTGTACGGATCACCGGCGCCGGTCTCGCCTGTCCCGACTGGCCGCTGTGTCACGGCCGTCTCATCCCGCCCCTTGAAGGGCTGGTGCTGATCGAGTACGGACACCGGCTGCTCGCGGCGTCGGTGAGTGTGCTCGTGCTCGCAACCGCCGCATCGGCGTGGGGCGTGCGGCGCGCGGTGCTGCGGGCGGGACGGCTGGCGCTCGCGGTGCTGATGCTCGTCGCCGTGCAGATCGTGCTCGGCGGGCTGACGGTCAAGTGGCGGCTCACGCCGGGGCTCGTCGCGACGCACCTCGGGGTCGCGATGCTGTTTTTGGCCGGTCTGGTGGCACAGGCCGCCAACGCCGTCCGGCCCAAGGCCGGCCCGGCGGGGGTGAGCGCGCTGCGCGCTCCGGTGTTCGCCGCGGCGGCGGCGACATTCGTCATGGTTCTCATCGGCGGCTACGTCGGCTCCAGCGCGGCGGCGCTTGCGTGCCCCGGGCTGCCGCTGTGCCGGGGTGCGGACGCGCTGCCCCCCGATATACCCGCGCAGCTCCACATGCTGCATCGCTTCTGGGCGCTCGTCGTCGCGGGCCTCGTCGTGTGGACCGCGACGGTCGCGGCGCGGACGCGCGTCCGCGCCCTGCTGATCGCCGCCCACACGGCGCTGCTGCTCGTCGTTCTGCAAATTGCCGCCGGCGTGCTGAACGTCGCCACCCGTCTCTCCCCCGTCGTGCAGGGCGTGCACCTCGGTTTGGCGGCGGCGCTGTTTGCGACGCTCGTCGTCTTGGGCGCGATCATCAGCCCGGCGCCCGCGCCGGATACCGCGGGCGCGGTGCGCAGACCGGTCCCGGGCGCAGCTCCGCACGCCGGCTCGGCCCCGCCGGAGAAGCGGCGGCCGATGCCGGAGATCGCCGGCGGCTCCGTCGACGAACCCGCGGCCGCCCTCGACTGGCCCGAGCCGGCCCGGCGGACGGCGCTCGCGCGCCTGGCGGGCGCGGCGCGCGACTACCTCGCCTTGATGAAGCCGCGGATCATCCTGCTGCTGCTCATCACCACGATCACGACAATGATCGTGGCGTCACCGCACCACCTGCCGCTCGCGGCCCTGCTCCTGACCGTGCTCGGCGGCACGCTGGCGGCCGGATCGGCAAACGCGTTCAACATGTATGCCGATCGCGATATCGACGCCATCATGCGCCGGACATGCCTGCGGCCGGTGCCCGCGGGCCGCCTCAGGCCGTCGCAGGCGCTCGTGTTCGGCGCGATTACCGGCACGCTCTCGATCGCGGTGATGGCCCTGGGCGTGAACCTGCTGGCGGCGGCGCTCTCCACCGCGGGCATCTTGTTTTATGTCGGCGTCTACACGCTCTGGCTCAAGCGCGCCACGCCGCAGAACATCGTCATCGGCGGGGCCGCCGGCGCGGTGCCGCCGCTGGTCGGCTGGGCCGCGGCCACGGGCCGTCTCGAGGCGCCGGCTGCGATGCTCTTCGCGATCGTGTTCCTGTGGACGCCTCCGCACTTCTGGGCGCTGGCGCTCGGAAAGGCCGATGACTACCGCGCCGCGGGCGTTCCGATGCTCCCGGTCGTGCGGGGCGAGGGCGAGACACGGCGCCAGATCTTCCTATACTCTCTTGTTCTCACCGCGGCGACGCTGGCGCTGTACGTTCCGCTGCACACTCTTGGTCCCGTCTACGCCGTCGCGGCCGCCGCGCTCGATGCCGTCTTCGTCGGGCTCGCGTGGGCCGTGCTGACCGTCCGCCGGCCGGGACTGGAAATGGCGCTCTTCGGCTACTCCATCCTGTATCTCGGCCTGCTCTTCACCGCGATGGTCATCGACCGGCTGCTTTAAAGGGGCCCCGCCGGGCTCCCGGCGCGTTGGGAAGGTGACGGGCCGCGCGCCCTCCTCGCTCGATCGGTGCTTTATCATAAGTTTACATGATCTCCGTACGCTGGATCGTGCCCGACACCTAAAGTCGCGGAGGAACGCGATGCGGCGCTTAGACGTGACGCGGACGGCGGCGGGTTTCGCCCTGCTGCCTCTCGTACTGCTCGCACTGCTGTCAGGATTGTTCATGTCCACGCCTCGGGCCGAGGCCGGGGCGTCCGCGCCCGATCTGAGCGGAGGTGGTCCGTGGTTCAACACGGACGGCCGGCCTCTCGGTATCGCCTCGCTGCGCGGTAAGGTCGTCGGGGTAGAGATGTGGACCGCCGGCTGCGAGAATTGCCTCAACGTGTTGCCGTACATGAAGCAGTGGTACGCGAAGTACCGCGGCCGGGGTTTCGTCCTCGTCGGCGTGCACACGCCGGAGTTCGCGCACGAGGGGCGGACCGAGTACGTTCGCGCGGCGATCGCGCGGCTCGGCATTGCCTATCCCGTCGTCATGGACAATAACTACCGGATTTGGAATGCCTACCATAACAACTACTGGCCGGCGCTGTATCTGATCGACAAGCGCGGGCAGATCCGGTACACGCACATCGGAGAAGGCGACTACGACGTGACCGAGCGTCAGATCGCCACCCTGATCAGCGAGAAGATCTAGCAAGGTCACCCATAGTCTATCCGGCGGCCGGCGGCACGGCGGCCGCCGCCGCTTTGTGAGGGGTTCCCCGGCACGCGGCGAATCAATGGCCACATGGTCGCATCCGCCCGTTCGCGGAGTCGCGGACGGACCCGTGGCTTGCCGGACACCGCGTCCGGCGGGAACGGTCCGCGTCGCGCTCCACACGGTGGCCGCATGGACGCCGTCGCTCCTGAGGTCATGCACGCGGCGCACGAGGTGGCCGGCGCCCTCGCGCGGGACCGCGCCGAGGCAGTGGTTTTGGTCGGCAGCCGCGTGCGCGGGGATACTCACGACCACTCGGATCTCGACCTGATCGCACTCGGACGCGGACCCGCACGAAGGCTGGCGGTCCACGAGCCCTTCGTCGTCGCGGTGCAGTGGCGGACCGCGGCACAGGTCCGCGACGGCTTCTCCGATCTCTCCGACCTCAGCACGGTGCCGGGCTGGCGGCGCGCCGTCATCCTGCATGATCTAAAGAAATTGGCCGCCGCGCTCAAGCGCGAAGCGCATGCCTGGGCGTGGGATGCGATCGGCGCACGCGCGGACGCCTGGGTGGCCGAGCAGATCACCGATTATGCCGAGGAAGTTCTGAAGCTCGCGGGCAGTCTGCGCGCCGGCCGGTACAGCGCCGCCGCGGCCCAGCGATCCGTGCTGGCGCTGCGGCTGCCGCGGGTGATCGCAGTGCACCGCCGCACATTGTACGACGGAGACTCCCAGCTTTACGAAGCGATCTGCGCGGGAATGGGCGAAGCGTGGCGCCGCGCACACCGCCGCGCGCTCGGCGTGCAGGCGGAGACGCTCGAGCAGACGTGCGGGGCGGCGCTGGAGTTGTACGCGCTTGCGGTGGAGGAGACCAAGCCGCTGCTCGACGAGCGCCAGTTCACCGTCGTGCGCGGCGCCTGCGCGGCGGCCGGATTCCCGATCGGGAGGCGCCCGGCCGCGCGCGAGGCGGTCAAACCCAAACGTTAGTCACGCCGCGACACGCCCGGCGCGGCGGTCGCGCTTAGTATCCTCCGCGCCCGTAGTCATCCTTGTTCTGCGTGGGCGCGCCGGGCGCGCCGCTGATGCCCATGGCCGCGGGCTTCAGGTCGACCCGCGCGACCCGCCACTTCCCGGCCACGCCCTGCCCGTTGGCCTGGTGCGGCCCGCTGTCTCCGGAGTACGTATAGAGCAAATGCCCATTGTAGCTCACCTGCGAGCCGTTGGCGGTTTTGGTAAGGGCGAGTTTGCCCGGCAGCGGGTCTTCGGTCGCGGGCGCTGAATCGCTGAGCAGCGGCGGCCAGATTGTGGCGCAGGTGCCCGTGCACGTGCTGCGCGCCGGCGTGTCGGTCGCCACGTAATACAGTGTCTTGCCCGCCGGATCGGTCAGCACACGCGTCGACGCGCCCGCGACCATGATCGCCGCCGTATCGACCGTGTACGCGGCATGGTACGCCGCAACGCCGCCCACCGTGGCGAGTGCGACCGCTCCCCCGAGCGTCGTCGCGCCCGCGCATCCTGCCAGCCACCGGCTCCACCGTGTTTGCCGCATCCTGTCCACCCCCAGGTCGTATCCGTCGACGTCTCCACAGTGCGCGCCGCGGTTCACGGGGTTGTCAATGGCGCGTAACAGCGCTGAAACGGCGTCGCGGCGCCGGGAAGCCGGGCCCTCAGTCTAAAACCCCGCGGCGGCGGGCATGGGACGACCACCGGAACTCGGGGGGGGGATTCGACATGCCGGGGAGCAACGCGCGTCGGGAACGGCGGGATACATCCCCCGCCGGCAAGTGGAATCGCGGACAGTTCGAAACGTCCGTGAAATTGCTGCGCGTGATCGGGCTCTCCGCCCGCGCGCTCGAGTATTGCGAGCGGCGGGCCCGCGAGACGCAGCGGCTGCCACACGAGATCGTCACCGAAATGTTCGAAGAGGCCGTCGTCGTCGAAGAGGCCATTCAGTGGCGGGCGCTGAGCCCGGCGGAGCGGCACGACTAGACGCCGGCGGGCCGGCTTCGCGCGACGATATTTCCGAGGTTGGCTCCTCGGGCAGGATTCGAACCTGCAACCCTCCGGTTAACAGCCGGATGCTCTACCATTGAGCTACCGAGGAGCGCCGACCCTGATTGTAGGAACGGCCCGACGGCGTGTCAAGGCGACGCGCCGTCCCGCGGGTCGTTCCGCGAACGAGTGAACGCCCGATTCGATTTGAGTATAATGGGCGCATGCGCGACGGCGTCGGCCGCCGAGGCCTGCTCGTCCTCTTCCTGGCGATCTTCCTTGTCATGATGGGGTTCGGCATCGTTCTGCCTGTCCTCCAGTTTTACGCGCGCGGGGTCGGCGCGACGCCCCTCGAGATCGGTCTGCTCGCGACAAGCTATGCGTTCATGCAGTTCGTGTTCGCTCCGCTGTGGGGCGCCGCGAGCGACCGCGTGGGGCGCAGGCCCGTTTTTTCGATCGGCCTGCTCGGGTACGCGGTCTCATTTGTGCTCTTCGGTCTCGCGCACCACGTGTGGCAGCTCTTCTTCGCCCGCATCCTCGGCGGCGTGCTGAGTGCGGCGACGCTGCCGACGGCGATGGCCTACATCGGCGACACCACGCCGGCGGAGCGGCGCGGCGGCGGCATGGGCATGATGGGGGCCGCCATGGGCCTCGGCTTCACCGTCGGTCCCGGGATCGGCGGCGTCCTCGGGCGGCTCAGCCTGTCGCTGCCGTTCTTCGTGGGCGCCGCGCTCGCGTTGGCCACGCTGGCGCTGAGCTGGGGGGCGCTCCCAGAACCCATCCGGCACGACTCGTCGGCCGAACGTCCGTCGCGGGTCGGCGCGTTCCGCCTCGCGCTCGGCGGCCCGCTCGCCTACTTCTTCCTGGTCGCGCTCGCGGGGGCGTTCGCGCTCGCCGCGCTCGAGGCCACGTACGCCCTCTTCGCCCAGGACCGGCTGCACCTCACGAGCAGCGGAGGCGCCGGGGCGATCGGCGTGGTCTTCGTCGTCGTGGGTCTCGTCCAGGCGGCCATCCTCGGGGGACTCGTCGGCCGGCTCATCACTCGGGTCGGCGAGGAACGGCTCACTGTTGCGGGGCTCGTGCTCGCCGCGGCCGGCTACGCGCTGATCACCCAGACCCACACGATCGTCGAGCTGGCGGTGTACGCGGCGATCGCCGGGGCCGGCCACTCGTTGATGCGTCCGAGCATCGCCTCGCTGATCTCGAAGCGCACGACCGCCGGCCAAGGCCTCTCGATCGGCATCATGGATTCGTTCGACAGCCTCGGCCGCATTCTCGGCCCCGCGTGGGGCGGCTGGATCTACCACGTCGGCATCGTGCTGCCGTATGCGTCGGCGGCCGCCGTCCTTCTCGCCACCGCGGCGCTGTCCGGCGCGGCCGGGACCCGCCAGGTCACGGTTCGGGCGTAGCGCATGCAGCCGCCGCAGCCCGGCCAAGGGCTCGAGTATCTACCGTTGATCGCGCGCGCGGGCGTCTCGCTCGCCATCGGCGGCATGATCGGCATGGAGCGCGAGTGGGCCCACAAAGACGTGGGGGTCCGCACCTTCGCGCTCATCTCGCTGTCCTTCATGCTCGCGTGGACCGTCTCGCCGACCGCCGCCTACATGCTCATGGCCGCGATGATCCCGCTGCTGGCCCTGATGAACTGGCGCTCGTTCGTGCGCGACCGCTCGCTCGAGATGACCACCTCGGTCGCCGTGCTTGCCACGGCGCTGCTCGGCGTGCTGGTAGGCCAGGGGCTGCTCCTGCTGGCCGGCGCCTGCGGCGTCGTCGTGACGATGCTGCTGGCGTGGAAAGCCGAGATGGTGCGCTTTGCGGGCGAACTCACAATCGACGAGATTCGCGGCGCGCTGCTCCTCGGCGTGATCGCGATCGTCGTGTATCCGCTGCTGCCGAGCGGCTCGGTGGATCCGTGGCACCTCATTGACCTGCGCGCGGCGTGGACCGTCGTCCTCGTGATCTCCGCGATCGCGTTCGGCAACTACATTTTGCTGCGTCTCTACGGAACGCGCGGCATCCGCTGGACCGGGCTGCTGGGCGGGCTGGTCAACAGCACCGCGACGGTCGCCGAGCTGGCCAGCCGCTGCCGCAGCGACCCGGGCCGGCTGTCCATGTTCGCGCTGCTCGGCATGCTCACCGCGAACGCCGCCATGCTGCTGCGCAACGGCTTCATCCTCGGCGTGTTCGACACCCGGGCGCTGTCCTACGGCTGGTTTGCGGTCGGGGTGATGATGGCGGCGAGCGCCGCCCTGGCCGCCCGGGTGCCGGTCGCCGAAGCTGAAACCTCGCCGCTCCTTATGCGGTCCCCGATCTCGGTGCGCCATGCGCTCACGTTCGGCGCGGTGTTCGTCGCGATTACGCTCGCGGGCCAGCTCGCGTTCCGGTACCTGGGCCAGCCGGGATTTCTGCTCGTCTCGGTGCTCGGCGGCGCCGTGAGCAGCGCCTCGACGTCGGCCGCCGCCGGGATCCTGGCGGCCAAGGGTGCGCTCAATCCTGATCTCGCGGGATACGGCGTGGTGCTCGCGTCCATGAGCAGCCTTGTCTTTCATGTGCCGACGGCCAAGATGGCGGGCTTCGGGCCCAAAGATACGCGCCAGCTCGCCGTGCTCTCCGCGATTATCCTCGCCGTCGGCCTGGCCGGCCTTGCCGCGCAGGCCCTGTTCGGCGGCCGGCTGTAGACGCCCGGGGACGTGACGGCTCCCCGGCCTGCTCCGTGAGCCAGCGCGCGTTCGTCGGGCGGGTCGTGACGGTGCTCGTGCTCGTCGGGCTCGCGTGGCTGGTCGTCTGGTTCGTCCAGCAGATCACCGAGATCATGATCCTGCTGCTGATCTCCGCCATTCTCGCCTCAGGCTTCGCGCCGCTGGTCGAGTGGATCGAACGCTGGCCACTTCCGCGCGGCATGAAGATGGCGCGGGGCATCGCGATCGCCGTGCTCTACGTGGCGCTGTTCGCCGCCCTGGGTTTCGTCGTTTCGATGATCGGCATCCCCGCGGTCGCCCAGGGGCGCTTGTTCGTGCAGCGCCTGCCGCTGGAGATACAGACGCTCCAAGTGTGGCTGGCGAACCTTCAGAGTCAGTATCGCTGGCTGCCGGACCTCGCGGGGATGATCAGCCGGCTGCCGGCGGAGCTCGGGAACTTCACACGGTACGGCGTCACCGCGGCCACCGTCCTATTCTCCTTTATCGGCGGCCTCGCGGCGGCGATCGCCGTGCTGGTCTTTGCCTATTACATGCTGCTGGGGCACGCGGCGATCAAGGGCGTGTTCCTTGCGCTGTTGCCGCCCGCGGAACGGCCGCGCGGGGCACTGGTGCTGGCCCGGATCGGCACGAAATTCGGCGCGTGGTTTCGCGGTCAGTTCCTGCTGATGCTGATTACCTCCCTGGTGGTGTCGGCGTTTCTGCTGGCCATCGGGATGCCGTACGCGTTTCTGCTCGGCATCCTCACGGGCATCGGAGAACTCGTGCCGATCCTCGGCCTCTGGATCGGCGCCGCCGCCACCGCGCTCGTGGCCCTCTCCCAGCCGCACTGGCGGCTCTTCGCCATCATCGCGTTCTTCACGGTGTACATGAACTTCGAACCCCACGTGCTCGTCCCGCGTATCATGTATCGAGCCGTCGGGCTGTCGCCGCTGCTGGTCATCTTCGCGCTCATATCCGGCATCAAACTGGCCGGCATCATCGGCGGCCTGCTGGCCGTCCCAGTGGCCGCGGCGCTCCAGGTGATCTTCTCGGAAATCGCCGCGGAGATCCAGAGCCCTCACGAGACGCCGGAGGCGCCCCGGACGCGCCACGTAAGCCGGCGCTAGCCCACGGTCGCGAGCGTCCGCTCGAAGGCCGCCAGAGGCGCGCGGAGGTCTCCGCGTGCGCCGCGCGGGTCCCGCGCGTCTACCGAAGAACCGAAGAGGGTTTGCCCGGAGGCGGTGCCAATTGGTTCGGGCGCAAGCTCCGTACTCCTGAGCGGGATGGCGATCCTCGAAACGCACGGCCTGACGATGGATTTCCGGGGCTTCCGCGCTCTGGACGGGATTGACCTGCGCGTCGAGCCGGGCGAACTGCGGGCGGTCATCGGACCGAACGGCGCCGGCAAGACAACGCTCTTCAATCTCCTGAGCGGTCTGCTGCGCCCCTCGGCCGGCCGGATCGAGTTCGCCGGACGGGACATCACCGGACTCGCCGCGCATGAACTCGCGCGGCGCGGCATCGCCAGGTCCTTCCAGATCACGAGCGTCTTCCCGCATCTTTCGGTCCTTGCCAACATCGAACTGGCCGTCCAGGCCCGCACCGCGCTCGGCTACGTCTGGTGGGGCTCCGAGCGGCTGATGCGGCGGTTCGACGGACAGGCCCAGGAGATTCTGGCGGCGATCGGCCTCTCCGGCCTCGCGGAGCGCGAAGTCGCGACGCTCCCGTACGGGCACAAACGCGTCCTCGAGATCGGCCTCGCGATTGCGCTCGAGCCGACGCTCTTGCTGCTCGACGAGCCGACCGCCGGATTGAGCGTCGCCGACGCCGCGCGGATCGTCGACGTCGTCCGGCGCGTCGCCGGCCGGCGCACGATCATCCTGGTGGAACACAACATGGGCGTGGTCGCGCAGCTGGCCCAGCACATCACGGTCCTGCAGCGCGGCCGCGTGCTGGCGGAAGGCACGTACGAGGCGCTGCGCGCGAACCCCGCCGTCATCGAGGCGTATCTCGGAGGGGTGGCGTAGGTGCTGCGCGTCGAGGGGCTTCACGCCTGGTACGGCGAGAGTCACGTCCTCCACGGCGTGGATCTCGAAGTCCCGGCCGGCGAGATCGTGACCCTGGTCGGACGGAACGGCATGGGCAAGACCACGACGCTGCGGTGCATCATGGGCCTGCACGCCGCCAAACAGGGCCGGATTCTCCTGGACGGACGCGACATCACGCGGCTCGCGCCCCAGCAGATCGCGCGGCTCGGTGTCGGCTGGGTGCAGGACGACCGCGGGATCTACAGCCGGCTCACGGTCCTCGAACACCTGCGGCTGCCGCCCGTGGTGGGGCCGGCCGGGCAGCCCTGGAGCCTCGAGCGAATTTTCGAGACGTTCCCAATCCTGAAAGAACGCGCGGCGGCGCCGGGCAGCAAGCTCTCCGGCGGCGAGCAGCAGATCCTCGCCGTCGCCCGCGTGCTGCGCATGGGCGCGCGGCTCCTGCTGATGGACGAGCCGACGGAGGGCCTCGCGCCCATCCTCGTGCGCCGGGTCGCCGAGATTCTCGATGATATCAAAGCGCACGGGCTCACGGTGCTGCTCGTCGAGCAGAACTTGAGGTTTGCGACCATGGTGGCGGACCGGCACTACCTGATCGTGAACGGGCGGACCGTCAACACGCTCAGCAACCGGGAGGCGGCCCGCCAGGAACAGGAGTTGCTGGCATATCTCGGCGTGTGAAAGCGACAACGGCAGGGGGTGTGGAATGATCAGGTGGACGGCGTTGCTCTGCGCGGCACTCCTCGTCCTCGGCGTGCCGGCCTCGCGGCCGGCGGCCGGCCAGGGCGCGGTGCGCCTCATGCACGGCAAGATGGTCATCGCGGTCATCAATGACCAGTCCGGCGTCTACGCGGACATCAGCGGCAAGAACGGCGTCGAGGCGGTCAAAATGGCCGTGGAAGACTTTCAGAAGAAGTACGAGGCGGGCGGGGCCGGCGGCATGGTCGACGTCCTCTCCGCGGACCACCAGAACAAGCCGGACGTCGGCGCCTCCAAGGCCGCGGAGTTTTACGACCGCGACAACGCCGACCTCGTGATCGACGTGCCGACGTCGTCCGTGGGTATCGCGATCGCGCACGTTGCGGCGCAGAAGCGCCGGCTCTTTTTCGCCGTGGGCGCGGCCACGACGGCGCTGTCCAACGAGGACTGCAACAAGTACACCTTCCACTACGGCTACGATACCTACATGCTGGCGAACGGAACCGCGATCGCCGTGGTAAAGCAGGGCGGCTCGCAATGGTACATCGTCTATCCCAATTACGCCTTCGGCCAGGACATGAACGCGAAGTTCTCCGCCGCGGTGGCCCACGCCGGCGGCAAGGTGCTGCTCAGCGACCCCACGCCGTTCCCCAACCCGACCGAGGATTTCTCCACGTTCCTGATCAAGGCGCGCAGCCTGCGCCCGCGCCTGCAGATCCTCGGTGCGATGCAGGCGGGCCAGGATCTTGTGAACCTCGTCAAGCAGTACAATGAGTATGGCCTGCGGCAGCAGGGCGTCAATCTCGCGATCGGCCTCTTGTTCCTGAGCGACATCAACTCGCTGACGCCGGCGGCGCTCCAGGGCACCGTGTTCACGACCGCGTGGTACTGGAACATGGACAAGGACGCCCGAGCGTGGGCCGACCGCTTCTACGCGCGGACGAAAGTCCGGCCGACGTTCCCCGACGCCGCGGACTACGACGGCGCGTGGCAGTACCTCGAGGCGGTCCGGCGCGCCGGCACGGACGATCCCGACAAGGTCGTGGCGCAGCTCGAGGGGTACCGCTTCAACGACTTCTTCGCCCGGCACGGGCAGATCCGCAAGCAGGACCACGTGCTGCTCCACGACGCCTACCTGGCGCAGGTCAAAGCGCCCGCGGACGTCAAGGAACCGTGGGACTACGTGAAGATCGTCTCGACCATCCCCGCGGCGCAGGCCTTCCAGCCGCTGAGCGAGGTGCACTGCAGCATGGCGCCGTAGGACCGGCGCCGCCGCGTTTTGGGGCGGCGGCGGGCGGCCGGACCGGTCGCGCCGCCGCCGCCCGGCCGCCCGCCCAGCCGTGGAAACCATTCTCATCCAGCTCTTCAACGGCCTCATCAACGGCGCGTTTTACGCGCTGCTGAGCCTCGGGCTCGCCGTGATCTTCGGCATGCTGCACGTGGTCAATTTCATGCACGGCGCGCTCTACATGCTGGGAGCCTTCGGGGCGTTTCTGCTGGGGACGACGCTCGGCGTCTCGTTCTGGTGGGCGCTCGTCGTCTCGCCGCTCGCCGTCGCAGCCGTGGGCTATCTCGTTGAGCGCACGCTGCTCCGCCGCCTGTACAACCTCGACGTGCTCTATAATTTGCTGCTCACGTTTGGGCTGACGCTGCTTGTCCAGGACGTGATGCGGCTCCGCTTCGGCATCCAGGGCGTCCCCTATCCCGCCCCGCCGCAGCTTCAGGGCGCCGTCGTCATCGGGTTCATGTTCTTCCCAGCGTACCGGCTCTTCGTGCTCGGCTTCTCGGTCGTGATCTGCCTCGGCACGTGGTGGCTCATCGAGCGCACGCGCGTCGGCATGATCATCCGGGCGTCGACAGAGAATCCGATGCTGACCCGGGCGCTCGGCGTCGACGTCGACCGGTGGATTCCGCCGGTGTTCGCCTTCGGCGTCGCGCTCGCCGGGCTCGCCGGCGTGCTCGCGGCGCCGATGCGGGCGGTGTCGCCGCTCATGGGTGCCGATCTCATCATCACGACGTTCGCGATCGTCGTCATCGGCGGGATGGGCTCGATCCTGGGCTCGGTCGTCACCGGGTTCGTCGTGGGGGCGCTGTCGGCGCTCGTCGCGGTCTACTATCCCGCGGCCGCGAACCTGCTGGTCTTCGTGATCATGGCAATCGTCCTGCTGCTGCGTCCGGCCGGGCTCTTCGGAACGGCGGAGGGCGCATGATACGCCGCGGGCTCGGATGGGCCGCGCTCGCCGCCGTCGCGCTGGCGCTGCCGTGGGTGATATACCCGGTGCTCGCGACCGACATCGTCACGTGGGGCCTGTTTGCGGCGGCGTTCGACATCCTGCTCGGCTACACGGGGCTGCTCTCTTTCGGCCAGGCCGCGTACTTCGGCGGGGGCGCGTACACCGCGGCGCTGCTGGCGCAGCGGGCCGGCGTCCCCTTTCCGTTGAACGCGCTCGGCGGCGCGTTGCTGGCCGGGCTCATGGCGATCCCCTTGATGGGCCTCGCCATCCGCCGCCGCGGGATCTATTTCGCGATGATCACGCTCGCGTTTGCCGAGATGGTCTTTTATGTCGTCAACGAGTGGCGGAGCCTGACCGGCGGCGAGAACGGCGTGCAGGGAATTCCGCGGCTCGCGCCCGGCGGGCTCTCGCTCGCCTCTCCGCTCGTCTACTACTACGCGGCGCTGCCGCTTGGGGTCCTCGGGCTCCTGCTGTGCTGGCGGATTGTCCGCTCGCCGTTCGGACACGTGCTGCTGGCGATCCGCGAGAACGAAGTCCGCACGGAGATGCTGGGCTACCCGGTGCGCCGGTACAAACTGCTCGCCGCGGTGCTGTCGTGCACGCTCTCCGGCTTCGCCGGCGGCCTGTGGGTGATGAACCACGGCTTCGTGGCGCTCGACGCCGTGCACTGGAGCACGTCGGGCCTCGTCCTCACGATGGTTCTGCTCGGCGGCATTGGGACGCGGCTCGGACCGCTCGCCGGCGCCGCGCTCGTCCTCTACCTGCGCGACTTTCTGTCGACCTGGACCGACGCGTGGGGGGTGGTCACGGGCGTGATCTTCATCATCGTCGTCCTCGTGTTCCGCCGCGGCATCGTCGGCACGCTCGAGCCACTGCTCGTCCGGCGGCCTCAGGCCCAGGCCGAGACGCGGACGCAGGCGGCGTTGTCGCCCCAGGGCGGCGGACCGGTACCCTGACCGCCGCAACGACGCATTTATAATAGGAGGGCTGCCGTGCCCGCCGATCAGGAACAGGCACTCTGCGACGCCGTCTCCGCGGCCAAACTGATGCAGTTCACACGCGGCATCTCGCGGTGGGTACGGCTGTCCGGCAGTGAAGACGAGGCGCAGGCCTTCGACTACGTCGAGGAAACGCTGAAAGGCCTCAGCCTCGACGTGCGGCGGGAGACCCACGATGCGCTCGTCTCGTGGCCCGGCGGCGCGTCGGTCGATATCCTGGGGCCCGCCGCGCACGACGGGGCGGGCCGCGTGGAGTGCATCACGCACGCCTTCGCGGCCCCGACCCCGCCGGAAGGCCTGGACGGCGACGTGGTCGACGCCACCGCCGGCGGCGCCGTCCCGCGGGGCAAGATCGCGTTGATCGACGGGCTCGCGATGCCCGCGCGTGCCCGGGCGGCCGAAGACGCCGGCGCGCTCGGCGCGATCTTTATCAACCCCGCCCACCTCCACGAGATGATCATCTCCACCGTGTGGGGCGCGCCCACGCCGGAGACCGTCGCCGCGCTCCCCCGGCTCGTCGCGGTCTCTGTCCGCGAGTCTGACGGCGCCGTGTTGCGCGCGCGCGCCCGCGAGGGGAGCCTGCGCGTGCGCATCCGCGCCCAGGTCGACACCCGATGGCGCAAAACGCCGCTGCTGACCGCGGACCTCCAGGGCCAAGACCCCGCGGGCCGCTATGTGCTGTTCAGCGGCCATATCGATTCATGGCACTACGGCGCCATGGACAACGGCAGCGCGAACGCCGTCATGCTCGAGATGGCGCGCCTCCTGAGCCGGCGCCGGCGGCGCCTGCGCCGGGGCGTCCGCTTCGCATTTTGGTCCGGCCATTCGCACGGCCGCTACTCCGGGTCGACATGGTACGCGGACACACACTGGCAGGACCTGTACCGGCACGCGGTCCTGCACCTCAACATCGACTCGTCGGGCGCGCAGGGGGCATCGGTGCTGAGCGGGGCGCTGACGATGGCGGAGACGTGGCCGCTCGCGGCGGAGTGCGTGCGCACCGTGAGCCATCAGCAACTGGAGCACCGCCGCGTCACCCGGATGGGGGACCAATCGTTTTGGGGGATCGGCGTGCCGTCGTTGTTCGTCGGCGTGTCGGAGCAGCCCGCCGGCGCGGAAGCGTCCGCGGCCGGCGCGGCCCTCGCGACGTTGAGCGGCGGACCCGCGTCCGGCGGACTCGGCTGGTGGTGGCACACTACGGAAGACACGATCGACAAGATCGACCGGGAAAACCTGGCGAGAGACGCGCGAATCTACGCGCGGGTGCTGTGGCGGTGGTGCACGGCGCCGGTCCTTCCGCTCGACTACCGGGCGGCCGCTTCGGAACTGCGGGAGACGCTTCTGGAGATTCAGCGGACCGCCGGCGACGCGATCGCCCTCGCGCCGGCGCTCGCGGCCGCGGACCGCTTCGCCGCCGCGGCGGACGCGCTCTACGGCCGGGCGGCCGCGGTGGGGGAGGCCCTCGCCCGCGCGCGCGGCACGCGCCGCCAGCGCGAGGCGGCGGATTCGATCAACGCGGCGCTCATGCGGGCCGGCCGCGCGCTCATTCCGGTCAACTATACGCTGACCGGCCCGTTCGACCACGACCGCGCCCTTCCGGCCCTGCCGCTCCCGTCGCTGCAGCCCGCGGCGCGGCTGCGCGACCTTCCGGCCGGCAGCATGGAGCGCCACGCGCTACACACGCGCCTACTACGCGAGCGAAACAAAGTCGTCCACGCGGTCGAGACGGCCGCGGAGACGTTCGAGGAGACACTCCGCCGCGTGTCCTAGTTGCACGTGGCGGAAACGTCGATCCCGCGCAACTCCGCCCCATAGGGACTAGCCGACGGCATGCGCCGGCGTCGGCATGGCTTCACACCTTTTTTACGGAACTGTGACGCCGGCGGAGTACGACGATAGCGTAACCGGCGGCGTCCCCGCCGCACACTCCAGCGAAGAGGAGACGAGTCTCCAATGCCGACGACGGTAAAGGCAAGCGCGATGCTTCTGGTGATCGCAACCACGGCCGCCTGGAGCGCGCTGCCGGCCGGTGCCACGCCGGCCGCGACGGCGCCCGCGGTCCAGGGAACCATCGCCGCCGTGAGCGGCGACAGCATCACGGTCACGACCGCCGATGGAAGCCAGAAGGTGGCGAAGGTGGCGCCGGACACGCTCATCCTCCGGCGGGAACCCGCGGCCCTTCGCGCGATCAAGGCTGGAGATGCGCTGGCCGTCACGGCGGCGCGCGGCGCCGACGGCTCGTTGACCGCGGTCTCGATCAGCATCCTTTCGCCGGAGCTGTGGAACCGGGCGCGCAAGGGCCAGTGGACCATGGAGTCCGGCAACATCATGACCAACGCGCCGGTCGCACAGGTCGTTGAGCGGGTCGAAGGGCGCACCCTGCACATGAAGCTCGATCAGGGGACCGGGACTATCAGTGTCCCGAACGCGACGGAGATCCATCGTCTCACGACGGTTGGGTTGAACGCCTTGACGCCGGGGATGCGTGTGACGGTCCGCGGAACCGAGGAACCGGACGGGACCACGCGAGCGTCCAGCATTCTCTTCGATCGTCCGGGCTAGACCCCCGGGCGCCGGTCCGGCGCGCGGTTCGAGACGGCGCTACGAGAGGGCGTCGACGTCGTGCGGCATGCTCTCGCGCACGCCCGCATCCGTCATGCGGATGAAGCGGGCCCGCTCGAGGATCTCCGGCACGGTCGTCGCGCCGCAGTAGCTCATGCCTGAGCGCAGGCCGCCCACCAATTGCGCGAGCACCGCCGCGGCCTTGCCGCGGTAGGGCACGAGCGCCTCGACGCCTTCCGGCACGATCTCGGAGAGCAGATCGTCCTCCTGCGGCATGTCGCGGCGCTCGGCCGACGCCCACAGACTCGCCATCCCGCGGTACAGCTTGAACTGACGCCCGTTTCGCTGGACGCTCGCGCCGGGGCTTTCCTCCGTGCCGGCAAGCAGGTTCCCGAGCATCACGGTCGCCGCGCCCGCGGCGAGCGCCTTCACGAGATCTCCGGAGCCGCGGATCCCACCGTCCCCGATCACCGGCACACCGGTCCCGGCCGCCGCCTGCGCGCACTCGAGAATGGCCGTCAACTGCGGAACGCCGGCCCCGGTGACGACGCGGGTCGTACATGTCGAGCCGGGACCCACGCCCACCTTGACGCCGTCGACCCCGCGGGCGATGAGATCGCGGGTCCCGTCCGCGGTCGCCACGTTGCCGGCGATGAGCGGCACGTCCCCGCACCGCTTCCGGACGGCTTCGATCGTGGCGAAGGAGAGATCCGAGTGGCCGTGGGCGATGTCGATGACGAGGACATCGACTTCCGACGCGACGAGCGCCTGCGCGCGCTCCAGGTAATCGCCCCGGACGCCGATCGCCGCGCCCACCCGCAGCCGTCCGCGCGCGTCCTTCGTCGCGGCGGGGTGGCGCAGGCGGCTTTGAATATCCCGGCTCGAGATGAGGCCGACGAGGCGGCCGGAGGCGTCGACGAGCGGCAGTTTTTCGATGCGGTGACGGTGGAGGATCTGCTTCGCCTCCTCGACCGGGGTGCCGGCAGGCGCGGTGATGAGCCGTTCGCGGGGCGTCATCACCGACGTGATCGGCCGGTCGAGGTCCTCGAAGAGTACGTCGCGGGCCGTGACGATGCCGAGGAGGCGGCGCTCCCGGTCGATGACCAGAATGCCCGCCGAGCCGTGCTCGTCCATGAACGCGGCGGCCTGGCGGACCGTGGCGTCCGGTCCCAGCGTGTACGGCGTGTCGATTACGACGCTCTCGGCGCGCTTGACGCGGCGGACCTCCGCGACGTGCTCTTCGACCGGCAGGAACCGGTGGATGATCCCGATGCCGCCTTCGCGGGCCATCGCGATCGCCATCGCGGCCTCGGTCACCGTGTCCATGCTGGCGCTCACGATGGGGATCGCGAGATCGATGCCGCGGCAGAGCTGCGTACGGGTATTCACCTGCCGGCGCGTGCTCACCCCGGAGCGGCGCGGCACCAGCAGAACATCGTCAAACGTGAGACCCAGCGCGAACGGTTCGCTCATGCCTCTCCTCGCGGCGCCGCCCGGCGGGACGACCGCCGCCGATGCTATTATAAACGGGTGAGAGGGGCGTCGTTCGTCTCGCCACGGCCCGGCGGTCTCTCCCCCGGAGGGGGCCCCGGCCGGCCCGGCCTGTTTGCGGCTCTGGGCCACCGCAACTTCCGCCTGTTCTTCATCGGCCAGTTCATCTCGCTCATCGGCACGTGGATGCAGCGCATCGCGCAGGCGTGGCTTGTGCTCAACCTGACGCACTCGCCGTTCCTCCTCGGGTTGGTCAGCGCGCTGCAGTGGCTGCCGGTGCTGTTCCTGTCGCTCGTGGGCGGGGTCATCGCCGACCGCGTCAGCAAGCGGTCCCTGCTCGTGGTGACGCAGTCGGCGCAGATGATGCAGGCGTTCGTCCTCTGCGCCCTGGTCCTGACCGGCGCCGTCCAGTACTGGCACGTCGTCGTGCTGGCCTGCGCGCTCGGCTTCACCTCGGCGCTCGACATTCCGACACGGCAGGCGTTCGTGTTCGAGATGGTCGAGGGCGAGCACACCATGAACGCCGTCGCGCTAAACTCTACCATCTTCAACGGCGCGCGGCTGTTCGGCCCGGCGGTCGCCGGCGTGGCGATCGGCCAGCTCGGCATGGGCTGGGCCTTCCTCGCCAACGGTGTGAGCTTCATCGCCGTCATCGTCGCGCTGCTCATGATGGACGTCCGGCCGGTCGAGCCGGTCCGCAGCGCCGGCCTCGTCGAGCACCTGCAGGAGGGCGTCGCGTACGTCGTGCGGACGCCGGCGGCCCTCCAGGTCGTCACGCTCGTCGCGCTGATGAGCGTGTTCGCGATGAACTCCAACATTCTCGTGCCGGTCCTGGCGAAGGACACGCTGCATCAGGACGCCGCGGGATTCGGTTTCCTCATGTCGGCCCAGGGCATCGGCGCCTTGATCGGGGCGCTCGGCATCGCGTCGGTCAGCCACCTCGGGCCGCGGCCCTCGCTCCTGCTCGGCGGCGCGGCGATGCTGGCGCTCTCGAGCCTGCTGCTCGCCGCCGCGCGGCACTTCGCCGCGGCGGCGGTGCTCCTCGCGATCGCCGGCGGCAGCATGGTCGTGTTCACGGCGACGGCCAACACCAGCCTGCAGATTTCGGCGCCCGACTATCTCCGCGGGCGGGTGATGTCAATGTACGCGATCGTGATGGGCGGGATGACCCCGGCCGGGGCGCTGGTTGCGGGCGCGCTCGCGCAGTTCTGGGGGGCGCCGGGGGCCTTCGGCACCGGCGGGATCGTGGGCCTCGCCTCCGTGCTGATGGTCTGGCGGTGGCGCGCGGCCTCCCGCTCGGCGCCGGCCGCGGCCGCGCCGGCGGGAGGGAACAATCCCATCCGCCGCGGTAATGGTACGCGGGCGGCGGGCGGCCGAAGGTCCTCGCTTGGGGACGACGCGGCGGCCGCGCCCGCGGACGAAGAGTAGCGCGCGGCAAAGGCGGGGCGGCATGGCGCACGACCATCACGACGGCCACGATCACGGGCACGGCCACGCCCATCAAGTCGTGCCCTCCGATCTCGCCCTGCGCGTCAAAGCCCTCGAGTCGCTGCTGGTGGACAAGGGCCTCGTGGATCCCGCGGCCCTCGACGCGCTCATCGACACGTACGAGCACAAGATCGGGCCGCGCAACGGTGCGCAGGTGGTGGCGCGGGCGTGGATCGATCCCGCCTTCAAACGCCGGCTGCTCGCCGACGCGACATCGGCGATGGCGGAACTCGGTTACGGCGGCGCGCAGGGCGAGCACATGATGGTACTGGAGAACACCCCTGCCATCCACAATCTCGTCGTCTGCACGCTCTGCTCGTGCTACCCGTGGTCGGTGTTGGGCCTGCCGCCCGTTTGGTACAAATCGGCGCCGTACCGGTCCCGCGCGGTCATCGATCCGCGGGGCGTGCTGCGGGAGTTCGGGCTCCAACTCGCGGACGACGTGGAGATCCGCGTCTGGGACAGCACGGCGGAACTCCGCTATCTGGTGCTGCCCGAGCGCCCCGCCGGAAGCGAGCACATGAGCGAGGAGGAACTGGCCGCGCTCGTCACACGCGATGCGATGGTCGGCGTCGCGAAGATCACGCTGCCCGAGGCGGCGCGGGCGCGATGAACGGCGTCCACGACATGGGCGGCATGCACGGCATGGGCCCGGTCCGGCACGACCCGCACGAACCGGTGTTCCACGAACCGTGGGAGGGCCGCGTCTTCGCGCTGAACGTGGCGATGCGGGCGTGGCGCAAATGGAACATCGACGCCGGCCGCTACGAGATCGAACTGCTTCCGCCCGCCGACTACCTCCGGATGTCCTACTATGAAAAGTGGTTCGCGAGGCTCATCGCGCTGCTGGTCAAGACGGGGCTCGTCACGCGGCGCGAAGTGGAAACGGGCCGGCCCGCACCCGGGTCGCCCAAGGTGGAACCCGCCCTCGCCGCCCCGCACGTCCTCTCGCTGGTCCGGAACGGCGCCGCGGCAAGCCGGCAGGTGCCGGTGGCCCCGCGGTTTGGCGTGCGGCAGCGCGTGCGGGCCCGCACGCTCAATCCGGTGGGCCACACGCGGCTGCCGCGTTACGTCCGCGGGAGGGTCGGCACGATCGAGCGCGACCACGGGGTCTACGTCTTCCCGGATACGAACGCGCTCTTCCGCGGCGAGAATCCGCAGCACGTCTACTCCGTCCGCTTTGCCGCGCGCGAACTGTGGGGAGACCAGGCGTCGTCCCGTGACGCCGTGTACGTCGACCTCTGGGACGACTATCTTGAGCCGGCCTGATCGGACCGCGCACGGCCACCCCGCGCGCGCGGACCGGTTCTCCGCGCTGCCTGCGCTGCCGCCCGATGCCGGCCGACCCGCGGCCGGCCACCATGAAACTGAAGCCGAGGGACCGGTATTTGCCGAACCCTGGCAGGCCCAGGCGTTCGCCCTCGCGGTCAAACTCTCCGAGCAGGGCTACTTCACTTGGAAGGAGTGGTCCGCCGCCCTCGCGGCGGAACTTCGCGCCGCGGCGGACCGCGGCGAACCGGACGACGGCTCCCGGTACTACGAGCACTGGCTCGCGGCGCTCGAGCGCCTCGTCGCGGCGAAGGGCCTGACCGACCCGCAGACGATGCGGGCCCGGAAGGAGGCCTGGGCCGACGCCTACCGGCGGACTCCGCACGGCAGGCCCGTTGAACTGCGGCCCGCGGGCGAGGCGGCGCGGCGCGCGTCGACGTGATAGACGCGACGCTCGCGCGGTGCGCAACTTCGCCGGCAATCACGAGCAGATCCGGATCGATCTCGCCGCGCTGGCCGCCCGGTCCGGGCTCGCGGATCAGATGACCGGACTCGTCCGTGAGTGCATGAACGACTACGACCTCGAGGGCTGGCGGGAACCCGGCTGGAGTTAGCCGGCCGCGGGCCTCGGCACGCAACGCCCGGCGCTGCTTTCTCCGCGCGTCGATTCGCATGCACGTTCATTCGTTCTGGAGGAATATTTTCGACGCCCGGACCGATGCCTTGGTAGACTCAGCGCAAGATCGGCGCGGCGCGGTTCGCGTCCTGACGCGGGGGGAGGACCTGGCCATGCAACTCCCATTCAGCGGTTTCAGCGCACGCCGGTGCGCGGCTGCCGGCTGGCTCGTCCTCGCGGCCGCCGTGCTGGCCGGTTGCGGGCCTCGGGCCCGGGCGCAGAACCCCGCCGCCGCGGCGCCGCCGCCTCCCGCCGTGGTCGTCACGCCCGCGATCGCGCGCACCGTCCCCGCCTACGAAGAGTCCGTCGCGCAGACCATCGCGCTCCAAACCATCGCCCTGCGGGCCCAGATCGCGGGAGCGCTCCAGCAGGTCGCTTTTAAAGAGGGCACCACGGTGCGGCGGGGGCAGACGCTCTTCGTCATCGATCAGCGGCCATACGTCGCGGCGCTTCAGTCGGCGCAGGCACAGCTGGCCACGGCGCGGGCGAACCTCACGCAGGCTCTCGACCAGGTCGCGCTGCGGCAGGCGCAGGCGCAGTTGACGGGCTTGCAGGCGACGCTCGCCAACGCGCAGGTACAGGTCAAGCGCGACCGGTACCTCGTCGCGCAGGGGGCCATCGCGCAGCAGCAGATCGACAGCGACGAGGCAACGATGAAGGCCGCCGCCGCGAACGTCCAGGCGCAGGAGGCCGTGGTCAAAGACACCGCGCTCTCCACGCAGACCGGCATCGAGCAGGCGCGCGCCGGCGTCCAGCAAGCGGAGGCCGCGGTCCGTCAGGCGACGCTCAATCTCGAGTACACCACGGTGCAGGCGCCGGTGGACGGAACCATCGGCCTGCTCGGCGTCGACGCCGGCAACCTGGTGGCGGTGAACCAGCAATTGGCGACGCTGTCCACCGTGAATCCAATCGTCGCGCAATTTCCGTTGAGCGAGGTGACCTTCCTCCGCCTCAGCAGCGCGCGAGGACCCGCCGCGCTGGGGCAGGGCACGGGCGCCGCGGCGCCGTCGTTCCAAATGATCCTCGCGGACGGCAGCACGTACCCCTATCCGGGGACGTTCCGCGCGGTCAACAACGCGGTGAATCCGCAGTCCGCGACCATCCTGGCCCAGGCATTGTTCCCGAACCCGCAGGGACTGCTGCGGCCTGGGATGTACACGCGGGTGCGGGTGAAGACCGAAGACCGCCCCGACACCGTGCTCGTCCCGCAGACCGCGGTGCAGGACGTCCAGGGCACCCGCACCGTCTTCGTGCTCGGGCCCAACAACACGGCGGTCCTCCGAACCATCACGGACGGCGGGCCGTACGGACCGTTCTTCATCGTGCTGAGCGGGGTACAGGCCGGCGAGCGCGTGATCGTGGAAGGCATTCAAAAGGTGCGTCCCGGGACCGCGGTCACCCCGACGCTGCGCCCGGCGCCCACTCCGTAGTCAGCGCGCGGCGGCCTGCCGCCGTGGTCCGGCACGCGTACACCGTGAACTTGCAGTGACGCCTGTGCGCGTCGCGTGGAGATAGGAGTCCCGCCATGCTGAGCCAGTTCTTCATCCATCGCCCGATCTTCGCGATGTCGATGTCGCTGTTGATCGTCCTCCTGGGCGCGCTCTCGTACGGGGGCCTGCCGCGCGAGCAGTATCCCAACATCAGCCCGCCCACCGTCACGGTGCAGACGACCTACGTCGGGGCCAGCGCCGCGGTCGTGGCGCAGAACGTCGCGGTGCCGATCGAAGAGGCCGTCAACGGCGTCCCCAACGCGCTCTACGTGCAGTCCAGAAGCACCGCGTCGGGCCAGTATTCCCTCACGGTCACGTTCCGGCTCGGGACGGATCCGGACATCGACGCGGTCGCGGTGCAAAACCGCGTGAGCACGGCCTCGGCGAACCTCCCGGCCGCGGTGAACAACTTCGGCGTGACGGTGCGCAAGGCGTCGCCGAACTTTCTCATGGGTTTCGCGCTGTACTCGCCGCAGGACAGCTACGACCCTTCGTTTCTGGCCAACTACGCCCTGATCCATGTCGTCGATCCGCTGCTGCGCGTCCAAGGGGTCGGCGACTACTTTGTCTTCCCCTCGCGCAGTTACGCGATCCGGGCGTGGCTGCGGCCGGACGCGCTGGCCGCCCTCGGTCTGACGGTCGGCGATGTGACCACGGCGCTCACGGCACAGAACGCGGTTGCGCCGGGCGGCGTGCTCGGACAGCCTCCGGTCGCCAACTCCAACACGCAGTTCCAGTACACCGTGAACACCAACAGCCAGCTGGCGGATCCGAGCCAGTTCGGCGGCGTCGTCGTCAAGACGCTCCCGGACGGCAGCGTCGTCCGGCTCCGCGACATCGGGCGCACCGAACTCGGCGCGCAGGACTATGTCACGTACGGCTACTGGAAGGACCATCCCGCGGCGCTCGTGATCCTGCTGCAGAGTCCGGGCTCCAACGCGCTGCAGGCGTCCTCCGGCGCGCGGGATGCCATGGCCGGCCTGGCCGCGAACTTTCCGCCCGGCCTCGCCTACGACGTCGCGTTCGATACCTCCAACTTCGTCACCGCGGCGCTCGGCGACGTGCAGCGCACGCTCCTGCAGGCGTTTCTGCTCGTGCTGCTCGTCGTGTTCGTCTTCCTCGGCACCGCCCGGGCCTCGCTCATTCCGATGCTCGCGATTCCGGTCTCGCTCATCGGGACATTCGCGGCGTTCGGCGCGCTCGGCTTCACGATCAACATCCTCACCATGTTCGCCCTGATCCTGGCGATCGGCCTCGTCGTCGACGACGCCATCGTGGTCGTCGAGGCGGTCGAGCGCAACATCGAGGAGGGCCGCCCTCCCGTCGCCGCCGCCGAACAGGCGATGCGCGAGGTGTCCGGCCCGGTGATCGCGATCGCGCTCGTGCTCGACGCGGTATTCGTGCCGACGGCGTTCATCGGGGGCATCACGGGACAGCTGTACCGGCAGTTCGCGCTCACGCTGGCCACGTCCGTGACGCTCTCGGCCTTCGTGGCGCTGACCCTGACGCCGGCGCTGGCCGCGATGCTGCTGCGCGGGCGGCCGAAGCAGCCGCGGGATCCGCTCGGCCGGCTCCTCGCCGGCTTCGACGCGTGGTTCCGGCGCGTCACGGACGCGTACGTGGGCGGCCTCCGGCGCGTGATCCGGGTGCGCTGGGCGATGCTTGCCGCGCTCGCGATCATCGGCTTCCTCGCGCTCCAGCTGCTGCGCATTATCCCGTCGACGTTTGTGCCGATCGAGGACCAGGGATTCTTCGTCTCGGCCTTCCGCCTCCCGGACGGGGCGTCGCGGGACCGCGCGGAGGCCGTCGCGCGCAAGGCGATTCAGGCGGTGCTGCGCATCCCCGGCGTGGCCGGCGTCGCGACGGTCGGCGGCTACGACGTGCTGACCCAGTCGATCAACTCCAACACGTTCGCCATGTTCGTGCTGCTCAAGCCGTGGGACCAGCGGCGGACGCCGGACACCCAGCTCTTCCCGATCCTGGGCCGCGCGAACCGCGCGTTTGCGGGTTTCCCGGAGGCCGTCGGCTTCGCGTTTCCGCTGCCCCCGCTCCCGGGGGTTGGCAACACCAACGGCTTTCAGTTCATGGTGGACGATCTCAACGGGACGGGAGATCTCCCCCGCCTGTCGCAGGTCACCCAAGGCGTCCTCGCCGCGGCGGCCCGCCGGCCCGAGGTGACGTCGCTCTCGACCGGTTTCAGCACCGCCGTCCCGCAGTACAACGTCGACGTAAACCGGGAGAAGGCCGGCACGCTCGGCGTCTCCGTGGACAATGTCTTTCAGAGCGTCGGGGCGTTTCTCGGCGGCCTGCAGATCAACAACGTGAACCTCTTCGGCCGTGTCTACAAGGTCATGGTCCAGGCCGAGCCGGCGTACCGGATGACGCCGGACGCCATTCGCGGCATCTACGTGCGCAGCGGCTCAGGCGGCATGGTGCCGCTGAGCACGCTGGCCACCGTCACCCCGGGCACGGGGCCGAGCCTTGTCACGCGCTACAACGGCTACTACGCCGCGGAGATCGACGGCCAGGCGCCCTTCGGCGCGAGTTCCGCCCGGGCGATCACCGCGATGGAGGCGGTCGCGCCGGCGGCGCTGCCCGCCGGCTACGGGTACGAGTGGACCGGGCTCGCGCTCCAGGAGAAGCAGGCGTCGGGCACGCAGGCGCTGATCTTCGCGCTGGCTCTGGTGCTCGTGTTCCTGCTGCTCGCGGCGCTGTACGAGAGCTGGAGCATTCCGCTCAGCGTCATCCTCGGCGTCCCGATCGCCGCCTTCGGGTCCCTGCTCGCCATCATGCTCCGCGGCATCTTCTTCCGCGACGTCCAAAGCGACGTCTACGTGCAGATCGGCCTCGTGATGCTGATCGGGCTCGCGGCCAAGAACGCGATCCTGATCGTAGAGTTCGCCAAGGAGAAGCACGAGAAGGACGGCCTGCCGATCGTGGAGGCCGCCATCGCCGGCGCGCGCCTCCGGTTCCGGCCGATTCTCATGACGTCGCTCGCGTTCATTTGCGGCGCGCTGCCGCTCGTCGTCGCCGCGGGCGCCGGCGCAAATTCCCGGCACTCGCTCGGCACCGGCGTGGTCGGCGGGATGACCATGGCCACCGCGCTCGGCGTGTTCTTCATTCCCGTGCTCTACGTCCTCGTGGCGGGCCGCGGCGGTCGCCGGAGAGACGTCAGACCGGGGACGTCATCCTGATCGTGTAGTCAGGCCGCCCCCGCCAGCCGGCTCACCAGCGCCCGCTCGTCCGCGCCCAACCAGGGCGGCGCGCCCGCCGCGGCGTTTTCCATCGCGTGCGCCGCGCTCGATGTCGCGGGGATCGCCACATGGCAGCGGGGATCGCTCAAGATCCACTTGAGGAGCGCCTGCGCCCACGTCCGCACGCCGAAGGCGTGCAGCGGCGCGAGCGCGTGCTCCTCGGGCGGACGGCGCATCAACGTGCGCTCGCCGAACGGCCGCATCACGACGACGCCCAGCCCCAGGTCCGCCGCCCGCGGCAGGATGTCGCGCTCGACATCGCGTTCGAGCGGGTTGTAGGGAATCTGAATCGCCGTGATGCGCCCGGTGTCCATGACGCGCCGCAGCTCGCCGAACGCCGGCGCGCTGTAGTGCGTGGCGCCGATCGCGCCGATCCGGCCCTCGTCGCGAAGCCGCCCGAGCACCGCCAGATGGTCCTGCCACGCCACGAGATTGTGGATCTGGTACAGGTCTACCCGGCCGCCGAACCACTCGAGCGCGCGGTCGATCTGCCGGCGTCCCTCGGCGGGCGAACTCGTCCAGACCTTGGTCAGCACCAGGGCCTCCGCCCGATGGGTCCGGAGCGCCGCGCTCAGCACGCGCTCCGCCTCGCCGTACATCGGCGATGAATCAAAGACACGCGTCCCCGCCCCGAACGCGGCCTCCACGACCTGGTGCGCGTTGCGCTCGGGACCGGGGCCGCGCACGTCGAAGGTGCGCCAGGTCCCCATCCCGATCACCGGCACGGCCGGCAGCCCCGTCGTGCCGAACGCGCGCCGCTCCATCTCCGCCGGCGCCATATCCCCCTCCTACGTGTTCAAATACCAGGGCACGCTCACGATGCTGATGCGCTCGTTGCGTTTGAGCAACAGGAGCACCCGCAGCAATTCCGCGCGCTGGTTGTGCAGCGGATAGTGGTACCAATGCGGCTCGACCATCTCGGGAATCAGGACGACGATCTGCCGCTCCGAGTGCACCGCCTCCACGCGCGACACGTACTCGAGGATCGGCAGGATCACGTACCGGTACGGCGACGGCAGGACGACGAGTGAGGGGGCCGGCCGGCCCGCCCGCTCCGCCGGTTCCTCGACCAGGCGCGCCCATCGCCGCCGCAGCGTCTCCCGCTCCTCACCGGCGTCGACGTGGACGACGTGGATGTCCGGCGACATCTCCATGGCGAACCGGAGCGCCTTCTGCGCGACCTTATCCCACCCCGCGATGGGGAGCACGACGATGGGCGGCTTCAGGTCATCGACGTCGAGCGGCGCCGAAGTGCCCACGTCCGCGGCGACGCGGCGGTAGTGCCGGTGGATCGCCAGCATGAGCGCAACGAGGGCGGGGATCAGCAGGACCGTGACCCACGCGCCGGCGGCAAACTTCGCCACCATCACGACGGCCACGGTCACCGCCGTGGCCGCGGCGCCGAGACCGTTCACGAACATGCTGGCCCGCGCGTGCGGGCCGCCGGCCCGGCGCCAGTGCATCACCATGCCGGCCTGCGACAGCGTGAAGGCGAGGAACGCGCCGACGGCATAGAGCGGGATCAGACGGTCGGTCACCCCGCCGAACAGGATCAGCAGCAGCGCGCACAGCGCCGCGAGCACATAGACGCCGTATGAGTAAACGAGCCGCCGGCCGCGCAGCGCGGCCGCGTTCGGCAGGTAGCCCGTCACCGCGACGGCCCGGCACACCCGCGGGAAGTCGGCGAAGGCGGTGTTGGCGGACAGCACGAGCACCGACAAGATCGAGGCCATCGCGACGTAGTAAAAGGGCCCTTTCCCGGCAACCGCGCCGAGGACCAGCGAGAGCACGCTTTCGTAGCCGGGCGTACCCGGGGTGGTTGCGCCGATGTGATAGACCCGGACGAGATACGCGATGCCCCCCAGCATCAGGATGAGCGTCGCGATGATGGTCGTCAGCGTGCGCTGGGCTGTGGGGACCACGGGATTGCGGAACGCCCGCACGCCGTTGCTGACCGCTTCCACGCCGGTCATGGCCGTACATCCGTTGGCGAACGCCTGCAGGAGCAGCCAGGCACTGACCGCGGCCGCCGCCGCGTGGCTCGGGGCCGGCGGCGGGACGACCGGCGCCGGGTGGCCGCCGCTCGTGAGCGCCTTCGCGACACCGAGCGCGATCGCGCCGAGCAGGCTGGCGATGAACACGTACGTCGGCAGCATGAAGGCGGACCCGACCTGGCGGACACCGCGCAGGTTGACGAGCGTGATCCCGGCGAGCATGAGGAGGCACAACGCGAGGGTGTGCCGCTGCAGCGAAGGCACCGCGGAGATCAGCGCGCCGACCCCGGCCGAGATGCCCACCGCGGCGGTCAACACATAGTCGATCATCAGCGCGGCGGCCGCCAGCAGTCCCGCCCGCGCCCCGAGATTCGCGCGCGCGACCGTAAAGGACCCGCCGCCGGTCGGATACGCCGCGATCGTCTGCCGGTACGAAAAATAGACGATCGACAACAGGACGATGATGCTCGCGGTGATGGGCAGCATGTAGCCGTCGGCAAGAAGGCCGAGCGGGATGAGCAGCGTCAGCGCCGCTTCCGGTCCATAGGCCGCGGAACTCAGCGCGTCCAGGCCGAAGATCCCGATCCCGGCGCCGGGGCCCACACTCTCGGCGCGTTCTTCGGAGGAGGCCAGCGGCTTCCCGAGCAGCAGATCGGCGAGGGACATTCAGCGCAGGCAATTCAGCAGGCGCGGGGCGAAGCCTCCTCAGGGGGAAGAGCCAATTACCGGGAGGGATGGACGATGAAACGCGAGGACGTTGCCGTTCGGGGGATGCACCGCACGACGGGATACTCGCACGCCGCGAAGGCGGGCGGTCTCGTCTACGTGGCCGGACAGGTGGCGCAGGACGTGGAAGGCAACCCGGTCGGCCGCGGGGACATCGAGGCGCAGGCCGTGCAGATCTTTGAGAACCTCAAGACGGTGCTCGCATCCGCCGGGTCGTCGCTCGACCAAGTCGTGAAACTCACGACCTTCACGACCAACGTGGCCTACCGGCAGAAGATCGCGGAGGTGCGGGCGCGTTACTTCGGCGACTATTTTCCGCCGAACACGTTCCTCGTCGTCTCAAGCCTCGCGACGCCGGATTATCTGCTGGAGATCGAAGCCGTCGCCGCCTGTCCGTAGCCGAGGAGGCGGCCCTCAGCGGCCGGCCACGGGCAGCCGGTGGATGGCCGGCAGCAGTTCCCGTCCCCAGACGTCGAGGGCGCCCGGCCGGTAAATCCCCGGACTGTCGACCGCGGCGATCAGGGTGTCGAAGCCGAGGGCCGCCATCGCCCGGCAGTAGGCCAGAATGTCGGACGCCGCGACCGCGCCGTCCTCGCCGATCCGGACCCGCGCGTAGACCGTTTTCTCGATCGCGTCATACGGCCGGCCGGCCTCGGCGCAGTGTCCGCGAAGCACATCGAGCTTGTGGGCCAGCTGCTCCGCGGGCAGCCGGCCGTTGATGTTGCACGCGTCGGCGTACCGCGCGACGAGTCGCAGCGTCTTCCGTTCGCCGCTGCCGCCGATGAGAATCGGCGGGTGCGGACGCTGGACCGCCTGAGGCACGTTCAGTGTGCGCTCGAGCCGGTAGTGACGCCCGTGAAATGGAGCGGCACGATCGTACTTTCCTTCGTCTCCCCACATCTGCAGGGCGATCCGCACGGTTTCTTCCAGACGCTCGAATCGCTCCGCCGTGCCCGGAAACGGAATGCCGAGCGCGCGATGCTCTTCCTCGAACCAGCCGGCGCCGGCGCCGAAGATCGCCCGGCCTCCTGAGAGAACGTCGAGCGTCGTGACTTCTTTGACGAGCGCGCCGGGGTGACGATAGGTCACCGATGCCACCATCGTCCCGAGTTTGATCGCGCTGGTGACGCCGGCGATGAACCCCAAGGTGGTGTAGGCTTCGATCATGGGCCGGTCGGTCACGCCCGGACCGACCGGGGATTCATCCCAAAAGAAATGGTCCCATACCCAGAAACTGTCGAATCCCAGATCGTCGGCCCGCCGCGCCACGCGGGCCAATTCCGTCCCGAGCGCGCCGTGCCCCGGCGGCGGGGCAAAATTGGCCACGTTCAGGCCGACCCGCATTATCGGGGCGCCGGGGTCACGGGCTGCAGGAACGTCCGCCGTTCCGCGACGATGAAGCGCTGCTCTTCCGCGAACTGAAAGTTGGCGGCCGCCTCGGGGTCGGCCCGCAGCCGCCCGCGATACGCTTCATAGGCCGCCAAATTTTGGAACGAGATGAGGCCGTACGCCACGTCGTTCGTCCCTTCGTGGGGCATCCAATACCCGACGAGTTCGCCGCCGCATTTGGGAATGATCGTCAGCCAGCGGCGCGCGTAGGTTTCGAACGCATTCCGCTTATACGGATCGAGCCGGTACCGGATGAACACGGTGATCGCCATGTCGCCTCCATGCGATCAGGCGCGCGCCGCGACGAGAGCGCGGCGCACCGCCGCCAGAGTCTGTTCCACGTCGCCGTCCGTAGTCCGCCAGTTGCACACCGACACCCGCATCACGCGCATCGTGCCCCCGATCACCCATCCGAAGAACCGGCCGGTGGTGGATCCGACGAGCCCACCTTCGACGTCACGGACGAGGTCGCGGAGGACCTCCTCGGCGTCCGTGCCGGTCTCCGGCAGCGGCCTGCCCAACCGCCGGCGCAGGTCGCCGAGGGCCGCGGTCGCGGCGACGGGCCGGAACGGCGCCGTCTCGAGATACTCGGCCCGCGTGGGCTACCGCGACATCGAGGACGTTGTCCATGCCTTCACCCCCAAGACGTGTTCGAGCGCCCGCTCGCCCCGCGCCGTGAGCCGCACGGACCGATCGCTCGCGCCGCGCGTGATCCATGTGTTGGCGAAGAACCGGTCGTGCAGGGCCCGGCCGAGGCTGCCGGCAAGATGCGGCCGCCGCTCGGTCCAGTCCGTGCACGCCCGAGCCAGGGCGCGACGGCCGCGACGGAGCGCGGGCACATCGATCCCAAGATCCTCGAAGAACCGCTCGCCGCACGCGGTCACGTGAAACTCACCGCCGCTCGGACGGAGCGCCCGGCGGTTCACCAGTGCGTCGGTAACCGCGACGCCCAGCCGTCCCGCGAGATGGTCGTAGCAGGTTCGGGCCGTCCGGAGCCGCTCCATGGCGAGGCTTTGGGTCAGCGCCGTGACTCGTGGAGGCGGCGCCGCCGACAACAAGGCCTCGATCGCGTGCGCCACCTCCCGCCCCGCGAGCCGGTAGCGCCGCTGGCGACCCGAGACGGTCACCGCGAGCAGCCCGCCCTCGGCCAGTTTGCGGAGGTGCGCGCTTGCCGCCTGCGGGGACGCGCCGCCTCGACACGCGAGTTCCGTCGCGGGCAGCGCGGACCCGTCCAGGAGCGCGAGCAGCATGGCCGCCCGCGCGCGGACGCCGATGAGCGACGCGAGGCGGGCGATGTCGGGGTTCGGCGAATACAAGGTACCCTCTCGGTGCGTCACGATCCCATTCTAGAACACGGACATTACATCGTATCGTGAAGTGTGCCCGCACCTGCGGGGTCGCTGAGCGGCGCCGTTTCGGGGCAAGAGAGCCGCACAACGCCCCGGGAGGACATGCGGGCCATGCCCGACGCAACGAACCGGCCGGCCGGTACCGTGGCGCATCCATCTCAGGCCGCGGCGGACGTCTGCCCCTCCTGCGGTCACACGCTCGAAGAGCGCCGCTCGGAGACGCACGGTGTTATTTGGACGTGTCCGGGCTGCGGCGGCACCGCGATCGGGGTCGGCCTGCTGAAACAACTCCGGGACCCGGGCCTCGTCACCCAGGTATGGGTCGCGGCGGAGTCCACGCCGCCGGGTCGCGGCCGGCCGTGTCCGATGTGCGGCGGTGGAATGCGCGACGTCACGCTCGGCGCCCTTCCCCGAGTCGAGATCTGCACCCTCTGCGGCATCGTGTGGTTCGACCCCAAGGGCTACGAGGCATTCCCCGCCACCGGCGCAGCGCGCGCCGGCGGGGTCTCCGCGGGCGGCGTCTCTCCGCCGGAGGACTGGGCCTCGGTGCCGGACGCCGCGCTGCCCGCCGGGGCGCGGGTGCTCCTGGCGACCGAGCGGTCCAACGCGATCGCCGGGCAGGCGCGTCAGCAGCCGGGGGGTGATCCTCCGGACGAGTGGTGGAAGTACATCGCGGCGCTCTTCGGCATGCCGGTGCGCGACGGCGAAGAGCAGCTCGACCGGCCGCCGTGGACCACGTGGGGCCTGGTCGCGTTCACGTGCGCCGTCAGCCTGCTCGCGATGACGAATCTCGACCACTGGATCGCCCTGTTCGGGTTCATCCCCGCGCAGGCGCAGCGCTACGGCGGGCTCACATTCCTCACGTCGTTCTTTCTCCACGCCGGGCTGTTCCATCTCGTCTCCAACATGTACTTTCTGCTGCTGTTCGGGGACAACGTGGAGGAGACGATCGGCGTCCCGCGCTACCTGCTGCTGACGTTCATGTCGGCCGTCGTCGGCACCGCGGTCCACGGCACGTTCGACCCGCACCGCACCGCTCCGTTGGTGGGGGCCTCCGGCGGGATCGCCGGCATCATGGCCTTCTACGCCTGCCAGTTCCCCGGCATCAAGCTCAAGTTCGTCTTCGGCTCGCTGTGGCTGGGCGTCTACCGGTGGATTACGGTTCCGACCTGGGGGTTCTTCGCCTTTTGGATCACCATGCAGGGCTTCGGGGTCGTCGCGCAGGTCGCCGGGCTGTCCAATATCTCCTCGCTGGGCCACATGGGCGGCGCCGCGATCGGCGCGCTGTTCTATCTCGAGTGGCGCTTCGCCGCCCAGGGCGGCGTCCGGTCGGACGCCGCGAAGGTGCCCGCGTCCGGGCCGTGACGGCTGTGGTCATCCCCTCTTCCCTCGTGGTACGGTGACATCAACCGAAGAACGGAACGGAGGGCAACCCGCGATGAAAGCCCTATGGCGTGGTCACGTGCTGGCGGCGAGTGACCGGACGCTTGAAGTCGGCGGCTACCGGTATTTCCCGAGCGACACTGTTCGGATGGATCTGCTGCGTCCGTCGCCCAAGACGGAGGACGACCTCACCTGACCGCACGGCGTACAGTTCTACGACGTCGTCGTAGATTCGCAGCGCAGTCCGCGGGCCGCGTGGTCGTACGAGGCGCCGGGCGCCTCGATCAAGCAGGTCGACCATTGGATCGGGTTCTGGGAGGACGTCGAGATCAGCTAACCGTCAGGCCACGCCGCGCCGCGGCCGCTTAGCGCCTCCTCGGTCCGGCCCACCAAGGCACGAGCAGCGACACGGCTACCGCGGTGATGTAGTGGGTCGCCGCATCCGCCACGATGTATCGCTCCGGAAAATGCCGCGTGCTCAAATGCCCCATGCCCGCCAGCGCCAGAAGCTGCCGTGCCGGCACGACCAAACCCACAATCGGGATTCCGGTTGACGGATTCGGCCCGGACGCAAGCGGTTCGGTTGCGATGAGCAGGCTGTCGATCGTCGCCACGGCCAGCGTGATCACCCACAGCGCCGCGGCCGGGCGGCGGGTTACCCGTCCCAGAACCGCGTAGAGGATGCCGCCGAGAATGCCGGCGATAAACGCGGACCCCAGGGTGGCGGGGTGCGTCGGTGCCGCTGCGCGCAACAGCATTTCGGCGCCGACGCCTGCCAGCCCCGCCACCGCGCCGGCGCCCGCGCCCGCCAGAAATGGCGACACCCCACCCCGGCGCCGCCCGCACCGCCCGGTTCTGTGCCATGGCATGGGCCATCCCGGATCACCCCCGCGCTGGCGCCGCGGCTTACGGGGCCAGCCAGACTGTGCGCAGCCGCATCATCCCATCGGGCACCTGCACGAACCCCCGCAGCCGCGTTGACGCCAATTTGTACTCCTTCGGAAAGAAGAGCGGCGCGTACGGCACGTCGTCGGCGAGAATCTGGCTGACCTGCCGGTACACGCGCCGCCGCTGGCCCATGTCGTTGAGGTACCGGGCCGCGTCGAGCAGCGTCTGCAGCCGGTCGTTTGTGTAGCCGACGTAGTTGAAGGCGCCGATCCCCGACTGCGTCACGAACGGGTAGACGTCGAAGTCGGGATCGGGCCGTCCGCTCCACTCGATCACACCCGACTGCGCCTGAATTTTCGTCACGTCGCTGACGAACGTCCCCTGCTCCTCGGTCTGAATCTTGACTTGAATCCCCGCGTCCGCGGCCATCGCCTGGATCGCCTGCGCCAGCGCGACGCGCTGCTGACCCGGCAGGATGATGAGCGTGAACTCGAAGCCGCCCGGGTGCCCGGCGGCCTGCAGGCGCTCCTTCGCCGTGGCGATGCTGCGCGGCGGGAGTTTCCACGCCGGGTCGTACGCCGCGGTTCCGTTCGGGAACAGCGAATACGCGGGGTAGGCGGCCCCCTGCAGCACGACGTTGGCGATCGCGTCGCGGTCGATGGTCGCGGCGAAGGCCTGCCGCAGCAATTTGTTGTCGAAGGGGGGCTTCGTGACGTTGAGCGACAGCGCCGTCCAGGCCATCGCCCCGTGCTCGAGCAGTTTGAAGCGGGCGCCCGGCCGGGCGGCTTCCTGCGCGAGCGCCCGCACCTGCGGGAGCGGGACCAGGTTGATGATCTCCACGTCGCCCGACTTCACGTTGGCGACCCGCGCGTTGTCGTCGGTGATGGGCCGGAAGATGACCTCGTCGACATAAGGCTGGCCCGCCATCCAGTACGCGGGGTTGCGCCGCAGGGTGATGTGATCCTGCGGCACGCGGTCGGCGAAAACGAACGGGCCCGTTCCGACGGGGTGCTGCGCGAAGTTGGTGCCCGCGGCGCGCGCGGCGGCCGGCGACACCATCATGCCGGCCCGGTCGGTGAGCACGTACAGCAACGGACTGTACGGCCGCTCGAGCGAAATCGCGACGGTGGACGGGTCGGGCGCCGCGACGCCGGTGACCGGCCGGATTTCGCTGCGGCGGACCGACGGAAACTTTGGATCGAGCATCCGCTCGAAGTTGTACTTCACGGCGTCGGCGTTGAACGGCGTTCCGTCGTGGAACTTGACGCCCTGGCGGAGCTTGAACGTGACGGTCTTGCCGTCGGGGGAGATACTCCACGACGTCGCCAGCATCGGAACCACCGCGAGATTCGTGTCCGTGTCGACAAGTTTGTCGTACAGGTTTTGGTAGACCTGGCGGTCCACCGCGGAACCGGAGAGGTGCGGGTCCATCGTCGGCGGATCCGCGTCGAGCCCCGCCCGCAGCGTCCCGCCCCGCCGTGCGCCCTGCGCCGACGCCCCGGTCAGCAGGCCGCCGAGGAGCACAACGGCGAGCGCCAGGGCCCACCCGCGCCGCGTTTTCACCCCGAACCCCTCCCCCGTGCCGTTAGATGTAACGGTGCGCGACCACCTTGGGCTGCAGGAAGTTGAGCAGGTAATCCGGTCCGCCGGCCTTGCTGTCCGTGCCCGACATATTGAAGCCGCCGAACGGATGGGTGCCGACCATGGCGCCGGTCGACTTGCGGTTGAGGTAGAGGTTGCCGCACATAAACTCGCGGCGGGCCTTCGCCAGTTTCGCAGGGTTGAGCGTATACACCGAGCCGGTGAGGCCGAACGCGGTGCCGTTGGCGATCCGCAGCGCGTCGTCGAAATCGCGGGCGGGGATCGCGGCGACGACCGGGCCGAAGATCTCCTCCTGGGCGATGCGGGCGTCCGGCGCCACGTCGAGGAAGACCGTCGGCGCCACATAGAAGCCGCCCTCGCGCGCGCGGCCGCCGCCTGCGGCGAGCCGGCCTTCGCGCCGGCCGACCTCGACGTACTCGAGGATCTTGCGCTCCGCGGCCGCGTTGATCACGGGGCCCACCGGGAAGTTCTCGGGGCCGGGGCCGACCTCGAGCGACCGCACGCGATCGACGATCATCTCCGCCGCCCGCCCGTACGCGCCGGGCGTCGCGATGACGCGGGACCCGGCCGAGCACTTCTGGCCTTGGTACCCGTAGCCGGACGCGATGATGCCGGCGACCGCGGCGTCGAGGTCCGCCTCGTCGTCCACGATGATCGCGTTCTTGCCGCCCATCTCGGCGATGATGCGTTTGAGCCAGATCTGGCCCGGCGGCGTTTTCGCCGCGGCCTCGAACAGGTGCGTGCCGACCTCCTTGGACCCGGTGAACGCGATCATCCGGACCTTGGGGTGGGTCGCCAGCGCCTCGCCGACCACGCCGCCGGAGCCGGGGATGAAGTTGAGGACCCCCGGCGGCAGCCCGGCCTCCCGGAGCGCGTCCACGATCTGGAAGGCGGTCGCCACCGAGTCGCTCGCCGGCTTCATGACGACGGTGTTGCCCGACACGATCGCGCCGAGGGCCATGCCCGTCGGAATCGCGAGCGGGAAGTTCCACGGCGAGATCACCGCCACGACGCCGAGCGGGATGTACTGGTACTCGCTCATCTCACCCGGGAGCGGCGGCAGCGCGGGACCCTGCGCGTACCGCAGAATTTCGCGGGCGTAGTATTCGGTGAAGTCGATGGCCTCGGCCACATCGCCGTCCGCCTCGGCCCAGTTCTTGCCGACTTCGAAGGACATCCACGCCGCGGCGCGCAGCCGCCGCCGCCGCAGAATCGCCGCGGCACGGAGGAACAGCGCGCACCGTTCCTCGGCCGGAACCCACCGCCATGATTCGAACGCGCGCAGCGCGGCCTGGACCGCCTGCTCGACGTGGTCGCCCGACGCCTGCTGCACGACGGCGACCGTCTGGTCCGCCTGCGACGGATTGATGGAGCGGAAGGTCGCGCCCGACCGGACCTCGCGCCCGTCGATCACCAGCGGGAACTCGCGCCCGAGTTCCGCGGCGACGTCGCGGATCGCCTGTTCCATCGCCTGCCGCGCGGGCGGCCGCGTGAAATCGGTGAGCGGCTCGGTTTGAAAGGGCGTCACGGTCATCATGACGGCCTCCTCGCGGGCGCAGCCCGCCTATACCCGCACCGCGTAGGATGCGAGGACGTTCGCGATGCGCGCCAGCCCGTCGCGAATGCGGTCCATCGACGTCGCGTACGACAGCCGCAGGAACCCCGGCGATTCGAACGCCTCGCCCGGCACGACCGCGACGTGGGCCTCGTCGAGCAGCCGTTCCGCGAGGGCGAGCGAGGTCGCCGGCGCCCCGCCGCGGCCGAGCAGTTCCTGCACATCGGGGAAGGCGTAAAAGGCGCCGCGGGGCATGCTGCACGATACCCCGGCGATCTCGTTGAGACGTCCGACCATGTAGCGGCGCCGCCGGTCGTACTCGGCCACCATCTCGCGCAGGTTCACGCGGGCGGTCAGCGCGTGCAGCGCCGCCTTCTGCGCGATCGAGTTGGGGCTGCCCGCGAGGTGGCCCTGCAGCGCGGTGATGGCCTCGGCCACCGGGCGGGGCGCGGCGGCGTAGCCGATGCGCCAGCCGGTCATCGCGTAGGTCTTGGACATCGAGTTGAGGAGGACGATGCGGTCGCGCGCCGCCGGCCACACCGCCGGCACGCAGAGGTGGCGCGCTCCGTCGTACACCATGCTCTCGTAGATCTCGTCGCTCAACAGCGCGAACCCGTGCCGGTCGGACAGCTGCGCGATGCCGTCGAGCGTCTCGCGGTCGTAGACCGCGCCGGTGGGGTTGTGCGGCGACGTGAGGATAATCGCCCGGGTCCGCGACGACACGAGCGGGGCAACGCGATCCGGCAGCGGCTGCCAGCCGGAGGCCGCGTCCGTCGGCACAAAGACCGGGCGGGCGCCGGCCACCCGGACCTGCTCGGCGTACGAGACCCACGCCGGAATCGGCACCAACACCTCGTCCCCCGGGTCACAAAGGGCCCGCAGAGTGAAATACAGCGCCGGCTTGCCGGCCGCGGTGATGACGATTTCTTCCGGCGCGTACGAAGCGCCGTAGAGCTCTTTCAGATGGGCGGCGACGGCGGCCCGGAGCTCCGGGATGCCGGCGGGCCCCGTGTATTTGGTGAAGCCCTCGCGGATCGCCGTGATCGCGGCGTTCTTGACGGCGTCGGGCGTGTCGAAATCCGGCTCGCCCGCGGCGAAACTGATGACGCCGACGCCCGTGCGGCCCAACTGCCGCGCACGGTCGTCCATGCCGATCGTCATCGACGGCGTAATGCCGCGCACTGTCTCGGAAAGGTACATCGGGGCGACCTCCCGCGTCCTTGCTATGAAGCGCTATTCGTCGTGGGCGGGGCCGCCCCCCGCCCGGCGGCGACCGGCCGCAGACCCGTTGGCTGTGCGCGACCCACAGGCGGCGGCCACGCGGGCCAGCCCGACGAGACCCGCCGGATACAGGCGCATCACCGCGAGCACCACCAGCCGTGTCCCTGCGGCGGCGTGCCATGGGCATCCAGTCGGAGAGCCGGTCGCATATTCTCTGGGGTGAGTTCCATGACGACAAGAGCTGCGGGATTTCTTCGCAGGGCGTGGAGCCTCGTGGCCATCACTGGCGTGCTGAGTGTGGGATGCGGTGTGGCAGGGGCCGAGAAGAGCCACTCGGTGTATGTGCCGTTGATCTTCCATGCCGAGGGTCAGGCCGTTCGCACGGCGGCGTGCCTCCAAGTGACCGAGCGGGTGTATCCTCAATCCGCCTGGTGGACGGATCCTACGCGCCGTGGCGATGCTTCCGAACGCACGCTTACAGCCGTGCTGGCCGCGATCCACCGCAAAGATCGAGGGGCGCTCTATCAATTGTCCCACCCGAAGTTGGGACGGGATCCCAAGCGTTTCGACATCCAGGCCGGAGCGTATTTCCAAATTCGCGGCCATTGCGCTCGTCGCGGTGCCGCGGGCGTACGAATTCGACGGACTCATGGTGTTTTTCGGAGAGTTCCGGTTCAAGGACCATAGCGCGTTTGCGCCGCTCATCTTTGCGGTCGAGGGTGACGGATCGTTCGGTTTCCTGCCTTACCGGACCGAAGCGGTGACTTACCGGCTGGTCAACGATTGGTTCAACGCGAGCGTCGGGCCGCCCGCGGCGGGTACGCCAGCGTACTGCGGTGACGGCGACATCAAGCGCGCGACGCATCGGATCTCGCTCGCGATATCGCCGGATACGTCGAGACCGCCGCGGCATCCGAGTGCTTTGTTCCTGCGGGAGCTTCGTTCGATCGACCCGGAGACCTCGCCAACCTCGTCATGAGAATGAGGTCAACGATCTCGGTCATGAAGTCCGCGCTTGCCAAACGGCAGGATTGACGAATTCGCAGCGCACCTGACACCGGACGGCAGGAGGCGCCTGAAGGAATGGTATATGACGGCGGGTCAATCACAGCGCCACATGTACGAGAGAGCAATTATCGAGCAGCAACCCTTTTTTCTTTTCGACATGTCATCTGTGGCGGTCGTTTACACTAAGTCGCCGGCCGCCGTCCAAGTCATGTATTTCACCGCCGGTGCCGGCCAGGAGCCGCTCTGGGTGAATTCGTCCTACATCACCGACTCGGATAGCGTTTTTAAGAAGGGTCCTTTGTATGACGCGGCAGTCCGGGCGGTTCCATTCAGCGACATGGCGATCAAATGACTACACTGTGCGTGACTCTGATAGTACTCAACGTGGGCTAGCCGCGATACCCCGGCCGCAGCAGCAGCCGCATCTCCGGCATTTCTCCGACCGGCGCATCGATCACGACCGGGACCTGCTGCCGGAGCGCCCACTCGAGTGCTTCGCGAAGCTGTGCCGGGTTCTCGGCCCGGCGGCCCGCCGCGCCGAAGGACTCGGCGAGGCGCACGAAATCGGGGTTCAGCAGGTCGGACGCGATGAGCCGGCCGCCGAAGCGCTCCTGCTGGATGCGTTTGACGTTCCCGTAGGCGCCGTCGTTGAATACGATCGCGACGGCGTTCAACCTGTGCCGGACCGCCGTGGAGAGTTCCGGCGCCTGGTACAAGAACCCGCCGTCGCCGGTCATGAGCACGACCGGCCGTCCGGCGGCGCCGGCGTACGCGCCGAGCGCGACCCCGTACCCCGCGCCGAGCGTGCCCTGATAGCCCATCGTGAGATATGTCCGGGGCTGGTACACGGGGAAGCCGATGTTCGACCAGTACCCGACCTGCGTCATCTCGCTCACGACCACCGCATCGTCGGGTAGAGCACCGCGGATGGCGGCGGCGTAGGCGGCCTGCGGCTGGACGGAATCGACCCGCTCGCGCACGCGGTGCTTGACCGCGGTCAACTCCTCGCACCGCGAGGGACGCGACCGGTTATAGCGGCCCAACCGGTCTGCCAGCGCCGCGAGGGCCCGCGCGGCGTCGGCGACGATGCCCACGGTCGCGGGATGGTTGCGCCCGATCTCCTCCGCGTCGATGTCGATCTGAACGCACGGCTGTGCCCGCGGCGCCCAGTCGGACACCGACGGCTGGTAGAAGCGCGTGCCCACGATCAGCACCGCGTCCGAGGACGGCGTGAACTCCGGACCCGCGGTGAGCGGCTCGGCGAGATAATGACGGTCCGAGATCGCGCCCTTGCCGTTGGACGACATCAGGACGGGCGCCTGGAGCATCTCCGCCACGGCGAGAAGCGCGTCAGTCGCGCCGGAGGCCACGATGCCGCCGCCGACAAAGATCAGCGGCCGCGCCGCCGCGGCGAGCAGTTTCGCCGCGCGGTCGACCGCGTCGGGATCCGGCGCGGGCCCGGTGCGCGCAACGGGCTCGTCGAGCGCCGGCATCTCGGCGGTGTCCCGGAGGACGTCGGGCGGCAGTTCGATCGCGACGGGGCGCTGGCGGCCGCTCAACAACTGGCGGAACGCCTCCCGAACGACCCCGGGCACCTCATCGGGCCGGCGGGTGCCGCCGGTCCACTTCGTCACACAGTCCGCGGCCGTGAGTTGATGTTTGATCTCGTGCAGGAGCCCGCGTTCCTTGCCGATCTGCGGCGCCGGGATCTGTCCGGTGACGCACAGCACCGGCGATGAGCAGGCATACGCGGTCGCGAGCCCCGCGAGCGCGTTAAGGAGGCCCGGGCCGGGCACCATGAGGCAGGTACCGACACGGCCGGTGACCCGCGCGTAGCCGTCCGCCATGTACGACAGCGCCTGCTCATGGCGTGTGTGGATCACGCGGACCGCGTCGCGCGCTTCGTAGAGCGCGTCGAAGGCCCAGTCCATCTGGACGCCGGGCAGCCCGAAGACGGTATCGACGCCCTGCGCCCGCAATCCCCGGACGAGGGCCTGTCCGCCGGTCAGCGCCGCCGTCGCCGTCAGTCCCTGCCCCGCCGCTCCCGGCACGGTCACGCCGCGCACCTCCCGAAGGCCGTCACGTCGTCGCGCATGCGAATCATGATAACATCCCGGTCGCCGAGCGCGCACCGCCGTCCCGGCCGCGCCGCGCGGACTCGCCCGGCATCGCCGGCCGCCGCAGGTCCCCGTAAGGGGGCAGCCGGTCTCGCCCCCCGTCCCGCCACAAAATCACGTTCAACAAGATGAGGACGGGGATCAGGTACATCATCTGGCCCATCACCCACATCAGCACGCCGCCGAGGTGGAGATCGTCGAGCGGCGACAGACCCCAGACGCGGGGCGCCGCCGTGTAGGCCGGGTAGAGCGGACGGCCCGCAAACGTAAGGGCGAAGCCGAGAATGAAATTGACGATGTCCGCGCCGATGAGGAGGGCAAAGCGGACGCCGAGCGGGGCCCGCACGAGCGCCGGCGCCGGCGAGACGATGACCCCCCAAAAGATGACGCCCGTGACGACGAAGGTCACGTGCTCCACCGCGTGCACCCACGCGATCCGCAGCGTCGCATCGTACGCCGCCGGGATGTGCCAGGCGAGCAGCGTGCCATTGAAGAGGACAAACGCCGGCCCCGGACGCCACACCGCGCGGACCACCCGGCGCACCGCCGGCCGGCTGTACGCCCAGCCAATCAGGCCGGGCGGGACGGCCAGCGCAAACAGCGCCGCCGCGATCAACAGCAGCAGCATGTGCTGCAGCATGTGCACCGTGAACAGATAGGCGGCGCCCGCGTCGAGCGGCGAGAGCAGCGCGAGCACGAGGGCGGCTTCGCCGGCCCAGAACGCGAGGGGCTGCCGCCGCCGCGGTGGAAACCGCCGGGCGATCGCGAGGTACGCCCCGGCCGAGGCCGCAAGCGCCGCGAGCACGAGGGGGTCCGTGGACCAGTCGGTCCACCGGAGGGCGACGGAAGGCATGGCCGGTGCGGCGGCGGCCGCGGAGGCTCAGCGCCCCCAACCGCGCGAGCGGTCCACCGCGCAGGCGAGTTTGAGCAGGGCCATACGAACGTACATGCCGGCTTCGGTCTGCTCGAAGATCACCACCCGGGGGTCGCCGTCCACCGACGTCGGGAGTTCCGAGTGCGGCCCTTCGACGCGCGGCAGCGGGTGCATCACGATCGCGTGCTGCGGCAGGTGGGCCAGGATCTCCGGTGTGACGGAAAACTCGTCGCGCACCCGCTCGTACGCCGAGGCATTGCCTTCCCCGAAGCGCTCCTTCTGAATGCGCGTCACGTACAGCACATCCGCGCCGCGGACGCCCGCGGCGAGATCCTCCGTCTGAGCGACGGGCACTTTGTGCCGGCGCAGGTACGCGAGCAAATCGTCCTTCATCTGCACCGCGGCCGGGGCGATGAGCCGCAGCGACACGCCGGGATACTTGGCCAGCAGGTAACAAAGCGAGCGGGCCGTGCGCCCGTAGAGGAGGTCGCCCGCGACCGCCATCGTCACGCCCTCGAGCGTCCCCCGCACGCGCCAAATGGTGTACGCGTCGAGGAGCGCCTGCGTGGGATGCTGCCCGGGCCCGTCGCCGGCGTTGAACACCGGGATCGGCCGGCGCCCGCGCGGCTCGGCCGCGACGGCGGCCGCCCGTTCGGCGGCGCCCTCTTCGTAATGCCGGATCACGATCGCGGACGGCCGGTAGCGGCACACGACCCGGATCGTGTCTTCGATCGACTCGCCTTTGGCCGCCGACGAGAACTCGCGCGCCGCCTCGGAGGACAAGACGCGGCCGCCGAGATGATAGGTCGCAAACTCGAAGGAGAGCCGGGTGCGCGTGCTGGGCTCGTAGAACAACGTGAGCACGATCTTGCCCTTCAGCAGGTTGCTGCCGCCGCTGTTGACGATCTCCTCGGCCAGTTTCGCTTCCCGGAACACACAGTCGAGGGCGGACGGGTCGAACTGCTGGGCGCGCAGCACGTGCGGCCACCCCGTCCAGAGGTGGAGAGTCGCGGGCGCGGCCATGGTGCTGTCCTTTCGCGTCCGCCCGGAAACCGCCCTGCCCGGGCGGCGCGGCGATAGAGGGACCGGATGCGCCCGCCGCATACATATTAGTGCCGGCGCACGCCGGCGCGGGCCGAGATGAGCGCTCCCCGACGGCGCGAGCGAGTTCCCTAGGAGGCGCAGGGCATGACCCCGGCACCGGGGGGCAACCCGTACCTCGATCTGCTGGTTGCGCACATCGCCGCGTGGAGCCGCCACGACCTCGATGCGATCATGGAAATGATGACGTCCGACTGTGTCTACGAGTCGTCGGGCGGGGAAGATCCCTGGGGCCGGCGGTACACCGGCCAGACGCAGGTCCGCGAAGCCTACACCGACCTGCTCGAGTTGCTGCCCGACATCCGCTTCCAGAACGCCCGGCACGTCGCGATGGGCGAGCGGGGCGTGTCCGAGTGGACCATGGTGGCGACGCGGCCCGACGGCAGCAAGATCGAAGCGCGCGGCTGCGACCTCTTTGAATTCCGCGCCGGGAAGATTCACCGCAGGGATTCGTACCGCAAGCGCCGGATCGCGCGGTAGCTTCACGATGTGAGCCCCGAGCTCAAGATCTGCATTCGGGGCCTCCGCAAGCGCTATACTGCGCGCTTCGGCCGCATCGACCGTGCCGTGGAAGCCGCGCGCTACGCGCGCGGCGGCGGCGACCGTCACGTGAAGGGAATGCATCCGGCATCCCGAATGGCGCGTCCATGTCGGCGCGACGGGAGGGGATCGATGGGCATCGAGACGCTGGGATTGAAGCGCGGCCGCTGGGTCGTGGCAAACTGCGGAAAATTCCCGAGCGAGAAGAACTGCAAGCTGGTGATCATGGCTCCCGCCGATCAGCGTGACGATCTGGTGGAGGCCGCGAGCGCGCACGCCGTGAAGGTGCACGGTCACAAGGATACGCCCGCGCTCCGGCAGGAGCTGAACGGCTTTTTGGAGGCGATCGAGTTGTAAAGAGACCGTACCGCCGCCGTTCTTCCCATCGAGGAGTGCGGGCGTTCGTCCGCGCTCCTCGACGCGTCTGTACCGGACAGGAGGCTCCGCTGCGATGAAGGACATCGCTTTGGTCACCGGCGCCAACCGCGGCATCGGCCTGGAAGTGTGCCGGCAGCTCGGGGAGCGGGGCTACACGGTGATCCTGACCGCGCGCGGCGAGGCGAAGGTCCGGGCGGCGGCGGAGCCGCTGCGGCGCGCCGGCATCGAGGTCCACGTCCGGCCCCTGGATGTCTCGGACGATCGCAGCGTCACGGAAGCGGCCGCGGCCGTCGAGCGCGATGTTGGACGGCTCGACGTGCTCGTCAACAACGCCGGGATTCTCTACGACACGTGGCAGCGTGCCGCGACCGCCGACCTCGGCGTCGTGCGCGAGGCGTTCGAAACCAACACGCTCGGACCGTGGCGGGTTACGCAGGCGTTCCTGCCGCTCCTTCGCCGGAGCAGGCGCGGCAGGATCGTGAACGTCTCCAGCGGCGCGGGCGCGCTCGACTCCCTGGACGGAGAGACGCCGGCGTACGCGCTGTCCAAGGCGGCGCTCAACGCGCTGACGATGATGCTCGCCGCGGAATTGAAGCCGTCGCGAATCCTCGTAAACGCGGTGTGCCCGGGATGGGTCGCGACGGACATGGGCGGAGCCGGCGGACGGCCGGTCACAGACGGCGCGGCGAGCGTGGTCTGGGCGGCGGTGCTGCCGGACGACGGCCCGACCGGCGGGTTCTTCAGGGACGGGAAATCGATCCCGTGGTGAGCAGGGCGTGCGCGCGTGGGTCGAGCCCCGCTCAGCCCCGCCCGACGAACGGCATGTTGGTCGCCATCACGGTCAGAAACAACACGTTCGTGTCGAGCGGCAGGCCGGCCATGTACACGACCGCGTCGGCGACGTACTTCGGGTCGATGCGCGGCTCCGGGCGCACCGACCCGTCGGCCTGCGTCACACCCTGCACCATGCGCTCCGTCATCGGCGTGATCGCGTTGCCGATGTCGATCTGTCCGCACGCAATGTCGTATTTGCGGCCGTCGAGTGAGGCGCATTTCGTGAGCCCGGTGATCGCGTGCTTCGTCGTCGTGTAGGGCGCGGAGTTCGGACGCGGGGTGTGCGCGGAGATCGACCCGTTGTTGATGATCCGCCCGCCGCGCGGCGTCTGGCTCTTCATCAATCGGAACGCCTCTTGCGTGCAGAGGAAGGAACCCGTCAGGTTGACGTTCACGACCGAGGCCCACTGGTCGTAGCTGAGGTCCTCGAGCGGGACGCCCGGCGCGTTGAGGCCCGCGTTGTTGAAGAGCAGATCAAGCCGCCCGAACTGCTTCCTGGTTTGGGCGAAGAGCCGGCGAACGCCCGCGGGGTCCGCGACGTCGGTGGGAACCACCAGCTTGCGCCCGGCGGGGGCGCGCGATGCGCGGGCCGTGGCGTCGAGCGGCGCCTTGCGCCGTCCGGCCAGCGCGACCGCGTAGCCGTGCTCCAGCAGCGCCAACGCCACCGCTCGGCCGACGCCCGTACCGGCCCCCGTCACGATCGCGACCTTCTTCGAACGCGAAGGCATCGCCCGCCCCCCTGCTCCGCCGTTGCTCGAAGGTACACTTGCGCGAGGACCGGGCCCGGGTCCTTTCAGGCGATCTGGAGCGCGACGTCAAATGCGGCGGCGTATCCCTGTCCGTGCGGGACGGGTTTGAGAAACAGGTCCGTCCCGCCGTTGCGGAAGATGCCGTCCTGGGCGTTGCGCATCGTGCGCCGGCCCTTTCGCGCGTACGGCTGCCGCGCGTGCACCCGGTCCGTGAGCGTATCGTCGAAGTACAGCTGCGACGTGAACTCGTGCGCCGGGGATGCAAAGCCCGTTCGAATTCTGAAGTGGATGTGCACGGCACGTCCCTCGTACCAGCCGGGGTAAATCGTCAGGAATCCCGCGACGCCCGCCGCGTCGGCCGGCTGATAGCCGCGCAAGAACTTCCTGCCCCGCGTGTCGCCGAAGATGGGATCGCGGGTGTCCGAGTACACACCGAGAGCATCGCAATGCCAGACATCCACGATCGCCCCGCGGAGCGGCGTACACCCGCTTCCGCTCAACTGCGCCACGCGAAACGTCAGGGTGAGCGGCACACCTGGCTTGACGGAGCCGTCGGACGGGTCGGAGCGAATGTCGGAGCGGCGCAGCCGTTCGTCGACGAAATACGGCCCTTCCGTTTGCTCCGGCCGCACGATGCACGCACGCGGCGTCGCGCCCGCCGCCCGTGCTGTGCCGCCTTTCCATCCATAACCCGCTGCCGCGGCCACGAACACGCCGCCCGCGGTCCCCGACAAGAGGGCGAGCGTCTCTCTGCGCGTCGAGATGCGCCCGACCGGCCGATCATCATTGAACATTGCAGCGCTCCCTTCCACGTCGCCGCAGGCCGCGGCGCACTATGAGCCACTATGCCGGGGGACTGTGAAGACGAAATGAAACGGACGCTGAAAAATGAAACGGCGCAGGAAGCGCTGGTTACTGGCTGTGGCGAAACGTTGCGGGGTGGAGAGGCTCGGGACGCAGTACCGGCGGCCGCGCTTTGAGCGGCGGGCTCGGCAGGGGCTTGACCGGCGGCCAGAACATCGGCTTATCGGGGATGACCGTGACCTGCTCGGCGCTGTGCCACGGCTGCGCACCGGACAACGGCAGGCCTTGCCGCGCCAGCACGAACAGCGTCGCCAGCGTCAGCAGGCCGCATGCGACCGTGAAACGTCTCATCATCGCCAGGTCACTCCAGTGGGTTTTACCCTCCGGAACGGCCGGCCACGCGATCCTTACGGCCGGGGAACGGCTCCCTGCGCCGCCGACGACACGAGGCGGGCGTACTTGGCCAGCGCACCAACTTTGTAGCGGGGTTCCGGAGGCGTCCAGGCCCGCAGGCGCCGCTGGACCTCGTCGGCCGGCACATCGAGGTCGAGCCGGCGGCGCGGCAGGTCGATGACGATCGCGTCGCCGTCCCGCACGACGGCCATCGGGCCGCCGTGCGCCGCCTCGGGTGCCACATGGCCGATCGCGAACCCGCGCGACCCGCCGGAAAATCGCCCGTCCGTGACGAGGGCCACCTGCTCGCCGAGCCCGGCGCCGACGAGGGCCCCGGTGACGGCGAGCATCTCCCGCATCCCCGGGCCGCCCTTCGGGCCTTCGTACCGGATCACCAACGCGTCCCCCGCGGTGATCCGCCGCGACGTGATGGCCTGAAGCGCGTCTTCTTCCCGCTCGAACACGCGCGCCGGGCCGCGGAATGTCTCCCGCTTCAGGCCGGCCGTCTTGACGACAGCGCCCTCCGGCGCCAGCGTTCCGGTCAGGACGGCAAGCGTGCCGCGCGGCGCGATCGGCGCGTTGAACGCGTGCACGACGTCCTGGCCCGCCGGCCGCTTGACCTCGGCAAGGTTCTCCCCGATCGTCCGGCCGGTCACGGTCAGCGCCCCGCCGTGAATCAGTCCGCCGTCGAGCAGTTCACGCAGCACGACGCTGATGCCGCCCACGCGGTCCAAGTCGACCATCATGTACCGGCCGCCGGGGTGCATGTCCGCGATGTGCGGCGTGCGCCGCGCGATCGCGTCGAAGTCGCCGAGCGCAAGCGCCACGCCGGCCTCCTGCGCCAGCGCCAACAGGTGCAGCACGGCGTTCGTCGAGCCGCCCGTCGCGACTTCCGCGGTAATCGCGTTCTCAAAGGCCTGCCGCGTCAGGATGTCGCGCGGGCGGATGCCGTCGCGCAAGAGGCGCATCACCGCTTCCCCGCTGCGCCGGCAGATATCCGGACGCCGCGGATCGAGGGCGGGAATGGACTCGCTGCCGGGCAACGCCAGGCCGAGCGCGACCGAGCACGACGCCATCGTGTTGGCCGTGTACATGCCGCCGCATGAACCGGCGCCGGGGCACGCCGCGCACTCCAACTGGTAGAGCTGCTCCGGCGTCATCGTCCCCGCGGCCACCCTGCCCACGGCTTCGAAGACGTCCACGATCGAGACGTCGCGGCCTTCGAATTTGCCCGGCATGATCGTGCCGCCGTAGAGAAACACCGACGGCACGTTCAGCCGCGCCATGGCCATCATCATCCCGGGCAGGCTCTTGTCGCAGCCTGCGATGGCGACGAAGCCGTCGAAGCCCTCTGCGAGCGTCATCAGCTCGACAGAGTCCGCGATCAGATCGCGGCTCACGAGCGACGCCTTCATGCCCTCGTAGCCCATGGAGATGCCGTCGCTCACCGCGATCGTCGTAAACTCGATCGGGGTCCCGCCTGCCGCGCGGATGCCGTCTTTGACGTGGCGCGCCAGCACGTTGAGGTGGAGGTTGCAGGGCGTGACCTCGTTCCACGACGAGGCGACGCCGATGAGCGGCCGCCGCAGCGCTTCGTCGTCGAGGCCGGTCGCCCGCAGCATCGCCCGCGCGGGCGCGCGGTGCGTCCCCTCCGTGACCGCGGCCGACCGTTGGTTGAGCTTGGGGAGCGTCTTCGCCATGCCTCATATCCCCCTTCGCGTGGTCCGCGCCGGGCGCGTGTTCTACGCCGCCGGCGCCGCCGTCTGCCTTTCTCGCAGTCCGCGGGCGCGCCCTCTCACGACCAGCCGGCTCGGAGGCGGCGTCCTGCGCCGGGTTACGATCGGCCGCTCATGATCGATCGTCTCCCCCTCGCCGCGGCCGGCATACGCCGGCCGTGATCGCCTTCGCGTTCAGCCGCGGAGAGGCATGCTTCGGAACAGACGCCGCAGCGCGGCCCGCACCAGCAACCCGTCACGCAGATCCCAGCAGTTGATGATGGCTATCCGAAAGCCTCCGGGCGGCATCGCGTGCTGTTCGAGCGGGATCGCTTCGTCGAACGTGATTTGGATGCTGGAAATGCCCGCGACGGAGCGGAGGGCCTCGACATCGGCCGGTTCGATCGTATACCGCCGGCCGTGCGGCCCGAAGAGCGCGACGCTGTATCCCGTCCGCCGGCCGGCGTCGCGGAACCACCAGCGGCCGTGCGCATACAGGTCGACGACGCTCTCGAGCCAGCCCGAACCGTTCAGATCGAGCCATTGTTCCGCCATCCGGAGATGGCACTCGATGATGATGCCGCCGATCGTTTCCAGATTCACGACTCCGGTGAACCCGTACAGGTGCCGCCGGATCCATGCGCCCAGCCGCCGCTCCAGCGCCGGCAGGCGCCCGGCCATGACCGTCCAGTAGTCGAAGCGGCCGCCCTCCAACCGCCGTCCGACCGTATGGCGCCACCACACCGGCCGGCCGCGGGCGAGCGCGACATCCGTGCTCATATGCCGTCCATGCAGCAGCCGCATCCAGAGATGGCCCGGCGTGAAGCGCACCTTCATTTCGGACGCCGACCGGACGACGTATCCGTCCGCCCCCATCCCGTGCAGATTCATCAGGGGCTTGCTGAACACCGGATAGCGGTGGGGCGGGACGCCGTGCGGCCCAGCGGGCACGCCCTGGCTGGCGCAGATAAACAGTTTGTCGTAGAGATGCCGGTGGGCCGGGTACAATCGCCAGCCCGTCGGGTCGTCCACCGGCACGACGGTCGCACGCGGCACGGGAACGCCCTCAAAATACTGCCAGCGCCACACGTCGACGCCGGGAAATCGCGGACCCCCGCCCGGCGGCATGTCCCGAGTGAGGTGGTGCAGCCTGAGGCGCCGCGGGGAGCGTTGTGACCCGGGAGCCGTCACCGTTCGACGTCGACCGCGAGCGGCTCGAGCAGCGCGCCGCACAGATGGTACCAGCCGACCGTCAGCGCAAGGTCGATGATCTGGGCGGGCGCGAAGTGCGGGCGCAGCGCGTCGAACGTCGCGTCGCGGACATGGCGCGAGGTGGCGACCTCGTGCGCGTAGGTCATCGCGGCACGCTCGGCGGGATCGAACGCCGCGCTGGCCTGCCACGCCGGAAACGCGTCCAGTGCCGCCTGAGAGACCCCGGCCCGCCGGGCCGCGGCGAGATGGTGCACCTGCTCGTACTCGACGCGGAGCGCGAACGCGGTCGCGAGAATCACGAGTTCACGAAGCCGCGGCGGCAGCGTGCTCTCGTCGCGGACGTAGCGCGACATCCCGAGGAACGCTCGCAGAGCCGGCGGCTGGTTCGCGAGGACCCGATACAGGTTGAGCAGGGGGCGGCCGAGCGCGCGCACTTCCGCGTATGCTGCGGCGGCCCCGGCGGGATCCGCCGATGCGGCCGGTTCGTCCACATATGGAAGTCTCGCCATGGCAGGTCCGGTTCGATGCGGCGGTACGGCCGGCCCTCCAGCACAGGAAGCGTCCGCGCACGGCGAGAAGGCGGATCGTCGCTGACGCAGCGCTGGGGCAAGGAGGACGAGATGGCCGACATGCGCGCCGCGGTGATTCACGAGGCCCGGGACATTCGCGTGGAGACCGTCGCCCGGCCTGACCCGCAGGACGGCGAACTCCTCCTGCGCGTGCGGACGGTCGGCATTTGCGGCAGCGATCTCCATTGGTATCGCGAAGGGGCCATCGGCGCGTCGGTCATCACGGAGCCGCGGATTCTAGGCCACGAGTTCTCCGCCGAGGTCGTCGACGAGCGCGGCGCGCGGCACGGCCTGCCGCCCGGAACGCTCGTGGCGGTCGATCCGGCGCGGCCCTGCGGGCGTTGTGAATGGTGCCTGCGCGGCGATCAAAACCTGTGCGCCGAGCAAAGATTTGCCGGCGGCCCGGCCCTGCCGGGAGGCCTCGCCGAATACCACGCGGCGCCGCCTGAGGCGCTGTTTCCGGTCCCCCCCGGCTTCGACGCCGCGACCGCCGCCATGCTGGAGCCGCTTGGGGTGGCAATCCACACGCTGGATTTGGCCCGCCTGCGGCCGATGGACAGCGTCGCGGTGATCGGGGCCGGCCCCATCGGGCTGCTGCTGATTCAGGTGGCCCGCGCGGCTGGGGCGGGGCGGGTCTGGGCGATCGACCCGATCGGGTACCGCGCCGAGGCCGCGACGCGCCTCGGGGCGGACGACGCCGGCGTCGACTATACCGCGGTCGGGCGGTGGAGCGGCGGCCGAGGCGCAGATGTCGTGCTGGAGGCGACGAACTCTCCGAGCGGCCCGGAACACGCGGTCGCGTGCGCGCGCGTGGGCGGCCGCATCATCCTCGTCGGCATCCCCGACGGCAACCGCTTCAGCCTCGTGGCGTCGGAGGCGCGCCGCCGCGCGCTGACCGTGAAGTGGCAGAATCGCATGGGCCACGTCTATCCGCGGGCGATCGAGATGGTGCAGGCGGCCCGCGTCACGTTCGGCCCGATCACGACCCACACGTTTCCACTGGACCGCGTGCCGGACGCGTTCCGTTTCCAGAACTCCTACCAGGAAGGTGTACTCAAGACAATGATCGAGGTGGGCTGAGACCGTTCGGCGGCGACGCCTACCGCAGCCGCGGGATCACCTCGGCCGCGAGGCGTTCCATTTGCTGCGCTTCATCAAACATCGGATTCAGCAAGATTGTGGCGGTGCCCGCGTCGCCCACTTCCCGCAGGCCCTTCACGCACGCATCGGGCGGTCCGAAGACGGCCACCGCCTCGAGATTCCGGCCGTACAGGGCTGTCAGCGCGGCGGCGATCCGGCGCCGGGCGCGCGCAGTGTCGTCGTCCACGGCGATATAGACTCGCTTGGCGATCGGAAAGGCGGCGGGCGGCCGTCCACTCTCGGCGAGGGCGGCCCGCAGCACGCGAACTTGTTCGGCGAACCGCTCCGTAGTTTGCGAGCCCGCCCCGAAGAACCCGCCGCCGAGCCGGACGGCGCGCCGCACGGCCGCCGGATGGTTTGCACCGATCCATACCGGCGGGTGCGGTTTCTGAAACGGCTTGGGCTCCATCATTGCGCCCTCGAGCTGCCAGAACCGTCCTTTGAACGTGACGCGGGGCTCGGTCCACAGCGCCTTCATGAGCCGCACTCCCTCGACAAACCGCGCGACGAATGTGTCCGGGTCGACGCCGAAGGCCGCGAACATCCTGCCTCCGCCGCCGGTACCGAAGCCGACGTCGAGGCGGCCCCGACAGAGCTGGTCCAGCGTGCTGAGGCTCTTCGCCAGATGCACGGAGCTGTGCAGCGTCGAGACGAATACCGCGCAGCCCAGCCGCAACCGCTCGGTGCACGCGGCCGCGTAGGTCATCGTCTCGATCGGGCTCAGCACCGGCATGGACCCCAGCACGTGTTCCTGCGTCCAGGCGCTATCGAACCCGAGCGTCTCCGCTCGGGCGAGGTACGCCCGCAGGCCGGCCGGGTCGAACGTCCCGTCGGCGACAAATTGCGGGATGGCAATGGCAAACCGCATGCCCCTCTACCCCGGCCGGTTCACAGGGTTGTCCCCGTGTCGAGGATGGAGATGATCGGCCGCAGCCGGTCGTACAACAGGGCCGTCGCCCGCGCGTCGTCGAGGCAGTAGCGGGCGATCTCGTCGAGCCGGCCTTCGCGGTAGAGCGCGCCCACATCGCCGCCCCGGATTCCGTTCTTCGGCGACGGCAGCCCGAATTGACAGCACCACAGTTCGAGGCCGCCCCGCATCCGGCTCGCGTTCCAAAAGGTCAGGACGTCGTAGAGATCGCAGTGGTTGCCCAAGTGGTAGCGGGGCCCCATGAGGTTGCGCGACGGCGGGACGCCGAGGATCGCCGACCGCAGCATGAGGTACGGCGCGTCGAACGCCCGTCCGTTGAACGTGACGATGAGCGGCGACTCCCGCTCGACGACGCCCCAGAACTCGCGGACCAGCGCGGCTTCCGGCCCCCGGAACACCTGCGCGTCCTCGCCGAAGGTCGCCCAGCCGGCGGCGGGCGCGCCGTCGATCAACACCCGGCCGCGCGATGTGTCGAGATCCCACAGCCCGATCGCGACGATGCGTCCGGTCGCGGCATGGAGGGACAGCTTGTCTTTCGCGGCGTCCACGTCGGGCTCGCCCTTTGCCGCGCCGCTCAGGTACGTCTGCACCTGGGGCGACAGGCTCTCCCAGTCCTGTCCGACCGTCTCGATATCCACGCCCACGACCGCCCTCGGCATCACGTCCTCCCGGCCGGCGCCGACGCCGGCGCATCCCCCCGCTAGTCCGTCGCGGGACCCGGCGGGCCCTAACGCCGGCCGCCCGGATCGTCAACGCTGGTATACACGATGTGCCTGCGGTTAGACGTGTGTGGCCGGATCTTGTGCGGCCACGTCCCGCTGTCCGCGGCCTTCTTGAAGGCCTCGCTCTCCGGCACGTCGGGCCGGTCCATCTCGTAGATCGCCACGTACTTCGGCACGCCCGCGGTGTTCGTCCGGTACCGCGCGGCGCTCCGGATCCCCGGGACCTTGAGCAGGGCCGGGATGTGCTCCCTGTCGTAGACGTCGTTGAACGCGGCTTCGACGTCCGGGGCAACGTCCATCATCACGACGAACAGATACTTTGCCTGCGCGGCCATGCGGCACGCCCCCTTTCGTTGGTCGGGCCGGGTCGGGAGGACGGTCGATGAAGCCACCATGGCTGGTGCTGGGCCCGCGGGACGGTGAAGCGCTGCGGCTCCGTCCGCCCTCGCGCAGCGGCAATGTGACGATCAAAGTCGATCGCCGGCGCGCGGGGTCGCCGTTCCTCGCCGCGGGCCGCCAGCGTCTCGGTCCGGGCGCGTCCATCCCGGTCCACCTGCACGAGCATCAAGATGAGATTATCTTCGTGCACGCCGGCCGCGGCGCGGCGGTCTTCGACGGCCACCGGTTGCCGCTGCGCACCGGCAGCACGATCTTCGTCCGCCGCCGTGTGTGGCACGGCGTCGAGAACACCGGACGGTCGGACCTGCATCTTCTCTGGATCATCTCGCCGCCCGGCCTCGAGGACATGTTTCGCGACATCAGCGTGCGCAAAGGCCGGCGTCCCCGGCCGATGACCCGCGACGAGTTCGCCGCGCTCGTCCGCCGCCACCGCATGCACGTGCGGCCGGCGGCCGGCGCCGCTACGCAAGCAGGTGGGGCGCCTGCCGCTCGAGGTCCGGCCGCATCGCGCGCAGCGCGTCGCCGACCGCGGCGGCGCACACTTCGACCTCGACCTCGGTCATCGGCGCGCAGAGACTGAACGAGCCGCGCGCCATCGCGTAGACTCCGCGATTCAACAGGTGCAGGTGCAGCAGCGACTGCAGCTCGGCCGGCACCACCGCGCGCGAGCGGTAGTCCGTGACGGGCCGGTCGGTCAGCAGGATGCTGGAGAGCGATCCGACGCCGGTCACCTGCGCCCGCACGCCGGACGCGCGCGCCGTCTCGGACAGCCCCGCCCGCAGCCGTTCGCCCATCGCGTTGAGCCGGTCGATCTGCCGCTGATCAAGAATCCGCAGCACCGCCTGGCCCGCCACCATCGTCGCCCGATTGCCGTTGAACGTCCCGGGGTGATGGAGATGCCCCGGGCGGCTCGGGTCGAACTGGTCCATCACGTCGCGGCGGCCGCCGAACGCGCCGACCGGGAATCCCCCGCCGATGATCTTCCCCATCGCGGTGAGGTCGGGGATGACGCCGAACAACTCTTGGGCGCCCCCGCGGCTGAGGCGCAGCGTCTGAATCTCGTCGAAGATCAGTAGCGCCCCGTTGCGGTGCACCACCTCCCGCAGGCCCGCGAGATAGCCGGGCGCCGGCGCGATGTACCCGAACCCGCCCGGAGCGGGTTCCACGATCAGCGCGGCGATCTCACCGGGGTACCGCCGGAATGCCCGCTCCACCGCCGGGACGTCGTTGAAGGGTACGATCACCGCGTCGTCCACGACGCGCTTCGGCAGCCCCGCCGAGCTGGGCACCGGCCGCGGGTCCTCCGCCGGCCCCGCCGCGGCGGGATCGGGCGCCACGCTGACTTCGACCGCGTCGTGCGTGCCGTGGAATCCGCCTTCGATCTTGATGAACCGGTCGCGGCCCGTGAAGGCGCGGGCGGCCCGGAGCGCATACAGCGTCGCTTCCGTCCCCGAGTTGCAGAAGCGGACCGTGTCGACCGACGGGACCCGGTCGACCAGCGTCGATGCCAGTTCGATCTGCGGTACCTGGGGCGCGGCGTAAGCCGTTCCGCGCCCCAGTTCGCGGCCCACGGCCTCCAGCACCGCGGGGTGCGCGTGTCCCAGGATCAGCGAGGTGTAGTTGTTCACGAAATCCACGTACTCGTTGCCGTCGGCGTCCCAGAGCCGGCACCCCTCACCGCGCTCGACGAACAGTGGATACGGCGCCCAGTAGGCCGACGTGCGCGTGTCGCCGCCGGGCATCACCCGCCGCGCCTGTTCGTGCAGCCGCCGCGACGCCGTGGTTCGGCTCAGGTAGGTCTCCAATGCTGCGGCCATGATCCACTCCTTTATTAAGGAAGCGCGAGAGGACGTTCTGTCGGGGCCGCCCAAGTCCTCTGCCCCGGAGGTGTCCCGTGGACATCCGGCTCATCCGCCACGCCACGCTGCTCGTCACGATCCACGGCCGGCGCCTGATGGTGGATCCGATGCTGGCGGATGCGGGCGCCGCGCCGGCGGTCGCCAACTCGCCCAACCCGCGGCCAAATCCGCTGGTGGCGCTTCCGCTGCCCGCGCGCGAGGCCGTCGCCGGCGTCGAGGCCGTGCTGGTGACGCACACGCACCGCGACCATTGGGACGATGCGGCCGCCGCGGCGCTCCCGAAGACGCTGCCGGTCTTCGGCCAGCCAGAGGACGAGGCGAAACTGCGCGCCGCCGGCTTTCACGACGTGCGGCCGGTTCGGGAGCCGGTGCGCTGGCACGAGATCACCATCTACCGCACCGGCGGGCGCCACGGCACCGGGGAGGTCGGCCGGCGGCTCGCGCCCGTGTCGGGCTTCGTCCTGCGCGCGCCGGATGAGCCGGTGCTCTACATCGCCGGCGACACGATCTGGTGTCCCGAGGTCGAAGATGCCTTGCGCGAATACGCGCCCGCGATCGCGGTCGTCAACGCGGGCGCCGCGCAGTTCCTCGAGGGCGGGCCGATCACGATGACCGCCGACGACGTCATCGCGGTCGCCGGGGCGGCGCCGGCCTCACGGATTGTGGCGGTGCACATGGAATCGATCAATCACTGCGTGCTGCGGAGGCGGGACTTGGCGGCCGCGCTCGAGCGCGCCGGCCTGGCAAACCGCGTGGCGATCCCGGCCGACGGGGAACGGGTGCCGGTGTAGCGGGTGGCGCGTCCTACTCGTCGCCGCGCCGGCCCATCTCGTCCGCGAAGCGTGTCATGATCCCCGCGGCGCCGAGAAAGACCACGGCGCCGGCGTAAAAAGCCGCCTCCACACCCTGCGCGGCACTCGCGGCGCCGAACGCGAACGGACTCACGATCGCGGCCACGCGCTGCACGCACTGCCGGATCCCGAGCGCTACGCCCCAGAATTCCGCGGCGACGCACTCGACGAGCAGGCTCATCGTCAGCGGCTGCGTGAATCCGACGCTCGCGCCCATAAGACCCGACACAGCAATCAACGTCCAAAACTTGTGGGTCAACGGCACCGCGAAAAACGCGGCCGCGGCGACGACCATGGACACGAGCAGCGCGCGCCCGCTGCCGAGCCACGCCACACCGCCCGCGAGCAGCATTCGCACCGCCATGGTCGCGAGACTCACGGCGGCGATCACAAGACCGATGAGCGCCGCCGGCATGCCGATGGTGTGCAGGTACAGGGGATAGAACGTGTTCTGGAGTTGCTGGGCGCAGACCATCATGCCCGAGACGAACAGGATGGCGCCGACGCCCCGCCCACGGAGAATCGTGCCCACGAGCGTGTGCGCCGCGGCGAGCGGCACCGCGCGCCGTGACGGCGCCGGGACGCCGCGGATGGCGGCCACGACGGCGAGCGACGGCAGCATGAGGATCCACAGCGCCGAAAACGCGGCCGCGTAGCCAAACCGCGCCGCGACGAAGCCCCCGAGGATGGGGCCGGCCACCGCGCCGGCGGAGTTCCAGAGGGAGTAGTATCCGAAGTTCCGGATCCGGGTCTCGTCCGTGCTCGCCACCGCCACAATGGCTTGGGCCGCGACCGCGAACCCGATGTTGGCCAGGGTCATGAGCCCGTACCCGACGCCGGCAACCGGCACGCCGTGCGCCAGCGTCAGGATGAGCCCACCGGCTCCGAACACGGCGGTCGAGGCGGCGTAGACGGGAACCGGGCCGCGCTCGTCGACGAGCGCGCCGGCGTGGATCGACACGGCGAGCGGAACCACACCGGCGAGACCGACGATGAGCCCGACAACCGCCGGCGAGGCGCCCTGTGCGACGAGGTAGAGCGGAAAGAACGGAATCGCCACGTACCAGGCCCCGTTCGACAGCAACTGCACGGTATTGTTGAGGCGAAGCACGGACCGCGTGTCGAGTGCGGCCGCGTCGGCGCGCCGATGCCTTGATCCGAGAAGCGCGCCTGCAACAGGCGCGTGGTGCGTGGAATCGTCCATGGGATCTCCCGGCCGAACCCTGTCGCGTCTCTTGCGAACTTCTGGGGCACGACAGCGCGACCCTTCGGCGGCAGGCCGGGGTAAGAACGGCGCCGCCGCCGCTCAACGCGTCTTTCATGCCCCAATTCGAGACGCCGGCGCACATCCGGCGCCGCGGCATGGCCGTCCTGGGCAGGGTTGCTGCCGGAGGCCGCCCGATCGTGTCCTCTTGAAGCCTCAGGTGGGCATGAGGTACTACGAAGGATTTCGGCAAGATCACGGAAGGAGGCCCATGGAGTTCGAATATTTCGAGCATAAGTTTCCCGCTGCGCGACCGGGGGGAACGCAGCGGATCGACTCCATATTGGCCGACCACGGGTATCAGAGCCTGCGCCGGGACGCGGTCGATCTCGTTCGCCGCTACCTTCCGAACGCGAAGGACGATGACATGCCGGCCGGGCCGCCGGCGGGTGCGCGAACTATCGACGTGCTGGTGCCGGCCAGCTCCCGTACGACGCGCATCGTGGTGTGCGAACGCCCAGCGCCGGACGGCGGGACAACGGCCGCCGTCATTGCGGTCGGACGCTCCCACGAAGAGGCGCGCCGGGGCTGCACCGGCGCGAAACTGACGCTGAAGATGAATGGAACGCCCGAGGACGGTTTCACCGCGCCCGCCGAGGACGGCGCCCGCGGCAGCGCCCCGCGCTTCCGCGACGAGTGGGCCCGCGCCCTCGGCCTGCAGCCGCTTGCGGGGGCGGATTCGCCGGCGCCGGGGGCGCGAGCGGCCGCGTCGCCGCACGCCCTCATCGCACTGCAGGGCGCTCCGACTGTGCTCGGCCGTCCTGGACTGCTGCGCTCCCGGCTGGACAAGGGGACGAACGGCGCCGCCGGACCGGTTGACGCCGCCCAACTCGACGGGCTCGCCGCGGACGGTTTAGTGGACCGCAGCTTTGTCCTGGTCTGCCGCGAGTCGTCCCAGATCGTCGGCGTCGGCAAGGACTCCTCGGAAGTCCAAGCCGCGATGCAGCTCTCGCTGCGCTGCCCGCACTGCCGCCGGCCGCTGAGCGAGGAAAGTCACGACGTCGTCTACAGCCTGAGTTCAAAAGGCGAAGACTTTCTCAAGAGCGCCGGCTGGATCCGAGCCGCCGTCGAAGCGGCGCTGCGAAAGCGCAACTGCGATGCGGTCTTCGCGGCCGAGGTTCTCGACGGCCGCGTCCACGCGGCTGCTTCCTATAAAGATGCTGTGCTGCTCTTTCGTCTCCGCGATGGGACGCCGTCCGAGGCCGATGTGCGAGGCCTCCAGCAGGCCGGCAAGGAGTTCGGCAAGGTCGCCCCCGGCGTCCCGGTCCGCACCGTCATCGTCGCAACGCAGCCCGGGGCGCCGGCCAAGACCACCGTGCCGGATGCCGCACCTACGATTCTTGTGGCGCCCCAGTTGGACGACAGCTTGGACCGGCTCCTTGACGAGATGAAGCGGGACACCTTTGCACGCCTGAGCGGCACCGCTCTGGAATTGGTCCGAACGGATCCAAACTCGCTATTGCGGTAAATATCACGTTGCGTCAGCCGGGAAGGGAGCGCGTCAATGAGCGGCGTGTTTGATTCGGTTGGTCTCAGCCTCGCGTTCGCGGGAGTCATGATCTTGCTGGCCGGGCTGTTCTTAACCCCGATGCGGGAGATGGTGCTGAACGGCCTGCGGTCTCGGTTCGAGCACGAGATCGCGCTGCCGCCCGTGACCATGCAAATGCCGCCTGTGCCGAGGAGAATCCCGCCGGCGCCCGTCCATATGCCCTCGCCGCCCATCGAAATGGCGACGGCACCCATCCAAATGTCGTCGGGTGCGCAGCCGGCCTGGGCGCACGCGGCCGCCGCCGACACACCCGCCGACGCCGCCACCGCGGCCCGTGAGCAGGAAGCGCTCTTTGCCCGTGCCCTTGTCACCGCGCATAAGACGGCGGAGGACCTGGTGCGACGGGCGAACGCGGAGGCGCAGGACATCATCGACAAAGCGCAGGCGGCCGCAAACGACATCGTGGGTTCCGCTCGCCGCAGCGCCTCCGAACTGCTTCAGAAGGCCGAACAGGAAGCCCAACTGATCGTCGAGGACGCCAACGAGAGAGCAACAGACCGCCTGGCGCTGTTGCAGACCGAAGTCGAACGGCTCGTCGACGAGGCGAACCAGACGTTTCAAGCGGCCCAGCAGTCCGTCGAGCAAAACGTGGCATCGCTGCTGTCGCGGCTGGACGCGGTGACCGGGCATGTGGACGCCGAGCCGCGAGGCGCTCATGGACCGGCGGCTTCTGCGCCGGGCGCGCCGCCGGCGGCCGGGGTGGACGGAGGCTTCGCGTGGGCAGTGCCCCCGTCCGGCGACGAACGCAGCACAGTCGGGGTCGGCGCCGACGGTGGACGGGCAGCCGACCGCCGGTCGGGCAGGCTCGCGTAGGCCGACTGCGCTTACAACGCATTTCACCGCGCCCCGCCGCGGCGGGCGCTGAAGTCACTCGCGCACGGGTGCTGGCTGTCGTACGCTTACGACCGCGTGCAAAGGCGATTGGTAGGTCTTTTTGACTGAGCGCCAGAACGGATAGGGTCATGACCCGGTTCCGGTGGGGGTTGATCGGCGGCGCGATCCTGCTGGTCGGCGTCCTCGCGGTGGCCGCCGTGCCGTTTCTCATACCGGTGGACCGGTACCGAACACTCCTGGAAGGCTATATTCGCAGCGCGACCGGGCGCGACGTGCAGATCGCGGCGCTGCGGCTCGAGATCTGGCCGCGGCCTCACGTGCGCGCGCGCGACGTCCGGCTGATGAACCCCGCCGGTTTTCCCGCGGGCCCCTCGGTCGAAGCGCAGACGGTGAACCTCGGCGTCAATCTCCGGGCGCTGCTCGGCCGCCGCCTCGAGATCAACTGGGTGGCGCTCAACGGCGTGCACGTCAACTTCCTCACCAACACGGCCGGCCGGTCCAACTTCGACCTGTCCGCGCGCTCCGGCCGCCGTCCGGCCATCGGCGGCGGTGTCCTAGCCCTTACTCCGATCGGCGCCGTCGCGATCAAGAACGTCGACCTCTCCGTGGGCTCGTACGATCCGGGACGGCGGCGGACGACGGCGTCGTTTGTGATCGCCGGACTCAACGCCCGGAGCCGCTCCGTCCAGGCCACCGCCCCCGACCTGCTGCAGCAAATCGCCGCGACCCTCGATCTCAAGGGGGCGCGCCTGACCATCCCGTCGCTTCGGGTTCCCGTGCAGGTGAGCTCCGGCACGCTGGTTCTCGCGAAGGGCGCGGTGAAGGCGACGTTCGCCGCGGCGCTCGACAGGACGAGCGTGACGGGAACCGCTCAGGTCCCGCGGATCTATACGCCGGTGATATCGTTTGCGCTCGCCGGCACCGAACTCGACGTCAACCGGCTGCAACGCCTGTTCGGCGCGCAGACGGCGTCGGCGACGCCCGTCGCTTCCGGACCGAAGGGTCCGCACCGCCTGGTCGCCGCCGGAACCATCAGCCTCGGCAAGTTTGCATTCGCGCCGCTCGCGGCGTCGGAGGTGCGCGCCCACCTGAACGTGTACACCGACACTGTTCACATCGACGCCTACTCGCTGACCGCGTACGGCGGCAGGATCACCGGCGCCGCGGCGCTGGAAACCGCACAAAGCGGCGCGCCCGCCAGTATCACCGTGCACGCACGTGGCGTCGATGTCGCCGCACTGCTGCACGGCGTGGGTGCGACGGGGCAGGTGTCCGGCTCCCTGGATACTGACGGCACGCTTCAGACGAGGCTGGCCGGCGAACCGCTCGCGGCATTGACCGGGGCGGGGACGTTCGCGATCCTGCATGGCTCGTTCCCCGGGTTGGACCTCAAGAACGGCATCGTGCGGCTCGCGAAGGTGCTGCAGAGCAACGTTCCCGCCGGACCAACACGGTTCAGTTACTTTGGAGGCGACGCGCGGATCGCGCGGCAGCGCATATCCAGCAGCGCGCTCCGCCTCGACGGCGACAACCTCCAGGCGACGGGAAGCGGGAGCGTGGGATTCGACGGCAGTCTCAATTACCGCGGAACCGGGGTGACGGCTTTGTCCGGCCAGACCACGCTCCCGGACGCCGGAACCGTCCCGTCCGCGGCCGGGGTGCTCGGCAACTACCTCCCCGGCGGGGCCGGTGCGCGGGGCGCGCGTATCCCCTTCACGCTCACGGGAACGCTCGGGAAGCCGCATTTCGCGCTTGCCGGCGTCCCGCAGTTCCTCGGTGGGACCGTGGCCCCAACCATGCCGCAGGCACCGGCGTCACCGCAGGTTCCCGGGCTGCCCAGCTTCTTACAGAACCTGCCGAAAATTCCGTAAGACGCGGCCCGTCCGTTTTATCTAACTCTTCTGGGTCCCGTACCCGCTCCCAAACGACCGGCGTAGTTCCCTCTTCGTAGGCGTCTTGGTGGCCGGCATCGACGGATCCCAGGGAAACGGACCCGGCTTCACGATCTTGCGAGTCGCCTGCACGGATTCCATCTTGGTAGGTTTGGCGGCGCGGGCGCTGCCGGTTTGACGCTGATCTCTTCTTCGCATTGTATCCTTCCTCTCTTCGCGATCAGATAAAAGTGGTTTGGTGTTGAGCCGTCATAGTGTATTATAGAAACCGTATGGCCAATTCCCGCGTTCGCGCGAAGGCAGGGCTGCCGTGGCCGGTCACCGGCACGTACATCTGCGATAAGTGTCACGGTCGCCAGCTCGGTGAAGCGGGCGTCATTGCCCCGCGTTGCGGCGCTTCGCTCGATTTACACGATCGTTTGTGCAATTGCGCCTACTTCGTCCTGAGCGGGACACCCGATCCCGCCAATAGAACTTCCGGACCCTAGGCTCGACCCAGAAAGATCCTCCGCCGGCCCTGGACGGAGGCGTTTCCGCAAGACGCCCTGCTCCAGGTGAAAATCCTACATGACAGTAAGAAAGCGGCCGGTTGCCGGCCGCTCTCCTCGTATCCGCCCTTAGGAAGCGCCGATCGGCTACCCTGTGACGCGGACGTTAGCCGCCTGGGGACCCTTTTGTCCCTGCGTGGCATCGTACTCGACCTTCTGGCCTTCATTGAGGGACTTGTAACCGTCGCCCTGAATCGCGCTGAAGTGCACGAACAGATCCTTGCTTCCGTCTTCCGGGGTGATGAATCCATACCCCTTCTCACTGTTGAACCACTTCACAGTACCTGTTGCCATCCTGCACCCACCTTTTTGAGCGTGCTACCAACCGACTTTGCAGCCTGCTGATGCGTACCAAGTATGGCAGGTCCCACCGGCATACGCAAGGACCCTGTACAGGGACCGTCTTCAGCCAGTGATTTGTGCTTGCTTTTGTATCCTGAGAAGTGTACTGTTGAGGGCCAAGCTACGCTAAGGAGGCCTTGTATGGCCCTCGACAATGACCGCAACCGCGTACTGGTCTCGCTGCGTAATGACCCGGACGGTGCGGACAGTGCGATGCTGGCGACGAGCCTCGGCTTGGCGAAGGACATCGTCGAGCGCCATCTGCGCTACTGTGCGGACTACGCCTTAATTGTGTGGAACAAGCATGGCAATGGATCGGCACGAGCGCAGATCACGACCCGCGGCCGCGACTACCTGATTCGTCAGCAATTATAAATAGGCGAGCGGTCCTTAGCGCTTAACCCAGGGCGTCATGCCGAACGAATGCTTTGGAGCGGGGCGAATTAGAGTCGCGGATTCAACGAGAGAATCTTAGCGGGCCTTCGCGGTTACCTCCTCTACGGTTGCGCCAAGCTTCGGAACAGCAAAATCTCGTATCTCGTTACTGGCGGGTGGTGCCGCGCGATCCGGACTGGGGCGATGGACAAAGCCATCCGTCCAGTGCGCCCCAGCCAGTACCGCCGCGTCTCCCTCGGTGACGCCGGCGCCGGTTACCACGCGCGCGGCGCCTGCTCGCCTAAGGCGGAATCTGCTGCGCTTCCCGCCGATACTCTGCCTGCCGCTCCTGCGGTTCATTACTTAAAAATGCTGGGTTGCTGAGAGGACAGGTGCGCAAGCCGCGTCCAACGAACTCGGGCTGCTGCCGTCAGGCAGGTTCCGTCCCGATAACATGATCACCGTGGAGTGCCGTCATGCAGAACGACAGTGCGATCGGACCGCTGGGGCTCCGCGTCCACCAATCTGCACGATTAACAAAGACCGTCACTGATAACGATCTCCGGCTGTATGCGGAAATAACCGGAGACTACAACCCGCTGCACTTCTCCGATGACTTCGCCGCACGAACTCGTTTCGGCCGGCGCGTCGCCCAAGGCGGGATCACGGCCGGTTTGTTGAACGCCCTGGTCGCGATGAAACTCCCTGGACCCGGTACTGTCTTCATGAACCAGTCGCTCAACTACCGTCGTCCCGTGTACGTCGGAGATACGCTGACCGCGGTTGTGAAAGTCCTTGCGCTCAAGGACGACAAGCCCGTTTGTCACCTTGCCTTCGCCGTGACCAACCAAGATGACCACGTCGTTCTTGATGCTGAAGCGTGGACTTACACTCTACGGCCTTCGACGTCTCTAGAAGGGTGATCAACCACCGCTACGTTGAGCCACCCGTCCTGCCAGCGCCAACGACACGAATGCCTATGCCGGAGCCCGCACGCCGCGCCAGTGGGGCCTGGCGCTGGATTCCGGGGAAATCTCGTGCCTCGTCAACTATGGCGCCACGGCTACTTCGCCGTACGCCGCGCCCCGCGTAGTCAAACTTCTGTTCCATGACGGTACGGTATGCCGTTTCGTACATTTCGGCCATGCGGAACGCGGAAAAGTGGTTCTCAACATGCGCTCGGCAAGCGTTCCGCGAGAGGTCGCCCGTTCTCTGAACCGCGTCGATCATCTCTGCCTGCGAGCGACAGACGAACCCTGTTTGGCCGTCAACCACGACCTCCGGCACCGACCCGAAGTTCATAGCGATAACCGGCGTGCCGCAGGCCATCGCTTCGATCATCGTCATGCCGAACGGCTCTGGCCAGTTGATGGGGAAAAGATAGGCGAACGCGTTGCCAAGAAACTCGTCCTTCTGCGTTTCGTCGATTTCACCGATATATTCCACCCTGGGATCGCGTAACAGCGGTTTGATCTTCGCCGTGAAGTACTCCCGGTCGACCGGATCGATTTTTGCAGCGATGCGGAGAGGCATATCCACGGCCTGGGCAATTTCGATCGCCCGGTCGACACCCTTCTCCGGGGAAATCCGTCCCAAGAAAGCTAAATAGCCGCCTGAGCCCTCCCGTAGTGTGAAGTGCCGCAGGTCGATCCCATTGTAGACGGTAGCCAACCACCGGACATGGGAAAGGGGACGCCGCTGCGCATTACTGATCGACACCAGGTGCTGTTCGGAAAACTCCGCGTACACGTCCTGGAGTTCGGGCAGGTCAAGGCGCCCATGGAGCGTCGTGACCATCGGCGTTGCGGTTTGGCGGGCCGTCGGCATGGCGAGGTAATCCAGATGGCTGTGAATGATATCAAACTCGCGTGCCCGTGCACTAACCATTCCCAACTCGATCATCGTATAGGCGACATGATCCCGAATGCCGGGATTCAACCGCAGACCCTCCGGGCAACATGCCACCAACTCCGCCGATGTGTCGGAATCCCCGCTCGCGAAGAGCACGACGTCATGGCCTCGCCGTACGAGCTCCTCTGTCAGGCCGGAAACGACGCGCTCCGTGCCACCGTAAAACTGCGGCGGCACACTTTCGGCAAGTGGGGCGACCTGCGCAATCCTCATCGTTCTCCTCTTCTCTGTGGGGCGGAATGGCTTCGAAGACGCTGAACTGGCGATGTCGGCCATTCGGATCCCGAGACAGCCTTCTCTTCCGAGGAGCCGACCAATTCCCGGCGGGAAGATCGTGGACGTACGAAAGAGGAGGCACCTTCCACTTTACTCCTGCGCCGGCGGGCAAACAAGAGGCGCTTGGTGCTTTATCAACCAAACTGGCTCACCCATCAGTGCGCATGGGCTACGAATCATCCTAGTTGATCCTAGCGTGACTCCCCCTTAGACGGACGAGGCTGATGTGTCGGAGTGCGAGACGTTGAGGGCATGAATATCACTATGTAATCGGGCAGGTTCCATATCGTATCAAGTGCGGGGGGGGGGAATGGATGCTCACCGGGATCAAGATCGGTCCGGATGTCATTACAATCAACCGGGACCAGACCTTTATGGTCAGCGGCTTGGACGGGGTCGTCAGAGGGACCGCGGAACAGGGATTGTTCACCCGCGATGTCCGGTTTCTCTCCCATTACCGCTACAAGATCAACGGGCGAAAATGGTCTCTGGTGACCTCGTCTCCTGTGTCGCACTCCTCTGCCCGGTTCCAATTCACCAATCCCGCATTGTTGAGCGCGTCCGGACCGATCCCGAAACACGTCGTGGGGTTTTCTGTCGAGCGGGCCGTCTGCGGCGGGGTGCGCGAAGAGCTGGACCTGGTCAATTATCAGCGCATCCCAATCCAGCTCACGCTGGAGATTGAGATCGGGACCGACTTTGCCGATCTGTTTGAGGTGCGGAGGAACCATCCCAAGATTCGGCGCACGATTTCGACGGAGTGGGATCACGAGCGTCAGCGCCTGCACGCCGCGTACGTCCGGGACGGCTACCGGGCCGGATTCACCTATCAGCTCGAACGATACCCCACCCCGGGCCGTCACAAGGGATCCGTGCTGCAGTTCGACATCATCCTCCAGCCGGAGGAACCCTGGCACATGTGCGTCTCCTTGATTCCTGAGGTAAATGGAGTCGCGTTCGCTCCGCCGCCCCGATGTTATCGGGCGCGACCGGAGGACCGCACGGATTTTGAGACACGATGGCAGGCCGCGATTACCAGCGTACGCTGTAGCGACGACACGATGACACGTACCGTGCGTCAGGCGGCCGAGGACCTCGTCTCCCTGTTGATGAAGGGGCAGAGCCCCGGGACCCCCTGCGTGGTGGCCGCCGGCGTGCCGTACTTTGTGGCCCTTTTTGGTCGGGACAGCCTCATCACCGGGCTGCAGACGCTGATCATGAACCGATCGTTCAGCCTCGGAGCTTTGGAGGCGCTTGCCGCGTACCAGGCGACGGAGGCCGACGACTTCCGCGACGCCGACCCCGGCAAGATTCTCCACGAGCTCAGGGTTGGCGAGCTGGCCCGATTTGGGCAGATCCCGCACACCCCCTACTACGGAAGCGCAGATGCCACGCTGCTCTACCCCATTCTGCTGCACGAGACCTACTTGTGGACCGGAGACCGCACGCTGCTGGACGCGTACCTGCCCGTGGTAGAGCGCTGTGTAGAGTGGATGGACCGCTACGGCGACCGTGACGGCGACGGCTTTCAAGAGTACCGGACGCGATCTCCGCGCGGCATCAAGCATCAGGGATGGAAAGACTCTGGTGATGGAATCGTCTACGGCGACGGGCGCGCCGTCGAACCGCCCATCGCGCTATGCGAGCTTCAGGGCTACGTCTACGACGCCAAGCAGCGGATGGCGGCCCTCTACGCATCCTTGGGGCAGGAGTCGCGTGCCGCGCGCCTGCGCGCTGAAGCCGACGTCCTGTTCGAGCGGTTCAACGACGCGTTTTGGATGGAGGAGGAGGGGACGTACGCGTTTGGCCTCGATGCCCGCAAGCAGCGCATCGCGAGCGCCGTCAGCAACGCCGGCCACTGCCTGTGGTCGGGGATCGTCCCGCCCTCCCGGGCGGGGCGTGTTGTGGCCCGGCTTTTGGCGGAGGACATGTGGAGCGGCTGGGGCGTCCGAACGCTCAGTGCCTCCCATCCGGCGTTCAACCCCTTCGCCTACCAGCGCGGCTCCGTGTGGCCGCACGACAATGCCCTCATTGCCGCAGGCTGCAAGCGCTACGGTTACGACGCCGCGGTTGGCCAGATCGCAGGCGGCATTTTTGACGCCGCCAGTCTCTTTCAAGGATACCGCCTGCCGGAGCTCCTGTCCGGGCACCAGCGAAAACCGCTTGGGTTCCCCGTGCAGTACCTGGGCGTCAACATTCCCCAGGCCTGGGCGTCCGGAAGCGCGTTCCTGCTGTTGCAGGCCATCCTCGGCCTCCGCGCCGACGCCCCCCAGGAGCGCCTCTATCTTGCGCCCGCTCTTCCACCCTGGTTGACCTCGGTCGAAGTGGAACATCTTCAGGTGGGACGCGCTCGCGTCTCGTTTCGCTGCTGGCGCGAAGGGAAGGTCTCCCGGTTCGAGATCCAGCACGTGGAGGGGCCACTGACCGTTGTGCCCCCCAGCGAGGTCGTCTCGCACAGGTGACCTCAACGGCACCACGGTGCCCAACAGATCATCGGCATGGAGGGCCATCGGTCGACCTCGCATCGGAGCTGCGGATCTTGCGCTCGCGGAAAGTCCGGGCTCCATACTGACTAGGGGGACTGAGTATGGACACGAGTCACGAACTGGCCCGCCGCTCGTTAATCTCCTGTACGCGATGGCCGAGGAAGGTGCGGATGACTGGGCGGCCGGTCCGGGTGGAGATGTGTGGGCCGGGTTGCTGCGAGACCGCTTGGACGATGCACGGACAAGTACAAAACAGGCCCAGCGCAACGCCGGTGGCGTCAAAGACGGCGTTGGAGGTGGCCGCCGGAACGACGGCAGCAGCCGGCTCGCCTACGCCCCGTGTCGGTGATTCAGGTGGCGCCCGGGATGGGCACCGTAGTATCGCGAAAGAGGACTACGTGCTGGGAGCGTAACGTATACCTGTTCGGCTTGTGCGATGTTGCAGGTCTGTGGTAACGATAGCATTTGGAGGCGCAAGCTCTCCGGCAGTGTAGCCGATTCAAACGTTCGCGTACGTGGACGCCGAAGGCTGGTTAAGTGTACTTCGGGGGTAACTCCGGAGAACGGCTGGCCAGCTGTAGGCACCGGCGGCGGGGGCCGAAGACGGTGAGAAGCCGGTGGGTGAGCGCCTCTCAATATTTGTGCGAAGCTACTCAGACCTCGAGCCAGTGTCCCGCGTTGATGACATTACATCGTACGCATTGTCGGGTTCGGCGCCGACAGGACTCTCTCGACGGCGACGCTACCCTTTCCGGGGTAACGTAAGGGAGGCGACTTGCGGTGGTGGCGTCTGCGGCTTCGCGACGTGCCACGACGCTTTCGCCCCGATTGTCAATCACGCACGTACGTTCTATAATAGGTGCAGGGCGTCGGACATGGAGCCGCGATCGGCCACACCTGTGGTGCGGATCCCAACAAGCCGCCGGAGGATCAGTATCGACCCGGGCGATGCCAGCGGACGTCTTTCGGAACCCGTCTCGCCGGACTGAAGGGACCTTAGGAGGTCCCTCACCGTCGAATATTTCTTCGAAGCAAGCGTCCCCGTCAGCTGAGCATCGCTCGGCCAAACGTCGAAAGGTATCCCGGATTTTGCTCGTGGCAACCGTTGGTGGCGTGATCGTTTCTATTTTCGCATATACTGCCGGTACGCTCGAATTGTTCCGCGCATCGCCCTCTCTGCGAGCACCGGTATACGGAGTCATCCTCGTGTTCGCAGTCTTCGCGTCTGCCGTTGTCGTTTTCTTTCTGCGTAGGTGGGAGGAATTTTCGCAGGATGCTAACGCGCGGGCGCGGGCAGAGGAAGCTTATGGCGAGAGTGAAGCACGATTTACTCACATTGAACAACGCATACGAGACATGACCTTGTTGAGCGAAATGGCGCAAATGCTTGAAGCCGCCCGCACGTTAGACGAGGCCTACGCCGTCGTTGTCCAGAGCATGCAAACCTTATTTCCTCAGGAGTCTGGCGCGCTTTCTCTCTTGAGCGCCTCGCGCAACGTCGTTGAGACAGCCGCGGTTTGGGGGGAGTCTGCGCCCACCGAGCGCGTATTCGCGCCGGACGATTGCTGGGCACTGCGACGGGGACAGATGCACTTGGTGTTGGACGCGCACTCTGGAATTCTCTGTCGGCACGTGCATCATCATTCTCAGGCGTATGGCTACCTGTGTATGCCTATGATGGTGCAGACTGAGATCCTGGGGATACTGCACTTACAAGTGGCCTCGCGGCTGCCGAACCAGCCAGCGGACGTTTACGAACGCGAGGTCGAGGCTAAGCAGCGGCTTGCCGTCGCCGTGGCCGGACAAATTGGGCTTGCTTTGGGGAACCTGAAACTGCGCGAGGCGCTGCGCGTCCAAGCTATCCGCGACCCTCTCACCGGTCTGTTCAATAGACGCTACATGGAAGAGTCGCTGGAACGCGAACTCCGCAGGGCGATCCGGAATCAGCACCCGCTCGGAGTCATTATGCTGGACCTCGACCATTTCAAGCAGTTGAATGATCGCTCTGGCCATGAGGCAGGCGACGCGGTACTGCGCGAATTAAGCAACTGCCTTCAAACGGTTACGCGGGAGTATGACCTCGTCTGCCGCTACGGCGGTGAGGAGTTCACAATCATTCTGCCGGACGCTTCATTGGACGTTGCCGTCAAGCGCGCCGAGAAAATACGTGACACATTCAAACACCTAAATGTGAAGTACCAAAACCGCGACCTGCCAGGAGGCACCTTGTCATTAGGAGTCGCGAGTTTCCCAGAGCATGGCTCGACCTCAGAGGCCGTTCTCCGAGCCGCCGATGCAGCCCTCTATCAAGCTAAACATGAAGGCCGCGACCGAGTTGTGGTTGCAGAGGCCGTCGGATAGACCAAAG
>DATGHZ010000032.1:0-25886 GCA_035307565.1 bacterium | reverse complement strand
TAAGTGGGAGGGATTTTCGCAGGATACCGATGGGCGGGCCCGGGCAGAGGAAGCTTATAGTGAGAGTGAAGCACGATTTATTCAAATTGAACAACGTATACGAGATATGACCCTGTTGAGCGAAATGGCGCAAATGCTTGAAGCCGCCCGCACCTCAGACGAGGCCTACGCCGTCGTTGTCCAGAGTATGCAAGCCTTATTTCCAGACGAGTCTGGCGCGCTTTGTCTCTTGAGCGCCTCGCGCAACGTCGTGGAGACAGCCGCTGTTTGGGGGGAGTCTCCGCCCAGCGAACGCGTATTCTCGCCGGACGATTGCTGGGCACTGCGACGGGGACAGATGCACGTGGTGTTGGACGCCCACTCTGGAGCTCCCTGTCGGCACGTGCATCATGATTCTCAGGCGTATGGCTACCTGTGTATGCCTATGATGGTGCAGACTGAGATCCTGGGGATACTGAACTTACAAGTGGCCTCGCGGCTGCTGAACCAGCCAGCGGACATGTACGAACGCGAGGTCCAGTCTAAGCAGCGGCTTGCCGTCGCCGTGGGTGGACAAATTGGGCTTGCTCTGGGGAGCCTGAACCTGCGTGAGGTGCTGCGCGTCCAAGCTATTCGCGACCCCCTCACCGGTCTGTTCAATCGACGCTACATGGAAGAGTCGCTGGAACGCGAACTCCGCAGGGCGATCCGGAATCAGCACCCGCTCGGAGTCATTATGCTGGACCTCGACCACTTCAAGCAGTTGAATGATCGCTCTGGCCATGAGGCGGGCGACGCGATACTGCGCGAATTGGGCGACTGCATTCAAACGGTTACGCGGGAGTATGACCTCGTCTGCCGCTACGGCGGGGAGGAGTTCGCAATCATTCTGCCGGACGCTTCATTGAACCTTGTTGCCCAGCGCGCCGAGAAATTACGTGATAAATTCAAACACCTGAGTGTGCAGTACCAAAACTACCGCCTGCCAGCAGGCACCTTGTCATTAGGAGTCGCGAGTTTCCCAGAACATGGCTCAACCGCAGAGGCCGTTCTCCGAGCCGCCGATACAGCTCTCTATCAAGCCAAACATGAAGGCCGCGACCGAGTTGTGGTTGCAGAGGCCATCGGATAGACCGCGTCAGGCCCCAGGGATGGGAGGCCTGCGGGGCCTCTATCGCGCCCAAGAAGCATTCGAGACATTTAGACGTCTCCATTTGATCAATGCCTGCTACTCAGCCCCTCCTGACCCCTCTGAAGTTGTCCAGCTCGTTCAAGGAGATAGTACGGGACGAACAGTTGGCAACATGTCGGCTCAGGAGAAAGGACTGCAGGACAACCTCGAAGCCCGTGGAGGGGTGAGCATCTGCCTTTTCAGGGCCTTCTGACGCGTCTAAACCGCTACAACCCTTGGTATGTAAGGGCTTGTGGAGACGACGGGATTCGAACCCGTGACCCCCTGCTTGCAAAGCAGGTGCTCTCCCACTGAGCTACGTCCCCACGCGAACGCTCCCATTGTAGCACCTTCACCATGATCCGACGCGCACCTCGAGGAGACGAACGCTCGGCGTCCAAGCTGTTCAAAGTGACGTCATCGCCGGCCACCGTCGCGACGATCACGGCGCCGCGCCTCAGGGCCGCATCTTCCCGGATCGCCGCGGTGCGGCTGGGCCTGTACGGCGCCGCCGGCCTGCTGACTGCGATCTCATGGCAGGTCGTCATACCGGTGCTCCCGCTGCATCTGTCGCGCATCGGATACAGCGCGGCACAGATCGGGTTTCTCGCGAGTTTGTTGAGCCTTGCGATGGGGCTCGTCGAGCTGGAGGTCGGCCGAATCGCGGCGGCAGCAGGACGCCGGCGGACGCTGATCGGCGGCCTCGCCCTTCACGCCGTCGCGCTACTGTGGGCGGCGAAAGCGCGTGCGGCCGCGGCGGTAGGAGTGGCGCTGGGAGGTATCGGCTCGGCCCGCGCGACGATGTGGACGCCGCTCATGGCCGGCATCGCCGAAGAAGCGGCGGCGCAGACGCAGGGCCGCACGTTCGGCATATTCTGGTCCGTGACGTCCCTCGGATTTCTCGTGGGTCCGCTGGCCGGCGGTTTCGTCGCGTCCCTGTACGGCGACCGGGCAGCATTCTACCTCGGGACCGCGCTGAGTTTGCTCGGCATGCCCGTGATCTTTGCGCTCACGGACCCGGGACGGCCGGCGATCGCCGCGCCCCGCGTGCGCCCGTGGGAAGCGCTGCGCGACCGGTGCTTCGCGCGCCTCTGTCTCGCCAACCACCTCCACTACGCGGTCTCGGCAATCTGGACGACGTTTCTTCCCCTGTACGCGGCCAAGCAGGGGCTGTCCGTGCTCGTCATCGGCGAGATCTTCGCCGTGCAGGGGCTGACGTACACGCTGTGCCAGATACCCACCGGCCGGCTCGCGGACCGGATCGGTCCGGAGCGATTGATCGCCCCCGCGGTGATTGGCCGAGCGGCGGTATCGCTCATCGTGCCGCTACTTCACTCACCGGGCGATTTGCTTCTCATGGGCGCCGCGTACGGGCTCCTCGGCGGCGTCGTGCCGGTGAGCTTCACGACGGTCATCGCGCGCATCACGCCGCGCGAGCGGTACACCACCGCAATGGGTGTGTACAATAGCTCGGGCGACCTCGGCTTCTTCGCCGGGCCACTGCTGGGGGGCGCCGCGGCGCTTCTCGGCATCGCCGCCCCGTTCTTGTTGTGCGCGCCGCTCGGCGCCGCGGCGTGGGTCAGCGCGCAGAACGCCGGGAAGGCCTTCCGGCAACAGCCGCTCTAGCGCGCTCCGCACTGAGCAACGCCTCGATCGTCCGCATCGCCGCGATCAGGCGAGCCTGACCCGCCGGGGGGAGCCGCCGCAGCATCACGGCGGTGTCCCGCTGCGAGCGCGCATCCAGCGGCGCGAACGACCGCCGTCCGCGCCGCGTGAGCACCAAGTGCTGCTGCCGGCCGTCCGCGGACGAGCGGGTCCGCTGAATCAAGCCTCTCGCCTCGAAGGCCTGGAGCAAACGGCTGAGGTACCCCGCGTCCAGATCGAGATCGCGGGCGAGGTCCGACGCGGTCGGCTGCCGCCGATGCGCGAGCTCATACAACACCCGCGCCTGCGTCAGCGAGAACGGGCTCGCGAGGTAGTCTTTGCGCAGCACTCCGATATGGCGTGTATAGAAGCGGTTGAACGCCCGAACGGCGGCGATCCGCGCCGGCAGGACTCGGTCACCCATCTTCTGCGACGATCTCGTAGTGGCGGACCCTCGTGTCGAATCGGCTGAGCAGCGCGGCGGCCGCGTCCTCCACGACGGCCGCATCCGGGTCCTCCCCCGCGAAGGCCCGGACGGCCTCTTTAGAGCGCCACCGCGTCACGACGATGAGCTCGCTCTCGCCGTTCGCGTCCCGTCGGAGCAGCCACGCGCCGGCGTAGCCGGCGATCGTCCGCAGCTGCGGCAGCACGCGCGTGCGCAGGTGCTCGGCGTAAGCGGGCGCCCGGCGGGGCGTCGTGTGCGCCGTCCAGACCCGCGCGATCACGAGGCGCCGCCTACGACAACCGCCCACGGCTGTACTTCCCACCGGCGCACGAGACCTTCGCGCACGTACGGATCAACGCGGGCGAAGGCCTCGGCCGCGTCGGGACCGGACCCGCGAAACACAAGCAGCGCCCTGGTCGGCGGATCGCCCACTGCCCCGGCGAGCACCAACTCGTTGCGCGCGTGGGCCTCGCGGGCGAGCCGCAGGTGCGCCTCGCGGTGGGGCGTCCGCCGCGCCGCGAAATTGTCGACCACGTCGTAGAGCAGCACGTAGTGTCCCACCACGGTCACCCGCCCCCCGCCGGACGCGCCGTCAGTTGGATCTCCAGCCGGCGGTTGGCCTTGCCTTTGTTCTCGGTTTTCGCGATGTGGAGGCCGCCCACTTCACCGGTGCGCGCCACATGCGTCCCGCCGTCGGCCTGAGCATCGTACCCCTCGATCTCAATGACGCGAATGCGCTCGAGGTCCTTCGGGACCAGGTCGCGCGCAAGCCGCACGAGATCCGAACGCGCAAACTCCTCCTGTGTCACAAACCGAACCCTGATCGGCCGGTCGTCCGCGAGGACACGGTTGGTCTCGCGTTCGATCTCGGCGACCCGATCCTTATTGAGATCCTCGAGCGAAAAATCCATCCGCGCCCGGTCCGGGTAGATCGCGCCGCCCGTCACGCGCGCGTTGAACAGCCGGTAGACCGCGCCGACGAGGACGTGCAGCGCCGTATGGTGCCGCATGATGGCATACCGCCGGTCCCAGTCCAGCGCCGCCTGCACCATGACGCCCGGTTCGGGCCCCGGGCCGTCCAGCACGTGCCACACGGCTTCGCCGTCGCGCCGCATCTCGGTCACCCGCCGCTCACCGCCCGACCAGCGCAGCACGCCGGTATCGGCCGGCTGCCCCCCGCCACCTGGATAGAGCACCGTGCGTTCGAGCACGACGGCGTTATCGGCGGTGGTCTGGACGGCGGCGTCCGCCTCGCGCAGATAACTGTCGCGAAGGTAAAGCAGTTCGGTCACGGCATTCGCCTCCGATCATGCGGCGCGCTCCCACCCGATGGGACGGGGCGAGATAGTTGCTTAAGTCAAATATTTCGGGAACGGCCGGCCGTGAGTCCTGCCCCGCACCCTCGGCGCGCGCCGATCAGGACCCGGCGGCTCGGCCGGCGAACCAAGGCTCCGGCCGAGCCGTTTTTGGGCACAAGGGTGTCATTCAGGACCGGGGAGTGTGCGATGCGACCTGGCAGGTTGGTCGGCGTTGGGCTTGTGATTCTGACGAGCGCGCTCTGGGCGGGCGCTCCCGCGGGCGCGCAGCCGAATGGCGCGGGCTTTCCCGATGTTCCGCCGTGGCACTGGGCCTATCAGGGCGTGCTCAAGGACGCGCAGGCCGGGCTGCTGATCGGCTACCCGGCCGCGCCCGCGGTCCTGATCGAGAACTCCATCGCACAAGTCTACGATGGGTTCATCCACGCGCAGGCGCCCCAGGCGCAGGCATGGGTCGAGCGCTTCACGTTCAACCGTCCGGCCGCGTGGCCCGGACCCCTCGAGCGCGCGCAGCTCGCCTCCTTCTCGCTCCGAGAGATGCGACCCACTGCTACCGGGGACGCCGCGACGGCCACGTTTGTCGCGGAAACGCAGAAGCGAGCGGGGCAGCCCGCGACGTCGCGGATGCGCGTGACCCTGCGACTGATCGACAGCGACTGGAAGATCGACTACGCAACCCTCGCGACCGGGAGCAGCCTCTTTCGTTAGCCTGACGATCCTCCCGCCGCCCAGATGGCGGCGCAGCGAGCTGAGATCTCGACGCTTTCTGGCAGTTTTTAGGACTCCGCGATAGCCGCCATCCTGCTGCGGCCCGATGACATCACGCCCGGAACGCGGAGGCTTCCGAGCCGGACAACCCGAAGGCACGGCCCACCGGAGGGGGCGAAGGTCTTACTCGGGAGGGAGTAGCATGCCTACGTACGTCACGCTCTTGAAGTACACAGCGAAGGGCGCCGAGCAGATCAAGGGTGGGCCGGGCCGTCTTGAGGAGGCGAAGAAACGAGCAAAGCAGCGGGGCGGCGAGATCAAAGCCTTCTACCTGACCATGGGCCGGTATGACGCCGTGGTGATCAGCGAAGCGCCCAACGACGAGGCGGCCGTTGGCGCAGCAATGGCCGCGGCGCAACTAGGATTCGTGAACCCGGAGACGATGCGCGCATTCACGGAGGACGAATACAAGAAGCTTGTCGCAGCCCTGCCCTGAACGCGTCGTCGCGTACTCCCCCCTCCGGAACTCGCCCAACTCCTCCCGCGCCGGAACGTGAGGAAAGACGACTCCCCCTTGCGGTCTGCGAATGCGGGCGGGCCACGGCGTCGTCGTGGCGGAGGGAAGGAGATTCGAACTCCCGCCGGCGGATCCGCCTGACCTTCCAGATTCCTTAAAAGACAAGGGTTCCCGCGGTGCCGGCTGAACCCGTATGCTCGATTTGCACTCATTCGCGATCTTCCGCTTCCTTCGATCCTGCAGAATCATCCGTAAGTGTAGTAGGTGCAGCCGTGGTGAATTCGGAACGAGGCTTGAGAAAGAACATCCTTGCTTGGCGACGAGACGGTGGAAGATGAGGGGGCGAACGATGCGCAGGATGAGGTCCGTCTGCGTGGGAATCGCGGTGGTCGCGGTATGCGCAGCACCATTCTCGTCCGGAGCGGCTGGGGCCGCGGTGGCTACGTCCGCGGTAATCGTTGAAGGGCTCACCGCGGCCGTGAGCAATACCGGCCAGTTGTTCATTGCAGGCCGCGTCGCGGATATCGGTCCCCGGTCCGCCGAGTGGGCAGCGGTGACCGCGGCCGTGACCTTCATCCGTGCGTCCGGCCTGGTGACGGAACAGCAGGTGCGCATCTCTCAACCCATCCCCCCGGGCGCGAGCCTCCCCTTTGTGGCCGAGACCCCAATCCTGGACGACGTGGTCGTGCAGTACACCGTCGTGGTCTCTGGGCGGTCCGGCAACGCGGTCCTTCCCGAAGCTCGGGCAGCCGGTACGATGCCCCCATCGGCGTACGCCGAGTTTGCCAGGAGCCAGATCAGTGTCGATGTGCAACTCGGAGCGCCCTCGCCCACCGCCAGGGGCTCGTTCGTTCAGGCGTTCGTTTCGATCAGTGGCACCCGCGCGATTCCACCCACGTGGATCCGGGACGTACGAGTGCTGGTCCCCGTCCAGTACCAGGTCACCGGCGCCTTGCTTGTCAGCGCCACCTCGCTGGAGGTTCATCTCACTCCGGGCCGGACCGCGACGGTCCTGGTCCCCGCGTACGCTCCGAGCGGCGTACTGACGGGCCCGCCGCAGGTCAGCGACGTGCTGCTGAGCCAGTAGCGAAGCTGCCATAGGCCAGGATCAGTTTTCGAATCGCGAGCTCACTCTGACTTAGAGATGGGTTGCTCCTAAACAGACGGCCCAAGCGGTCAATCACCGGAACCAGTGAAGGGCGTTGGCTCAGGAACGGAAGGACTCGGCCTGGGTCGCATCCTGTAACGCTCAGATCGTGATCCCACGTCACCCAGTTCAATACGCCAATGATGTCGCGTAGAGACCGACCCGCATCGCCGTCACCTCCGGATTACATGGTATTTCCCCCTGCGTTAGCTGTGCCTGTTGCCAAAGTACTAAAGGCCTCGCGTATCTGTCAATAGGAAACCCCTCACGTATTGACGGTCGGCCTGGGTCGGCGTATCCTGGCGGCATGAGGGTGTCGGCTAAAGCCAGGAAGCTGCTTCAAGAACTCGGCCGGATTGGCGGAAAGAAAGGCGGCAAGGTCCGCTCTGAACGGATGACGTCAGAACAACGGCGGGAGGCCGCCCGCAAAGCCGTTCAGGCCCGGTGGGCCAAAGCGAGGGCGAAGAAGAGTAGCGGGGTTGCCAAGAGATCTAATCCGTAGTACGGGGGAGGTTCCCTGATGGCCTTCCGGGCGCACCTCGTCTTGTTAATCAAGCAGCGCGGCTTTGCAAATGCCGCCCACATAGCGTGGGGGATTACAAAGCGCCTCAGAAGAGGAGGGCTCGATGCGTACGTCGCGTCTATTGATCGGCCCGAATCCCCTGTGCGTCAGCGGCGCCGGTCAACGTCGCAGCGCAAGAAAGCCGTCTCGAGAACTACATGATTCGCACCTTCAAGATCGGTAGGTCTATAGCCCGAGTGTCTTTGATCTGCGCAGTGGCTCACAAGCCCGCCAAGGCTAGTAGGCAGGCAGTGATGTGCAACCATAAGAAGGCCCGAAACCCAGTCCTGATGCGGGGTCTGGCAATCGCGTGCAGTCGGGCGCAGCCGGGCGTGTGGCGGAGGGAGGGAGATTCGAACTCCCGAGGGGTCGCCCCCTAGCGGTTTTCAAGACCGCCGCAATCGTCCACTCTGCCATCCCTCCGGAGCCAAGTATAACATCGGCTGAAGATCGGGGGCACAGAGAAGGCCGCGACAACCTGCTACACGGCGCCGCATCTGCCCGAGGTGGGGCGCCTTGTAGTCGCTCCGGGTTCGCGGTCCGCGTCGCTGCGTCTGGCCAATCATCCAGGGGATGCACGTGACGGGAGGGAGACCGGGCGCGCATCCGGAATGCCGTGCCGGTGCGCATCCGCGTCGAGGTACGCGCCACCAGCGTCGTCGTGCCGGAAGGAGCGTTCCGTGCGATGAGGAGTGCGTTCGCCGGGTGTGTGACGGTCCTCGTGTGGATGCTGGTATCCGGCGCGCCGGCGAGGGCGCAGGTCCCGCTACCACAGTTCTCCGCCGACGTGATGACCCCGAGCGGGACGCCTGACAAATTATACGTTGGGTCCGGCAAGGTGCGTATCGAGCACTTGCAGGACCAGCGGCCGGTCATTTTCATTGTGGATTTGGGGACGCAGGCCGGGGTGATGTTGGATCCGACTCAGAAGATGTACCGGGCAGGAATGACACCCGGGCTGGCCGCGTACTTTGCACTTCTGCAGCCGATCGATCCCGGCAACCCGTGCCCGCGGCTGCGGCAAATAGCGCAGGCGGCCGTTTCAGCTTCCAAGCTCAAGGTGCTCGAGTGCAAGAACATCGGCGGCGAAACCGTGAACGGGCGCCGCACGGTGAAGTGGGTGGGGACGTCGCAAACGGGGCAGTTTCCGCCGCGCACTGGGTACTTCTGGATCGATCCGCCGCTGCACTTTATCGTCAAATCTCAAAACGCGGACGGGTCCGGCCTCTTCGAGCTGCGGAACATCAAGGAAGCACCGCAGCCGGCGGGCCTCTTCGAAATTCCTCCCGGGTATCAGAAGGCCCCGTGAGCTAACACCGGGATTGGCGTGCGCGTCCAACCGCGAGGAGGTCGTTGATGCGCGGTTCTCAAACATCCGGGTTGCGCGTACCGGCGACGGAGGCCCTCCTGTGACGACCCACTACGTTCCGCAAGACCGCGTGCACTACAACTGGGACGTGCGGCACGAACCGGCGATCGTCGCCGACAGCGGCGACGTGCTGGTCGTACTCACGCGCGATGTGAGCGACAACCAAATCACGGCGGCGTCGACGGCCTCCGTCCTGACGACGTTGAACTGGCAGCGCGTGTATCCGCTCGCGGGACCGGTCTACGTGGAGAACGCGCGGCCCGGCGACACGCTCGCGATCGAGATTCTGGACATGCACACGCAGGGTTGGGGCTGGGCCGCGATCATACCAGGTTTCGGGCTGCTGGCCGACGATTTCAAAGAGCCGGCCCTCCGGGTCTTCGATCTCACACACGGCGACCTCGCCTACCTGCGCCGTGACATCGCCATCCCGGTCGAGCCGTTTTTCGGGACCATGGGCGTGTGTCCCGCGGGCGCCCAGGAGCGGGCCATCATGCCGCCGGGCACGTTCGGCGGCAACATGGACACCCGGCAGCTCACCCGCGGCAGCACGCTCTACCTTCCCGTCCAGATGGAGGGGGCGCTGTTCAGTTGCGGCGACGCGCACGCGGCCCAGGGAGACGGAGAAGTGTGCGTCACCGGGATTGAAGCGCCGATGTACGCGACGCTGCGCCTGACGCTTCAGAAAGGGCGGACCATTCCCGCGCCGCAATTCGTGCATCCCGGTCCTCTGGTCCCGCGCGTCAATCAGGGGGGATGGTACGGAACGACCGGTGTGGGGCCCGATCTGGAGACCGCGGCGCAGGACGCGGTGCGGGCGATGATCGGCTACCTCTCCGAGCAGCACGGCCTCCCGGCGGAAGATGCCTACATCCTCGCCAGCCTTTGCGTGGACCTGAAGATCTCGGAGATCGTCGATGCGGGGCAGTTCATTGTGAGCGCGCTGCTGCCGATGGCAGTGTTTCACCCCGCGGCCTAGCCGGGAGGTGCGCGCCCGCCGGGAGCGTCACGCCAGGCGCAGGCGTCGGGCCACCGCGATTACAGAGGCGAGGAGCGGTTCCAGAACGCCCCTCGCCCCGACGACGACGGCGGCAGCGGCCGCGCCGACGGCGATGCCTCCCGCAATGTCCGACGGATAGTGAAGGCCGACCAAAACCCGCGCGGTGCCGATCACCGTAGCGCCGAGCACCGCCGCGGCGCCGGGCACCGGCTCCCCCCGCAAGAGCAACGCGATACCGACGGCGGCGGCCACCGCCGCATGGTCGCTCGGGAAGGACGCGTCGTGCGGCCGGGGCACGAGCACCTGGGCCGGCAACACCAGGAACGGCCGGGGCCTGGGCGCCACCACGTTTAAGACAGCATTAACGGCGAGAGCCACCAGCGCGGCGGCGACGGCGAGCAGCACCGTCCGGCGCCGTTCGGACACACGGTCACCAGCGCGGCACCACAACCAAAGGAGCAACGGTGCGTAGAGAAAGAGCGCGTCTTGCGCTACCCACACGGCGAGTATCCCGAGCGCGGGGGCGTGTGACGGCAGCCCATTCAAGAACAAAAACAGTGCAGTGTCCACGCCGTTTCACAGTACCGGACCGTGACCGCCTTGACAACGTTTAACATATGTTGCTAGAGTAGCAATACGTGTTACACTCACCCTCCAGCACACCCCGCCGTCCGTCGAACCGCCCTCGGCGACGCGGGCGACGGCACGCGGCATTCCACGAAGGAGGACGACGATGAAATGGGTCACGCGCAAGAATGCGAATGTCGACCGGATCGCGTGTCCGTGGCTGATCCGAAAGTTCGTGGACAAGGATCCCGTCTTTCTGTACGTGCCGGCGGAAGACGTCCTTGCTGTGGCGGACCGGGAACATGCCATCCCCTATGACATAAAGGACGTGGAGTTGGGCCACGTAGACGGACGCTGCAGCTTTGAATCCATTATGGTGAAATACGACCTTCGTGATCCGGCCCTGCAGAAGCTGGCCAAGATCGTCCACGGCGCGGACGTCGCTGCGGACATCAACATCGTGCCCGAGGCCGCGGGGCTCAAGGCGATCGCACATGGTTTCGCGGCGGTTCACGGCGACAACGATCAAGAGAAGATCCGTCTGGAGACCCCGCTCTACGATGCGCTCTATGCGTGGTGCCAGCGCAAAGTCGCGGAAGGCCGGTAGCGCGGGGCTGTGCTCACCCAGACAGGAACCGTTGTGTTGCCTCCGCATTCTTCCGGCGGCTTCGATCACGGGGATGTACATCTTCAGACGGGCCGGGTCTTTGTCGCTCACACCGCGCTCGGGACAGTCGACATCATCGACGGCGAGCGCGGCGCGCACCGCAGCACGATTCGCGGCTGTCCGGAAGCAAGCGGTGTGTTGTGCGCACAGGAGGAGGGCCTGGTCTTCGCAGCGGCGCGCGGCAACGGGGTGGTCCTCATCATCAACGCGCTTTCCGAGGCCGTGACCGGTAGGGCGGACGTGGGCCCGAAGCCCAACGGGTTGGCGTGGACGCCGCGGAGCCAACGTCTACTCGTCGCGGACGTCCAGGACTTTCACGCGAGACTCGTCGACCCCGGCCAGGCTTCTGTCGTCGCGAGCGCGGAGTTGCCGGGCAGACCGCGCTGGTGCGTTTATGACCCGGACCGAGACCGGTTTCTCGTGAATATTCGCGACCCGGCATGCGTCGCCGTCCTGGACGCCCGGACGCTCACGGCCGTGGCGCGATGGCCGGTCGCCTCGGCGGGCCCGCACGGCCTCGATCTCGACCGCGAGCACGGGCGGGCACTCGTCGCCTGCGACGGCGGCAGGGTTACCGCCCTCGATTTGGACAGCGGGCGGGAGGCTGCCGGCGTGGCGATCCCCGGCGAGCCGGACGCGATCTGGTACAACGCCGATCGTGAGCGCCTTTACGTCGCGATCGGACGTCCGGGACTCATCGCCGTGGTCGATACGCGCGAGATGGCCATTGCCCAGGAGCTCACCACGGAGGCGGGGGCGCACACCACGGCGTTTGACCGCAGCCGTCAGCTTCTCTACGTGTTCCTTCCGGGCAGCTGCCGGGCCGCCGTCTACAGGGAGCGGTAGCCGCTCGCGTGAGCTGGCTTGTATTCTCTTACTCCCTGCCCTCCAAGGCTCGCTCCAGTCGCCGCGTGGCTGTGTGGCGCAGGCTTCGCGCACTCGGAGCCGTTTCGCCGAAAGGCGGGGTCCACGTGCTGCCCGGACGTCCCGACTGCATAGAGGCGTTCCAATGGCTCGCCCAGGAAGTCGAGGCCGCGAAGGGCGAGGCTCTCTTGATGCACGTCGACCGATTTGAAGGCATGAGCGAGCATACACTCATCGCGCTGTTTCGGGAGGCGCGGCGCGCAGACTACGATGCGCTAGACCGCCATATCGCCGACCTCGACAAGGCCATGAAGGCCCGGCGATACACCCATACTGACACGCGCGACGCGGTGGCGAGGCTTCGCCGAGAGCAGGCGCAGCTGGCCCGCATCGACTTCTTCGAAAGTCCAGAGGCGGCGGCCGTCGCCGTCAAACTCGACCGCTTGGACCGCGCGCTCTCGCCCGCGCGAGGGCCCGGCCGTCCTGTGGAGCCGGCCGCGATTGCCGCTTACCGGAATGCGCGATGGGTCACTCGGCCGCATCCACACGTAGACCGCCTGGCCTGCGTGTGGCTGATCCGCCGCTTCGTAAACCCGCGCGCCTCGGTCCGGTACGCTACGGCGCCGGAGCCGGATGAGATCCCGTTCGATATGCCGGGGGCCGCATTCGGACACCACGGCAACCTCTGCACGTTCGAAACGATGGTCCGCGCCTTTGGCTTAGATGATGCGGGCATCCGCGTCATCGCCGAGATCGTCCACGAGATCGACCTGCGCGACGGACGTTTCTCCCGCCCCGAAGTTGCCGGGATCGATGCCGTTCTGCACGGCTGGGCCGACCTGACGGATTCCGAACGCGAAGCACACGGCGTCGCGCTGTTCGAAGGTCTGTACACGTCGCGCCGGCGCGCGCCGCGAAGCCGTGGGCGGTGACGGGGAGGCGAGGCTACGGGCCGCCGGACTTGCGGTTGGTTCCAGGGTTCGCCCCGCCCGTGCTGGTGCCCGGGGCGGGAGCCCGCCAGACAACGGTTCCCGACTCGTCCACGAGGTGGAGGATCGTTGCGCCATCTTGTGTCCATCCCGCGTAGATCCGGTCTTTCCCGTGCTCGTCATCGAGGACGAGTTGGGGAGTCCGGAGCTGCACGCCGAACCCCAAATAGGCCCGCGGCGTGCCAGCCGGGTCGAACATCGCCATCTGCGCATCCCCACGCTCGACGCTAAACCCCGCGGCCAGCCGCGTCCGTCCGGTCTCGTCGTTCAGCGAGAGCTGGGGCGTGCCGCGCGGCGCGCCGAAGCCGAACCAAACCCGGTCCTTCCCACCCTCGTCTCGCAGCCAGATGCCGGGGCGATTGCCCGTATCGCTCCCCAGCACGATACGCTGGCGGCCCGCGTCGTCGACGAGGGCGACGGTCCGGCCGGACAGGGACTCCGGCTGCGACACGGCCTGGCGGGCGCCGGCGAAGAGCACTGCGACCAGGACCGCGACCGCGAGTCCGGCCGCGCCGAGCGCGCGGGTCCGCCGGTCAAAGCGGTCGAGGTCACGCTGGAGCCGTGTGAACTCCGTCTCCACGGCCGCGTCTCCTACGGTGCCGACCAGAGCGTCTTACCCGTGTCGTCGCTGACCAGCATCACGGGCTTTTCGGCGGTACTCCAGCCCAAATAAATACGGTCGGTCCCGCGTTCATCGGCCAGATCGAGCTGCGGGGTCGTTGCGCCGCTCGCCGCGAAACCGAAAAAGCCGCGCTGCTTGCCGTTCTCGTCCAGCAGCACCACCTGCGGGGTGTTGCGCTCGATGCTGAAGCCGAGGCTGAGCCGCAGGCGTCCCGTATCGTCGTTGAACCCGACGAGCGGCCGGCCCACTTCCTTGCCGAAGCCGATGAAGAGCCGGTCCTTGCCGAGGTCGTCGCGCAGCCAGATCGCGGGGTGGTTGTTGGTATCGAACGACAGGATGATGCGGTCCTTCCCATTCTGATCCACCACGGCGATCCGGCGCCCCTGGAGTGTGGATGACTGCGATTGCGCCTGCTGCGCGCCCATCCACAGCACCGTCACCACAATCGCGGCGACGAGCCAGCTCACCGACGTGACTTGAAGTCTTCGCTCGGCGCGCGCGAGCCGCGCCCGCATCCGCTGAATCTCCTCGGCCTCCACCTTGCTGCCTCCTCTGCTGCGTCCACTGACCGCGTCTCCGCAGCCTATGACACCACGGCGTCCGCCGTGCCGCAGCGGCAGTAATACCCAATACGGGCCTTGCCCAGGCCGGCCCTGCCCCGCGACCGGCACTCCGGCGGCCTCAGTCCCGCAGCCGCGGGTCGAGCGCGTCGCGAATGCCGTCGCCCAGCAGGTTGAACCCGAGAACGGCAAGCGAGATCGTGAGCCCGGGCGCGAGCACCAGCTGCGGCGCCACACCCAAGAAGTCGCGGGCGGTCGCGAGCATGGCGCCCCACTCCGGGGTCGGCGGCTGGACGCCGAGCCCGAGGAAACTCAGCGACGAGGCGATGAGAATGGCCGTGCCGATGCGGAGGCTGGCCAGCACGAGCATCGACGGCAGCGCGACCGGGAAGAGGTGCCGCGCCATGATCCTTCCGCTGCGGGCGCCCATCGCGCGGGCCGCCATGACAAATTCCTGGCCCATCGCCGAAAGCGCCGGCCCGCGTACGAGGCGCGCGAACGTCGGAACGCTGTACACGCCGACGGCCAGGATGACGTTCCAGAGGCCGGGTCCCAGCGCCGCGGCGATCGCGATCGCGAGTAAGAATCCCGGAAATGCGAGGACGACGTCAACCACACGCATGGAGATGTTGTCGAACCCCCGGCCGTAGAAGGCCGCCGCGATGCCCCAGGCGGATCCCAGCACCGCCCCGAGGCACGTGGCCACAAGACCCATGCCGAGCGAATACCGGGTGGCGGCGATGAGGCGGCTCAGAATGTCGCGCCCGAAATCGTCCGTCCCGAGCAGGTGCGCCGGCGACGGCGGCGTGAGCGTGTGGTTGTAATCGACCGCGCCCGGCGGATACGGCGCGACCCATGGGCCCCCCACCATGGCGAGCACGAAAACCGCGGTGACGGCCGCTCCCGCGACCGCGGTTCTCCGCCGTAGAAATCGGGGCCACGACCGGGAGCGCGGCCGGGCGCGCCCGGCCGCCGCTGAGGCCGGCAGTACCGCGGCGCTACGCGTAACTCACCCGTGGATCGAGGGCCGCATACAGCAGATCGACGGCCAGGTTGATGAGGAGAAACTCGATCGCAAACAGCAGAATTTCGGCCGTCAGCACGGGGTAGTCCCGAAACGAGATCGACTGAATCAGGAGCCATCCGAGGCCGGGAAATGCGAAGACCGTCTCGACGACGATGGCGCCGCTCAGCACGAACCCGAACTGCAGGCCGATGAGCGTCAGCACCGGGATCAATGCGTTCCGCAGTGAGTGACGGGTGAGCACCCACGGTTCGCGCACGCCCTTGGCGCGCGCCGTGCGCACGAAGTCCTCTCCGAGCACCTCGAGGAGACTGCTGCGGGTGAAGCGGGCGATGGCCGCGGCCGCCCCCACGCCGAGCGTGACCGCCGGCAAGACGAGACTCCGCAGGCCCGCGGTCGTTCCACCGGTCGGGAACCAGTGCAGGTCCACCGCGAAAATGTAAATGAGGACAAGACCCAGGAAGAACGACGGCGTGCTAACGCCGAGGACCGATCCGACGGTGCTGGCGTAGTCCCCCATGGAATTCCGCCGCACCGCCTGCAGAATCCCGACCGCCATGCCGAACACGACGGCGAGCGCGGTGCTGGCGAGCGACAAGTTGAGGGTGGGCCGAATGTACTGCGCGATGACGGGGCCGACCGGCTCCCTCGTCCGGTAGGACCGGCCGAAGTCCCCGACCAGCGCGCCGCGCACGAAGAACACGTACCGCACCGGCCACGGCTGGTCGAGCCCGAGGCGGGTGCGCATGGCCTGCACCTGCTCGAGCGTGGCGTCGGGGCCCGCGCTCAACCGCGCGGGATCGCCCGGCAGGAATTGATTGAAGATGAACGTCCCCAGGGAGACGCCGAAGAGAATCGGGATCATCTGCCACAAACGGCGGCCGATGTATCGAAGCATCGGGCTGCCTCGGGAGGCTGCGTTACCGTGGCGCCCGCCGGCCGAAGGCTCCGGCGGGCGCCCCGGCGTTGTCGACTACCGTTACCGGCCCGTCAGCTCCGCGTTTCGCAGGTCCACGGTTCCATCTCCCAGCGCATAGATTCCCTTGATGTTCGTGCGCTGGGCCGAGAGGATTTCCGCGTTCTGCATCCAGATCCACGGCGCGTCGTTCCAAATCAGCTCGTCCGCCTGCGCGTAATCCGACGTGCGCTTGTGCTGGTCGGCGGTCGCCAGCGCGTCCGCCAGCAGCGCGTCCACCTTGGGATTCTTGTAGAAGGCGATGTTGAACAACACCGGCGGCCATGATTCGCCCGCGAAATTCGGCCGCAGCGCCCAGTCCGCATCGCCCGTAGACGGCGACCAGCCCGTATAGTTGAGCTGCCCCTGGTTCTCCCGGAGCGGCTTGTAGCGCAGCGCGGTCAGCGTCCCTGCTTCTGTCGGCACCACCTGCACGGTCACGCCGACCTGCGCCAACTGCTGTTGCAGAAACTCGCCCGTCCGCACGGACTCGGTCTGGTTCCCTATCCACAGGACGGTTCTAAACCCGTTCGGGAAGCCGGCTTCCGACAGCAGCTGCTTGGCTTTCACGATATCGTGCGGCCATCCGCCCCGCTGCACCGCGCCGGCATAACCGGCCACGCCGGGCGCCATCGGGGCTTCGAGCGGTCGTCCGTGGCCGCCCAGCACCGCACGGATGAGCGCGTCCTTGTCCACGGCGTAGTTGAGCGCTTGGCGGACCTGCAGGATGTTGAGCGGCGCGTGCTGCGTGTTCATCGCCACGCCGTACGAATAAATGCTCCACCGCTTTGGGACCTCGACGCCGGACGCGCGCGAGACGGCTTCGACCTGTACACCCGGCACCGAGAAGATAAACTGCGCCTCGCCGCTCAGGAGCAGCGCCACGCGGCTCGAGTCCTCGGTGATGAACCGGATGACGATCCGGTCCACTTTCGGTTCACCGCTCTGCCAAAAGTTTGGGTTGCGCTCGAGCACGATCTCCTGGCCGGGTGTCCAGCTCACGAACCGGAACGGCCCCGAGCCGACCGGGTGCCGCGCGATCGCGTCTTCACCCTGTTTGATCGTCGCGGGGCTGATGATCCGGCTGCTGGGGTGCGCGAAGTTGAAGAGCATCGCGCCGAACGGCTGCTTCAACATGAACCGCACGGTGGTGGGGTTCAGGGCATCGACCGACTGGATCATTTCGTAGAGGTTGTACTTCTTGAGTTTGTGCGCCGCGTCGCGGGCGCGGTCGAAGTTCAGCTTCACCGCCTCGGCGTCCAGCGGACTCCCGTCCTGGAACTTGACGCCCGGCCGCAGGTGGAACGTAAAGACCTTGGCGTCGGGAGAGGCCTCCCAGGACGTCGCCAATTGGGGGATGGCCTTCATGTTCGAATCAAACCCCAACAACCCGTCGTAGATCTCCCGTTCGACCGAGAGCGACAGGTTGTCGTTCGTGTCCTCTGGATCGAGACTGATCGCATCGGCGTAGAGGCCGACCGTAACGGTCCGCGGTCCCTGCGCCTCGGCCGGCAACCGGGCCGGCGCGAGCGCCCACGCCGCGGTTGACACAACGACAACCAGAACGCACATCCGTCGTATCATCGACACCCCACCTTCCCGCATTCCCCCATGGACGCGCCCGGCGCGTCTGCGATCCAGTACGCCGCGGATCGGCGCCGCGTTCGGCCCCCGCGCGCCGGCCCGCGCCGCCAACAGGGCCTCGGACGGCCGCGCCCACGCCTACAACGACGCCGGCTGGAGGACCTGCCGCAGGCGCGCCAGGTCGACGTTCCCGCCGCTCAGCACAACCGCGACCCTCGCGTCCGCGGCCAAAGGCGCCACGCGGCCGGCCAGCAGCGCGGCGACGCCCGCCGCCCCCGCGGGTTCGGCCAGCAACTTCGCATACTGAAGCACCGCGCGCACGCCTTCCGCGAGTTCATCCTCGGACACCAGCACGATCTCGTCCACGAACGCCCGAACGTGCGCCAGCGTATGCGCGCCGGCGATCGGCGCGGTGAGCCCGTCGGCGATCGTCGTCACGCTCGCGAGCCGGACCGGCCGTCCCGCCCGCAGCGCCTCGGTCAGCGTCGCCGCCCCGCGCGGCTCGACGCCGATAACGCGCGCGGAGGGGCGGGTCTGTTTGATCGCCGCCGCAATGCCCGAGATCAGCCCGCCGCCGCCGATGGGCACGACCACCACATCCACGTCGGGCAGGTCCTCCAGCACTTCGAGCCCCACCGTGCCCTGGCCGGCGATGACGAAGGGGTCCTCGAAGGGATGCACCAGCGTCAGCCCGCGCGCCGCCCGCAATTCCTCCACCTTTTCGAACGCCTGGTGCATTGTGCCGTGAATGACGACTTCCGCGCCGTACGCCCGGCTCGCCGCCACTTTCGTTTCACTGGCGCCCTCCAGCATGACGACGATGCAGCGCAGCCCCTCGGCGGCCGCGCCGTAGGCGAGCGCCTGGGCATGGTTGCCCGCGGAGATCGTGATGAGCCCCCGCCGTTTTTCCTCGTCGGACAGGCTGCGCAGTTTGTTCAGCACGCCGCGCGGCTTGAACGAACCCGTCTTTTGCAGATTTTCGGCTTTGAGAAAGAGTCGCACGCCGGCGCCTTCGGCGCGGCCCGCCGGCGTCAGCCGGCCCAGCAGCGCGGACGAGAGCAGCGGTGTGCGGTGCACGCGGCCGGCGATGACCTCGCGGGCCCGCCGAATGTCCTGTAGCGACACGAGGGAAGAGACGTTCACTGTAGACGAATACGGTCGCGGCGGGACGGAGCCCTCCGCTCAGCGAGAGGAGTCTCCCAGAATGCCGAGGTAGCAGATGCTTGAATGAACCCGCCTCCCCCCGCCCCCGTGCTGCGCGCCGCGGATCAACGGATTCCCCTCCTCGTGGAAGGGCAGAGCCTGCGCATGCCGCTGTTCGGGACGGGCGACCTGCTGGCGCCGCATCCCCGTGTGGCACGGCTTGTCATCGTCATCAACGGCACGCTGCGCAACGCCGACGTCTACTTTGAGAGCACCGCAGCCGCCGCGCAGGCCGCGGGTGCCCGCTCCGACGCGGTGCTGATCCTCACGCCGCAGTTTCTGGCCGTCCCCGACGCGGAGAAATTCGCACTGGATCGGGAAGTCCCGTACTGGACGCCGGAGGGCTGGAAGATCGGAGATCGCGCCGTCCATCCTGAGGGCGGGCCCAGTTCGTACGCCGTGGTCGACGCGATGCTCGCCGCGGCGCTCGACCGCGAACGGTTTCCGGCGCTGCGGACGGTCGTCGTCGCGGGACACTCCGCGGGCGGCCAGTTTGTCCATCGCTACGCCGCCTTCAACCGCGTGCATGCGGCGCTGCGCGCGGCCGGGCTCGATATCCGTTACGTCGTCTCGAACCCGTCCTCGTACCTCTATTTCGATGACCGCCGTGTCAACGGAGACGGGACGCTGGCGTCCTACCCGCGTGCGCAGTGCGAGGACTTCAACCGCTACCGGTACGGCCTCGAGAACCTGAATCCGTATGCGGCCGAGGCCGTCGCCGCGTACGGCGGGGCGGGCGGAAACGGGGCGCTCGCGCGGGAGTACGGCCGGCGCGCGGTCGCCTACCTGCTGGGCGAGGCGGATTCGGACCCGAACAGCGATTCCCTGGACAAATCGTGCGCGGCGGCGGTCCAGGGGCCGACACGACTCGAACGGGGGCAACGGTATTTTCGTTATGTGCAGGCGGTGCTCGACACCGGCGTGCTCGAAAGGCATTCGCTGCATGTCGTGCCGGGCGTCGGTCATGATCACCGTGCGATGTTCCTGTCGCCGTGCGGCCTCAGCCTGCTGTTCGGCGACGGCCGCTGCCACTGATCGGACGTTCAGCCCGTCAGGCATAGGCCGGCTGGGGCCCGCATTCATGGAGGTGTCCGATGGTGTATGAACTTCGCGTCTACCGCTGCATGCCCGGCCGCAGAACGGATGTGCTGGCACGTTTTCGGGATCATACGATGCGGCTCTTCAAGAAGCACGGCATCCACGTCGTCGGCTTTTGGGAGACGGTTGTGGGCGAGGTTGATGAGCTCGTGTACATCACGCGCTACGAGAACTGGGAGACACGGGACAAACGCTGGGGCGCCTTTCAGTCGGACCCCGAATGGCAGGCCGCGCGCAACAACAGCCACGAGCGCGGCTTTATCGTGGAGAGCATCCGGACCGCGCTGCTGCAGGCGACCGATTTCTCCCCGGCGATCTGAGCCCGTCGATCACCCCCTGACCGCGCCGGCGGTCAGCCCCTTGATGAACTGCTGCGACATTGGCGGCTCTGCTCTGACCGATTCCTGCAGCCGGCCAGATCCCGGCCACGAGCATCGCCGCGATCAACGCGGCCCACATCCGCGCCCGCATCCGCCCCACCCCCGACGGCATCGACGCCGATCGCCGCATCACATCACGGCGCGGCCGATCGCCTCGACGATGCCCTGCACTTTCATGTGATCGGGAACGCCTCCTTCGTGCCCGCGTCCTCCGCCGATGACAAGCGCCGCGGAATCGGGTAGGCTGGATGCGTGGAAACGCTTGTCGCAGCCGGCGCAGCGACTTGTGGGGAGGCGGCCCTGCGCGCGCGGTTGATTGAAGAGATCGGCGATACCGCCGCCGGCGGGCCGATCGTGGTCGCGTTCAGCGGAGGGCTCGACAGCACGCTCGTTGCGGCCCTTGCGCGCGACGCCCTTGGCTCCGAGCAGGTACTGCTCGTGACCGTCAACATGGGTCCGTACGCCTACACACGCGGCAACGAGATCGTCCTGGAGGTCGCCGAGTCGCTCGGGCTGCGGCAGCGCTGCCTGCTCGGCCAGTACAAACAGCACCGGGTTCAGGCGGCGGGCCCGGCGTGCAACCGGTGCACCCGCGAGATCAAGCTCGGCATGGTCAAAGCGGTCGCAGGCGGCCGGCTCGTGCTCACCGGCGCGAACCGCAGCGACACCTGGGGACAGTTGGGCCTGAAGGTGTGCAACGGCTACTACGCGCCGCTGCTCGATCTGGACAAACCTCAGATCCGCGCGCTGGCCGACGCGATGGGCGTCCGGCCGCCGCGCATCGGCGAGAACCCGGGCCGGGAGGGCTGCAAGCTCAAGCACCTCCTCAAGCCGCTCGTGTCGCCGGAGTATCACGGCCAGGCGGTGGCAAAGGCCAACGAGGTCGTGCTGCGCGTCCTGCGCGAGGCGGGCACCCCGGCCGACCTCGCCAACGTCAAGATCATCGGTCCGCTCGGGCGCAACATCGGGCTCGTGAACGTTCGGCCGCTGCCGGCACATGAGGTGCGTGAGCGCCTGCGCCGTGAACTTGCCGCGCTCGCTGAGCTCGACGAAGTCCACATCGTCGACGCGCCGCTTACGTTGGTGGCCAAGGCGAACCCGTCGATTCTCAACGACGAGCACGCGCGCTACTGGATCGAGCACGGCCGGCTGGCGCCCGATTTCGCCGTTCCGATCCGGGTGGAATGGCAACCCACGTCCAACCGGCGCCTGGGAACCTTCCATATTGTGGGCTTCCGGAGCGGTACCGCCGTCTAGCCCGCGAATGTCCTCGCACTCACGCGTGCGTTTCCCGCCGTCCGCGCCGTCCGTGTCCGGTACCAGAACGCCGCCAGGCCGAGGAGACCGAAGCCCGCGGCCCACCCCAGCCCGGCCCAGAACTGCCACCACGCGGCGCGGCTCGTGAGTGCCCCCGCCACGACCATCTGCATCGGGAGATAGGACGGAAAGAACTCGACGACCCGGTGGTTCGCCGCGGCGCTGCCGATCGGGTTCTGCATAAACGTATCGACGAGGCTGAGCATGATGATGAAGAAGAAGCCTTCGAGGTCGCCGGGCAGGACGACGCCGGCCAACATGCCGATCGCGACGTAGGCCGCCACGGCGACGAACGTCCCGGCTGCCACCTCGGCGAAGTCCCTCACCGGAAAGAAGAGCGACACCATACTCGTCGCGTAGGCGGCGACGGCCAGCGACACGAGGCCGAGCGCAACGAGGCGGCCCAGCAGGAGCGCGCCGCGCGAGTGGCCGCACAGCACCAGCCGCTGGTCGACGGCCTCGGATTGGCGCATGACGCTGAGGCCCACGAAGCCCATGATAAGCGTGGTCGCGTTCAGCATCCCCGTCAGCAGCGAGAGACGCAGCTGGCTGGTGATGACCGTGATGCCGAAGGCGCGCAGTTTGAACTCGATCGTGCCCGCGGAGAGTGCGGCGATGATGGCAAACCACGCCGGCAGGTAAACGAGCAGGAGGGCGATCGCGAACCTGTTGTGTTTCTGCTCGACGAGGCTGAGCCGAAAGGTCGCCCAAAACTGCGAGATCATGCGGACAGATCCGCCGTCAGCACGCCGTCTCGCAGCCGCAGCACCCGGTCGAACCGTGCCAATTCATAGAACAGGTGCGAAATGACCACGATGGTCTGACCCGCACGGCGTGATTCTTCCGCCAGCGCCCAGAACCGCTGGTAGGTTTCCCAGTCGAATCCCTGGTAAGGCTCGTCGAGCAGCAGGATCGCCGGCGCGTGCATCACGGCGAGGGTCAGGTTGAGCTTTTGGCGCGTGCCCCCGCTGAGATCCCGCACCAGGACGTGCCGGTACCGCTCAAAGCCCAGCCGTTCCATCAGGGCATCGGCCGGCGCCGTGCGCGCCATCCCGTACGCGGCCGCGAACCATTCGAGGTTCTGCGCCACGGTCAGCGCCGTGTGCACCTGCGGTTCCTGCGGACAGTAGCCGAGCCGGCCGCGGACCTCTACGTGGCCGCGCGACGCCGGCAGCAGACCGGCGACGATCCGAAGGAGTGTCGTTTTGCCGGCGCCGTTCTCACCGACGATGCCGATCATCTCGCCGGTGTGCGCCTGGAACGTCACGCCGCGAAGGACCACCCGTCGCCCGAACGATCGCGCAACGTCGGTGGCGGCCAGCGAGGGCTGTGTGTTCACGCTCGACAGGTTCCGGCGCGTCCCCCCGCGAGTCCTCCGGCTCCGGCCGATACTATATACTTTAGTCGTGACCGAACTGTGACGAGCGCCGCCGACGACACTCCCGTCGCGCGGGCCGCCGCCGTCAAGGCGGAAGCGCGCGCCGCCGGATTTGACCTCTGCGGCATCGCAACGGCCGAGCCGTTCGCCCGGGAGGGCCGCGCGCTCACGGACTGGGTGGCGCGAGGCTACCACGGCGAGATGGCGTACATGGCGCGCAACGCGCCCCGGTCGCCGGCGCCGGCAACGGTGGTCCCCGAGGTGCGCTCGCTCGTCGTCGTCGGCCTCTACTACGGGGACGCGGTGCCCGCGGCGCACACCGGTCCGGCCGCTGAGACCGCCGGCGAGCGTGACGGCGCCGGACCCGGCCGGCCGCGCGGACGAATCAGCCGGTACGCGCACGGCGACGACTACCATCTTGTGATGGAACCGCGCCTGCGGCGGCTCGCGGAATGGCTGCGCCGCCGCGGCGCGCGCAGCGCGCGCTACTATGTGGACACCGGCCCCGTCATCGACCGCGCCGCGGCCCGCCGCGCCGGCATCGGGTGGTTCGGCAAGAACACCATGATCATCACGAAGCGCACGTACGGCTCGTGGGTGTTCCTCGGCGAGATCCTCACCGATCTCGAAATCGCGCCCGATGGGGAGGCGGACGGCGACTGCGGCCAGTGCCGCCTCTGCCTCGACGCGTGCCCGACCGGCGCCATCGTCGCTCCGTACACGGTGGACGCCCGCCGCTGCATTTCCTATCTGACGATCGAACACCGCGGCGTGATCCCGCGCGATTTGCGGCCGCAGATCGGCGATCACATCTTCGGCTGCGACATCTGCCAGACAGTGTGCCCGCACAACGTGCGCACCGCCGCGGCGCGCCATCCGGAATTGGCGCCCAGGCCGGAGACGGGGCCGCGGCCCGAGTTGATTCCGCTGCTCAACATCACCGACGCGGAGTTCCGCCGCCGCTTCCGCGGCTCGCCTGTGAAGCGCACCAAGCGGCGCGGCCTCCGCCGCAACGTGGCCGTCGCGCTCGGCAACGCTCGTGATCCGGCCGCCGTCCCCGCGCTCGCGGAGGCGCTTGCCGATGCGGATCCCCTCGTCCGGGCGCACGCCGCCTGGGCGCTCGGACGGATCAGCGGGGAACGTGCCTGCGATCACCTCCGGCGCCGGGCCGGCTGCGAGCGCGATCCGGAAGTTCGTGAGGAAATTCGCCTTGCGCTGCTCGACGCCGGCGGCGGCCCACAGGCGCAGCCGGCCTAGGAAATCACTCGATGAGCCTCCGGGGACGCCGCATCCTGATTACGTCCGGTCCAACCCGGGCGCCCCTAGACGCTGTCCGGTTTCTCTCGAATAAATCGACGGGCCGGCTGGGGTCGCTCATCGCCGAAGCGGCACTGGACGCCGGCGCCGACGTCACGTTCGTTTACGGCCGCGGCAGCGCGCTGCCCCTGGTCCGGGGCGGGCGGATCGACCACCTGCGGGTCCTGCCGATCGATACCGTCGACGACTTGGTGGCGGTGTTCCGCCACGAACTGCCGGCCGGCTACGACGCGGTCGTGCATGCGATGGCCGTTCTCGACTTCCAGCCCGCCGAGACGCGCGAAGAGAAGGTCTCGAGCAACCAGAGCGAGTGGCTCGTCCACCTCGTCCCGACGCCGAAGGCGGCGGCGCTGGTGCGCGAGCTCGCGCCGCGGACGTTCTTCATCGGGTTCAAGCTCGAAGTGGACAAATCGGCCGGGGAACTGGTGGGCATCGCCGCGGACTGGGCGCGGCGCACGCACGCCGACCTCGTTGTCGCGAACGACATGCGGGACATTGAGCAGGGGGCGCACACCGGTCATCTCGTCCGGCCCGACGGCAGCGTCGAGCAGGTCGTACAGGGCAAAGAGATGATCGCCCGCGCGCTCGTGGCGCTGCTCGGACGGCGGCTGGGCGACCGCGCCGAACCCGCCGAGCGGCACCAGTAGGACGGCCCCGGTCCCGCTCAGCCCCCGGGGTCGGGGCGCTGATATTACAGGCTGTAGGCCGCGTCCGGCAGCGTGACCATGTTGACGAGAAAGTGCAGGCCCACGTCGCGTCCGCGGTGCACGTGAACGAGGTCGTTCCAGAATATGCCGGCAAGCCCTCGCTCGTTCAGTTGATTGAACGCCTCGCTGTGCTGGAGGAAAAACTCTTCCAGCACCTCCTCCGGACGAACGCGTTGCGGCAGTAGGATGAAACGGTACGCCGCGACGAGACTTTGAAACGAGTGGGCGCCGAAGTTCTCGAGCATATCCAAACAGATCCGCGTGTTGGCATCTAAGAAATTTCTGAAATTGAGTTCGAGTTTGTCGCGTCCTTCATCGTACTCGTCCAGCGGCCGGGTGCGGTCGGCGTGCTCTGTTCGAACGATCGTCAGTGCGTCGCTCTGCCGGACGAAACTCTCGATGCCGTCGATGGTCCGGGCCGCGTCGACGGTGAAATAGTTGAGGCGGAGCGCGCTGCTGGGTACGTCCGGATCACGTATGTAATTAATGTAGAAACCGGGTGTGGACACAGTAAAGTCATCGCGTATGAACAGCGGCTTGACTGTAGGCACCAGTCGAAAGTAAGCATCGGGGGGGGCAGCAGTGCACCCCAAAAGCTGCACACGGTTGATGGTGTCACTTCGGGTGGTTGAGCTGCTCCCCAACCTTGGTCCAATCCGGACCTGCTCTACACGGCCTTCTACAATCGAGCTCATGTCTGCGCGGCCGCCAGCCATCGGGCCGCGAACGCTTCCGGCGGAACGTCGCCTAAACTGGAGTGCGGTCTCGTTTTGTTGTACTCCTCGCGCCAGGCGAC